>NZ_JAQTHW010000004.1 GCF_029433395.1 Bifidobacterium sp. ESL0763 | reverse complement strand
AGAGTAGCCCGCCGCCGCATCACACTCCAGGAAGGACCCCATGGTCGAGCCTTACGGCTCCCATGGGGTCCTTCGCATACCCAGGAGACACCCCGCACAACCCGGAACAACAATTATCCTATTGATCACGCAATCGGCCTTGGCCTCGTTGTAGGGTTTCGATACTATTGAGTCATGACAGTGCGGCTGAGGGATATCGACGAATCGAACTTCTACCAGGTTCTGGCCATGCGACGTCCTGCAGGCGAGGACTATGTGGCGCCCAACAGCGTTTCTCTCGCGGAGGCGTGGCTTTACCGCAACGACCACACAGTGCATCCTTTAGCGATCTATGACGACGACGTCTTGGTCGGTTTTGTGATGACCCATGACGATCGAAGCCAAAGAGTCTGCGATATCTGGCGGATATTGATACCCGAAGTATATGTGAACCATGGCTATGGTTCCCGGGCGATAGAGCTACTGGGGCAACGTGCGCAAGCCGCTGGCCAAGTCAGGTTGAGGCTGAGTTATGTACCCGGCAATGCAATGGCCGAACACGTATATGCCAAGGCGGGTTTCACCGCTACTGGTGAGATTGATGAAGGTGAGATTGTCATGGAGAGGCTCTTGTAGCTTTCAGTGTTTCATAGTAGAGGCTTGGAGGCAGGTGGGTGATGTAGACGGTGTTGTGGGATGTCGAAAATGATTCTTAAAAAAACCTTAATATTCCATCTCGATGGTATGGATTTCGCAATGAGCTTCATCTTTCTGTGCTCGTAACGGATCTGGTAGACTTTCTATAAAACGTACGCGTATAACGTACGTTAGTGGAACAAGACTTATTTCAGGTGGGGAATATGGACACGTATACACCGACAGCGGCCAGGAAAAACCTCTATCAGATTCTTAAGGACGTCAATGTCCAGCGCAAGCCCGTGGTCATTTCGCCGGCCCGTGGCGACAAAAGCGAGGAAGCGGTACTGGTCAATCGCGCAGACTGGAATTCGATCATGGAGACGCTGTACCTGGAGAACAACGGAACTCTGGCGATGGTGGAGAGGCGCAGGGCGGATGACAGCGGCACCACCGACATCGATGACGTCGATTGGGACAAGCTCTGATGTATCGGGTTGTCATCAAGAACTCGGCGAAACCAGACCTAAAGAAGCTGAAACGGTCGAACCTCAAGGGTTCGTTCATGCAGATCATCGCTGATCTGAAGTCAGATCCATACCGGCCGACCCAATCGTTCGAGAAACTGCAACCTACCAGCCGCGGCCTCTATTCCAGAAGGATCAACAGCCAGCATCGTGTGGTCTATGAGATTGACGATGAGGCGAGGACCGTAACGATATACGCTGCCTGGAGCCACTACGAATAGAAACGGATGGGAGTGGCCGGATTCTCAGAGGTGAATATTCGTATTGTTTTGCCTTTTGATCGAGACACATCGTTGCGCTCGTTGGAGAAAGCGGCATCATCCTCCTCTCTCCGTCAAAGAGGTGTAACTCCCGATTTACTGATTGGGATGGTGTCAGTTCGGCTATGCCCGCAAGCCCTTATCCGCTTCCGGCTTTCCGGTAACGGGACTCAACAATTGTTGAAGATTTGACAGATAGTCCTCAAAAGCCTGGCGTCCCTGAGGGGTCGCCGCTATATAGGTGGCCGGCTTTCTGCCCTCGAACGTCTTTTCGATGTTCACGTAACCGGCGTTTTCCAGCTTGGTGAGATGAACCGAAAGGTTCCCATTGGTCATGCCCAGCAGCTTTTTGAGTTTGGTGAATGACATGGCTTCGTCATCGTGCAGACTGGTAAGAGTGGTCATGATTCGCAGTCGCGAAGGGGCATGGATAATCGGGTCGAGTCGCTCGTTGCTCATGCTCGTGATTCCTCTCCCAGGTTGGCGACGGTGGCGTCTGCCTGGTGATGGGCGAACGCCAACGCGACGATGAAGGCGATCAACAGTCCGCCACCGCCGAGCAGGGCCATGATCCAATATCCCGCGGGAACTCCTGCCAGAATCGTGCTCCAGCTCAATGCCATCATCCACAAGCCGGTGATTGATAGTGTGAGGTTGTTGTGCATGGCGCCATGGAACCAGTAGATGAGCCCGAGTACCAGCGGCACCACGAAGTTGTAGAGCACGGACATCTCGGTGTTGCCCGGACCGTATTTGCCTGCGAATATCGCAAGACCGCACATGCCGAAGAAGAATGCGAGGGGATACGACCAACCGGCCATCTTCCCCATTCGCTTGAAATAGTGGAACATCGGGTTTTCGGAGCGGATGCCAGATGCGTTGCGCACATTCACCATGCAGGAAGCGACGAAGGCGAAAATCAATACGATCGCGAAAACGAGGAACGACCAAGCGCTGGTAGTGGTCTCGTTGCCGTCTAGGGAAGTGGTTCCGAAGGCAAGGGACGCATACCCGACGAGCCAGGCCGCGCCCCAGACGCCAAAGTGCACATAGGATCCTTGATTCCTGGCCAGGTTCGCCCGTTTGCGTTGCGCCCTTACGATACCCAAGGCGTCGGCCGGATCCGTGATCTGTTCGTTGTCTGAAAGTTTGTTCCTAGCCATGACGGATACCTTCCTTTTATTACGAAGTTGTAGATTGTTATTTCTATAAAGTAGTTTATGGTGCAAACCTAATCTGTCAAATCGACACCCGTATTCGGTGATTGCCTGCCACCGCAACCGAACAATTGATGATTTCGTTATAGCCGGATCGCAATGGGCCTAAAACATGTCACGGAACGGAGCGCCTATTGACCTGCGGAAGTCTCCCCATGGCTGTAAGTCGGGATGGCACAGAGGCGGCGAACATAATGTCCATTATCGGCTTGGTGGGTGAGAGTGGCTCTCATATGTGCAGGGGGTAGAACCCACGATGATTCGTTGGGCAGTTGGTATCCAGGTGCGTTCTCGCCGTATGGGGACCCCGATCGCGTATAGGGCGCGAGGCCACGGACCGACACGCCGGACGGGAAAGAAAACGGATTATTTTCCAAGTCCCTGGCCGAGCCATGCAAGGCTAAAATGGCCGTGCGGGTACTACTACGGCCAATTTCAACACGCCGAGAGAACGTTGGAATTTCACCGAATTTTGACCTAATGTTCGAATGGGACTTGCGCAGATGGGGCACCTCGTGTAAGTTATCTACTTGCTGCCTGACAGCGACAACAAATCTTCGAGATTGTTTGAAGTTGTTGGTGTGGTGGTGGTTTGAGAACTCAAGAGCGTGTTTGTACTACTTTTTTAAGCTTTTTTGATTGCCAGTCCGATGCGTGCCCGGTTTGCCGGGTGGCCGAGGGGTCTTAATTCGTGTCGG
>NZ_JAQTHW010000003.1 GCF_029433395.1 Bifidobacterium sp. ESL0763 | reverse complement strand
GGTGAGAGTGGCGAACGGGAGAGTAATGCGTGACCAACCTGCCCCATGTTCCGGAATAGCTCCTGGAAACGGGTGGTAATGCCGGATGTTCCGCGTGATCACATGTGATCGCGGGAAAGGGTTACCGACATGGGATGGGGTCACGTCCTATCAGCTTGTTGGCGGGGCAACGGCCCACCAAGGCGTCGACGGGTAGCCGGCCTGAGAGGGCGACCGGCCTCATTGGGACTGAGATACGGCCCAGACTCCTACGGGAGGCAGCAGTGGGGAATATTGCACAATGGGGGGAACCCTGATGCAGCGACGCCGCGTGCGGGATGAAGGCCTTCGGGTTGTAAACCGCTTTTGTTGGGGAGCAAGCGAGAGTGAGTGTACCCTTCGAATAAGCGCCGGCTAACTACGTGCCAGCAGCCGCGGTAATACGTAGGGCGCAAGCGTTATCCGGATTTATTGGGCGTAAAGAGCTCGTAGGCGGTTCGTCGCGTCTGGTGTGAAAGCCCATCGCTTAACGATGGGTCTGCGCCGGATACGGGCGGGCTTGAGTGCGGTAGGGGAGACTGGAATTCCCGGTGTAACGGTGGAATGTGTAGATATCGGGAAGAACACCAATGGCGAAGGCAGGTCTCTGGGCCGTCACTGACGCTGAGGAGCGAAAGCGTGGGGAGCGAACAGGATTAGATACCCTGGTAGTCCACGCCGTAAACGGTGGATGCTGGATGTGGGGCCCATTCCACGGGTTCCGCGTCGGAGCTAACGCGTTAAGCATCCCGCCTGGGGAGTACGGCCGCAAGGCTAAAACTCAAAGAAATTGACGGGGGCCCGCACAAGCGGCGGAGCATGCGGATTAATTCGATGCAACGCGAAGAACCTTACCTGGGCTTGACATGTTCCGGATCGCCTCAGAGATGGGGTTTCCCTTCGGGGCCGGTTCACAGGTGGTGCATGGTCGTCGTCAGCTCGTGTCGTGAGATGTTGGGTTAAGTCCCGCAACGAGCGCAACCCTCGCCTCGTGTTGCCAGCGGGTCATGCCGGGAACTCACGAGGGACCGCCGGGGTCAACTCGGAGGAAGGTGGGGATGACGTCAGATCATCATGCCCCTTACGTCCAGGGCTTCACGCATGCTACAATGGCCGGTACAACGGGATGCGACACGGTGACGTGGAGCGGATCCCTTAAAACCGGTCTCAGTTCGGATTGGAGTCTGCAACCCGACTCCATGAAGGCGGAGTCGCTAGTAATCGCGGATCAGCAACGCCGCGGTGAATGCGTTCCCGGGCCTTGTACACACCGCCCGTCAAGTCATGAAAGTGGGTAGCACCCGAAGCCGGTGTCCTAACCCTTGTGGATGGAGCCGTCTAAGGTGAGACTCGTGATTGGGACTAAGTCGTAACAAGGTAGCCGTACCGGAAGGTGCGGCTGGATCACCTCCTTTCTACGGAGAATTCAGGATGCTGTCTGGCATCCGGTGTCGGACCGCGTTGGGATGTTCCCTTCGTGTGGTCCTGCTGGTGTGGAAGAGATCATTGAAGTCGAGTGGTATGGGCATGCTTTTGGGCTCCCGGATCGCCACCCCCTCGTTTGAGGGTGCGTTCCGTTGCCTTCCATGGATGGCGTTCCCGGATGGGGCGCTTGATGTGGTCGTGCGTGGTGGCTTGAGAACTGGATAGTGGACGCGAGCAAGAGTTTTTACTCTTGTTTTGTTAGATGCAATTTTTCAGACCGGTCTCCGATTCTTTTGAATCCGGGGATTTGGTCGATCGTT
Source organism: Bifidobacterium sp. ESL0763 (assembly GCF_029433395.1). Lineage (GTDB taxonomy): Bacteria > Actinomycetota > Actinomycetes > Actinomycetales > Bifidobacteriaceae > Bifidobacterium. The sequence continues at coordinate 3,493 of NZ_JAQTHW010000003.1, read as the reverse complement.
TTGTGATCATTCTATAGTGTGATGATGTGTTGTCCAGGATTTTTTTCGCATTGGTCCTTGCGGCATGCATGCCTGTGTGGGTGTGTGTTGCTGGTAAGGGCGTATGGTGGATGCCTTGGCAGACAGTACCGATGAAGGACGTGTGGGGCCGCGATAGGCCTCGGGGAGCCGCCGACAGGGCTTTGATCCGAGGATTTCCGAATGGGGGGACCCGCCAGCCGTCATGGGCTGGCACCGCGTTCGCGCGGGGGGTACGCAGGGAAGTGAAACATCTCAGTACCTGCAGGAAAAGATATTCCGTGAGTAGTGGCGAGCGAAAGCGGATCAGGCCAAACCGGTCGCGTGTGATAGCCGTCGGGCGTTGCGCGGCCGGTGTAGTGGGACATCCTGTCCGGTCTCCGATGGGGCCGGCGGGAGTGAGAAAGAAGCGTGTGAGGCGAACGGGATTGAATTCCCGGCCGTAGAGGGTGATGGCCCCGTAGCCGGTCCCGCGCTTCCTTCCGATGGGTGTTCCCAAGTAGCACCGGACTCGTGGAATCCGGTGTGAATCCGCCCAGACCGTTGGGTAAGCCTAAATATACCTGTCTGACCGATAGTGAACGAGTACCGTGAGGGAAAGGTGAAAAGCACCCCGGGAGGGGAATGAAACAGTTTCTGAAACCATGCGCCTACGAACCGTCGGAGCCTCCTTGTGGGGTGACGGCGTGCCTATCGAAAAATGAGTCTGCGAGTCAGTGGCAAGTGGCGAGGCTAACCCGTCGTGGGGGAGCCGTAGCGAAGGCGAGTCTTAAAAGGCGTTTGAGTCGCTTGTCCTGGACCCGAAGCGGGATGATCTAGCCCTGAGCAGGTTGAAGCGCGGGTAAGACCGCGTGGAGGACCGCACCCACCTAGGTTGAAAACTGGGGGGATGACTTGGGGCTAGGGGTGAAAGGCCAATCAAATTCCGTGATAGCTGGTTCTCTCCGAAATGCATTTAGGTGCAGCGTCGCGTAACTGCCCCCGGGGGGTAGAGCTACTGGATGCTTGAGGGTCCGTACAGGATACCGACAGCAACCAAACTCCGAATACCCGTGGGGTTTACCGCGGCAGTGAGTCGGCGGGGGATAAGCTCCGTCGTCGAAAGGGAAACAGCCCAGACCGTCGTCTAAGGTCCCCAAGCGTGTGCTAAGTGGGAAAGGATGTGGAGTCGCATAGACAGCCAGGAGGTTGGCTCAGAAGCAGCCACCCTTGAAAGAGTGCGTAACAGCTCACTGGTCTAGTGGTTCCGCGCCGACAATGTAGCGGGGCTCAAGCACGCCACCGAAGACGCGGCAGTATTATTACTGGGTAGGAGAGCGTTCCGTCCTGGGGCGAAGCGGCAGCGTGAGCTGGCCGTGGACCGGGCGGAAGCGAGAATGCAGACATGAGTAGCGAAAGGCGGGTGAGGATCCCGTCCGCTGGATGACCAAGGGTTCCGGGGCCACGTTCATCGTCCCCGGGTGAGTCGGGTCCTAAGGCGAGGCCGACAGGCGTAGTCGAATGGATGAACGGGTTGATATTCCCGTACCGGCGCAAGACCGACAGGACCGAAAGTCGGGTACTAACCTCCCGCTCCACCGATGCCTTCCTTCGGGTTGGCGGACGTGGTGTGGTTGGGACAGACCTTCCGGTAGGTCAGCGCAGGAGTGACGCGATGGGAGAGCCGGCCGCGGCGGTGGTAGTCCGTGGCCAAGCGTGCAGCCCGCACCGTAGGCAAATCCGCGGTGCTATAGGGCGAGGCGCGATGGTGGGGCCCGTTGGGGCCGAATCCGGTGGTTCCCGTCGCCGAGAAAAGCTTCGGCGTGAGGGCTTGCGGCGCCCGTACCGCAAACCGACACAGGTGGTCAGGTAGAGAATACCAAGGCGATCGAGCGAATCCTGGTCAAGGAACTCGGCAAATCACTCCCGTGCCTTCGGTATAAGGGAGACCCACTGTGGTGAGGGGCTTCGCGCCCGGAGCTGTGGTGGGTGGCACAGACCAGGGGGTAGCGACTGTTTACCAAAAACACAGGTGCATGCGAAGGCGCAAGCCGCTGTATATGCACTGACGCCTGCCCGGTGCCGGAAGGTTAAGAGGATCCGTCATCCCACTTCGGTGGGGGCAGCGGTGAATTCAAGCCCCGGTAAACGGCGGTGGTAACTATAACCATCCTAAGGTAGCGAAATTCCTTGTCGGGTAAGTTCCGACCTGCACGAATGGCGTAACGACTTCCCCACTGTCTCGACCAGGAGCTCGGCGAAATTGCAGTACGAGTAAAGATGCTCGTTAAGCGCAGAAGGACGAAAAGACCCCGGGACCTTTACTATACCTTGGTATTGTCATTAGGTCCGGACTGTGTAGCATAGGCGGGAGGCTTCGATGCGGTGGCGCCAGCCATCGTTGAGCCGAAAGGTGAAATACCGCTCTGTCCGGATCTGGTGTCTAACCTCGACAAGTCATCCTTGTCAGGGACAGTGCCTGGCGGGTAGTTTAACTGGGGCGGTTGCCTCCCAAAGGATAACGGAGGCGCTCAAAGGTCCGCTCAGCCCGGTTGGCAATCGGGTGTCGAGTGCAATCGCACAAGCGGGCTTGACTGTGAGACTGACGGGTCGAGCAGGGACGAAAGTCGGAGATAGTGATCCGGTGCCGGCGCACGGGCGCGGCATCGCTCAACGGATAAAAGGTACCCCGGGGATAACAGGCTGATCATTCCCAAGAGTCCATATCGACGGGATGGTTTGGCACCTCGATGTCGGCTCGTCGCATCCTGGGGCTGTAGCAGGTCCCAAGGGTTCGGCCGTTCGCCGATTAAAGCGGCACGCGAGCTGGGTTCAGAACGTCGTGAGACAGTTTGGTCTCTATCCTCTGCGCTCGTTGGAATATTGAGGAGACCTGCCCATAGTACGAGAGGACCTGGGTGGACGAACCTCTGGTATGCCGGTTGTCACGCCAGTGGCACGGCCGGTTGGCTACGTTCGGAAGGGATAACCGCTGAAAGCATCTAAGCGGGAAGCCTGCTCCGAGATCAGTATTCCTTGGGGGCTTTGACCCCCTGTAGGCCCCAGGTTAGAACACCTGGTCGATAGGCCGGACGTGGAAGCCCCGCGAGGGGTGGAGCTGACCGGTACTAATGGCCGAAAGGCAATCACACAATCCCATCCTCGTGGTGGGATCCGTGAGGCATCTTCTGCGATCAAGGTCCAGGGCGACACTAGCGCTTGGAACGACACATTGCGATACATGCATCTATCCGCGTCCGCTTTCCGGTTCCCGAGCCGCCACATTCCCACGGTCCCCCGGGATCGCGCATAACATAAGATTTGCGGCGGCCATAGCCCAGGGGAGACGCCCGGTCCCATTCCGAACCCGGAAGCTAAGGCCTGGCACGGCGATGGTACTGCACCCGGAAGGGTGTGGGAGAGTAGCCCGCCGCCGCATCACACTCCAGGAAGGACCCCATGGTCGAGCCTTACGGCTCCCATGGGGTCCTTCGCA
>NZ_JAQTHW010000002.1 GCF_029433395.1 Bifidobacterium sp. ESL0763 | reverse complement strand
AGAGTAGCCCGCCGCCGCATCACACTCCAGGAAGGACCCCATGGTCGAGCCTTACGGCTCCCATGGGGTCCTTCGCACACCCAGGAGACACCCCGCACACCCGCATGTCCCGGGAGGGACCCCGACCGGACCCCCACGCGCCTCGGCGGATACGTCCTTCCGCGAAAGAGGGAGACCCACACACGTCAGGCGGCCGTCAAGCGCGGCGACGGCTTCATGGTCGCCCGGCATCGCGCTCCCGAGATGGATGAGTAACCGGGAAAGAATCGGCTTTCTTCAAGGGTGCCCACGACGTTGACCGCCGTGGGCACCCTTTCGCATGCGCTTGTGGTTTCGTATGCTCTCCGATGCACTCCAGGTATGTGCCAGCGTGCTTCAGCGTGTTCTGAACCGGTAGACGCAAAGGGCAAAGAACGGCAGGGGCGGCAAGCGGCGAACGGGCTTGTGGAAGGAGCTTGCGACGGTATGCCGCTGGCGTATGGTGGGCTCGCCTCGGCGCTGGCCCGTATGATGGAAATGACTGAATAAATGACTGAAGACATCGCTCAAGGAGGAATGGATGAGATACGGTGAATTGGGCACGTCGGGCGTGAAGGCCTCGCGGCTGGCGCTTGGCGTGATGAGAATGGCCTTGAAAAGCGAGGCCGAGGCGGAGACCGTCGTCAGGACGGCCCTGGACGGCGGCGTGAACTTCTTCGACACCGCCGACAGTTACGAGGGCGGCGAGAGCAGCCGTCGGTTCGGGCAGGCACTGCGAGGGCTCAAGGTCGACCGCGGCTCGGTCTATGTGCAGACCAAGTTCGGCATCTTCAAAGGCACCGACGGCAAGATTACCCGGTACGACTTCTCCAAGGACCACCTGCTCGCCGCGCTCGACGGTGAGCTGCGCAACCTGGGGACGGACTATGTGGACTTCGTCCTGCTGCACCGGCCGGACACCCTGGTGGAGCTCGACGGGTTGGCCGAGGCATTCAACGAGCTGCAGAACAGCGGCAAGGTGCGGCATTTCGGCGTCAGCAACGTCAATCCCTCGCAGGTCGAGATGCTGCAGAGCGCCCTCGACCAGAAGCTCGAGGTCAACCAGCTGCAGTTCGGGCTGGGGCACACGGGCATGGTGCAGCAGGAGTTCCACGTCAACATGGCCGATGCGCCGAGCCTTGACCATGACGGCGGACTGATCAGCTATTCGCGGCTGCGGCACATGACCATCCAGGCGTGGAGCCCCTTCCAGTACGGCTTCTTCGAGGGCGTGTTCATCGACAACCCGAAGTTCCCCGAGCTCAACGAGGCCCTGCAGCGCGTGGCCGACGCGCACGGCGTGACCAAGAACGCGATCGCCGTGGCGTGGATCCTGCGGCACCCCGCGCGCATGCAAGTTCTGCTGGGGTCGATGACGCCGAGCCGTCTCAATGAGATGATGGCCGGAGCCGACGTGGAGCTGGGCGCGCAGGAATGGTACGACCTCTACGTGGCCGCCGGCAACGACCTGCCGTAAGGTGTTCATGCTTCATAAGTGAACCTTGGTGGTCGCATCCAAGCTACAAACCCATGATGAGGAAACGCTTTGTCATGGGTTTGTAGCTTTCGGTCTTGTTCATGCCGCAAACACACGATAAGGAACTCCTTCATCATGGGTTTGTAGCCTGGATGGTCGATTTGGCTACATACCATGTGAATAGCAAGCGAGACGAATGTCGTAACGGCATAAGACGCCGTAAGCCCGCGTTGGTAGGGTGGAGGTGTGCACTACTTCACCCCGAAACGCTGCGCCAGCTCGCGCAAGATCATCTACCACGACAAGGCCCAGGCCGAGCGCGCCGCCCGGCAGGGTCTTATCGAGCGCGGGGCCGAGCTGTGGGTCTACCGGTGCGAATACTGCGGCGGATGGCATCTGACGCACCACGATCCCAAAGAGGAACATCTGTTGCGTGGCATGGGTGCACAGGCCACGCGACAAGGAAAGCCACGCTCGCGCAAGCGTGGCTTCAAACCGAGGCGGCGCTAGCGGCGTAACGATGGTGGACATGGCTAAGATGTGGGATAATACTTGGACGGCGTTGTCTGGTGATTCGCGGTGTCATGTGGACGCTGACGGAATTCGGACGCGGAGGTCGCGGAAATGCAGACATATCAAGGCAAAGAGGACCTGAAAAGCACAATTCGAAAGGCATACGGCAAGTACATCGCGGAGTTCGACGAGATCCCGGAGGCGTTGAAAGACAAACGGTGCGAGGATGTCGATCGGACACCCGCGGAAAACCTTGCGTACCAAGTCGGATGGACCACCCTGCTTCTGCAATGGGAGCGCGACGAGCGTGCGGGGCGGCAGGTGCGCACGCCATCCGACCGATACGCATGGAATCAGCTGGGCGACCTGTATCGTTGGTTCACGGACACGTATGCGGGGCTGCCATTGCGGGAGCTTAGAGAGAGGCTTGAAGCCAACGTGGCCGACATTCTTACCATGATTGACACTATGTCGGAAGATGAGGTTTTCAATACGCATCAACGGCGATGGGCGGATGAGGCCACTAAAACGGCTGTATGGCCGGTGTGGAAGTTCATACACATCAACACTGTTGCACCTTTCAAAACGTTCAGGACAACAATCAGGAAATGGAAAAAGGACGTTTTGTGATGTTCGGTAAGCATGGCGACATTGGTTGTGGGGTACCGTCGCCATTGGAATGGATGATTTGACGCGCTGAAAGTCGGAGAGAGTGCGCGTTCGCGTGAGGATGCGGCCTCATATATACGCTAATGCCTCTGAGGCGCTTGAATTTCGGCGTTTCGGAGGCATTCGTATAGCGTCGGTGTATTGATGCGGCTCAGCGGTCGAAGCGGAAATGCTGGTCCTCGGCCACGGGCGTGACGGAGCGGCTGAAGACGCCGCGGTCGACGGCGTTGTTGGCGATCTGGTCGCTGAAGGCGTCGACGGGGCGGTCGGTGTTGCGCAGGTCGTAGTACTGGTGCACGGTGCCGTCGAAGGCGTCGAGGCCGTGGAGCAGCTGCGCGTCGTCGGCGGGGTAGAAGTCGGTGAAGAACTGGTCGTCGCGCTCCATGCGGGGCTTCAGCGCGGGCGCCTGATCGGGCTTACCGATGGCGAGGCCCAGCACCGGGTAGGTGAACTCCGGCAGGTGCAGCGTGGCGATGAGCTTGCGCGGGTCGTTCAGCACCGAGCCGAGGATCACGCAGCCCAGGCCGAGCGAATAGGCGGCCGTCTCCATGGCGTGCAGGGCGAGCACGGCGTCGTTCTGCGCCTGCGAGAAGCGGTAGCTGGAGTTCAGGGTGAACTCGTCGGCGTGCACGTCGACGCCCTTACGCGTGGCGATGGCGGCGTTGCGGTGCTCGTCGGCGACGAAGATGTAGAGCAGCGGAGCCTCGGCGATGTAGGTTTGGTGGCCGATCTCGGCGATGGCCTGCTTGATGGCCGGATCCTCGACGCGGATGGCGGACCAGTCCTGCAGGTACTGGCTGGAGGCGGCGTGCTGCGCCACCACTTCGAGCGTGGCGACAGTCTGGCTGTCGACGGCCTCGGGCTTGAACTTGCGGATCGAGCGGCGGTTCAGCGGGGTCTCGATGGTTTCGTTGGTGCGCAGGTCTTCGCGCGCGGGCGCGGTTTCGGTATGTTCTGTCATGGTTCCATTCTCTCAACAAGGGGTGGAAGAGGCGGCGCGGTTTTCCGCTGTGGGTAATGAGACCGGGGTGTCGCGAACGTCTAGTTAGTTATGTTTGCTTGGTTTTCGAGCATTTGCGAGACGGTTATGTATATTCACACGCACAGGTGCATGTTCATGTTCATGTATGTCTGGCGAGGTGACGATGGACTCGGTACTCAGAGCTCGGCCTTGCCCTCGCGCCAGTAGCCCATGAACGAGATATGGGCCTTCGCAACGGCGAATTCATTGACCAGGAGCCGGCGGGCGCTGCGTACGAGCGTCGCCTCGCCCGCCAGCCAGCAGTACGTGGTGGCGGGATTGAAGGGCGGAGCCGGGCGGCTGAATATGCGTTTGTTTTGATTGGATATGCGTTTGATTGGGTCGATTGTGCGCGCAGGCTGTTCGGATGTTTCGGGATGCGCGGTATCGGTGCCGGTGATGACGGTGACGGTATCGGTGTCATTGATTCCGGCGGGGTCACCTGCGGCAGCGGAATCGTGCGGATTGTCGATGGCGGTATGGCTGCACCATGCGCTGAGCGCGGTCAGCAGGCGCGCGCCGCGTGGGGCGTCGTCGCGCGCGACCCAATGGATTGCGCTGCCTTGCGGGCCGGAGAGCCGTAGGAAATCGCCGGTGCGGGGCACTTCGATGAAGGCGTCGACACGGCCCGTCCATGAGTCGCGCGCAAGGCCTTCGAGGATGGCGGCGATGGCGGGTGTGGCGGTCTCGTCACCGACGAGCAGGGTCGGAGCAGTGCGCGACTGGTCGCGAAGAAGGCCGGATTCGCCGTCGGGTTCCATGCGATCGGGATGGAAATCGATGCCGAGGGCCGAGTCCGTTGAGTGGGCGTTGGGGCCGATGAGGACGGCGGCATCTCCCGGTCGGCAGGTGGCGGCGAAGGTGCCGGCCGGGCCGGCGTCGTCGTGCAGCACGAAGTCGACGGTCACCTCGCGGGAGGCCTGGTCGACCGCGCGCACGGTGTAGGTGCGGAAGACGTTGCGGCGTCCGGGCGGCAGCGCACGCCACTGATCCCACCAGCCGCCATGCGCGATGGAGGCGGGGTCGAAGAGTAGTGGATCGGCCCAGGGTTGCCGGGAATGCCAGGTCTCGGGGTGGGTGAGCGTCATCGGCAGCATCACCTTGATGCGCTGGTCATAGCCGTCGGTGCCGAAGTGGCCGAGCTCGCTGCCGGCGAAGACGATGCGCATGAAGTGGGGCGATAGCCGGCGCTTGCGGGCCACACTGACCAGGTATGGCTGGAACGCCGGTGGTTCCATTGGCAGGTCTGCAGCGGATTGTTCGGCGGTCTCATCGGCGATGTTGATGTCATTGGCGGCGTCAACGTCCGGCGATGTTTGGGCGGGCACGGAATCTTCTTGCTGCGGGTCCGATGTCGATGCCGTCGAAGTTGTGGCGTTTGCGGGGGATGGTTCCGAATGGTCTGCCGGTTCATGGTGACGGACAATGTGGCATGCGGTGTTCGCCGTTTCATTGGCCGATGACGGCTTGACGGCTGACATTTCTTGCGATTTGGTCCGATGATCGGTCATGATGCCTTCCGTGCATATGCCTCGCGCTGGGCCTTGAGCGAGTGAGTGGCGGCGGGGACCATGATCGGCAGGCCGGTGCCGGGGTCGGTGGTGACGCTGGCGTTGAGGCCGAACACGTCGTGGAGCAGCGATTCGGTGACGACCTCGCCCGGGGTGCCTTGCGCGGCGATCCGGCCGTGGTCGATGGCGACCATCCAGTCGGCGTAGCGCGCGGCGAGGCTCAGGTCGTGCAAGACCATCACCACGGTGACGCCCTCGCTGGCGTTCAGGTAGCTCAGCAGGTCAAGCACCTCGATCTGGTAGGCGATATCGAGGTAGGTGGTAGGCTCGTCGAGCAGCAGGATGTCCGTCTCCTGGGCCAGCGCCAGGGCGATCCAGGCGCGTTGCCGCTGGCCGCCGGAGACCTCGTCGAGCGAGCGGTCCGCGAGGCCGGCCAGGCCCGTGGCGTTGAGCGCGTGCGCGACCGCCTGTTCGTCGTCGGTGTTCCAGCCGCCGCGCAGTCCGTGGTAGGGGTAGCGGCCGCGGGTGATGAGGTCGGCGATGGTGATGCCCTCCGGCGCGGTGGGGCTCTGCGGCAGCAGTCCGACCTTGGTGGCCACCTCGCGGGTGGGCAGGGTGTTGATGGATTTGCCGTCGAGGATGACCGACCCGTGCGTCGGTTTCAGCAGGCGCGCCAACGCCTTGAGCACAGTGGACTTGCCGCAGCCGTTCGGGCCGATGATGGCACCGACCTGATGGGCGGGGACGGTCAGCGAGAAATCCGGCACGACCTCGTGGCCGTCGTAGGCCAGTGCGATATGCCGGGCCTCGAAGGCGTGGGGCAGATGCTGGTGGTCGGCGTCGTGACTGGTGAGCGTCGTCATATCAAACCTTCTTGCCGCGGGCCATGCGAATCATGAGTATCACCAGAATAGGCCCTCCGATCAGACTGGTGACCACGCCGACCGGCACATGCGCCTGCGGCAGATGCTGTGCGACGATGTCGGAGGCCAACACGAGGCAGGCGCCGACGATTCCCGCGCGGCCGATGGCCGGTTTGCCGGGGCCCGCCAGACGCGCGGCGATGGGGCCGGAGAGGAAGGCGACGAATGCGATGGGACCGCTGGTGGCGGTGGCGGCCGAAAGCAGGACGACGGCCAGCAGCATCGCCGCGATCTGCGTGCGTGCGACGCGCACTCCCAGGCCGGTGGCCAGCTTCGGGCCGAAACGCAGCATGTCGACGTGCGGGTTGAGCGCGGTCAACGCCAGCCCCGCCACGATGACGACCACGGCGATGGGCGCGACCTGTGGCCATGCGGCGTCGGCGAGCGAGCCGGTGAGCCAGCGCTGCGCCGACTGCATGTCCCACTGGTCGGCGCGGATGAGGATCCACGAGCTCACCGCGTTGAGCGCCGCGGCCAGTCCGATGCCCATGAGGATGAGCTTGCCGATGCTCGGAGTGCCGCCCTCCCAGGCCAACGCGATGACCAGGGCGGCCGTGGCCAGTCCGCCGATCAGGGCGAAGGCCGAGAGCCTCAGGCCGGAAAGGCCGAGGACGACGATGCCGAAGGCGGCCGCGGTGTTGGCGCCGGCGGTGATGCCGATGATGTCGGGGCTGGCCATGATGTTGCGCAGGATGTGCTGGAACGTCGCGCCTGCGAGGCCGAACGCCAGGCCGCACAAGGCTCCGACGGCCACGCGTGGCGCTCGCAGCTCGGCGATGACGAAGCTCAGTCCGGGCACCGGGTCGCCGCCGGCGAGCTTGGCCTCGGCGACCGAGACGATGTCAGAGAACGAATAGAGCTCGTGGCCGAAGGCGAGGTCGACGTAGGCAAGCGCGACCAGCAAGACCAAGAGCAACGTGGTGACTGCTGCGGAACGCAGATGTTCGCGGCGGCGGGAGCGGCGCAGGCGGATGGCGATGAGTGCTTCGTCGTCGGAAACCGTTGCTGTGATGGCGGCCTGCGATGTGGTGTCGGCGATGCTGCGAACCGGAAATTGCGAGGACGCGTGCGCGACCGGCGACGATGCCGAAGACGATGGTGACGAGGGTTTCGCCATGTCACACCTCGCTTACTTTGCGACGTCGGATCAGCGCGAGGAAGACCGGGGCGCCGATGATGGCGGTGACGATGCCGACCTCCACGTCGGCGGGGCGGGTGATGACGCGACCGAGTACGTCGGCTGCGAGCAGCAGCACCGGGCCCAGCAACGCGCTCAGCGGCATGATGCGGCGGTAATCCGAACCGACGATGAGCCGTGCGGCATGCGGGATGACCAGTCCGACGAAACCGATCGGACCGGCCAGCGCCGTCGCGCCGGAGCAGAGCAGGACCGCGCCCGTCCATGCCACGAGGCGGACAAGCCCGAGTCTCGCCCCCAGCCCGGCCGCCAGCTCGTCGCCGAGCGCCAACGCGTTGAGCGCGGGGGCCACGGCGAACGCGACGACGGCCCCCACGGCCAACAGCGGCAGGATCGGCAGCATCAGGCCGAAGCGGGCCCCGGAGATGCCGCCGACCTGCCAGAAGCGATAGGTGGCCATGGTCTGCGTGCGCGGCAGCAGCACGGCGCTGGTCAGCGAACTGAGCACGGCGCTCAGCACCGCGCCGGCGAGGGTGAGTTTGAGCGGGGTGGCGCCGAAATGGCCGATGGAGCCGATGAGCCAGACCAGGCCCGCCGTGACGGCCGAGCCGAGCAGCGCCACCCAGACGTAGGCGGCAGGCGTGGAAAGATCGAAAAACGCGATCGACAGGACGATGGCGAACGCGGCGCCGGTGTTGAGGCCGAGCAGCGACGGGTCGGCCAGCGGGTTGCGCGAGACGCCCTGCATCAGCGCTCCGGCCAGCGCCAGGGCCACGCCGATGAGGATGCCGAGCACCGTGCGCGGCAGGCGGGTGCGCACCGCCGTGGCCGCGATGTCGGAGGCGTCGGAGGTCAGGGCGCGTGCCACGTCGGCCGGGGTGACGATGCGTGAGCCGAACATGACCGAGAGCAGCGACAGCGCGAGGAGGGCGATGATCAGCAGCGCGTACAGTGCCGGTGTGCCGAGCCTGTGCGTGCCGTGGGCATGAGTGTCGGCCGGCTGCATGGCAGCCGAATGTGCAGGCTGCGCAGACGTCTGTGCGTGGTCACTCATCGTGCTTCCCTCCTCTCGCTGTCGGGTCCGTTGCCGGGTCTGTTGGTGGTCGTCCTGCTAGAAACAAGACAATCCCGCTAGTTTTCGGCTGTTTTGGCTGTCCAAAACGTACGAAAACTAGCAGGATACCGATGCTGGGTCACTGCACCTTGGCGGCGGCGTCGGCCAGCAGCTTGGCGTACTGCGCGTCTGTCTGCTGGATCGACAGGGCGCTCGGGTCCAGTGCGTTGGCCATCTCGGAATCGTTGTCGACGACCACCACCGAGCCGCGCTTGACGGCCGGGATCTTGGAGAGCAGCGGGTCCTTCTGCATCGCGGCGAGCAAGTCGGGCGTGCCGTAGGTGACGATGACGTCGACGTCCTTGAACTGGTCGGCGTTCTCGGCCGAGACGTCCTTGTAGAACTTCGTGGTGCCGCGCGAGAGCTTGGCCACGGAGGCCGGGGTCTTCAGGCCGAGGTCGTTCAGCAGCTGCGGGCGCACGTCGGTGGTGGTGTAGACGCTGAAGCTGGAGAGCTTGGAGGCATCGAAGCTCATCACCGCGCCGGTCTTGCCATTCAGCTGCGGGTATTGCGCGGCGTCGGACTTGAGCTGCGACTCGAGCGAGGCGACGAGCTTGTCGCCCTTGTCGGGCTCGCCCAGGGCCTGCGCGGTCGTGCGGATCATGCCGCGCCACGGGTCGCCCCACGAGACTTTCTGGTAGGCGACGGTCGGTGCGATCTCGCTGAGCTTCTGGTATTCGCCGCGGGTCATCCCGGACTGCATGCCGAGGATGAGGTCGGGCTTGGCGGCGGCGATGGCCTCCACGTCCACGCCGTCGGACTCGTCGTGCAGCTGCGGCATGTCGGCGGGTTTCACGCCGACCTTCTGCAGCGCGGAGTAGGTCCAGGGCAGGAAGCCGCCGTGCGTGGTCTTGCCGAAGGTGTTCTTCTGGATGCTCACCGGGGTGACGCCCAGGGCGATGAGGTTGTCCGGCGTGCCCCAGCCCACGGTCGCCACGCGCGTCGGCTTGGACTTGATGGTCGTGGTGCCGTAGACGTGCTTGATGGTGACGGGGAAACCCTGGGTTTTGGCGGATTTGCCGGCGCTCGCGGACTGCGACTGCTCCGCGCCCTTGCCGGCGCTGCCCGACGTTCCGCACGCGGCGAGGGCGCCCAACGAGGCGACGGCGACGAGCGCGGCGGTGGCGCGGACGAGCGTGTGGCCGAGCCGGTGTGGCGATGATGATGTGAGTGACATGGTTTCTCCTCGGTTGGCTGGCATGATTTCGGCGCCGATCGCCGAAGCAACGTTGTTGAAAGCCAATCTAACAGTGAAACCACAGGATAAAAAGACTTGTTTTTTCATCGTTTTGTGCTAATCGAGGCTCGTGGAGACGTTATGTGGGCCAGGTCACATTATGGCGATGGATGCGGGGTGTGGATAATGGATGGACGGATGCCGGATGATGAATAAACGGCGGGAATGCCGAATGGCTATTGGGTGGCGTCGCATGGATGGCGCGCGGATATCGGATGGGTAGATAAGTAAACGGCGGGCGGATGCCACATGGATGGTGGATAAACGACGAACGGATAATGGGATGAATGCCGATGAAACAGTGATTGGGCAACCGAAAGAATGGCAGTCGGCGTCGGCCGCGTGCCCTCCCTCGCCTGGCAGAAGCTATGGCCTACTTGGCGTTGCGGCGGTTGCGGCGGCGGGTCACCAGCGCGTTGGAGCCGCGCGTGCCCAGCGTGGAGATCACCGAGCCGAACGCCGCCGAGGCCGCGGCGAAGATGACGCTGGCCACCAGTCCCTGCTGCTCGGCTTCCTCGGCGCCACCGGACCTGGGTCCCTTGCCCGCCGAACGCCCGCCGGCGACCAAGCTGTCCCAGACGGACTTGAACGCCTTGCCGGCCACCGCGCCCAGCAGGGTGGGGAACGCGAACTTGAAGATCTTGTCGCCCAGGGTGTCCGGGTCTTGCAAACGGTTCTGGCGCATGGCTTCCACTTTCCTGTCTACGCGATGCAGGGTCTCGACGATGCGGTCCGCCGAGGCCGAAGCAGTTGACGCGGGCGAAGAGGCTGACGATGCCGACGTCGCGGACGGCGAAACCGACGGAGATGCGGGCTCGGAGCCGGAGGGCGAGGTCGCCAAAGCGGAGGCCTCGGCCTTCTCGGCCTCCCGGACCGCCGTCTTGCTGTGTCGTGCGTGCATATCTCCATGATAGGCGCTGGCGCCGGCCGCTGCCCGGTTCTTCGCGCCTGGCGGTGCCATCTCGGCGCGCTCCGCTCCGCTGCCCGAGTTACAGTAATGGCATGAGTGATTATCTTACTTCGGGCGAAGGTGCCTCGAATCCCGGCTATCTCGTGCTGCTGCGCCATGGGCAGACGGCGTGGAGCGTCACCGGGCAATATACAGGACGTACGGATGTGCCGCTCAACGTCGAGGGCAGGCGGCAGGCGTTGGACGGCGGCGACCGGCTGCGCAAGGCATTCCCGAACGGTTTCGGGCACGGCCACGTCTTCTGCAGTCCGCTGCACCGCGCCGCCGAGACCGCGCAGCTGGCAGGCTATTCCGATTTCGAGAGACTCGACGACCTGATGGAGTGGGACTACGGCCCCGCAGAAGGCCACAGGCGCGAGGAGGTCAGCGCCGCGCTGGGCCACGAGTGGTGCGTGTGGGACGAGGGACCGGAGAAGCTGCCCGCCTCACTGAAAGGCGACTGGACCTGCACCATCGACGAGGGCAGGACGGTCAACGTCCACAACGGCGACGGCGAGACCGTCGAACAGGCCGCGGCCCGCGCCAGGCGCGTCATCGACAAGGTAGAGCCGTTGATTCTCGCCGGCCACAACGTCCTGTTCGTCGCCCATGCCCACATCCTGCGCATCGTCACCTCGCAATGGCTGGGCGTCGACCCGCGCGAGGGGCGCCTGCTGCGTTTCGACACCGCGCACTATTCGGTGCTGGGCTACTACAAGAACGACCGCGTCATCGAGCACTGGAACGACTGAGGCTGGATTTCCGGGTTGCGTATACTAACGCTGCTCGTTAGTATAGTGACATGGAGATAGATTTAAGAAAACTCGAGCGTTTCTGGAGGGAGGGCGTTTACCCTCGCGGGTATCCGATGGGACTCGCCAGACCGTTGATGCGCAAGTTGCAGATGCTCAATGCGGCATGCGCGTTGCATGATCTGATGGTGCCGCCGGGAAACCATCTGGAACGCTTGCGTGGTGATCTGGATGGGTTCTGGAGCATTCGGGTCAATCAGCAGTATCGTCTCGTATTCCGTTGGGACGATCGGGAACAGGAGGCGCGTGATGTCTATTTCGATGACTACCACCGCTAGCACATTCGTGAGCACGCCGGGAGAAATCCTGCGCGAGGAGTTTTTGGAACCACTGAAAATCAGCGCCTACAAGCTGGCGCATGCCATGCATGTCAGTGAGACCGCCGTCGGCGAGATCCTGCATGGCAAGCGAAGCATCACCGTGCCCATGGCGCATCGACTGGGGTTCGCGTTGGGCACGACCGCCGATTTCTGGCTCACCCTTCAGATGGATTATGACGAGAGGACCTTCGACGATTCCGGCATCAGGCAAGAGGTCAAAAGACTGGTCGCCTAGGCGGTTGCGGCTCGGTTTAGGCGCTTGAGCCGCTCACTCGTCGAGGAGCAGCCAGGCGCTCGCGTCCCGGGGGAGCCGGCCGTCGGCGTCGAGCTCGGCCGAGGCGAGCAGCACCGAACCCTTGGGCAGCGCGACCGGAACGGAACCGAAATTGGTGACGCTGGCGAAGGTGGCCGGCGAGCCGTCGGGGTCGAGGGCCGGGCGCGTGTAGGCGATCACGTCGTGGCCCATGCCCAGCCAGTCGAAGCTCGTGTAGTCGCCGGTGGCGGTCAGCAGTTTGGCGCGTTGGCGCAGCGCCGTGCGGTAGAGGCTGAGCATCGAGGAGCCGTCAGCCGATTCCCGGTCGGCCGCGAAATCCTTGAACCATAGGGGCTGCGGCAGGTGCGGGTCGGCGCTCGCGCTGCCCTCGGCCTTGCGTGCCGGTGAGAAACCGAAGGACTCGCCCTGCCCGAAGTCCATGTTCCAATCGGCCGGCTGCGGCTCGTCGGAGGTGACCCATGGCAACGGCACCCGGCATCCGTCGCGGCCCTTGTCGGCGAAGTTGCGGCTGGTGCGCGAGGCGGTCGGGTCCTCGAGCCGGTCCCAGGGGATGTCGGCGACCTCGAAGAGGCCGAGCTCCTCGCCCTGGTAGACGTAGACGGATCCGGGCAGTCCCATCTCCATCAGCACGGCGGCGCGGGCGCGGCGCGTGCCCAGCGTCCGGTCCTCGTAATAGCTCTTGCCGTCGCGCAGGATCCAGTCCTTGGCGATACGGTGCTTGCCGCGCGCGGGCACTTGCGGCAGCGCGTAGCGGGTGGCGCTGCGCGGGATGTCATGGTTGTTCATCACCCACGTCGAGGTCGAGCCGCCGCTGCGTTCCGCGCTTTCCAACCCATCCTCGATGGCGGCGCGCATCCGCCCGGCGTCCCAGTCGGCCTTCGCGAGCTCGAAGTTGAACACCTGCCCGAGCTCATCAGGCGAGGCGTAGAGGTGCTGGTGCTCCGGCACCACCCAGGCCTCGCCGACCGCGAAGCGCGGCGGGTCGTATTCGTCGAAGATCGCGCGCCATTCCTTGTATATCTCGTGCACCTCGGGCCTGTCCCACATGGGGTTGCGCCCGTCGTGGTTGCTCTGGTCCTGCACGGTGTACTCGCGCCCGAGCTCCCCGAGCGGCCGGCTGTCGAAGTCCTTGGCCAGCCCGTGCGCCACGTCGATGCGGAACCCGTCGGTGCCGTGGTCGCTCCAGAAGCGCAGCGTGCGGTCGAACTCCTCGCGCACGTCCGGGTTCTTCCAGTTGAGGTCGGGCTGCTCGGCGGCGAAGATATGGAAATACCATTGGCCGTCGTCGACGCGCTGCCAGGCTGGGCCGCCGAAGAGCGACTGCCAGTCGTTGGGCGGCAGCTCGCCATGCTCGCCGCGTCCCTCGCGGAAGATATAGCGGTCGCGCGCCGCCGAGCCACGCCCGGCCTCGAGCGCCTCGCGGAAGAAGCGGTGGCGGTCGGAGGTGTGGTTGGGCACGATGTCGACGATCACCTTGAGGCCGGCTTTGTGCGCCGCGGCGACCATCCGGTCGAAGTCGTCCATGGTGCCCAGGCGCGGGTCCACGTCGCGGTAGTCGATCACGTCGTAGCCGCCGTCGGCCAGCTCGGAGGGGTAGAACGGCGAGAGCCAGATCGCGTCGACGCCCAGCGCCTGCAGGTACGGCATCTTCTCGGTGACGCCCGCGATGTCGCCGATGCCGTCGCCGTCGGTGTCTTTGAAGCTGCGCGGGTAGACCTGGTAGACGACGGCCTGCTTCCACCAATCGTCGCGCGTGTTGTTGGCGGTCATCGGCGTCCTCCTCAGCGAAAAACATGGAATCCGGCGTGGTCGGGCCGGCCATGTCGGGTTATGTTGAGTCTACCTCAAACGCGATTATGCGCCGTGTGCGTAGTCCGCCGCCAGCCTGCGGACGGTTCCCAGCCAGTTCCCAACGTCGCCCGATAGACTGGTACGCATATTCGTTAGGTATTCGCCGTGGGGCGATCGATGAAAGAGGTATGGCATGGCTGCTGAAGATACACGCGGGGCGAAGGACATCAAGGACGACGAGGCGTACCTGGACTACCGCCCGGAAGGCGATGGCGCTGGCGTCGAGATCGACGGCGTGCCCAACGCGCGCGGCATCGGCGGCTACCCGACCGCGGACGGCCACACGGTGCGCGACGGCCTCTTCTTCCGCACCGCCGGCCTCAACTTCCTGGGCGAGCACGGCGTCGACGATCTGCACCGGCTGGGCGTCAAGGAGGTCGTCGACCTGCGCGACCCGCTCGAGATCGAGGAGTGGCCCTACACCCTGCCCGACGACATCCACGTCGACCGGGTGCCGCTGCTGAAAACCGATCCCTCCGCCGACGGCGACCTCAAGGAGATGACCGCGAAGGGCATCGACATGGCCGAGATGTACCACGACATCGTCTTCGGCTCGGCCGAGCAGATTGTGCTCATCCTGCGCAAGCTGCTCACCGACGACGGTCACCCGATGCTCATCCACTGCACCGCGGGCAAGGACCGCACCGGCATCACCTCCGGCATCCTGATGAGCTTGCTCGGCGTCAGCGACGACATGGTCGTCTCCTGCTACGCCCAGTCCGGCGACAACCTCGGCGCCGCGTTCAAGAAGGCCATCATGGCGGGCCTGGTGGGCGACGGTGACGGCGTCGGCCAGATCTCGGCGGCCCAGACCGCCATGCTCGCCTCGCCGCCGGAGCTGATGCGCACGGTGCTCGCGGGCATCAAGAAGGAGTACGGCTCGGTGGAGCGCTACTGCCTGTGCAACGGCATGGACGCCAGCGAGGTCGAGGCGCTGCGAGCGATGTTCCTGCGCTGACCGCGCGTTGGCGGTTTCGTGGTTTCGTGGTTTTGTCGGCCGTCCGTCATCGCTTTGCCTCATTGGCGCCAGTTCGCGGCCACGGTTTCGCGGACAGCCATATATGGCCTGGGTGACTGAGATATGGCCGACTGAGACGTAGGCGACGGCGAACGCCAGACCGATATTGACGGCGACACCTGCCTTTTCGGGCATATGTTGCCGTCATTTGTATCAGCGGGCATGTTTCCGTTTCCGTTGCATTCGCCATGTGGTCGGGGATCGGAGCGGACCTGCCCGAACGGTTCCGAAGGGATGCCGGTAGCTCCGCCAACCCCGCCGAAAGGCCTGTTTTCGCGCGGCTTGGCCCCTGCCCGCGATGCCGCGAGCCCACGGG
The DNA here is from genome assembly GCF_029433395.1 of Bifidobacterium sp. ESL0763. Lineage (GTDB taxonomy): Bacteria > Actinomycetota > Actinomycetes > Actinomycetales > Bifidobacteriaceae > Bifidobacterium. The sequence goes on along the minus strand of NZ_JAQTHW010000002.1, from coordinate 1,654,691 downwards.
GTCCGCAGCGGCGGATAACACGATGTGACGGGAATCCGGTCGAGCGGATGCGAGGGCGCGGATATAACTGTCTCATTGGGCTGATAATTGATGCGTGTCGGCCACCGTGGGGATAAACTGGAAGCGACGTATGCGCCTGGGGCCGCGATGGCCTCGGCCGCGCCATCCGCGTCAACGTGGCACATGCTGCGGATGGGTGCGGGCAAACCGTCGGCCGTGCGCGAAAGCGCGGGGCGAACGGGCGGATTGCAGGCGCGTGGTTTGTCGATGTGAAAGGTAAACAATGGCGGAAGCAACAGCAAACATCGGAGTTGTCGGCCTGGCGGCCATGGGGTCGAATCTCGCGCGGAATCTCGCGCATCATGGCAATACCGTGGCTCTGTACAATCGTCACTACGAGCGTACCGAGAAGCTGATGAAGGAGCATGGCGACGAAGGCCAGTTCGTGCCCACCAAGACCGTTGACGAGTTCGTGGCCTCGCTCAAGAAGCCGCGTACGGCCATCATCCTGGTCAAGGCCGGGGCCCCGACCGACGCCATGATCCAGGCGCTCGCGGATGCGATGGACGAGGGCGACATCATCGTCGACGGCGGCAATTCCTACTTCAAGGACACCATCCGCCGCGAGAAGGCCATCCGCGCCCGCGGCCTGCACTATGTGGGCTGTGGCGTCTCCGGCGGCGAGGAGGGCGCGCTGAACGGCCCGTCCCTGATGCCCGGCGGCACCGATGAGTCCTGGAAGACCCTCGGCCCCATCCTCAAGACCATCGCCGCGCAGGCGGAGGGCGAGCCCTGCGTCACGCATATCGGCGAGAACGGCGCCGGCCACTTCGTCAAGATGGTGCACAACGGCATCGAGTACGCCGACATGCAGCTCATCGCCGAAAGCTACGACCTGATGCGCCGTGGCATGGGCATGACCCCTGACGAGATCGGCGATGTGTTCACCGAGTGGAACAAGACCGAGCTCGACTCCTACCTGATCGAGATCACCGCGGACCTGCTGCATGAGAAGGACAAGAAGACCGGCAAGCCGCTGGTCGACGTCATTCTCGACCACGCGGGCATGAAGGGCACCGGCACCTGGACGGTCGAGACCGCCCTCGAGACGGGCACCCCGGTCACCGCCATCGCCGAGGGCGTCTTCGCGCGTGGCCTCTCCAGCCAGACCGAGGTGCGTGACGAGGCCGCCAAGCAGAACCTCACCGGCCCCAGCGGCAAGCTCGAGTTCGCCTCCGACGACGAGCGCAAGGCCTTCATCGAGGACATTCGCCAGGCGCTCTACGCCTCCAAGATCGTCTCCTACGCCCAGGGCTTCGAGGAGATCAGCGACGGCGCCAAGCAGTACGACTGGAAGATCGACCTCGCGGCCGTGGCGCGCATCTGGCGTGGCGGCTGCATCATCCGCGCTCAGTTCCTCAACGTCGTCTCCGACGCGTTCGAGTCCGGCGCGGCCAACGTCTCGCTGCTCTTCGCGCCGTACTTCAAGACCGCCGTCGAGAAGGCGCAGGATTCCTGGCGTCGCGTGGTGGCCAAGGCCGCGCTCTGCGGCGTGCCCGCGCCGGTCTTCTCGACCTCGCTTTCCTACTACGACGGCCTGCGTTCCAAGCGCCTGCCCGCCACGATCATCCAGGCCCAGCGTGACTTCTTCGGCGCCCACACCTATGGCCGCGTCGACGAGCCCGGCACCTTCCACACCCTCTGGGCGCAGGAAGACCGCCCCGAGGAGAAGATGAGCGACTGAGCGTTCGTGCTGATGTTCGACTAAGCCTCGTGTGAGTCTCGTCTGAGGCTTATGCGAAGGCTTGCGGGCGCACGTTCATGCGTGCGTCCGGAAACGAGAAAATCCTACCGAAATCATTGGTTCCGGTAGGATTTTTCGTATCGTATTGGAGTGTTGGCGGCGATGGTACCAGTGTTGGGTGCTGGTGGCCGTGCCGAGCGCCGGTAACGGTATCGAATGGTTGAAGGCGTCGTGTGCCGGAGACGATTCCGGACGCCGGCGATGGTGCCGAACGTCGGCGCCGTGGCCGCGTTCCAGCCGGTATGCGCTAGAGCTTCGCCACCGTTTCCGGGGTGGTCATCCAGACGAACTCATCGGTGCCGGTCGCGAAGCTGGCGGGGTAGGCAGGGTTGTCCGGGCGCGCGAAAACGGCGGCGGTGGCGTCGGCCTTGCCGGCCCCGCAGGTGAGCATCCAGGTACGGCGGCTGCGGCCGAGCATCGGCGCGGTCATCGACAGGCGCAGTGGCGGCATCTTGGGCGAATGCGTCACGCCGGTGACCAAGTGTGCCGGATCGATGATGTCGATCCCGCTGTGGCCGGGGAAAAGCGAGCCGAAGTGACCGTCGGGGCCCATGCCAAGGACGAGCAGGTCCATCACCGGCTCGTCGCCGAGTTCGCGCCTGAGCGTCCGCTCATAGTCGGCCGCGGCCTTTGCGACCAGCGCCTTGTCCTCCTCGTCGCTGGCGTTGGCAATCTGTTCGGGCGTGCGCGGGTCGGTGGCCATCTCGTGGATGTTGGTTTCGGGCAGTCGTCCGTCGGCGACCAGCTTGCCGAGGAATCGTTGCCGGGCCTGCCACGAGCTGCGTTCCTCGTCGGTGGGGGCCACGAAGCGGTCGTCACCCCACCAGAAGTACACGCGGCTCCAGTCGATGGCGTCGACGAGCGGGTTCGAGGTCATATAGCTCATCGCCCGCAGGATGTCGGTGCCGCCGGTCAGCGCCACGTCGTAGCGCGTTCGGGCGGGCTTGCCGGATTCGTCGCGTTCGCTCTGCGCGTCCAGGATGGCGAGCAGCATGCGTTGCGCCGCCGCCTGCGACACGGTTTCCGCGTCCTTGTACACTTCCAGCGTTCGATTCGCCATTATCCTCTTCCTTTGAGCAGATCTATGGGGGCTATCCCTACACCACATACTAGGAGATTGTTTCCGCACCAGTGTATCCGAGTTCCAGTGAAGAAACCGCATCTAGCCCCGGCCAAGATGCGCTTTCTCCACCAGCATCCGGCTATCGGTGAAGAAACCGCACCTGAGTGCCGCCTAGGTGCGTTTTCTTCACTGGCAGCCGGGGTACCTATGCGTACTTGTGTGGAAACCGCACCTGAGCGCCGCCCAAACCCGTTTCTTCACCGATACTTGATTGTTGGTGAAGAAACAGTATCTGAGCGTCGTCAGGAACCTGTTTCTTCACCGGCTACCTAATAAGAGTGAAGGAACCGCATCTTGATGCCTCTAAGATGCGGTTCCTTCACTGGGAGGATGAGCTGGGCTAGGTCACAGATTGGGCAGGGTTCACGGGTCGCTATTGCCCAGCCGCCGTCTCAGCCGAGCAGGTCCCAGCCCCTGGTGATGACGTCGGCGTAGACCTCGTCCGGGTCGATGCGGCGCAGCTCCTCGCTCAGGCAGTCCTCGAGCGAACGCAGCGGCATGGCCACGCGTTGCGGCGCCTGGCCCGGCTGGCTGATGACGGCCTCGCGAGAATCCGGGCGCTCCATGGCGATCGTGCCGTCCGAACGCTTGAGGTAGACGCCGGTGATCGCCTCGGCGCCGGTGACATAGCCCAGCTCCACCGGCACGTTGAGCTTCAGAGCCAGCCAGGCCGCGAGCAGTTTCATCGGCAGGTAGTTGGGCTGGCCGGTCACCTTGACGCTTTCGATCGGCAGGTGCGGCGGCTGGTCGACGGTGGTGGCGAGCATCGCGCGCCAGGTGGTCACGCGCGTCCACGAGAAGTCGACGTCCTTCGGGCTCCAGTTGGAGCGCAGCTTGGCGAAGGTGCCCTTCGGATCGTCCGCACGCAGCGCGTCGGTGATTCGGCTGCCGGCCATCGCGCCGAGCGGGTCCTTGGAAGGGTTGGCGGGCGGATTGGTCGGCCACCAGGTGACCACCGGGGCGTCCGGCACGAGCAGCGGCATCACGAGGGTGTCGGTGTGCTGGCACAGGCCGTGGCGCGGGCGCAGGATGATGACCTCGCCGGCGCCGGCGTCCGCGCCGAAGCGCACCTGGGCGTCGAGGTCGGTCTCGTCGGTTCCGGGGTCGACGTCGATGCAGGCCTCGGGCTGGGCTGTGGCGTCGCCGGGTTGGGGCGCCGGGCAGGTGGTCTCGCGCGTCTCGGGCACGATGGCGATGACGCGGCACGGATGCTCGCGCCCCGCGAAGTTGGCGATCTTCAGCGCGTTCTCGAGTTCCTTCTCGTCGGTGGAGATGATCAGCGTGAGCACGCGGTCGTTGCCGGCCTCGCCGCGCTTCTGGTGCAGCTCCTCGATCTTGCGCGCGATGGCGCTGGTCTGGGTATCGGGCATTTTGATGATCATGGCATCCTCCAATGGCGTCCATCACGCGCGAGCATCTCGTCGGCTTCCTTCGGGCCCCAGGTGCCGGAACGGTAGAGTTGCGGCTGGCCGAGCGTGGCCCAGTATTCCTCGATCGGGTCGAGGATCTTCCAGCTCAGGTCGACCTCCTTGGTGGTCGGGAAGAGCGGCGGATCGCCCAGGAGCACGTCGAGGATCAGGCGCTCGTAGGCCTCGGGCGAGTTCTCGGTGAACGAACGGCCGTAGCTGAAGTCCATCGACACGTCGCGCACCTCCATCGCGGTGGCGCCGGGCACCTTCGCGCCGAAGCGCATGGTGACGCCCTCGTTGGGCTGCACGCGGATGACGATGGCGTTGTTGCCGAGCTCGCGCACGGCGGTCTGCTCGAAGGGCAGGTGCGGGGCGCGCTTGAAGACGATGGCGATCTCGGTGACGCGCTTGGCCAGGCGCTTGCCGGTGCGCAGGTAGAACGGCACTCCGGCCCAACGGCGCGTATCCACGTCAAGGCGGATGGCGGCGTAGGTCTCGGTGGTGCTGGACTGGTCGATGCCCTTTTCGCCCAGGTATCCGCTGACCTCCTCGGAGCCCTGCCAGCCAGGGCCGTACTGGCCGCGGGCAGTGTTGTGGGCGAGGTCCTCGGGCAGGCGCACCGCGGAGAGCACCTTGGTCTTCTCGGCCGTCAGGTCGCCGGCGGCGAAGCTCACCGGCTCCTCCATTGCGGTCAGGGCCATCAGCTGCAGCAGGTGGTTCTGGATGACGTCGCGCGCGGCGCCGATGCCGTCGTAGTAGCCGGCGCGGCCGCCGATGCCCATGTCCTCGGCCATGGTGATCTGCACGTGGTCGACGTAGTTCGAGTTCCATACCGGCTCGAACATGGAGTTGGCGAAGCGCAGCGCCAGGATGTTCTGTACGGTCTCCTTGCCGAGGTAGTGGTCGATGCGGAAGACCGAGCTCGGCTCGAAGACGCCGGAGACGACGCGGTCGAGTTCCTTGGCGCTCTCGAGGTTGTGGCCGAACGGCTTCTCGATGATCACGCGGCGCCAGGCGTTCTCGCTGGACTTGGAGAGCCCGGAGTCGGCCAGCTGCTTGGAGACGACGGGGAACGCGCTCGGCGGCACCGACATGTAGAAGGCGTGGTTGCCGCGGGTGCCGCGGTCGCGGTCGAGTTCCTTCACCGTCTTGCTCAGGCGTTCGAAGGCGGCCTTGTCGTCGAAGGTGCCGGTGACGAAGCGCATGCCCTTGGCGAGGTTCGTCCAGGTCGATTCGCGGAACGGCGTGCGGCAGCGGGCCTTCACGCACTCGCGCACGAAGTTGGCGAATTGCTCGTTGCTCCAGTCGCGTCGGCCGAAGCCGGTCAGCCCGAAGCTCGGTGGCAGCAGACCGCGGTTGGCCAGGTCGTAGATGGCCGGCAGCAGTTTCTTTTTCGACAGGTCGCCGGTGACGCCGAAAATCACGAGGCTACAGGGGCCCGCGATGCGCGGCAGCCGTAGGTCTCGCGGGTCGCGCAGGGGGTTCGCCCAGGAAGTTTGTTCACTCATGGTTCCCATACTAGCCGGACGGGTTATCCGTGGTGTGGTCGCCGTGCGTCAGGTGAACACGATGTCGCGTGGTTCACATTTCGGGAGGTTTGCTGTGCGGGCTGGCGGACGAGGGGCGGCGAAATCAGGCTTTTCCGAGGGCTCTGTCAGGTCGTCGACACCGTTGAAGGTATTGGGTCTCGTTATTCGATATGTTCTGTGCCGGATTCTTGATTTCCTGATTGGTGCGTGCCGTGATGGTCACACCGTTCGTGGCGATCTTTTTCGCGTTGTTTATTTGTTCAAGGTATGGATGATGGCAAGGATGAGTTTTCACCGTTCAAGATGGGGTGGCGAGAGGTCATGGTCGAGTTTTCTGACGCGCATGCCTGGCTGTGTTCGGTGGAGACTGTCGACCTCCTGTCAAAAGAGAAGGCGATATTCGGTGGTGCTGGTTGCTTTTGCGGCTCGATATGTCAACAAAAAACTAGACATATTAAAAATAATTATGCTCTGAGTGAATGACGTTTTCTGTAGAGGAGGCTGATTCGCGGGGGGGGGGCATCGCCGCAGCGGGAAATCGTGGACGTGGATCTGGTCCGTGCGATTGATGCGGGGTTATCGTTCTACGCAGAGTTTTTCGGTGGCGAACTTGTCCGTTTCGGCATTCTCGGTTTCGCTGTGGAAATGAAGCGTGGAACGTTTTCCTTATCGGGAAAATCGAGTGAAATCCGGTCCGATAACGGCGATGTGCTCTCTTTGATAGATGCTGTATTTCTCTTGGAATTTGGCTGAAAGATGCGTAGAACGCGATACTTTTTCTATTACATTTCGTGATAAATTTTCCATATCACAAAACGACGTTCATGAGTATTCCTATGTCGGGATGCTTCGTTCGTTTATGGAGAGAGTTCTGTAAGAAGGGGATAAGACAGACGATGAAGAAGCAGATGAAAGCGCTCGCGGGCGTTCTGGCCGCGGTGGCGATGCTGGCGGTCCCGGCCTTTGCGCAGGCCGATGAGATTCAGCGTTCCCATCCTGAGGACACCGGTCAGGCACAGGTGCAGGATCCGGCGCAGCGGGCAGACGGGCAAAAGGATGCCGTCAGCCAGCAGTCCGGCCCGGTGCAAGCTGATTCGCAAGGCCAGAAACCTGTTGCACCTATGGCCGGTGACACGTCCAAGCCGAAGGGTGATGTGGCCAAGTCCGCGGTCCCACAACCCACAGCCCAGGACCTACATCCATCCGCGCAGGTCGCGGGACAAGCCACGGTTCGCATCGATTCAACTGGCAGTGCTGTTATTGTCAATTCCCCGGATGCTGTCGATACGCTTGATAAGACTGCGTTCCGTAATGTGCTAAATTACAGCTACCGTATTAAGCAAGTCAAGTTCACCGGCGGCACGACTCAGTTTCCGCAGGACTCCAGCAACTTGTTTAGTCATCTAGGGCTGACCAATATCTCCGGCCTGGACAAGGTTGATACCAGTAACGTTACCAACATGTACGCCATGTTCTACAATGCTCAGAGTCTGACGGGTCTTGATTTGAGTAGTTTCGATACCAGTAATGTCACTAATATGGGTTACATGTTCGGCAGTCTTCCGGGTCTGACGAGTCTTGATTTGAGTAGTTTCGATACCAGTAATGTCACTAATATGCAGTATATGATTGGTGCCGATAGGAATTTGACGAGTCTTGATTTGAGTAATTTCGATACCAGTAATGTCACCGATATGAGCGGTATGCTCTATTACGATTTGGGTTTGGCGAGTCTTGATTTGAGTAGTTTCGATACCAGTAATGTCACCGATATGAACAGTATGTTCTATTACGATTTGGGTTTGGCGAGTCTTGATTTGAGTAGTTTCGATACCAGTAATGTCACCGATATGAGCGGTATGTTTTGGGATTGCCGGAGTCTGACGGGGCTTGATTTGAGTAATTTCGATACCAGTAATGTCACCGACATGAGGGGTATATTGGCTGGAATCTCCTCCAAGCTCAGTCAACTTAAGCTTGGGGCGTCTACAAAATTGAGATCTGATGTTTTTGAGTATACCTGCTATATCGGCGTTAGTGCAAGCACGTGTTCCACTTCGCCTTCCGTGGTTGACGGTTATACCGGTAAGTGGACTCAGATGCAGGTGTCGGCCGATGGCACTGTGGTAGCGAAGGATAATGGCTATACTGTCAGCGAGCTCCTGGCCCGTACGCAGAGCACTGATCCGAATCGTGCCGGCACGTATGTGTGGCAGCAGAAGAGAACGTTGACGTTGGAAGCGTCGACGGTGCCTATGGGTCTTCATGCTCGAGGTGACGCGCAGCCCAAGACGTCCACCGTCCTGGGTGGTGTTGTCGCCCTGCCTTCTGGCGCATCGGCAAGCTCATTCCGTCTCTTGGCTCCGGGTAGTCGGTTCGATCTTCTTGACTCGGACAATAATCCTGCCAGTGGCTACCAGTTTGCTGGTTGGTCGGCTACGGGGCCGGCCATGCCCACCGCTACGCCGGGTGCTGGTATGGTTCCTATGGTGGTCTATCACGAGGGTGACACAGTGAACGTCACACGCGATACGACTCTTTATGAGATGTGGATGCCGAAGGCAGCCGGTGATTTGGGCAGTGTGAATTTGCCGCTTACCAATAACTCGAGTCCCGCGCCCATCCTGCCGTCGCAGTCCGGCACTGGGGCCGCCGGTGCAGGGGCACGTGGGAACGCGAATACGGTGCCTTTGGCTGGTAGCGACCATATCAGCGGTGGGCGTACGGTACGCCCACGGGTTGTGAAGAGGCATAAGGACAGGTGCGCGATGCCGACTGGCTATATCTCCGGCACGACGATTCCGGTGGCATCCAACTGCCGGGATGAGCGGTCCGTGGCCACGGTCCAACCGAACAATGTTCGTCAGGTGCCTTGGTGGATCCTGCTTTTGCTGGCCATCGCTGCCATTGCGGTCATGGTCGGGATACGGTATAGAAGCGATTCCCCCGTGGCGCAGCATCGTAGTGCGGATGTTGATGAATAGGACGTTATAGCAAATCAGTTACTGGCATTGGCCGGTGGTGGCTCGGATCGCACCGAAGCTGCCGCCGGCCAATGGCATAACAAGAACGTTTTCGCCGATGGGACAGAGTATTCGTCGGTGTCTGCTGGCCTTGAGGGGTGGCGAAATCAGTCCTTTTCGAGGTCTCCCATCAGGTCGTCTACGCTGTCGAAGGCCTTGCCGATGTGATGTTCGGCTTCGTAACGTGCCCGAGCGCTGGCATCGTCGCCGGTGATGCGGAACGGTATGGCGTTGTCGCGGATCGACTGGCGCAGGAAGACGTTGATGGCGGTGGAGAGGTCCATGCCCAGCGAGGCGAAGAGCTCCTTGGCCTGGTCCTTGACGTCCTTGTCGGTCCTGAAGCTGACGGTGGTGGTTGCCATAATGATTTCCTTTGCTCGACGATATGTATATTTTATATATAAGAGATAACTATTCAAATACAATGTAAGTATTCTATGTGCTATCTATGTATGCGATGGCTTGCTTATGATATTTCCGTACGGTCGGCTGCCATAGATGAAATTGTGACTTATAATGCTCATTTTGCGATTTCACTGACAGGTTGTGAATTATAATTAACAATTTTTGTGGTGAGGCTACGGGAGCGTATTGGGTGCGGAGAAGGTGACGCACTGGTGATTGGACCTGTTGCGTGTGCGGATTTGTTATAGAAAAGATGCCGGTCCAGCGGATGGTTTCACTGCTGGACCGACACCTTAGCGCTATCGGTGGTGCGCTCGCCTTACTTGGTGGTGTCGGCGGCGCGGTGTTGGACGACGGTGAAGTCGTCATTGCGCTTGATCGATACGAGGGCCGCCACGGTGATGGCGGCAATCAGCAGGAAGATCCACAGCGGCATCTGACGAGTGTTACCGGCTTTGCCGACGGTGGCGGTGGTGTCGCCGGCGCAGATGTTGCTGGCTGGGACCAGCGTGCCCTCGATGTAGCTGACGGGCTCGCACTTGAGTGACTTGTGGCCGCGTGCCTGGGGCTTGGCCGTGTTGCCGCCGATGGTGTGGTCGGTGTGGTCGCCGCCGGTCATTGCCTGTGCGGTCGTTGCGGCTCCGAGCATGAGCGGCGAGGCCGGACTCCCGAGCCCAGCGTTCCGGCCCGGGTTCGATGGAGCGGTCGGAGCCGACGGCATACCCGGATTTGGATTCTGGCTGGTGGACGGGTTCGGCGTTGGTGTCAGTGAGGGGCCGGGTGTCGGTGACGGACTAGGCGATGGCATCGGAACTGGCAAGCTCTTCGTCCAGATCTGGTAGAGGATACGCCCAGGTACCGTGTCGGCGTCGATGTCGTCGCCCTCGTGGAAGTCGGCTGTTGCGGCGTTGTCGCGCTCGGACCATCCGGCGAACCGATATTGGCCGGCGTCCCCGCCAGCCAGCGTGTACTTGCTGCCCGGCGCCTTGAAGCTGGTGAGCAAGGTGTCATGCCCGTCGGCGTCCTTGATCGTGGCCACGCCGCCCAGCATGGTCTTGCCGCTCGGATCGGTGACGCTGGTTCCGGAAGGCAGCGTGCTCGACGGTTTCAGCGTCAGCCTTTGTTGCCGCACATAGGTGCCTGCCTTGTCCGGTGAGCTGGTCGTCGTCCGGTCAGCCAGTGCCTCGCCGGTGTAGGTGGTGTCGGGGTTCACGTCCGCGGACTGGGTCCCGGGTTCCGGTAGTTGAATCCACAGGCCCGTGTAGTTGTCGTCCGGAGAAAGCTGTGCGTCGTAGAGGGTCCACAGGTTTGTCTTTGCTCCTATTCGGAGTTGTTTCAGACTCCGGCATTGGGTGAATATCCCGGTTACGTAGCTGCTGGCGTTGCTGTTGTCCAGTCCGCTCATGTCGACACTGGCCAGCTTGTAGCATTCCATGAACATGAAGGCCATGCCGTGGACGTTTCGGGTATCAAGCCCGCTCATGTCGACGCTGACCAGGTTGTAGCATGACCGGCACATCCAGCTCATGTCGGTGACGTTGCTGGTGTCGAGACTGCTGAGGTCGAGTTTGGTCAGGCTTCCGCAACCCCAGAACATGCTGCTCATGTCGGTGACGTTGCTGGTGTCGAGACTGCTGAGGTCGAGTTCGGCCAAGTTTTCGCAACTTTGGAACATGCTGCTCATGTCGGTGACATGGTTGGTGTCGAAGTGGCTGAGGTCGAGTTCGGCCAGTCCGACGCCCTCGAACATTTCGCGCATGTTGGTGACGTTGCTGGTGTCGACTTTGTCGAGGCCCTCGATGGAAGTGAGGCGATTCATGCTGCTGAAAAGGCCCGAGGAGTCCTGTGGAAGGCTGGTTGTTCCCCCGGTGAATTTCATGGTGATGGGAACGGTGGTGGAATCGTATTTATTCCAAAGCTCGTTTCTGTTGAGGATTGCGGAGCCGCCTTCGGGCGAGTGAACGGTGAGGGTGGTGCCATCGACGGTGACGGTGGCGTTACCGCTTGGTGCGGGGTTGCCCTGGACGGTGGGTTTCTGGCTGGTTGCCGGTTTCATCGTCGTCTTGTCTGTATCCGTGGGCCGGTTGGAGCTCTTGGTTTTGCCGCCGGCGGCCTGCCTGCCGTTGCTCGGCTTGTTCTCATGGGAATTCGTCTGCGGTTTTGCGTTGTCGCCGGCGGGTGTCGGTTTCTGCGACTGGGTGACCTGCGCGTCCTCGGGGTGCGATCGCTGGATCTCGTCGGCTTGGGAGAGCGCCGGCAGGGCGAGCATTGCGGCCGCCGCGACGAGTCCGACCAATGTCTTCATGTTCTTCATCGTTCTTCTTGTCCCTTGTGTTCCCCGCACCAGGTCGGCTGATTCCGCCATGATTACGCGTCAATGGTTCTTTGGTCATCTCACCGGATGGCCGCACGAAGGGCATTATATTACAAATCATGCCTACCTGTATGGCGTTTTGTTTTTCCAAGATGATTGGTGAAGAACTATCCGCGGGTGGCTAGAGGAGAAGTCGGACGATGAGGGGACCCACTCACAAAAGTCGAAGATACGAGGATGCCAATGGCGGAATGACGCCAAAAGCTGTGTTCTATCTTCGACTTTTGTGAGTGCGGTTTTGAAAACCCCCGGTCGTTGTTGGGAGCCGGTTGGATGAAGCTGCGCTAGGAGAGTGATAGCTGGGATTGGCCGGACGGGGCTGGGGCTGGTCCATGGAAGAGCCACGGATATGAAAACGTCTCCTTGTCGTCATCGTCGCTCGTGTGGCGCGATGACGGTAAGGAGACGTTCCGGCTAGGAGAATCCTCGAGGTTTGCCCGGGCGTTCGCCCGAACCTTACTCGGTTATCCCGTTGTTACTCGGCCGCTTTCGCCTTCGTATTCCTGACTGTGATGATGCCGGCAGCCAGGAGGGCTACGGTCATGATCGCGATGATGGGCAGGACCGTGGCGCCAGTCTGGACCAGCTTGGGGTTGTCGGTTCCGGGCTTGCCGGCGTTGTTGTTGTCAGGTTGGCCGGAGTCGCCGGGCTGACCAGGGGTCGAGCCGGGGTCGGATCCGGGAGCCGGTGTGCCGCTCCTGTCGGCCCATTGGGCGTTGAGGGCGACGTCTCCGTCGGGGAAGTCCATGGTGTCGCCAGGCTCGTGTGCGGCGTGGGTCGTAGGATCGATCCACTTCGTGAAATGGTACTGGGAGGCGTCGGCGCCGTCGTCGCTCAGGGTGAACGGATTGGCCGGGACGGCGGTCTTGGTGCCTAGGGTCGAGTAGGTCTTCAGCAGCGTTCCGGCTGCGTTGTAAGCCGGTACGTCGGTTCCGACTCCTCCGAAGATGTCGGAGGCTTGCGTGGCGGCGTCGGGCTGGGTGCCGGTGGGCGCGTTGGCTTGCAGGGTCAGCGTGTGCTTCTGCTGGAGCACGTAGGTGCCGGGCACGGTGGTGTCGGAGGTGCTTTGGGTGCGGGTCAGCAGATCGGCGGCGGCATAAGTGGTGGTCTCGTCGGCGGTGGCGGACGGCGTCGCGGGGATGGCGAGCTGGATCCAGCTGCCGGTGTGGGGAGCGGTGGTTGGCGCGGCGGGGAGGTTGGCGTTGCTGGCCAGCTTGGTCGCCGGCCCGACGGAGATCTGGGCGAGGCCGGTGCAGTCGGCGAGCATATCGGTCATGGTGGCAGCAGAGGTGTTCCAGCCGTTCAGGTTCAGGGAGGTCAGAGCGGTGTCACCGAACATGGAGCTCATGTCTTGGACGTTGCTGGTGTCCCAGTTGCTGATTTGGACGTTGGCAAGGTTGAGACAACGGTAGAACATGCCCATCATATTGATGACGTTGCTGGTGTCGAAGCCAGTGCCAGTGAAGTTCGTGAGGCTTACGCAATTGTAGAACATGAGGCTTGCGTCACAGTTGGCGGCAGTGCTCCAACCGTCGATGTTGATGTTGGCCAGATTCCAACAGGAGGTAAATGCTCCGTTCAAGTCGGTGACGCCGCTGGTGTCCCAGCTGCTGGCATCGAGGCTGGTCAGTTTGTGGCAGTTGGCGAATATGCCGTTCATGTCGGTGACTTTGCTGGTCACCAGTCCATCGAGCTTGACGTGGGTCAAACCGGAGTCTGAGAACATTGCCGCCATGTTGGTGACGTTGCTGGTGTCCCAGCCGCTCAGGTCGAGGTAGCCCAGTTTGGGGTCTTCGGCGAACGTCCACTCCATGTCGGTGACGCCGCTCGTGTCGACATGGTCAAGGCCGGTGATTTCGGTGAGATTGGGCATTTGGCCGAACAGATATGAGGTACCCGAGGGCAGCCTGGTCGTTCCGCCGGTGAATTGGATCTTCGTCACGCCGCTGTCGTCACTCCAGCGATCGCTGGAATCATACGTGCCGCCGGCCGGATCGGCTTTGATGGTGACGACTCCGGTCGAGGAATCATGGGTGACGGTGATGCCGGCTCCGCGCGTGTACGAGCGAGTGTCTTGGCTTTCTTGCGTTTGGGGCGCGGCGTTGCGCGATTCGGTTGTGGCGTTATCTGCCGCCTTCCTGTGTGCGGCCGGGGCTTTGGGGGCTTCCGACTGGTCTTTGGTGGCGAGCTTGTGTGCCGTCTGGCCGTTGCTTGGCGCGACTTGTGTGGTTGAGGTGGTTTCCGGATGCGACTCGTTGATTTCCACGGCGTTGGAGAACGCAGGCATCGACAGCGTCGCCGCCGCGGCGAGCACACCGACGGCGATGGTGAGTTTCTTGTTCATGGGTATCGGTCTGTCCTTTTCTCTTCGGAGGTGTCGGCAGCCCTCGTCAATGCTTCTATGCATGTGCTCGGGGCCCGATTTTGCCATACAAGGAATATTGTACATACGAAGAGTTATTGACAGGGTGAAAAACTCTAAAATAACGGTGAAAATGGCTGGTTGTGTTGCAATTGGCTGTCAGCGGACGAAACAAGCACTAAGCTCTTGGCTTAATAATGTACTAATTTCTAGTTTTCCATACATTTTAGTGCGGAAAGAATATCGTTTTTTTGTTCCGGGGCATAGGGCGTGACCGTGCTGCCGTTTTGGCGGACAGACCGGTTTCGGTGATGATCGCGATAAGTTGTGCTGGCTGCTGCCGGCTTTCCTGCCCATAGCTGGTTGATCCTGACCCTAACGGCCCGTTCCTGCCCCTAACAGATCGATACTGCCCGAAAACCTACATTTTTCGCCATGAAAATGTACTAAAACGTGCAGAATCGGTCTGTTAGAGGTAGGAACGGGCCGTTAGGGAAGAGGGCGAGTGTGCGCCTACAAGGCTGCCGGTCCGACTTCCGCCCTGGTCCCGGGCAAAGTGCCGTCTGGGCAGTCGAATTCGAGATATTCTGTGGCGTTGATGACCGCGTACTGCTCGAGCTGCATCGGCCCGGACCCGCGGTAGATGACCGCGCACCGTTCGCGGGGCACGCCCAGCAGGCCGCCGAGTTTGGCGAGGGTCCTGCCCTGTCTGTCGTGGTAGGTTCTCGAGGATTTGATCTCCAGCAGTTTCGGCGCAGCGGATTCGTACATGTCGATCAGATCGACTTCCTGTTTGTCGGAATCGCGGTAGAAATAGAGTTCCGGCTTTTTGCCCTCGTTGTAATAGTGCTTCGCCGTCTCCGCGACGATGAGGTTCTCGAACACGGCGCCGAACATATCGTGGCCGAGCAGTTGTTCCAGGCTGTGAATGCCCAGGAGGTTGCACAACAGGCCGGTGTCGTAGAAATAGAGTTTCGGCGTCTTGACCACGCGTTTGCCGGCGCTCTTGAAGTACGGGGGCAGCGAGAACAGGATATAGCTGGATTCTAGAATCGACAGCCACGATTTCACCGTCCGGAAGCTCACTCCCAGGTCATTCGCGATGTTCGTGTAGTTGGTCAGGTTGCCGGCGTTCAGGGCGCAAAGCCTCAGGAAGCGGCGGAAGTCGTCGACGTTGCGGACGTCCAGATAGTCTTTGACGTCGCGTTCGATGTAGCTGCTGATGTAGGCGTCGAAATAGGCGTCGAGGTCGATGCCGACGTCGTACGGGCGCGGGTAGCCGCCGCGCAGCATGAACTCGTCCACGGAAGGTTTTTGCGCCGAGCCTTGTGCTTCCGTGTAGGAGAGCGGCAGCAGTCGTGCGATGCCGGCCCTCCCGGCGAGCGATTGCCTGACGTTCTTCAGCATCAGGAAATTCTGGGAGCCGGAGAGGATGTATTGGCCTGTGGTGCCGCGCCGGTCCGACTCCGTCTGGATCATCGAAAACAGGTCGGGCGCATATTGCGCTTCGTCGATGATGAGCCTGTCGGAACGGTTCTCGATGAAGCTGACCGGATCGTTCAGCGCGTTGGCGCGTACGTCCGGCCTCTCCAGATTGATGTATTCATAGTCGCTGAATACGTTCTGGATGAGCGTGGACTTGCCGCTTTGGCGAGGTCCGGTGATCGACACCACCGGGAACCAAGTGGCGAGTTTCTTGACGTATGCGCTGAGAATCCTGTCGATCATGGGTGCCGCCGTTCGTTCCGTGCCGAGAGTCGCTGTGGGTTATCGGCTGATTGTGACATAGAGTTTCTGCTAATCATGACTTAGATTATCGGGTAATCCTGACATAGAACTTCGGGAGATTGTGATGTAGAACTTCGGGCGATCCTGACATAGAGTCTCGGGTGATTGTGAAATAGGAGTTCTGATAATCCTGATATTGGGCGTCTGATGAGTGGTGGATTGGCTTGTTTCCGGGCATGATGGTGCGGCAGCTGCGCGATCGTTGGTTGCAAAAGTCGGAGGTCTGGAAATCGAATGATGGGCTCGGATATTGCGAGCCCATACCGCTGGAAACAAGACAATCCCGCTAGAAAACGTAGGTTCTTGCGGCTGAAAACATACGAAAACTAGCGGGATTCCTTCGGTGTTCGGTTTGTGGTTACTTGTTCATTCTGGTTTTCCTGATGGTGATGGTGCCGGCGGCCAGGAGGGCCACGGTCATCATCGCGATGGCGGGCAGGACCGTGCTGCCGGTCTGGACCAGCTTGGGGTTGTCAACGCCGGGCTTGCCGGCGTTGTTGTTGCCGGGCTGACCTGGCTGACTGGGCTGGCCGGGGTTCGAGCCGGGGTCGGATCCCGGAGCCGGATTGCCGCTCCTGTCGGCCCATTGGGCGTTGAGGACGACATCGCCGTCGGGGAAGTCCATGGTGTCGCCGGCATCATGCGCGGCGTGCGTGGCGGGGTCGATCCACTTCGTGAAGTGGAAAGCGGAGGCGTCCGTGCCGTCGTCGCTGAGGGTGAACGGGTTGGCGGGGACGGCGGTCTTCGTGCCCAGGGTTGGATGAGTCGTTACCAGGGTTCCGGCTGCGTTGTAGGCCGGGACGTTGGTGCCGATCCCGCCCAAAATGTCGGAGTCCTGCGTGGCGGTGTCGGGCCGGGTGCCGGTGGGCGCGTTGGCCTGCAGGGTGAGCGTGTGCTTCTGCTGGAGCACGTAGGTGCCGGGCACGGTGGTGTCGGAGGTGCTTTGGGTGCGGGTCAGCAGATCGGCGGCGGCATAAGTGGCGGTCTCGTCGACGCTTGCGGACGGTGTCGCGGGAATCGCGAGCTGGATCCAGCTGCCGGTGTGGGTCGCGTCGGTCGGCGCGGCGGGGAGGTTGGCGTTGCTGGCCAGCTTGGTCGCCGGCCCGACGGAGATCTGGGCGAGCTTGGTGCAGCCGGCGAGCATATCGGTCATGGTGGCTGCCGAGGTGTTCCAACCGGTCAAATTGAGCGAGGTCAGCCCGGTGCAGTCCTTGAATGCGCGGTTCATGTTGGTGACGGCGTGGGTGTCCCAACCGCTGACGTCAAGAGCGGTCAGTCCGGTGCAGCCCTCGAACGTGCCGTTAGGGAGGCCGACTGACGGATTGCTCATGTTGGTGACGGCACTGGTGTCCCAGCCGCTGACGTCGAGATTGGTCAGCGCTTTGTCGAGCGTGAATGTGCCGGCCAGGCTCTGGACGCTGTGGGTGTCCCATTGGCTGACGTCGAGAGCGGTCAGTTTTTTGCAGTTGAAGAAGGCAAGAGCGAGATTGGTGACGTTGCCGACTTGCCAGCCGCTGACGTCGAGGCCGGTAAGCTCTATGTTGTTGCCGAACATCATTGTCATGTTTTGGACCTCGCCGGTGTTCCAGCCACTGACGTCGAGGCTGGCCAGTTTGGGGCAAGTGAAGAACATGCCGGACATGTCGTCGACGTTGCCGGTCTTCCAGCCGCTGACGTCAAGGCCGGGGAGTTCAAGGCACCTATAGAACATTCCTGCCATGTTTTTGACCTTGCTGGTGTCGAAGTTGGCGTCGATGACGGTCGTGAGCTTCTCGCAGTCATAAAACATGTTGTTCAAGCTGGCGTTCATACCGGTTTTCCAGTTGCTGATGTTAACGCTGGTCATGCTCTTGCAATCGGCGAAAGTCTGGAACGCGCGGGTGAGACCGCTGGTGTCCCAGGTGCTGGCGTCGATGCCGGTCAGTTTCCAGCAATCTTCAAACATGGAGCTTATGTCCGTGGTGCTGCTTTTCACGAGTCCGCCGACGCCGATGTTGGTCAGTTCTTTGTCGCTCTGGAACATCCCATACATCGTGGTGACGCTGCCGGTGTTGCTCATGCCACTCAGGTCCATGGAGGTCAGTTTGGGGTTGGAAGAGAACATGAACTTCATGTCCGTCACGTCGCTGGCGTCGACATGGTCCCAACCGGTTATCGTGGTGAGATTGGGTACGCGTGCAAATAGATTTTCGCAGTTGGCCGGTAGTGTGGTAGTCCCGCCTTTGAATTCGATCTTTTTGACGCTAGGGTCGTCTTTCCAACTTGTGTTTGCGGTGTCGAGCGAGCTGCCTCCTTGCGCGGCGGTGATGGTGAGGATTCCGGTGCTCAGGTCCGTGTTGACGGTGGAGTAGTTTGCGCGCGTATAGGAGCTGGCGTCCTGTTCGTCGCCTTGTGCCTTGGGTGTGGCCGGCTTCGACTTGGTGTCGGTCTTGCTTGCTGTCGGCTTGTTGGTGTCCGCGTGCTTATCCGTGGTCTGGCCTTCGGACGACGTCGCCTGTGTGGGTTCCGACGTCGTCTGTGAGGTCGGGGTAGTGATTTCCGGATGTGACCTTTGGATTTCCGCGGCGTTGGAGAATGCGGGGAACGACAGTGTCGCCGCTGCCGCCAGCGTCCCTATCGCAATGGTGAGTTTCCTGTTCATCGACATCGGCCTTTCTTCTCTCCAGGGAACCGGTGTGCCCCGGTCCGTATTGCCACTAGGCGTTTGTGGCATAGATTTGTCAGACACTAAATACTGTATATATGGACAGATTCTGATGGTCTGGGAAAATGCCGACCGGTGCCATAACTGGCGCAAACGGTAGGAATGGTGGCGCGAGTAATGCGCGTCAAAGCGCTAGAAACAAGACAATCCCGCTAGAAAACGTACGTTTTTGCGGCTGAAAACATACGAAAACTAGCAGGATTGTCTTGTTAGTGACAGGATTCCTTCGGTGTTCGGTTGGTGGTTACTTGGTCATCCTTGTTTTCCTGAGGGTGACGGTTGCGGCACAGGCGGCCACAAGGGCTGCTGCGAGAACCATCAGGATCGGAGTGATTGTGGCGCCGGTCTGGACCAGCTTGGCGTTATTGGCACCGTGCTTGCCGGCGTTGTTGTTGCCGGACTGACTTGGCTGGCCAGGTGTTCCGGGCTGGCCAGGGTTCGAGCCGGGGTCGGATCCCGGGGCCGGTGCGCCGCTTCTGTCGAGCCATTGGGCGTTGAGGATGACGTCGCTGCCGGGGAAGTCCATGGTGTCGCCAGCATCGTGCGCGACGTGGGTCGCCGGATCGATCCACTTCGTGAAGTGGTATGCGGAGGCGTCGGTGCCGTCGTCGCTCAGGGTGAACGGGTTGGCGGGGATGGCGAACGTCGTGCCCAAGGTGGGATAGGTCTGAACCAGATTGCCGGCTGCGTTGTAGGCGGGCACTTGCGTGCCGACCCCGCCGAGGATGTCGGAGTCGCGGGTGGCGGCGCCGTCGGCTTGAGTACCGGTGGGCGCGTTGGCGTTGAGGGTCAGCTTGCGCTTCTGCTGCAGCACGTAGGTGCCGGGCTCCGTCGCGTCACTGGAGATGTTCTGGGTGCGGGTCAGCAGGTCGGCCGAGGCGTAGGCAGCGGTCTCGTCAGCACTTGCGGACGGCGTGCCGGGGATCGCGAGCTGGATCCAGCTGCCGGTGTGGGGAGCGGTGGTGGGCGCGGCGGGGAGGTTGGTGTTGCTGGCCAGCTTGGTCGCCGGCCCGACGGAGATCTGGGCGAGGCCGGTGCAGTCGGCGAGCATGTCGGCCATGGAGGCGGCCGAGGTGTTCCATCCGTTCAGGTTCAGCTTGGTCAGCCCGGTGCAGTCCTTGAACGCGTGGCCCATGTTCGTCACGGCCGAAGTGTTCCACTTGCTCACATCGAGGCTGGTTAGTCCACTGTCTTGCTCGAACGTGCCAAATGGCATCATGCCGGTGTACATGGTGGTCAGGGCGTCGGTGTGCCAGCCGCTGACGGCGAGGTCGGTGAGCGCGGAATCATAGGCGAACGTGCCGCTCAGGTCCTGGACCTTGTGCACGTCCCAGCCGCTGACGTTGAGGCTGGCCAGGCTGTCGCAGGCAGCGAACGCACCACCCATATTGGTGACGTTGCCGACGTCCCAGTCTCCGACGGCAAGGCTGGTGAGCTCCTCATCGTTGAAGAACATGCGGAACATATTCTTCACGCTGCCGGTGGTCCAGCCGCTGACGTCGAGGTTGGCGAGCTCGTAGCAACCGTCGAACATGTATGACATGTTTTGAACCTTGCCGACGTCCCAGTTGCTTACGTCAAGGGTGACCAGGTTCTCGCAGCCCCGGAACATGGCGTCCGTGGTGTTGATGTTGCTGGTGTCGAAGCCGGTGTCGATGACGTTCGTCAGGTTCGTGCACCCATCGAACATCCCTCCTGTGCCATTGCCGGAGGCGCTGCTCCAGCCGCTGATGTTGACGGTGGTCAGGTTCGTGCAGCCCTTGAACGTTTGGAGCATGGAGGTCACTGAGCTGGTGTTCCAGCTGCTGGCATCGACGCTGGGCAAGTTGGTGTCGTCCTGGAACATGTGGCTGATGTCGGTGGTGGTGCTGGTCACGAGCCCGGTGAGGTTGGGGCTGGCCGGGGCCGTGGCGGTTTTGAACGATTCCTGGAACATGCAGCTCATGGTGGTGACGTTGCTGGTGTTCCAGGTGTGCAGGTCGATGGTGTTGAGTTTGGGATCGTGGGCGAACATGAAGCTCATGTCCGTCACGTCGCTGGTGTCGACGTGGTCCAGACCGGTCAGCTCGGTGAGGTTGGGCAATCTGGCGAACAGTTCCCAGCAGCTTGCCGGCAGTTTGGTCATGCCGCC
The DNA here is from genome assembly GCF_029433395.1 of Bifidobacterium sp. ESL0763. Lineage (GTDB taxonomy): Bacteria > Actinomycetota > Actinomycetes > Actinomycetales > Bifidobacteriaceae > Bifidobacterium. The sequence continues at coordinate 1,634,039 of NZ_JAQTHW010000002.1, read as the reverse complement.
TTTGAACTCGATCTTCTTGACGTTGCTGCTGAGGCTGCCTTTCCAAAGATTCGAGTCGCCGGCGTCGAGGGTGCCGCCGCCAGGGAGGGCAGTGATGGTGATGACTCCGGAGACGTAATTCGGGTCGACGGTGACGCCGGGGCCGCGCGTGTAGGAGCTGGAGCCTTGGTCGTTGTCTTGCGCCTGGGGCGTGGTCGTCTTCGGCGTGGTGGCGGTTTCGCCGGTCGTCTGCTTGCCGGCGGTCGAGCCGGCGCTCGCGTCCTTGGCTGTCGTATTGGCGGCAGCATTCAGCCGCTGCCCATTCGCCGTCCCATGTGTCACTTGGCCTTCGTTAGGCGTTGCCTGCGTGGGCTTTGGCGCTGCTTGCGAGGTCGGTGCGGCGCTCTCCGGGTGCGACCTTTGGATCTCCTCGGCGTTGGAGAACGCGGGGAACGACAGCGTTGCCGCCGCGGCCAGCGCGCCAATCGCCATAACGAGTTTTCCGTTCATCGGTATCGGTCCTTCTTCTCTCTCTTGCGGATACCGGAGGACCCCAGCCGATGTGGCCACCACATGCCCAAGGCACCGGTTTTCGGACGTTAATACTTTAGGTATATGTGGATTCCGATGGATGAAAAAAATGCCGACCGGTGTCGTATCGTGCGCAAACGGTAGGAATGGTGGCGCGAGTATATACGTGCCAATACTGCTAGAAACAAGACAATCCCGCTAGAAAACGTACGTTTTTGCGGTCGAAAACGTACGAAAACTAGCGGGATTGTCTTGTTGGTGACAGGAGGACGGGGCTGGAAGGTCGATAGTTAGGTCAAACCCCACTCACAAAAGTCGGAGATAGGGAAGGGTGAGTGGTGCAATGACGCCAAACGCCAGTTCCTATCTCCGACTTTTGTGAGTGGGGTGCTGAGACTTAACGAACCTAGAAGTCCCAGTCCTCGTCGTCGGTGGCCTCGGCGTTGCCGATGACGTAGGAGGAGCCGGAGCCGGAGAAGAAGTCGTGGTTCTCGTCGGCGGACGGCGAGAGCGCGGCGATGATCTCGGGGCTCACCTTGGTCTCGGCGGCGGAGAACTTGGCCTCGTAGCCGAGGTTCATCAGGGTCTTGTTGGCGTTGTAGCGCACGAACGCCTGCACGTCGTCGATGAAGTCGAAGCCGGCGTAGACCTGGTCGGAATACTTGACCTCGAGGTCGTAGAGCTGGCTCAGCAGGTCGTCGGTGTACTTCTTGAGCATCTCCTGGTCGGCGGCGGTGCGGTGCTCGAGGTGGCGCTGGTACTTGTAGCCGGAGTAGTAGCCGTGGATGGCCTTGTCGCGCAGGATGAGGCGGATCATGTCCGCGGTGTTCATCAGCTTGGCGCGGCTGGAGAAGTAGAGCGGCAGGTAGAAGCCCGCGTAGAGCAGCAGCGAGGAGAGCATGACCGCCGCGACCTTGCGCTTGAGCGGGTCGGTGGACTGGTACTGCTCCATGACGATGCGCACGCGCTCCTGTACCAGGTCGTTGCCCACGGCCCAGCGGTAGGCCTCGTCGATCTGCTCGGAGGAGCAGAGGGTGGAGAAGATGGAGGAATAGGAGCGGGCGTGCACCGACTGCATGAAGGCGATGTTGGTGTAGATGGCCTGCTCGTGCTCCGTGAGCGCGTCCGGGATCTGGACGAGCTCGCCGACGGTGGCCTGCTCGGTGTCGAGCGTGGTGAGGCCGGCGAAGACGTGCACGGTGGTGGTGCGCTCGTGCTCGGTCATGGAGCGCCAGGTGGGGATATCGTTCGAGAGCGGCACCTTCTCGGGCAGCCAGAAGTTGGCGATGAGGCGGTTCCAGACCTCGAGGTCCTTGTCGTCCTGGATGTTGTTCCAGTTGACCGGACGGATGCGCATGCTCTCCGGGTCCGCGCCCTTGGCGAAGGCCGTCGACCACTGCGGGGGAGTCAGCGAGTCTGCCATCATCTTGTCGTCGGCGAGTTTGACCTCGTTTGTCATTGTGTTCCTTCTTTTCGTGCCGTGCCCGTCGGCCGCGGATGTGGGTTCCGTGGCGTCGTGGGGCGTTGCCTTCGTCTGGCGGTGGCCGTCGTGCCGGCCGGTCGTCAGGCGCCTTGCTTTCGCTACGTTTCGAGACGCCCATTGTGTCGTATTCCATTGACATCGGGCGGCTCGCTTATCGCGACACCAGCACTATATCTAGTGGTTCGGCAACGCGATGCTTCTATATATAGTAATCTCTCATCCTGTGTCATGTTTCGTGACGCGCGGGGTCTCGCTGTGATGTAGCTAACACCTTGTGGCCGCCGGTCGCCGGTTCGACGTCGCCGGTCGCCGGTCCGGTGGTGGGCTGCGGGCGCGATTGTGTCACGATGCGGAACGTTGGCTCCCGGAACGGAAACGATGAACTATCTTTTGTGCACAAGCAAAAATTGGGGGGAAGCGCACAGCATAACTGGCGCTATCGGGATGGACCATCTGGTCCGTGCCCCACGATTGCTTCGAACAAACAGGACTGAAGGAAGAATATGACGAGTTTCAAGGAACGCATTTTCCGAAAAGAGGATCCCAGCGTCTATGAGCAGAAGGATGCCCACCTGGTTCGGACCCTGCGAGTGCGGGACTTCTTGGCCCTGGGCCTGGGAACCATCGTATCCACGACCATCTTCACGCTGCCCGGAACGGTGGCGGCCCAGCACGCCGGCCCCGCGGTGGTCATCTCCTTCGTGGCCGCGGGCGTGGTGGCCGGACTGGTGGCGTTCGCCTATGCCGAGATGGCCTCGGCGATGCCGTTCGCAGGTTCGGCGTATTCCTGGATCAACGTCGTCTTCGGCGAGTTCTTCGGCTGGGTCGCCGGCTGGGCGCTGCTGGCGGAGTACTTCATCGCCGTGGCCTTCGTCGGCTCGGGCCTGTCGGCCAATTTCCGCGGTCTGATCGAGCCTTTGGGGTGGACGTTGCCGAAGGCGCTGGCCAACCCATTCGGCACCGATGGGGGCGTGATCGACCTGATCTCCGTGATCGCTATCCTCGCCGTGGCGCTTCTGCTCTCCCGCGGCGCCAGCCAGACCAGTCGGGTCGAGAACACTCTGGTCGTCTTGAAGGTGCTGGCCGTCCTGCTGTTCATCGTGGTCGGCTGCACGGCGATCAAGCCGCAGAACTACGTGCCTTTCATCCCCAAGTACCATCTCAACGCCGACGGCACGGCCTTCGGCGGCTGGCAGGGCATCTACGCCGGCGTCTCGATGATCTTCCTGGCCTACGTCGGCTTTGACTCCATCGCCTCCAATTCCGCCGAGGCCAAGAACCCCTCCAAGACGATGCCCCGCGGCATCCTGGGCTCCCTGCTGATCGGCGTCGTGCTGTTCGCGGCCGTCTCGCTGGTCCTGGTCGGCATGTTCCACTATCCGCTCTACGCCAACAACGCCGAACCGGTGGGCTGGGCCCTGCGCCACAGCGGCCACGGCGTCATCGCCGCGATCGTCCAGGCGGTGGCCTGCGTGGGCATGTTCACCGCCCTGATCGGCATGATGATGGCCGGCTCCCGCCTGATCTATTCCTTCGGACGCGACGGCCTGCTGCCGCGCAAGCTGGGCAAGATCAACGGCAAGCATCTGCCGAACAACGCCTTGGTGACGCTGACCGTCTTCGCGGTGATCATCGGCTCCATCTTCCCGTTCGCGTTCCTGAGCCAGCTGATCTCGGCCGGCACGCTGATCGCCTTCATGTTCGTCTCGCTCGGCATCTACGGCCTGCGCAGGCGCGAGGGCAAGGACATCGCCGAGCCCGGCTTCAAGATGCCGTTCTACCCCGTCATGCCCGCCCTGGCGTTCCTCGGTTCGCTGATCGTGTTCCTCGGGCTGAGCGCCGACGCGAAGATCTGCGCGTTCGGATGGTTCGTCTTCGGCCTGATCCTGTATTTCGGCTACGGCATGAGGCATTCCGCCCTGGCGGGGAAGACCGACGGGCAAGCCGACGGGAAAGACTGATAGGGAAGATATATAAGGAGGAGCAATGTCGGATAACAACAAGGCATTATTGGCGCAAGAGGACGAGGTCCTGTCGCCCGCGGTGCGCATCAAGTATTTCGATATCGTCATCCAGAAGGCCAAAGGCGCGCTGCTCACCGATGCCGACGGCCGTGAATACATCGACCTGCTGGCCAGCGCGTCGGCGACCAACACCGGCCACTGCCATCCCCACGTCGTCGAGGCGATCCAGAGGCAGGCCGCGCAGCTGATTCAATACACGCCGGCCTATTTCGCCAGCGGCCCCGAGATCGAGCTGGCGCAGCGCCTCGCCAAGCTGGCGCCGATAAGCGGGCCCGTGAAGGTCGCCTGGGGCAATTCCGGCTCCGACGCCAACGACGGGATCATCAAGTACGCCCGTGCCTACACCGGCCGCCAGTACATCGTCAGCTATACGGGCGCCTACCACGGCTCCACCTACGGCTCGATGTCGATTTCGTCGGTCAGCCTGAACATGAGCCGCAAGATGGCCCCGATGCTGCCAGGCGTGGTGAAGGTGCCCTATCCCGACGTGCATGCGCGCCTGCCGCACGAGAGCGAGGATGCGTTCGTCGACCGGATGATCGCCGCCTTCAAGCTGCCGTTCGAGACCTACCTGCCGGCCGAGGAAGTGGCCGCGATCGTCATCGAGCCGATCCAGGGCGACGGCGGCATCGTCAAGGCGCCGCAGCGCTACATGGATTTCGTCTGGAAATTCGCCCACGAGCACGGCATCGTGATGGCCATCGACGAGGTCAACCAGGGTATGGGCCGCACCGGCAAATGGTGGTCGATTCAGAACTTCGGCCTCGAACCCGACCTGATGACCGTCGGCAAATCGATCGCCTCCGGCCTGCCGCTGAGCGCGGTCGTCGGGCGTGCGGAGATCATGGATTCCCTGGGCTCCCCGGCCGTCACTTACACCACGGCGGGCAACCCGGTCACCACGGCGGCCGCGAACGCCACGCTGGACGTCGTCGAGCAGGAACACCTCGTCGAGCGTTCGGCGAAGCTGGGGCCGGTGGTCAAGGCCTACTTCGAGAAGAAGCGCGAGCAGTACGATTTCATCGGCGACATCCGCTTCTACGGCCTCGACGGCGGCATCGACATCATCGATCCGGAAACCGGCAAGGGCGACGAGCAGGCGACCACCAAGCTGATGTACCGCCTCTACGAATTGGGTGTCATCATCATCAGCCTGCGTGGCTACATCCTGCGCTTCCAGCCGCCGCTCGTCATCACCGAGGACCAGCTGCAGCAGGCGTTCAAGGCCTTCGACCAGGCCCTGGCCGAATTGGCTGCGGGCAAGCTGAGCCTGCCCGAGGGCGCCGCGAAGATGGGTTGGTGAGAGCCGCCGATCCCATTCAAGAGGCCCGAGCATCGCAGGAAGCCATTCCACGATGTTCGGGCCTCTTCGCATGCCCGTGCGCGGATGGGGCGTCCGCGGCTGACGCGGGTGTGCCCTGATGACCGGCGCGACGATGGTGCCGCGCCTGGGCCGGGCCGGTTTGGCCGGGTGCGGAACGGATTCGGGATTGGAGGGTTCGCGGGCTCGTCGGTTTGCCCATGTCGTCCCGTGATTGCCATCCCCATTTCATGCTCATATTTCGCGCCGGCATTCCTACCGTTGGGGGTGCGTTCCCTACCGTTTATCCATTTGGCTTTGATTTGAATCGAATGCGATACAAAAATATACACTAACGAGTCAGAGCTATGTCGTGAATCGGCATGAAGGGAGAGAACGATGACCGCAGGGAAGAAGATCCCCAAGATCTTAGGTTCGGTCGCCGCATTGGCCATGCTGTGCGGGGCCGTCACCGTTTCGGCCACGGCGGCGAACGAGAACGTGGGGCCTTCGCAGCCCACCGCTGCGCAGGAAACCGAAGCGCAGAAGCAGGATGCCAACAATAATAATAAGGACAACAAGGCCGGCGACAAGACCGCCAAGGACGAGGCCAAGCCCGCCGCGAAGGACGGGGCGAAGAACCAGTCCAAGCAGGACGCCGCCACCACCAAGAGCGCGCCCCAGGCGCAGCCCGGCGACAGCCCGTTGCTCGGCCAGCGGCCCACGAAGCCGACCGCCAAGATCACCCAGCAGGGCGGCAAGGCGTTCAAGATCGATATCGCTGATGGTTCGCAGCTCGACCTCCACAACGACGGCAGCTATACCTACCGTTCCTTCGACGGCACGGTGACCTCGGTCAGTCCAAAGTATGTGGGTAGTTACAATTTCGTTTACCTGCAGACCGATCCGGTGACGAGCATCAATTATTATACTGACAATGACTCCGTGAGTGGCATTAGAGAGATGAAATTCTCTTCGCCTCATGGGTTGGTCAAGGAAATCGGCTTGTACTGGGACGAATATAGGGTTGACCGCAATGATGGATGGCATGACACCATCTCCCCTATATATAAAATGGGAAAGCCCGCTAAATGGGGAGATGCGTCCGCGATCAAGGATGTGGCGCAGCCAAGCGACCGCTATGAGCCGGAAAAGGACGTTTATTTCTATGAGATCGGTGCCGGGCATGTTGGTTCGGCGGGAGACGCTCCGTGGCTCTCGCATGCATTTTATGATGTGACTCTCACTGCGGACAGCACGGTCACTTTCACCGATCCGGAACATACGGTGCTTCCGGCCGATTGCTCCAAGATGTTCGCCGACGTGAAGTATCCCGGCGTGTTCGACGTCAACCAGATCGGCAAGCTTGACACCAGCAATGTGACGAACATGCACGACATGTTCAACGAGAATGTGTCCATCACAGGTACAGGGGCCTTCTCAGGCTGGGATACCTCGAAGGTGACGGATATGAGCGGCATGTTCTGGAAGACGCAGATCTCGGACATCTCGGCGCTTTCGCACTGGGACCTGAGGAAAGTAACGACTATGTCGGGCATGTTCTTAGGCGATGACGATCTGCAGAGCGTCGATGCCAAAGATCTCAAGCTGGACAGCCTGACGGCCATGGACCGCATGTTCTCCGAGGACGCCCATATCAAGGACGTCAGTGCGATAGGCACCTGGGACACCTCGCATGTCACGACGATGAATCGGCTGTTTGCGGGAGCCAAGGGAATTTCCAATGAACTGCCATCGTCCGAATCGCTTACCGAGCTGACCGGTGTCGACAAGATTGACATGAGCGCCGTGACCGATGCCAGCGAGATGTTCGCCTACAACCAGAACCTGAAATCCATCGGTGGCATCGAAGGGTTGCAGGTGGCGAACGTGGAAGACATGAGCAGTATGTTCGTCAACGATTGGGCGTTGACTGCTCTGGACCTGCATTCCTGGAACACCAAGAACGCCAAGAACATGGACGCCATGTTCGCCATGGCTATGCGGGGCTTCAGCGGTAGCGGCTTGGCGAACGCATGGAAGAACATGAACAGCCAGCTTACCTCGATCAACGTTACCGGGTGGGATACTTCCAAGGCGCCCAGTCTGAGTTATATGTTCAGTGGCTGTGTGAAACTGACCAACTTGGAGGGCGTTTCCGAATGGGATACCGCTTCCGTGCGCGACGCCTCGGATGTATTTGCCAACTGCCGCAAGCTTTCGACGCTCGATCTCTCGCGTTGGAATGTCTCCAATATGAGCGATATAAGTGACATGTTCCAGAACTTCGGCCAGGATGTGTCGAATGCGGCTGATGTCGTCGATCTGTCGTCCATCGAAGGGTGGCAATTCAGCAAGTCCTCAGATGTCACCGTATACGGCTTGTTCGACGGATGTGCTGCCAAGACCCTTCCCGTCGCCGGATGGGATACGAGCCAATTCACAAGCGGCGTCTATATGTTCAGGAATATGCCGAACTTGACGACGGTGGACGTTTCGAAATGGGACACCGGCAATATGGGTGACACCGGTGGAACGTTCGAGAACGATCCGAAGCTGGAATCCGTGGATATCAGCAACTGGAAGACAAGCAAGAACTGGGGCGCCGAGGAGATGTTCAAGGGCGATACTTCCCTGACCAGCGTCGGCAGCCTGGCTCATAAGCCTGGATCACAGGTATGGGATACCCACAATTTCTTGAACACCCAAAGCATGTTCCAGGATTGCCCGAAGCTCAAGTCCCTGGACTTGAGCGGATGGGACCTGGGAGACGTGACGTCGGATTACTACCATGTGGTGGTGACTCATCCGGATGGCGGAGGCACCACTACGACCTATCACTCTGACCACGGCATCGACTACATGTTCTCTGGCGACACCGGGCTCGAAAGCATCAATCTGTCCGGTTGGAATATCCAGAAGGTGAGTAAGAGCAAGAATGTGTTCACCAACAATTCAAGCCTCAAGTCTCTGGACCTCTCCAATTGGGATGCCCACAGCCTCGATAGCTTCGACGGCACATTCGACGGTGCCGGCTCGAGTGACGGCATGAAGCTGGACCTCTCGAACTGGAAGGTCAACGACAAGGTCAGCGTCGAGATGTCGCTGCGCCAAGCGAATGTGGCCGAGCTCGACCTCACCGGTTGGGACACGACGGCCAACACCGGATTCCAGCCGCGCTTCTCCGCCGATCTGCGCCAGCTGACCGTCGGGCCGAAGACCGTGCTGCGCCCCGAGTACTTCGTGACGGGCGCCGAGCCCGGTGGGTCCACGCGCGATGCCGGCTCCTACACCGGCCAGTGGGCCGAGGCCAGCAACAAGGCCGACGCCAAGCAGACGTGCACCGTTGACGGAACGACCTACACGGCCCATGGCGAGGCCTGGACCAGCTGCGGCCGCACGGCCGGCACCAGCGCCACGGCCTCGATGATGGACCATGCCAACGCCAACAAGCAGGAGGCGACTTACGTCTGGGAGCAGAGCTCTCTGGCGCACTTCGCCGGCCTTGACGCCACCAAGCCCAAGGCTCCCTACGACGATAGCGTGATGGCTCCGCAGCAGCTCCACGGCGTCGATGCGCTGGGCGTCAAGGTGGATGGCAGCGAGAAGCCCGTGGATGTGCGCGGACTGGTCGTCGCCCTTCCGGCCCAGCTCCATGCCGATGGCTATACCAACGTCGGCTGGCTGCGCGACGGCGATCCCGCCTCGGCCATGAGCGATCCCGGCACCCAGATGGCAGTGCCCGCCGGTGAACAGGTGGTGCGTGCGATGTGGAGCGTGAATCCCATCACTCCGCCCGTGAGCCCGGTGCCCGGTCAGTCCGGCCAGCCTAACCAGCCGTCGAATCCGAACGGCCCCGGTGCCCTTGGCGGCAACTCCGGACGCCCGCTCTACCTCAACGGCCAGAGCGGCGCGAACGGATTGCTCGGCGCCGCTGGCAACGGCAAGGACAGCCTCGCCGGCAAGCACGCGAAGTCCAAGTCGGCCCAGAGCAACAAGAAGCCGCTGTGCCTGCCCGGCTACACCCTGACCTCGGCGTACGTGCTCGATGACGCGGGCTATGTGGTGCCCAGCGCCGAGCGGTGCGTGCCCAAGGACGCGTCGAGCACCGTCACGGTCAACGCGCATCATGCCGCGTTCCCCTGGTGGATCGTGCTGCTGGCCGCGGTGGCGCTGATTGGCTACTACTGCTACGCCGACCGCGACAGGTTCGTCTACGCGCAGCATCGTAGCGACGAGAACAGCGATCGCTGACAGGGGCTCCCGTTAGGGAGCGAACGGACAGGCGGGGGCCACGGATCAGATGATTCGTGGCCCCCGCCCGTTTGCCGTGTGTGGCTGGCGGGATACGTGGCTTGGTCGCTGCGTGGCCGGTTGTATGCGCGGCTTGGTCGCCGTGTGGCTGGCCTGCCGCGCGAGGGTTGGTGGATGCGTGCTGGGCTATATGACGCTCCGGCCACGCGCCAGGCTGAATGCGTGGTGCCCGATGCGACTTGCGCCTGATACACCGCATGCCCGATAGGCTGTTCGCTTGACGCTCCCGCGTTCGATAGGCCGTGTTCCCCATAGGCTGTGCGTCGCCTTTAACGGGTGGCCCGCATTGGCTGTATCGGCCGCATACGGATACACGAAAGCCCGCTCCGCACCGATTGATGTCGATGCGAGGCGGGCTTTCGTCGAGCTATATCAAGGCGCTAAGCGCCCCTAGCGACCTCGGCGGCTCACTCCAGGCCGATGCTCTTGATGTCGTGCACGGTCAGCGAGTCGACGGCGAGGACGCCGGACTCGGAGCAGAGCTTCACGGCGCGCTCGCCCTCGGACGGGTAGCTGTAGTCGCTCAGCACGTGCAGGCCGTCGTTGACGTAGACCTCCACGGAACCGCGGTCGACAAAGACGCGCAGCTGCAGCTCGTCGGCGGCCAGCTCGTCGGCGGTGAGCACCGCGGCGCGGTAGCCACGGTTGCCACGGGCCGCGGCCTGGCGGTCGACGACCACGGTGCCGGCCTGTGCGTCATAGGCCACGTAGGTGTAGGAGCCGTCGGGGGTGGCGTGGACCTTGAGGCCCGCGCGCTCGGCGGTGGTGTCCTTGAGGTTGATGTTGAGCTCGATCTCCACGGCCTCGGCGTCCTCGAGCACGAGCTTCTCCTCGTTGTTCTCCACGGCCTTGACCGTGTGCTCGAAGGTGTTGATGCGCAGGTTGTCGACCTCCGGCACCGGCACGGTGTGCAGGTCGCCGTCCTCGCCCAGGAAGCACTCGCGGGGCAGGGTCATCTGTCCGCACCAGCCGTCGTGCTGCATCGGCGCGCTCTCGTTGAAGGGGCGCATCCAGCCGTACATGATGCGGCGGCCGTCGGTCTCGAAGGACTGCGGGGCGTAGTAGTTGGCGCCGCAATCCAGCAGACGCAGCTCGGTCTCGGGCTTGAAGGGCTCGCCCGGGGTCCAGGTGCCGATCATATAGGCGGCGTTGCTGGTGTTGCGGTTCATGTAGCCCTTGGGCTTGGCGCCCATCGCGGAGAAGACGATGACCCACTTGGTGTTGCCGTCCTTGTCCTTCAGCGGGAAGAAGTCGGGGCACTCGAGCATGAAGACATCCGGATCCGGGTCCTCGAAGAGCACGTACTGGAAGGTCCAGTTGACCATGTCCTCGGAGGTGTAGAGCCACAGCTGGCCGTTGCCCTTGACGTCGGAGACGCCGTGGATCATGGTCCACACGCCGTCCTGCTTCCAGACCTTCGGGTCGCGGAAGTGCTCGCTCACCTTCTCGCGCGGGCAGTCGATGACCATGCCGAGCTTCTTGAGCTTGGTGGCGTCGTCGTCCTCGGCGATGGCGGCCATCTGGACCTGCCACTGGCCGTCGGTGCGGTCGACGCCGTTGTTGTAGCGCTCGCCGGTGTAGTAGAAGCGCAGCTTGCCCTCGTCGTCGACGATGGCCGAGCCGGAGAAGACGCCCTGGCCCTCCTCCTCGAGGCTGGGAGCCATGGTGACCGGCTCGCGGCGCCAGGAGACCATGTCGGTGCTGGAGACGTGACCCCAGTGCATCGGGCCCCACTGCGTGCCGTAGGGGTGCAGCTGGTAGTAGACGTGGTAGCGGCCCTTGTAGCGGCACAGGCCGTTGGGATCGTTGATCCAGCCGCCGTCGGAGGCGATGTGGAACTTGGGGTACCAGCGGTCGTCGCGCTGCATGGCGAGCGTGTCGATGGCGGCCTCGGCCTTCGCGATCTCCTCGTTCTCGTCGCGGATCTCATGGTAAACGGGATATTCGGTAGTCATCATTGATGCCTTTCATTTCAATTGTGGCCGGCGCACGAAAGGTGACGTCGGCCAAATGCCTGGGGTGCGGAGCCGTGCGTGGCTTATGATACCAACGCGCGCACGGCTCCACAACGGGGAGGAAACCGGTCAGGCGGAGACTTCCGCTTCGGCCTTCTTGCGGTCCTTGATGCGGATGAACGGATCGCCGTCCACCTGCTGGTCGTCCTTCTTGATGATGAAGAAGCCGTAGATCAGCGCCACGAGCACGATGCCCGAGATGGTGAAGAAGGTGGGGCGGTCGCCCAGCTTGTCGTGCATCAGGCCCAGAGGCGTCGACATGACGGTCTGGCCCAGCGACGCGGCGACGTGGAAGCCGACCATGTAGAGCGTGGCCGAGAGCTTCGTGTTGTAGTGCAGCGTGAAGTAGCGGAAGATCGGCAGGCTGAAGAGCGGGACCTCGATGGCGTGGAACATCTTGACCACGGAGATCATCACCGGGTCGTGGAAGACGCCGCACAGGCCGATGCGCAGGAACATCACCACGGCGCCGAGCAGCAGCGAGTTGCGCACGCCGATGTGGTCCATGATCACCGGGACCACGCCCATCATCGCGGACTCGCAGAAGACCTGGACCGCGTTGAGGGTGCTGTACCAGTCATTGCCCTGAGCCTGGGTCTGGAAGAGGCTGACGTAGTAGTTCGGGAACATCTGCTGGTCGAAGACCGTGTAGAAGGTGTAGGTGAAGAAGATGAAGACGACGACGGCCCAGAGGGAGCCCATGCCGAGCACGGAGACCATTTCCTTGACGGACGGGTTGCTGTGGGGCGCGTTCGGATCGGCGTCCTTCTTCATTTCCTCACGCTGGGCGGCTGGACGCCAGAAGACGTAGACGCAGAGCATGCCGACGCCGAAGGCGGAGCCGAGCCAGAAGTTGTACATCATGTTCATGTTGAACAGGTGGCCGGCGATGAGCGCCACGAGCGCGTAGCCGAAGGAGCCCCATGCGCGGGACTGGCCGTACTTGAAGTTGAAGAAGCGGCTGCAGCGCTCGGTGAGCGCCTCGACCAGCGAGCAGCCGGACATGAAGCCGGCGGAAAGCACGATGGAGCCGATGAGCACGCCGATGAACTTGGTGGTGCCGCCGGCGGTCAGCATGGGCGCGTAGACGAACTGCGCGAACGGGCCGACGCAGGCCGCGATCACCGAGACGACGATGACTAGGCGGCGCTTGATGACCAGGCTGTCCTGGATGATGCCGTAGACGAACATGATGATGAGCGTCGCCAGCGAGTTGACCGAGTAGATGGCGCCCTGCTGGGCGGAAGTCATGCCCAAGCCCTTGGTCGGGTCGGTGAGCCATCTGGAGAAGAAGGACCACCAGATGCCCCAGGAGCAGAAGAACATGAAGATACCGACGGAGCTCTCAAGATATGAGGGGTTGCGGTACGTATTGGCACCTCTTTTTGCCATTGCTTAACCTTTCTTTTCGGCGTCACTGCCACGTGGCGTTCACACCGGCTTCCGGGAAATCATCCATCGCCACGTTGTGGTCAAGGAAGCCATGTTGACAAAATATAGGACGGGAAACGATTCACGTCAAGCTGAATATCGTCTGTGGCGTGGCGGCAGAGGCGTGTCGCGGTGTTGTCCGTCTGTGATTTCGCGGGGGATTCGCGGAGGCCGTGCAGGGGTTATGCGGGGGTTTTCGGCGACCTTGAAACAGGGCGGGCGAGAGGCTCCGATGGCTCGCCTTCCGGTGCGCCGCGGGCTGTGAAATGGCGGTATCATGCCGTTTCGGTGGCCTGGGCCGAAGGCGTGTCGGCGAGATGGGTGAGCTGTTCCCAGCTCGCCTCTGATCTGTTGCCGATTCGCTGCGGGGCCGCGGCGAGCTCACTTTCGCGGGAGCCTCAGACCGGTCCCAGTCTTTCTTCGGAATTTTCGGAGGTTTTGGGCCGTCGGTACCGCCGTTACCGTATCGGGGCGTCGCCTTCTTCTTCACCTTTTTCTTCGCAGTGCATACCGATCACCGAGCCGTTCTCGACCAGCGTGCAGTGGATGCGCACCGGGCTCGGGGCGTCCAACGGCGGAATCGGCGCACGGGTGTGCGGGTCGATGGTCTCGTCAAGCGGGTGCTCCTCGATCATCGAGATGAGGCGGCGCGCGCCCCAGTAGCCCATCTCATAGTGGGGCAGCTCCACGGTGGTGGGCTTCGGGTCGAAGGTCTCGGCGAGCACGCGGTGGTTGTCGACGCCGACCACCGAGCTGTCGCGGCCGACGCGCAGCCCGCGCCGTGCGGCGCATTCGTAGACGTACCAGGTGCGGGCGTCGTTGAAGCAGAAGAACGCGTCCGGACGCTGTTCGTCGAAGAGGCGGGAGACGGCCTCGAGCGCCGGGCCGTTGTTGGCCACGCCGATCTCGAGGTCCGGGTCGATCTCCATGCCGTGGCCGCGCAGGGCCTGCTCGTAGCCCTCGCGCCGCGGCCGTTCGGCGAGCATGCCTTTGGAGGAGCCGATGTAGGCGATGCGCCTGGCCCCGGAGGCGATCAGATGGTTGGTGGCGTCGTAGCCGATGCCGCGCTCGTCGGGGATGACGCAGGGCACTCGGCCCGCCTCGTCGATGGCGTCAAGCAGCACGGTCGGGCGGCGCAGCAGGCTTTCCGGCACGCGGGTGAGGCGGTTGTATACCTTCGCGCACAGGAATCCGTCCACCTCGTAGCGCTTCAGGGCCTCGATGCCTCGCTCCACGTTCGTCTCGCCGTCGGTGTTGACCAGCAGCATCATGTAGCCCAGCTCGCTCGCCGCGTCCTGCGCGCCGCTGATGATCGCGCCGGCGTAGGGGGTGGTGGCGATCTGCTCGCTGAGGAAGCCGATGGTGCTGGTGCGGCTGGTCCTCAGTGACCTGGCCAGGGGGTTGGGGCGGTAGCCCATGGATTTCGCCGTCGCCCGGATGCGCTCGGCGAGCTCCTTGTTCACATGCCCGGATTCGCGGTGGTTCAGGGACATCGAGACCGCGGTGACTGACGCTCCTGCGCGTTTGGCAACTTCCTTGATTGTCGTCATATTTACCACGTTAGACGAACGCGCTGAAATGGGGCGGAGGGTGCCGCCGATTGCCTCGGCGGGCGGCCGGCGGCGAGGCGCTGCGTGTCAGGTGAGGCACAAGGTGTGGTTTCGTAACAGTGTGTGGTTGGTTCGGTGACAAAACGGGCTGTGGGCGTCCGCCTTGCGCCGATTGGTGGCGGATGACGAAAACAAGGTACTAGTTATAAGGTATGCGCGCGCGGGCGGGTATAGACTGGGACCCTCATGAATATCGACAGCACCGACAACATAAACCGCGCTTCTTCCCGTATCCATACCCGTTTCCGCCGCAGGTCGTTGAGGGCGCTCGCGGCATTGCTGGCCGCCGTGGTCATGGTGCCGGTCGTCTTCTTCACCTTCACCCCGGACTGGGCGCCGGCCAACACCGCCGAGGCCGAACCCGCGTACGAGGTCCAGCAGGCGGCGCAGAACGATAACGGCGACGGCGAGTCCGCCTCGAGCGTGCTGGACGAGCTGCCGCTCAAGGGCCGCGCGCCCAAGACCGGCTACAAGCGCGCCAAGTTCGGCCGCGCCTGGGCCGACGTGGACCGCAACGGCTGCGACACCCGCAACGACATCCTCGGCCGCGACCTCAAGGACAAGCGCCTCAAGCCCGGCACCCGCGGCTGCAAGGTGATGGCGGGCACGCTCAGCGACCCCTACACGCGCAAGACCATCAGCTTCAGGCAGGGGCGGCGCACCTCGTCGGCGGTGCAGATCGACCACGTCGTCGCGCTGTCGAACGCCTGGCAGACCGGCGCGCAGCAGCTCACCGAGGCGCAGCGCACGCAGATGGCCAATGACCCCTATAACCTACTGGCCGTCGACGGGCCGAGCAACCAGCAGAAAAGCGACGGCGACGCGGCCACCTGGCTGCCGGCCAACAAGGGCTACCGCTGCGATTACGTCGCGCGGCAGATCGGTGTGAAGCACAAGTATGGCCTGTGGGTCACCGCTCCCGAAAAAGCGGCGATGAAGCGCGTGCTGGCCACCTGCCCGGCGCAGCAGGTTCCGGCCGATGACGGTCCGTTCGCTGAAAAAACCGTTTTGTGATATTTCATACAAAACTGGCGAAGCGTTGATATTTCGCCATTTTCAGCGTTTGTGTATCGTTTGATTCAAATGTATGATTAAAGACATCAGTTTCGATTCCAATGAGGAAACGAAAACGCTACGATGTGGTACGTGAATTTGCCAGGTTCGGCGCGATTGCGTGGGCTGGTCAGTTCCTGACTATCATCCGCAACATGAAAGGACAGCTATGAAAGCCGTTGTGTTCAAAGAGTACAAGACGTTCCCGTCGCTCGAAGATGTCGAGAAGCCGACCCCTGGGCCGGGCGAGGTGCTGCTGAAGGTTGCCGGCGCTGGCTGCTGCCATTCCGACGTTTCCGTCTTCCGCGACTATGACGAGGTCACCGGCGCGCAGACCAAGCCCTCGTTCATCCTCGGCCACGAGACCTCCGGCTGGGTCGAAGAGGTCGGCTCCGGCGTCACCGGTTTCAAGAAGGGCGATGCCTACCTGGTCTACGGCCCCACCGGCTGCGGCCACTGCAAGCGCTGCGTCGCCGGCGAAGAGAACTACTGCGAGAACATGGCCACCAACAAGTCCCTGGCCATCGGCCTCGGTCGCGACGGCGGCATGGCCGAATACATGGTCGTCCCCGCGCGCAACCTCGTGCCGCTGGGCGACGCCGACCCGATTGCCGCGGCTCCGCTCGCCGACGCCGCGCTGACCCCGTACCACGCCATCAAGGCCGCGCTGCCCCACCTGCAGGGCGGTGGCAAGTACGCGCTGGTCATCGGCCTGGGCGGCCTGGGCCAGATCGCCATTCAGATCCTGAAGGCCATCACCGGCGCCACCATCATCGCCACCGACATGAAGCCCGAAGCCATGGCCAAGGCCGAGGAGAAGGGCGCCATCACCGTCAAGGGCGATGAGCATGAGGTCGAGAACATCCGCAAGATCACCGGAGGCCACGGCGTTGACGCCGTCTTCGACTTCGTGGGCATCGCGCCGACCATCGCCGCCGCGCAGGCCGCTTCCGCCATCGATTCCCGCGTCACCATCGTGGGCATCGCCGGCGGCAAGGCTTCCTACGACTGGTACAGCAACCCGTGGCAGCAGGAGCTCGTGAGTGTCTACTGGGGCTCCATGCCCGAGCTGCACGAGGTCGCCGCGCTCTATCGCGAGGGCCTGATCACCCCCGAGGTCGAGACCTACTCGATGGACAACGCGCTCGACGCCTACCACAAGCTGGTCGACGGCAAGCTCTCCAAGCGCGCCGTCGTGGTGCCTCACATGGGTGAGTGAGCAATAGCGAATATTGTGAGTTAATCAGCCCTAGTTGGATTTGACTGGATCTGATTGTTGGATGGCGGGATGCCCCTGGTGGGTGTCCCGCCTTTCGTATGTGGCGGTGGTTATTAGCTATATTGGTGCGAAGCCGTGTAGTAGATTGATTGGCGTTGGTGCGCGGGGCTGTTTGGCTGAATGGTTAGCGGATTGTTGCGCCGCGATTGGTGGGTCGTTGCGCCGAGGATGAGCGGTGTTGAAGCGGCGCGGCGCAGCTTATATATTGGAGATAGCGCAACGTGCGGCGGTTGCTGGCGGTTGCCGGCGACTGTTGACGGTTGCGATATCTGGTTGAATTTCGATTTTTGGGAGTGAACATGGTCTGGCCTTGGATGCATCTGATCGTTGGAGTGGTGTTGATCGTCGCGGTGGCGGCGGGGCTGCTGGGGCCCGCGAAGGGCACCAAGGTGTGGGCCATGATCGCCCGCGTCTGCTACATCCTCATCATCCTGAGCGGCGTGCTGATGATCGTACGCGCCTGGGAGCACAGCCCGGTGCTGCTCGTGGTGAAGGTCGTGCTGGCCATCGTCATGATCGCCTTCGCCGAGATCGGGTTCGCCAGGAAGTCGCGCGAGGCCGCGGGCGCCTCGGCCATCTGGATTCCGATCGTGCTCGGCGTGGTCGTGCTGGTGCTCGGCTTCGTGATGACCGGCGGTTTCCCCGTCATCATGCACTAGCCGCTGGCAGCTGGCTGGTCCATCCGGCTGAGGCTGAGCCGCACGGATGCTTCGTTTACGCCATAAATGAGCCACTGATCTGAGGTGAGCGGCTCATTTATGGCGCTTTTGTTTATTTTCGCCATTTTTGGGCCGCTGAATCGTCGTCAGTGGCTTGTTTATGGCGTAACTGGTTGGGTGCGCGTTGGTGCGCGCAGTTGCGCATCGGATAATAAGGTTCTGGGTATCTTTTGCGACGGATATTGTGAAAATGTCGCTAAAAACGGATGGCGCCGCCGTTTTCCCGTTACTATTCGAGTTGAATCGAATTGAGTCATGCCGAATCAGACTGGGCTAAGTTGAACCGAGCTGAGCTGGATTGGGTTGGGTTAAGACAAGCCGGGTCAGGTTTGGCTGGGTTAAGCCGAGCCGGATCAGGATGTGCTGGGTTGGTCTGCATCGAGTCGGATCGAGCTGGGCCAAGTCGGGCTGATTCGGGAGAGCTAGCCGAGCCGGCTTGAGTCTGGTCAAGCCACGCCAAGTCAGGTTGGGCCGGGTTGAGCCAAACTGAGTCAGGACGGGCTGGGTTGGACTGAGCCGAATCCGATTGGGATAGGTTGGGCCGGGTCGAGCTAGGTTGGGCTGAGTTGAGTCACGCCGAGTGCAGGTTGGGCTGGATTGAGCTAAGCCGGTCGCTGAGTCGGTGAGTCGGCGAGCTTTCGTTGAAGGATGGGATGGGTATGGTGGTTTTTCGTTGGGCGCATATTGGCGCGGCGGTGGTGGCGCTCGCCGCGATGGTGATCGGCATACTGGTGCCCGTCGGCCAGCTTGAGGCGTGGGCGATGGTGGCCCGGATCTGCTACATCGTGCTCATGGTCAGCGCGGTGCCCACACTGCTGCACGCGTGGCGCGCGAACTGGTTCATGACCATCGTCAAGGTAGTCGCCGCCTTCGGGCTCATCGGCATGTGCGAGGTCGCCTTCGTCCACCGGCTTCACGGCACTTCGCCGCTGCAGGCGCTCTGGATGCCGCTGCTCTTTGGTGTCGTGGTCTTCGTCCTGGGCCTCTGGCTGGCTCGCGGCAAGCACCATGGTCGCGGCAAGGCCAAATCGCCGCGACAGTAGCTAACGGCTGCACATGGTGCACAGCCACGCATGCTTCATTGGACCTATCGGACCCATCGGACCCATACTCCGGTTACGCCATAAACAAGCCGCTCGCCGACGCCCAGTGGCTCATTTATGGCGGCTTTGTTTGATTGCGCCATTTTAGGCCGGTGAGTCGTCGTCAGCGGCTCGTTTATGGCGCAATCTGTCCGCCCGTATTTGCGACACGCAAACTCGAATACGCAAATCGAGAAGTGGCTATATAATTGAAAGTTGTTGCCCCTCTGGCTCAATGGTTAGAGCAGCGTCCTTTTAAGTCGTGGGTTGTGGGTTCGAGTCCCACGGGGGGCACCACCGAAAGGCATCGTGATTTCGCGGTGCCTTCATTGTTTTCTTACGCAGTATGGGATTTGGCATATCTGCGGTCATAGCTGTTTGCGCGCGAATTTGCGGTAATAGTTCTTTTTGAAGTCGCGGGCCTTGCCGAAGACGATCTCTTCCGAACGGGTCGTTTGGTTGTGGATGTAGCGCAAGTGCGACAGTTCCATGCAGCAAGCCAGGTCGGCCACTTGGGCAAGGCGGTACTGCTGGTAATTCAGCGGATTGATGTGGCGATGGTCGATGTGCAGAATCAAGGAATCGAGGCGCGAGACGATTGAGGCGAGCTGGTTCTGGCCGTCGTCGTAGTAGACGATCACTTCGTCGTAACCGGTGAAAAGCGATTGGTTGGTCAGCGCAAAATCGTTGAATTCCTGGGTTATGGCCTTGCCCAGGCTTTCGGGGGAGCGGTAGATCTTGCGGTCGAAGGTGAACATCTTATAGCGCAGGTGGCATTTGCCGGCGAAAACATACAAACGCGATAGCATGCGTTGACGCTCCGATATCGAGAATTCTTTATACTCATATTCGCCCCGTAAAAGAGGCCGGGTGTGGATGGGGCCTGTGCGCAGATTGTCGCGTAACAGAGCTTTTTCCAAGTCTGCTATGTACTGATTGATGTCATTTATTTGGTCGTGGAATACCATGGCGATGACGTAATAGGGATTATGCGGCTCGTAGCTACCGAAATCTCCGGATTCGTCGATAAAAATGCTGAGCGCGGCCATGCGTTCCTCCACAAAAGAATAGTGGCGGGGGTCTCCCCCGCCATTTCGCTGGACCCGTAAGCCCACTGCCAGATTAACAGATGTTTTACAAAGTGGCAAATAATTTGGATTTTTAATTATGGAGATTTCTTGCTCAGCGGAGTTGCGCTGGGTTATTGGGTGGATGCGACGTTGGCCAGTGACGGGGGAATGGTACAGAATGACAACGCAAAAGCGCCGGCCCAGCAGTTGATTGTGCTGCTGAACCGGCGCTTTCGTTGTTATCGGTCGTGGGCTCGCTTTACTCAGCGGTTTCCGGAGCGCGGTGCTGGACGACGGTGAACTCGTCGTTGCGCTTGATTGCCGCCAGGGCCGCCAGCGTGATGGCTGCCAGAAGCAGGAAGATCCACAGCGGCATATGGCGCGTGCTGCTGACCTTGCTGACGGTGGCCGTGGTGTCGTTGGTGCAGGCAGTGCTGGCCGGAATCAGCGTCCCTTCCACGTAGCTGACGGGCTCGCACGTGAGCTTGCCGTGGCTCCGTACTTTGAGCTTGATCTTGTTGCCGGTACTCAGACTATGGTCGTTGCCGTTAGCCTGTACCGTGGTGTTGACGATGGGCGGCGAGGTCGCAGTACCGGCTCCGGGACGTGGTGCCGGAGCCGGGTTATGGCTGGGTGACGGCGCAGGATCCGTGCCTGGAGTGGTGTCGTGCTTGGGTATTTGGTGGAGTATCACTTCAAGGGTCGGAGCGGGTGTTGGAGTGATTGGATCTAGCGTGATTGACGGAATCGGCTTGGTCGTGTTTGTCAAGGAGTCGGTGACGTCCAGTTCGCCGCCGTTCGCGAAACTCTTCGGTATCCAGACTTCATAGATGGTTAGGTTGGAAGTCTCATCGAACTGGAGTGTGTCGCCCTTCTGATAGAGACGTGTAGTAGCAGTAGTGCCTATGTCGGCTTGGCTTGTGGTCCAACCGACGAACTTATAGCCGTCGGACTGGTTGCCGTTGGTCTTATTAAGCAGGGTGAATTGGCTGTCTGGCGCCTTTAAATTGGTAAATGGCGTGTCTTGTTCGTCATAAAGGTGGACGACTGCGATGCCGCCGAGCTCGGTTGTTGTTTTGCTCTGGTCTCCGTCGATTCTCGTATTGGTAGGAAGCGGAGTCGAAGGCTTCATGGTCAGTGTCACCTGACGTTGCCATACATACGTGCCGTACCGATCGGCGTCGTTTGTTCGGGTTCTGGCGGCCAAGGCATCAGAAGTATACGTCACTGTCGGGTCAATGTGAGATGAGGTGAAGTTGTTGCGTAGCTGAATCCACTTTCCTGTATAGCCTGTTCCTGCCGGTGTTTGGAGGCAGGTATCAACGTCTAGTTTTGTATTGAATCCTAGGATCAGCTGTGTGAATGTGCAGCCCCAGAACATGCCGTACATATTGTAAACACCTCTGGTGTCGAAACTAGTGAGGTCCAGATAAGTCAGCTTGGAACAATCTTTGAACATATTAGACATCTCGTAGACATGTCTGGTGTCGAAACTGGTGAGATTAAGGCTGGTCAGATTTGAACAATGGTCAAACATGTTCCACATATAAGTGACGTTACCGGTGTGGAAGTGTTGGCCGAGATTGAGGTTACGTAGTTTTTCGCAGCCCGAAAACATCCCATCCATTCTGACAACATTGGAAGTGTTGAAACTGCTGAGATCTAAGCTGGTTAGATTGGACAAGTTTGCAAACATTCCATCCATATTGGTGACGTTGTGTGTGTCGAAGCTGCTGAGGTCCAAGCTGGTCAATTTGTGATTGATATTGAACATATCGCACATGTTGGTGACATGACTGGTGTCGACCTTGTCGAAATTGACGATTTCAGTGATATTGGGTAGGTAAGCGAATATATGGCTGGAATCTTCAGGGAAATATGTCTTTCCCCCAGTGAAAACGACTTTGGTGACTGAGTTATTGTTCCAGGCGGGAAGCATATTGTAGAGGAAGCCGCCTGTCACAGGAGAATTAACTGTTAGGGTAGTGCCTTCCACGGTGCTTGTGGCTTGATTAGTAGGGAATGGGTCATCTTGCGCGGCGGGCGTGGATTTGGTCGCAGCTGTGGTTGACGGCTTTGCTGCCGACTTGGAATCGTTGTTGCCGGTGGCTTGCCGGCTGTTGCTCGCCTTGTCGTTTTGCGTCGTGGCCGGAGCCTGGCTGGTGTCATCGGCTGCGGGCGACGGCTGCGCGGTTTGCTCGGACTGGGACTGCGTGGTCTCAGGGTGCGAGCGCTGGATGTCCTCCGCCTGCGATAGAGCGGGCATGGCGAGCATCGCCGCAGCGGCCGCCACTCCAATCAATGCCTTGGTGTTGATCTTCATGCTTCTCCAACTTCTTCGATTCTCTACGCGCTATCGGTGGCGATACCATGCCGGACGCGAATGCTTACTACTGCCTCCCCAAGCAGTCATTTAGAGTATATTGTATTCTAAATTGTTTTGTTTGTGTGACGGTGTTTCGTTTAAAAATCCAGATATTTTGTTGCTTGTAGTCTGATTAACCGATGAATATACCGGTTTATATGTGTTACTGACCCAGGTAGTGGTATGTGGAGTAAACGCGCCTCGATACGATATTGGCCGGTGGCGGGCTTGGATCTGATCGAGCTGTCACCGACCAACGCTGGTGGTTATGGTTGTTTATGGCTTGTTGGATTTACCTTTCGGTTTCGGCGGCGCGGTGCTGGACGACGGTGAAGTCGTCGTTGCGTTTGATTGCTGCTAGGGCCGCCACGGTGATGATGGCTAGCAGCAGGAAGATCCACAGTGGCATGTGGCGGGTACTGACAGTCTTGCTGACGGTGGCCGTGGTGTCGTTGGCGCAGGTGGCGCTTGCGGGAATGAGCGTACCCTCCACGTAGCTGACCGGCTCGCACTTGGGGGTCTTGTGACCGCGTGCCTGAGGCTTGGCCGTGTTGCCGGAGCTCAGCGAGCGGTCGCCGCCAAGTGCCTGCGCGGTCGCCATGGCGCCGGGCATGAGCGGGGCGGTCGGCGTTCCGAGCCCGGTGTTCCGGCCCGGTGCCGACGGGGCGCCTGGGTTCGATGGCATGCCCGGGTTCGGGTTAGGAGATGGTGTTGGCGTCGGGCTGGGTGATGGTGTCGGGGTGTTCCTCGTCCAGATTTGGTAGAGGGTGTGGCCGGGGATGTCCTCCGGGTTCAGTTGAGCGTCCTTCTGGTAGACGGTGCCGCTCGCTTGCCCGCCGGTGATGTCGGTGTCCGACCATCCGGCGAACCGGTAATCGGAGGCGTGCGTCCCCTGCAGCGTGTACTTGCTGCCGGGAGCCTTGAAGCTGGTGAGCAGGATATCGTGCCCGCCGGCGCCCTCGATGGTGGCCACCCCGCCCAGCATGGTCTTACTGGCCGGATCGGCGACACTGGTTCCGGAAGGCAAATCGCTCGACGGCTTGAAGGTCAGCCTCTGCTGCCACACGTACGTGCCTGCGCTGTCAGCTTCATCGTTCATTGTCCTATTGGCTAGCTCGTAGCTGGTGTAGGTAGTATTGGGGTCTACGTTTGCAGATTGTGTGCCGGGTTCCGGTAGCTGGATCCACTTGCCCGTATAGCCATCATCTGGGGAAATTAGGTCATCAATGTTAAACACAAGGCCATTCAATCCTGTCTTTGCTCCTATGCGTAGCTGCCTCAGATGTTCGCAGCCGTCGAATATCCCGGTTGTGTAGTTGCCGGTGTTGTGGTTGTCGATGCCGCTCATATCCAGGCTTTCCAGGTTCTTACAGCTCATAAACATGAAAGCCATGTCGGTGACGTTGCTAGTGTCGAGTCCGCTCATGTTTACGCTCTTCAGGCCTGGGCAGTACCAGCATATGCTGTCCATGGTGGTGAGGCTGTGGGTGTCAAGGCCTCTCATGTCGAGGCTGGTCAGTTTCTCACAGCTTTCGAACATATCGTGCATGTCGGTGACGTTGCCGGTGTCGAGATGGCTGAGGTCGATGCTGGCCAGACTTTCGCAGTATTTGAACATGCTGTTCATGTCGGTGACGTTACTGGTATCGAAGTGGTTGAGATCGAGATTGGTCAGTTTCTCGCAGTCGTAGAACATACTGTTCATGTCAGTGACGTGGCTGGTGTCGACTTTATCGAGGCCTGTGATGGAGGTGAGGGCATTGAAGCCCTCGAAGAGGCCACTTGAGTCTTGGGGCAGGTATGTGGTTCCTCCAATGAATTGAATCTTGGTTATCGGTGTATTTCCAGAGTGTGCCACCCTGGTGAATTCGCTCCTGTCGAGGTCGCTGGTGCCTCCTTCGGGGGAGTGGACGGTGAGAGTGCCATGATTAACGCTGATGGTGGCTGGTGTGCCGCTGCCCCAGGTGGAGGGGAAGCTGGTTTGCGATGTGCTTTGATTTGTTGCAGACTTGGGTTCGAAAGTCTTGCTGCTGGTTTCTGGCTGGCTGTTGCTCAGTTTATTTTCGTGGGGGAGGGTCTTTGCTTTTTCGCTATCTCCACCGATGGTTTGTGACTGAGGGGTCTGCGCATCCTCGGGGTGTGAGCGTTGAATTTCCTGGGCTTGGGAGAGAGCGGGTAGGGCGAGCATTGCCGCAGCGGCTATCAGTCCGATTGCTACCTTTGTGTTCTTCATGGCTTCTCCAGCTTTCCTGATCCTCTTCACCTGATGCCGCGTGATTTGTGTCGTTGCTTCGGCGTCAGTGACTGTTCCCTGGGCAGTCTTACAGAATATATTATATTACAAACCACTCTTTTGTATGACGGTGTTTCTTCTTTGACTCACCGGATATTTTGTCTTTTGCAAACCTATTCGTTGATGAATATGTGGCCTGAGCTATACGGATCGATTGCGCACGTGCTGGTGGAAGTGGAAAGGGGAAAGATTGAGGCGGGGTGAAACCCCGCCTCGAGGTGGACCTTACTTCCTAGTCCAATAGCTGCCAGTTTAGTGCATCTGCCAGCTGATGTCGGTTTTTGTTCTAAATGGCAGTACGACAAGATGGTGCCACAGCGGGTGGAGCTTTACTTGGATATCGTCTGGTCTTAACGAGATTTCGAGCGTTCTCGTTTGAGCTAATGCTGAGGGCAAATACGACGTTGGCCGGTGACGGGCTCGAAGCTGATTGAGTTTGTCACCGGCCAACGCTGTATTTGGTTTATAACTGCTGGTGTGGGAAGCTGTGGAGTTCTTATTGACTGATCCTGTGTCTGTTTGCGGACTTGTTAGTCGATAGTCTCAGCTCAATCATGCTAACTCAGCTCACCTCGCCCTCAGAGCTGGCCCAGGGCCTCGAGCTTGGTCTTGAGGTCGGTGGCGCTGGGCTCGACCTGGAAGTCGCCGTCGGAGAAGAGGACGACCGGGATGTGCTTCTGGCCGCTGATCTCGATGGCCTTGGCCTCGGCGCCGTCCTCATGCTCGATGTCGTGCCAGTGATAGCCCACGCCGAAGCGGTCGAGCGCCGCCTTCGCGCGCCTGCAGTCGCCGCACCAGTCGGCCCCGTAGATCTCGATGTTCGCGTCCGCCATGTCTGGCTCCTTTCCGTTTCCGGTTACCCGCCGCGTTGGTCTCTCGCGTCCCGCTTTCTCAGCGGGAGGGAACGGTCACGGCAGTCGTGGTGTCGATGATAGGCCGGATCGGCGATGGCGCGACGCGGTTTCGCCGTCCACTTATTTCGCATGCATATTCTGACCGTATATTCCGTTTGTATATTTCGTCCACATATTCTTGCCGCGTATTCCACCGATTCATTCCGTTCGTCTATCTCGGTGTCTCGCCGTCCGGAAGGCGTCTCATTTCCGCCCCGGCGCCCGCGGCTCATAGCGGCCGAGTCGTAGACTGAGACCATGCCTTGCACAACATTACTTGTAGGAAAAAACGCCAGTTACGACGGCTCGACGATGATCGCGCGCAACGATGACAGCGGCCACGGCCGTTACGACCCGAAGCGCCTGGTGGCGGTGCGTCCCGAGGACCAGCCGCGCCACTACCGCAGCGTGCTGAGCCACGTCGAGATCGAGCTGCCCGACGACCCGTGCGCCTACCTCATCGCGCCGAACGCCCTGCGCAACCGCGGCATCCTGGCCGAGGCCGGGGTGAGCGAGCGCAATGTGGCCATGAGCGCCACCGAGACCATCGCCGTCAACGAGCGCGTGCTCGGCGCCGACCCGATGGTGGCCTTGCACTCCGTTCCGATCGAGGCGGGCGAGTGGAGCGCGCGGCCGAACGCCGGCGCCGCGCCTTCCGTCGACGGGTTCTGGGCCTCCGTGGGCGAGCCCGAGGCCTACGACGCCGGCCGCGCCGACGACATCGCCAACCTGGGCCTCGACGCCTATCTCGAAGCCGACGCGCAGGCCGGTTCCAACGGTTCCAAGGCTTCCGCGAACGCTCCGGCCGCCGCTTCTACCGCTTCCAACACTGACACTTCCGCCACCGCCACCCGCCGCGAGGTGCCCGGCGGCATCGGCGAAGAGGACCTCATCACCCTGGTCCTGCCCTACGTCAGCTCCGCGCGCGAGGGCGTGCTGCGCCTGGGCGCCCTGCTCGAGCGCTACGGCACCTACGAGTCCAACGGCGTGAGCATTTCCGACGCCGACGAGGTGTGGTACGTGGAGACCATCGGCGGCCACCACTGGATCGCCCGCCGCGTGCCCGACGACTGCTACGCCGCCATCCCCAACCAGCTTGGCCTCGACGACTTCGACCTTGACGAGGCGCTCGACGACAGCCTTGGCAACAAGCGCGACTACCTGTGCTCGGGCGACCTGCGTGAGTTCATCGCCGCCAACCACCTCGACCGCACCATGGGCTCCGCGTCCGGCAAGCTCGGCCGGTTCAACCCGCGCGTGCTCTTCGGCACCGCCACGGCGAAGGACCACATCTACAACACCCCGCGCGCCTGGTACATGCAGCGCTGCCTCAACCCGAGCGAGGACTGGGATTCGCCGGCCGCGCGCTACACGCCGATCTCCGACGACATCCCGTGGTGCCGCAGGCCCGAGAGCAAGGTGAGCGTGGAGGACGTGGACAACGTGCTCAGCTCGCACTACGAGGACACCCCTTACGACCCCTACGGCCGCCTCGGCACCCCCGAGACCCGCCACCGCTACCGTCCGATCGGCATCAGCCGCACCGGCCACCTCGCCATCATGCAGATCCGCGGGTACGCGCCCGAGGCGTGGCGCGCGGTGATGTGGCTGGCGTTCGGCTCGCAGCCGACCACCTTCGTGGCGCCGTTCTACACCAACGTCGGCGCGACCCCGGCCTACCTGCGCCAGACGACCGGCGAGGTCTCCACGTCCACGCTCTACTGGACCAACCGCCTGATCGCGGTGATCGCCGACTCGCATTTCGACGCCAACAGCAACGCCGTCGAGGCCTTCCGCGAGGACATCGCCAGCCATGGGCACGCCTTCGTGGCCGAGTCTGACGCGAAGCTGGATGAGGTCGTTTCCGGTTCCGGAGCCGACGAGGCCGCCGAAGCGAAGCGGATCATGGAGGCGGCGAACCAGCGCATGGCCGACTACCTCGAGGCGCGCAGCCAGCAGCTGCTGGGGCGTGTGCTCTGCACCACCAGCGACATGATGCAGAACTCCTTCGCGCTGTCCGACCGCCCGCAGTGAAAGTGGTGCGATAGGTCGATAGGCTAGTAAGCCGATAGATGACAATCGGGGCGACGCGGATGATTCTGCGTCGCCCCGATCGCGTTTCGGATACGAATGATGCGGTCGATTGTTTGTGGATTGCGAATCCTAAATATCGAACCCGAAATGGTGAATCTGAAATAGTAAATTGAGAATAACGAATCGCAAGCTGCGACCCGCGACCGTGCCCCGGCCGAACTCAGTTGAATCCGATGACCCGCTCGGCCAGGTGATAGCCCACGCGGATGATCCAGCGGCCGACCGGCCCGCGCAGGTTGATGGCGCGCGAGGGCAGTTGCCGGCGCACGTCCCTGGCGATGGATGGCGAGACCCGCTCGAGGTTGGTCCAGAGCTCTTTCTTGACCGCGTAGTTGCGTGGCTGGCGCGAGAGGATGAGGAACGCGCTGGTCACCACGCTCTCGATGGAGAGGAAATGGATCATGTAGCGGTAGAGCCCGTCGGGCACGGTGCCGCGCTCGGGTGTGGCGGCGGCCATGATGCGGTTGACCTGCGTGAGCTGGTTGACGCGGCGGATCATGACGTCGGTCTGCACGCTCTGGCCCTCGCGGCCGATGAAATAGTGGTAGAACGGCGTGCTGAGGTACATGAGCGAGCCGACCCACGGGAACGGCTGGTAGGCGTAGATGAAATCGACGTAGAACGTGTGCTCGGGCAGGGTGGTCTTGGCGCGACGCAGCACCTCGGTGCGGAAGGTGAGCGCGTGCATGATCATGTACTGCGAGATGCCGAAGGGTTTGAGGTCGTCCCACGCCAGCCGGCGGCCGGGACTCATCACGTTCCTGAAATTGACGACGTGCTTGTGGCGCTTGCCCACCTTGTCGTAGACGTAATCGGTGACGAACAGGTCGATGGGGGTTTTGGCGGATGCGCCGGTTCGGGAGTTGGCACCGGACTGCTTGTCGGCCTTTTCGTCTGCCGTTTTGTCGCCGGGCTGCTGGCGCATCACCGTGAGCAGCTGCCGCAGCGAGTCGGCGCCCACCCAGTCGTCGGCGTCCACCACCTTGAGGTACTGCCCCCGCGCCTGGGCGATGCCGGTGTTGACCGCGCCGCCGTGGCCCTTGTTCTCCTGGTGGATGGCCCGCACGACTCCGGGGTGCCCGGCCTCGAGGCGGTCGGCCAGGGCCGGGGTGCCGTCGGTGGACCCGTCGTCGACGATCAGCACCTCCACGTCGTCGCTGCCGGTGGACACGAGGGAATCGACGCAACGCCGCAGGTATTCCTGCATGTTGTAGGCGGGCACCACGAAGGTGAGTGCCTTGAAAGTATCGTGCGACATAGTTCCTCAGGTGGGTCGGTGAATCCTCAGCGGATTGGGCGATTCAAATGTAGCATGGGATTTTGAGCTTGCCGGAAGACAGGGTTTCAGGCCTGTTCTTCTTGCTTGTCCCCTTCAGAAGTGGCGGTCTCGCCTTTTCCGTCTTTCCTGGCTTTCTTGGACTTGCGCTTCTTGTCTTTCGCGTCCTCATCGCTGCTCGACTCGGGCTTGTGGCCTTCATCGCCCTCGAAGCGCAGCGTGGGCTTGGCCTCGAGGCGCGAGAGCCCGTTCCAGGCGAGGTTGACGATGTGGGCGGCGAGCTGCTTCTTGTCGATCTTGCGCTGGTTGGCGGCCCAGTACTGCCCGGTGAACACGGTCATGCCCACGAGCATCTGCGCGTAGTAGGGCACGCCCTTGGCCGGCAGCTTGTGCTGCTTGAACGCCTGGGTGAGGATCTCCTCGACGCGCAGGCTCACGTCGCCCAGCAGCGAGCTGAACGAGCCGGCCGGGTCGGTGGTGGGGGAGTCGCGCACCAGCACCCCGAAGCCCTCGGCGTTCTCCTCTATATAGGTGAGCAGCGCCAGGGCCGTGCGCTCCACGATCTGGCGCGGGTGGGCGTCGCCGGCCGAGAGCGCGTCGATGAGGGTGCCCGTCAGCTTCTGCATCTCGCGGTCGACGACCACGGCGTAGAGCCCCTCCTTGCCGCCGAAATGCTCGTAGACGATGGGCTTGCTCACCTTGGCCGTGGAGGCGATCTCCTCCACGCTCACCGCCTCGAAGCCCTCGGCTGCGAAGAGCGAGCGGCCGACCGCGATGAGTTGCTCGCGGCGCTGGTACGAAGTCATCCTGGAAGCGTTTGCCATGGCTTTATTGTAGGTGGACGCACACACTAACTCGAGATACAAAATAAAAGTGGCTTAATCATTGGGGTCGAATTTTCATTCTCGAGTTAGTGTGTGCGGCGCGTCGGGCCTCGACCATAATCTTGGATGCATGAATACACATGTGATTATCGCCGTGGTGGCCCTGGTGCTCATCGCGGTCGTGCTGATCGGCGGCGGGGCCCTGATGGACCGCTCGCGCAAGCGTCGGATCATGAAGGCCGAGGAGCGCGCCAAGGCGAAGGCCGACGAGAACATCAAGGCCCGGAAAGCCGCGGAACAGCGGGAATCCGGCGAAAGCGACGACTCGGGCAGTGAGTCCGGTGAAGGCGCCAAGGCCGGTTCCGGTAAGTCCGGCTCCGAAGAAAAGCCTGCCGATTCCGGCGACAGCGAAGATGCCGAGAACGCCAAGGATTCCAAGGAAGCCGAAGGCGCCAGCGACTCCGAAGGCAACGCCGCAACTTCCGACGACGAAAAGGATGCGAAGCCATCGGCCGCGACCGGCAAATCGGGCGCCGTCGACAAGCCGGAATCGGCGACCTCCCGCGTCACTCGTCTGAAGGCGAAACTCGGCAAGTCCGCCAACCCCTTCGGCCGCGCGCTGTTCAACATCCTGGCCAAGGACCATCTCTCGGCCTCCGACTGGGAGGACGTGGAAGACACGCTGCTGCTGGCCGACGTGGGCAGCGAGGCCAGCGAGAAGCTGGTCGACGACCTGCGCGACGACGCCCGCATCACCGGCGCCTCAGATCCCAAGCAGGTGCGCGAGGCGCTGCGCTCCAAACTGGTCGACATGGTCGACGCCCAGCCCGACCGCGCCCTCAACGCCGACAAGCCGGGCGCGCACAAGCCGAGCGTCATCATCATGGTCGGCGTCAACGGCACCGGCAAGACCACCACCGCCGGCAAGCTCGCGCGCCTGTTCGTGGCCGAGGGCAAGAGCGTGATGCTCGGAGCGGCCGACACCTTCCGCGCCGCCGCGGCCGACCAGCTCGAGACCTGGGGCCAGAAGGTCGGCGTGCCCGTGGTGCGCAGCGACAAGGAGGGCGCCGACCCCGCGTCGGTGGCCTTCGAGGCGTCCAGGCGCGCCAAGGACGAGGACGTCGACGTGCTGATCATCGACACCGCCGGCCGCCTGCAGAACAAGTCGAACCTGATGGACGAGCTGGGCAAGATCCGTCGCGTCACCGAGAAGAACCTTCCGGTCGACGAGGTGCTGCTGGTGCTCGACGCCACCACCGGCCAGAACGGCATGACCCAGGCCAAGGTCTTCGCCGAGGCCATCGGCCTGACGGGCGTGGTGCTCTCCAAGCTCGACGGCTCGGCCAAGGGCGGCATCGTGGTCTCCGTGCAGCGCGAGCTCGAGGTGCCGGTGAAGCTGGTCGGCCTGGGCGAGGGGCCCGACGACCTGGCGCCGTTCGACCCGGAAGGGTTCGTCGACGGCATCCTGGCCTGAGCGCGCCTCACCGACGCGAGGACATGACGATGGGCGGCATCCGCGAAGGAGCGGTGCCGCCCATCGGCGTCTGGTGGTGGGCTATGTCTGTGGGCTATGTCTGTGGGCGGGATGCGTCTGGTGGTGGGTTGCGACTGACGGGTGGGTTATCGCGTCGGAGTTATTACGTGGTGAAGTCTTCCGGGGTTCCCGCCCGTTTTCGCTTTCCGGCGCATTAGCGATGTTATGGCCCGTGTTATCGAATCAAACATAAAAACACGCGAGTTATAAAGAACGTTTGACGTTCATCGATTTTTTTCTGTGGTCATACTCACAGATATTGTATGGCATACTTCACAGAAGGGGGTCTGGTCAGAGGCGACCTCGGACCTGCGCATTGAGTGTTTTCTTATTGGTCAACGGAGTGTCGAGCGTTGGAATGGCAGTGGTCCCAAGGGGCGCAACGGAAGGTTCGCTGCGCGAAATCCATCTGTGAATACTGTATGCACGCGATTTTAATTAGACACTGCATTATTCTCTGTGTGAAATACGTTGTCAGCTTCGTATGGCATCTTGGTCACTCGTTGCCTGACGCGGGATGTGTTCCCGTGCGATGGTGATGACGGTCGGCGAAACGTTCGACGTGTTTGACGTCACAATGATGAGCCGCTGCACAAATACAGATTTACATGCCACGTGTGTTTGGGGACGTGGCACGGGTTCGATGATTTCGAAGTCACGCGGAATGCCGCGGTAGAGGTGATTGTGGTGAGAAACAACGATACGCGTAGGGGGATTGGGTCCCAGAAGCGGGGCGCCGTGCAGGTGATGGCGGCCCACCGCAACAGGTTCCTCGCGGGCCTGTGCGTCGTGCTGGTCGCGGTGGCCACGCTCGCCTCCGTGCTCATCGCCCCGAACGCGCAGCCCACGGCCAGCGCCGCGCAGAACACTCCCGCCAGCGTCTGCCAGACCTTCAAGGATTCCAGTGGCAAGCCTGTCGACTGGCGTTCCACCGACTGCCCCAACTCGCCCACTGGGGCCAGCCGCAAGCCGCTGCTCTACCAGACCCTGGGCTACAACAACTCCATCGACAGCAACATCGACGAGGTGCGCATGGACGCGGTGCTGCGCGTGGCGCACGGCGAGGTGTCGTATTTCAAGAACGGCGTTGACGGCAAGCGCGTCACTAAAAGCGACCCCACCGGCTCCACGGGCCTCAAGCTCGCCTACAACTACATCGGCTCCGGCACCAGCGGTCCGAACGGCGCCAATCTCAACGATTCCTACAGGAACATGACCTACACCGACACCGGCGACGGCATGGATGGCGCGAACACCTGGGCGGGCAACGAGGACGAGTATTTCACCATCCACCAGATCAGCCAGGTGGGCGACTACGACTACGTCACCGTCTCGCTGGAAGGCGACATCGACTACCCGAACGCCGACAGCGGCACATGGTGGAAGGGACTGGTCACCAAGAACGAGGGCCGCGTTTCGCCGGCCGCGCCGGTCTACGCCATCGTCGGCGCCGCCGCGTCGGACGGCACCACCGACGTCTCGAAGCTCAGCGCCACCTCCCTGGGCACCAACCTCATGGCCGGCCACGACGTCCACGTCTTCCCCGGGTACTGCAACGACAATTCCAAGGTTGCCTGCCAGGTGCCGGCCTCGATGATCCACTACAACGACAGCTCCAAGCTCTGGAGCGGCGAGCAGGCCGATTGGGGCCTGGTCACCGACTACGGCCTGGGCGGCACCTTCGACGACACCTCGGGAGCGACGCATACCGTCGATCCCAAGACCTATGGCCAGCAGCGCAAATCGTCCACTCCTGTGGTGGGCGAGGGCATCGCCCCCAAGGACTCCTTCGCCATCAGCTGGTACGACGGCGACACCAACAAGCCGACCGACTCGTGCCACAAGTTCACCTCCTACTGGTACCAGTGGGTCGCGCTGAAGAACAACGAGGAATGGGTCCCGGTCACCGGCCTCACCGGCGACGGCGCGAAATTCGTCTCCGGCCAGGCCCCGGCGTACTCGTCGGGCAACGTGTCGACCCCCATCGACAGCAAGAACTCCAATGTTCTGGCCTACAACAACAGCGACACCAGCAAGCAGTCGAACCAGCTCTATGACGCGGATGCCCCGGACCAGCTCGCCGACGGCTCGATCAATTTCGCCGAGGCCAAGAAACTCGACGACGGCAGCGAGCTGGACGGCTACTTCAAGCTGGTCACCTGGCCGAACGTCGACGCCTCCGGTTGCGCCACGGATGTGGAGCAGGCCAACCCCGGCATCACCCAGAAGATGGCGGACGACGAGCTGAACAACAAGGCCGGCGAGGTCGAGAAGCGTCTGAGCGACGGCTGGACCGTGGGCACCGCGTTCTACAAGTACAGCATCGCGCGTCCGCAGCCTCCGAAGATCGACAAGTTCCCGGGCTATGTGCAGCGCAAGCAGCGCACCATCACCGGCACCGGCATCGTGGGTGACACGGTGCAGCTCTATCGTTCCGACCCGAAGAACCCCTTCGACCCCGACGATCCGCAGAATCTGGACCGCACGGGCATCCCGGTGGGCAAGCCGGTCGTCGTCCAACCCAAGCCGGGCACCGCTACGGCCGCGAAGGGCGGCACGGGCCAGCGCATAGGCGTCTGGTCGGTGGAGGATGACGACGACATCGACGAGAAGGAAAACGTGGTGGAGTACCATGCCACGCAGACCGACACGAGCGCCTTCCACGTTGTCTCGGAGTTCTCCGATATCCGTTTTGGTTACTTCCAGCAGGGTATCAACGTCAATCCCGAGATCAGGCTGGTCTCCGCACCGCACAGCACCACCGCCGCCGACGGCGTCACCCCCGTGCCCGTCAAAGGCAAGAAGGTGACCATCAGCGGACAGGTCAAGGCGCCGCACGGCACAGACCGGATCTGGGTCTATGCCAGGCCGCAGACCAGCGTCGACAGTTCCTCCACCAAGTCCTCGTCGGCTGCGACACCCCCGGACGGGTCGTCAGGTTCCTCGGGAACGGTGGGCGCGCAGACCGCGACGGCCGAGGACGAACCTGACCAGCTGCTCACCGGCGTCGATCCGAGTAACAGCAACGAGGTCCCCGATCCGGCCTACAAGCTCTGCTACGTCGGCCAGGTGCAGGACCTTGACGTCACCAAACGGCCGGCCGATGGCGCGACGGATACCGCCGAAGACGCTTGGAAGGCCAACTGGACATGCTCCGTCGACCCGTCGGTCTTCCTGAACAAGGAGAACACGGACGCCAACGGCGTCAAGACGCCCAACCCCTACTACCACCACGTGTTGTATGAGATCTCCGCGGTGCGCCAGGACGTCTCGCTCGCCGGCGCGAGCCCGGCCATCGGCAGGGCCAATAACCAGATCATCGACATGGTTCCTCCGCTGGTCTCGGTCAGCCAGACCGTCAGGCGCGACAAGGGTCTCAACGGCAAGGTGACGATTCCCGAGACGACTGCCGAAGGGGCGCTGAAACCCACGGAAAGCACGGTCGGCTACGACGGCAACTCCGGCATTCCGGTGACGGTCACCTGGCCCAACGGTAGGCAGTCGACGGCGCACACCGACAAGGACGGCAACTGGCACGCCGACATTCCCGACGGGATGAGGACGGGCAGCATCACGGTGCAGGCCACCGATCGCGCCGGCACTCTGCAGAGCAACCACAACAAGAATATTGACCAAGTGGATATGGACACGCACGGCAACGTCTCGAACGTGGCCAAGGCCCAGCTCACCGAGCCCCTGCCCGCCCTTCAGCTGCCGTTCACCGGCTCGCGCTGGTTCGGGCTGATGATGCTGCTCGCCGGCGTGACTGCGTTGCTCGTCACCGCCTGCGTGGCGCTGGTGTGGTTCCGCTCGCGCGGCCAGAGCGCCAGGCATTCGGGCTGAGGCGATCGGCCCGGGCGGCCGGATGGTTGATTGGTCGGTTCGTGAATGATGAACCGGCCGCCAGCCGGCCGCCCTCGCCGGCTTCGAGACCGGCGCGCTGGAATCAACCATTTCAGTCACAATCAAAGATTTGGTCCGTCACCGCTGTCTTGCGGACGGGATGCGGGCCGCTATGGAATGAACACAAAGAAAAGTAAGAAAGGGTATCCTTCCATGTTGTTTGAAAAGACGATCAGCCGGATTGCGGGGGTCGCCGTCACGGCGGCGACGCTGCTCGCACTGGCTCCCCTGGGTGTCGCGAACGCCGCCGGTGATACCGACAACACCGCGACCCGCATCACCATGCCGACCAAGAGCCGGGAGACCATCGCCATCCACGGCGAGACCAACGCGATGACCGGCCACACCTTCGCCGCCGTCAAGATTGGCGACTACGCCTACGCCAGCGTCTCTAGCGTCTCCAGCGACAAGCTCGGCGAGATCGGCGTGGAGACGAACGCCGACGTCAAGAGCCTCGCGCAGACCGCGCTGGACGGCGTCACCAAGGCCCAGGACGCCAAGTACAAGGGCAACCCGGTCGGTGAGGTCGCCGCAAGCTACCTTGGCTACAAGTCCGTCTCCATCACCGCTGACGACAAGGACGAGGTCTCCAGCAGCCACGCCGCCGCCGACGCGTGGGGCCGCGACGGCAACCTGCGCAAGTTCGTCACCAACCTGGCCAAGGCCGGCAGTGGCGACACCTCCTTCGCCTCCAAGATGGCGGCCGCTAAGGCGACCAAGCCGGAGGACGTCAAGGGCGATACCGGTGATTCCACCAAGTCGACCGTCACCATGACGGGCCTGGCTCCCGGCCTCTACGTGGTCGAGGACGTGACCAACGGCGTCAGCGACCCCAAGGCCGCCGCCAACTCCATCCCGATGCTCGTGGGCACCGGCATCACCACCAATGACGGCACCGCCTACACCAAGATGGCAAGCATGGACGCGCCGCTGGGCAGCATCGAGATGAAGAGCTACAACCCGACCATCGAGAAGAAGGTGCTGACCAAGGATGACGACGTCGAGATCGGCGGCGACATCAGCTACCAGCTCACCAGCCAGGTGCCGCTGACCACCGGCTTCGACCACTTCGTCTACACGATGGTCGACAAGCCCGGCCCGGGCCTGACCTTCAAGGGCATCGACAAGGTGACCATTGGCGACAAGCCCGTCTCGGCCCAGACCGACACCACCCCCGGCTATGTCGTCAAGACCGGCGCCTCCAGTGACGCCAACCATCAGGGCGACACCGACTTCATCGACATCGACTTCTCCTCCATCATCGCCAACCACGATTACAACTGGCAGGACAAGATCGTGGTCGTCTACCACATGAGCGTCAACGACAACGCCGACGAGGCCCTGGGCCTGACCAACAACGTCTCGCTCGCCTACTCCAACGACGTGCGCGACCAGACCAAGAACGCGGCCGCCACCGCGGGTGACGGCGGTGCCGTGACCTCCGGTGCCGACAACGGTTCCGTGGCCTCCGTCGCTCCGGCCGACGGCGGCAAGGGCGCGAAGATCCACTTCCGCCACTTCAACCTGCTGAACGTCGACAAGCTCAACGGCAACGCGCTGGCGGGCGACACCTTCACCATCAAGTCCGTGCCGCAGGCCCCCGCAGGCCAGGCCGCCGACTCGAACATCCGCTTCCGCAAGCTCGCCGACGGCTCCTACAAGAAGGCCGCCGACCAGTCTGACTCCAAGGACAATCCGGCGACCTCGTCGCTGGCCGTGAGCGGCAAGGGCAAGCTCCTCATCTCCGGCCTGAGCGCCGGCACGTATGAGATCGCCCAGGCCACGCCGACCCCGGGCTACTCCAGCACCTTCATGCCGACCTTCCAGGTCAAGCTCTCCGCGCTGACCAATGATCAGCTCTGCCAGGCCAACAGCGCGGTCACCTGCGACGTGCAGTTCAAGACCGAGCTCAGCAAGCCCGACTTCTGGGGCCTGGTGAGCAAGGACGCGACGACGCCGTTCACCGACGGCATCCACACCGGCTCGACCCTCAACTGGAAGCCGGCCGATGGCACCGTCGAGAACGCCGACAACTCCAACGCCGTCGTGGTGCGCAACGTCACCTCGATCTCCCAGCTGCCGCTCACCGGTGGCGCCGGCGCGATCATGGCGCTGCTCGTCACCGTCGTGCTGATGGTGGCCACCGCGCTGCTCATCGTGGCTCGTCGCAAGGTTCGCGAGTAGTTCGCGAGCCGTGTGCTGAGCGGTTTCCGCGCGTTGGCGGCGGGCTCGGCCCGGCTGGGTTCGGCCTGAATGGTTGAGCTGTTGAGCCGTTGAGTTTGCTGGGCTGTCGAGCCGCCGAGCGCGGGAATCGATAGGCGGGAGCGTGATCCGGTATGGGTCGCCTCCCGCTTTTTGCGGTGGGTGCCGGTGTGTGGCTTGTTGGCCCGTGGGTGTGTGGTCATACGGCTGGGTGAGGTCCCGTCGTGGCTGTGACTATGGCCGTGCGGTCGTGCCGGGTCCGGTACCGGTCGCCCGCCGGCAAATGTGCTGTTCAGCTTTTGTTTTTGCATATTCCTCAAATATTCCTTGCATATCGAGGTCGTTCGATATCGGGGTCCCGCGTCCGCGCGCGGTGGCCGAAACGCTGTGATGTGGTGATTGGAGATGATGTGATGCCGAAATCGTTGAGTTTCGACGAGGCGCTGGATATCCTCGCGAACCGGCGCAACCCGTGGCGGCGCAGGCTCGCCATCATGATCGACGTGCTGCTGGCCTGCTGCGCCATCGGACTGGTGGTGGCCGTCTCGTGGTTCCCCGCCATCTGGCTGGTGCACGCCTACCACGAGGACCAGGAGGTCAATGCCGCCGTCAACCGCATCGCGCAATGGCCGCAAGGCAGGATCGTGGGCGAATACCATCGTGCCCAGGCCTACAACCGCAAGGTCGCCGACTCCGGTCAGGCCACGTTGGGGGAGTTCACCGATCCCTTTGCGGACGAAGGTCCGGGAGGATCCGGTTCATCCGGTTCGTCTTCGTCCCACGGCGGCAAGGCGAAATCCAGGCCGGTCCCGGAAAGCGAGCGAGACACGGAATACCAGTCGCTGCTCAACGACGGCACCGGCATCATGGGCACCATCCGCATCCCCAAGGTCTCGGTGAACATGCCGATCTACCATGGCACCTCCGACGAGGTGCTGCTCAAGGGCGCCGGCCACCTCTACGGCACCAGCCTGCCCGTCGGCGGCAAGTCGACCAACGCCGTGCTGAGCGGCCACCGCGGCCTGAGCAACGCGCTGCTCTTCACGCGCATCGACGAGCTGCGCAAGGGCGACGTCTTCTACATCCAGACCCTCAACCGCACCATGGGCTACCGCGTGGTCGGCATTCACGTCATCGACCCCTCCGACACGTATCTCTACAAGGTCGTGCCGGGCAAGGACCTCGTGACGCTGATGACCTGCACGCCCTACGGCATCAACACCCAGCGCCTCATTATCACCGGCGTGCGCCAGCCCATTCCCGACCCGATCCCCGACCCGAACGACGCCAAGGGCGACCCCATCATCCTCGGGGTGCTGGTGACCCTGGGCGCGTTGCTGCTTGGCCTGCTCGCCGGGCTGTTGCGCCGCCTGCTGCGCGGCCCGCGCCGCCCGCTGCCGACCCGCCACGCCTCGCTGCCGTTCCCGCCGACACGTTTCCGAGCCCGCGGGGGCGCGCGCGGTGGCGGTCATGGTTCTGGGAGTGCTGACAATCGTCGCGGGCGTGCTCGCGGAAGTGCTTACGTAGGCGCTCATAGCCGTAGGGGTGTCATAGGTCATGGGGATGCTGGCGGCGGTGTCCGTGAACGTCGAGGAGCCATTGGCCGTGGCCGTGGTTCTAGGCGCGTCGCCGCTCATGGCCGCGGCAAGGCCGCCGGTCACAGCTGATATCTGTTGTGTTTCGGTTCCTTGAACCTGTTGAAGGGGTGCTTCGCATTGATATGTGGAGTACCCCTTCAGCGTATGGATCTGTCAATGATTGACAGGGAGATAACCCATGAAGGAT
The DNA here is from genome assembly GCF_029433395.1 of Bifidobacterium sp. ESL0763. Taxonomy (GTDB): domain Bacteria; phylum Actinomycetota; class Actinomycetes; order Actinomycetales; family Bifidobacteriaceae; genus Bifidobacterium. Next base: position 1,594,980 of record NZ_JAQTHW010000002.1, on the reverse strand, counting down.
TACAGGGCGAAAGGTGGCGTCGAGGTCACCGACGAGATGATCGACCGGTGGGACCGCGATGCCGGCAACGGAATCTACCACGGCGAGCCGGGCGAGGTGGATGTCCGGAAGCCGCTTGAGTAGCAACCCGCGGCGAAACGCAAAAGGTTCCCGACGCGAACGCCGGGAACCTTGGTTGTGGAGCTGATGGTAATCGAAACCACGACCTCTTCGATGCGAACGAAGCGCTCTACCAACTGAGCTACAGCCCCATGCCTCAAGTCAACGCTTCAGGCAACATTACGAAGTCTAGTACAACCCCAGCCCAAGCACAATTCGGCGGGTTGAGCCATCCGTGTTCGCTTCTTATGGATCACTTATGACTCATGTATGTTTCATCCCGAGCGGTGCCGATGCTCCCGTCACGCCCCGTCCGTCGCGCCATTCGGAACGCGCGCCAACCGCGCGCTGTCTCTTTGGCTTCCATGCAAGGCCAGATCCCTTTTATCCGGTCTCCGACCTTGCGTCCCGTACCTTCGACCATGTGATTCGTTCGTAGCCAAACTTCGCAGCCGATGCGCGGCTGTGCTATGTGAGCGATAACATAGGAACTGTTAGTTGGAATGCAAACGCATGATTGCTGGTGACGTGGAGGTCACGTCGGCGGGAATCGAAATTGAAAGGAGCAGTCATATGACTACGTTGGATGATTTTGGCCCCGAGGTCCGCGCCGAGGTGAAGCAGGTGCGCCAGGTCGTCGCCTCCCTGCACGAGCAGCTGATCAAGTGGAACCTGGTGGTCTGGACGGCCGGCAACGTCTCGCAGCGCCTACGCACCGCCGACCTGATGGTGATCAAGCCCAGTGGCATGCGCTATGAGAGCCTGACCCCCGAGTCGATGGTGGTCTGCGACCTCAACGGCGACCCGGTCGACGGCCTCGCCGGCCCCAGCTCCGACACCAAGTCGCATGCCTATATCTACCGCCACATGCCCGACGTCTACGGCGTGGTCCATACCCACTCCACCTATGCGACCGCCTGGGCCGCCACTGGCCAGGACATCCCCTGCGGGCTGACCATGATGGGCGACGAGTTCGGCGGCCCCGTGCCCGTCGGCCCGTTCGAGCTCATCGGCTCCGAGGCCATCGGCAAGGGCGTGGTCGAGACGCTCAAGAAGTACCCGCATTCCCCGGCCGTGCTCATGCAGAACCACGGCCCGTTCACCATCGGCAAGGACGGCGAGTCGGCCGTCAAGGCAGCCGCGATGACCGAGGAGGTGGCGCACACCATGTGGGCCGCCCGTCAGCTCGGCGACATCATCCCCATCGCGCAGGCCGACATCGACAAGCTCAACGACCGCTACCAGAACGTCTACGGCCAGCACTGACCTGCAGCCGTAGTCGTACCTGCGTTTCCGATTCCGCCATAAATAAGCCACTGAGATTCGCTCAGCGGCCCGTTTATGGCGGAATTTTATTATTGCGCCATATTTGAGCCGCTAAGGTCATGTCAGTGGCTTATTTATGGCGTAAATTGCGATGAGTTATGCACAACACGCCGAGGGGTCGGGCGTTCGACCACAGTGTCGGTTGGGGCTTCCCCGTCTGGCGCATGGGCGCCTACGCTTGGGGCATGAAAAAGCACAAGGAACTCGAGATATTGGCCGAACGGGCGGAATCCGAGCGGCGCTGTTTCTTCGGCGCCACCGATTCCCAGCGTAAGGCGCTGCGCAGAAGGCGCAAGGCCGGCGAATTGGTGTCCCCATACATGAATATGTATGCGCGTACGCACTATTGGCGGCAGCTGAGTCCGCCCGAACGCATGCTCCATCTCATTCGGGCTCTGGCGATGCGGCATCCACGGTGGGTGTTCGCCGGATCCAGCGCCGCATTGGTATGGGGCTTCGACTGCCCATGGTCGATGTTTGCGGACGGCAAGGTGACTGTGGCCAATGAGGGGTCCGCGAGTCACAGCAAATGCTCTCGTCTCGAGTATCGCGGTGTGTCTTGGTTGCGGGTAGGCAAGCATGGGGGAATCAGGGTCACGGATCCGGCGCGAACCGTGGTCGATTGCGGCATGCGTTATTCATTCGCACAGGGGCTGGCGGTCGCCGATTCCGCCATGAGGCTTGGATTGGTGCACGGCGATGATGTCGTGAAAGCCTGTCGTGGATTGCACCATGTCAAGCCGAAAGTGGGCAGACTGGTGCGCTATGCGAATCCGTTGAGCGAGAATGGCGGAGAGTCATTGTGCCGAGCCGTGATCATCGAGTCCCGTTTCATGCTTCCGCAACTGCAGCGTGTGTTTGTCGATCCGGCTGACGTGAGTGGCGTATATCGCGCGGATTTCTCTTGGCATTTTCGCGATGGACGGGTGGTCGTTCTCGAATTCGACGGTATGCGGAAATACGATGACACGGATATGACCGGGAATCGTTCCACCAGGGAAGTCGTACATGCGGAACGTGAGCGTGAATCGGCGCTGATGAGAGCCGGAGTCACCGATATCCTGAGGACCGATTACCGGGAAGTCCGGAATCGTGCGCCTCTTATCGCCAAGCTGGCCAACGCGGGTATTCCGCGATTTGCGCCATAAATGAGCCGCTGAGGACCGGTCAGTGGCGTAAAAATGGCGACTTTATGAAATTGCGCCATAAACGGGCCGCTCACTGACTCTCAGCGGCTTGTTTATGGCGCAAATCGGGAATGCTACCAGCAGGGGCTACATGTCCTCGACGACCAGGTAGGTCATGTCGAGCGGGCCGTGGACGCCGACGACCAGGACCATCTCGATGTCGCCAGTCGACGAGGTGCCGGTGATGAAGTTGAGGTTCGAGGTCTTGATCTCGCCGGACTTGATGCGCGGCTCGTAGTAGTCCATCGCCTGGCGGGTGCGGGCGACGATGCGCGACTTGCAGATGACGCTCAGGTAGTGCACGGGCAGGAAGTGGAAGGCACGGCCCTGGCCGGGCGTGGTCGGCGCGGTTATGGTGCAGGACTCGGCGCACAGCATGTCGGCGAAGCCGATGGCGGCCTCCGAATGGTTCGCCGTGTCTATGTTGGCCTTGCGGCCGGCACCCGGCACCCAGAACGACGGCTTCGGGTCGAGCCCGTCGCGCCAGCCGGTGAGCCCGAACGCCGAATAGCTCTCGTCGTCGGTGGGCAGCAGCAGCTTGCCGTCCGCCTTGGCCGCGATGAACTTGTCGAGCGCGGCGGGCAGGCCGGCCTTGTCGGTGGTCTGGAAGTCGACGTGCACCGCCGGGGCGTTCTTGCGCGCGATCTCGAGCAGCTCGTCCTGCGAATGGCCGGACATCGTGGTCTCGGGCAGGTCGTTGACCGGCTTGAGCGGATGGTCCTTGAGCTGATGGCGCGGACGCCCGCTCTTCTCGGCGAGATAGTTGAGGAATGTCTCACGATCGGTCATCTGTTCAGTCCTTCTTCCCATTGTCGGCGTTGCCCTTGGCACGGTCGGCATAGTCGCCGACCCCGGCCTCCTCGATGGAGCCGAGCGCGGTCGGCACGGTCGCGTCCGAAAGCGGCGTGGTCTGCTCGCGGCCGACCTTGCGCGCGGAGACGCTGTTGTCGTAGGTGCCGAAGGCCTTGGGAGCGTTCGGGTTCTTGGCGAGGATGTCCGCCTGGGTCTTGCGGAAGGCGTCCTCCCCACCGGCCTCGGCGATCTGGGACTTCTTGCGCTTGTTGAACCAGGTGCGGAAGTTCTTGGAATGGGCCGGCGGTTCCGGCAGGTCGCGGACCTTGGTCCAGCCGCCGAAGACGAACGGCATCCACTCCTCGTGCTTGCCGTTCTCGTCGAGGTTCTTGGCCGTGTCCGGCACGCGCGTGCCCGTCTCCGGGTCCTTGACGCCCTTCTTGGCGATGGCGTTCATCGCGACGTGATCGAAGGTGAGCGCGGTGCGGAAGAGCGAGGAATGGCCGGTGCCCATACCGACGACCTTCATGACGGTGTCGGAGATGAGGTCGCCCATGTGCTTGTCGTTCATCATCACCTCGCGGTGCTTCAGGATCAGCTCGTGCAGCGGGATCTTCACCGGGCAGGTGGCGGTGCAAGCCGAGCACAGGGAGCAGGCGTAGGGCAGGTCGTGGAAGTCGCCGTAGTCGCCCTGCAGCAGCGGGGAGAGCACGGCGCCGATCGGGCCCGGATAGACCGAGCCGTAGCCCTTGCCGCCGATGTTGCGGTAGATGGGGCAGACGTTGAGGCACGAGGCGCAGCGGATGCACTGCAGGATCGGCTCGAACTCGGTGCCGAGCGCGTTGGAGCGGCCGTTGTCGACGATCACCACGTAGAAGTCCTCGGGGCCGTCGGCTTCGTCGGGGAGCTTCGGGGAGACGAAGCTGCAGTAGGAGGTGAGCTTGGTGCCCACCGCGGAACGCACGAGCATGTTGTCCATCGTCTCGGCCTCGCGCAGGGTCGGCACGATGCGCTCCATGCCCATCACCACCACCTGCGTGGGCGCGATGGCCATGGAGAGGTCGGCGTTGCCCTCGTTGGTGACGATGTTGACCATGCCCTGGTCGGCCACGGCGAAGTTGCAGCCGGTGATCGACATATCCGCCTCGAGGAAGCGCTCGCGCAGCACCTTGCGCGAGAAGCGCGCCTCATGCTGCGGGTCGTTGTCGCCCGTGTAGCCGAGCTTGGCGAAGAGCTTCTGCACCTGGTCGCGGTTCTTGTGCAGAGCCGGGAAGACCAGGTGGGAGGGCTCGTCCCAGTCGTCGAGCTCCAGGATGAACTCGGCCAGGTCGGTCTCGGTGACCTTGACGCCGTCGATCTTCAGCAGCGCCTTGTCGAGCCCGATCTCGGAGGTGACCATGGACTTCGGCTTGACGATCTTGTGCGCCTGCTTCTTCTTCACCAGATCGGTGATGAAGTCGCGTGCCTCGACGTCGGTCTGGGCGAAGAAGACGTGCCCTCCGCGCTTCTCGACGTTGTCGGAGAACTCCTCGAGGTAATCGGGCAGGTAGCGGACGCAATGCTGGCGGATCTGCTCGCTCAGGTCACGCCATCCCTCCCAGTTGCCGAGCTCGGCGCGGGCGGTCTCGCGCTTGACCCACTGCGCGTCCTGGGCGCTGGAGATGGCGCCGTGCGCGAATTTGTCGGCCGTGCTCTGGTGGACGCGGTTGACGAAGTTCGGGTCGCCATACTGCAGCATCGTGCCGGTCTTCTGGCCGGTGCGGCGGAACATGGTGTCGTCCATTTGTGTGGTGCTCATACCAGAGCCTCCTCGTGTGCGTTGGACTTCTCAAGTGCGGCCTGGTCGATCGCCTTGCGGTCCTCGGCGGTGACGTACTTGACGCGGCTCATGTCGACATTGCTGTTGAGCACTTCCGCCAGGTGCATGATGGTGATCTTCTTGCCGAGCCTGTTGAAGCGGCCGCCGATGTTCATCAGGCAGCCGGGGTCGCAGGAGATGAGGACCTCGGCACCGGTGCTTTCGACGTCCGAGACCTTCTCGTTGACCATTTCCTGGGAGACTGAGGGCACCTTCATGGAGAACATGCCGCCGAAGCCGCAGCAGTTCTCGATGTGGGGGAGCTGCTTGACGGTCAGGCCCTTGACGTGGTCCATGAGGATATAGGGGCTCTCGCGCTCGCCCAGCAGGCGGGTCATGTGGCAGGAGCGGTGGTAGGTGGCCACGGCGTCGAGCTCCGCGCCGGCGTCGAGCACGCCCAGCACTCGGTAGAGGAACTGCGAGAACTCGTAGGTCTTGCTGGCCATCTCGTGGGCCTTGGCCTTGTATTCGTCGTCGCCCTTGGGCAGGTGGAACTGCAGCTCCTTCAACATATTGACGCAGGAACCGGCGGGGCCGACGATGTAGTCCGCGTCGACGCTCATCAGCGCGTCGATCTCGTTGTGCATCACCTTCGTAGATTCCTTCACATAGCCGCTGTTGAATGTGATCTGACCGCAGCAGATCTGTTGCATCGGCATGTAGGTCTCGCAGCCGAACCTTTCCAGGACTTCGACCATAGCCTTGCCGACATTCGGGAATATCAGGTCGACCAGGCAGGTGGAGAAGATCACTACCTTCATTTTCGCTCCTTCAATGGGCGCGCGCTTCGGCGTCCAGGTACTTCGGGTACTTCCGGCTCAGCGTCCTGTACTGTTCGGCTCATAACGTTCTAAGTCGGCGCTGACACCTCTAGATTATTACTGTAGGAGGCCGGCGCGAAATCCAGCTCGGCGTTTTTCGGATAAATTTGGATTGTCAACGTGACGTTTGTCACAAAATGGTTGATATGGAGCCAAAACCGAGGTTTCTGTAAGGAAGAGGGGTGATTTCGAGGTTTTGCGGACAGATGATTCCTTTCCGATATTGACACAATATTGCGTGTGCTGAACTGTTTTTCGCGGTTCGGGATAGGGGTTTGTGAAGGTCGGGAATGAGGTTTGTGGATTGTGTTGGTTCTTATCAAACCATAGATATAACGAAACGGAAAATCTCGGAGTGTAACGTTTGATGTTCTAAAGAACCGTGTCTCGACCTATTGACGGTACGGTTTTCGGGACAAATCACGGCGGGAAGGATCGGCGTCGGCCCCCTCAAGGTGGTCCCAATTGTTTCCTGCCTAGTACATTTTCGGGAGTAAAAATGAACTAAAAAAGCAGGAAACGGTTGGAAAGAGGCAGGATTGACCTGTTTCGGGCAGCAACGGTTGGTTGGGGAAACCGAGCGATGGGGATAGGTTACTTTTTGCCGAACTTCGCCTTGAGCAGGCCGATGATGGTGGGCAGCAGTGAGATGACGAGGATGGCGATGATCACCAGTTCGAAGTTCTCCTGCACCACGGGGATGCCGCCGAAGAAGTAGCCCAGCAGGGTGAACAGGGTCGACCAGGTCAGGCCGCCCAGCATCGAGAACGGCGTGAAGCGGCGCCAGCGCATGCCCGAAAGCCCGGAAATGAACGGCATGAACGTGCGGATGAACGGGAAGAAGCGGCCCAGGAAGACGGCGAGCGGGCCCCACTTGTCGATCATCGCCTCGGTCTTGGCCAGGCGCTCGGGGGTCATGGCCTTGACCTTGCCGCTGTCGATGATCTTGCGGCCGAAGAAACGGCCGATGAGGTAGTTGCACTGGTCGCCGATGATCGGTGCGGACCAGATGACGGGCAGCAGGGCGAAGAGCGGCAGCGCGGATTTGCCGGTCACCGCGTCGGGCGCCGCGAAGAAGCCGGCCGCGAAGAGCAGCGAGTCGCCGGGCAGGAACGGGAAGAAAACCACGCCGGTCTCGACGAAGACGATCAGGAAGATGAAGCCGAGCGTCGGGGCCACGCCCATCGAGATCCAGCCGGCGATGATGGTGCGCGGATCCTTCAGCAGTTCGATGAGGAATTTGATGAAGCCCATGGTGTCCCGTCTGTCACGTGTCGATTGTCAACCTCCACCACACTACCAGCGGGTGCGCGCCCGTGGCCCTGCCGCCGCCCGAGCGCCCGCGAATCTGCACAAACGTGGTGGATTATCGATGACGCCACTCACACAAGTCGAAGATAGCAACGGATGTTTGGCGGAATTCCGCCATTTTCATTGTCGTATCTTCGACTTTTGTGAGTGGGTTTCGGCGTTACTTGGCGAAGTTGCGCTTGATCCAGGCGGCCCAGAGGCTCGTCCAGACCTGGGCGCTCGGCTCGATCTGCGCGTCGTTGCCGGCGGCCGCGGTTTCGGAGGTGGCCAGGGAGAGGCTGTGCGGGCCCTGCGGGAAGATGTGCGCCTCGACGCTCACGCCGGCCTTGACGCAGGCGTTGAGGAAGAGCAGTGAGTTCTGCACCGGCACCACCGCGTCGGTGACGGTCTGCCAGATGAAGGTGGCCGGCGTCTTGGCGTCCACGTGCTTCTCGCACGAGATCTCGTCGATCATTTTCTCATCGTTCAGCTTGTCGCCGAGCAGCTTTTCGATGGTGCCCTCGTGGCGGTATTTGCCGGCGGTGAGCACCGGGTAGCACAGCGCCAGTCCGTCGGCGCGCACCTCGTCGGGGTCGTAGCCGTTGGCGCGCATCGCGTCGTCGCCGGTGGAGGTGGCCATCGAGGCCGCCAGCTGGCCGCCGCAGGAGAAGCCGATGACGGTGACGGCCTTCGGGTCGACGTGCCACTCTTCGGCGTTGGAGCGGATGAGTTTCATGGCCTCGGCACCCTCGAGCATCTGGACCGGGTACTGCGAGGGCTTGATGGAATAGCGCAGCACGAACGCCTGCACGCCGGCCGCCAGCGCCATCATCGCAATGGGCTCGGCCTCGCGGTCGGTCACCTTGTTGAAGCCGCCGCCGGGGAAGATGAGCACCGCCGGACGGCGACGGTTCGGGTCGATCTCCTTGGAGTTGTCGGCGATGTAGCCGGTGAGTGTGGCGACGCTGCCGTCGATGCCCTTGATGGTCTTGGTGATGTACTGCATGGTTTCCCTTCCTCTGCGCGCGGCGGCCGCTGTGTATATGGTGCGTGTCTCTCCGCCGGTGCCTACGCCGAATTCTAAGAAGCTTGCCCGACGGTTCGCCCCGGCTGTGTTGCCGTATCGCCGGCTGGATGATTCGATGGTCGGTTTGTTGGGTGATCAGACGATGAGCTCCTGCAGGTTGCCGAAGGACAGCGGCCTGCCATATTGGGTGCCCAGCGTTGGTTGCCAATGATGTTCGGGGTTGTGGCGGCTGCCTTGCTTAATTGCCTTTTTGGTAGTTCATGGTCCCTATTCCTGAAATTTCACTAGGTCTACTCCTGGAATTTCATGTGGTCTACTCCTGAAATTGACAGACTGGCGGTATGTATGTGGTGGTTGCGCCAGTGACCGGTCGGTCCTGCGAGAAACAAGACAGTCGCGTGAGAAAACGGACGGTCCTGCGAGAAAACGTACGGTTTGGGCGGCCAAAACGTACGAAAACTAGCGGGATTGTCTTGTTGCTGACCGAAGGGAGCGGCGATGGCGGGGGTTGCGTCACCGCGGTGATGGATACTTGGGGGTATGAAGACGCAGGAACCTGAATATGACGGCGAGCCGGACCGTAAGAATAATGACGTGGTGAGAGGCGGGGCCGTGCGTGGGGAACAAGTGATGAGTAATGGGAACGCATGTGGAGAACAAGTAATGAGTAACGAGAGCGCGCGGGCCGCCGAGGAAACGAATGGCGCGGAAGACGTTGTGGCGAAGACAGCCAGACCCTCCGGACCCGCCGGGCCGGTGGTGGAGATACCGCGGGGGACGGTGGTGCTGGCTGCGACGCCGATCGGCAACATGGGCGACGCCTCCGCACGCCTGGTCGCGCTGCTCGAGCGGGCCGACATCGTGGCCGCCGAGGACACGCGCCGCCTCTACGATCTGGCCAACCGGCTGGGCGTGCATGTGGGCGGCCGGGTGGTCGCCAACCACGACCACAACGAGCGAGAGAAGGCCGATGGCCTGCTGGACGAGGTGGAGCGCGGCGCGACGGTGCTGGTGGTCTCCGACGCCGGCATGCCCACCGTCAACGACCCGGGCGTGGCCATCGTGCGCCGAGCCATCGAGCGTGATCTGCCGGTGACCTGCGCGCCCGGCCCCAGCGCGGTGCTTGACGCCCTCGCCCTCTCCGGGCTGCCGACCGACCGGTTCTGCTACGAGGGATTCGTGCCGCGCAAGCACAACGAGCGCATCCAACGGTTCCGCTCGCTGCGCGCCGAACGCCGGACCATCGTCTTCTACGAGACCCTGCACCGCATCGCCGGCACGATGGACGACCTGCTCGACCAGTTCGGCCCCGGCCGTCCGATGGCGCTGTGCCGCGAGCTCACCAAGGGCTACGAGCAGATCCGGCGGGGCAGTGTCGCCGAGATCCGTCAGTCCGTGGTCGACGACCCGCCGCGCGGCGAGATCGTTCTGGTCATCGCCGGCGCCAGAGAGGAGGAGGCGCTCGCGGCCGATGCGGGAACCGGGCAGGCGCTGAGCGTCGCCGATCTGGCCGCGCTCGCCATCGAACGCTCCAAGGCGCAGGGTCTGCGCGTCAAGGACGCCATCGCCGCCGTGGTCGCCGAGCACCCGCTGCCCGATGGCTCGCTCGCCAACCGCAAGGCCGTCTACGCCGAGACGCTGAAGCTCAAGTAGGTCCCCGGCGCAAGCGTATCGACGATGTCCGTCGGCAGGTTCCATGGTGTGCGCATGGGTGGTATGGCAGGCGGATGTCGTGTCATGGGCGGTTGTCGCAGGTCGTTGCCGCGTGTGGAGAACGAGTGTGGGTGCTGGGGTGTCTGCGTCAAGATGGGTTTCGCGCCAGAGAACTTCATCGCGAGTTGTGGGCGTGGCGTGGTCGGTTGATATCGCACTTCCGCTGAGCGGGCCGCGGCTCGGACGCGAGTGTGCCGGCATCGTCCGCTCGGCCGCAAAATCGGGGATGGATATGCTGGTTCCGAAAACCCGAATGCGCCTGAAGAACATGTATTGCGTTTCGCTGCGCCGTTTGTGTCGTGGGTCACAGGTGTGCTAAAAACGGCGGAATTTCAACGTTTGTCTGATATCAAAAAACCGCATTACGCAAAAATAACCGCTGTGCGTGCTTTATCGGGCGAAATAGCAACTAACGAGATGTAATCGCCAAGCAATCTCTGTAAGACTGATGGTGTTATGAACAAATCAATAATCATCATCACGGCGGCGTCCATGCTCCTTTCCGTTTTCGGAGCCCCGGCGGCCAACGCCTCAAGTACATCATCCATCGATTCCGCGGCACCGACCGCGCAGAGCAGTGCGGCTATTCCCTCCGGTTCCTCAAACTCTTCCGACGATTCCTCGGCGCAACCGGCGCAGACAGAGCAGTCGGCCTCCAATCCAACCAACACGTCCAACGCCACCAAGCCCCAGCAGGCGGCATCCGGTGACCCGTCCTCCAAGCCCGAGGCGACCGGCCTCGGCGCCTCCGCCTCGGCGGTCTCGGCTTCCAACGCTTCCCAGTCTCAGGTCTCCACGCAGGACGACGACAGCCAAGGCACCGTCGTCATCGAGGCCTGGAACCGCGACCATCCCCAGGATGACCCGGTGACCGTCACAGTGACCGCTGCGGTCGGCTCGTCCGTCAACCTGAGGACGCCGATCGAGCAGAAGACCAACAAGGACACCTTCTTCGGCGCCACCCCTTCGTACAAGGTCACCGAAAACGGCAGCCAGAAGACGTACTATTACCATCTCATCGGCTGGAACACCGAGCGTGACGGCTCCGGCCAGCCGCTGACCACCAGCACCGGAACCGGCTACTCCGACGACTACACCGTTGAGCCCGGCACGCACCACTTCTACTTCATCTGGAACAAGTACGCGGTCGACTTCCAGGGCGTCGTGCCCAAGGCCGATGGTTCCGGCGACACCCGCTACAACGCGTTCGCCAAGACGGGCGTCGACCATCTGGGCGACTCGATCACGCTGCCGCAGCCCGGGCAAACCAGCAAGTGGATGAACGCCACCTTCCTCGGCTGGAACACGAAGCTTGACGGCACCGGCACGACCTACCAGCCCGGCGACACCTTCGTCACGCCGAGCGGCGAATCCGAATACGACCAGATGCCGATCGATTTCGCCGGCGAAAGGCCCCGCCTGGGTGTGACCCTTTACGGACGCTGGCAGTACGTGGTCTCGTTCGACGCCGGCGAAGGTACGACGTCCGCGCCGGACCAGACGTTCCCGATCAGCCAGAACGGCCTCTCCTTCTTCACGCCGACCCAGCCCGCCGACCCGACGCGTCCCGGCTATAAGTTCCTCGGCTGGTTCCAGCCGAACGCCCGCTACGCCTACAACTTCAGCGCGACCCTCATGACCAGCACCACGTTCACCGCGCACTGGGCTCCGATCGTCGATTTCACGGCCGGCACCGGGCACGATGCGGACGATCCCGCTGACGCCGCGGCGAATGCCGATGGCAAGGTGACGCTGCCCGCAGCGCCAAGCAAGACCTTCAACCAGGGCGGCACGGATTATCGCTACGTCTTCCTCGGCTGGCAGGCCGATGGCGAGGAGCTGCTGAACGGCGCCGGGTCTTCGGTCTCGGTCGACGGTCCGACCTCGTTCACGGGCAAGTGGGCGAAGTACCGGCTGACGCTCGAGCCAGGTACGGAAGCTAACGGCGATAGTCAGAAGGTGGCCTACTTGGGCGGGGATTTGCCCGATTCCATTGAGCTGCCTGCCGCGCCGTCGACATATGCCAAGGATAAGTATCATTTCGCAGGCTGGCAGGTCAACGGCGAGGGCAAGACCTATCAGCCCGGCGAGAAGTTCCAGGCCAAGGACGATATGGTGACCGGTGTTGATTCCGAGACCAGGGCGAACGAGCCGTACGCCCAGATCGTGCTGACCGCCGCCTGGGAGAAGGACGCTACCTCAGAGGAGCCTTCCACGGGTGACAACGGTTCCAACGGCACCGTTTCGAATGGCAATGATTCTGATGGCACGGCCTCCGACCAGACCGGCTCAGCCGCCGACAAGGCCGGCAACAAGGCCGGCAACAAGGCCAAGGCCGCTGATGCCCAGTCCCGCCTGGCTTCCACGGGCAGCGCGACCATGCCTCTTCTGGTGGTCTCGCTCATGCTGATGGCCGCCGGCGCGGCCGCGTGGATCGCGATGCGTCGTCGTGACTGATGTTCGCCACTGAAAACTGAAAGACCAACGGGTCCGAGGGCAACACCTCGGGCCCGTTTTTTATCGGACCGATTGGATTGGCCGGCGATGAGCCAATCTCTGGTAGGAGTGGCTGCGTCAATGTTGGGCAGGACGGCCAAAAAGCGTGTCCGTTTGAGGGTGTGAGGGGTTGCCTCGTCTGGCCTTGGTCATGTTCGAGTTGGGTGGACGCACGCTCCGGGACGGCCGGGGAATGGGCTTGATGCGCGGTCGGAACTATTGCGCTCAATGGGGTGATTGCCGTTCGCCGTATAGGGAGCCTGCCATGGGCTGCTGGCGTGCGTGCGGGGTTCGCCCGCTCATGCACATATGAAAACGCCTTTCCGACATGCACATCGCTGTGTCGGAAAGGCGTTCTTTTGGCTGCCGACTTACTCGGTCGCAAGGTCGATGCTGGTTCTTACTTGGCCTTCGAGGCCGAGCTGGAACCCGGCTTGGATTCGCCCTCGGACTTATCCGCGTCCTTGCCCTTGCGCTCGTCCTTCTTCACGGGCTTGATGTTCTCGGGGCGCTGGGGCAGCATCTGCCCGGCGGGAATCTCGACGGTGACCAGGGGCATCGGCATGGTGCTGGTGTCGATCTTCGGGTTCATCTCCTGGGTGCGTACGAGGAACTTCGCCTCGGCGTCGCTGCCCACCGTCGGCATCGAGCCGGGCAGCGGGGCCCGCGAGGACTCGCGCATCACCAGGGTGGCGATGCCGCTGAAGATCGCGAAGAACATGATGTAGAAGCCGGGCATGTCGTGGTTGCCGGTGAAGGTGATCAGCGCCTGCGAGATCAGCGGCGAGGTGCCGCCGAACAGCGAGACGGCGAAGTTATAGGAGAGGCCCATGCCCGAGAAACGCGACTCGGTGGGGAAGAGCGCCGGCAGCGTGCTCGCGGAGACCCCGGCGTAGAAGGCCACGGGGATGGCGAGCATCGCCAGCGCGCCCTGGATGGCCCAGAACGTGCCGTGGTGCAGCAGCTGGAAGGCCGGGTAGACCAGCACGAACGTGGAGATGACCGCCACCGAATAGACCGGCTTGCGGCCCACGATGTCGGAGAGGTGGCCGATGAGCGGCAGGCACAGCGCCATGATGATGAGCACGGGCGCGGTGGCCGCGGCGGCCATGGTGGGCGAGGTGCCGACCTCCTCGCGCAGGTAGGTGGGCATGTAGCTGGTGAGCAGGTAGCCGGCCGTGTTGGTGGCGGCCACGATGGCCACGGCGATGAGCAGACGGCGCCAGTGGCGCTTGATGACGTACATCATGGTGCCGGGGCGGTCGGAGGCGGGGACCCGTCGCCAGGCGGCCTCGCGGGCCTCGTGCGTCAGCTCCTGCTGCTCCTCCTTCTGGCGGTCCTGGTGCGCCGCGAACTGCGGGGTCTCCGGGATGCGGCTGCGCAGGGCCATGGCGATGACGCCCAGTGGGATGGTGAGCAGGTAGGGGATGCGCCAGCCGCCGTTGGCCATGGCGTCGACGCCCCAGCCGTGTTCGGCGATCGTGGTGGTCAGTGCCACCATCATGGCGCCGACCGCCGAGCCGATGTAGGAGCCCATGTCGAGCCAGGCGCTGTAGAAGCCACGCTTGCGGTCGGGGGAGAATTCCGAAATGTAGGTGGTCGCGCCGGAATACTCGCCGCCGGTCGAGAAGCCCTGAACCATCTGCAGGGCGTAGAGCGGCACGATGGCCCACGCGCCGATCTGGCGGCTGGTGGGCAGGATGCCGATGAGCGCGGTGGAGACCACCATCATGCCCATGGTCAGGAACAGTACCTTCTGACGGCCCACGCGGTCGCCGAGGGGGCCGAGCACGATGCCGCCCAGGGGGCGCACGAGGAAGCTCACGGCGAAGCCGAGCAGCATCACGATCAGGCTCATGCTTTTCGGCAGGCCGCTGGTGAAGACGCTGGCCATGGTCACCGCGAGGTAGCCGTAGATGCCGAAGTCATACCATTCCATGAAGTTGCCCACTACGGTGCCCGCGATGGCCTGCTTCAGGGTCTTCTCCTCGACGACGGTGACGTCCTGCTGGCGCAGGAACTGGCGGCGCAGCTGGATCTTGCGCATGCGCGGCTTGGACTTCGCTCCTTGGCGGTTGCGACGTCGGCCGGGCATGTGGGGCATGTGCGGATGGGGCAGGTGCGGCCTGTGGCGGGAGGGACGGTATTGGCGCGAGGCGTGGTTCTGATGGTCGTGCGATGATGGCATACGCAACCTCCATGTGTTGTCTGTCTGTCCCTGTGGCGCGTGCTTGCGTTACGGGTCCGGTCCTGCGGTGACTCGGTGCGGCGGCCCTCGTTCGGGTCTGCCTGCTTGCGTGCGGCTATGCGGTCGGGTGCGGCGCACCCTGCGTTCTCGTGTCTGGCCAGCCGAGGTTCCCGTCCTCGCCGGCTCGGCATGCCTGCCGTGATTTCGTGGGCTCCGCACAGCCGTGCGGGCGCCTGTCGAGTCCGTTTTTCGTTCCGGGTTCCGGATCTTTTGCTCCACGGTCCATCGCGGCGAAAGCGCGGTGGCTACAAAAGATGTTTATCTAGTTTACCGTTTTTTCATCCGCTACGACGTTTGTTTGTCTATTTATTGAGTGTTTCGGCGTTGCCATGGCGTTGCATTTTCGGCCGGTCGTGGCGTCGCCGGGGTCTCGAGAAACGTCTGTGTTTATTACGGTTTTCGGGGTATTGGCCCCGTACCGCCGTATTTCGGTCGCGCGTCTGGTCGTCGATTGGCCATCACTTAGCCATCGGCGAAACCGGCTGGTGCATATTTTACCTTGTCTAATATTTTTTACTTCTATGTATTGATGACGAAGGCTTTTCTTGGACCTTTCAAGCCTCGACCTCGCCGAAGAGCACCGCGAAGCCCTCGCGCACGCCCGGGCCGCCCGCCTGCGAGACGGCCTCCAGCAGCTCCGGGCCGGCCGCCGGATTGGCGATGATCCACTTGCGCAGCCCCGGCGCGTGCCGGACGATGTACCACAGGATCCGCTCGTCGGTGTTCTCGTCGCAGGCCATCAGCGGGGTGAGGCGCAGTGGCGGCTGCGGGGGAGCGGTGCGGCCGGATGCGGTGTGGGAGAATGGGTGCCCGCCATTCCGGTTGGCTGCCATGCCGCGCAGCCTGGTGGCAGGCGCGTGTTCCCGCCCGTCTTCGTCCGCATGCTTGCGCCGATGCGGGAACCATCGCCTGTGGGACGGTTTGGCGCGGCGGTCTCTGCTTGTGCTCATCGCCTGTTCGCCTCCTTTTGGTGCGTCGGTAGCCATCGGCGCTCGGCTTCGCCCGTAGCTTCCATGACCGCTTTCGTATGTGGCTGTCTGTAGTCGTCTGTGTGGCCGCTCGCGGTCGTCCGTGGTCGTTAATCGCCGTCGGCGGTCGCCGGCTGCTACCTGCATATATCCATATATCTGTCTGCATATGCAATGGGGCGTCGGCGTCCCCTAGAAGCAGTGCAGGATGGCCCTGAAGAACGCCCGTGCCCTCGGGGCGTTGCGCCAGAAGCGGTTGGCGTCGAGGATGTCGAGGCAGTCGGCGGGCTCGATGTGGAACTCCTCGATCATGGCGCAGATCGTCTCCTTGCGCCCCTTCGAATCCATCTCCCCGTCCTCCAGCAGCGCGACGTCGCAGGCCGTGCGCGTCGGCGAGGTGAGCCGGAGCCCGCCTATCTCGCTGACCTGTCCGGCGGGCGCCCGGCGGTTGAACGTGACGATGGGCCTGCCGTAGACCCGTGAGCGGTAGTGCGAATCCGTGATCACCTTGATGACGTCGGGGAAGTCGCCGCCCATCCACACCCACAGCGCGTTGGTGGAGCAGGCGATGCAGGTGCGTGGCACGAGGTTGGTCATGATGCGCCCGCGGCCGAACAGGGTGTCGGAATACTCGCACAGGTAGCCGTTGGCCTCGTCCAGCTGGCGCACCGCGCCGTAGTCGTTGAGCCGCCGCATGCTCAGCGGGCCGGGCAGGTCGCGGTTGCTGGTGAGCATCGGGTTGCCGAACATGGGCGGCGGCAGCGTCGAGCGGCGGATGACCGTGCCGTGGCGCGTCTGCGTTCCGGCGGCGGTATCGTGGCGCCTCTGCGTTCCAGCGGCCGTGCGCGTCGTCGTGCGTGCCGTCGGGAGGTTTGCTGCATTGCTGATAGTGGTTGTGGTCCTCATGCCAGCCAGCGTAGGGAAACGGACGGCGTCGCGCCAATCGGATCGGCCGAAAAGTGCATATGTGGATAACCCCGAACCGGTCCGCGAAAAATGTGGATGACCCGGTGGACGGGTCGCCCGGGCTCCGGCGCCCGCCTGCCGGATACGGGCCCACGGCGGACGAAGCCGGAGGGAAGGCGGCCCTGCTGTCCCCGCTGGGCCCAATAATCGATAGATATGACTCATATTTTGGTGAACGTTGCCTGGCCGTATGCGAACGGCCCCCGCCACATCGGCCACGTCGCAGGTTTCGGCGTGCCCTCCGATGTCTACGCGCGCTTCGAGCGCATGAAGGGCAACGATGTCCTCATGGTCTCCGGCACCGACGAGCACGGCACCCCCATCCTCGTGGAGGCCGACAAGGAAGGCGTGGGCCCGCAGGAGCTCGCCAACCGCTACAACCGCGTGATCGCCAAGGACCTCTGCGACCTCGGCCTGAGCTACGACCTCTTCACCCGCACCACGACGGGCAACCACGAGCACGTCGTCCAGGAGATGTTCAAGCAGTGCCTGAAGAACGGGTACCTCTACAAGGGCAAGCAGAAGGTGGCCATCTCGCCTTCCACCGGCCGCACCCTGCCCGACCGCTACATCGAGGGCACCTGCCCGATCTGCGGGGCCGACGGCGCCCGCGGCGACCAGTGCGACAACTGCGGCAACGAACTCGACCCGGACGAACTGCTCAACCCGGTCTCGAAGATCAACGGCGAGACGCCGCACTTCGAGGAGACCGAGCACTTCTTCCTCGACCTGCCGGCGCTCGCCGAGGCCAACCTCACGTGGCTGAAGTCGCGCGAGGGCTGGCGCACCAACGTCATCAACTTCTCGCTCGGCCTCTTCAAGGAGGTCAAGCCGCGCGCCATCACCCGCGACATCGACTGGGGCATCCCGGTGCCCGTCGACGGCTGGATCGACAACCCCAACAAGAAGCTCTACGTGTGGTTCGACGCCGTGATCGGCTACCTTTCGGCCTCGATCGAATGGGCGCGGCGCAAGGGCGAGCCCGACGCGTGGAAGAAGTGGTGGAACGACCCGAAGTCGCCCGCCTACTACTTCATGGGCAAGGACAACATCACCTTCCACTCCCAGATCTGGCCCTCCGAGATCCTGGCCTACGACGGCAAGGGATCCAAGGGCGGCGAGCCCGGCGAGTTCGGCGAGCTCAACCTGCCCGAGCAGGTGGTCGCCAGCGAGTTCATGACCATGGAGGGCAAGAAGTTCAGCTCCTCGCGCGGCATCGTCATCTATGTCAAGGACATCCTGGCGCGCTACCCCGTGGACGCGGTGCGCTACTACATCTCCGTGGCCGGCCCCGAGACCTCCGACGCCGACTTCACCTGGTCCGAGTTCGTGCGCCACAACAACGAGGAGCTCGCCGCCAGCTGGGGCAACCTGGTCAACCGCGTGGCCAACCTCATGTACAAGAACTTCGGCGAGATCCCCGAGCTTGACGAGGACTCCATGACCACCGAGGACCGCGCACTGCTCGAGGAGACCGCGGCCGCCTTCGACGTGGTCGGCGGGCTCATCGAGCGCCACCACCAGAAGAACGCCCTCAACGAGGCGATGAAGGTGGTCGGCGACATCAACAAGTACATCTCGGCCGTGGAGCCCTGGAAGATCAAGGACGACGCCAAGCGCCTGGGCACCGTGCTGCACACCTGCGCGCAGGCCGTCAGCGACGCGAACCACCTGCTCGCCCCCTTCCTGCCCCATGCCGCGCAGAAGGTGTGGGAGGCGCTCGGCGGCAAGGGCACGTTCTCGCCGCTGCCCCGTCTCGAGGAGGTCGAGGATCTCGACAAGCCCGGCTTCAAATACCCCATCATCACCGGCGACTACAAGCTCGGCGAGACGGTGCACCCTTGGGAGAGCGAGACGCTGGTGGCCGGCACGCCCGTGCCGAAGCCGCATCCGATCTTCGCCAAGATCCCGCCGGAGGCCGTCGACGAGGAGCTCGCGCGCTTCGACGCCGACCTCAAGGCGCGCCAGGAGGCCGAGGCCGAGCGTCTCGCCGAG
The DNA here is from genome assembly GCF_029433395.1 of Bifidobacterium sp. ESL0763. GTDB lineage: Bacteria > Actinomycetota > Actinomycetes > Actinomycetales > Bifidobacteriaceae > Bifidobacterium. The sequence continues at coordinate 1,576,194 of NZ_JAQTHW010000002.1, read as the reverse complement.
GCGAAGGCCAAGCTCGAAGGCTCCGAAGAGAAGTGAGGTTTGCGCCGCGTGGCTCCGTTCGAGTCGCGCGGCGTTCGCTTTGCCGGGTTTGCCCAAGCGGCTGACGCGATCGGTCACGTGCCTGGAAACGGATGAACTGTGCCGGTAACTTTGGCGTTGAACATGGAGTCGGATGGGGCGTGTCGACGATTTCGGTTTCGGATATGAAATTGGACTGGACCGTGCCGATTGATTTGATGTCTGGTGCAGAATTGGTCGTGACGCGCCGATGGCTTTGACTCTAGTCATGAAGCCGGTTGGAACCGTACGGGTTGGTTCGGTTTCGGGAATGGAGTCGGGCATACTGCTGTGGATGGATTCGGTGCCGGTTTGGCGGGTTCGGGCCGAAGGGAATGCAACCTAGGTCACAAAATCCGGCTGAAAATGCGACAAACCGCGTTATGTACACAGAATCTTTACAGTATTTTCAGTACTTTCTAAGCTTTGCATCGCGTAATTCCAAGGAAGACGCGGTTATATTAATCATGTCAGCGATTTCGATCGTTGGCGGAGTTCCTTTCGAACTTCATAACTGAACCTTCTTCTCTCTTCTCTCTCGCCCGGCGGCTTCTCTCCGCCGGGCTTTTCTCTTGTCCGCTTCGAGTCGGTGAAATCCTTGTCCCGCAAGGCCGCTCCGGCAGCGGCGTTATGCGTCAACCTTGACGGTCGGCGGAGCTCGGTGACGCATTTGTCGCCGATCGCCATGTTCAAGCTATAAATGACAGGCCTATCGAATTCCGACAAGGCATTTGTCGCCGATTGTCTCGTGGGAGCTACAAATGGCACATTTGGCGGTGGCTGATGATGCTTTTGTAGCTTGGGACCATGTTGGAGCTACAAAAGCAATGTCTGAGGATGCAGGTTGTTCTTGTCCCGGTGTGGCGGACGGGACGGAATGAGCCGGATGAGCCGGATGGACCGGATTGGGTGATTCATGGTGTTCAGTAGTGGGCCTACTGCCGCTGCTGGGCCTCGGCGTCGTCGAGGGACTGGAAGCCGCCCAGCAGCACGGTGTTGCGGATCGTCTCCTCGGTGAGGTTGTGGCCGGACTTGGCCAGCGTCTCGATGAACGAGCGGTAGAGCTCGAAGGTGGCGTCGGAGTAGGTGCCGAGCTCGCCGCGCAGGTAGGTCTCGAACGAGGTGTTCTCGCCGGTGTCCTCGCTGGTGCGCAGCACGCGCATCTCGCGGCCGAGCTTCGGGTAGCGGGTGCGGAAATCGTCGGCCCACGCCACCTGCTGGCTGATGACCGGCTCCTGCGCCGCCACGCGTTCGGCGGTGAGTTTGGGGATATAGGGCTCGATGTCGCGACGGAACTCGTCGGGGTAGGTGGAGGCCATCATGCGCCCGTATTTCTCGGTGATGAGGTTGCGTCCAATGCGCTCGGCGGCCTCGAGGTCGCGCGCGTAGCTGGCGAGCAGTGGCGTGGGCCAGGTGATGAACTGGCTGAAGCGCATCTGATGGAAGGTGGGCCAGTTGCCCTGGCAGGCCGCGCGGCCGCCCTCGTTGTCGGTGCGCTGGAACTGGCTCCACTCGCTCTTGATCACCCGCTCGACCAGGTCGAGGTCGGGGCCGGCATCCTTGTTGCCCTGCCCGCTGTGCTTCGTCGCCGTATCCGTCATGATTGACTCACTTTCCTTGTGCCCATCGTATTCACGTTGCCAGATAAGCCTCGCGCCGTGTGGCCGGCCGCGCTAGAGGCTGCGCAGCACACTGTCGCCGCCGCCGATATGCGCCTCCACATAGGGCCGCTGCCACTCCAGGAACGCCTCGTCGCTGTCGGTGAGGCCCTCGCGCTTGAGCTCGTCGACGATGCTCACGCAGATGCCCTCCACGATCGACTGCACCTGCTCCTGTGCGGGCTTGCTGCCCTTGCCGCCCTCGCCGAACCCGGCCCCGCCGAAGCAGGCCGCCGACGAGAGGCGCAGCACGTTCTCGAGCCGCGCGCAGACGTCGGGCAGCACGGCGAACATCATGCCGCTGAGCTTGCGCAGCGCCTTGAACTGCCACTTGTAATAGGGCATGTAGCCTGCGCGCATCGGCTCGTTCAATAGGAAGACCAGCGAGATGACGTTGCTGGCGAACTCGTGGATGGAGAGCCACGCCGCCGCGCCATCGCCGCGCTTCAGCATGCGGGGCAGGTTGTATTGGCCGGCCTGCGCGACCATGCCGAGCCGGCGCGAGAGAAGCGAGAGGCGCACGTCGTCGGGCATCGCCTTGAAGCCCTGGCGCGTCTTGGAGAAGAGGCCGAGCGGGTCGGCGAACACCTCGCCGTTGGTCGCCGCGGCCAGCGTCGGCTCGTCGAGCAGCAGCCACTCGTGCGGCTTCTCGGCGGGCGGGGCCTGGCGGTAGCCGGTGATCGACTCGAAGAAGTCGCCGATGCGGAAGACGCCCACGCGCCGTGAGCCGCCCTGCGCGCGTGCGGTCTGCTCGCGGGGGCCGAAGCCCATGAACTCCTGCGGCAGGGCCTCGTAGTCGGCCTGAAGCTTGTCTCCGATGGCCTCGTAGTCCTCGTCGTCGAGCCACAGGCAGAAGCCCGGGCCGAAGTCGTGGTCGTGCGAGAACTCGTCGTCGAAGCCGTAGCATTCCGAGCCGTGGCCCACCAACCCGGCGGCGATGCGGCCCTGGTAGTCGGGGTATTTCTCGGCGATCAGCGGCTTGCCATAGGTCTGCCAGTAGGCGCGGGCGAGCTTGAGGCCCTTGATGTCGGGCCGGGGCTTGGGTACGGAGGATGGAGATGACTCGGTCGATTGAGACGATTCCGGAGTCTGTTTCGTCGAGGGCGCGGCGGCCGGAGTCGTTGCCGTTGCAGGTGCCGTCTCGTCTCTGGTTTCCTTGCCCTGCGCGGCCCCGTCATCGTGTCCGTCTCGTTGCTCGTGCTCCTTCATCGCGTCCGCGGCATGCTGTGCCTCGGCCAGGTTCGCCGCGGTGATGCGGTAGTAATCGGTGTCCTTGCCATAGCATTCCACGATGATGTCGAGCGCCTTGCGGTAGGTGGCCACGGCCTTGGCGAACTGGCCGGCGGCGAAGCAGGTCTGCGCGTATCCGGCCAGGGCCGAGGCGTAGTGGGCGCTGTGCTGTAGGTGGCCGGTCTCGTAGATCCTGAGGGCCTTCGCCGCGTGCGCCATGGCCTGCCGCAGCAGTTCGTCGCGCCCGGATGGCGCCTGGGAGGCCCCGCTGGCCCGCTGCAGCAGCACCAGTGCGAGGTTGGTGTGGGTGGAGGCCACGTCGATGTCGGCCTCGGCGTTGACGCTGGACGCCTCGAGCACGCCGAGCGCCGCCTCGAGCTCGTGCTGCGCCTTCTCCAGGTCGCCGGTCTCGCTATAGAGCATGGAGATGTTGTTGTGCAGCGCCGCCACGCGCCGGTCGGTGGGCTTCAGCGTCGTCCTGGCCGATTCCAGCGCCTGCCGGTAGAGGTCCTTGGCCTGGTCGTATTGCTTGGCCGCGCGCATGCCGGTGGCCGCGTTGATGAGCGTGGTGGTCCAGGCCTCGGTGCCGTCGATGCGCATCTTGAGGCCCAGTTCCAGCGCGCGCTGGATGATCCACTGGTTCTCCTGGTGCTTGCCGTGCGAGCGGTAGAAGCCCATCGTCTCGTTGAGCACGGTGAGCAGGCCCGCGTCGTCGCCGGCATTCTCGGCATTGGTCATGGCCTGCAACAGGTAGGGCTCGGCCTTGGTGGCGGCCTGGTGCGCGTCGAAGATGGCGTCGAGGCCGCTCAGGAACTCGTCGGTGCTGAAGGTGGTCTTGGTGCCTTGGGTCTCGTCGTCGCTGTCGCTGGTTGTCGTCATTGCCGCTCCTTGATGTCGTTCTTCCACCAGTCTATGCGTTTCCGGCATCGGGGAGCGGCCGGGGTTTCGCCCCTCAGCCGCCTATTCGCAGCGGGCGGTGATCGGCTCCCACGGCTCGAGCATCACCGGCTCCTGCCCGGCGATGGCGAGGATCTCCGGGCTCAGGAACTCCTTGCGGATGATGAGCTCGGTGACGAAGCGGCCGAACCACTGGTCGGAGGCGACGTAGTAGCCGTCCTCGCCGTTGGCCTTGCCCCAGCTGTTCTCGATCTTCCAGCGGTCGGCCTGGCCGTCGGGCGCGATGTTCACGCCGGTGAGCGTCATCGCGTGGTTGCTCGGGCAGTCGCCGTATTCGAGGCCCTGCGCCTTGCTTATGTCGAACGTGGTGCCGAACAGCTGGTCGACGCGCACGGTCGCCTCGTCGAAGACGCCGGGGCCGCGCAGGGCGAACTTGTCGCAATCGCAGGCGAACCAGATAGGGTGGCCGGCGGTGAGCTGATCGATCGCGGCCTTGTGGAAGACGTCGGCCGCCACGTTGACGTAACGCATGCCCGGCAGCTCGGCGATGTTGGAGGAGTATTTGATCTCGTAGTGCTTGTTGAACGGGGTACGCTTCATCGGCGCGTTGCAGATGGTGACGAAATCGTCCACGTCCACCGGCACGTATTTGTGGTAGAACTCCATCGGGGTGATGCCGTATTCGCGGATCTGCTTGGAAGTGTCGATGCCGGCCTTCGCGTCGGCCTTGCGTTTGGCGTCGGCGGCCTTCTGGGCGGCGGAGTCCTTGGCATCTTTCTTGCCGTTTTCGTCGCTCTTGTCGTCATCGTCGCCCTTGACCCGCGCGAGGAAATCGAAGGTGGCCGGCGGCTCGCCGAGCGCCACCGCGCAGATGCGGTAGATGGTCTCCATGTCCTTGACCTTGATGTCGCGCAGTTCCTCGAGCGTGGCCCCGGCCTCGTGGCGGTCGCGTAGGTCGATGGCGAACTCGTGCAGCTTCATGGTCAGGTATTCCGTGAAATAGAGGGAATCGCGCGAATTCGCGGATTCGGGGTAGGCGGATTTCGGCATCAGGCCATACTTGTCGACCAGGCCCACGAACATCTGCCACCAGCCGCCGTCGTCGGCCGGGTACTCGTTGATGGCCTGGAAGAGGCGGCTGTCGGTCGGCTCGTCGAGCGTGGCGAGCACGTTCTCGAGGTAGGCGTTCGACTTCTCCACCTTGTCCCAGAAGAAAAGGTAGGTCTCCGAGAACTCGAAATCCTCGAGGTTCCAGCGGTGCATCACCTCGTAGCGCAGCGTGTTGAGCGCGGCGAACATCCAGCAGCGGCCCGAGCGCTCCTGGTTGGTGATCGCGCCCTGCTTGAGCTCGATCGAGAAGTCGCGGGGCATGGCGCGCGCCCCGTGGTAGTCAGTCGCGGCCTTGAGCACACCGGCCGAGACGGCCGCGTTGGCCGCCACCCGGTTGGCCCGCTGCCCGTTGAACGCCTCGCTGTAGTGCCTGATCTCGTCGCTTCCCAGTGCCTTGGCGGCGTTGCCGTTGGTCGTCGATGCAGCCATGAATGCTCCTTGCCATGTGGTCCGTACGTTTTCGAAAATATTGACTCCTACCTTAATCCTGTTCCGATACGTCGTCGCCATGGCGTCCGCAGGCCATACGGCGACTAGGATTGGGGGCATGAGCAGACGACATCGTGACCGCAGCTGGGCGCCGGCGCCCGAAGCCCTGCCGGCCGACGCGCAGGTGATCGACAACCACACCCACATCGAATCCGTCCCCGCATTCGCCGAGGAGATGAACCGGCAGGCCCTCGAGCGCGACCAGCCGCCCGTGCCGGTCTACGACGTCGACGAGATCCTCGAGCAGGCCAAGGCGGTCGGTGTCGAGGGCGTCATCGAGGTGGGCTGCGAGCTACCCAACCTCAAGGTGGCGGTGCAGGTGGCGCTCGACCACCCCGACTGCGTCCACAACGCCCTGGCCATCCACCCCAACGAGGCGGTGCTGCACGGCCATCGCGGCGTGCCCGGCCCCGACGGCCTGCCGCTGAAATACCAGCCCTGGCATGACGTGAGCTTCGAGGACGCGCTGGCCGAGGTGCACCGCCTGGCGACCACCTACCCCGAGCAGGTGGTGGCGATCGGCGAGACGGGCATGGATCTCTTCCGCACCGGTGCGGCGGCGATGGAGATCCAGCGCGAGGCCTTCCGCGCCCACATCGCGCTGGCCAAGGAGCTCGACCTGCCGATGCAGATCCACGACCGCGACGCCCACAGGGAGGTCGTCGAGACGTTGCTGAGGGACGGCAGCCCCGAGCGCACCGTCTTCCACAGCTACGCCGGCGACACCGAGATGGCCGAGATCGCCCGCGAGCACGGCTGGTACCTGAGCTTCTCGGGCACCTCGAGCTTCAAGGGCAACGAGGAGATCCGCAACTCGGCGGCCATCGTGGGGCTCGACCATATCATGGTGGAGACCGATGCTCCCTATCTCACCCCGATGCCCTACCGCGGCCGCACCAACGCGCCTTACATGATTCCCTACACCCTCAGGGCGCTCGCCGACACGATGGATTTGCCGATAGGCGAGATAGCCAAAGCGACACGGCGCACTACGAAGGCCGTCTATGGCATATAAAGGGCTTGCGTTCCGGCGCGAAAATTATTTTTGCCAAATACGGTGAATAACGCCGCAATCGCATTGTGCGGGCAGCGCGCCACGTTTTCGCATCTTGGATGTCCACGTCGTTTTTGGCAAATTCAGGCCGGATGGCTAAACTGGCCCGTTGGTTTAAGTTTATGAAGCGTCCGCAACAGGCGCGAACTATGGTGAATGCGGAGAGAAGCACCGCCTCGGGAGGGCATGTCATGGCGCAACCACAGCAGCAGGGGGCTTCGCGTCCCCAATCAGGTTCGGCCGCGAAACCGACTCCGAAAGCCGCCGCGAAGGATGCGGCCAGGTCGACCGCGAAAGGCGCTTCGGAGCCGGCGGCCGCATCGACGGCCAAGGCGCCCGCGGAATCCGCGTCCGGGTCCGCATCCAAAACCACGTCGAAGGCCGCCGCGAAACCCAAGTCGTCCCGGACCTCGGCGGCGAAGATCGGTGGCCATGAGGTGCGCCGCGAGGTGCTCAAGGAGGCCCACAAGGCCAGGAAGGCCGCACGCGACGGCAAGGCGCGTGTGCGCCAGGACGCCATCGACGCGGAGAAGGCCGAGAAGCGCGCGCTGCTCCGCGCCGACACCTTCACCAACGCCCCCAAGGTCTCGCGCCGCACGCTGACCGCCGAGGAGCGCAAGGAGATCGCCAAGCACCGCGAGGAGGAGCGCCAGGAGGCGCAGCGCCTGGCGAAGGCGAGCCACGGGCCCATCGGCCGCTGGTGGCGCAAGATGCAGTCCAGCCGTGACAAGGTGACGCTCGGCATGGCCATCGTCGCGCTCGGCGTGGTCTATGGCGACATCGGCACCTCGCCGCTCTACACCTCGCAGACCTTCCTCGCCGGCCAGGGCGGTCTCGGCAACATCGACCGCCCGGCGGTGCTCGGCCTGCTCTCGCTGGTCTTCTGGTCGATCACGCTGATCACCACCGTCAAATACGTCTTCGTGGCCATGCGCATCGACAACAAGGGCGAGGGCGGCATCTTCGCGCTCTTCTCGCTGATCCGCAAGTACGGCCGGTGGCTGGTCATCCCCGCGATGCTGGGCGGCGCCGCGTTCCTGGCGGACTCGGTCCTCACCCCCGCGGTCTCCATCTCCTCGGCAGTCGAGGGCCTGAAATCCATCCCGGTCTTCCAGCCGGTCTTCCACGACAACCAGAACCTCTCGCTGATGATCACTGTCGTCATCATCGTGGTGCTCTTCAGCGTCCAGTCGCGCGGCACCGAGCGCATCGGCAAGGTTTTCGGCTCGGTGGTCATGGTCTGGTTCGCCTTCCTGGCGATCACCGGCATCGCCAACCTCGGCGGTGACTGGTCCATCTTCGAGGCCATCAACCCGGTCTACGGCATCCGCTTCCTCTTCAGCCCGCACAACGTGGCCGGCCTGGCCATCATGGGCACCGTCTTCCTGTCGACCACCGGCGCCGAGGCGCTCTACTCCGACATGGGCCACGTGGGCCGCGGCAACATCTACTTCACCTGGCCCTTCATCTTCGTCGCCCTCGTTTTCAACTACTTCGGGCAGGGCGCGTGGATGCTGCGCAACCAGGGCAACACGGCGCTGGCCAACGTCAACCCGTTCTTCGAGATGATGAGCCCCAACGTGCGCTACATCGGCGTCATCCTCTCCGTGGCGGCGGGCGTGATCGCCTCGCAGGCCCTGATCACCGGCGCCTTCACGATGGTCTCGGAGGCCACCGGCCTCAACTGGATGCCACATCTGCAGGTGCGCTACCCGGCCCGCACGCGCGGCCAGCTCTACATCCCGGTCATCAACCTGGTGCTCTGCGTCGCCACGCTCTGCGTGCTGGGCCTCTTCAAGGATTCCGAGCACATCTCGGCGGCCTACGGACTGGCGCTCACCATCACGATGATCACCACCACCATCCTGCTGAGCGTCTACATCTGGTACCACCACCATCGCGTCTTCGCCGGCATCTTCTTTGTGGTGTTCATCGCCATCCAGACGCTCTTCTTCGTCGCCTCCATGGCGAAGTTCCTGCACGGCGGCTGGTTCACGATGCTGCTCACCGCGCTGATCCTGCTGGTCATGATCACCTGGAACGACGGCACGAAGATCGAGCGCTCGCAGCGCCGTCACATGCGCCCGCGCGACTTCAAGCCCGCGCTGGCCAAGCTGCATGACGACTTCCGCATCCCGTATTTCGCCGACAACATCGTCTACCTCACCTCGGACGCCGAGATGCGCCGGCTCGACACCGACATCTTCTTCTCGATCTTCGCCGACCATCCCAAGCGCGCCCGCGCCTGGTGGGCCGTCTCGGTGGTCACCACCGACGAGCCGTTCACGCGTGAGTACTCCGTGGAGAACTTCGACACGGACTATATCTTCCGCGTGCGCATCCGTCTCGGCTTCAAGGTCTCGCAGTCCATCCCCGCCTACATCCACCAGGTGATGCACGACCTCTCCGAATCGGGCGAGCTGCCGCTGCAGACCTCGGTCTACCCGAAGGTGGACGCCGACCCCGACATCGGCACCGTGCGCTACGTGCTGGTGCACAAGGCGCTGATGCCGGAGTCGAAGATCACCGCGCGCGAGGCGCTGAGCCTGAAGGCCAAGTACGCCATCCGCCATCTCGCCGGCTCGCCGGTCAAGTGGTTCGGCCTGGCTCCCTACAACCCGGTGACCGAGGTGCAGCCGCTGTTCGTCTCCACCCGCAGGCCGCCGCGCCTGCAGCGCAAGGCGATGCGCAAGCCGCGCCGCACCAAGGACGAGGCCGGGGCGAAGGCGGTCGTCAAGGTCGGCGCCGAGACGAAGGCTGATGCCAAGACCGCTGCCAAGTCCGTAGCCAAGACGTCGGCCAAGGCCACGGGCAAGGCCAAGTCCGCAGCGAAGTCCGCGAAGGTCAAGACGTCGGCCAAGTCCGCAGCCGCCAAGGTCTCCGTGAAGGATGTGCCGCTGCCGATGAAGGCCGTGCCGCTGCCCACCGAGGCCGAGACGACCATCGTGATGCCCAAGGTGAAGGACGCTGCGAAGACGGACGCCAGGAAGGCGGATGCCCACAAGTCGGCCGCCGCGTCGAAGCCGAAGAGGAAGGCCTCCGCCGAGCAAGTCGGGCACGACGCCCCGGCCACTGCCAAGAAGGACACTGCCAAGAAGGATGCCGGCAAGGCGGATGCGAAGTCGGCTGCCAAACCGAGCGCCAAGAAGGCCGCCGTGAGGAAGACCGGCAGATCCGCCGCAAAATCGGACGGTGGCTCGGCCTCCAAGAAGGACGGCGAGCCTGCCGCCAAGTAAGCGCCATCGGGTGCCAGCGCCCCGGATTCGGTCTGTCGATCGGCTCCGGGGCGCTGGCGTTCCGGGTCGGTTTGCGCGTGGTAGAGATAACATCTATGGCGATTTTCGTGCAAGGTTCACGCGCGCTTAAAAACCGGTCGCTATAGTGAGGCCTTATGTGCAGACTTCTTGGGTATAGCGTCAACGCGGCGCAGTTGAGTTTGAGTGATGTCCTCGGGCGGCGCGACACCGCCGATTTCCGTCGTCTCAGCGAGATCCACCGCGACGGCTGGGGCGTGTCGATGTATTGCGGGCCGGGCTCCCGGGCGAAGATCTGGGACGTGGGCCACGAGCGGTCGTACCACACCACGATGGCCGCCTACCAGGACGGGCAGTTCGAGCCGCTGGCCGAGGCGCCGGCCCGCAGCGCCCTCTGGCACCTGCGCTGGGGCAGCCCCGGGGTGCCGGGCATCCTCAAGAACCAGCAGCCCTTCGTCCTGGACGGCGTCAGCTTCATCCACAACGGCCACATCTCCTCGGCCGACGGCGTCAGCATCCTCGACAACCCGGAGTTCGACGTGGACCAGGAGATCCTGGGCGAGATCAGCAAACGCAGCGATTCCGCCATCTTCTTCGCCGTCATCCTGCGCTTCATGCGCGAAGGGCTCAAGCTGCCCGAGGCCGTGCGCCGGGGCCTCGCCAAGCTGCGCGAGACCTACCCCGACTCCAGCTACAACTGCGTGGCCCAGGACGGCTCGTGTATGGTCGCGGTGCGCGCCGTGGGCAGCGAGCGGACGCACGCCGGCATCGTCGACTTCTATGACGACTACGGCTGGACCGGTCAGGCCAAGGACTACAACGCGATCCGCTACCGCACCATCGGCGGCTCCGGGCAGGATTCGGGCGGCGACGGCATCAAGGGCGTCGTCGTGGCGAGCTCCGGGTTCCGCCAGCGCGCCGACGAGGGGTGGCGCGACCTGGCCAACAACCATATGCTGGTCATCTCGCACGCCACCGGGGACTTCGACATCCAGGAGCTGTGAGGCGCGATCGCCCTTCGCCGCATTTATCGTCGTCGCCGCCACTGCACCGCTATGCGCTGCCACCGCCGGGAATCGCGTCCCAAGAAACATTCCCTACAATGGAGAGCATGACTGGATTCGTTCCCACACTCGCGCAGGTCGACGAGATGCACCGCAAGATCGCGCCGTCGCCGGCCGCCTACGACCTCATCCACACCCATTGCGTCATCATCGCCACCATCACCAGGGAGCTGGTGCGGCGGCAGAACGCGCTGTTCACGAGGCGCTGCACGCTGCCGAAGAACGCCCCCGAGCTCACCGGCGGATTCGACCCGCTGGACGGAGGGCTGACGGTGAAGGCGCGGCCCGAAGGAAGAGGAGCCAGCGGCGCTGTCAATAGCGCGGATGCCAAGGACACTCATAATGCCAGTACCTCTGGCGCTTCGGGCGCGGTTCCGGCGAAGAAGGCGGACGGCATGCCGGCCACGGTCACCCCCGCCACCATCGCCAAGCATGTGGCCCCCGTGGTGCCGCCGACCGACGGCGTGCGTGGCGGCACGGTGCCCCCTCGTCTGCTCGACGAGAACCTGGCCGTCGTGGGCGCGATGCTGCACGACATCGGCACCTATCTGGTGCTTCGCAACGACGGCTCGAACGGCGGCAAGCTGCAATTCGACGGGCCGAACTACATCCTGCACGGCGTGCGCGGATACGACTACCTGCTGGGCCTAGGCGTCGACGAGTCCATCGCGCAGTTCGCGCGCAACCACACCGGCGTGGGGCTGACCCGCGAGCAGGTCGTCTCGCAGCACCTGCCGTTGCCGCCGGCCGACTATGTGCCGATGAACCTCGAGCAGGAGGTGGTGATGGTGGCCGACAAATACAACAGCAAATCCATCCCGCCCAGGTTCCTGACGGCCGAGGCCTACGCGCGCAAGGCCCGCCGCTTCGGCGAGAAGAACGAGCGGGCGTGGCGCGACCTGGTGGTCAAGTACGGCGTGCCGGACATCGCGGGCCTGGCCAAGCGCTTCAAGATGAAGTGCGAGGTGTGAGGTCACGGCATGCCGAGATTCCTGTGTCTCGGCGCTGGTGACGCTGTCTTCTAGAACTCGTAGGTCTTGTCGGCCGCGGCGAGATAGGCGCCGATGAGGGAGTCTTGTCGGCTGTCGGTGGTGTCGCCGGACTTATCGTCTTCGCCGGCATCCGCATCCGAGGTGCCGTCCGCCGCATCCAGCGTGGGGGCGACGAGGATGACGCAGTATTTCGGATCGCGGCTGTGGGCCAGCTTGGTGAGCAGACCGAGAATCGCATCCCTGTCCTCCGGCTCCAGGCCGCCCGCCGGGTCGTCGGCGAGGATGACCGTGGGGTCGCAGCTGATCGCGCGGGCGATCGCCACCCTGCGCTGGTTGAGCTCGGTCAGCTCGCTCACCGGCAGCCCGGTCGCGGCCTGGTCGAAGCCGACCCGTTTGAGCAGCTTGCGCGCCCGCACCGGCACGGGTTCGAGGAACGTGCGGCCGGTGGACTTCATCGTGAAGGTCAGGTTGGCCAGCGCGTCGAGGTCGCCGCGCAGGTTGTGGCGCTGGGTGAGCAGGGCGATGCGGTGCCCGCGGATCTCGGCGGTGTCCAGCTCGATCAGGCTCACGCTGCGCACGGTGACCTGGCCGATGTCGAGGCGCAGGAAGCCGCTCGCCGCGCCGAGGAACGCCCGGCGCTGCTCGTCATCGGCGTCGCGCAGCAGGTAGAGCTTGCCGGCGAAGAACTGCCAGTCGATGTCGTCGAGCGCGTTGCGGCCGGTCTTGCGGTTGCGCAGCGTGACGTGGTCGAAGGCGAAGGTGGGGTTGGGCTTGAGCAGGATGTTGTCCTCGATGGCCTCCGCCCTGTCGATCTTCGAGGCGAGTGCCGAGGCGGGCTCGGCGGCCGGGGACTTGGCGGGTTTGCGGGTCTTGGCCTTGGGTTTGGAGGAAGAGTCGGTCTTGCCGGAATCGTGCGTACTGGCCTTGGTCTTGCCTTTCGGGGAGCTGTCGGAAGCGGCGGATTCGCCGTCCGCCTTGCCGGAGCGTGACGGATCTTTGGAAGTCAGGGCTTCCTTCGTCTCGCCATCCTCAGCGGCTTCGGTCTCGTCATTGGCGCCAGCGTCGGCCTCGGCAACGGCATCGTCGTCTTCGCCGGCGGTGTCGTCATCGGCATCGTCGAGATCGAGAAGGGCATCGTCCTCGTCGTCGAACACGACGCTATAGGCCACTTCCTCGGGAGTTTCCGATGCGTCCGTAGCGGTCTCCCCGGAGGTGTCAGCGTCGTTGTCCTTGTCCCTGCCCTTGGTCTTCTGGTCGGTGGAGTCGTCGTTCATCTGAGCTGCCTTGTCGCTTGCCTTGTCCGTGTTCCTGGCCATGGCCTCGTCCTCGGTTCCGTCCTTGGCTTCGTCCGTGTTCCTGCTCATGCTTCCGCCTCCTCGCTCGTCTCGGTGCCGTCCGTTGTATCTGTGCCTGCGTCCCGATCGGCATCGGTCTTGGATTCGGATGCGTCGGTATCGGAGCCGCCCAGCCCGCCTTGCCGCACGTCGAACACCGGGTCGATACGCGCGACGATGGCCCTCATGAAGGCCATCGTCGCCAGCAGCGCCACGAACCCGAGGCAATACCACATCGGCTTGAAGCAGGCGGAACCGACCCTGGCCGCGTTGCCGCCGACCAGCGCCGCACCCAACGGCTTGGAAGCGAACGCGGAGGCGACGCCACCTACCAGCAGGCCCGGCAGCGAAGGCATCAGCGTCTCCAGGGCGAACTGCCAGCCGATGCGGCCACGCACCACGCCGATGACCATGTCCATGGCGATCTCGTCGCGCCTGCCGCACAGGCTCAGCGCCACCAGCGCCAGCGCGAGCGCCCCACACATCGCGTAGAGCCCGATGCTCATGCGCCTCATCCGGGCGTCGAAGCGGTCGAGCGGCTTGAGGGAGGCGACGTAGCGGTCGAGGTCGGGCGTGCTCATCCGGTAGCCCTTGGCGAGCTTGCGCGAGCTGATGAGCTGGGTGAACATCTGGTATTCGTCGGGGCTGTTGAACCGGAAGCCGACGTCGAACCTGGCCACGGCCCAGCCGATCGCCGAGTCGTCGTTGAGCTTGTTGTCGGCGAAGGCATAGGGGCCCACGTAGATGGCGTTGGCGCGGTTGTTCTTGGCGAGCCTGGCGTCGCCGCCCATGCCCTTCGGCGCCGGATCGGTGTAGGCGTAGACGCCGCGCACGGTGAAGGCGTAGGTCTTGGCGGCGTCGTTGGGATTGGCGACGCTGAATTTCGAGCCGGGCTTCAGGTTGTTCTTCCTGGCGAAGGCCTCGGAGACCAGGGCGCTTTTGCCCTTCTTCGACTTGTAGTCGAGCCCCTTGCCCTGGGTCACCCTGAACTTGCCGGGGATGTTCACGTCCTCCGAATGGCTGTCGTAGAGGCCGTAGAGCGTGTATTCGCCGCCGGTGCTCTGGGCGTCCCGGTCGGCCTTGCCCGCGATTGCCTTCGCCGCGCCCGTCTGGCGCATGGGCATGGAGACGCTCATCGAGTACTGCGGCTGGATGCCGGCCTGCTGCAGGCCCATCAGGTAGCTGGTGTAGTCGTCGAGCGAAAGGTACTGCTTGGTGACCGAGGAGTCGGCGTTGGACTGGCGGATGCGCTCCTTGACGGTCGGGCGGATGACCGCGGTGACCTGGTGCGTGCGGTAGGCCGTGGTGTGGGCCCGGTGCTGGGCGGTGTGCACGGCCGTGGCGAAGACGCCGCCGAACATGACCAGTGCCGCGACCACCATGATCGCGAGACTGCGCCATTTGTGGCGCCATACCGTCGTCCATGCATTGGTCAGTACGAACATCCGCCCCTCGTTTCCTAGGAATCCTGCGGTCCGGGCCTGGCCGCGCGGCTGGTCTGTGCCGGCCGCCCCGCGCGCCTCGTCCCGTATGCGCCGCTGCCACCTGTGCGCGGCGGGACCTTATATGATGGTAGGCCGCAGTGTGGGCAACGTTTACGGGGCCTCGATGCCATACAGGTCGGCTTGGCGCGCGGCCGTCGCGTGGGGCGTCGGCGAGATGCAGATTTGGTTACGAGATAGGCCGGCGGAGCCCCACGCGGCCGCGGTTCCGCTACCATGTGAGTGATGGTCAAGCGGATATGGAACAGAGGATGGCGCGCGTGGGCGCTGCCGCTGAGCGCGGTGGCGGGGGTCCTCGCGGCGTTCGGCATCGTCGTGGCCTGGTTCCCGAATGGGGCCGGCGCGTGGAGCCTGCCGCTGCAGCAGATCGACGCCCCGGCGCATTATTACTTCATTCGCAAGATCCTGCGTGAGGGCGTCGGCGCCGCGCTGCGCCTGTGGCCCAACGACGCCTACTACCCGCCCATGTTCCACCTGATCGCCGCCGGCCTGATCGCCGCAGGGCGTCTGATCGGCGTCAACGTGAGCATCTACGCCGCCTTCAATATCGTCTGGCTCGCCACCTCCGGTCTGGTGTGGCCGGCGGGCATGAGCCTGCTGGCCAGCTATTGGACGCGCCAGGTCGACGGGCGTGCGGCACGGTTGGGCGCGGCCGACGCGAGCGGGTCGGGACATGACGAAGCGTCCCCGAAGGCCCTCTCGGCCCGCCCGTTCTCCTGCTGCATGATGGTCATCGTGCCGGTCCTCGCCGTCTCGTCAGCCAGCCATCCCTTCCAGATGCTGGCGAGCGGCCCGCTGATCTCGTTCGGCCTGGCCACCACGCTGCTGCCATATTGGCTCTACGCCACGCTGCGCCTCTTCGACGCCATGGCCTCCCGCCGCCACGTCGTCCGCTGGCTGGCCGCCACCGCGCTGCTTGGCCTGCTGTGCATCTTCGCCCACCCGCGCATCGCCTTCACTTGGCTGCTGCTCATGGCCCCGTTCATGCTGATGCGCCTGCCATGGAAACTCATCGTCGCGGCGTTGGGCGCGGTGGTGGCGTGCGCGGTCGCGTTCTTCTTCTATATGACCGGCCACTACCATTCCACGCGCTACTTCGACCCGTCGAGCTGGTTCCACACCTACAAGCCCAACCGCACCGTCCCCGAGGCGCTGCGCGTCTTCGTCACCGACAACGTCAGCGGTCCGGCGGGCGCGTTCATGGCCGTCGTCGTCATCCTCGCCCTGCTGGTCGCGCTCGCCGCCGTGGTGCGGCCGCGGCTGGTCGTCGGCACGCGTCGCCATGGCGAAGCGGCTGCGGGTTCGGATTCGGCCGTCGCCGATTCGGGCACGGCTACAAATACCGATGCCGATTCCGGTTCTGGTTCGGTTGCGGATTCCGAACCTGTCCCGGCCGCCAGTGCCGATTCGAATGCCGTTGCAACCGTTGCCGGTAGGCCGACCGACCCTGAACGCGCCGTCCGCCGCGACGCAATCGCGCTCATCCTCGACTTCCTGCTGGTCGGCCTCGTCTACGTCTGCTCCACCTCGCTGACCGGTTGGTTCCCCAACATCGTGGCGGCGGCGTGGTACCGCGCCGAGACCCGCCCGCTGACCATGATTCCCTTCGCGATCGTCCCTCTGCTGGTCTTCGCCGCCTGCCTCGTGGCCCGCGCGTGCCCGAACCTGAAGTCGGGTCTGAAAACAATGTCGCAAACCAAGGCCACCGCGCTCCCGCGTCTGGCCGGCAAGGTGGTCGCCGGCGTCGTGCTCGCGGCGCTGGCGCTGGCCTGCCAGTTCGGCAACACGGCCCGCGTCGAGCTGCGCGACGACATCGCCCGCAACATGACCCTCACGGGCAAGCCCTACGATGAGCAGCTCACCGCCGTGAAATACCAGGTGCTGCGCCAGAGCGTCGCCATCACCGGCACCGACGCGCTCATCATCTCCGACCCGCTCAACGGCTCGATGTACGGCTCGGCCGCGTTCGGCGCCAACATGCTCTTCCCGGTCTACAACCCGATGCACGAGAAGCATGGCGCCATCTTCGGCCAGACCGAGGCCGCGTTCGGCTCCGGCGACCCGCGTCAGCTCACCGCGACCACCTGTCCGGTGGACGGCGGCGTGCCCAAGTACTTCCTGGCGATGGGACCGCAGGCGCCGAGCCTCAAGATGTTCACGTTCCGCCAGCAATACGACGTCTTCCACCGTCAGGACCTCATCGACGCCTACGAGCGCCAGGGCACCCTCGTCAAGGTGCGGGACTTCGGCTCGCTTGCCCCCTACGCCAAGGGCTGGGCGCTCTACCGCATCGACTGCGGCCGGGCGTGAGCCGTCCCTACAATGGAGGGACGGAAACGCAAGGACATCACCGTGAAAGGAGCCGACATGGCAGCATCGCTTGAAGGCAGGAAAGTACTGATCATCGTGCGCAACTGGGGCATCGAGGAGACCGAGATGACCCGGCCGCTGCGTGACCTGCGCGCGGACGGCGCGGACGTGACGCTGGCGGCGGCCGAGCCCGGCATCGTCGAGACGCTGCGCCACGACCGCTACGCCGGCGAGATCCTCAACGCCGACACCACCTACGGCGAGGTTTCCGCCGCGGATTACGACATGCTCGTCGTGCCCGGCGGCACCTGCAACATCGACCGCCTGCGCGTCGACCCGGTGGCGCAGAAGCTGGCGCAGAGCTTCGCCAAGGCCGGCAAGCCCATCGCCTCGATCTGCCATGGCGCCTGGCTGCTGGTCAACGCCGATATGCTCAAGGGCAAGACGCTCACCGCCTGCCGCTACATCGCCGCGGACCTCGTCAACGCCGGCGGCACCTACGTCGACGAGGAGGTGCACGTCGACGACGCCGAGGGCTTCAGGCTCATCACCTCCCGCAAGCCCGCCGACCTCGACGCCTTCGTGGGCGCGATCGAGCGGACGCTCGGGGAGTAGTTACAAAAGTGAGCGATATGAAAAATGAATGGCTGAAAACGGCCATTCATTTTTCATATCTTCGATTTTCGTAACCGGGAATCTAGAACAGCGCTCGCAGGATGTCGACGAACTCGACGACGAGCGCCACCAGCAGGACCATGAAGGCCATCGTCGCACCCGTGGCGGTGCCCGCGGCGATGTCGGGGGTGCCGGCCTGCCCCGCGGCGAGGATGGCGGAGGCGATCGAGGTGCCGCACGCGCCCGCGAACTGCTGGGCGGTGTTGAAGATGGCGTTGCCCATGCTCTGCTCGTGGCGGCCGAGGTGCGAGAGGCCGGTGGTCATGATGTTGCCGGAGCTCAGGCCGATGCCGAACATGTAGAGCAGGTAGATGAGCGCGGCGGCGAGGCTGCTCAGGTGGTGGCCGAAACCGAAGAAGCAGGCCATGGCGATGATGGCGCAGGCCCCGCCGAGGATGAGCGGCGGCTTCGGGCCGACGGCGTCGTAGACGCGCCCGCCCAGCAGCGCGAGGGCGGCGCCCAAGGCCGCGCCCGGCAGCACGGTGAGGCCTGCGATGAGCGCCGAGGAGTGGTCGGTCAGCTGCAGGTAGTTTGGCAGCACGAACGAGAGGGCCAGCGAGATGGCCTGGAGCAGGAAGAACGCCAGCACGAAGCCGGAGAAGCGCAGGTTCTTCAGCGTGCGGATGTCGATGACCGGGGCCGGGATCCTGAGCTGGCGGACGCAGAAGAGCACGAGCGCGACGAGGCCGACCACGATGGCGCCGCCGACCTGCAGGCTCACGATCGGCTTGGTGGTCATGGAGCTGAAGCCATAGATCAGGCCGCAGAAGGTCAACGCGATGAGCGCGATGCTGGGGATGTCGAAGGTGACCTTGCGGATCTCACTGACCTGCTGGATGCAGGCGATGCCCAGGACCAGCGAGATGAAGACGACCGGCAGCAGGCAGACGAAGATGACGCGCCAGCTGGTGTTGGAGACGACGATGCCGCCGAAGGTCGGGCCGATGGCCGGGGCGACCGCCGTGAGCAGCGTGCCGAAGCCCATCATCAGGCCGATGCGCTGCGGTGGCACCGTTTCCAGGATGATGTTGAACATCAGCGGCAGCGCGATGCCGGCGCCCACGCCCTGGATGACGCGGCCGGCGACCAGGAGCGCGAAGTTCGGTGTGACGATTTCGAGGACCAGGCCCACCAGGAAGGAGAGGTTCGCCACCAGGAAGAGCGACTTGGTGCGGAAGCGCGCCTTGAGCATCGCGCTCAGCGGCACGACGATGGCGATGGTCAGGAGGTTGGCGGTGGTCACCCACTGCACGGTCTCGGTGCTGATCTTGAACTGGTGCATGAGCGTCGGGAAGGTGACGTTCATGGCGGTCTCCACGGTCACGCCGCTCAGCGAGAGCAGGCCGGCGGCGACGATCGAGCCGATGACCTTGCCGGGGATTTTCGCCGATGGTTGTGGATTGGCCGCGGCGGCTCCGTCCGCGGTGGTTGGTGCCGTTGATGAGGGGGATGTCATTGCTTGTTGTGGTCCTTTGGATGTTAGGTTATTGATGTTTGTTGTATCGATGTCTGTGTGTTGACGTGATTGGGATGCCGGATGCGCCTGTTGCGCCGAGAGGCTTGCTTCGGGCCGGTGTGGCCGGCAGGATGGCGACGGGATTCGCGCTGTCTCAACGGTCGTGCGACCTGGCAATTATCGTGGCGGCAGCTGGTCGACGTCTGCGGCGCATTCGCGTTTGCGGGTGGGCGGAATCGTAGTGGGACCGGTTGTGGTCGTGGTCGTTGTGGCCGGCGATGGTGCTTTGCCGCGTTCGCCGGTGCCCACGTTTGTGTCTTGGCTCTCGTCGAGGCCGGCCATGTCCCGATCTGCCTCTTCGTCGTCGTGCACGCGTCCGAAGAAGGCCAGCGCGGCCTTGAAATCGTCAATCTGCGTGGGGGAGAAGCGTCGCTCGAACTCGCGCTGCTCGTGGTCGATGTAATGGTGGATGGCCTCCACGTCGCGTGTGGCGCGGGCGGTGAGACGCACGATCTTGCGCCGCGCGTCGTCGGCAGCCTGCGAGCGGGTGAGCAGCCCCCGCGCCTCCATGCGCTGCAGGGTGACGGTCACCGTCGAGCGCCGGATGTGGAACTCCGCCTCGATGGCGTGCTGGGGCACCTGCCCGCCGGGCTGTGAGCTCATGAAGTTGATGACGGCCATCTGCACTTCCGTGAGCCCGTAGCGCGCGGCGAAGCGGCCGAGCTCCTGGCCCATGCTGCTCGAGGCCTGCTGCAGCAGCCGGCCGTAGTTCTCCGGCCGTCCGTCCGGCGTATCGGTCATGTGTCCACGTACTTTCTCGACAACAATTAATTCGTTAGCTAACTAACAAATACTATCGAGGGCCGGGACATTGGTCGGGGAAGTCGGCTGGCGGCACATTCAAAGTGGGGTATGCAAAAACCGAACCCCGGAAAATGGCGGTTTCTGATTTGAATACCCTACTTTGGGCGTGCCGCGCGCTCGCACTTAAGCGAGGAACCAACCGTACAACCTTGGGCAATGGCCGATTCGCGTTTCACGTCGACGCCAAAGTGCGCGCGTCACCAGCCCAGTACGGCGTCGCACTGCCTCTTGATGCCCGCCCCGATGCGGTTGACCAGCTCCTGGCGCTCGCCGGCCGAGCTGCCGTTGGGCGTCGTGCGCGACTCAGGTGCGATGTCGAGTCCGGCGGCGTCGGCGAGGGCGGCCTTGGCGGCGTCGGCGAAGGCGTCGGGCAGGATCTCGGCATAGTGTTTCAGCAGGGCGGCGACGAGTTCGGCGTCCAGCTTGGTGTCCTGGCACAGGCGCAGCCAATGCCGCAGACCGATGCGCTCATAGTGGTATTCGCCACCGATCGACATGGCCATCTTGCGCTCGCCCTTGCGGTCGCCGCGCGCGTCGTAGGCGAAGATCGAGGCGATGTCGTAGAACGGCGCGAATCTCGGCGCCTCGCCGACGGGCTCCAGGATGGCGTAGTTCTTGGCGTGCGCGTCCGTGCCGCCGATGAGGAAGTTCAGCATCAGCCCGATGGCGAACTGCAGGATGTCGGTTTCGGCGAACGCATTGGCGTGCAGGAAATCGATGATGGAATTCGCGCTCGGCCCCCCGTCGGACTGGTATTTTTGCCGAGTCATATAGCTCATGGCCTGGCAAAGGTCTTCCTGATGGATTCTCGTGATATGGGTTTGTCCATCGGCGTCAACTCGTTGTCTGCGATCCCAACGTGTGCTGATTATGGCCGGGGTGCCCGAAAAACTTTGAAATGTCGATTCTGAAACGGAAACATCGAGTTTCTCAAGCGTTTTCATGCAGATATATTCGTCGAAGGCTTGTTCATGCAACTGTGAGACGCCTGGTTTGAGTATGTGCGTGGTCACCGCTGCTCCCAGCGCCTCGAACCACTGATTGTTCTTTTGACGTAACGCGATTTTCCCTTGTGCGCCGTTCAATGACCAATGCTCGTTTGGCCCTTGCCAGGTTGTGGGCGCGTCTTTTGCAAGATCGGTGAGGCGTATCCCGATTTCCTTCTCGGAGATTGGCTGTAGCATTTCGGCTTTCTCGAGTAAATTCAGATTCTCTGAAGATACGAATTGGACTCCTCCTGCGCAGTCGAGCCCAATCGAGGCAAGCAGCGCAAAAGGATTATTGGTGCTGACGTCGTAAAGCCTGCCGATGCGCTGCCGCATGGTGCGGTCGTCGGGCAGCACCCCGTCAATGTAGGCTTCGACGGGTTTGCCGGTCCAAGGTTCCAGTTGCCGCGGCATCGATAGCGACAGCTGCCCTTTGGTGCCCTGGTCATATAGAAAACTATGCTTGCCGTTTTTGTCTTCGCGTAATGTTCCGATCGGCTTTCCTTCGAGGTATACGCGCAGTTCCTTGGTTCTCATCGTTTCTTCCGTTCGCGGTTATCTTCATTGATGGTGGCGGATGTATCCATGGTATCGGGAATCCCCATCTTTTTATTTTTTGGTTTGTTCGGCCATGCGCTCGAGGAATGCCTGGGCCTTGCGCTGTCCGTTTGCCGCCAGCTCCGCAAGTGTTTTCTCTCCTGTGGGAGACTTGGCCTGAGCGCTATGGGACGTAGCGCTTTTGGTATTGTTCTCCGATTGATTCGCCCGTGATTTGGCTGCTCTTGATTGTTCGGGCTGGGAAACGGATCGCGAGAATGGATATTGGATGATGGCGGTGATGCCTAGTTCGCGGAAAAGGGCAAGGATTTTTTGGGTGCTTGGATCCTCTATCTTTCCGTTTTCCATCCTGCTGAGCCATGAGCGAGGAATGCGGGTCCTCTGGGCGAGTTGCGATTGCGTAAGGCCTTTGGCTTTTCTTGCGTCGCGAAGATTGACCGAGAGTTGCGGGATGGAGCGTATTTGTGTGGTGAACGTATCCATAATGCCTCCCTGTGCGAAATGCTTCGTAGGTAAAAATTGTAGGATGAAATGTTTCGAATTCAAAACAATTTCGCAATGTGCCAAATTCGAAACATTCTGAAAATGTTTGGAATTCCGAACATGTTGCGATTGTTCGGTTAATCGAACAATTTGGCCGCGAGATCGAATGGGTAGGTCGAATGGGCAGGATGGAGAAGGGCGTATTGGGTGTGCCTCGGCAACGACTCCGGCCTATTTCCTCATCCACTTGTCGCCGCGGGCGCGCAGGCCGTTGAACAGCGAGCGGCCGCCGATGAAGACGACGTTGAAGACGGCCCAGAGCAGCACCATGCGCACGGTGGCGCTGGGATCGAAGGCGTTGTCGATGAAGTTGAGGGCCAGCACCAGCGGCA
This sequence comes from Bifidobacterium sp. ESL0763, assembly GCF_029433395.1. Classification (GTDB taxonomy): domain Bacteria; phylum Actinomycetota; class Actinomycetes; order Actinomycetales; family Bifidobacteriaceae; genus Bifidobacterium. The sequence continues at coordinate 1,553,829 of NZ_JAQTHW010000002.1, read as the reverse complement.
GGTAGACCACGGTGACGGCCGAGCAGGTGATGGCGAGGTACCGGTAGTCGCCGGCGCCGATGAGGATGCCGTCGAGCGCCCACATCCAGCCGGCGAGCGGCAGGAAGATGGCCACGACGATGGTGCCGATGACGATGAGGTGCTGGATGGCGGGATTGGGGCTGAACATCGGGGCGGCGAAGATGCCGAAGACGATGAGCGCCACGGCGATGCCGATGCCGCCGTAGAAGCCGGCCTTCGCCGAGATCCGCGTCATCTCGCGGGCGCGGCCGTAGCGTTTCGCGCCAATCTCAGTGGCGATGAGCGCCTGGCCGGAGATGCCGATGGCGTCGAGCATGTTCAGCACGAAGTTCCAGCTCGAGTTGACGGCCTGGTAGCCGGCGAGCACCTCGGTGCCCATGTGGGTGGCGAGCACGACGGTGGCCACCAGGCAGATGCGCAGGGCCAGCGTGCGGATGAAGAGCGGCAGTCCGTCGGCGGCGGTGCCGGTGATGCCGGAAAGCCTGGGAGCCAGCGACGCCCCTGCGTCGTGCGCCCATTTCAGTGAGGGGACGACCAGGTAGATGCCCATGAACCATTGCGCGACGAGCGTCGCCAGCCCGGAGCCCATGATCCCCAGGTTCATGCCGAAGACGAAGAGGAAGTCGAGCGCCGTGTTGAGCGCCGCTCCCAGGACGGCGGCGACGAGTGTGATGCGCACTTTCTTGAGCCCCCGGAAGATGCCGTTGGCCGCGTAGACCAGCAGCATGCCGGGCAGCCCGAAGATGACCGCGCGCAGGTAGACGACCGCGTTGGCCAGTACCTCGCCGCTCGCTCCCATCAGCCGGCACAGCGGTGTGGCGAAGGCGTAGAAGGCGGCCGAGATCGCCAGTCCGATGATCAGCGCCAGCCACAGCCCGTCGACGCCGGTCTCGAGCCCCTCGCGCTTGCGCCCCGCGCCCATGAGCTGGCCCACGCGCGAGGTGGTGCCGTAGGCGAGGAAGTTGCAGAGCCCCGCCACGGTGAGCAGGACGGTGGAGCCGATGGAAAGCCCGGCCAGAGCGGTGTCGCCGATGTGGCCGACGATGGCCGTGTCGATCAGCACGAAGAGCGGGTCGGCGATCAGCTGGCCGAAGGTGGGGATGGCCAGCGCGAGGATCTGCCGGTTGATGCGGTGGCGCTCGGCCGCGTCGATGGCGCCTGCCGGGCCGGTGGCCTCGTCGTCCGGCGTTCGTTGGGGCGCGTCTGTGGTCATGCTGGTGTCATCTTTCCGCTTCGAGGCTAGGGTTGATAAATCCGTCGCAGCTATGTCTGTATATTGAGACGCCGCGTTTCATTATGTGGGATTCATACGCTATTTTCCATCATACAGGCCGTGTCGAACGTGACCGGGCTGTGCTATCACAAGATGCGCTGTGATGCAAGTCGTCGAATAATTGTCAGGCGCTTGTCCCCATGCTATCCACAGAGTTATCCCCATGGTGTGGATAACTTTGTGGATTATCCACTGCAGTATCCCCAAAATGTGGATAACCCATCTTTTTCATCCACACTGCAGAATCCGAGCGTGTCCCGCCGAGAGACGAAAACGGTGGGCGGATGTCGAGGGCTGTCTATCGTCGAAACCCCATTTGTTCATTCCAAAAATAGATCGAACCGAGAAAGTGTGGTCGGCACTCAACCCTCCGCCATGAATCGCCTCGAACCGCCGGCAAGACCGACAAGCCGACGCGAACCGCCATGAATGGCCGGCCTTGTGGAGTTTTCGCCGAACGCGACGCGCAGTTCCGTTCTCCTCCTTATACTGGCGGCATGGCAGAAGGAAATTCTTGGTCCGGCTCCCACCAAGGCGACAAGTTCGATTCGTCGCGTTCGTCGGCGGGTGACATGACGTTGTTCGACCGCATCCCCCCGCATGACGACGAGGCGGAGATGGCGGTGCTCGGCGGCATGCTGATGAGCAAGGACGCCATCGGCGAGGTCTCGCAGATGATCGACGTCACCGATTTCTACCAGCCCAAGCACCAGACCATCTACGAGTCGATCGTCACGCTGTTCGCCGCCTCGCAGCCCGTGGACGCGGTGCTGGTGGCCAACGAGCTGATGAAGGCCGGCAACCTCGAGAAGGTGGGCGGCGCCGACTACCTGCACAGCCTCGTCGCCGCGGTGCCGACCGCCGCCAACGCCTCGTACTACGCCGAGATCGTGCACCAGCGCGCGATCCTGCGCAACGTCATCGCCGCCGGCACCAAGATCGCCCAGCTCGGCTATTCCGCCGAGGGCTCGCAGGCCGAGGACGTGGTGAACCTGGCCCAGTCCGAGGTCTACGAGATGAGCGTAGGCAAGGTGCGCCAGGACTATTCCTCGATCGGCGTGGTGGTCCACGACGCCCTCGAGCAGCTCGACGCCATGCAGAAGGGCACCCTCGAGCGTGGCGTGCCCACCGGCTTCCGTGACATCGACGAGGTGACCCAGGGCCTGCAGCCCGGCCAGATGATCGTGGTGGCGGGCCGTCCGGCCATGGGCAAGTCCACCCTCGGCGTCGACTTCGCGCGCTCCGCCGCCCTGCACCACGGCATGACCTCGGTCATCTTCTCGCTGGAGATGAGCAAGGTGGAGCTCGCCCAGCGCATCATCTCGGCGGAGACCAACATCCCCCTGGCCGTGATGCGCCACGCCGACGACATCACCCCGGAGCGCTGGAACACCCTCAACAACTTCTGGAGCAAGCTGCAGGACGCGCCGCTGTTCATCGACGACAGCCCCAACATGAGCCTGATGGAGATCCGCGCGAAATGCCGCCGGCTCAAGCAGACCAACGACCTGAAGCTCGTGGTCATCGACTACCTGCAGCTGATGAGTTCGGGCAAGCGCGAGGAGAGCCGCCAGCAGGAGGTCTCCGGGTTCTCGCGCGCGCTGAAGCTGCTGGCCAAGGAGCTGGAGGTGCCGGTGGTGGCGCTCTCCCAGCTCAACCGTGGCTCCGAGATGCGCGGCGACCACAAACCCCAGCTCGCCGACCTGCGTGAGTCCGGCTCGATCGAGCAGGACGCCGACGTGGTCTTCCTGGTCAACCGCCCCGACGTCTACGACAAGGAGGACCGCCCGGGCGAGGCCGACATCATCCTGGCCAAGCACCGCAACGGCCCGACCGACACCTTCAATCTCGCCTTCCTGGGAGCCACCTCGAAATTCAAGGATATGCCGCAGGACTACAACCAAGGGGTATGAGCATGCCAACTACGAAAAAGCCGTGGAACGCCTTCGCCACCCCGACCATCGGCAAGGCGGTGCGCGGCCTGTCTCGCCTGCTGCGCCACGGAGGCAGCGCCTTCCCGGGCAAGGTCGTCGAGGCCATCGACCCGGGCTTCCTGGCCCGCACGCTCGGCCGGCTGCCGCAGGGCGTGGTGCTGGTCTCGGGCACCAACGGCAAGACGACCACCACGCGCATGGTCGCCTCGATGCTGCGCGACCTGGGGCTGAGGGTCTTCACCAACCCCACCGGCTCGAACTTCACGCGCGGCGTCGTCTCCGCGCTGCTCACCGAGGTCTCCGCCGGCGGACGGCTTGACGCCGACATCGCCGTGCTCGAGCTCGACGAGGCCTACGCGGTTCATTTCGTCAAGCAGGTCAAGCCGCGCTATGCCCTGCTGCTCAACGTGATGCGCGACCAGCTCGACCGTTTCGGCGAGATCGACAACACCGCCCGGCTGCTGGGCCACGTGGCCGAGGCGACCACCGGCACCGTGGTCCTCAACCGCGAGGACCGGCGCATCGCGGCGCTGGCTGGTCTGGTGCCCGAAGGCACCCAGGTGCGCTATTTCGGCCTTTCCGACGACCTGCGTTCGCTGTTCCCCTCCGACGACGAGATGCACGACGGCGAGACGGCGGGGCAGACGCGGGCGGATGATGGCGCGTCCGGCGCGGCCGCTTCGTCTGTGGACGGTGCCGCTCAATCCGAAGACGCCCCGCGGCCTGCCGCCGGCCAGCCCCAGCCCGACGCCCCGGGCTCGCGCCGGCAGGCCGACGTGGTGCTGGCCTCCGCCGGCGACCACGAGGCCTCGTTCGTCATGGACGGCGAGGAGTTCGACACCACGGTGAGGCTCGAAGGAGTCTACAACCTCTTCAACGCCGCAGCCGCGCTCGCCGTGGTGCGCGCGGTGACGGGGCGGCGTGGCGAGCCCGGCAAGGCCGGTGGTGATGCCGACGACCAGGCGCTGGTGCGGGCCGTCTCGCGGGTCACCCCGGCGTTCGGGCGCGGCGAGGTCATCACCGTGAGCGGCACCCCGGTCGAGCTGCTGCTGGTCAAGAACCCGATGGGCTTCCGCCTTTCGCTGGCGAGCTTCGCGCCCGGCAGCCACGAGACCATGATCGTAATCAACGACGAGTACGCCGACGGCCGCGACATGAGCTGGCTGTGGGACGTCGATTTCACCTCCCTGCGCGCCACCGGCGTGCGGCAGGTCTCCGGCGTGCGCGCCTGGGACATGGCGCTGCGGCTGGAATACGACGGCGTCGAGGTGGGCCGCGTCGACCCCGACATCCCCGCGGCGGTGCGCGCCTTCGTGGACGTCGACCCCGCGGTGCCCAAGCACATCTATTGCACCTACACATCCATGCTGCAGGTCCGTGCGGCGCTCGGCAGGCTCACCCAGGTCGCCGACGCCGGCGTCGGGCGCTGATGAAGAAGGACGATGGCGATATGACACAGCGAACGCAAGGGACGAAGCCGATGGACGAGGCGAACGGCGCGGGTCAGGCCGGTCCGCTCGGCCAGTCGCGGCCGATCGACGTGGTCTCGCTCTACCCCAAGGACATGAACATCTACGGCGACTGGGGCAACGTGCTCACCATCAGGCGCCGTCTCAAGCTCTACGGCTACGAGCCGCGCATCCACACCTACAACCAGGGCGACCCGTGGCCCGAACAGGTCGACATGGTGCTTGGCGGCGGCGGGCAGGACAGCGGCCAGGAGAAGATCTCGGACGACTTCTTCAAGCGCGCCGACACCCTGCGCGCCCTGGTCGCCGACGACGTGCCGATGCTCATGATCTGCGGGATGTACCAGCTTTTCGGTGAGTATTTCGAGACCATCGACGGCACCAGGCTCGACGGCATCGGCGTCTTCGGCGTCTACACCGAGGGCCGCGAGCAACGCATGATCGGCAACCTCGTGGAGCATTCCGACCAGTTCGGCGACATCATCGGCTACGAGAACCATTCCGGGCAGACCTTCCTGCGCGACGGGGTCGAGCCGCTCGGCCACGTCGAGGGCGAGGGCCGGGGCAACAACGGCGAGGACGGCACCGAAGGCGCGCGCGTGCATAACGTCATCGGCACCTACATGCACGGCTCGCTGCTGCCCAAGAACCCCAAGATCTCCGACTTCCTCATCGCCGCCGCCGCGACGCGCCGTTACGGTGAGTTCCGCCCGTGGCAGGAGGAGGGCCAGAAGGCCGAGCTCGCACGCATCGACGAGACGGCCGCCAACGCCCGCCGCGTCGCCGCGTCGAGGCCCCGCTAGCGTCGGTCGGTCGGAGGCCGTCAAGGCCGAGTTCGGCATCGCGTTTGCCGGCAGCTTGGCGATGATGCGACGAATCGGATGCGCGTCTGCGGCTTCCGGAAATCCGCCGAGCCTTTTTGCCGGCGCGCTCAGTCGGCCGTGCGCCCGCCGTCGCCTTCCGCCACGCCGGCCAGTTCCTCGCGCTCGCCGCACTCATAGTATTCGGTGGAATAGGGCGTGCCGATGATGGTGAATGTTCCGTCCTCATAGCGCAGCCTGGTGGTCGCCGGGTTGGTCGGGCCGGTGAAATCGAGGCTCGGGTCAACGGTGAAGAGGAACTGCCGGATGCTCAGCCCGGAGCTGACCACGAGCACGTTGCCGCCGCCGTTGGCCTGCGTGGCCTCTCCGACTTTGCGCAGCGCGCGGCCCATGCGCCCGCGCACGTCGGCCGAGCTCTCCGCGCGGTCCTTGGCGTCGAGGTTGGTGCCCAGCGTGTTCGCGGCGTCGAGCTCATGCCAGGCGTCCTGCAGGTCGAGGTTGATTGTGGTGCCACGCTCGGCCAGCGCCTCGTCCACGGAGGCGTAGCCCATGTGCCTCACGCCGGCCAGGTCGGTCTCGGCGATGCCGCGCCCCTCGAAGCTGCCGAAGTTGTCCTCGCGCAGGTCCGGGTCGCGCTGGATGTCCACGGATTCGTTGCCGGAGTAGTCGAGCGCGCCGCGGGCGGTCAGGTAATGGCGTGTCAGCGTGCCGCAATAGGCCGCCTCGAAGGTGACGCCTTTCAGGCCGAGGCCGAAGCGCCTGATGATCGTGCGCCCCCTCTGGGTGACCGGGAAATCCGACCATCCCTGCATGATCCTCATCGCGTTGGAGGTCGTCTCGGTGTGCCGTGCCAGATAGATGATCGTGTCCCGCATCGTTTCGCTTTCCTTGTTCGTTCGTATCTTGGTCGTTTATCTGTCTCTAGGCTATACCGCGGGGGTGGCGACGCTCGAGTTCTACCGATAAGTGCGATACAGCCGTTGTTCCGCCGTCTAATCCATGTCTTCGAAGGCGACGAGGTTGGTGTTCGGATCATTTTGCGCTTCTGTTCGCAAGGGCTTGTCGAATCCATTTTTGGAGAACAGCATGTAATGGCCATGCTTCGGGCGCAGCAGTGCGGAGCGACGTTTCAGCGTCTCCCATTCCTTTACGCTGCTGGGTATGCTGCGCCACTTGCATTCGCAAAACAGCATGTCGTCCGGGTCATCGCCGGTTGCGACGATATCGATTTCCTCCTGCTGGCGGGTGCGGGGGTCGGCGCCCCACCATCTGCCGGCGCCGAGCATGAGGAAAGGAAGCTTGTCGGTGCCGTTGCGCGCCCGCAGCCATTGCCTGCATATGTCTTCGAACACCGGTCCCATGAAATCGCTGATGCCGCTCATCACGCGTGTGGCGGCGAGGTCGACGCGTCCTGACTGAATCAGTGAAATGTTGGAGGGCACGAAGCGGTACCAGAATCGGAAGAACGAGTCCTCGATGCGGTAGATTGTCTTGCGACTTGTCTTTTGGCCGAATGGGGTTTCCTTGCGCACGATGCCGAGATTGATAAGATTGCGCAGATACGTTGAGCATGACGAGGTTTCCATGTGGCATGCCGTCGCGATTGCGTTGAGCCGTGACGATCCGGTGGCGATGGCTTGGATGACGGCATTGTATTCGGCGGGGTTGCGAAGTTCCTGCTTGAGCAGGTTATCCGGTTCCTCGAACAGATAGCATCCCGGGTCGAGCAAGTTCACGCGAATGTTGTCCTCGAGACTCATCGTGTCGTCGAACTGGAGGAGATACTGCGGCACTCCACCGGTCAGACCATAAGCGGTTGCGGCATCCTCGCTGCCGTAGCTGGGAAGGAATTTCCGCGCGTCCGCATAACCAAAGGGTTCCACTTTGATCTGTGCGGTCCTCCTGCCGTAGAGCGGACTCTGGTAGCCGAGCACCTGACGTTCCATGAACGACATCGAAGACCCGCACAGGATGAGCATGAGCCGGCTGTCGTCCTTGTGTCGGTCGATGGCATGCTGAAGCACGGAATTGGCGGAGTGGTCGGCGCTCGCGAGATAGGGATATTCGTCGATGACCAGGGCGATCCTACGCTGTTTGGCCAATGCGAACACCGCTTCCACCGCGTCGGCGAGACTGCGGTGGAGCGGTGCCGAATCCATTGCGGACGGCCCGCCTTCGAACAACGCTATGCTACGGCTGAACGTCTCGAGGTTTTTGGATTCGCTGGATTCGAGGGCCGAGAAAAAAATTGCCGGACGGTTTTTCAGGAAGTGGCCGATAAGCGTGGTCTTGCCCATGCGCCGACGCCCATAGATGACGACGCATTCGAATCGGCCGGAGTCCCAGCGGCGTTGCAGCAGCGAAAGTTCTTTTTCTCTTCCGACAAACATGACCGCACCTCCGCAAATAGTAGAATCGTAATTTACTAAATTATGATTCTACTATTTACGAAGCTGTTTGGCAACCGTCGGAAAGTACGCCGATAGAAGAGTCGCTGTGGGTGGTTTGCTGCTTGTTGCATTGGGTATTCGTCCCGTTTTCTCCGATGTTCTCCGTTGCTTTGCGTTAGTTTGTGAGGGTAATCGATTATGTCCGACTTGGATTCTGAGTTCTATCTGGAACCCAGGCGCGCCGGTGCGTCGCCGAATGGGGGAGCGTGCCCGAATGGCGTTCGCGCCCAGTGGATTCATAGGTTCATGGACTACATTTGGTACCACGTAATCACATCGATCATCGAGGAGGAATCATGGCGGACTACAAACTGGGTGACGGGATGCGCAAGGTGTTTCTGGCCGGCGTCGGCGCGCTGGCGACCACCGTCGAGAAGGGCCAGGAGATCGTCGACGAGCTGGTGAGCAAGGGCGAGCTGACCGTCGAGCAGGGCAAGTCGCTCAACAGCGAGCTCAAGCGCAAGGCGCAGGGGGCCAGGGACGGCTGGAACCAGGCAGGCAAGGACGACGAGGCCGATGCGCCGGCGGACAAGGCCGACAAGGCCGAAGGCGAGAAAACGGCCGACTGATTTCCCGGGTTCTGATGTTCTGATTGACGACGATGGGTTTCGTCGTCGTCGCGTCTTGGCGGAGTGCTGGGCGCGGTGAAGGCGTGGCGATCGTTTATGCGTCCGGGCCGGCCGGTGGCGCCCGGCGGTTCGAGCGCGGCCGGTTGGCGGCGGATGTTGCGAGTGACGGGTGGTGGCGATGGTCGACAACGCAAAGTTGGCCAAGAACGATGGCCAGGATGGCGGCGAGGGGAACGGTATGCCCTCCGACGGCCTGGGCCGGAACGCCGTATGCGGCCAGGCTGAGTCTTCGGTTTCGAAGGGCGCGGACGATATTCGGCAAACCGCGGATGATGCGATCGGCCGGAACCGGGATGGCGATGTGGCCACCGGTGTCTCTGATGCCATCGCCGACAGGCGAGGCGACGAAGCCGAAACGGCCGATGCCATGACCGGCGGTCAGACCGACGATTCGAAGATGGCGAATGGCGGAGATGACGCCAGCGCCACTGCGGACGCCCCGTCCAATGCCAAGGCCGACACGTTGCCCTATGCCAAGCCCGCCACCACGGAGACTGTCAAGCAGCCCAGCCTGTTCGGGCCGCGCGAATCCTTCTCGCAGCGCTACCATCTCACCCGTCGCGGCAAGATCAAAAGGCTAGGCGAGATCGCCCGCATCATGCGCCAGTTCGACATCAGGCACGGGCTCACTCCGGTCAAGATGCGGCTGATGTTCGAGGCGCTCGGCCCCACCTTCGTCAAGGCCGGCCAGATGCTTTCGATGCGCTCGGAGATTCTGCCGCAGCAATATTGCGACGAGCTGGCGAAGCTGCGCGCCGACGTGGACCCGATGCCCTACCGGACCGTCCTCGACACCCTCAGGCGCGAATACGGCAGGCCCGTCGACGAGGTCTTCGCCTCCATCGACCCGACGCCGCTCGGCTCGGCCTCCCTGGCACAGGTGCACCGTGCCACGCTGGTCACCGGCGAGGACGTCGCCGTCAAGGTCCAGCGCCCCGGCGTGCGCCAGACGATGGCGCAGGACATCTCGATCATGCGCTCGATCGCCAAGGCCGCCACCAGGGTGATGGGCGACAGCCTGCAGGTGGTCGACCTGCTCGGCGTGGTCGAGGAGCTGTGGAGCACCTTCTCCGACGAGACCGACTTCCTGGTGGAGGCGCGCCACCTCGCCGAATTCAAGTCCTTCTGCAGCCGCTACCGCTATATGGACTGCCCCAAGCCCTACTCGCGCTTCTGCACCGAGCACGTGGTGGTGATGGACTACGTCGACGGCATCTCGCTGACGCACACCGACGAGCTGCGCGCGGCGGGCTACGACCTCAAGGAGATCGGCACCAAGCTCGTCGACAACTACGCCGCCCAGATTCTCGACAGCGGCTTCTTCCACGCCGATCCGCACCCCGGCAACGTCATCATCTCCGGGCGCCGGATCGTACTGATCGACCTGGGCATGACCGGCCGGCTCAACCGCAAGTCGCGCGCGCTGCTGCGACGGATGGTCTTCGCCGTGGGCAAGCAGGACTCGCCCGCGCTCGCCGACGGGCTCCTGCGCTTCGCCGGCATGCAGCAGGACCCGGAGGACTACCCCCAGCTGCTCGCCGACCTCGACGTGATCGTGGAGGAATACGGCAAGGTGGACCTCTCCGAGCTCGACATCGCCGACTTCATGGCCTCCCTGACCAACCTCGCGCGCCGCCACGGCATCGAGGTGCCCAGCTCGATCACCACGATGGGCCGCGCGCTGGTCACCCTCGAGGGGCTGCTCGACGAGTTCATCCCCGACGTCAACATGATCCAGATCATCACCGACCACATCACCTCCAGCACCCCGGTCGCCAAGGCCGTCAAGGACGAGGCCAGGACGCTGGGCATCGAGGGCGACAAGGCGCTGCACGGCGCGCTTTCGGCGCTCGCGGAGAGCCAGGTCGCCGCCAGGATGCTCACCCGCGGCAAGCTGCGCATGAACATGGAGGTGGTGGGTGGCGAGGAGCCGTTGCGTCAGGTCTCCGACATGATCAACCGCCTGACCATGGCGCTGATCGTCGTCGGCCTGTTCGTCGGCTCGTCGATCATCTATTTCGCCGGCATGAAGCCGATCATCTTCGGTATCCCGGTGGTCGGCTTCATGGGATACGTCGTCGCCTTCATCCTCTCGGCATGGATCGTCTTCGACATCTACTTCAAGGGGCGCAAGGCCAGGAAGGCCGCCAAGGCCGCCCGGCGCCGCTGATTGCCGCGCCCGCGTGCCGGAATAACAAACATCCGCGCGGCCCTCGATGGGGAACCGCGCGGATGGATGATGAACTAAGTGGCTGGCGCTCAGTCGATCAGGCCGTAGAGACGGTCGCCGGCGTCACCGAGGCCCGGCACGATGTAGCCGTGCTCGTTGAGCTTCTCGTCGACGCCGCACACCACGACCTTGAAGTCGATGGACGGGTCGAGCGTTTCCTCGACGCGCTTGAGACCTTCGGTCGCGGCGAGGATGTTGATGGAGGTGATGTCCTTCGCGCCGCGCTCGGCGAGGTAGTGGGTCGCCGCGACGGTGGTGCCGCCGGTGGCGAGCATCGGGTCGAGCAGGAAGCACTGGCGGCCGGTCAGGTCCTCGGGCAGGCGGTTCGCGTAGGTGATGATGTCGAGGGTGTCCTCGTCGCGCTTCATCCCGAGGAATCCGACCTCGGCGGTGGGCAGCAGGCGGGTCATGCCATCGAGCATGCCGAGGCCGGCGCGCAGGATCGGCACCACCATCGGGCGGGGCCTGTCCAGGTGCTTGCCGGTCATCTTGCAGATCGGGGTCTCGATCTCGCGGTCGACGACGTCGAGGTTGCGGGTCGCCTCGTAGGCCTCGAGCGTCACCAGCTCGCTGACGAGCTCGCGGAAGATGTTGGAGGGTGTGTTCTTGTCGCGCAGAACGGTGAGCTTATGCTCAACCAGCGGATGATCCAAAACATGAAGTTGCATACTTCAAGAATATGCCGAACCATGGTTATTGTGAAATTTTGGTCAGGAATATCACGAGGTGACCATATTGGAGGCCCGGAAACCGGCCGTCATGTGTTCACAGGCCGAGAGCCGAAACGTGCGATTGCCGCGTACCGGTGCGAAACAGAGCCGGAAACCGGCGGAAGCGGTGAACAGGAAGTAAAACGCTGAACCGTGAAAGCGCCTGTCGGCGCGAACGCCGCTCGCAGCGGCAAAAAATGAAGCCCGGGGCTTAAGCACGGCTCAGCGCGACTCCCAGCATAACAGCCCGCCGTGCCCAGCCACGCCGAGCGCGTAAAAGTGAGGGTGTGTCGCCCCTCTATTCGAGCTTGCCCTGGCGCCAGAGGCTGGCGCCGTGACGGAAATCACGCGAGGTGGTCATCAGGTTGCTGGCCGTGTGCATCAGGCGCGCCGCCACCGTGCGCGGGTCCTTCGAGGCCGGCCCCGCGGTGCTGGCCGGGCCCATGCCCTTGCGGAACCGGGCGTCGGCGTGCTCCAGCGTGGAGTCGTAGCGGTTCGCGGGCCGTTCGGATCCATCGGGAACCTGCGTCGCGGCCGCCTGCGGCCCGTCTTCGCCCAGGCCGTCGCGCTCGGCGCGTTCGATGTCCTGCCGCAGCTGCTCGAGACGGGCCTGCCGCTTGGCGTTGCGCGCGGCCTCCTGCTTGCGGGCGCGCATGGTGAGCACCTTCGCCTCGAAGCCGAGGCCCTTGGCGACCACGTCCACGAACGCCGCCGCGCGCTCCATGGCCACGGCGAAATCGCCGGTGAAGGCGCCGGAGAGGATGGAGTCGGCGGTGGCGGTGATGTCGGCCTCGCTCGGTGGGGTGTCGACGCCCGCGATGGCCGACGCGGCGGTCTCCTCGGGCTCGGCCACGCGCCAGAGCCGGGCGATGGAGGCCTGGTTGCGGCGCATCCAGGTGCGCAGCAGGTAGAGCCGCCATAGGATGCCCGGTAGCGAATCCGGCTCGGAATGGCTCCACAGTTCGGCGATGATGTCCACGCCCTCGCGGTCCACCAGCGTCAGTACGCGCTGCACGACCTGCGGGTCCTGGGTGTGGTGCACGCGGTCGAGCAGGGCCGAAGCCGAGGCGTGGCTCATCTCGCTGATCTCCTCGGGGTCCATGCCGCCGGCCATCTTCTCGGTGAGCGCCGGATCGAGCTGGGCCGGGCGCGAAGGGCGCGAGGAACCCAGGCGGGTGGGGGCGAAGCCCGGGTGGCTTGAGTTGACGGAACCGGAGCTGTAGTGCACTGAATTAGTAGACAAGGGGCGCCATTCTTTGGATATCGATGATGCGCGGGCCTTCGGGGGTGCCGATCACGAACAACGCCACAGCACTGCCCGTGGGCATGTACGGTGATTTCGCGATGAGTCGCCTGGCCAGCGCCTTGGACACACACATTGTACGCAGATGTTCGAAGATTCCGCCGATGACGGGACGGTGCATGCACACCACGCTCGCGCGGCCGTCGCGGATCTCGCGGGGCGAAAGGGCCACCGCGCCCGGGGTTTGCGGGCCGTCGTGGCCGTCACCATTGTCGTGGCTGCTTCCGTCGCCGTCATCGTCCCGCCGTTCGCCGTCGGCGATCAGGGCCTCGATGCCCGCTTTCACCCGGTTCCAGGCCCCGTCGGGATCGGCCGCGAAGCGCGCCTCGGTCAGCTCGGGTACCGGCGTGACCGCAAGTCGGGTGTGCCAGGCGTAGGGTTCGATGGTCTCCATGCAGCGCAGCCACGGCGAGGAGAACAGGCGGAAGGGGTTGTAGCAGGCCAGCTCCCGGGTCAGCGCGAAACTCGCCGAGGCGCCTTTGGGGGTGATGGGCCGCTCGGGGTCGCCGCCCTTGAAGTGTTTGCGCACCTCGGCCTTGCTGTGGCGCACGATGATGACCGCCCTGCTGCCCAGCGCCCCCTGGCGCACGCGGTCGACGAACAGGTCGAGCGTATCGCGGTCATGGGCGTGCGAGAGCCGTTTGCGCGCCTCTGGAATCGACATCCAGCGCACCTCGTCGACCTCGTCGGTGCCGGCGCGCATTATCGGGCCGATCGCGCTCGTGCGGCGCCGCCGGTCCTCGTCGGGGATGGGCCGTGCCATCCAATAGGTGACGTGCTTGACCGACACCGCGCGGGTCCTGGTACGTCTGGCGTCGACGCCCTCGGCGTTGAGCGGATAGCTCACCTCGCCGAGCGCCGGCCCCAGCGCGACCGGCACCCCGGTCTCCTCCTCGATCTCGCGCACGGCGGCGTGACGGTCGGATTCATTGGCTTCGATCTTGCCTTTCGGCCAGCTCCAGTCGTCATATTTCGGCCGGTGGACCATGCAGACCTCGAGGCCGGGGAAGGTGGCCTGGGCGGCGGGGGAGCCGTGGCGTCGTTTCCCGTGCTTCCTGTGGTGGCGGCCGTGGTGGCCATGCCGGTCGCCGTGGCGTTCGGCCTGCCCTGTGGCGCCATTGCCTTCCGGAGCCGTGTCCGCGTCACCGCCGGAGGCCAGCGCGCGCATCGCGTCCATGCCGAGCGGCACCGGATACGCCTCGGCCGGTACGCCGTCGGGCCGCGTCCAACGATAGGGGATGCCGCCCGCCGCCTCGACGATATGCGATGGCCTCGCGCCCATATGCTTCCTCCCCTTCCGTCTTACCGGCGCTTGCCGCGCTGGTGCGCCTTGATGAGCAGCTCCTGGCAGTCTGCCAGCCGCTTGCCGTCCTCGCCGTGGCTGTGGTGCGCATAGGTGCCGTCGGCGCGCATGTGCCAGGAGGATATGCGATCGGACATCTGCAGGTCCACGTAGTCGATCAGCTGGGAGACCTCCTCCGGGTCGGTGATGCGCACCAGGGCCTCCACACGCCGGTCGAGGTTGCGGTGCATCAGGTCGGCCGAGCCGATCCAGACCTCGGGGCCGGCCGCCGGGCCTTCGCCGATCTGCGGGCCGGCGGCGTTGGCGAAGGCGTAGACGCGGCTGTGCTCCAGGAACCGGCCGAGCACCGAGCGCACGCGGATGTTCTCGCTCAGCCCGGCGACCCCCGGCTTCAGCGAGCAGATGCCGCGCACCACCAGGTCGACCTTCACCCCGGCCTGGCTGGCGCGGTAGAGCGCGTCGATGGTCTCCTCGTCGACGATGGAGTTGACCTTGATCTTCACCCACGCCTCGTGGCCGGCGCGTGCGGCGTCCTCCTCGCGGCGGATGCGCTTGACGAGCCCGCTGCGGGCGGTGCGCGGCGCGACGAGCAGACGGTGGAAGCTCGAACGCGGCGCATAGCCGGAAAGCTGGTTGAACAGGCGGGTGAGGTCCTGACCGACCACCGGGCTGCATGTCAGCAGGCCCAGGTCGGTGTACATGCGCGCGGTCTTCGGGTTGTAGTTGCCCGTGCCCACATGGCAGTAGCGGCGCAGCCCGTCCGCCTCCTGGCGCACCACCAGCGAGAGCTTGCAGTGGGTCTTGAGTCCCACGATGCCGTAGACCACGTGCACGCCGGCCCGCTCCAGCTTGCGCGCCCAGGCGATGTTGGCGTCCTCGTCGAAGCGCGCCTTGATCTCGACCAGCGCCAGCACCTGCTTGCCGGCGTGTGCGGCGTCGACCAGCGCGTCGATGATCGGCGAGTTGCTGGAGGTGCGGTAGAGCGTCTGCTTGATGGCGAGCACCCTCGGGTCCGCCGCGGCCTGCGCCAGGAACGCCTGCACCGAGGTGGAGAAGGAGTCATAGGGGTGGTGCAGCAGGATGTCGCGCTCGCGGATGGCGGCGAAGATGTCCTGCGCGCGGCTCGACTCCACGGTGGCGATCTGGCGGTTGGTGGTGGGGATGAACGGCTTGTTCTTCAGGTCGGGCCGGTCGATGTTCTGCAATTCGAAGAGCAGGGTCATGTCCAGCGGCGCGGGCAGGCGGAAGATCTCCTCCTCGTTGACGCGCAGGCGCCGGGCCAGAAGCTGCGAGAGGAAGGGGCTGGTGGCGTCGCTGATCTCCAGGCGGATCGGCGGGCCGAAGCGGCGGCGCAGCAGTTCCTCCTCCATCGCGTTGAGGAGGTTCTCGGCGTCGTCCTCCTCCACGTCGATGTCTTCGTTGCGGGTGACGCGGAACGAGCGCGCCTCGCGGATGATCATGCCCGGGAACAGCGATTCGAGGTGGGCGATGATGAGGTTCTCCATGGTGATGAAGCCGTAGCGTTCCTCGCGGCCCTCCTCGTCGGTCAGGTCATCGACGGAGACGAGGCGGTTGAGGTTGTCGGGCACCTTGACGCGCGCGAAATGCGTCTTGCCGCTGTTCGGGTTCTCCACCAGCACGGCCAGGTTGAGCGAGCCGCCGGAGATATAGGGGAAGGGGTGCGCCGGGTCGAAGGCCAGGGGCGTGAGCACAGGGAAGACCTGCTGGCGGTAGTAGCGCGAGAGGCGTTCCTGCTCGGCGCTGGTGAGCCGGTCCCAGCTCAGCAGGATGATGTGCTCGCGGGCCAGCCGCGGCAGGATGTGGTCGATGACCTCCCTGGCGTGCTCGGTCTGCAGCCGGTGGGCGGTCTCGCTGATCGAGCGCAGCTGCTGGCGCGGGCTCATCCCGGAGGCGGCCGTCACCGCGATGCCGGTGTCGATGCGGCGCTTGAGCCCGGCGACGCGCACCATGAAGTACTCGTCGAGGTTGGAGGCGAAGATGCCGGCGAAATTGGCCCGCTCGAGAATCGGGTTCTCGGGGTCCTCCGCCAGTTCGAGCACCCGTTGGTTGAACTTCAGCCAGCTGAGCTCGCGGTCGAAATACCGGTTTTCGGGCAGGGGCCGTTCCTCCGGCCGCGCCTGGCGACGGTCGGTCTTCTCGGTCTCCGCGATGTGCTCGGCGATCTGGCTGCGCAGCAACGCCTTGGAGGGTGCGTCAAAAATCTGTGCCATGGTTCCAGCCTAAGCAGGGGTGGGGAGTTATCGGGCGCGCATGATCGTGCGTTTCCTCGGCTTCGCGGACGGTTGTGCGATGTCGCCGGAAGGGTTGCAATGACGGCGTTTCCGGCAGGTTCGCGATGGTGTTCATTCGTGTTTTCTGCTTCGTCGCGATGTCCGTTTTGCTGTGGGTAAAGCGAAGCGACACAATCGCACATTCAGGCTGTATAAGATATCAAAACATGACATTACGTGTGCATTACAAGCCGATAGGCGACGTTTGCGACCATTAGCGCACAAACGGCTCTTCCGGCTTGATTTCGCGTGGACCATGGCGATAATGGGAAGTACAACGAAAACCGAAAAGGCAGAGCCCACAAGAAAATAAAGATCCTTTCGATCTTGACGTTGAACGGGCGATAGTTGAAGCTTACCGTTGCGACGATGGTGTTGTGCCGAGAATCTGCCAGTAGGTCGGACTTGTAGGGAGGCCCACTTCGGTGGGTCTCCCTTTTGCGCGGTGCCGGCTCGGCGCTTTCCTTATCTATCTTTGTTTGTGGACGTTTTGCCCCGAGGTGACGGCCCCGGCGGCGCTGTCTGGGTCTGTCTTCTAAAGTCATAGATATGAGCGACGAATCCATGCAGCAAGGCAACGGCACGGCGGCTTCCGGAACCGGCACCACCGGCACTCCGCAAGGCGGAGGCGTCCCGCCGATGCCGCCCGCACCGACGACGGGGAACGATCCCCAGCCCGCCGTCCCGCCGACCGGAACGGCCGAGGCGGCCGGACAGGGTGGCGCGCAGTGGAAGCCGATCGCGGCCGAAGGTTCCGGCGCCTATATGCCTTCGCAGACCGAGGCGCATGCCCCGGCGAGCCAGGCCGATCCGATCAGCCAACCCGAACGGGATGATGACGATATCTTCAACGGCGTGGTGGGCTCCCGCCCGGCGCGTGGCTCCTCCTCGCAGGTTACCGACATCTTCGCCGCCACGGATGGCGACGGCTCGCTCGACGACGATGACGTCGCCGCGGGACTGGCCGAAATCGACCCGCTGACCGTGCGTCCACGCATCTCGAGCCTCGTGCTCGCGGTGGTGCTGGGGCTGCTGTGCCTCGCCGGTGCCGCCGGCATCTACTTCTTCGGCGTGCACACCCTGCACGGCCAGAATTACGACGAGATCTCCTTCAACGGACTCAAGGGCGCCGTGCCCGGCTGGTTCGCCGCCGTGGCCCAGGTGCTCAAGATGAACGGCGTGGTCGTCGTCATCAGCCTGGTGGTGGCCGTGGCGGCGCTGGCGGTCGCCGCCGTGCGCAAACGTTGGTGGCTGCTCGGCCAGATCGTCGTCTTCGGCGTCGTCTGCTACGCGCTGGCATGGCTCAAGCGCCTGCTGCCCCGACCCTTCATCATCAACACCATCTCCGACCACGCCAATTCCGCGCCCTCCGGCCACACGCTGCTCGCCGCCGGCGCGAGCCTGGCGCTGCTGCTCGCCGTCCCGCGCGTCTGGCGTGCGCTCGTCGGCGTGCTCGGCGCCGCCTACACCGTGCTGGTGGCCGTCTCGCTGGTCGACGCGCAATGGCACCGCCCCAGCGACGTGCTGATGTCGATGCTCATCGCCGCCGGCATGGCGCTGCTGACGATGGCCCTCACCCGCAAGTCGGGCATGGACGACCTGGGCAGCTGCGCGCCGTCCGCCAGCATCCAGATCGTGGCCAGCGTCATGATCACCTTCGGCATCTGCTCGTGCTGCTACGCCGGCTACCTGTTCTGGCAGCTCTACCCCGGTCTCGACATCGGCGCGCAGTGGACCTACGGTGCCGCCTACGCCTCGTTCGCCGCCGCCACGATCGGCCTGGCGTGCCTGCTTTTCGGCCTGGCGCTCGCGGTGCGCCAGCTCACCGCCTCCCCGCTCACCCGCCTCGGCCTGATCGGCGCCCCGCCGGCCCCGCCCCGCCGCTGAGCGCGATGCCGTGCGCGGCCGAGGGCGCATCCGTCGGCGCCGCCGCGTGGCGATACCTTATTGCTGGGTCCGCCACGCGCTGTGATAACGTGGCGCCATGAGTCATGAGTAATATGACTGCATATAACTCTTTAGGAACGTGAGGGAGCGGTTATGGCGGCTGGTAACAAACTTGTCATCGTGGAGTCTCCGACCAAGGCGAAGAAGATCGGCGGGTACCTCGGCAAGGGTTATACGGTCATGGCCTCCGTCGGCCATATCCGCGACCTGGCGCAGCCCAGCCAGGTGCCGGCCGGCAAGAAGGAGAAGTTCGGCCGCTTCGGCGTCGACGTCAACGACGGCTTCGAACCCTACTACATCGTCGGCCCCGAGAAGAAGAAAACCGTCGCCGCGCTCAAGAAGGCGCTGAAGGACGCCGACGAGCTCTACCTCGCCACCGATGAGGACCGCGAGGGCGAGGCCATCGCGTGGCACCTGGTGCAGACGCTCAAGCCGAAGGTGCCGGTGCACCGCATGGTCTTCCACGAGATCACCCCCACTGCCATTCGTGCCGCCGTGGGCAAGACCCGCGACGTGGACGCGCATATGGTCGACGCCCAGGAGACGCGCCGCGTGCTCGACAGGCTCTACGGCTACGAGCTCTCGCCGGTGCTCTGGCGCAAGGTCGGCCCGGGGCTCTCGGCGGGCCGCGTGCAGTCCGTGGCCACGCGCCTGATCGTCGAGCGCGAGCGGGAGCGCATGGCGTTCGTGCGCTCGCCCTACTGGGATGTGATCGCCAACCTCGTCGCCGCCGACGCGCAGGGCGAGGACGTCGAATTCGAGTCGCGCATGGTCTCGCTTGGTGGCTCGAGGCTGGCCAATTCCCGCGACTTCACCTCCACCGGCGAGCTGACCGCCTCCGCGAGGAAGGACCACGCCCTGCAGCTGGACGAGGCCCAGGGCAAGGCCGTCGCCGACGCGCTGGAGCATGCGCCGTTCACCGTGGTGTCGATGGAATCCAAGCCCTACCACCGCCGTCCGGTCCCGCCGTTCACCACCTCGACCATGCAGCAGGCCGCCGGCAACCGGCTCTCGATGAGCTCGCGCCAGACGATGCGCGCCGCGCAGGGCCTCTACGAGAACGGCTTCATCACCTACATGCGTACCGATTCGGTGACGCTTTCGCAGGAGGCCATCGCCGCCGCCCGCCAGTCGGTCACCAGGAACTTCGGCGCCGAATACCTTTCGGACAAGCCCAAGCAGTATGCCACCAAGACCGCCGGCGCGCAGGAGGCCCACGAATGCATCCGCCCCGCGGGCTCGAGCTTCCATGACCCGGCCGAACTGGCCACCAAGGTGCCGCCGGACCAGCTGAAGCTCTACACCCTGATCTGGCAGCGCACGCTCGCCTCGCAGATGGCCGACGCCAAGGGCTTCACCGCCACCGTGCGTCTCTCGGCCCCCGCCGGCGACCGCGGCGAGGCCATCTTCCAGGCTTCCGGCACCGTCATCGAGTTCCCCGGATTCCTCAAGGCCTCCGGCTGGCCGCGCAAGTCGTCCGCCGCCTCGAAGGCCACGGGCAAGGCCGGCAAGTCCGCCCGCACCGACGCCGCTTTGCCGCCGATGAGGACCGGCGACGTGCTGAGGGCCACCTCGGTGGCGGCCGACGGCCACGAGACCCAGCCCCCGGCACGCTATACCGAGGCGTCGCTGGTCAAGACGCTCGAGGCCAAGGAGATCGGCAGGCCTTCGACCTACGCCAGCATCATCTCCACCATCATCGACCGCGGCTACGTCTACGAGCGCGGCCGGGCGCTGATCCCCTCCTGGCTCGCCTTTGCGGTGACCAAGCTCTTGGAGACCAACTTCCCGAAGTACGTGGACTACCAGTTCACCGCCGACATGGAGCACGGGCTCGACAAGATCGCCCAGGGCAAGGAGACCAGCAAGGAGTGGCTCACCCGCTTCTACTTCGGCGACGGCGAGGACACCGCGAAATCCACCGACGACGCGCACGCCGGCCTGCAGCAGCAGGTCGCGCAGCTCGGCGACATCGACGCCCGCGCCATCAACACCATCGAGATCGGCGACGGCCTGCACGTGCGCGTCGGCCGCTACGGCCCCTACCTCGAGGACATGAAGAACCTGGATGCCGAGGGCAATCCCAAGCGCGCCTCGATCCCCGAGACCATGGCCCCCGACGAGCTGAGCGTCGAGGCGGGCCACGAGCTCATCAAGACCAACGCCGGCGGGCCCCGCGTGCTCGGCCTCGACCCGAAGACCGGCGGCACCGTGGAGGTGCGCACCGGCAGGTTCGGCCCCTATGTCGCTCTGATCTCGCCGGAGGCGCAGGCCGCGATGAAGGCCGAGAAGGAGGCCAAGGCCGCGGCCGCCGCCGAGGACGCCAAGGACGGCGCGAAAGCCAAGTCCGGCAAGACCGGCAGGTCGCGCGCCCGCAAGTCGGCCAAGTCCACGGTGCCCAAGCCCAAGATGGCCTCGCTGTTCAAGACGATGAGCCCCGACACGGTCACCCTCGACGACGCCCTGAGGCTGCTGAGCCTGCCCCGCGAGGTCGGCCGGTACGAGGAGACGGACGCCAAGACCGGCGAGACCGGCGAATCGGTCGTCACCGCCTCCAACGGCCGCTACGGCCCCTACCTCACCAAGAAGAGCGCCGACGGCAAGTCCGAGACGCGCTCGCTGGGCGGCGAAGAGGAGCTCTTCACCGTCGACGTCACCCGCGCCAAGGAGCTCTTCGCCCAGCCGAAGTACGGCCGCGGACGTGGCAGGGGAGCCGCCAAGCCGCCGCTGCGCGAGCTCGGCGCGGACCCGGAGAACGGCAAGAACGTGACCATCAAGGATGGTTTCTACGGTGCCTACATCACCGACGGCGAGACCAACCGCACGCTGCCCAAGCAGTACACCCCGGAGTCGATCGAGCCCGCCACCGCCTTCCAGCTCTTAAGCGAGAAGCGTGCCGCCGGACCGTCCAAGCGCCGCGGACGCAAGCGCTCCACCGCGCGCAAGACCGGCGCCAAGCGCAAGGCCGCCGCAAAGAAGACGACCGCACGCAAGTCGACCAAGGCGACCAAGTCAACCAAGTCAACTAAGTCGACCAAGGCCGCCGCGCGCAAGACCGCCAAGTAAGGCGAGACCGGCCGGCGCCGGACCCGTTTCCGTGCATGTGGGCTTGACTCCGCTCCCGGAGGAGTGCGCCCACGGATGCGACACGCCCGG
Organism: Bifidobacterium sp. ESL0763; assembly: GCF_029433395.1. Classification (GTDB taxonomy): domain Bacteria; phylum Actinomycetota; class Actinomycetes; order Actinomycetales; family Bifidobacteriaceae; genus Bifidobacterium. Next base: position 1,532,292 of record NZ_JAQTHW010000002.1, on the reverse strand, counting down.
AATGTGGATAACTCCAACCATTCGACCACAGTGCCCCGTTCCGCTTTGACGGCCTTTGCCGCCGCGCTTCAATGGAATCGATGGCGATGACATCGAGGCGAAGGGAGCTGGCATGGCCAATCGGATATCCACGGGCGGGCTGAGGCATCGCAGGCGCAAGGTCCCGCGCCGGCCGGTCGCGAGGCCTTCTCGCGCTCCTGCTTTTCCGCTACAATTGGCGGTATCGCAGGAGGAAAGGAGGTGCGCGATGCGATGTGATGATCTCTTTGAGATGGACGGCGTGCGGCTGGGCTACACCGACGATACCGTGACCATCACCGAGGTCGACTATGGCCGTAAGGCGGTCTTTGACAACAGGGGCAACCTGCTCTCGTCGAATTTTCCCGAAGACTTCATGCCGTTCCTGCTCAACTACTACAAGTTGAACTATGACCTGGTGCAGGGCTCCCGTGACGATGATCGGAAGTACGGCGATGACTGAGAAATTCTTTATCAAGGGCTATGAGGTCTCGTTCAACGACCGTGATGGCGAGCATGGGGTGCACGTCCACGTCTGCCAGGGCCGAAACAGGGATATGGCGAAATTCGTGTTCGCCGAGGATGGCGATATAGTGTTGTCGCACAACAGGGGCAAACTGCCGCCGAGAACGTTGAGGAAGATCCGCAACGATCTTGCGCGACGGTACACGCTTATCGTTGGCGCATGGGACAGGACGTTCGGGAGCCATCACTTCGACAGGTGAGGTGTTCGGTGTTGCTTGGATGGCTGTGTTGGATGCCGCCGGTCCGGGAATACAATGATAGCGACGAATTCAATCGAGATTACTGAAATACCTATGGCTTGAGGTGGGACTGGCAATGACGAGTGGTGTGTTCGTTTCGTTCGAGGGCGTCGACGGCGTGGGCAAGACCACGCAGGTCGGGCGTCTGAAAGACTATGCCGAGGGGCTTGGCTACGAGGTGGTGGTCACGCGCGAGCCGGGAGGCACGCCGTTGGGCGCCGCGTTGCGCCAGCTGCTGCTGCATGGGGTCTCCGGCGATGACGCCGACATCGCGCCGCGGGCCGAGGCGCTGCTCTTCGCCGCCGACCGCGCCCAGCACGTCGCCGAGGTGGTCCGTCCGGCGCTCGAACGCGGGGCCCTGGTGATCTCCGACCGCTACCTCGACTCCTCGCTGGCCTACCAGGCCGGGGGGCGCGAATTGACTCAGGACCAGGTGCGCGAGCTGAGCATGTGGGCGACGAACGACCTGCTGCCAGCGCGCACCTACTTGCTCGACATGGATCCCCGGGCCTCCCACACGCGCCTGGAGCACAGCGAGGACCGCATGGAATCGGCCGGCGACGGCTTCCAGCAGCGCACCCGTCAGGCGTTTCTCGACCTCGCCGCCCAGGAACCCGCGCGCTTCAGGGTCATCGAGGCCGCCGGCAGCGTGGACGAGGTCTGGCGCGGCATCCGCAGCGACATCGACGGGCTGCTGGCGCGATAGGCGCCAGGCAATCGGCCATCACCGGCATATCGGCGAGAGGCAATAGGGTTGAGGAAGACAAGGGAGGCGACGATGAGCGTATGGGACTCGATAGTGGGCCAGGACCAGGTGGTCGGCCAGCTGCGTGCCGTCGCCTCCGGCGATCCGAAGGCCATCGCGCAGTCATGGCTGATCTGCGGGCCTCCCGGATCGGGGCGCTCGAACGTGGCGCGCGCCTTCGCGGCGGCGCTGGAGAGCCCGGACCACGGCCTCGGCGACGAGCCGAGCAAGACCAGCCAGCAGGTGCTGGCCGGCTCCCATCCCGACGTCACTGTGCTCGCCACCGACAAGGTGACCATCGGCATCGACCAGGTGCGCGACCTGATCGAGACCTCCGAGCAGACGCCGAGCGTCGCCCCGTGGCGCGTCATCATCATCGAGGACGTCGACCGGATGATGGAACGCACCACCAACGTGCTTTTGAAGGAGATTGAGGAGCCCAGCCCCCACACGATCTGGCTGCTGTGCGCCCCGAGCGCGCAGGACGTGCTGCCGACCATCCGCTCGCGCACCAGGGTGGTCAATCTCGCGGTCCCCTCCACCAAGGCCGTGGCTGAATTCCTCGTAGGTGCCACCGGCGTCGAGCCCAAGGTCGCCCAGCGCGCTGCGAGGCTCGCCGAAGGCCATATCGGCGTGGCCCGTCTCTACGCCGAGAACAAGCAGGTGATGAGCGACCGCGACGAGCTGGTGGTCGGCGTGCTCGGGCTTGCCAAGGCCTCCGACGCCGTCCTGCTCGCCGGCAGGCTCATCGAAAGCGCCAAGGCGCAGGCGCAGGCCGACGTCGAGCAGCGCGCCCAGCGCCAGGAAGAGGACTTCCGCCGCGTCAACGGGCTGGGCCCCAAGGACCGCATACCGCCGAAACTGCGCGGGGCGTTCAACCAGATCGGCAAGAAGGCCGACATCAAAAGGCGTGCCACCCGGCGCAGCCGCGACGTGCTCGACCGCGAGCTCAACACCGTCGCCAGCGTCTACCGCGACGTGGCCGTGCTGCAGAACGGCGCCGAGGACGTGGTGGGCCTGGTCAACCTCGAGAACCGCACCGCCATCACCGAGTTGTCGGTGCGCCTGACCCGCCAGGGCGCGGTGCGGCGGCTGGAATCCATTGCCACGGCCCGCCGGCGCCTGAACGGCAACGGCAACCAGACCCTGCTCTTCGAGGCGCTCTTCTGCTCGCTGCTGCCGTGAGCCGCGAATGGCCGCGGGAACAAGCCATCCCGGCCCGTTGCAAGTCATGGCCATCTTGGCGGCCTTCGGCGCAACCGCGCCCATACGTCAGCTCTTCGCGCGATACTTGAGGTATGAAGATTTCCGCTGATTTCACGACCATTCCCGCTGATTTCACGGGCGCCGCCCCGGTGCAGAACAAGACGGACGGCACGCCGGTGATCTCCTTCCCGTTCTACATCGACGAGCTCGCCGACGGCATGGGCTACCTGCACTGGCAGCTCACGGACCCGGACTCCATCCCCGTCTGCGGCTTCGAGTGGATCCACTGGTCGGCCGCGAACGTGCCGGTCGACGCGATCATGTTCGACTTCAACGATTCGCACGCCCTGCAGATCCCGCCGGACTTCTCGCGCACCCTGCCGGCGATGATCCCCGAATCCGCACAGGGCCGCACCAGCGCCGCCAGCAAGTTCGTGGGCGGCACCGATCCCGCTGTGACCATGCGCTACAACGGTCCCACCCCTCCCGACAAGCCGCACGGCTACCAGCTGCACGTCTGGGCCACCGCCAACCCGCTGCCCGGCCTCAACCAGGGCTTCTGGCTCAACGAGCTGCAGCACGCCATCCGCGACTACGACGGCCAGGTCGACGAGGCCGAGATCACCCTGATGGGCGAGCCCGCCTGACCCCGCGGAAGGCCCGCGGCGAAGGGCCCGCGATCCGCGCATGCGGCTTGCGCGAGCCGCGTTCCATGGCCCACCAGCCCAACCAATCTCACCATACGTTTATATAACCAACGCCGGCCGGAGCCCACGCTCGGCCGACGCCCGAGGAAAGGACACATCTTCCATGGCATGCACCACCATTCTGGTCGGCAAGGACGCGAGCTACGACGGCTCCACCCTCATCGCCCGCAACGAGGACTCGGCGAACGGGGAGTTCAATCCCAAGCGCTTCGTCGTGGTCAGGCCCGGGGAACAGCCGCGCCACTACCGCAGCGTGCTCAGCCACGTGGAGGTGGACCTGCCGGACGACCCGATGCAATATAGCTCCCTGCCCAACGCCGACACCACCGACGGCATCTGGGGCGAGGCCGGGGTCAACGAGGCGAACGTGGCGATGAGCGCCACCGAGACGCTGACCACCAACGAGCGCGTGCTCGGCGCCGACCCGTTCGTCGAGCTGGCGAAGGCCAAGGGCACCAAGGGCGAGAAGGGCTACGAGCCCGAGGTGGCCGGCGGCATCGGCGAGGAGGACTTCCTCACGCTCGTGCTTCCCTACATCAAGACCGCACGCGAGGGCGTCGAGCGCCTGGGCGCGCTGCTGGAGCGCTACGGCACCTACGAGATGAACGGCGTGGCCTTCAGCGACGTCGACGAGATCTGGTGGATGGAGACCGTCGGCGGCCACCACTGGATCGCCAAGCGCGTGCCCGACGGCGCCTACGTCACCATGCCCAACCAGCTGGGCATCGACGAGTTCGACCTCGAGGACGCGCTGGGCGAGCGCAAGGAGCACATGTGCTCCGCCGACCTGAACGAGTTCATCGAGGCCAACCACCTCGACCTCGCCGTCGAAGCCACCACGCCCTTCAACCCGCGCGACGCCTTCGGCTCGCATTCCGACTCCGACCACGTCTACAACACCCCGCGCGCCTGGTACATGCAGCGGTTCCTCAACCCCTACGACGAGGTCTGGGACGGCCCCGACGCCGACCACAGCCCGGAGTCCGACGACATCCCGTGGGCCCGCCAGCCGGAGCGCAAGATCACCATCGAGGACGTCAAGTACGTGCTGAGCTCGCACTACCAGGGCACGCCGTTCGACCCCTACGGCCATCGCGGCGACGAGCACACCCGCCACATGTACCGCAACATCGGCATCAACCGCCAGAGCCAGCTCGCGCTCATGCAGATCCGCCCCTACCGTCCGCAGGCCAGCCGCGCCATCCAGTGGATCTCCTACGGCTCCAACCCCTTCAACACCATCGTGCCGTTCTATCCGAACGTCGACACCACCCCGGCCTATCTCGAGGACACCACCACGCGCGTCACCAGCGAGAACTTCTACTGGGCCAACCGCATCATCGCGGCGCTGTGCGACTCGGCGTTCGACGACACCTCCAACGCCATCGAGCGCTACCAGGAGCTCACCGGCGGCATGGCGCACCGCATGGTCGCCGCCACCGACGAGCAGGTCGCGCGCCTGGGCGGCAAGGCCAGCGCCGAGTTCGAGGCCGACAACGCCGAGGGTGACGTGGAGCCGATGGAACCCGACGAGATCATCGCCGCCACCCGCAACGCCGAGGTGCGCGAGGTGCTCGCCGCCGCCAACCAGTCGATGGCCGACCAGATCAAGGCCGAGACCGACGCCCTGCTCGACACGGTGCTCTACACCGTCTCGATGAAGATGTCCAACGGCTTCAACCGCTCCGACAACTGATCGCGGGCTGACTGCGGGCCTGGCCGGCTGGCAGGTGGTGATGCCGTCAGCCGGCCGATACCAGGGAGCGGACAAGTGGCCAAGCGGAGCAGTCAATCGATTGCTCCGTCGTTTGATTGGATAGTGGGGGATTGCCCGGTCAGCCCGGTCAATCCCCATGGTTCCGGTCGATTCGTCTGGCTATCGGGCGGTAGCGCTTCCGTTTGTATGGGTGCATCGGCTATATTGGGTCATCGTTGAACGCCGAGGAGCCAGTGGCCATGCCATGGCATCCGCAGGGGACGTATGGCGGGCATCGCAGAGTCAAACGATTAGCGTATAAGCGAAGGAAACCAAGAGACCAATGAGACCGTTCGAACAAGCCGGCATGCAGCAGTGCCATTACGACGTGCCGCCCATGCAGCTCTACCCGCTGATGCTGCAGATGCTCGCGCAGTCCAAGGCCTTCATCCTCCAATCCAGCGGCAATCCGCCGATGACCTGTATCTTCTCCACGCATGTGAGTCTCTACACCTGGGGCGAGAACATGATGGCCGCGGTGACGCCCGACGGCGACGGGTCGATGGTCGCGGTGAGCGTCAACGCGAAGTTCGCGACCCTGTTCCAGGGCTCCCGCAACCGCAAGAACATCGCCCGCTTCTTCGACCAGCTCTCGCAGGAGCTGGCCTCGGCCCAGGGGCAGGCGCAGGTTCAGCCGTAGGCGCAGTCCCAGCAGCAGGTTCGGGCCCGGCCAGAGTCGCGGGTATGGGCCGGTTCCTCGAATCCAGGACCATGCCATAAGGAAGAGTGTCGTAGCCCGCGAGCGGTGCCTGCGGTTCCGGGCGCGCCGATGATAGACTCCAAGTATCGTCGCGACGGCAGGCGTGCCCGGTTCCTGCGCTCGGCAGGATCGCCGGCACTCATCCGTCTGAGATCGGCGTCCACAGGCATACGACGGAAGCAGGCAGAGCATGGCACTCATCGATCGGTTCACCACCCAGTACGGTCTCGTCGAGAAGATCGACGCGTTCGGTTATCTCGACTACCTTGGCCAGCACGCCGACGCCCCGCGCAAACACGGCAAGGTCATCCTGGTGACGGCTGACACCCCGCTCAAGGCCTCGCGCGGCGAAGGCAAGACCACCACCACCATCGCGCTCATCGACGCCCTGCGAGCCCGCGGCATCGACGCCACGGCGGTGCTGCGCCAGCCGAGCATGGGCATCACGGCGGCCGGCTCCAAGGGCGGCGCCTCGGGAGGCGGCAAGTCCTCGCTCTCGCACCCCGAGCTCATCGACTGGGGCCTCTGTGGGGAGATGGCGGCCATCGAATGCGCGCAGAACCTGCTGGTCTCCTTTGCCGAGAAGGCCGTCGACGACGGGCTCATCGACACGGTGCTCGTGCCACGCGTCTCCGAGGTCCCCTCGCGCTTGCTACGCCAGATCGCTGTCGACCGCAACAGGAACAACGTGCCCGAGCGCGTCGTGCTCACCCCCACCTGCGAGCTGATGCAGATCGTGGTGCTCTCGCGCTCCATGGACGAGATCTCAAAGCGCGTCTCGGCGATGGTCGCGGGTACCAAGGACGGCACGCCGGTCACCTTCGGCGAGTTCATCGACCTGTGGCGCATCACCGGCATCCTCGGCGACGCGGTGAAGCCTGCCAAGACCGAGACCGTCAACGGCTCTCCGGTCTACGTGCACTGCGGCCCGTTCGCCAACGTTTCCCTGGGCATCCCGAGCCTGGTCTCGGTCGAGATGGCCTGCGCGCTGCACGACGTGGTTGTGGTCGAGGCCGGCTACGGCGCCGACGCCGGGGCCCAGAAATGGCTTGACATCGCCTGCCGCGAATACGGGGCCCAGTGGCCGGCCGCCGCGGTGGTGGTCACCCGCGCCTCGACCTGGCGCGACGACCCGAAGCTCTCCTGGCGCTATCCGTTCCATGTCCGCCGGCTCGAGGGGCTGGGCATCCCCACCTTCCCGCTCGTCAACCTCTGGGACGGCGAGGACGACCAGATCGAAACGCTCAAGGCCACGGCGCGCGAACTCGGGTTCCGCGATCCGGTCATCGGCAACCTTTTCCGCGACGGTGGCGAGGCGCTCGCCCCGCAGCTCGACGGGTTCGTGGACGCGCTCGGCGAGCCGGCCGCCACGCAGGCTCCGGACGATGGCGAATCGGCGAGCGGCCACGACAGCCACAGGGGCATGGGACTGGTCGAGGACGTGAAGTGGATCGCCGCCAGCGCCTATGGCGTGCCCGGCGACCGGGTGCTCTGCAAGGACGGTTTCGCCGCCTCGCTCGCCGCGGCCACCGAGCTGTGCAACGGCGTCGGCACCAGCGTCGACGACCTGGTGGTGGTCGCGGTGAAGTCGCCGGCCACCATGACCGACGACGATTCGGCCGCCGCCGGGGAACGCACCGTCACCCTGAAGAAGGTCGAGCCTCATCTGGGCGCCGGCGTGGTGCAGGTCAATCTCACCACCTCGCTGACCACCCCCATGCCGAAGATCGTCTGAGCGACCTACCGGTCACAACACAGGAATTCCGCCATATTCGAGCCGCTGACAAGTGCCAGGCGGCGTGAATATGGCGGAATTCGTTTGATCGGTGCGATGCGGCGGGTGGCCTAGAAGTTGCCGCCGTTCCAGCCCCAGTCGCCGGTGGCGGTGTAGCGGATGTAGGTGCGGTCGGCCGGCACGCCGAGCTGTTCGTGCAGGGCGGCCATGATCTGCTTGCTCATCGACTCCCACACCGAGCGGTCGACGTCACTGCCCATCACGTTGACCTCCACGTAGGCGGCCGGCCGGTCGTCCTTGCCGCCGAAATAGATGGGCATGTTGTCCTCGAACGGGCACATCAGCCACTCCTCGGTCTTGCCGGGGACGGCCGTGATCGCCTTGCCGTAGGCGGTCTTGAGGGCCTCGCGCTGCTCGGGGGTGGTGGAGACGGAGACGTGGGTGTGGATGACTGGCATGGTGTTCCTTTCGTCGTTGATGGATTTCGTTCATTCTAACTCGCGCGAGCGGCCCGGCCGGCGCAGGGTTCATTTCCGCCGCCTCATGGTTCGCGGCGGCACCGGCACCGGCGTATGGCGTTTCATGCGATGAATCGGTGGTTATTGCGCCGTCCGGAGCCCATTTGGCGGGTTTATGGAGTTAAATGGGCTACTGTGAAAAAGCTTATCGAACAACTCGTGAAGTTCGGCGTCGTCGGTGTCATCGCCGCGGTGATCGATTTCGGCCTGCTGAACGTCCTGGTCGCGGCCTTCCACGTCAACAACGTGGTGGCCAGCACCATCTCGTTCCTGGTCTCCCTGGCGTTCAACTACTGGGCGAGCATGAAGTACGTCTTCAAGCGCCGCGCCGACATGGCCCGCTGGATGGAGGGCTTCATCTTCCTGTCCGCCGCGGTGGTGGGCCTGTTCATCAACGACCTGATCATCTGGATGAGCACGCTGGGCATGGCCGCCAACGCCGCGGTGGTGCAGCACGGCATGTATGTGCTGCGCACCAACATCGGCAAGATCGTGGCCACGGTGGTCGTCGCCATCTGGAACTTCATCATCCGGAAGTGGCTGCTCGACGACCATTCCGACCATTCCGACCAAGCCGGCAAGGATGGCAAGGCGGCTGAGTCCGCCACGTCCGGGACCTCCGGCACCGCCCGCAGAACCTTCGCCCAGAAGCTCGGCGAGTGGTCCATCGAGCACACGCCCAAGGGCTGGCAGTAGGGCCGGCCGTGCCGCAGGCCGTCGCCACCGAACCCGAGTGAGAAAGGACCGGAGGGTCATATGCCGTCAACCACATTGCATTTCGTCCGCCATGGCAAGGTCGAGAATCCCGACCACCTGCTCTACGAGCGCCTGCCCGGCTTCCATCTTTCCGAGCTCGGGGTGAGGATGGCGCAGGCCACCGCGCGCTACATCGCCGCCGACCCCGGGATGAGCCAGGCCGCCACGGTGATCTCCTCGCCGCTGGAACGCACCCGCGAGACCGCCGGCGAGATTCTCAAGGAGCTCAACCCGGTGCGCCAGGGCCGCGGGGAGGCGCCGTTGGCCCTGAGCACCGACGTCAGGCTCATCGAGGCCGGCAACAACTTCCGCGGCACCAGGGTCGGCCACGGCCAGGGCGCGCTGTGGCGTCCGCGCAACATCAGGCTGCTGAGCAACCTGTGGCGGCCGAGCTGGGGCGAGAGCTACCGGCACATCGCCGCCAGGGTCGGCGCGTTTGCCCACGAGATGACGATGGAGCACCCGGGCGAGCACCTCATCGTCGTCAGCCACGAGTCGCCCATCTTCAGTTTCCGCCACAAGCTCGAGACCGGCCATCCCGAGCACAACATGCTGCTGCGCCACACGGCGCTCGCCTCCGTCACCTCCGTCACCTTCGACTGCGAGAGCGGCAAGGTGCTCGACATCTCCTACGTCGACCCCGCGGCCGACGTGAGCTGAGCCGTACCCGATAGCTCGCCGTCCGCCTGTCGTCGGTGCCGCGCCGCGCGCCGTGGGGCAGAGTGTCGCGCGGACGAGAGCGTTGTTAATATGGAAGAGGTTTTGCGAGGTCGCCGAGAAGGCGCTGAGGCAAGGGAGCGGATATGACATTCCAGATCGAAGACGACGAATTGGCCGGCATCGCGGCGATGCCCGAGGTGCGCGCGGCCGCGAAGGTGGGCGGCGAGCTCATCGCGCTGTGGCCGCTGCAGACCGCGCAGCAGCTGGGCAACGACGCCAAGTACGCCGAGGACCTGCAGGTGCGCGTCACCCAGGCCGCGGCCCAGTTGCTCATCGGCGAGGAAGTCACCATGCCCGACGCCGAGTTCGTCTATGAGGGAGCCGTCGATATCCCCGGCCGTCCGCAGCATATCGTCGATGCGCTGCTGAGCGTCAACGACGCCTACGAACAGCTGGAACCGTATGCCGAAAGCGGCGACACCTCGAAGGTGATGGACGCGGTCGGCGCGCTCGGACTCGATTGGAGCGAGGAGAAGACGTCCGCCTTCGCCGGTGCGCTCGAGGCCATCGAGGCCGCCGCGAAGGGCGAGGGTGGCAACGGCAGCGACGAGGAGAGCGTCGCCCGCCGCCTGGCCGTGGTGATCGCGGGGCTGGCGGGGCTCTTCGGCATCGTCTCCGACGACGGTTCGGCCAGCCAGCGCGCCACCGCCAGCGGCCTCACCCCGGTGCTGCTCTATCTCAACGAGCTGTGCGAGAGGCTCTCGATTCCGCGCATGTGCTTCGACAGCGAGGGATTCGAGGCGTTGCTGGCCGCCTGCGCGGGCAAGGACGCGAAGTCCCTGGCGAAGGCCATCGCCCCGCTGGCGCAGAAGGAATGGCAGAAGCACTACGACGATGTCATCTTCGACCCGGTCGCAGCCAAGAAGGCCGCCAAGGAGGAGGACGACAAGCGCAAGCGCGCCAAGCTCGCCGAGAAGTTCAAGGACATTCCCGAGGATCCGAACAAGCCGCACATCGATCTCTAGGCCGCCGCGTCCGGCTCGCAGGAGTCAGGCGGCAGGTACGCGAAAGGGTTCCGTCTCCATCATCCATGGGACGGAACCCTTTTCCTATGCTTCAGACAGGCACCGAACGCCGGGGGCTTGGATTGGGAGCCTAGGCGTTCGGTGCCCGACGCTCACTGGCGCGGAGTCTGGCCGTACCCGTTGCCGGCGTTCGGTTGGCCTCCGTTCGGCGTCGTGTTGCCGTTCGGTGCGGGAGTGCCATTCTGCGTGCCATAGGGGCGATATCCCTGCTGCGGTGCCGGCTGGCCGGGTTGCGGGGCCGAAGTGCCGGGCTGCGGGGCCGAAGTGCCGGGTTGCGGGGCCGACTGGCCGGGCTGGTTCTGCTGGCTCGGGTACTGCGGGGCCTTGTAGGTCTGCGGCGTGCTGGCCGGGTTCGCATACTGCGGAGCCGCGGACGGCTGCTTGGGCTGGCCGTACTGCGTCTGGCCGGTGGTCGGAGCCGTGCCGGTGCCCTGCGTGCCGGGGGTCTGCGGCTGCGCCGGCTTCTGGGTATAGGTGGCGGGGGTCTGCGTCGGGCGTGCGGCCGTGTTGAACTGGGTCGGCTGCGCCGGGGTGCGGGTGGCGCCCGTGCCGAACGAGCCCATGGTGCTGGGCTGCGCGGCGGGACGGTTCATCGGCATCGCGGTCGTGGCGGCGTTGAAGGCCATGGGATTCAGGACGTTGTTGTCGAACCGGGCGCCCGCCGGGTCCGACTTGGCGATCATCAGCACCAGCCAGGTGACGAAATAGGCGAGCATGCACGCCAGCATGCCGAGCAAGACGATCACGAAGCCCGCGCCCTCATCCTCAATCGATTCCTCGCCCATCGATACGCCGAGGACCACGAAGACGATGACCAGCACGATGCCGCCGAACAGCAGGCCGTAGGGAAGAAAAATCCACCAGCCGGACTTGTTGGAGTCGTGCAGCCTGCGGATGGTCAGGGCGATCGTGGGAATCAGCACCACGAGGTCCCATATCCCCTGCAGGTAGGCCCGCTGGCCGAAGATCAGCGTGTTGAAGATCGAGATGACGATGGCCGCGAGGCCAAGGAAGAGCTGGGTCCACCAATACTCGCTGCGCGAGGCGCGGCCCGAGAAGACGACGTACTTGGTGAAGAAGCGCTTGACCGCCTCCGGGAAGGAGCAGCCATAGTAGGGCATGCTCGACGGGACGATGCCGGCCATGCCGAAGCTCGGCGCGGCACCGGCCGCCTGATAGGGCCTTGCACCGCCCATGGGCTGGCCTTGCGCCATGGAGGGGCGGGGCGTGTATCCCTGCTGCGGGCGCTGGTAATTGGAGTTGGCGCCGCCCTGCATGTTCTGGATGCCAGGCAGTGGGCTGCTGGGTTGGCTGGCTTGGCCGGGCTGCGGTGCCTGGCTGGTCTGTCCGGGCTGCTGGGCCTGCTGGCCGTTCTGGCCGTAGGCGGGGGCCGCGTTGGCGCCATGCGGCTGGGCGGTGCCATAGCCTTGGGCGGGATTGGTGCCGGGGGCGCCGTTCTGGCCGCCCTGCGACGGCGTCGCATTGTTGTATGGGCCGAAGTTCGGATTGGTGTCGCTCATCGGCTTCCTTTCATCGGGAGTGTTGCTTGGGGCATCATTGTTTCCACCGCCGTTTCGCTGCGACGGAGCGGGTCAATCAGCCGTAAACCCAAGCATAGTCCGATTGGCTGAAAGTTGACGGGGAATCATCGCGATGTCAAGACGACGGTTGCCCTAGGCCTCGCTCTCATCCACGGATGCGGCGTCATCGTCGTCCGCAGGGCCGAGCAGCAGGCGTTCGGCCAGCGAGACCAGCGCCAGCAGGATGCCGGTCTCGGAGACCACCACCACGGCCGCCGAGAAGATCATCGGCGTCTGGAAGGAGTTGAACGCCCCCTGCAGCCATACGCCGATGCCGTTGCGCGCGCCGAGGTATTCGGCGGTGACGGCCGTGCCGAAGACGTAGGCGGCGCTGATGCGGATGCCCGAGAAGATCTGCCGGGCGGCGACGCGAAGTTTCACGTGGAACAACGTCCATGCCCTGCCCGCTCCGCAGGTCAGCGCCACGTCCTGGTAGAAGCGGGGGACGGCGCCCAGTCCGCGCGAGGTCTCCACAGCGATGGAGAAGACCCCGAAGACGGCGATCAGGATGATCTTGCCGGGCTCGTCGAAGCCGAACCAGATGATGAACAGCGGTGCGACGGTGATGATCGGGATGGTCTGCGCGGCCACCAGCAGCGGGTAGAGCGCGCGGTTGACCGTCTTGGAGAGATAGAGGCCCATGCCGATTGCGACGCCGGCCACGATCGAGATCGCGAAGCCCCAGAGCGCCTCGCCGGTGGTGATCGCAGCCGCCGCGAGGAGGTCGGGCCAGGTGTCGGCCAGCGACGAGACGATCTGGGCGGGGGAGGCCAGCGTGGTCGCCGAGACGAGGTGGGCGTCGGCCGCGAGCTGCCAGACGAGCAGCACCAGCGCGATGGTGATCGCCGGGGGAACGATGGCGGCCCAGCGGCGATGGTTGCGGGCGCGGCCCGGGTTGCGGCTCGGATCGCGGTCCAGGTCTTGGTTTTCGGCCGGATCGCGGTGGCGCTGTGTGGCAGATGCCGTGGTGTGGTGCTGCATCGGTTGCCTCGATTGATGATGTGCGGGAGATGGCATGGTGTGGGATCTGTGTTCCATATATGAGGTTCGGATCATCATGCGATAGGCGGGCGGGTTGCCGTCTCGGGAAAGTCGTCACAACGGCTCGCCGCGTCCATCGCATGCGGTTTCGGCTCATTGTCGGCGCACGGCCGTGTCAGGCCTTGCCGGTGACGTAGGCGTTGGTCGACAGCTCGCTGGCCTGGGGCGCCTTCGCGAGCTTGCGGTGGTGCGAGTCCGTGTAGGTGCCGGCGTCGTATTGGAAGTCGAGGTATTGCTGGCCTTCGGCGACGTTGACCGTGCCGGGCAGCGACGTCGGGTCGCCGTCGGTCCAGTAGCGTTCCCTGACGATCTTCTCCATCGACGCGCGCGCCAGTTTCGGGTCGAGGCGCGAGGACTTGGTCTGGTCCACCAGGATGTCGGCGGCCTGGTCGGGGTGGGCCAGGGCGTAGTCGTAGCCGCGCCTCGCCGACTTGATGAACTTCCGCAGGTTGGCCGCGTTCTTCGGGTCGGCGGCCCACGAGTCCTTGACGGCGAAACCGAGCTGGTCGGGGTTGCCGGGCACGCCCCATTGGTCGGCGGCGAAGCAGTTGAGCGCCGGGCCGTCGAGCTGCGATTCCACCTCCTCCCAATTGGCGTAGAACCCCGCGAAATCGCCCTTGCCGCTGGTCAATGTGCGGAAGGTGTTGGTGCCGGCCGTGGCGGTTTTGAAGTCGCCGGAGCCGCCCGCCCCGCGGATCATCTGGCGCACCGAGGCGCTCTGCTCGGCCGAGCCGAAGGTGACGAAGGTCTTGCCGGCGAGGTCCTTGGGGGTTTTGATGTCGGTGCGGCTTTTCAGGGCGCACCAGCGGGCGATGGGCTTCTGCGTCAGGTCGAAGACGAGTTTGAGATGCGCGCCGTGCGCGTCGGCGTTGGCCAGGTCGGTGAGCTTCGAGAAGCCGATGTCGGCCACGCCGTTCTCCACGCTGGTCTCCGCCCCGGCCTGCGCGGTCGGCAGGATTTTCACGTTCACGCCGGCGTCCTTGAAGTAGCCGAGTTGCTGGGCCACGTAGAGGCCGACGTGGTTGGTGTTGGGCGTCCAGTCGAGCATGAAGGTCAGCGTGGGGTCGCCGTTGGCGCCCGCGTTGCCGCCGCCGTCGGAGGCGTTGCCGCAGGCCGCCAGCGAGAGTCCGAGCGCGCCGGCCCCTATGGCCGCCACCGCCTTGGTGGCGAGCCGTTTCCGCTTCGAACCCGTGTGCAGGTGATGTCCTGTGAGAAATCGGACAGTCCTGCGAGAAAACGTATGGTTTTGGGCCCTGGAATGCACGAAAACTAGCGGGACTGTCTTGTTTCTAGCGGTATCGTGCCGCTTCCCGCCATGGATGAGGCTGCCGAGTGGCTGCGATGGGCCGTCGCCGATGCGCATGATGAATCACCTTGCCTTGCTTATTGCGGCCTGGTGCGACGCATGCGGAAAGGTGAGGAGTCCGCGCGACGAATCAGACCGATGCACAGGACGGGACGGGGCGTGCCGACGTCTGCCATCGGAATGCCAATAGCGGGACCGGGGACCATGAGCGGCCAAAACCCGGACGTGGCGATGCCGCATCCACACCTGTGCGTGTGCTGGATTATCGTCTGGCGCAGCTGCTGCCACCAACCGCGCGAACGCTCCTTATTATAGGCGGCGAGCCGTACCGATGATTTCGCTCGATGCGGACGGAGAAAACGGGATGGGGGCCGTCGGTGCCGTGCCCGGCTAATGGGAACATGGCCCGGACAATGGAATAGGGCGGCTCCCCTATAACGAGGAACCGCCCTAATGATCGGAGCCGTTGGCCGAGGCTAGGCCTCTACGTTCGCGGCCTTCTTCTGCTTGAGGGTCTCGACGTTCTTCATGACCCTCTTATGGCCGAGGGGATAGACGAACGCGATGAACACGAACAGCAGCGTGGCGAAGAGCGCGGGCAGCAGCGTGCTGTAGGTGTAGAGGCCGCTGAGGGTGGCCTTGGACTGCACGCTGTTGGCGCCAGGCTTGTAGTTGATCCAGGTCAGGGAGACGCCTGCGAACCAACCGGCCACCGCCTGGCCCAGCTTGCGGGCGAAGGAGTAGATGGAGTAGCAGGTGGCGTCCTCACGCATGCCCTTGGTCACTTCGATGTCGTCGATCACGTCGACCACCATGGCCCAGACGATGGTGTTGAACAGGCCGATGCCGGCGTAGGCGATGATGAAGAGCACCGAGAAGATCCAGACGTTCTTGGTGCGGATCACGAACGCGATGTACATGGGCACGGCGATGAGCGCGGCGCCCGCGAGGGCGAGGGCCTTGTGGCCGAACTTGTTGCCGAGCGGGATGGCCAGCGGCGCGCACACGAAGAGCGTGATCAGCGGGCCGATGCTCATCACGCCGGAGAGCATGGACGCGGAGCGGAAGTAATCGGGATAGACGTAGTTGGCCATCTGCTGCAGGTAGAGGAAGGCCATGAGCAGGGACAGCGCGCCGAGCAGCAGGCCGATCATCGCGCGAGAGGAGACGGCGAACTTGATCATGCGGAAGACGGAGCCGATGCCGCCGCCCTTGTGGTTGTCGGAGGCGACGCGCTCGCGGGTGAGCTTGTAGCAGATCGCGTAGCAGATGATCGAGCAGATGGAGAAGATGCCGGCGACCACGGCGAAGATCTGCGAATGCTGGCCGCCGCGGATGACCTGGTTGCCGTTGGCGTCGGAGGTGTAGACGATCAGCGGGACGAGCGCGGTGACCACCATCTGGCCCATCGTGCTGCCGATGGAACGGAAGGTGGAGAGCGAGGTGCGGTCCTTGGCCTCGGGCGAGATGACGGAGGCCATGGTGCCGTAAGGAATGTTGATGCAGGAGTAGAGGATGCCCCAGAGGATGTAGGTGACATACATGTAGACGATGCGCACGATCATCGGGGAGTTGATGGTGAAGGTCTGGTACATCAGGAACGACACGATCGTGACCGGCAGGGCGATGCGCAGGATGAAGACGCGGTACTTGCCCTTCGGATGCTGCTTGGCCTTGTCCACCACGACGCCGACGGTCACGTCAGAGAAGGCGTCGACGATTCGCGCGATCAGGAAGAGCGCCGCGACGATGCCTCCGGAGATTCCCATGATCTTGGTGTAGAAGACCATCAGGAACGAGCTGGCAAGATAGAACATGAAATCATTGCCGAAATCGCCGAATGCGTAACCTATTTTGTCCCTCAAGCCAAATGGCCTGATGTTTCCTTTGATAAGAGTACTCATAAGGATTCTTCTCCTACTCAGTCGTTGAGTAAACTTCTATTGTGATACATCATCGTGTCGGGATGACAACCGAAAAGCTCGGGAATTGCCTTGACGTCATCGACGGGCCCCTTGCCTTCTGCGGTACATCAACACCATAAGTGGTAAGCGGGGAGTTGGGTTTGTTGTTGCCAAATTTTGTTTTTATGGATATTTCTATTTGGAAATGAGAGCCTTGGACGCCTGGCCGGTGCTCGTCCTCTTGATGATGTGCGTGGGCAGCATGACGGGCTTCATGTTCGGCTTGCTGGTTTTCACCGGGCAATGCAGCAGGGTGGCGATGAGTTTCTGGGCGGCCATCTTGCCGGCCATCCGGTGCGGCATGTCGATGGTCGTGAGCGCCGGTGTGGTCAGGGTGCTGATCGAGGTGTTGTCGATCCCGACCACCGAGACCTCTCCGGGAACGTTGATCTTCTTCGATTTCAGGGCGGCGATGAAGCCGATGGAGACCAGGTCGTTATAGCCCACGACCGCGGTGGTGGGGTTCTGCCGGAACGCCTCGAAGCAGCGATAGCCGCCGCTGTAGTTGGGCGAGGGGCAGGTGATGCGGTGCAGCTTCATCCGGTACTGCTTGCAGGCGATGGTCAGCGAGCGCCAGCGCATGCCGTTCTGCCAGGAGGCGTCCGGCCCGGCCAGGTAGGTGATGCCCGTGTGGCCGAGCGCATGCAGGTGGTTGACGACTTCCAGCAGGCCGATGTGGATGTCGGCGACGATGGATTGGATGCCGCGGATGGGCCGGTTGATGGTGATGACCGGCTTGATCTCGGCTATCTTGCGGGCCGAGGAGTCGGCGAGGCGCGACGAGGCGAGGATGACGCCGTCGACGTGGTTGCTGGTCTGGCGCAGGATGTCGCGCTCGAGCGGCCCGTTCTCCTCGGAGTCGAGGACCAGCAGCCCCAGTTGCTTGTCGGAGCACTCGTGCAGCACGCTTTTCACCATGCCCGCGAACACGGGGTTGGCGAGGTCGGCCACCACGATGGCGATGAGGTTGTTGAAACGCTTCGACTCCTCGGCCGGCGGGCACGAGTGTATGCGCTTGGTCCGGTATCCGAGCGCGTCGGCTATGTCGAAGATGTGCTGGGCCGTCTCGACCTTGACGCGTCCGGGTCTCGAGAATGCACGTGAAACGGTCGAGGGGGCGACGCCCGCTGCCTTCGCGACATCGCGAATTGTCGTTTCCTGAGAGTGCTGATTCGTAGCCACGATATGCCTCCTTTGGCCTTATCGTTAAATTTTAGCTTTTTCACCTTGCCTTGGTGCGGGCATGGGGGAGGGGATTGTCGATTTTGGCATCATTTGACCTGTTCGGGCTTTGTTCGGGTCTAAGACAAAACGTGGCAACTTGCCGGAGCGTTGCCAAACCGAACATATCATGAGAACCGCGATTCGATTATTTCAAAGGAGAATATATGTCATCAAGTGATAAGAAAGAAGAGGGCTGCGCGTACTGCGACGAAGGCGAGCTGCTTGACGCTTTTGGCATCAAGATCGCGCAATTGCCCGCCTCGAAACTCGTGCTGTTCAAGGAGCAAAGCCATCGCGGCCGTCTCATCGTGGCCTCCACCCATCACGTTTCCGAGATCGTCGACCTGAGCGAGAGCGAACGCAAGGCCTTCGTCGACGACATCGTGCACGTGGCCGATGCCATGCACAAGGCCCTGCACCCCGACAAGATCAACTACGGCGCCTATGGCGACGGCGGCCATCACCTCCATTGCCATCTGTGCCCGAAGTACGCCGATGACTCCTTCGAATGGGGCAGCGTGTTCGCCATGAACCCCGACAGGGTGCACCTGGACGAGGACGGATACCGTGACCTCGCCAAGCTGATCGTCGACAATCTGTGAGTTTTGAGTAGTGAAGGTCGTTCCCAACCTTGTTCCCAACGACGGGGACGGGAGAACGAGAAAGGTGAATAGAAAATGAGTTACGCACTTGATCCGAACAGGCTCCTTTCGGGAGAGCCCACCGTCGAGAAGATCGCCCGGGAGCTGTACGAGGACGTCAAGGAAATGCCGATCATCTCGCCCCACGGCCATGTGCCCGTGGAATGGTATGCCAACGATCTGCACTTCGACAACCCCACGAGTCTGTTCATCACGCCCGACCACTATGTCACGCGCAACCTGCATGCCCAGGGCGTGCAGCTGAGCGAGCTGGGCGTCAACCAGAAGCATTTCAGCGCCGAGCAGGCCAAGCACGCCTTCCATCTGATGGGCGAGCACTGGGACGCCTTCGCCGGCACCCCGATGCGCTACTGGTTCGAGGACTCGCTGGCCGGCGTCTTCGGCATCGACAAGAAGTTCGGGCCGGACACCGTCGACGAGATCTATGACGAGCTTGACGAGCTGCTCAAGTCCGACGACTTCACCACGCGCAAGCTCGTGAAGCGCTTCAACATCGAGTTCATCTCCACCACCGAGGATCCGCTCGCCGACCTGAGCACCCACGACAAGATCAATGCGGATCCCGATTTCCCGCGTGTGGCTCCCTGCTTCCGCCCCGACAAGTACCTGGAGCCCGGCCGCGCCGACTGGCCGCAGCTGGTGGCCGCGTTGGGCGAGGCCACGGGCGTGGACATCTCGACCTATGACGGCTTCTACGAGGCCATGCGCCAGCGCCGCCTCTACTTCAAGGACCACGGCGCCGTGCTCTCCGATCATTCGCACGCCGACGCGGGCACCGCGCGCCTGACCGACCAGGAGGCCCGCGCACTCTACGAGCAGGCCATGAAGGGATGCATCGGCAACGATGACGCCGACAGGCTGCGCCGTCATTTCGTCAACGACCAGGCCCGCATGGCCCAGGACGACGGTCTGGTGATGACCGTTCACCCCGCCGTCTACCGCAACTACGACTACAAGAGCTTCGTCAAGTACGGCGCCGACACCGGCTCGGACATCCCCCGCAACGTCGACTTCGCCGCCGACCTGCGTCCGCTGCTCAACGAGTACGGCAACAACCCCGACTTCCACTTCGTGGCGTTCACCATCGCCGAGACCGAGTACTCGCGTGCGCTGGGTCCGCTCGCCGGATTCTATCCCTCGCTCTATGTCGGCGCTCCCTGGTGGTTCATCGACGCCCCGGATCCGATCCTGCGCTACTTCCAGGCCACCGTGACCGCGGCCGGGTTCTCCAAGCTCTCCGGCTTCATCGACGACACGCGCGCGCTCTGCTCGATTCCGGCGCGCCACGACATGAACCGCAGGCTGACCGCGCGCTTCATCGCCTCCCTCGTCGCCGACCATCGCCTGACCATGGAGGACGGACACCGCATTGTGCGCAACGCCGTCTATGATCAGCCGCGCAAGGTCTTCAAGCTCGAGGAAGCGTGATCATGGCTGAATCCACCGATATCAAAGCACTGCACCGCGCCAGCCAGGGACGGCCGGCGGCGCCCGAGCGGATCATCCACCTGGGGCTGGGCAATTTCACCCGCGCCCACCAGGCGTGGTACACCCAGCATGCCCCCGACGCCGAGAAGTGGGGCATCGCGGGATTCACCGGCCGCGGGCCGAAGATGGAGCAGCTGCTGGACCCGCAGGACGACGTCTACACGCTGATCACCTCGGGGGCCGACGGCGATGAGTTCGAGGTGATCTCGTCGATCTCCTCCATGCACATCGGCACCGACATGGCCGCGCTGCGCGAGCGTTTCGCCGATCCGGCCACCTCCATCGTCACCTCCACGGTCACCGAGGCCGGTTACATGCGCGACCACAACGGCGACCTCGACGTTTCCAACGCCGACGTGGCCGGCGACCTGGCCAGGCTCAAGGAGGACCCGCAGGCGGAGTCGCTCACCACCATCCCGGTGCGCGTGGCGGCCGGCCTGCTCGCCCGCCGCGACGCGAAGGCGGGCCCGATCACGATCCTGCCCTGCGACAACCTCGCGGGCAACGGCAAGGCCTTCCGCAAGGTCGTCGAGCAGGCCATCGAGGGAGTCGATTCCTCGCTGCTCGACTGGACGCGCGACAACGTGGCCTGGGCCACCTCGATGGTCGACCGCATCACGCCGGCCACCACCCAGGCCGAGATCGACATCGTCGAGCAGGCCAAGGGTTGGCACGACAACGCGCCGGTGCGCACCGAGCCGTTCCGCGAATGGGTCATCGCCGGGCAGTTCCCGGGCGGACGGCCCGCGTGGGACGAGGCCGGCGCCGTCATCACCGACGACGTCACTCCCTACGAGCAGCGCAAGCTGTGGATGCTCAACGGCTCCCACTCGACGCTGGCCTATTGCGGTCCGCTGCTGGGTGTGATGACCGTGGCCGACGCCGTCAACGACCCGACCCTGCGCGGCTGGATCAACGAGTGGTGGGACCTGGCCGGGCGCTATGTCAGCGTGCCGACCGATGATTACCGCAAGCAGCTGCTGGACCGGTTCGCCAACCCGAACATCCGCCACAAGCTCATGCAGATCGCCACCGACGGCAGCGAGAAACTGCCGGTGCGCATCGTGCCCGCCGCCCGCGAGGCCCTGAAATACGGGGAATCGGTCGCGGCCCCGGCCCGTGCGGTCGCGGCGTGGATCCTGTTCCTGACGCGGTTCACCGACGAGCTCTCCGACGTCAACAAGGACGAGATCGTGCCGCTCGCCAAGGCCTGCGTGGCCTCCGACGGCAGCGTCGACCGCGAGGCGGTGAAGCATGTGGCCGCCTACCTGGACCGCGCGCTCGCCTCCTCGTCGCACTTCGTCGATGAGGTCGTCGCGCAGATCGGCGAGGTGGGCAAGGTCGCGTCCGCTCGCTGACCGGCATCCGCACCACCTTCGGAAACCAACAAGCAGACGGCGCAGGAAGCCGGAAACTGTACAACAGAAAGGAATCGATATGGCTATCGAAAAGGCCGAGGTATTCGTGACGAGCCCGGGGCGCAATTTCGTCGTCCTCAAGCTCACCACGACCGACGGGATCGTGGGGCTCGGTGACGCGACGCTCAACGGTCGCGAGCTGGTCGCCGCGGAATACCTGAAGACCATCGCCCCTGCGCTGATCGGCAAGGACGAGGACAACATCGAGGATATGTGGCAGTACCTCTACAAGGGCGCCTACTGGAAGCGCGGACCGGTGACCATGGCCGCCATCTCCGCCGTCGACGTGGCCCTGTGGGACATCAAGGGCAAGAAGCTCGGGGTGCCGGTCTACGACCTCTTAGGCGGGGCCTCCCGCAAGGGCATCCTCACCTACGCGCACGCCTCCGGCACCGACCTGCCGAGCCTGTTCGACTCGATCGACATGTACCGCGACATGGGCTTCAAGGCCACGCGCATCCAGTACGCGCTGCCCGGCATCCCCTCGACCTACGGCGTGGCGGCCTCGGCCAACGCGCAGACCGGCAAGGGCGAGAAAGGCATGCGCTACGACTACGAGCCCGCACGCCGCACCAGCGTGCCGGTCGAGGAGGTGTGGGACGCCCGCACCTACCTCAACACCATCCCCGGCGTCTTCGAGGAGGTGCGCAACAAGTACGGCAAGGACCTGATCCTGCTGCACGACTCGCACCACCGCCTGCGCCCGATCGAGGCCGCGCGCTTCGGCAAGGCCCTGGAGCCCTATGACCTCTTCTGGATGGAGGACACCACCCCCGCCGAGGAGAACCAGCAGTTCCTGCGCATCGTGCGTGAGCACACCACCACCCCGATCGCCATCGGCGAGATTATCAACTCCTGGACCGACTACATCACCCTGATCGAGGAGCAGCTCATCGACTACGTGCGTTCGGCGGTCACCCACACCGGCGGCCTCACGCACATGAAGAAGCTGATGGCCTTCGCCGAGCTCTTCGGCGTGAAGTCCGGCTTCCACGGCCCCACCGACGTCTCGCCTGTGGGCATGGCGGCGAACCTGCACCTCGACCTCGCGATCCCGAACTTCGGCATCCAGGAGTACATGAAGCACAGCGACGAGACCCTCGAGGTCTTCCACACGTCGTACACCTTCAAGGACGGCTACCTGCATCCGGGCGACAAGCCGGGCCTCGGCGTCGACTTCGATGAGAAGCTCGCGGCCAAGTATCCCTACCAGCCGGCTCCGCTGCCGGTCGACAGGCTGCTTGACGGTACCATGCACGAGTGGTGATTTTCTTGTAGCTGCCGCGTCGAAGCGAGATATGCGATGCTCGGGACACTCAAGGCCGTTCGGCCAAGCCTACGCCCGAGCATCGCATATCTCGCTCCGACGCTCTGTATAAGCGTGCTTTTTGTGAGCGGATAATGTGGGGACACTTTGGCTGAGGCGTTAAGCGGGAAGTCCTGTGGACTTCTCGTAGCCGAAGTGAGCGCGATGTATCGAGCGCGAAGGCGAAATCTTTGATTTTGTTCGGCCAAGCCTACGCCCGAGCATCGTATATCTCGCTCCGACGCTCTGTATAAGCGTGCTTTTGGTGAGCGGGTAAATAGGTAATGGGTATGGAGGGTGTGGCGTGACTGGACGACGCGATGAGGGGTCGGAGCCGCTGTGCATCGTGGTGATGGGGGTGTGCGGCACGGGCAAGACGACGCTGGCGGTTCAGCTGGCGAAGCGGCTCGGCTGGCCGTATGCGGAGGCCGACGACTTCCATCCCCAGGCCAATATCGACAAGATGGCCTCTGGGCAGCCCCTGAACGACGACGACCGGTGGCCGTGGCTGCGTGCCCTGCGCGACTGGATCGGCGAGCAGGCCGCCACCGGCCATTCGACGTTGGTGACTTGTTCGGCCCTCAAGCGCGCCTACCGCGACGTGCTGCGGCAGGCCAGGGCACGCGTGTGTTTCGTCGAGCTCGACCTGGACGAGGAGGACCTGCGCGAGCGGATGGCCCAGCGCGACCATTTCATGCCCGTCTCCCTGCTGCGTTCCCAGCTGGACACCCTGGAGCCCCTGGACGCCGACGAGGACGGGTTCAGGCTCCTGTCGAACGCCAGCCCCGAGGAGCTCGCGGACATCGTCCTGAAGCGACTCCGCTGAGCATATGGCGGTTGGAAAGCCACGATGAGGATATTCTTGTGGTCCCTTGCATCGCTGGAACCACCAGGGCGGTCGCGCGTGGGCCGGGAGGCTTGCGCCGATCGCCGATATGGCCGCTGTCGAGGTCAGCGTTTCGACCGAGACGGAAGCCTTCCCGATGGGGGAGACACCTTTACTCCTGTTTGGTGTCTCCCTCTTTCCGTCTTGTTGCCAGCATCCCGCCGCCTCCCGTCAATCACGCGCGGCATAATGGAGGCATGACTGAAAACGCTACTGATTCAAGACCTGAACTGCCCAAGGACGTCCGTGTGCGCTTCTGCCCGTCGCCCACCGGCACCCCGCATGTCGGCATGGTGCGCACCGCCCTCTTCAACTGGGCCGAGGCCCGCCACACGCACGGCACCTTCGTCTTCCGCATCGAGGACACGGACAACGAGCGCGATTCCGAGGAGAGCTACAACCAGATCATCGAGGCCCTGAACTGGCTCCATATCGACTGGGACGAGGGCATCGACGTCGGTGGCCCCGACGGCCCGTACCGCCAGTCCGAGCGCGGCGACATCTACCGCGATGTCGCCCAGAAGCTGCTCGACGCCGGCTATGCCTACGAATCCTATTCCACCTCCGACGAGATCAAGGAGCGCAACCTCGCCGCCGGCCGTCCCGCCGCGTTCGGCTACGACGGCTACGACCGCAACCTCACCGACGAGCAGAAGGCCGCCTTCCGCGCCGAGGGTCGCAAGCCCGCGCTGCGCATCAGGATGCCCGACGAGGACATCGCCTTCGACGACCTCATCCGCGGCCACATCGAGTTCAAGGCCGGCAGCGTGCCCGACTACGTCATCGTGCGCCCCAACGGCGACCCGCTCTACACGCTCACCAATCCCGTCGACGACGCCATGATGCGCATCAACGTGGTGCTGCGCGGCGAGGATCTGCTGAGCTCCACCCCGCGCCAGGTCGTGCTCTACCGATACCTCATCAAGATCGGTGTGGCGAAGGAGATGCCGCTCTTCGGCCACATGCCCTACGTGATGGGCAAGGGCAAGAAGAAGCTTTCCAAGCGCGATCCGGAGTCCAACCTCTTCCTGCACCGCGACAACGGCTTCATCCCCGAAGGCCTGCTCAACTACCTGGCGCTGCTCGGCTGGTCGATCGCGCCCGACCGCGACGTCTTCAGCATGGACGAGATGGTCGAGAAGTTCGACATCCGCGACGTGAAGGCCAACCCGGCCCACTTCGACATCGACAAGGCCATCTCCATCAACGCCGAGCACATCCGCATGCTCGAGCCCCAGGACTTCCTCGACCGCTCCGTGCCCTATCTGCACCGCGACGGCGTGGTCTCCGCCGATTCCTGGGATGGCCTCACCGACCGCGAACGCACGGTTCTGACCGCCGCCGCGCCGCTGGTCCAGCCTCGCGTGCGCCTGCTGGGCGAGGTGGCCGGCATGGTCGGCAGCCTGCTGAGCGACGACGAGTACATCGCCCCAGCCGACGACGCCAAGAAGCAGCTCAAGGACTCCGCGCCCGAGGTACTCGATAAGGCCATCGCCGCGCTTTCCGAGGTCGCCGACGCCGACTGGAAGACCGACAGCCTGCATGAGACGCTCACCAAGGCGCTCGTTGAGGACGGTGGCTACAAGCCGCGCCTGGCGTTCGGCCCGGTGCGCGTGGCCATGTCCGGCCGCCGCGTCTCCCCGCCGCTTTTCGAATCCATGGAGATCGTCGGCAAGCCGCTGACCCTCGCCCGCCTCAAGGGTCTGCGCGCCCACCTGTGAGGCGAAGGCCTCCGTTTGCGCCGGCGGGCAAAGCCGGCAAGCGTTCCCAAGAGTCCGTGTACCGACAGGACCGAGAAATCGTCCGTCGGCAAACGGGCTCTTGCCATACGCAGGGTCCTGTTTCTCAACTGTTCATGTCTGCCCCAGTGAAGAAACCGCATCCTGCGGCCGCCAAGATTCCGTTTCTTCACTGACATAGTGTGGGTCGGTGGGGAAACGGGGTCGTGGGTGCGCCGTGGCGCGGTTTTCGGCGGTGTGGTGCGGTTCCGCAATCCCCGATCCGGGGCGGAACACGCCGAGTTGCGTTTATCCGCAACTTCATATAGACTTCTTTTTTGTTGCCTTGGGAAGGGCAGCAGATAAGTTAAGCCTCCATCGTCTAGCGGTCTAGGACTACGCCCTCTCACGGCGCCAACACCGGTTCAAATCCGGTTGGAGGTACGAAGTGCTATAGTTGTCAATCGGCTACGGCACCAAGCCAATTGGGGTATGGTGTAATTGGCAACACGGCTGATTCTGGTTCAGTTGTTCTTGGTTCGAGTCCAGGTACCCCAGCAAAGATGCGGAGCCTCGTGGCCTTACGGTTGCGAGGCTTTCTTGTTTCACAAGGAACGGTATTGGCGAGAGGTTGTACGATGACTGAACATTCTCTGACGAACAAGAACGCCCTCTCGCGCCCGCGCATACAGCCGGCCCATGATTGGGACACCCGTCCCGTCTCCGTCTCCGCCCGCCTCGGGCGCCTGCAGTTCCACGAGTCCGGCAAGTTCCGCGTGCTCGTCGCCGCCGACATCCAGGACGGTCCGAAGGTCAACGGCGACACCATCAAGCTGCTGACCGCCTCGCTCGACGCCGTGCGCCCCGACATCGTCATCTTCACCGGCAACCAGATCGCCGGCTACGACAAGGCCTACGACCCCACCTTCCGCAAGCGCACCTGGACCCCGCAGAAGTGGTCCATCGGTTCGCAGGCCGCCAGCCTGCGCGACGAGCGCCTGGAGCACACCCGCGACCTGGTGCGCAAGTCCATCGCGCAGGTCGTCACGCCGCTCAACGAGCGCGGCATCCCCTGGGCGGTGACCTACGGCAACCACGATTTCCAGTGCGGGCTGAGCTGTGCCGAGCTCGACGCCATCTACCGCGAGTTCCCCGGCTGCCTCAACCCCGAGCCCGCCGCGGCCCATTCCGAGCGTCCGCGCAAGCAGCCCGGCAGCGGTCTGCCCGACCAGCCCATCTACGCCTGCGAGCCCGGCACCTTCGCGCTGCCGGTCAGCGACGTCGACCACAAGGGCACGGTGCTGGGCCTGGTGCTCTGCAATTCCGGAGACTACGGCAGGCTCGGCGGCTACGGCGCCCCCACGCCCGGCGCGCTCGGCTTCCTCAAGGCGGTGCCCGGGCTCATCGACGCGAAATCCATGGTCTTCCAGCACATCCCGGTGCCGCAGTACTACGAGCTGCTCAAGGAGGTGCCGGCCACCGCCGCGCACGCCGTCGAAGGCTACCGCAACTACGCCGGGCACAACTATGTGATCGACGAGACCAAGACCCAGCCGGGCAGTTTCCTGGGGGAGGGCGTGAGCTGCCCCGACAGCGACACCGGCGAGTTCGGCATCCTCAAGGCCTCCGAGGGCTACTTCGCGCTGCTCGCGGCCCACGACCACCGCAACCGCTTCGTCGGCTCCACGCAGGGCCTCACCCTCGTCGCCACGCCGACCTGCGGGTTCGGCTCATACGGCCCGGCTCCGGCCCAGCGCGCGACCAGGCTCGTGGAGTTCGACATCCGCCACCCGCACAACCCACGCACCCAGTTGCTGGAATACGGTGAGCTGGTGGGCAAGCCCGGATCGCACAAGGCCTATACCTACGCGCTCAACGACGCCCCCGACGCCGCCGAGGAGGGCACGAACCTGCTGCGCCGCCCCAAGCTGATCGCCCAGCTGCTGCGCAGGATGCACCTGCGTAAATAGGACGAATGGCAAGCGACCTGATGCGGTCACTTGCCATTCATCGAAGATGGGGCGGCGAGCCCGAGAATCCGGTGCTCAGCGCCCGGCGCTCGCCTTGATCAGCGCGTTGGTGAGATATTTGCCGCCGGCCATCACGAACGGCGCGTAACGGCGGCCGGGGGTCGGGCCCATGCGCCCGGACGGCCCGGAAATCGAGATGGCGGCGATGACCTGCCCGGAGGCGTTGCGGATCGGGGCGGAGACGGAGCAGACGCCCTCCTCACGCTCGTTGACCGAATCGGCCCAGCCGCGCCGACGCACGGAGGCCAGGGTGGACGTGGTGAATTTCGAATGGCGCAGCCCCTGGTGCAGGCGTTCCTGGTCCTCCCAGGCCACGAGGATCTGCGCGGCGCTGCCCGCGTGCATGGAGAGCATGGCGCCCACGGGGATGGAATCGTGCAGGCCCGAGGCGCGCTCCACGGCGGCGATGCAGACGCGCTGCTCGCCCTGCCGGCGGTAGATCTGCGCCGACTCGCCCGTGCGGTCGAGCAAAGTCTGCAGGATCGGCCCGGCGGCGCTCAGTAGGCGGTCCTCGCCGGCAGCCGCGGCCAGTTCGGCGAACCGGGAGCCGAGCACGAAGCGCCCATGCTGGTCGCGCAGCACGAAACGATGGCGTTCCAGCGCGATGGCGAGACGGTGCGCGGTCGGGCGCGCAAGCCCCGTGGCGGCCACGAGCTGGCCGAGTGTGGATGGCCCGCTTTCCAGGGCCTCGAGAATGCGAACGGTCTTATCGAGGACGCCGACGCCGGAGTGAATCTCCTCATCGTGGGGGACGTCGTTGACGATTGATTTGCTGCGTTGCGCTGGCACGGCATGAGTTCGCCGCGCTGCCGTTGGGTCCTTCGATGGTGAGTTCATACGCAATTATTATACAGACGGCGAGTTCGTCTCATATGCCGAAACGCCGATAAAACCTGTTTCGGGCGGTTTTACGGCAGGTGAAATCACTATCGTCTCATATTTTGAACGTTTTATGTCCACATTGTTGAACGGCACCGATACTCGGAACTACATCGGACCACGAAATCCGCGTGGTTCCCCAGCTCGGGAAGCGGCCCGAAAACCGACGAAGGAGGTCGTATGGTAAGCACATTGGCGCAAAAGGTCTGGGCGGACCACCTGGTCTACCAGGGCAAGGACGGTGCCCCGGACCTGCTCTACATCGACCTCATGCTCATGCACGAGGTCACCAGTCCACAGGCGTTCGAGGGCCTGCGACTGGCCGGGCGCAAACCGCGCCACACCGACCTGCTGATCGCCACCGAGGACCACAACACCCCGACCTTCAACATCGACAAGCCCAACCCCGACAAGGTCTCCGCCAAGCAGCTTTCCACCCTTGAGCGCAACTGCAGGGAGTTCGGCGTGCGACTGCATCCGCTGGGCGACGCCGACCAGGGCATCGTCCATGCCTTCGCGCCCAACCTGGGGCTCACCCAGCCGGGCATGACCATCGTCTGCGGCGACTCGCACACCTCCACGCACGGCGCGTTCGGGGCGCTCGCCTTCGGCATCGGCACCTCGGAGGTCGAGCACGTCATGGCCACGCAGACCCTGTCGCTGAAGCCGTTCAAGACCATGGCCGTCAACGTCGATGGCAAGCTGCCCCGTGGCGTCACCGCCAAGGACATCATCCTGGCCATCATCGCCAAGATCGGCATCGGCGGCGGGCAGGGCCACGTCATCGAATACCGCGGCGAGGCCATCCGTTCGCTGTCTATGGACGCGCGCATGACCATCTGCAACATGTCCATCGAGGCCGGCGCCCGCGCGGGCATGATCGCCCCCGACCAGACCACCTTCGACTACCTCAAGGGTCGTCCGCACGCGCCCACCGGCGAGATGTGGGAGAAGGCCGTGGCCTACTGGAAGACGCTCAAGACCGACGACGACGCGACCTTCGACAAGGAGGTCACCATCAACGCCGCCGACCTCGCGCCCTACGTCACCTGGGGCACCAACCCCGGCCAGGGCTCGCCGATCACCGCCGACGTGCCCGACCCGGCCGGCATCGCCGACGCCGAGCAGCGCCGGTCGGTCGAATCGGCGCTGGACTACATGGGCCTCAAGCCCGGCACGCCGCTCAAGTCGATCCCGGTGGACACCGTGTTCATCGGCTCCTGCACCAACGGCCGCATCGAGGACCTGCGCGCCGCCGCCTCGGTGATGAAAGGCCACCACAAGGCCAAGTCCATCCACCGCGTGCTCGTGGTGCCCGCCTCGTCGCGCGCCCGCCTGCAGGCCGAGAAGGAGGGGCTCGACAAGGTCTTCAAGGACTTCGGGGCCGAATGGCGCAACGCCGGCTGCTCGATGTGCCTGGGGATGAACCCGGACAAGCTGGTGCCGGGCGAGCGCTCGATCTCGACCTCCAACCGCAACTTTGAGGGGCGTCAGGGCAAGGGCGGTCGCACGCACCTGTCCTCGCCGCTGGTCGCCGCCGCCACCGCCATCCGCGGCACCATCTCCAGCCCGGCCGACCTCTGAGCGGCCGCCCGCTTCCGCCGGCGGGACGTCGCTTCGGCTGACGATGCGACGACCGGCCTCATTGACGAAAAAGTCGGCGCCGCGGGCAATGGCATTGGATTACCGGAACATACGTGATAAGAAGGAACGATTATGGAAAAGCTTACTGTGGTGAGCGGCGTGGGCGTGCCGCTTCGCCGATCGAACGTCGACACCGACCAGATCATCCCGGCCGTCTTTTTGAAGCGCGTGACCAAGACGGGCTTCGAGGACGCGCTGTTCTACGCGTGGCGTCGCGACCCGGATTTCGTGCTCAACAGGTCCGAGTACGCCAAGGGCAAGGTGCTGGTAGCCGGCCCCGACTTCGGCATCGGCTCCTCGCGCGAGCATGCGGTGTGGGCGCTCAAGGACTACGGGTTCAGGGTGGTCATCAGCCCGCGCTTCGCCGACATCTTCTATGGCAACACCGCCAAGAACGGCGTGCTGGCGGCGGTCATGCCGCAGGAGAGCGTCGAGCTGCTCTGGAAGCTTCTGGAGGAGGAGCCCGGTCGTCCGATGACTGTGGACCTAGGGGAGCGTACGGTGACCTGCGGCGACGTGACGCTGCCCTTCGAGGTCAACGACTACACGCGCTGGCGCCTGATGAACGGCTATGACGACATCGACCTGACGCTGCGGCACGAGGACGACATCGCCGCCTACGAGAAGATGCGCGCCGAGCGCTTCCCCTTCAAGCCCAAGACCCTCCCGGCCCTCCACGCCCCCGAAGAGCCCGTCGCCTCCGCCCCCGAGGTCGAGGTTAATTGGGCAGGACCGATAAATGCATAGCCCTGTGGGCTATGCATCGGTCCTGCGCGAGCGGAATCGCTCGCCAATGTTGAGCCCGTCCCTTTAGGGACGGTCCCTAATTGCGGGACAGGGCCGATAGATGTGCGCCTGGCTACCTATGTCGTGTTCGTGCACGCAGCGCCATTCGCAAAGTGATGGTTTGTCCCGAAAGGGACGGTCTCTGATTGCAGGACCGGGACCGATAGGTGTGCGTCCGGCCACCCATGTCCTGGCTGTGCACGCCGAGCCAGCATCAAGGCACTGAGTCATCTTCCGCCAATACACCCAATCGCACGGACCCGGTCCCTCATAACCGGTACCGTGCGATTGAATTCACCAGTAACAACGGTTCACCAAGGCGTCCTTCCCGATCTCGCCTGGCGGTCGGAACTTCCTGGGCCCATACCCAATAATATTTTGCCTCTCGGCTCCCATTCACCTACCATCCGAAACATTCTCCCCAACCGCCCCGCAATAGTGGTATCCAGCAGCCGTGACGCGGCCCGATAACTTATATGGGAACGGACATTCAATGCGCTTGGGCAGCATGATGGAGGAGTCGTTATGGCCGACGCGGTGGTTCTGATCAATACCGAGTCCGACAAGACCGCCGAGGCGGCGCGCAAGATCGTCGAGATCGACGGCGTCACCCGGGTCTACTCCGTGGCCGGCGACGTCGATCTGGTCGCCCCGGTCCACACCGCCGGGTTCGACCGGCTAGCCGAGGTCATCCCCGGCAAGATCGCGGCCGTCGAGGGCGTGGCCACCACCCAGAACCTGATGGCCTTCCGCCAATACTCCGCCAAGGACGCCGCCGCCTTCGACCTCGGCATGGACTGAGCGCGAACGATACTGTCGCGCCGGAGGTGTCGCATTATCCGCTCGCGGCGCATTTCGGTCCCACTTCACGCGGCCCTCACAACACCTATGGCACACTGGGGGTAACCAGCCCGAAGCCGGCATCCGTATTGGCATTATTGGTGCGCTTGGGTAGCATGGTGATGACGACGCAAGAGGAGGTCTCATGGCCGAAGGAACACAGGACGTACTGCATGTCGAGGGCGGCAAGCCCCTGCACGGCACGATCAAGGTACGTGGCGCGAAGAATTTCGTAAGCAAGGCGATGGTGGCGGCGTTGCTCGCCCCGGGCGTCTCGGTGCTGCGCAACGTCCCGGAGATCCGCGACGTGCATGTGGTCTCCGACCTGCTGCGCCTGCACGGCGCGAGCGTCGATTTCGACGGCAAGTCCGGCGAGCTGAAGATCGACGCCACCAACGTGCGCCTGGCCGATGTGGCCGACGTCGACACGCTGTCCGGCTCCTCGCGCATCCCGATCCTTTTCTCCGGCCCGCTGCTGCACCGCCTGGGCGAGGCGTTCATCCCGCAGCTCGGCGGCTGCAACATCGGCGGCCGTCCCATCGACTTCCATCTGGAGACCCTGCGCAAGCTCGGCGCCAACGTCGACAAGGAGCATGAGCATGGCATCCACATCACCGCGCCCGACGGCCTGCACGGCGCGAAGATCCACCTGCCCTATCCTTCCGTCGGCGCCACCGAGCAGACCCTGCTCGCCGCGGTGCAGGCCGAGGGCAAGACCGAGCTTTCCGGCGCGGCCACCGAGCCCGAGATCATGGACCTGGTCGCCGTGCTGCAGAAGATGGGCGCGATCATCTCCGTGGACGTCGACCGCACCTTCCGCATCGAGGGCGTGAAGGAACTCAAGGGCTTCACCCACACCGCGCTGACCGACCGCATCGAGGCCGCCAGCTGGGCCTCGGCCGCTCTGGCCACCCACGGCGACATCTTCGTTCGTGGCGCCACGCAGCCCGAGATGATGACCTTCCTCAACGTCTACCGCAAGATCGGCGGCGAGTTCGACGTCACCGACGAGGGCATCCGCTTCTGGCATCCGGGCGGGGACCTCAAGCCCGTGGCCATCGAGACCGACGTGCACCCCGGCTTCATGACCGACTGGCAGCAGCCGCTCGTCGTGGCGCTCACCCAGGCCAATGGCCTCTCGATCGTGCATGAGACCGTCTACGAGAACCGCTTCGGCTTCACCAAGCCGCTGGTGGCCATGGGCGCGACCATCCAGCTCTACCGCGAGTGCCTGGGCAGCCTGCCGTGCCGCTTCCAGCAGCGCAACTACAAGCATTCCGCCGTCATCTTCGGACCCACCCCGCTCACCGGCCGCGACATCGACGTGCCCGATCTGCGCGGCGGCTTCAGCCACCTGATCGCGGCGCTGGCGGCCAAGGGGCCCTCGAACGTGCAGGGCATCAGCCTGATCGACCGTGGCTACGCCGATTTTCGCGGCAAGCTCGCCGCGCTGGGCGCCGACATCGACTGAGTCGCACACACTAACTCGAGAAACAAAAAAGAGACCTTGGAATTCCTTGGCCTCTTTTTTCATTCGCCAGTTACTGTGTGCGTGAAAGCGCAGACACGTCTCGATCCCCGTCGAAATCAAGGAAGACCGGGGCGGAGAGCAGGACCATCGCAGCGATGCCGGCGGCGCTCAGCCAGGTGGGCCATTGGGCCGGCAAGCGGTCGTAGGCGAGTCCGTAGGCCAGCTGTCCGAAGGGCTGGGCGGCGGTGACGAAGCTGGAGAGCAGCGCGAGCACTTTGCCACTGAGCGCCTGCGGGGTGGCCAGCTGGATGGCGGGCACGCTGGCGAGGTTGGTGAAGGCGGCGGCGACGGTGCTGCCGCACATCGAGACGACGACGATGGCGAGCTTGGCGCCGTTGGCGACCGGCAGGACGAAGGCGACGCCACAGGGGACGATGGTGGCGGCCAGCGCCAGGCAGGTGGCGGGGAAGCGCTCGATGGAAAGACGCGCGGCGAAGGCGCCGGCGGCGAACGCGCCGGCGGCGAACGCACCCAGCAGTCCGGCTGCGCCGACCAGTCCGTCGCAGGTCCCGTACGCCGTGGCGCCGAAGCCGAGGACGTTGCGCACCATGTAGGGGAAGCCGACGCCGGAATAGCCCGCCGTGAAGAAGTTGAGCAGCGTGGCGGTGGCCATGAGCCTGAGGATGTTGGGCCTCTCGCGGGTGAGGAAGCGCCAGGCGGCCTTGGCGTCGTCGAACGGTGTGGGCTGCGGCGGCCGGGCGGGGCTTTGCCTGGGCAAAGCGGTGGATTCTGAGGTTCCGGGAGTGGCAATCGATGGTGCCGTCTGTGCCGTCTCGGATGGTTCGAATTGGCATTCGCCGGCTCTCGGATCGCCGAGTCTCAGGAAGCATTCGCCCGTCGTGGCCGCCGCGAAGCAGGCGACAGTGATCAGCATCGTCGGCTTGATGCCCACGGCCGCATAGAAGATGCCGCCGATGAACGAGGGGAGCAGCGAGGCGAGCTGCTGCACCTGGTTGACCACCGCCATGCCCCGGCGCAGCAGCCCCTCGTCCCCGGTCCCCACAATCTGGGGGAGCGCGGCCTGCACGGTGGGCGTCTCGAAGGCGTCGAGCACCGCGAGGACGACCATGAGCGCGCCGACCGCCACGATGTTGAAGGACTTGTGCGATTCGAAATAGAGCGTCGCGGCCAGGGTCGCCAGCGCGGAGAGCGCGTCCAGGCCGACCATGATCGTCCGGCGGTTGACGCGGTCGGCCATGATGCCGCCGAGGGGCGAGCAGACGATGGTCGGGACGATGGAGACAGCGAGCAGCGAGGCGAAGGTCGTCGCTGACCCGGTCGCGTCGAGCGTCCACATCGACATCGCGAAACGCAGCGTCATGTTGCCGAACAGCGAGACGCCGAGCCCGGCGACGAGCAGGACGAAATTCGGCGTCAGCAGAGGGGAGCGCTGCCGGGAACCGTTGATGGCGGCGGGAGTGAGTCGTGTCATGTGTTCGTGCTTTCTCTTTATAATACCGACCGGCGGTATGTAAATAAGGCAATGATGAGTTGATGTGTATTCGGATGGTCGGTTTCGAGCAGCCTATTGTCGTTGGCGAATTTCCATGGATCGTCTCGAATCGGTTTGAGTTCAGATGAAGCCGTCGCCGCGGTTATCCGTTTGTTTCCTGCTCTTTTGCGGCGTCGTGCCTCCGCATCGAATCATGCGCGATAAGTCATGGTGGACGGCGACTGGCGACCTGGACGCATCGGTGACGAACGGCCTGCCCCGGATCGTGTGCCGGGTCATCGTGGAGAGGTGCCGGTCGCCGAGCGGCGTGGCAGCGTCTTGTTCGGGGGGGGGTGCCGGCATGCGGATGGTTTATGTCGCCGATGCCGTCTGCGGTCGCAATCGCTTTGGGCCATGTCCCGTGCCGATAATCGATGGTGCGTCGAGCGTCGTGTCCTTCGCTTTGTAGTGGCATCTCATCGCACGGATGGGTTTTCATCGCTCCGCTGCTTCCGCATGGCCGTTGCGCCGCCCGCTTGCCTCGATCATGGCCATGACGGCCTCGGCGAGGTTGCCGGTGAGCTCGTCGTCGAAGACGTGCAGGCCCAGCGCGCCGAGCATGGCGCCGATGCAGGCGATGCGCTCGCGCAGTTCGCCGGCCATGGTCGACGCCGTTGCGGGGTAGACGGAGGGCACCAGCCAGAGGTTGGGCAGCAGCGCCAGCATCTGCGCCGCCTGCTGCGGGTGGTCGGTGGCGATGGAGCCGTCCTCCAGCCCCTCGTCGATGAACCGGCGCCATTGGGTGGGCAGCCGCTGCGCCCAGAAGACGATGTTGTCGCGCAGGATCTGCGGGTCGGCGAGACTCGGGGCGAACATGCCGGTGATCCTCATGTGCTCCAGCGCCTCGTCGTCGGTCCACAGGTATTCGTGGATCTTCTCCAGGCCGGTGAGGTCGTCGCGCTCGGCGATCTGGTCGAAGCGGGCCATGGTCTTGGCGTTGTCGCGCCGGCCGATGGCCTCCAGGATGGCCTGCTTGGAGTCGAAATGGTGGTAGATGGCCCCTTTCGACAGGTCACCGAGCTCGTTGAGGATGTTCTTGATGGAGGTGTGCTCGTAACCGTCGCGCAGGAAGAGCTTCTGCGCGGCGTCGAGGATGCGGCGTTCGGTGATCTCGGGGTGAGCGTTGCGGGCCATGGCGTTCTCCTTGCTTTCGGCGCTCTCGGTCGCGGCAGGGATGGTGTCGTGTGGGGGCGAGTCGTATGGACCATTATACATACCAACGGTCGGTATGGGCAAGCGAGCGGGGTGTCAGCGAACTGACGCACACACTAACTCGAGAAACGAAAATCGACCCCAATGATTCCAAGGGGTCGATTTTCATAAGTGCCGTTAGTGTGTGCGTCCCATGGCGAAATCGTGACGTTGCGGCCTTGCGGCACAATGGAGGCATGACTTCCAAGGGAAAACCGTCGCCGCGCTCGGCCGTCAAGCCGCTCAGCGACGAGCAGGTGAGGCTGCTGGACCAGCGCCATCACCTCGTCGATCCGACCTATTATTGCCCGACCGGCCCGCGCCAGGTCAACGAGGCGGAGATCGAGGCGCAGAATCCGAAGGCGACCAAGCGACTGCTGGACGCGGTCTCGCTCGTGCTGCGCCAGCACAGCAAGGTGCGCGCCTGGGGCCTGGAGCGCGTGCCGGAGACCGGCCCGTTCATCACCGCCGCCACGCACGTGACGATGTACGACGTGTTCGTGCCGATGGACGCGCTCTTCCACATGGGCCGTCGCCCGCGCTACATGGCCAAGGCCGAGATGGCGCACTGGCCGGTGATCGGCAAGTGGTTCCAGCTGGTGGGCATGCAGCCGGTGCCGCGCCGCTCCGGCAAGGCCCGCGCCATCGAAAGCGAATCGATCAACATCCTCACCTCCGGCCGTCCGCTGACCATCTGGCCGGAAGGCACCCTCTCGCGCGACCCGCTCAAATGGCCGATGAGCCTCAAGAACGGGGTGGGCGTCATCGCCCTCGAGTCCTCGCGCCGCCTGGGCCATCAGGTGCCGCTCTACCCGTCGGTCACCTGGGGGGCGGCGAGCATCAACCATTGGCTGCCCTACCCGCGCAAGAACGTGGTGATGTGCTTCGACGAGCGGCTGGACTACGCCGACCTGCTTGCCAGCCAGGGCACGTGGGGCGAGGAGCCGCCCAAGGAGCTGGCCGACGAGCTGGCCACGCGCGTGCGTGAGCGCATGGAGGTCGTGATGGCCGAGATCCGTGGCGAGGAGCCTCCCGCGGAAGGCTATTGGGACTACGCGACGATGAGCCGCAAGCCCCGCCGAAACGGGCGGTCGGAACGGGCATGAGCGGGTCGGTGCGTGCGGTCGGATTTTGGCGTCCGGGACGCACGCGCTACCGTTGGTACAAACGATATGACGAATAAAGGGCGGAACCTATGAACATTGCGGTACTCGGAGCCGGCGCGTGGGGCACGGCGTTCGGCCAGGTGCTTGCCGACGCCGGCAACCAGGTGACCATGTGGGCCCGCGAGCCACAGATCGTGGCGGACATCCGCGACCATCACCGCAACGGGGTCAGGCTGCCGAGCGTCGAGCGATTGCCGGAGACCATGACCGCCACCGGCGACCGTGCCGAAGCGGTGCGCGGCGCGAAGGTCGTGGTGGTGGCCATCGCCGCCCAGCACGCCCGCGAGGCGCTGGAGGCGTTCAGGCCGCTCATCGCCGGCGACGCCGTGGTCGTCTCGCTGATGAAGGGCATCGAGCATGCCACCGGCAAGCGCATGGACGAGGTCGTGCGCGAGGCGCTGGACCTGCCACAGGAGCGCTTCGCCGCGGTCTCCGGGCCGAACCTGAGCCGCGAGGTCGCCGACCGGCAGCCGGGCGCCACCGTGGTGGCCTGCGCCAGCATCGACAACGCCCGCCTGGTGGCCGAGGCTTGCTCCACCGACTATTTCAAGGCATACGTCACCACCGATGTCATCGGCGTGGAGATGTGCGGGTCGCTCAAGAACGTGGTGGCGCTCGCCGTCGGCATGTCACGCGGCGCCGGCTACGGCGAGAACACGGCCGCCATGATCCAGACGCGCGGGCTGGTGGAGCTGAGCGCCCTGGGGCAGGCCGCGGGCGCGCAGGCCAGGACCTTCTCCGGGCTCGCCGGCGTGGGCGATCTGATCGCCACCTGCGGCTCGCCGCTGAGCCGCAACTACACCTTCGGCGCGAACCTGGGGCGCGGCATGAGCGTTGACGAGGCCACGCAGGCGAGCAACGGCGTGGCCGAGGGCGTGGCGACCGTGGGCGCCGTGGTGCGCATGGGCCGGCGGCTCGGCGTGACCACACCGCTGGCGAAGGCGATGGACGACGTGCTCGAGCATGGCCTGGGCTGCGGGCAGATGATCGCCGAGTTCCTCGGCGGCGGGGTCACCGAGGAATAAAACGTTCCAGACCGGGCCAAGGCCCATCCGCCGGGTGGCGGCGCCGTTGTGCATCGGCTTGGTGAAAGAGACGGCGATTGCCGGGCGCGTTCGCCATGGGCGAGTAGGCTTTCCCTGTAGATTCTCAATCGGAAAACGAAGGCGAAGCGAGGAATGATGCGCAGAAAACGTGTGGCGGTATTGTATGGCGGGAAAGCCGACGAGCATTCGATTTCCTGCATTTCCGCCGCCGGGGTGCTGGCTGCCATGGACATGGAACGTTTCGAGCCTGTGCCGATCGGCATCACCAAGGCCGGCGAATGGGTCATGGGCGGCCAGGATCCGCGCGATTTCGACGTTGCCGACGGCGCCATGCCCGTGGTCGATGACGGCGAGGACGCCATGCCCGTCGTGCTCGACATGGCCCGTGGCAACAACGGTTTCTTCGTGCGCCATCCCGACGGCTCGCTGGCCTCGCTGGGCTTCATCGACGTCGTGTTCCCCGTGCTGCATGGCCCGTTCGGCGAGGACGGCACCGTGCAGGGGCTGCTTGAGATGATGGGCGTGCCCTACGTCGGCTGCGGCGTCTTCGCGTCGGCCGCGTGCATGGACAAGGTGTTCACCAAGGTGCTGCTGCGCGCCGCAGGCATCCCCGTCACCCCCGACGTCACCGTCGACACCCGTGACTTCGACCCTGCCGACCGGTTCGCCGCCGACGCCAAGGCCGTGATGGACCAGATCGCGGCCAAGGGCTTACGCTATCCGCTCTTCGTCAAGCCGTCGCGTGCGGGCTCGAGCTTCGGGGTCACCAAGTTGGAGCGCGAAGGCGACGCCGGAGAGCTCGCCGCCGCGCTCTACGAGGCGTCGCACCACGATTGGAAGGTGCTGGTCGAGCAGGGCGTCGACGGCCGTGAGATCGAGTGCGGGGTGCTCGCTCCGGTGGAGGGCGAGACCGCGAAGGCCAGCCAGCCCGGTGAGATCGTGCTCGACCACCGTGCCGCCGGCGGCGACCAGTTCTATGATTTCGACAGCAAATACACCGACGCCGGGGCCTCGCACGTCGAGGCGCCCGCCCATTTGCCCCAGGAGACCCTCGAGCAGGTGCGCGCAATCGCGGTGAAGGCGTTCAAGGCCGTCGACGGCGCCGGACTTTCGCGCGTCGATACGTTCGTGACGCCGAAGGGCGAGGT
Source organism: Bifidobacterium sp. ESL0763 (assembly GCF_029433395.1). Taxonomy (GTDB): domain Bacteria; phylum Actinomycetota; class Actinomycetes; order Actinomycetales; family Bifidobacteriaceae; genus Bifidobacterium. The sequence continues at coordinate 1,493,296 of NZ_JAQTHW010000002.1, read as the reverse complement.
GATGGTCAACGAGATCAACACCATGCCCGGGTTCACGCCGATCTCCATGTATCCCAAGGCATGGGAGGCCAGTGGTATCAGCTATGCCGAGCTGATCGGCAAGCTCATCGACGGCGTGGCGCGTTAGATTCGCGGGTTGCGCCACCGAGACTGGGTGGCGGAGCGCGATGGCCGGAAGGTCGTGGGGAACCGACCGGCCAAGCCGAGAAGGAAAGGTCAAGTGTCAATATGAATGACGACAACCAGGCGAAGGGCCGCGACGACGCGGCACTGGAGACGTCGGCGCCGCACCAGGAGGGGCAGGGCGGCATCTCCGCGCCGTTCGGCATCGAGGACGTCACCTGGCCCCTCGCTTCTTCGGACGCGCATGGCACCGATGGAGCGCAGGCGCGGCCTGCACAGGAGCGGCCGGCGGCCGATGGGCGCATGGGCGACGGCCGGCAGGATGGGGTCAAGCCGGAGGAGGGGCAGTCGGCCTGGTCTCAGAGCTCTGATGGGGCGTCAGGGCAAGGTACGGTCTCCGGAGTGCCGTCGCCGGAAAGCCAGTTGCCCGAGGGTCATTCGGTCGCGGGTTCCGACCTCGGCGCTTCGCCGTCCGAGAGCCGGCCATTCGAAGGTACATCGGCCAATGCGCCGTCCACCGAAGACACTTCGACCGGCGCGTCGCCGTCCGAGAGCCGGTATGATAGCCAATCCGCCGCGCAGGAGGCCGGCTCCCGGCAGCAGGCTCCGCAACAGGACATCGAGTACGATCAGGACCCATACGGCTCGCAGCGGCCGCTGGATCAACCGCAGAACGGATCATTGCTACCTCGGTCCTCCGACCAGCAGTGCGATTGGGCAGTGCGGGCTTCGGCGCAACCTTACGGTGTCCAGCAGCCTGGTGGCCAGCAGCCTGCGGACCAGTCATTCAACTACCGGCAGCAGCCTGCCGCACAGGCATATGGCTACCAGCCGGCGATGCAGCAGCAGCCAGTGGCGCAGCCGTATGAGTATCGGCAGCCGATGGCCCAGCCGTATGCCTACCAGCCCCAGCCGGCGCCGCAGCAGTATGGTGACGTTCAGCAGGCTCCCGGCCAGCTCGCCGGCCAGCCGCAACCCGCGCCCCAGCCGGCCTACCAGCAGCCGGTCCAGTGGATACCGGCCTGCCAGCCCGCCTACCAGCAGCTGGTCCCCGGCCAGCAGCCCGGCCCGTGGCAGCAATACCCGCAGCCTGCCTACCAGCAGCCCGCTTTCCAGCAGCAGTACCCGCAGCAGCCCGTCGCGCCCGGCTATGTGCCGTTCAGCCCTGGCGGACGCATCTCCGGCAAGCAATGGCGCATGATCTACCAGTCCCGCCCGGACTGGCCCCGACTGGCGCACTGGGTCAACGTGGTGCGCAAGCGCTTCTCCCGCGTGGGCCTGGCGCTGGCCATGGTGATGGTGGTCTGGAACCTCCTGGCCATCGCCGTCAGCGTGGTGGTGGACGCGTTCGCGCCCGGCGCCAAGCTGCCCCAATGGGCCACGTTCCTCGCCGGCAACGGCCCTCTCTACCTGGTCGCGATCCCGCTCTCCGTGCTCGTGTTCCGCACGCGGCCGACGGTCAGGCGCAAGCCCGGCAAGATGAGCCTGCGCATGTTCCTGGCCGCCATGGCCATCACCTTCCCGGTCTCCTACGTCGGCAATTGGATCGGCAATATCCTTTCGAGCATGTTCTCGAACGGCCAGGCCAAAAGCAGCATCAACGAGATGATGGAAGCCATGGACCCGGTCACCCTGCTGCTCACCACCGTCATCATCGGCCCGATCTTCGAGGAATGGCTCTTCCGCCGTCTGCTCATCGACCACATCCAGCAGTACGGCGAGGTGACGGCGATCGTGGTCTCGGCGACCGCCTTCGCGCTCTTCCACGGCAACCTCTTCCAGTTCTTCTACGTCTTCGGCTTCGGCCTGATCGAGGGCTACGTCTACGTGCGCACGGGCAAGCTGCGCTATACGATCGCCATGCACATGACCTATAACTTCTGCGGCGGATTCCTGCCCGAGATGGCGCTCTCCGCCATGGGCTCCGAGGCCAGCAAGGCCATCTCCGACGGATCCTCCGACGCGATCGAGAAGCTGATCGTCTCGGGCCACGGCGGCGAGCTGGTGCCCATCCTGCTCTACGCGGCCTTCAACATGATCATGATCGTCGTCGGCATCGTGGTGGCGATCGTCAACCGCAAGAAGATCGTGTTCTACCGCACGCCCGGGGAGCTGCCGAAGGGCATGCGCGCCAGAACGGTGCTCGGCAACGTCGGCGTCAACATCTTCATCGTGCTGTGCGCCTTGGAGATGATACTCGCCCTGTTCGTGCGCTGAGCGGCCGTTACAGGCCGTCACTTGCGGCGGCTGCCCCTGGCTGACGGCCCCATGGTTGGTGAACCCAATAGGGTTGAACCGCCCCACGGCTTTCCCGCCGGCACGCCTCAGGCGATGAAATCCTCCTTGGCCAGCGCGCGCACCGCCTTGTCGCGGATCTGGTCGGGATTGATGCCGGGCTTGGCGAAGAGCAGCACCTCGGCCTCGATGCCGGTGGCCGAGAATCCGGTGAAATTGACATGGGGCTGGTTCTTGCGCACCGTCAGCCCGGTGGTGGCGCGGCCGACCTGCTCCAGCACGCGCCTGGTCACCTCGCCCAGGTCGCTGCCGGGTTTGACGGTGAATGCGACGCCCACGCACGCCTCGCCGGCGGGGGTGATGCGTTCGAGGGCGGAGGTGTTGAGCACCGAGTTCGGGATGATCAACTGGTTGCCGTTGCGTTCGCGCACCATGGTCTGCCGCCAGGTGATGTCCTCCACGGTGCCGGTGACCCCCGAGACGACGACCTGGTCGCCGGGGTGGATGACGTGGCCGAGCATGAGCCCGAAGCCCGAGAAGATGTTGGCGATGGTGTCCTTGAGGCCCAGGGAGATCGCCACGCCGCCGATGCCCAGGGCGGTGATGATGGTGGTGGGGTTGATGCCGAAGACCGGCTGGAGCACCATGGCCGCCGCGATGATCCATATGGCGGCCAGCGTGAGGTTGATGAAGATGGAGGCGTTGGGGATGTTGGAGTGGCCGAGCAGGCGTCGAAGCCCGCGTGTGACGAGTTTCGAGATCACGAACGCCACCACGAGCACGGCGACGAGCAGGGCGATCCTCAGCTCGTTGGTCCATAGCCAGTTCCGAACGGTTTCCATGCCTTAGATTCTACTTGGTGCGCCTGTCTTCGTGCCCACTGCCGGAAGCGGCGGTGAGGAAGGCAGGCGCACCAAGTGATGGAAACGCCGAAGGCGAACGGCTAGCGTACGTTGGCGCCCGAACCGGCTGACGGCGTCGGGCCGGACGTCTTGCCATCGTCCGCCTGCTGGCCGCTCTGCAGGGCCTGCAGCTCGGTGATCAGTTGGTCGACCTGCTGCTTGAAGTCGAGGTCGTTGGTCTCGGCGGCCGCGATGCCCTTGAGCAGCGACTCGTTGCCGCGCTCCAGGGTGTTGCGGAACATCTGCACCCAGAAGCTGGGCATGCTGTTGCTGGAGACCGAAAGGTAGAGGGTGCGCGCCACCACGGCGGCGTCGAGGTTGCTCCACTGCTCGAGTGAGGTCTCCTTGGAGAGGCGGGGCCACATGCCCAGGATCGCCATCAGGCCGCCGATGGAGAACTCCAACAGGACGTCCTGCGTGGCCGACATTTCGGGGTCGAGGTGCTGCCACTGCATGAAGCCCTCGCGCAGCGCGTCGTGGACGGTCTGGATGAGCGCGGGCGAGGTGTGCGGGCCCACCGTGAGCGCCAGGCGGTCGATGTTGGTGCGGCTGCTGGGCACGCCGAGCAGCTGCATGACGATGCCGTTCCAGGCCCTCGACGGGTTGGCGGTGAACTCGGGCATGGAGTTGTTGATGCTCTGCACGCTGTGCTTGATGGCGGACTCGGCCAGGTTGTCGAGCTTGCAGTAGTGGTAATAGAAGGAGTTCCTGTTGACGCCCGCCAGATCCACGATGTCGGTGACGGTCACCTTGCCGTAGTCGCGCTCGCTCAGCAGCTTCCAGAACGAGTTCTCCATCCGTACCGTCGCCGGCAGCTGGCCTGAATCCTGTCGTGGTCTTGACATTGAGTATCCCCTTAACGAAACGAGTCTTTCACAAAAGCAAACCTATTGATAATTTTAAAGGATGAGGTCCTTGTTTATTTCTTTGCGCCGAATATCGTGAAAGATGGCCGAAAACGAAAAACAATGATACGGCAACCTTTCACCAATAGATACTCTTCGTATGTAATGACTATTTAACCATATAGATAATGAGAGTTGCCTAGGAAAAACGCAAAAACTGTCGTACAGGTCACACTTTTTGTTATTATGCTGAGAGGATAAAAAGATTGAAGAAATGATATTTTCCGCCGTTTTTCGTTGCGGTGCCGCGGTTCCGGAGTGTCGGACGAAGTGTCGCGAAACATTGACCAAATATATCGCAAATTGACACTGATAGCGTAATTTGCTTCCGTCCCCCAAGCGTGTCGTCCAAAAGCGATCCCCGGACGCGCGCGGGATGTCGGCCGGAACGGGAATCGGACGGTACTTGCCCTAAGTCGGCACCGGTTGTATACTTGATAAGTTGTGTGTTGCCTTCGCGCGCCAAAACGCGGGTCGGCGGCATCGAGACTTGCAAGTCAAAACAGTATAGGGAGTCCATTATGGCAGCTCGTTGCGCAGTGTGCGGCAAGGGACCGCAATCCGGTTACAGTGTTTCGCATTCACATATTCGCAATAAGCGCACCTTCAGCCCGAACCTGCAGCCGGTTCGCACCACCATCGACGGGCAGAACGTCCGCATCCGTGTGTGCGCCAAATGCCTCAAGGCAGGCAAGGTTCAGCGCGTGGCCGCGTGAAAGCGAGTAGTAACTTTCGAAACCTCCGTACGTCCTCGGACGCCGGAGGTTTTTTGTTGCCCGCGAGGTAGCCGCGTGATGGCGGTGGTATGGACGGCAGGCGGACGAATGTCCAGCGCCACGCTAATAATCAAGCTTTGCTTCGGGAGTTGAGGGGCTCCCGGTCAACAGTGGGCGCTGGATGCGCCGCCCCTTATAAGACAGCGCGTATAAACGCGTGTACACGAATGGCCCGTGCGACCGTAAAACGGCGATAAGACGCGGGTATGAAATGGAGAAGAACAACATGGGTTCTGCCATGTCGCAGACTGCTGCGCCCGAAAACGGGGAATCGCAGCGCAATGAAAAGCCGCAGGCACCGCAGGGAGCGATGAAGGCGCGCGTGGATGTGAAGCATCCGAACCTGACGATGCTCGGCCTCTATCTGGGCGCGTTTTTGGGCATGCTCAGCGAGACCGCGATGAATATCGCGCTGCCGGCACTGAGCAAGAGCTTCGGCATCGGGCCGGGCACCGCGCAGTGGATGGTGGTGGGCTACATGCTCGTCATCGGCATCGTGCTGCCGTTCACCAGCCTGCTCTTAAAGTGGATCCCGGCCAAGCCGCTGCTGCTCTTCGCGCTGGCGATGTTCTTCATCGGCTCGTTGGTCTCCGGCTTCGCGCCGAGCAGCATGTTCGTCGTGCTGCTCATCGGCCGCATGATCCAGGGCATCTCGACCGGCCTGGTGCTGCCGATGATGTTCGCCGTCATCCTCGAGGTCTTCCCCTTGAACAAGATCGGCGCCGCGATGGGCATGGCCGGCCTCGTGGTCATGTTCGCCCCGGCCATCGGCCCCACCCTTTCCGGCGCGCTCATCGGCGCGTTCTCCTGGCGCGCGATCTTCTACTTCTTCGCCCTGATCGCGGCCGTGGCCTTCGTCGCCGCCGCCATCTGGATGGTCAACGCCTACGCGCTGACCCGTCCGAAGATCGACCTCATCTCCTGCATCGCCTCCATCCTCGGCTTCGGCGGCCTGGTGCTCGGCGTGAGCCTCATCAGCGACCTCGGCTTCACCTGGCAGGTCATCCTCATCCTCGTGGTCGGCGTCGTGGCCGTCGCCTTCTACAGCTACCGCCAGCTGCATATGTCGAACCCGATCATCGACCTGCATGCGCTGGGCATCCGCCAGTTCACCGTCGGCGCGCTGATCGTGATGATGAACTTCGGCATCACCCTGGCCACCATGTACCTGATGCCCCAGGAGCTGCAGAACGGCATGGGTGTCAAGGTCGCCATGACCGGCCTGGTGATGCTGCCCGGCGGCGTCGTCAACGCGCTGGTCTCCATGCTCGCCGGCCGCCTCTTCGACATCGCCGGCCCGAAGTGGCTGGTGCGCGGCGGCCTGGTGCTCTCCATGATCGGCGTCGTCCTGCTGATGCTCGCCGGCCCGCAGACCTCCATCGCCTACATCATCTTCGCGCACGTCGTGCTGATGGTCGGCATCCCGATGGCGATGAATCCGGCCCAGTCCTCGGCGCTCGCCTCGCTGCCGCAGCACCTGTCGACCGACGGCTCCACCATCCTCAACACCATGCAGCAGGTCCTCGGCGCGGTCATCACCGCCGTGGCGACCATCCTGCTGGCGGCCGGCCAGGCCTCCTCGCACACCGGCGGCAAGGCGATGGCCTTCGTCACCGGCTCGCGCTGGGGCTTCGCCTTCGCGCTGGCGCTGGCCGTCATCGCGTTCCTGGTCTCCTTCGGCATGGCCCGCCAGACCAAGGCGGACGACGCCGCGAAGCGCTGAGAAGCGCAATGAACGAAGCGCCTTGCGCCGGCAGGATCCATCTGGGAATCCGCCGGCGCAAGGCGTGGCTCCGCTAGTTCCGACGATGCCTCCAATACGTGGCCAGCGCACAGCCGGTCAATGTCGTGAGCAGGATATCGGCGATGAGGCTGTCGGCTTTCGCTGACAGCGCGACCGCCAATGTCACGACGAATTGGATGATTTCGGGACTGTCGGAGTCCTTCTTCTGTTGGGACATGATTCCATGTCCTCCTTATTGTTAGACCGCGCCACGATGGACGCGGCGAGGTCATGCGGCCGAACAGTCGCACGATCGCCTTGCCTCCGATGAAAAGGTTTGGCGATGAATATATCGTATCCTGTAATGCGAATATTTGTCGTGGATGCTATACTGCTGGTATTGGTTATGACACGATGACTCATGGGAACATTGCCGTCATTCAAGCTTTATCCGGTGAGGTTGTAACCGATGTTGGACAGTGTCCTTCTTATTGTTTGACCGTCGGCCCCGGTGCCCGCAATGGGTATCGGGGCCGAGGTGTACCCGCTGGCATCGCGGGTTGTGCGCCCTCTTTTTCGTTGCTCGCTGCCTATAGAATGGGACCATGAGCAACACCGTCACCACCGCAACCCCGATTTCCTCGCTGATCGCCAACAAACGGCGGGTCAGCGCGCTCAAGGGGCTCGGCGTGGTGAGCGTGAGCGACGCGTTGACCTACTATCCCTTCCGCGTCACCGAGCCGGTGCCGCTGCGCGCCATCCGCGAGGCCAGGGTCGGCGCTCCGATGGCGTTCGCCGCCGTGGTGCGCTTCGTACGGGTCATCCCCATGGGCGCCCGCCGTGGCTACCGGCTCGAGGCCGTCGTCGACGACGGCGCGTTCGCCGAGAGCAGGCAGGTGGCCGCGTCGAGCTGCCGCTTGGTCTTCTTCTCGCACAAGAAACCGTACATGAACTGGATGAGTGGGCGCCTGCACCAGGGCGCGGACGTCGTGCTCGCCGGCACCCCCACCGAGTTCAACGGCCAGCTGCAGTTCACCCATCCCGAGGTGCTCACCGTGATGCCGGAAGGCGCGGCCGTGTTCGCCGATCCCGCCAGCGGTTCCGTTGCGGCCGTTGCCGCCAGCGCGGGCGAGCTTTCCCTCGACGGTACTCCCAGCCAGACTGATGGACGTTCGAATGCCGGTGCCGCCCCCGCCGGTTCTGGTGATTCCGCTGCGCATTCCCAGCCGGCGTCGCAAGCCGTTGGCGAGTCTGCCGACCCGTCCGCACCTGCCGGCACGAACCCGTCTTCCAGCGGTTCCGCGCGCCCCGGCGTCGCCGATGTCGCCGCGCGTGCCAACGCCCTGAGATTCGACGCCTCGAGCGCCTACGAGGCCCTGCAGCACGTCTGCCGGCCGCGTCCGGTCTACCACGCCACCTCGCGCATCTCCAGCGAGCACATCCACGAGTCCATCGTCGCGATGCTCGACGCCCTGCGCGCCAGCGGAAAGACGAAACTTCAGGAAACCGGCGGTGCCGACGATGACGTTGTTACCGATAATACAGCGGTTGATGCCGCCGTTGCCGATAACGCCGACAATGCCGATAATGTTGCCGAGAATCAAGTCGCCGACAGCAAGACGAAAACCCTCGCCCTGCGCGCCGCTATTCCCGACATTTTGCCGCAGGACGTCATTGCCTCGAAGGGCCTCATGCACCGGGCCGACGCCTTCGCCGCCATCCACGACCCGCGCTCGACCAAGGCCTTCCACGAGGCGCTGGCCACCCTGCGCTATGAGGAGGCGTTCGTCTCGCAGGTCTCCGTGCTGCAGGACCGCGAGCGCGCCCGCGAGGCCAAGACCTTCGAATGCGGGGATTCCGGGCTGCGCGCACGGTTCGTCGACTCTCTGCCGTTCACGCTCACCGACGGTCAGCACGACGTCATCGACACCATCTGCGAGGACATGGCCCGCGCCTACCCGATGCAACGGCTGCTGCAGGGCGAGGTCGGCTCGGGTAAGACCGTGGTGGCGCTCGCGGCCATGCTCCAGGCCGTCGGCGCCGGCTATCAGGCCGTGCTGGTGGCACCCACGTTGGTGCTCGCCGAACAGCATTTCCAGACCATCAGCGGCATGGTCGCCAAGATCGGCGGGGCCGGTGAGGACGACGACGCCACGGTGCCGGTGACGCTGCTGACCGGCGGGATGAGACTGGCTGCCCGGCGCAAGGCGCTCGCCACGGCGGCCAGTGGCGAGCCAGGCATCATCGTCGCCACGCACGCGGCGTTCTCCAAGCGATTCCAGGCGCCGAACATGGCGCTGGTGGTCATCGACGAGCAGCATCGCTTCGGCGTCGAACAGCGTGAGATCCTGCGCGAGAAAGGCGAGAAGACGCCGCACCTGCTGGTCATGACCGCCACGCCGATTCCGCGTACCGCCGCGATGACATGGTTCGGTGACCTCGACATCTCGTGGCTCACCGAGCTGCCCGGCGGCCGCAAACCGATCCGCACGTTCATCGTGCCCGAGGCCGACGGACGGATGATGGGCCAGATGTTCGTGCACATCCGCCGGCGCATCGACGCGGGGGAGCGGGCCTATATCGTCTGTCCGCGCATCGACGCCGACCCCGGGGACGATGCCGACGTGGCTGGTGCCGGTAGGGCTGGCGGCCGCGGAGGCCGACGAGCCACCGCTGGCGCCGGGGCCGATGACGTGGAAAGCGGCTTCGTGGAGGTCGACGATTTCGGCGACGAGAACGGTGACGGCACGCCGAGCGAACCCAAGCCGCCGCTGCACGCCGTCGACGAGATCGCGCGCCGGCTCTCGGGCCTGCCGCAGTTCCAGGGCATCAGGTTCGCCACCCTGACCGGGCGCGACGACGACGAGACCAAGCGGGCCGTGATGGCCGACTTCGAGTCGGGCAAGACGCCGGTCCTCGTGGCGACCACCGTCATCGAGGTGGGCGTGGACGTGCCTTTGGCGAGCTGCATCACCATCTTCGACGCCGACCGCTACGGGCTCTCCCAGCTGCACCAGCTGCGCGGCCGTGTGGGCCGTGGCGGTACCGATTCATGGGCGTTCCTCGTCTCGCGCGCCGAGCCGGGCAGCATCGCCGAGCAGCGGCTGAAGGTCATCGAGGGTTCGCTCGACGGCGCCGAGATCGCGCAGGCGGACCTCGAGCTGCGCGGCGCCGGCGACGTGCTGGGTGACGCCCAGTCCGGCGGCAAGTCCGGCCTGAAGCTGCTGCGTGTGGTCAAGGACGCCAAGATCATCGCCGATGCGCGGCAGGCCGCCGAGGCGCTGCTCGAGCGCGATTCGGGCCTGGCCGGCGAGACCCAGCTGGCCGGCGCCGTCCTCGACTTCACGCGTGGTGGCGAGTCCGAGATCCTCAGCAACTGAGCGACTTGGCCAGCTGCTGTGCCTGCTATTGGGCACTATTCCAACACCGTTCAAAGAATAGTGACAGATACGACTCCTGACTGTCACCCTTTTGAGAATGTTGTTGGAAAATGGCCATGTACGGTCGTCAAGTGTCATCATTTTGGCGACGTTGTTGGAAAATGGCTATGTACGGCCGCTGACTGTCATTATTGTACGAATGGCCGTTTGTTGGGTGGGTTGCGGTAGAAGGCGAATGCGATTCGTTGTCGCTGACGATGGCGGCGTACAACGGTTGTTGGTGTGGTGGGATCGTCACGGGGCTATCGTTGCCGCGGGATAGGGTAGCAACATGCGTGTGATTGCGGGACGATTCAAGGGCTTCGAACTGGCGAAGGCCAAGCCGGGCACCAGGCCGACGACCGACCGGACCAAAGAGGCCATCTTCTCGAAGCTCGAGGCATGGGGCATGCTCGACGGTGGCCGTGTGCTCGACCTCTTCGCCGGCACCGGCGCGCTGGGCATCGAGGCGCTCTCGCGTGGCGCCGACGAGCTGGTGGCCGTGGAATCGGCCGGACCGGCCGCCGCGCTGATCGACAAGACGCTGGGCAAGCTCAAGCGCAACCGCTCATGGGACGCCCGCACGATGAGGGCACGCGTGATGCGTAAGCGCGCCGAGCGCATCGCCCCCGGCTACGATGGTCCCGCCTTCGACGTCATCTTCGCCGATCCGCCCTACGCGCTCACCACCGAGGAATGCGACCGGCTCATCGCCGACCTGGCCGCGTCCCCGGCGAGTGACGAGCGCACGCTCATCGTCTTCGAGCGCTCCACCCGTTCCGAGGCGCTTACATTGCCCGAAGGCTGGCACACCGCCGACCAACGCGACTACGGCGAGACCGCCGTCTACTACCTCGAAATGGCGTGAGGGCGCTTTGCTGCCCGGGATTATGTAAGTTATGCTTGACGTTTTTGGGCAGCGCGATGATCGGGCTGACTATTGGGAACGGGCGGTCAGTCGGCGCGTTTGCGGGGGTGGGGGCCGGAGACCTCCCAACCCAGTGCCATCAGGGTCTTGCGGTCGGCCTTGTTCAGCGCCTTGCAGTCGAGCCGTTCGATGAGGTCGGGGCGCAGCCGGTCGGTGTGCGCGATGGCCTCGTCTCGGCGGAAGCGGTCGACCTTGCCGTGGTCGCCGCTCGTGAGCACGTCGGGCACGCCCATGCCGCGCCAGACGGCCGGTTTCGTGTACTGGTAGTGCTCCAGCAGCGCGTTCGAGCCGGTGTAGGATTCCTCCACGATGGAGTCGGGGTTGCCCATGAATCCGGGCATCAGGCGCGTGATGGCCTCGAGCATCACTGAGACGGCCACCTCGCCGCCGTTGAGGACGTAGTCGCCGATGGAGTATTCGCGCACGTCGACACCCTGCGCGCGGTAGTAGCGGGGGATGCGCGCGTCGTAGCCCTCGTAGCGGCCGCAGCCGAAGACGAGATGGCCGGCCCGCGAGAGCTCGGTCGCGTCGCGCTGTGTGAAGAGCGGCGCCGAAGGGTTGGGGAAGATGAGGACGGGCTTGGAAAGATCGGCTTCAGGCGGGTCGGGCGTTTCGCTGCCGTCATCCGCCATCTCGACGGGCTCGAGCCCCAGCAGGTCGTCGAGGCATTCGGCCCAGACCTCGGGCTTCATCACCATGCCGGCGCCGCCGCCGACCGGGGTGTCGTCGACCGAATGGTGCACGTCGTGGGTCCAGTCGCGCAGGTCGTGGGCGCTGACGTCGAGCAGCCCGCGCTCGATCGCCTTGCCAAAGAGGCCCACGTCGAGGGCCTTGAAATACTCGGGGAATACGGACACGATATCGATCTTCATGGTTTCCAGTGTATCGTGGCCGCCGTTCCACGCCCGCCGTGGAAGGCGCCCGTGCACCGTTTCTGCGTGAAAAGCACCGGCGTGGCCCATGGCACCATTGCCGATGGCATGGAAGCGCGAATGACGCGTGGCATTGCGAAAACCGCAAACGTGGCCGATGGGCATATCGCCGGAACGGGAACATAAAAACCGTGCGCCGCCCCTCAATCGGAACGACGCACGGAATACACGGCAAATATGGTCTAGAGGCCGGGAACCAGCCCGTTGGGCGGATCCACGGTGAGATAGCGGCCATCCAGGTCGATCTCGGGCACCAGCTCGTCGACGAACGGCACCAACGCGGTCTTGACGATGCGCTGGTCGTTCGTCTTGCCGGCCTTGCCCGCATCGCCAGTGTCGCTTGCGGACGTCGGCGCGGACGTGTCCAAGGGCCTGAAACCGCCATCCTTGAGCTCGGCCATGGGTGTGGCCAGGCGGATCTTCAGCAGCGACTGCGCCGGCCCGTCGATGACGTCGACGACCTTGCCGATGACCTGCCCGGCCTTGCCGGCATCGACCCCGTTGGAAGGCTCCTCGGCGACGCGGGCCTCGAGCCCGATCAGGTCCTTGGGGTACCAGGCGTCCTCCTCGGCCATCGCCTCGGGGTCGTCGGCCTCGGCGTAGAGGTCCAGCCCGTTGAGCGCCTCGGAGGCGTCACGGTCGTCCACGCCCTCGAAATGCAGGATCCAGCGGTCCTTGAACGTGCGCGAGTGGGCGACGGCATAGGTACGTTGGCCGTCACGCGTGCAAAGCTCGGCGCCGGGCGCGAACCTGCGCTCCGGCTCGTCGGTGAACGTGAGGACGTTGACCTCGCCCTTGAGCCCCTGCGCACGCCCGATACGGCAGACCCTCAACAGTTCACGCTGCTGAGGGTCTGCCTGCTGCGAAATGGTTTCGGCGCTCACCGGCGGACATCCATGATGTCGACGCGCACCTTGTGGTCGGCCAGGGCCTGCACCACGGTGCGGATCGCGTTGGCGGTGCGGCCGGAACGGCCGATCACGCGCCCGATGTCCTCGGGGTTCACACGCACCCGCAACAGCTCGCCGCGGGCGTTCTCGTGGGACTTCACCGACACATCATCGGGGAAATCGACGATATTGGAAATGAGGTGTTCCACAGCTTGCGCGAGCATGATTACTCGGCCTTCTCGGTCTTCTCGGCCTCGTCGGCGGCAGGCTCCTCGGCCTTGGCTTCCTCGGCGCCGGCCTCGTCGGCCTTCGCCTCGTCAGCGGCGGCGGCTTCGGCGGCCTTCTCGGCCTCGGCCTTCGCCTTGGCTTCGGACTGCTTGGCCTTGCGCTTCTGCGCATCGGCTTCCACGGCCTCGACGCGGGCGGCGGCATCCGGACCGTCTTCGGCGGTCTTCAGCGTGCCCTCGGCACCCGGCAGACCCTTGAACTTCTGCCAGTCGCCGGTGATCTTCAGGAGCTTGAGCACCGGATCGCTCGGCTGTGCGCCGACGCCGAGCCAGTACTGGGCGCGCTCGGAATCGATCTTGATCATGGAAGGCTGCTTGTTAGGATCGTACAGGCCGATCTCCTCGATCGACTTGCCGTCACGCTTCTTGCGCGAATCCATGACGACGATGCGGTAGAACGCATAGAACTTCTTGCCCATGCGCTTCAGACGAATCTTGGTGGCCATTATGGCTCTCCTTGTTACTTGAGTGCGGACGTCCACTCGCGTGTGGGGCACACGAACGTCGGTCCACGTGTTCCTCATGGCCTGCGGGTTTGAGAGGGCCCCGCACCCATGAATAACTTTTCAACTATAGCGCGCCGGCTGGATAGGGCCGGGGCGGGAGCGGAACCGGCACCGGGCGGACATGGCGAGAGGGCCACGGGAATGTTCCCATGGCCCTCTCACAGACTATTCTTTTCTCAAATATTCATCAGGCGCAGGCCGAGGATTGCCTGAAGCTGGCGAGGATCTTGTCGAACTCCTCGTTCACCTCCTGCAACGTCACCTCCTGCTCGACGCCGTCATCGGCGGCATCGCACAGTTTCTGCGTCGCCCAGTCCTTGATGGGCATCTCCTCCAGGGCCGCTGCTCGCTTCATGAGTGCGAGTTGGTCGGCCGTCAGAGGAATAACAAACTGAATATCTGCATTTTGTGTTTTATTCATATTCATTCTTCTTTGCATTCGACATTGAACCCTTACTTTTAGTATTGGTTCAAGCCTTCTGGAAGGCAACCAACAAGACACAATATGGACACGTAGGACGTTTGTCAACAGGGTCTCGAGTTCCGGGTGTTTTTTCATGCACGGCGAACGGTTTTGCCGCCTGTGAACGATGGTTTGCGCCGGAGGGCGAGGGCGTATGGATGGGGGTATGGCGACGGGGAGCGTCACCAGTTTCGGATGGGTCCGGCATGCCGGCAAGGCGTGTGCGCTGCTCTACTTACGGGACGGTGCGTTTCGTGGAGGGTCAGCGTGTGCGCAGACGGGCGGCCAGGGCCAGGTGGTCGCTGCCGGGGACGACGAAGGTCTCGGCGTCTGTGGCAGCGACGCCAGGGGTCGTCAGGATGTGGTCGAGCTCGAGGCGGGGCCAGCGCAGCCAGGTGGGGAAGCTCGACACCCGCGCGTGGCCGGCGGTGAGTCCGGCGTCGCGCAGCCCGTATCGCAGCAGGGCACGGAAGCTGGGATGGTCGGCGTTGGAGTTGAGATCGCCCATGATGACCGTCGCGCGCATGGTGGCGGGGGCTGCCGGAGTAGGTGCGTTGGGTGCGGATGCCGCGGTGGCGGACTGCGACGGCGCCTGGCCTGGTGCGTGACCGGAGTTGTCGGTTGCGGTTGGCTCGTTTACGAAGGAGAAATGATGGGCGAGTTCGCCCAGTGCACGGATGCCGTACGACCATTCGTGGCAGCCGCGCATCGGCGACTTGGGGTGCGCGCTGTGGAAGGCGATGCCGCCGGCGATAATGCCCGGCACGTCGGCCGCCTCGATGCCCAGCGTCGCATCTTTTTGGGCTGTGACCGGCAGGCTCGTGAAGATGCCGTTGAATCCGCCGTTGTCGTCGTGGCTCCTGCGGCCCAGCTGCCGATGGGGCAGCAGCGTCGACAGGCCAGCGGCATCCAGTTCCTCGACCAATCCCGTGGTGAGCTCCTGCAGGGCCAGCAGCGAGACATGCCGTTGGCGCACGGCATCGACGATGGCTTCGGCGCCGGCATGGCCATAACGGCAGTTGAGGGTCATGACGGTGATGGCGTCCGTGGCTTCGGCGCCCTCCACGGATGACGCCACATCGTGGCCTTGCCGGTCGTCGTTGCCGGTCGGGGCGCGACGATCGAGCCATCTGCGATACCAAGGCGAGGCGAACAGACCGGTGCCGACGGTCAGCGCCACCGCCACGACGGCGACGGGCCAATGACGCGAGACGAGCGCCACCAGGGCGATGAGGCACGAGGGCATCCAGAGGAAGCGCGCGAACGCGAGCAGGTAGGGGACCGGACGATGGCCGTCGGCGCCCGCCGGCAGGAAGCGCAGCGCCCACCAGAGCGCGATGAGGCTGAGCGGGATGCTCAGTGCGATGGTCATGTTGTCGCAGCCTTCGGAAGTGAGGTAGGGGCGCTCGTCAGCCGAAGAGGCCGGAGAGCCCGCCGCCCAGGTTCGGCGGGAGGTCGGGCATGCCGTTGCCGGCGTCCATCGCCTCCTGCAGGCCCGCGGGCAGCGCGGGATTCTGGGGCTTCTTGGCGAAGGCGGAGCCACCGGACTTCTTGGACTTGCCCGAAAGCTTGTCGCGCAACGCCTTCTCCTCGGCCTCGCGCTTCATCGGATTGCCCGACTTGGAACGCTTCTTCTTGCCTTTCTTGCCCTTCTTCTTGCCGCCGTAGCCGCCGCCCATCGCGGGGCCGCCGAAGCCGGGGATGCCGCCGCCGACCTTGTTGGTCATGCGCTTCATCATCTTGGCCGCCTGCTCGAAGCGCTGCAGCAGTCCGTTGACCGCCGAGACGGTGTTGCCCGAGCCGTAGGCGATGCGGGCGCGGCGGGAGCCGTCGATGATGGAGGGGTCGCGCCGCTCTTCGGGCGTCATCGAATGGATGATGGCTTCGGTACGGTCGATCTCGTGCTCGTCGAGGGCTTCGAGCTCCTTGCTGTGGCTGGCCATGCCGGGGATCATGCGCAGCAGGCTCTTCATCGATCCGAGCTTGCGCACCTGCTCCAGCTGCGCCATGAAGTCGTCGAGGCCGTAGGTGCCCTTCGCCATCTTCTTGGCGGACTCCATGGCCTCCTGCTCGTCGAACTCCTTCTGCGCCTGCTCGATCAGGGTGAGGATGTCGCCCATGTCGAGGATGCGCGAGGCCATGCGGTCGGGATGGAAGACCTCGAAGTCCTTGAGCCCCTCGCCGTTGGAGGCGAAGAGGATCGGCTTGCCGGTCACGCTGGCGACAGAGAGGGCCGCGCCGCCTCGGGCGTCGCCGTCGAGCTTGGAGAGCACCACGCCGGTGAAGTCCACGCCCTCGTCGAACGCCTCGGCGGTCTTCACGGCGTCCTGGCCGATCATCGCGTCGATGACGAAGAGGATCTCGTCGGGATTCACGGCGTCGCGAATGCCACGCGCCTGCGCCATCAGTTCCTCGTCGACGCCCAAGCGGCCGGCGGTATCGATGATGACGGTGTCGTAGAGCTTGGATTTCGCGAACTCGATGGAGTCGCGGGCCACCTGCACGGGGTTGCCGCTGGTCTGGCCGGGAGCCGCCACGGCCTCGCCGCCCTCGGACTGCACGCCCCTCTCGGGAGCGTAGACCGGCACATCGGCGCGCTGGCCGACCACCTCGAGCTGGGTGACGGCGTTGGGGCGCTGCAGGTCGGCCGCGACCAGAAGAGGGGTGTGGCCCGAATCCTTGAGCCAATAGCCGAGCTTGCCGGCCAGTGTCGTCTTGCCGGCGCCCTGCAGGCCGGCGAGCATGATGACGGTGGGCGGGTTCTTGGCGAAGTTCAGCGGACGGTCGACGCCGGCGCCGAGGATCTGCGTCAACTCCTCGTTGACGATCTTCACCACCTGCTGCGCGGGGTTGAGTGCCTGGGAGACCTCCTCTCCGAGCGCGCGCTCGCGGATGCGCGAGGTGAAGGAGCGCACCACGTCGAGTGCCACATCGGCGTCGAGCAGGGCGCGCCGGATCTCGCGGATCGTGCCGTCGATGTCCGCCTCGGTGAGCTTGCCTTTGCTCTTGAGGTGCTTGAACGCGCCGGAGAGCCTGTCTGTCAAAGAACTGAATGCTGCCATAATGTGCCCCATTCTACCGGTTCGTAGGGAGAAAGACAGGGAGCCTCCCCGGCTTGGTTTCCCGCCGGGGAGGCTCCCTGTGGTTGTGGGCCTTTCAGCCCCTGGTCTCGTTGCCGCTACATCTCAAGACGATGGCGGGAGACGATCTCGTCGTTGGTGCGCATGTAGGTGATCGCGCATCCGGCGAGGACGACCAGTATGGCCAGCAGACCGATGAAGAACGGCGAACGCTGGCTGGTGGACGTCGGCGAGGTGGCCGACGCCACGGCGGTCTCGCCACCGACGCACTGCGTGTAGGCGGCCGGTGAGATCAGTCCGTTCTGCAGATAGGCGGCGGCGCAGGTGCGCTGCTTCTGGCTGTTGCCGTGGCGGGCGACGTGCGGGGCGTTGCCCACGCTGTGGTCGCCACCCATCAGAGGCGTCGCGGCCAGTGCCCCGGTCGGAGCCGCTGGTGCGGCCACCGGCGAATTCTGGGTTGACGGCATTGTGGACTGAGACGTTCCCGATTGCTGCGGGGTGGAGTTGGTTTGCGGGTGGGCTTGCACTTCCAGGTTGCCGCCATTCGTGCCGGGGGACACGATGTGGGTCGTCTGGCCTTCCATGCTTCCGCCATTCGTGCCGGCGGACATGTTGATGTGGTGCGTCTGGCCTTCCAGGTTGCCGCCATCCGTGGTGGCGGGAATCACGTGCTTCTGCCAGACGGCATAGAGCGTGACGCTATCCGCGGTGAACGGGAAGGTGTCGCCGTTGGCGTAGGTGGCGGTGGTTGCCGACGGATCGGTGGACCAGCCCTCGAACACGTAAGCCGTCCTGTCCTGGGCGCTGGCGTGGGGCTTGAACGGGTCCGTGGTCGGCAGCACCGGGTTGGAGGACGTCACGTTGTGCGAGATGTTGTGGTTCGTCATCGCGCCGTTGGCGTCGTAGGTCGGCATCGGCACACCCGAGGCGTTGATCATGGGGAAGGTCTGGGTCAGGTTCTTGTTGCCATCTGCCGTATAGCCGGCGGCCGAGGCGCTGAAGTCGACTCCCTGCGGCAGGTTCGCGTTGAGGGTGAGGGCGCGGTTGGTCAGGGCACCTGAGGTGTAGGTGCCAGCGCGGTTGGCGTCGGTCTTTATCGTGTTGGTCACGCTGTCAGGGGAGATCGCGGAGGTGTCGCCGGTCACTTCGGTGACACCGGTGGTGCCGTCGGAGAGCTTGGTGATGCGGGTTACGTTGCCTTGCCAGTCGTTTCCGGAGACGTCGATCTTCGTTTTCGGGCCGATGGTGAGGGTCTGCACGTGCGCCCAGTTGAACATGCCGTACATGTTGGTGACGTGGGTGGTGTCCCAGCCGCTCAGGTCCAGCAGGCTGAGGTTCTGTCCCCAGAACAGCTGCTGCATGTCGGTGACATGGCTGACGTTCAGGCCACTCAGATCCATCGAAGTCAGCGCGGTGCCATCGAACATCGACCGCATGTTCTCAAGGTTGCTGGTGTCCCAGCCGCTCAGGTCCAGGCTCGTCAGGGAGCTGGAGAGCTGGAACATGCCCTGCATGGTCTTCACTTCGCTGGTGTCGACATGGTTGTTGCTCTTGAACGTCTTCAACGTTCCATAGGAGTTGCTTCCCCAGTCGCCGAACAGGAAGGCCGAATTGACGGGCAGCTTCGTCTTGTTCACGCCGTCGAAGACGATGTGCGTGGCCTGGTCGAAACCGAATTCCGTATGGATATGGCTATAGGGATAAGTGGAATCGCCCGTATTGAGAACGGTGAGGTCGTTCTCCACGGCCGGATCGGTGGCCGTGAAGGTGAGGGTGCACTCGCCGTTGTATTCGGCGCTCGGAGCCAGCGTCCACTTGCCGTGGCTCATGGCACCGGTGGTGTTGCAATTGCCGGCTGGGTCGGACTGGGGCCCCACCTGAGGTGCGGGGGCGGGCGTGGCCTGCTTCTGCGCCTCGTCCGTCTTGGTGGTGTCGCTCTTGGTGCCAGCATCCGGCTGCGCGTCCTGCTTGGACGTGTCGGGCTGCGTGGTGGCCGTTTCGTTGACCGGCTGCGGTTCCATGTCGGCCGCCTGCGAGAGAACCGGCGCGCCCAGCAAAGCCGTGGCCGCCGCCGCTGCCAAGAGAATTCTGAGGTTCTTGCTCATATTCAATCAGCTCTTTTCCTTGTATCGTCTGTTTCGTGCCTATCCGCGATTCCCCCAAGCGTTGCTTGATCGCGAACGAAAGCTTTTTCTTATGACAGTTGAACTGTAACACAAAAACCGGGACAAATGTGGGCTGAGCGACACACCATATATTTGCCTAGTTTTATGTGACAAAAGCCCGGCGTTTCAGCACTTTTACCCCGTTGTGGGCGCTTGGTGGAGCGTGCGCGGGCCACGGGGTACGCTGGATGCGGAGGCCCTGAAACTCGCCTGGACGGCGAGAGGTTTTTGCATATTAAAATGGACGCGGATTGCCTGTTTGGCAATCGATACCATAAAGCCGATGTGCGGGAGAGAGACATGGCGGGTATGAAACGCAGAGGTCGGATCGCCGTCGTCGTCGCGGCGCTCGTGGTGGTCGCCATGGTCGGATGCCTGGCCGGCGTGAGGCCCGCGTACCGGTATTACCGCCAGGCGATTGCGCAGTGCATCCAATGGGGCAACTCCTATATGCTCGACGAGCAGCACCTCGCCACCCTGCAGCAAGGCGACGACGCCCTGCTCGCCCAGGCGAAGTCATCGAACGCCGTGGCCCAGGGCAGGCTCGACGGCAAGTTCTACTCCCGCGCCGAGGCCGCGTCCAAGGCGGTGCGTGCCGAGCGCGACATCGATACCACTGCGGCGAAGACGTTGCCGCAGGCCGATTGCGCGGCGCACCAGCTGCCCACCACGCTCCGAGGCACCGGACAGCGCTTCGAGGCGCTGACCCGTCGTTCAGGCGAGGCCGTGGCGAGGCTCGATGCCGCCTTCAGGCCGCTTGAGCTGGCGCTGTTCGACGGCGACCCCGTGCGCACGGCGCAGCAGCATGACCAGCTGGCGGCACTGCTGCCCGGCATCCGCTGCTTCGACGGGGAATCAGCGGGATTGCTGGCCGACGAGGGCCTGCGCCACGCCTTGGACGGCGCGATCACGCGCAGCGAGGCCGACCTCGGCGACGCCCACGCCACCTATGGCCGGTATGTCGGCGACCAGGACGCGCTCTACAAGGCGGCCGACGCCATGGTCGCCTCGCGCAACAGGCGTGAGGGCATCGACTGCGGCCACCAGCGCTGCGTGGCGCTGACCTTCGACGACGGTCCCGCCTCTACGACCCCCGGCATCGCAAAACTGTTGCGCACGAACCATGCCCATGCCACCTTCTTCGCCATCGGGCAGAAGGTCGGCGGCAACGGAAGTGTCATCGCCTCGTCGCCGCATCGGCTCGACATGCCCGTCGGCAGCCATACCTGGAGCCATGAGGACCTGCCGAAGATCATGAAGAACCACGACGAGCCCCAGCAGCTCGACGCCACGGCCCAGGCTATCCAGACCACCACCGGACACGTGGCCAACGAGGTGCGTCCGCCGCACGGCGCCGTCGACGAGGCGAGCCGGACGTACATCGGCCAACATTTGGGCTCGTCGGTGGTGGAATACGGCGTGGACGCCTACGACTGGGCCAACGGCGCGACCGACTCGTCGGTGAGGCACGAGGTGGAGGCCCAGGTGCGGCCCGGCGACATCGTGCTGATGCACGACGTCTACCGGCACACGCTCGACGATCTTCCCGACATCCTCGCGCACCTGCACGGGCAGGGATACCGGTTCGTCACCGTGCCCGAGCTCACGGGCGAATACCCGCGCGCCGGCACCGTCTATTACGGCCGCGACGACATCCTGAGAATGTAAGGGCCGCCGGATACTTGCATATCCAGCGGCTCGTTGAGGTTGCCGTGCGTTCGCCCCGGCTGTCTGCTTTCGGCTTCCTACTTCAGCTTCCAGGTGGAGCCTGACGGCTTGTCCTCGATGACGATGCCCAGCTCCGTCAACCCGTCGCGGATGCGGTCGGCCGTGGCGAAATCCTTCGCCTTGCGCGCCGCGTTCCTTGCCTCGAGCTGGTGGTTGACCATCGCGTCGAGCAGCTCGTGCTCGCTCTTCGTTCCGTTTTCGCCTTCCTCGCCGGCCGTGGCGTTCGCGTCCTCGCCGCTCCAGGGCTCGGCCAGCGGGTCGAGGCCCAGGGTGTCGAGCATCGCGCGCACCTCAAGCAGGGTGCCGCGCAGCGCCGTGAACGAGGGGAGGATGTCGATGAGCGCGGCCGACAGGGAGCCGTGGGCCAGCGCGAAGCGGGCTTTGGCATCCTGCAGCAGCGTCTCCTGGGGAAGGTCCGGGTATTTGCCCTGCACGCAGTCCAGGGTCTCGCGGAACTCGTTGACGGCCGCATGCAGCTGCTGGTCGTCGATGTCGCCGGCGGCCGCGCGCTTGGCCTCCAGCTGCGAGACCATCGTGTTGCCCTGGCGGATCGCGGTGAAGATCGCGGCCGTGGCCCCGGAGACGTTGATGTCATCGTTCATCGCGTCCACGAATTGCCCGGGCAGCTGGTCGGCGCCGACGGCCCGAACCTCGTCGAGGCCCGGCATCTCGTCGGGACCCAGCAGGCGCTCGGCCTGGCCGATGAAATTGGCGATGCGTTCGTAGGCGGCCTTCGCCTCGGCCAGCGTCTGGTCGCTCCATTCGAGCATCGAGCGGTACTGCACGCCGCCCAGGGCATAGCGGACCACCCAGGCCGGGTTGTGCGCCAGCACGCTGGGCACGGAAAGCCCGTTGCCCAGCGACTTCGACATCTTCTCGCCCTTGGCCGTCACCCAGGCCGAGTGCATCCAGGTGCCGGCGGACTTCCAGCCGGCCGCGCGGGTCTGCGCCATCTCGTTCTCGTGGTGGGGGAAGCGCAGGTCGAGGCCGCCGCCGTGGATGTCGAACATGTCGCCCAGGTAGCGGTGGCTCATCGCCGAGCACTCGATGTGCCAGCCCGGCCGTCCCACGCCGAAGGGGGTGGACCAACGGGCGGTCTCGGGGTCACTGGGCTTGGAGGCCTTCCACAGCGCGAAATCGCGGGGGTCGCGCTTGGCCGGGTCGTAATCGGCCGGATCGACGGGATTGTATTTGTCGTCGCCGGACCGGTCGACGCTCGGGCCCATATTGTCGGTGACCGCGCTGGCCTCGTCGTGGGTCTCGCCACCGCCCTGCTTCTGGTGGGTCAGCTCGCCATAGTACGGCCAGCTCGCCACGTCGAAGAACACGTTGCCGGTCGGCTTGCCGTCCCCGTCCTTGATCACGTAGGCATGGCCGTTGTCGATGATGCGCTGGATGAGCTCGACCATGTCGCCGATATGGCCGGTGGCGCGCGGCTCGTAGGTGGGCGGCAGCACGCCGAGCGCGTCGTAGGCCTGCGTGAACTCGCGCTCGTAATGGTAGGCGCGCGCCCACCATTGCTGGCCCGCGGCGGCGGCCTTGTCGAGGATCTTGTCGTCGATGTCGGTGACGTTGCGGATGAAGGTGACCTGGTAGCCGAGCCGTTCGAGCCAGCGACGCACGATGTCGAAGGCGACGGCGGCGCGGATGTGGCCGATATGCGGCGAGCTCTGCACGGTGGCCCCGCACACGTAGATGCCGACCTTGCCCGCGACGATGGGGGTGAACGGCGAGATCTCGTGGGTGGCGGTGTCGTAGAGCCTCAGCGCGCCAGCGGCCTGGGCCATCGGCTTGCCGGCGGCGGTGCCTGGCACGGCGTATGACTCGTGACGGTTGGAATTCTGCGGGTTTTCGGCGTTATCCATAACTTAAAGAATATTGGCTTTCACCGACAATTCGCGCCCGGCAGGAGCACGAGGGGCCCGGACGATCATTTGGGGTGACGGAATGTCACAATGGGAGACATGACTACGCCGAAAGTGCTCATTCTGCAACATGTCCCCTGTGAGAAGCCGGGAAGGATACTGGACAGTCTCGATGACCTTGGCATGTCGACGACGACCCTGTCCATCGCCGAGCAGGCCGATCCGCAGCTGCCGGAGCGCGACGAGGTGGCCGGCATCGTGATCATGGGCGGGCCGATGGGCGCGCAGGATTTCAAGGAGTACCCGGGGCTGAAGGTCGAGGCGAAGCTGGTGCGAAAGGCCGTCAAGGCGGGCAAGCCGGTGCTGGGCATCTGCCTGGGCCACCAGATCATCGCCACCGCGCTGGGCGCCACGCTCGAAAGCGGCGCATGCTCCGAGATCGGGTTCGGGACGATCAGACAGGTGGCGCGCGACGACTATTTCCGCATGTGGAGTCCGAAGACGCATGTGCTGCATTGGCACAACGACGTGGTCTCGCTGCCGCAGGGCGCGCAGCTGCTGGCCAGCTCGAAGCACACCGCCAACCAGGCCTTCCGCTTCAAATCCGCGCTCGGCCTGCAGTTCCACCTGGAGGTCACGCCCACGCTGCTCGACGAATGGCTGGCCGAACCGTCGATGGTCGAGGGGATGAAGAAGAGCGAGATCTCGCGGATCCGGATGGACTTCCAACGGTACGACGCCCAGCTGCAGCCCTTGGCCGAGCAGGTGTTCTCCGGGTTCGCCGTGCGCTGCGAGAACTGCGCCCGTGCCATCCTCGAGGCCGAAAGGTGCTGAGCGGCGGGGCGCTGCATGTTCCTTTGCATCGATGCGTCGAAAAGCACGAAATCCGGCCCCAAAACGTGCTTTTCGACGCAAGTTCGGTTATGGTGCGTCGAAAAGCATGGAAAAGGGTGCTTTTCGACGCGGGTTCGCCCTCGGGACGACGGGGCGCATGGGCGGAACCTGATTCGGGTGTGGGCCGAAAGGTGTTGATAGGCGGCGGTACCATCGAGTCACTATGCCGACTTATGACTTGGGACTTGAACACGTTTCGCTCGATTTCGCGACCAAAACCATCTTCACCGATGTGACGCAGGGGATTTTCGAAGGCGACCGCATCGGCATCGTCGGCAAGAACGGTGACGGCAAATCCACATTGCTGCGCCTGCTGTCCGGCGCCCAGCAGCCCGATTCCGGCCGTGTGACGATGCGCAACGGGCTGACGTTCGGCATGCTCGACCAGCGCGACCCTCTGGACGATGACGCCACGGTGCGCCAGGCCGCGCTCGAGGGGCGCGAGGACTACCAGTGGGCCTCCGACACCCGTTCCCGCGAGATCGTCGAGGCGTTGCTGGGAGGGCTGAGCCTC
This sequence comes from Bifidobacterium sp. ESL0763, assembly GCF_029433395.1. GTDB lineage: Bacteria > Actinomycetota > Actinomycetes > Actinomycetales > Bifidobacteriaceae > Bifidobacterium. The sequence continues at coordinate 1,468,961 of NZ_JAQTHW010000002.1, read as the reverse complement.
GAGGCGAGGATCGGCTCGCTTTCCGGTGGCCAGCGCCGTCGCGCCGACCTGACCCGTCTGCTGCTCAAGGACTGGGACATCCTGGCGCTCGACGAGCCCACCAACCATCTCGACATCGTCACTATCCACTGGCTGGCCGAGCACCTGAAGAACCGCTGGGCCTCGGGCCATGGCGCGCTGCTGCTGGTCACCCACGACCGCTGGTTCCTCGACGAGGTCTGCGAGTCGATGTGGGAGGTGCACGACGGGGTGATCGACCCGTTCGAAGGTGGCTACAGCGCCTATATGCTCCAGCGCGTCGAGCGTGACCGCCAGGCCGACATCCGCGAGGAGCGCCGGCGCAACCTGGCGCGCAAGGAGCTGGCGTGGCTGACCCGCGGCGCCCGCGCCCGCGCTACCAAGCAGAAGTTCCACGTCAAGCAGGCACACGAGCTGATCGACGATGTGCCGCCGATGCGCAACACGTTGCAACTCAAGCAGATGGCGACCTCGCGGCTGGGCAAGCAGGTGGTCGACCTCAACGACGTCACCCAGATCTTCGAGCGCCTCCAAGGCAATGTTGCCAGTGGCAACATTGCGGTATCAAATGGCGGAGCTCCAAATGCGCTTGAGGACGCCTCGGCCGGTGACGGAGCCGGCGCCGATTCCGCCTCGCATGTGAGCAAGGTGCCGGCGCTCTACGAGGAGCCCAAGGTCATGGGGTCGGTGCGGCTGGCCGTGGACGACCTGGACGACGAGCGGCTGGTGGATGCCGGCAGCGCGCCGGTCACGGCGACCGGAACCACGGCTGACGCGGATGAGGCGGCCCGGACCTTGTCCGAGGACAACAAGACTGACGAGGGTGCGCAGGCGGATGATGGCGCCACAGCCGCTCCCGCCGTCACCTCGGCCGCCCAAAAGGTGACCATATCCGGCCGAAAGATCCTCGACGACGTCACCTGGCTGATCGGGCCGGGCGACCGCTTCGGCATCGTCGGCGCCAACGGCGCGGGCAAGTCCACGCTGCTCAAGGTCATCGACGGCACGCTCACCCCGACCGCCGGTCACGTGAAGATCGGCAAGACCGTGAAGTTCGCGGTGCTCTCGCAGCGCCTCGACGAGCTCGAGAAACTCGGCAAATACAAGATCAAGGAAGTGCTGGGCCGCTACAGGCCGACCTATGTGGTCGATGGCAAGGAGGTCTCCACCAGCCAGCTGATGGAGCGGCTAGGATTCTCGGCCGCGCAGCTGATGACGCCGATCGCCGACCTCTCCGGCGGCCAGAAGCGCCGCATGCAGCTGCTGCTGATCCTGCTGGACGAGCCCAACGTGCTCATCCTCGACGAGCCGGGCAACGACCTCGACACCGACATGCTCGCCGTGATGGAGGACTTGCTGGATTCCTGGCCGGGCACCCTGATCGTGGTCTCCCACGACCGCTACTTGCTCGAGCGCGTCACCGACGAGCAGTTCGCGCTGATCGGCGGCAAGGTGCGGCACCTGCCCGGCGGCGTGGACGACTACCTCGAGATGGTGCGCAGGATCGAGAACGGCGCCACTCTCGACGAGATCGCCGGCGACAACCGTGGTGGCAAGGCAAAGCGCAAGGGCACGGCGTCGAATGGCGGAACGACCGGATCGCAGTCGATGGATGCCGCTGGCAACGCCGACGGCGGCCATGGCGATGACAACGCCTCGTCCGGCGAGCCGAAGCTGACCGGCAAGGCCTTCCACGACGCCACTCGCCGCATCTCCGCCATCGAGCGCAAGCTGGCCAAGCTCGAAAGCGAGAAGGCGAAGATCGAGCAGCGGATGGCCGAGCACGACCCGGCCGACTATGTGGGCCTGAACGAGCTCAACGGCAAGCTCTCCGCCAATGCGGATGAGAAGGACGCCCTGGAAGCCGAATGGATGGACCTCTCCGAGCAGGTGGAATAGGACTGCTCGCTATCCCTCGTATTCCCAGGGGTTGATGATGTCCAGTCCCGAATCCTCAAAGTCCTTGGTGTTCCTGGTGGCGATGGAGCAATGGTTGGCCGCTGCGATGCCGGCGATTTGGGTGTCGAATATGCTGACATTGTGCCCGGCGCGTTTGCGTTGTGAGGCGATTGCCGCATAGTTGTTGGCGGATGCGGCATCAAAAGAGAGCGTGCGACCGTTGTATTTCAGCAATGTTCGAGTGATCAATATCGACAAATCTCGTTTCTTGCGTCCCTCGGGCATGAGACGAAGTCCATACAGAAGTTCCGCAACGGTTATTGAGCACAGTCGAAGCGAGCTCGGCTGTTGCTTTTTAAGCCATTGCGCAACGTGACTATCGGGGTCTTCCTTGAATGTCTCGCTGACGACATTGGTGTCTAGGATAATCATGATCACTCGAAGGTCATGGGTTCGGCGGTTTGGTCTCGGGATGGCAAGTGGAAATCGTTGATTCCCTTGATGCCTTCCTGCTTCATGTAATTTCGTAGGTCATCGTAGAAGTTGGTCTCTTCGACTTCTTGGCGGACCAGCAAGCCTGCCGTGAAATCCTCTACGATGGAACGCACTTCGGCTTCGGTCGAGCGGTTGTTTTCTTTTGCGATGGCCTTGAGCCTGTCGACTGTCTCATCGTCGACTTTCCTGATGGTGAGTGTGGGCATGAGTCTCTCCTTTATCGTTTTTCTTGATTTCACGGATGAAAGATATGTCACGACGAAGCAGCGTCGACGTGGCGATTAATGGAAGCTGACTGGACGCGCGTCGTCCTTTTCTCGTGGCGGAACCAATTCCTCGTTGGGTCCAAGTCCGCCATCTTCCAACAGGGTGCGGCATTGGGCGAATAGTTCCTCAGAGGTCGTGTGATGGGTTTTCGCCACAACCGCTTCCTCTATGATCGTTTTCGCTTGAGCTTCGAGGGATTGGTGATTGGCTTTTGCCGCGGATTTCAGTGTTTCCAGTTGGTCGCTGGGAACGCCGTGGATGATGAGCGTCTTCATTTTGCCTCCTTGCTCTTGCTTGTCAATATGTATGCTAGCAAAATGCTAGCATACTGTCAAACGCATGGGTGGTACGTCATGATGCTGAGGCGCGTGAGCAATAAAAAAGGTGGATACGGCCCGGAAGCCATATCCACCCGATGTTCGATAGTCGCGGCGATGCCGAAAACGCTGCGCCGTCAGCGGCCCCTTATCTCGCTGCCGACGCCCTTCTCGCTCAGGGCGTGCGGGCCGCGCGTCACCGCGACGGCGCCGGAACGCACCAGCTCGATGATGCCGTAGTTCTCGAGCAGGCCGAGCAGCGCGTCGATCTTGCCCTCGGCGCCCGTGGCCTCGATGGTCAGCGACTGGGGGTGCACGTCGACCACGCGCACGCGGAAGAGACGCACGATCTCGAGCACGTCGGAACGGGTGGTCTGGTCGGCCGAGACCTTGATGAGCACCAGCTCGCGCTCGACGGTGGTCGCCTTGTCGAGGTCGACGATCTTCAGGACGTGCAGCAGCTTGTTGAGCTGCTTGATGATCTGCTCCAGCGGGGTCTGCTCCACGTCGGCGGTCACGGTGACGCGCGAGATGTCGGGGCGCTCGGTGGGGGAGACCGAAAGCGAGTTGATGTTGAAGGCGCGGCGGGCGAAGAGGCCGGCGATACGCGCCAGCACGCCCGGGCGGTTCTCCACGAGCACGGACAGGGTGTGCAACGAGCTGGTGGGCTGGGATGCGGGATAGTTTGCCATGATGTTCCTTTCGCCTACTCTTCCGATGCCGTCTGCGGTTGCGGCTGCCGGGAGGCGTCATCCTCCTGGCCCTCGTCCGTCGTCCCGTCGAGCAGCGGCTGGACGCCCGGCTGGTAGGTCACCGTGTCGTTGGACTTGCCGGCGGCCACCATCGGCCAGACCATGGCGTCCTTGTAGACGCGGAAGTCGATGAGCACCGGACGGTCGTTGATCTCGTTGGCGCGCTTGATCGCGGCCTTGGCCTCGTCCTCGTCGCGCGCGCGGATGCCGACGCAGCCGTAGGCCTCCGCCAGCTTCACGAAATCGGGCACGTCCATGATGTCGGGCGTGTTTTCGCCGTCGCGCAGGCTGGTCTGCGAATAGTGCTTCTCGTAGAAGAGGGTCTGCCACTGGCGCACCATGCCGTAGACCGAGTTGTTGAGGATGGCGATCTTCACCGGTGCGTTGTCGATGAACGCGGCCGCCAGCTCCTCGCTTGTCATCTGGAAGCTGCCGTCGCCGTCGATGAGCCAGACCGGCTTCTTGCCGCCGAAATCACGGGTGGAGCCGACGCTGGCGCCGATCGCGGCGGGCAGGCCGAAGCCCATCGTGCCCAGGCCTCCCGAGGAGATCCAGGAATGGGGGTTCTCGAAGTCGACGATCTGCGAGGCCCACATCTGGTGCTGACCCACGCCGGAGACCCAGATGGTCGAGGGCGCCGCCTGGCGCGAGAGCTCGCCCACTACCCACTGCGGGGAGAGCGTGCCGTCGGGGGTCTTGTCGTCGTAGGGGAGCGGATAGCGCTCGCGCCACGAGTTGATGAGCTTCCACCACGGCTCGAGCTTGGGCTTGTTGTGGATGGCCGGGTCGTGCTTGATCTCGTCGTTGAGGGCGTCGAGCACCTGGGCCACGTCGCCGACGATGGGCACGTCGGTATGGCGGCGCTTGCCGATCTCGGCCGGGTCGATGTCGATGTGGATGACGCGCGCCGAGGGGGCGAACGTGGCCATGTCGCCGGTGACGCGGTCGTCGAAGCGCGCGCCGATGGCGACCAGCAGATCACATTTCTGCGCGGCCGCGGTGGCGGGGAAGGTGCCGTGCATGCCCGGCATGCCGAGGACCTTCGGGTCGGAATCGGGCACGATGCCGCGCGCGGGCAGCGTGGTGACGATTGGGGTGTCGGTGAGGTCGGCGAGCTCCTTGACCTGCGCTCCGGCGTTGGAACGCATGGCGCCGCCGCCCACGTAGAGCACCGGACGGTAGGCGCGCTCGAAGAGCCGGACCGCCTCGTGCAGCATATGGCCGTGGGGCTTGGTGGTGGGATTGTAGCCGGGGAGGATCATGCGCTGCGGCCATGAATAGTACATCTCGCCGACCTGCGCGGTCTTCGAGACGTCGACCACGACCGGGCCGGGCCTGCCGCTGCGGGCGATATAGTGCGCCTCGGCGAGCACGCGGGGGATGTCCTGCGCGTCGGTGACGAGGTAGGAGTGCTTGACCACCGGGTAGGTGATGCCCACGGTGTCCGCCTCCTGGAAGGCGTCGGTGCCGATCGAATCGACGCCGACCTGCCCGGAGATGACCACCAGCGGCACGGAGTCCATGTTCGCGTCGGCGATGGGGGTGACCATGTTGGTCGCGCCCGGCCCGGAGGTCACGATGCACACGCCCACGCGCCCCGTGGCGACGGCATATCCCTCGGCCGCGTGGCCGGCGCCCTGCTCATGGCGCATCAGCACGAAGCGGAACTTGGTGTCGTCGTGGATCTGGTGGTAGACCGGCAGGATCGCACCGCCGGGGATGCCGAAGACGTCCTGGACGCCCAGATCCTCCAGCGTGCGAATCAGCGCCTGCGCGCCGGTCATCTTCTCGCCGTCGACAAGATGCTGCTTGTTCGTTGCCTTGGATGCTTTCTGCACCCCGCTGAATGCCTGCAAAGGCGTTGGTGACACCATCATTCCTCTATCTCTTCGGGCTTGTTGGGGATTGTCGGTGACCAGCCGCATATGGTGTACGCGCGCGTGGCAGGGACGCTCGGCGCGCGTATGCCGCTTGTGGCAGGCCGGAACGCGATGCCGTTGTGCTAGACATCATAGTGTCCGGTGTCTTTGGACGGCAAGCGCTGCCCGAATACTGGCATCGTCCGGCATCATGGTGCCGGCGTGCCAGGGGTTGCCGATTCGGTCGATGGCGTGTCGGCTCCGCCGCCCCAGGGAGAGGACGCCTCAGTGGCGGTGCTTCTTGGCCCGGTGCCTGCCGGGATGGTCGTCGAGCTCGTGCCAGGCCGCCGACGCCGCGGCCAGCTGGGCCTTGCGCTTGCTGGAACCGGTGCCGACGCCCAGCACCTCGTCATCGTCGCCGACCACCGCGCGTGCGGTGAAGACCTGCGCGTATTCCGGGCCGCTGACGGCCATGCGGTAGCGCGGGTCCTCGAGGCCCATGCCGTGCGCCTTGACGGTCAGCGAGGTCTTCCAATCCAGCGCCGGGCCCTCGGTGGCGACCTTCTTCAGCTCGTCGTCGACCAGACGGTGCACCACCCTGCGCGCCTCGTCGATGCCGTGCTCGATGAACGTTGCGCCGATCAGTGCCTCGACGATGTCGCAGAGGATCGAGCTCTTGTCGGCACCGCCGGACTCCGCCTCGCCGCGCCCGAGCAGGATGTAGGGGCCCACCTGGAGCTTCTCGCGCGCGATCTGCGAAAGGGCCTTCTCCGAGACGGCCATGGCGCGCATCTTGGCCAGCTGGCCCTCGTTCATGTCGGGGTGGACGCGGTAGAGCGTCTCGGTGGAGACGAACTCCAGAACGGCGTCGCCCAGGAACTCGAGCCGCTCGTAGTTCGGGGCGCCCTCGTGCTCATGCGAGAAGGAGCGGTGCGTGAGCGCCATGACGAGCGTGCTGGGGCTCAGCTGGGTGCCGAGGCGTTCCAGCAGCTCCTGCTGCGGGTTCCGGGCGGCGTCGTGGCGCGGCTCCGTCTTGCCTACCGGTGCGGCCTTGCGTGCGGCATCGTTTTCGGCGCCGGACTCCGGCTTGGACATCTGTTCGGGTTCGTTGGACATGGGGCTTCCTTTGCGTTCGGGCCACGTCGCACATATCGCGGGCACCAATCGCATGCGGCCGGATGGATGGCCGGGGCCGGTGATTGGGGCAGGTGACACGTCTGCGTGGTTGCGGTACTGGTAGATGACAAAAACAGAATCAATAAAAATGACCCCGCCACCCGTCGATGGCAGGGTCACCTATGAAAGATGAACAAGACTCACTTGCTCAGATTCGAGTCAATGGCTTCACGATAGACGCGGCCGCGGAACGAACCGCAGCTCGGGCAAGCCATGTGGGGCAGGGTCGGCGCTCCGCAATTGGGGCAGGCGACGGTCTTGGCCGCGCTGGCCTTCCAATTGGAGCGGCGCGAATGCGTGTTGGCTCGCGAAGTCTTGTACTTTGGCAGTGCCATGGTATTCCTCTATTTCGTTCGAACTAAACTTGAGCTTAAGCGTGTTAAATCATACAGCACCATCGGTACAAGCCGACGGCCTGCGTACCATGTGCCGGACGGTTCGCCGCAACGCCGGTCTCAGTCGCTCTTCTTGGCCTGCGCCTCTTCGTCCAGCTGGGCCTTGAGGCCGGCCAGGGCGGCGAAGCGGTTGTCGATCACGTCGTGGTGGTGGCCGGGATTGTCGTTGAGGTTGACGCCGCACTGGGAGCATAGCCCCTTGCAGTCCGGGCGGCAGAGCGGCTGGAGCGGCAGATGCTCCACCATGGTGTCGCGCAGCAGGGCCTCGATGTCGGCGAAACCGCCGTCGTGGCTGAGCGGGTAGGTGTCTTCCGCCTCGTCCTCGCCGGCGACGATGTCCACCTCGCCGTGCTTGCCATGGCGAGTATCGGCGGCCTGGGAGGAGTCATAGGGGAAGAACGCGGTGACGTCCAGGTCCCAGTCCCTGTCGATCGGCTTCAGGCAGCGGGTGCACTCGGCGTGCATCGGCGCGGTGAAGCGGCCCATGAACACCAGTCCGTCCGCGATGGAATCGAACGAGCCGTGGACCCGGACCGAATCGCCCTCGCGCACGCCCACGATGTTGTCGCCGATGCCGCTGGGCGCCGGGAAATCGCCGTCCACCGGCTTGCTCATGCCCGGTCGCGCGGAGATCTGGCCGACGGGGATGGCCCATTGCGAATCTTCTGGTCTTGCCATTGCTGCTTATTGCTCCGAATCGTTGTCGTTCTGCTGGTCGTCGACGAGCTTCTTGGCCGCGGCGCGCTGGCGCTCGTCGATGACCTTGATGCCGGCGTCGACGTCGCGCCCGTAGGTGGCCAGCTGCTCCTTGAGGCTCTTCATCACGTCCGCGCAATAGGCGTTCGCGCCCTGCGTGAGCTTGGTGGCCTTGACCTGCGCGGCCTCGATGATCGCGTCCGCCTTCTGGTGGGCCAGGTCGGTGACGCGCTCGTGGTCGGCCAGGAATTCGGCCTGCGCCCGCGCGTCCTGCACGATTTGCGTGGCCTGGTTCTTGGCGTCGGCGGCGATGGCGTCGGCCTCGGCCTGGGCGTTCTCGAGCCGGCGTTCCGACTCTCTCATCAGCGACGAGGCGCGCTCGAGCTGGACCGGCAGCATCGTCTTGAGCTGGTCGAGCTGGTCGGTGAGCTCGTCGCGGTCGAGGCGCACGGTGTTGGGCGTGAAGATGCTCGCCTTGGCGTCCTCGACGGTTTCACTCAGCTGGTCGATGATGTCATAGACCGTGGTGAACTCGTCGCGGCTTCTGCTCGTCGCGTAATCCATCTCGGCCTCGTCGTCCTGCGCGGCCTCGTCCTCGGTCTCGTCGATGGGATGGTTGTGCTCCTGCAGGTCGGGGAGGTTGTCGGCCGTGAAGTGGACCTCGGGCTTGGCGGGAGCCTGCGCGTCGGCATCGTCCGCGTCGTCGATATTATCCGTCGCATTGTCCGTCCGCGTACCGGCGACGTGGAGCTTCGAGGCCTCCATCGGCCCGGTCTTGTCGTCCTCGTCCCGGTTCTCGTCCCCGCTTTTGGCCGGAGCCGCGGAAAGCGCGTCGATGGGCACGACGGTGGCGTCGCGTTGCTCGTCCTCGTCGGTGAGGTTCGTCTGATCAGTCATGGTGACTCTTTTCCTTCTTCAGTGCTTCGTCGAGCATCGAGACCACGCAGTCCGGGACCATGCCGGTGACGTCGCCGCCATGGCGCGCCACGTCCTTGACGATGGTGCTGGATACGTGCTCGAGAATCGGATCGGCGGGCAGGAACAGGGTCTCGACCCCGGAGAGCCTGCGGTTGACGAGCGCCATGCCCAGCTCGGCCTCGTAATCGCCGTTCTGCCGAAGGCCCTTGACGATGACCGTCGCGCCGACCTTGGTGCAGTAGTCCGTGATGAGCCCGGTGGTGGAGGCCACCTTCACGTTGGGATATCCGTCCTTGACGAGCGCCCTGCGGATGACGTCGACACGGGTCGACTCCGAAAACATCGGCGTTTTCGCTGCGTTGACCGCCACCACCACATGCACTTCGCTGAAGATGCGCGCACAGCGCTCGATCACGTCCAGATGACCCGCGGTAACTGGATCATAGGAACCTGGACATACTGCAATAGTCATATTCCCAAGGGTAGCGCCTGATGCTGATTTATGGCCCTTCGGCCGTCACGCATGGCCGCATGGATTGTTAGAATCATGGAGGATAACGGATACGGATGGCAAGGAGATCGCGATGAACGAGGAACGTATGGGAATTGACGACAGGATGGCCGGGCTGGCTTGGGACGAGGCCGGTTTCCGGAACCCCTCGTCGGATCCGGATTCGGGGGCGGGCACCGCGGTGCTCGAGCGCCCCGAGACCAAGGAGGAGACGAAGCGGAGCGACGACGGCGACGCCGACCGCTTCGCGCACTATGTCTCGCGCGACAAGATGCGGGAGTCGCAGCTCACCGGCAGGCCCGTGGTGGCGCTGTGCGGCAAGATCTGGGTGCCCAAGCACGACCCGTCGAAGTATCCGGTGTGCCCGGACTGCAAGCGCATCTATGAGGAGATGATGGGCTGAGTTTTTCTGTCGGCCCTTTTATATGGCGTTGATATGCGAATGCCTCCGGCCTGTGCGGGTCGGAGGCATTCTGCGGTTCTGAGACGGGTGCGCCCTCAGAGCACGTCGATCGACGTGGGGATGGAGGGGTCACCCTTCATCAGCGACTGCGCGGTGATCGGCAGCTCGGCCAGCGCCTTGGCGTGGTGGTCGTGCGCGGCGGTGATGGCGTCGTGGCCCTGGTACTTCTTGTTGGCCTCGCCGTGGTCCATATAGCTGACCATCAGGTCCTTCCAGCCGTCCTGCGGCCGGTAGCCGGCCAGCTTCTGTTCGGAACCGGAGATGACGTGCTCGCCGTTGGCCAGGCCATATTCATAGGAGCGGAAGGCCAGCTTGCGGCCGGGGACGGTGGCCTTGTCCTCGGACTTCTTGGCCACCGGGATCATCTCGCCGTCCTTGCCCTCGCGTTCGGTGAGCTTGTAGACCATCGCGCAGGTGGGCGCTCCGGAGCCGGTGACCAGCATCGTGCCCACGCCATAGGAATCGACCGGCGCGGCCTGCAGGGCGGCCAGCGCGTACTCGTCGAGGTCGTTGGTCACGGTGATCTTGGTGTCCTTGGCGCCGAGGGAATCGAGCTGGTTGCGTGTCTGCTGGGCCAGCGCGGCGAGGTCGCCGGAGTCGATGCGCACGCAGCCGAGCTCCGGGCCCGCCACATCGACGGCCGTCTTGATGGCTTCCTTGATGTCGTAGGTGTCGACCAGCAGCGTGGTGTTTGTGCCCATCGCCCTGATCTGCGAGGCGAAGGCGTCGCGCTCGGAATCGTGGACGAGGGTGAAGCAGTGGGCCGAGGTGCCGATGGCCTTCAGACCGTAGAGCTGGGCGGCGAGCAGGTTCGCGGTGCCCTGGAACCCGCCGACCACCGCGGCGCGTGCGGCGGCCACGGCGGCCCACTCGTTGGCGCGGCGTCCGCCCATGTCCATGCAGGGTCGGTCGCCGGCGGCGCTGGACATGCGCGAGGCCGCGGCGGCGATGGCGGAATCGTAGTTGAGGATGGAGAGCAGCAGCGTCTCCAGCAGCGTGCACTCGCCGAAGGTGCCCTCCACCTCGAGGATGGGGGAGTCGGGGAAGTACATCTCGCCCTCGCGGTAGCCCTTGATCGAGCCGGTGAACCTGAAGTCCTCGAGCCACTTGAGGGTCTCGGGGCTCACGATCTTGCGGTCGGCGAGGAATTTCAGGTCCGCCTCGCCCAGGTGGAAGTCCTCGAGCGCGTCGAGGATGCGCCCGGTGCCGGCCACCACGCCGTAGCGCCGGCCGGCCGGCAGATGGCGGGTGAAGACCTCGAAGACGCATTTGCGCTGGGCGGTGCCGTCCCGCAGCGCCGCGTCGAGCATCGTGTATTCGTACATATCGGTCATAAGGGCCGGTGAACCTTCGAACATCCCATACCTCCCTGAAAGCGGTGCCCGGCGACGCGAGGTGCCGGGGCGCCGCGTGTGACGCCATCGCGGGCGCCGCCTTGCGTATCAAGACCCCAGTCTAGCGTGCGATTCCGATTTTTAGTGGCAATGACTATAAGTAGACATTCCGCCGGATTCCCGGCGTGTCAGCAGGCCGCGCGGGCCCCGTTTTCGCCCGGTTTCCCTAAACTGGCCGGCATGAAATATTTTGTCGGAATCTACCGTATCGTCATCGCGTTCCTGTGCCTGGCGTGGACGAGCGTGGCCTGGGGCGAGCCCAGCTACTGGGTCTATTTCACCTACGAGACCAACTTCCTGCTGGGCCTGGTGATGCTGTGGGCCGGCGTGGCCTGCCTGATCGACGGCAAGCAGCCTCCGGCCTGGCTCAAGGGCATCCTGACGCTCTATATCCTCATCACCGGCATCGTGGCGGCCACGCTGCTGCCGCCGGCCAACCCGCTGACCTCGAAGTACGTCTTCGGCGTCATGACCAACGTCATCCTGCACAAGGCCGCGCCGATCCTCGCCACGATCGACTTCATCCTCTTCGACGCCCACAAACGCTTCAAGTGGCATTATGTGCTCACCTGGCTCATCTACTTCCCGTTCTATCTGGCGTTCGTGCTCATCCGCGCGCAGCTCTGGCCCCATTCCGGCCCGGAGGCGCACGGCAACCCCTATCCATATGGCTTCATCGACGTGGGCAAGATCGGCTGGAACCAGATGTGGATCAACATCGTGCTGTGTATCATAGGCTTCGCCATCCTGGGGCTGGTGCTCTACGTGATCGACCGGATCCTGCCGAAGAAGCCGCTGATCGGCTCCGTGCGCGGCTGATGATAGGTTGACGGTATGGCTCAAATCAAGGATTTGCTCAACGAAAACACCGTGGTGCGCCCCGACGGACGCGCCGTCGACGAGCTGCGCCCCGTCAGGATCACCCGTCATTTCACCGACGCTCCCGAAGGCTCCGTACTCATCGAATGCGGCAACACCCGCGTGATGTGCACCGCCACCTTCGCCCCCGGCGTGCCGCGCTGGCGCAGGGACTCCGGCCTCGGCTGGGTCACCGCCGAATACGCGATGCTGCCGCGCGCCACCTCAGAACGCACCCCGCGCGAATCGGTGAAGGGCAAGATCGGCGGCCGCACCCACGAGATTAGCCGTCTGATCGGCCGCTGCCTGCGCGGCGTCATCGACATGAAGGCGCTGGGCGAGAACCAGGTGCAGCTGGACTGCGACGTGCTGCAGGCCGACGGCGGCACCCGCACCGCCTCCGTCACCGGCGCCTACGTCGCGCTGGTCGACGCGCTGCACTGGGCCGAGGAGCACAGGCACATCCGCTCGGCCGAGAAGGCCATCGCCGACCAGATCTCCGCGGTCTCCGTCGGCGTGATCAACGGCACGCCGATGCTTGACCTGCCCTACGTCGAGGACAGCCAGGCCATGACCGACATGAACGTGGCCATGACCGGATCCGGCAAGTTCATCGAGATCCAGGGCACCGCCGAGCACCGCCCCTTCAGTCGCGAGGAGCTGGGCACGCTGCTCGACCTCGCCGAGAAGGGCAACAAGGAGCTGCAGCGCGCGCAGAACGCGGCGCTCGCCAAGGACTGAACGCGAATGCGCCATAAACGGGCCGCTGAGAGCAAGTGAGCGGCCCGTTTATGGCGCATTTCCTTTTAACGATAATTGGAGGGAATGGAAGATGAAGATCGTCGTCGCCACACACAACGAGGGCAAGCTGCCCGAGATCCGCACCATCATCGCCGCCGAGCTGGGCGATGACGCCCGGCACGTCGAGCTGGTGTCAGCCGGGTCGCTGAACCTGCCGGACCCCGTCGAGACCGGCGTCACCTTCGAGGAGAACGCGCTGCTCAAGGCCCGCGACGTGGCGAATCGCACCGGTCTGCCGGCGCTCGCCGACGACAGCGGGCTCATCGTCGACGTGCTCGGCGCGGCCCCCGGCATCCTTTCGGCGCGCTGGTCTGGCGTGCACGGCGACGACGAGGCCAACATCGACCTGCTGCTCGCCCAGATCGCCGACATCCCCGACGCCAAACGCGGCGCGAGGTTCTGCTGCGACGCGGCCCTGGTGGTGCCGGAGCATTGCGTGGCCAGGCGCGGTGACGGCTCGGCGCCTCAGGCGCGGGAGGTCGCCAGGCTCGGCGAGATGCACGGCACGATCATCCGCGAACGGCGCGGCGCCAACGGTTTCGGCTACGACCCGATCTTCGTGCCCGACGAGCAGAAGGGCGGCCTCACCAGCGCCGAGATGAGCGCGGAAGAGAAGAACGCGATCTCGCACCGCCACAAGGCGTTCGTCGCCTTGGCCCCGGCGGTCAGGAGCGTCATCTCAGAGTAGGCCGATAGGTTTTGGGAGCCCCGGAATCCCGCCATCGCCCGGAACCCACAGGACCCATCGGGCGAATCCGCGATCACATGTGGATGATCAGATGCGCCACGCTCATCATCACGGTGCCCACCACCGCGGTCAGGCACAGGATGAACCCGGCGAGCTTGGCATTGCCCAGCACCTTGTCGGTGAACATCGTGGCGAAGATGGCGGTCGGCGCCAGGCAGCACATCACCGCGGCCTCGCGCACCAGCGGGTCGAAGGGCAGCAGGAACCAGGCGGCCAGCGCGAAGACGATGGCGCAGGGCATCCTCCAGGCCATCACCTCGCCGACGAACTTCAGGTCGCGCTTCGAAGCGGGCAGGTCGGTGAGCATGCCGACCATCACCATCGCACAGAAGGCGTTGGCGGCCGAGAAAGGCTGCGAGACCTGCGCGATCCAGGTGGGGAAGTGGAAGTTGAAGAGCATGAGCACGACCATCAGGATATAGGTGTCGAACGCGGGGGAGATGACGAATCCCTTGATGATGTGGGCGATGAGCGCCCGGCGCTGCAGCCGGCGTGCGTCGCGGTCGGTGGCCTTGACGCGGGGCAGCGTGGGCGCGTCGCCGGCGTTCTGCTCGGCGAGCGTCTTGCCGGGGGCGATGTGCAGCAGGTTCTGCATGAGCACGTTCGTGCCGGCCGCGACCATGATGTTGTTGCCGATGTCGAACATCGCGGCGGGCACCAGCGCGGCGGGGCCGAGGAAGGCCTGAAGCATGGGGAAGCCGAAGCAGCCAACGTTGAAGCCGCTGCTGTTGAGCATCAGGAACGCGCGGTCGGAGACGGGCCGGTGGCGCGTGGCCAGGAAGACCAGCAGCGGCGGGATCGCGGCGGCGCACAGCGAGAACGCGGAGAGCAGCAGCAGGCTGATCTGGTGCGGGTTGGTGGCGAACGAGTAGATGATGGCCCCGGGCAGCACGATGTCGAACTCGATCACCTGCACCACGTGGTAGTCCTTCGCCCCCAGGATGCCGAAGCGTTTGAAGAGGTATCCGATCAGGATGATCAACAACAGCGTCGCCGGTTGGATGAGTGCTGACATGGGCTGTGGTTCTCCTGTGTTCTGTAGGCTTTTGGTGGGCTCGGCGGGCGCGCCGGGGTTTGTCTTTCTTGCATATCATAGACCGACAGCTGTCTGCGGCCGCCGAAAGTATTGCAAATGGTGGCAAGCCGGCGGCGCATGGTCGGCGCCTGGTTGCCGAATCGTTGGCAAATGGCCGTTACGTTGGCGCCATGGCGTCATCGGCTGTGAGGGGGATAACGTTTTCGCTCCCCTGTTTGTTCGCTGGCAGCCATGGGGCTTCTTGTGGCCGGCGTCTGATAGATTGGGTGGCGTCGCGCGCATGGCGGAATTGGTAGACGCGCAGGATTTAGGTTCCTGTGACTTTGTTCGTGAGGGTTCGAGTCCCTTTGCGCGCACATCGGACTTGTGGAACTGGCTTGCGTCGTCGGTTGCCATTAGTGTAGCAAGCTATGGATATGGAAGACGAACTTGCGGACGGCCACGGAGCCGACGGGCTCGGCCCGCTGATCAAGGTGGCCAACACCCTGATCGAGAAGGAGCTCAACAACCGCGTCGCCTCGATGTTCGCAGGCTACAGCCTCACCGGCCCGCAGATCACGCTGATGGTCTACCTGCATGACGCGCATGGCCATGTCGTCACGCAGCGCGAGATCGCCGACCGGTTCGTGCTGAGCCATCCCACCATCCGCGGCATCGTCAAGCGCCTGGAAACCGCGGGGCTTGTCGAAACGTCCCAGCTGGAAAGCGACCGGCGGCAGATCGTGCTCGCGCTTTCCGACGAAGGCCGACGGTTGATGGACGCGCGCATCGACGATATCCACCAGGTGATGGCGCGCATCAACGCCCGGATCGCCGACGGCTTGGGGCCGGCCGAGCAGACGGGGCTGGTCGCCGCGCTGCAGCGGATCGTCACGAATTTTTCGGACGGAGCGGTGCGATGAGTCGGGAAGATGGGTTCGGCTCCATGGCCGTGATGCCATGTCCGTGCGACCTTGTGCGTGACCGTGAGCGCGGCCATGGCAGAAGGGCCTAGGCGTTTCTCGCCTCGACGATATATATCAAATTTTTTTTCAACAAACTGTAGCTTGCTATAAATCAAGGGGAGGCCATCAATGACCAATCGGCAATCGGCACATGACAACAAGGGGCAGGGGGATGTCTCGGAGGCGAAGCCGATATCCGGGCAGCCCATCCCGGCCGAATCGAAACAGGACGACCGTCTGGCGTCCACGTCATCCGCCTCGACCGGAGCCCACGGACATGCCGCGCCGTCGATCGCCGGGGGGCAGCGGGCGGCGATGATGGCGGTGCTGCTCTTCGGCTCGTTCACGGCGCTGATGGCCGAGACGTTCCTCAACAACGCGTTGCCGACCATCATGGGCGCGTTCGGCGTCACCCAGGCCGCGGCGCAATGGCTCACGACCGCCTACCTGCTCGTGGTCGGGCTGATGATCCCGATGTCCGCGTGGGTCTTCGAGTCCTTCAATCTGCGTACCACCTTCGTCACCCTGATGGCCGTCTTCTTCGTCGGCTCCCTGGTCTGCGTGTTCGCGCCGAACTTCTGGGTGTTGCTGGCCGGGCGCATCGTCGAGGCGGCGGCTGCGGGCGGGCTCATGCCGTTCATCCAGAACGTCATCCTGATGATGTTCCCGCCCGACAAGCGCGGCCTGGCCATGGGGGTGACCGGCCTGGTCATCGGCTTCGGGCCGGCGGTCGGCCCCACGATCTCCGGGCTCATCCTCAAGGTTTCGGGCTTCCGGACGCTTTTCGCCATCCTCGCCGCCGCCAGCGTCGTCGCCGTCCTCCTCGCCCTGCCGCTGGTGCGCAACATCACCTCGCCGGCCCGCGGCACCACCGACGTCATCTCCTTCGCCGAGTCCATCCTCGGTTTCGGGCTCATGCTCTACGCGCTGTCCGAGGTCGGCAACACCGGCCATGTCACCCTGGTGCTGGCGGTGGCGTTCGTGCTCGGCGTGGCGATCATGGCCCTCTTCTGCGTCCGACAGTTGAGGCTCGCCAAGCCGTTGCTCGACGTCCGCGTCTTCGCCAACGTTCGCTTCGACCTGTGCACGCTCTTAAGCACCATCTCCAACATCGCCATGGTCGGCATCGAGCTGGTGCTGCCGCTCTACCTGCAGACCACGCGCGGCGAATCGGCGCTGACGAGCGGCCTGGTGATGATGCCGGGCGCGCTGGTCATGGTGGCCTGCAACCCGATCTCCGGCGTGCTCTACGATAGGCTTGGCATCCGCAGGCTCTCGCTCTTCGGCTTCGTGATGCTGCTGGCCGGCTCGGTGCCGATGCTCTGGTTCAGCGCGAAGACGAGCCTGGCGCTGATCGGCCTGTGCTACGCGCTGCGCATGGTCGGCATCTCCTTCACCATGATGACCACCTTCACCGCCGGCATCAACATGAGTGCCGCCGGGCTCGCCGCGCACGCCAACGCCGCCTCGTCCACGGTCCGCCAGATCGGCGGGTCGCTCGGCACGGCGCTGGCGATGCTGGTCATCTCGCTGGCGGCGGTCTCGTGGGCCTCCGCGGGCAGGGCGGCGGCGCAGGCCATCGGCTACAACTGGGGCTTCATCCTGATGGTCGTCTTCGCGCTCATCGGCCTGGTCGCCTCGTGCTTCCTGCCGGGCGCGTCTGCGGAACACAAGGCCGTCGCCGCTGCCAGCCGGTGACGCGCGGACTTATTGCGTCGAAAAGCAGCTTTTCAGGGACGATTTGCTGCTTTTCGACGCAAGTTTGAGGTTCGCCGCGTCGAAAAGCATGATTGAGGGGTTGTTTTCGTGCTTTTTAACGCAGGTTTGGAAGAGTCTGATAACACGGAGATGAAGAGCCGCTTGACAGAATCGAACTGTCGACCTTCTCATTACGAGTGAGACGCTCTACCGACTGAGCTAAAGCGGCGATGGCCCGAGCGGCATACACCACCCGCGCACAAGACAATGATAGTACCGGATGCCTTAGATTTTGTCCATGGCGTGCCGAAACGCGGGGCGTACCGGGCGTTACGGGACTACCGGCGGGACTATTGGCGGAGCTCGGCGACCTTGACAACCTTGGTGGCTTTGCCGGTCTTGCGGGCCCGCGCCTTGCGGCCGAAGACGAGCGCGCCGAGGAACGGGATCAGGATGATCGAGCCCAGCATCAGCCGTATCTGCACCGCCAGGGCCGCCAGCGCCAGCGACAGCACGATGCCCAACGGTATGAGGAAGAGGGGCAGCAGCTCGCGCATGCCACGCCGCCAGGCCAGGACCGCCAGTGCGACGACGGCCCAGTCGAGCAGGGCCAGGTTGAAGACCGTGTGTGCCACCGGCCCCAGCCTCGACTGCTCGGCCATGTATTTGTTGGTGTGCAGCAGCGAGGCGGCGATGGTGTATTGGTCGTCGGTCTCCTGCAGCGGATTGACGATCGAGCCTTCGAATTTCGCATACGCCGCCACGCAGGTGCCGAGGTTGGCGAAGCAGAGCTTCGACCAGTTGGAGAGGAACGGTCCCAGGTCCTTGCCAGTCATCTGGGGCACCTTGTTGCTCATCACCAGCAGTCGCTCGACGTCGTAGTTGCCCGCCCACTTCTGCGCGGGGCGGATGGCGGTGAAATAGGCGTCGGCCTGCGGGTCCAGGCGCTGCGGCGAGCCGTGGAGATCCTGGTAATAGATGTAGCCCACCTGCATCAGCGGCACGCCCAGCATCTCGCTGGTGGGGGAGGGGCTGGCCTTCAGCCCATAGTCGCAGTAGGCGCCCCAGGCCGCGCTCAGGGCCACGAAGGCGAGCAGCGAGGCGAGGATCCGCCGGTATTCGCGGCGGAAGCGGATGAGCATGAAGACGATGATGGCGAAGACGAAGATGAAGTTGTTCTTGCGCAGCTCGTTGGTGACGAACAGGGTGAGCGCGAGGCCGGCGAGGAACCACGGGCTGAGCAGCGCCCGGCCCTTGGTGTCGATCGCCTCGAAGACCTCCACGCACAGCAGCAGCGTGAAGCCGGCGCACAGCACGTCCTTGGTGCAAGCCACCGAATAGGCGGGGAAGAGCGGGTAGAAACTCCACAACAGGGTGGCCACCAGCAGCGCGCGACGGCCCACGCGCCGGGAGAGGACGGCCAGCGCCACGACGATGCAGGCCGAGAAGACGAGCACCTGCAGCAGGTTGGCCAGCCACAGCCGGTCGCGCGCCACGAAGCCGAGGAAGAAGGTGTCGAGCACGGAATGCTGCTTGTTGAACGTCCAGGTGGCGTACTGCTCGCGCTGGTCGGCCGCGTCCGGGGAGTCGACGCCCGGGAAGGTGACGAGGTAGGTGGCCAGGTTGACCAGGAGCGGCAGGAGGATGAACCAGTCGTGGCGGAGGATGGCGCGCAGGCTGCCGGGCTTGGCGGGTCTGGCGGTCGTGTTGCCAGCCGTTGCCGTGGTTCCCGAGTCCTCCGGTTCCGCCTCGCCCCGGTCGGCTCCGTCGCTCTCTGGGGTTTTGGCGGCGCGCGTCATCGGTTTGGCGGCGGTGGCCGGCGCGGTGGCGGCGCCGCTCGCGACGCTGGGGAAATCGGGTAAGGCGAGGCTCATGGTGCCTCATTATAGGGGCATGGGCCACAAGCGCCATGGCGGGCCGGAGCGGGGCGGTGGCGGCGGGTGGAATCGCGGGGCGCCGTGTCTGATTTCGTGAGTAGAATCGGGCCGTATAACCAATGGCACAACAAACGACGGGCACGGAACCCACAGGCGTGTGAGAACATAAGACGAAGCTGCGAAACCCCCGCGACATGTGATGAAAGGACCCTATACCATGGCCATCAAGCCTCCTATCGACGTCACCAGGACCCCCGAGTGGGCGGCGCTCAAACAGCACTTCGACCAACTGCACGAGCAGGGCATCGACCTGAAGCGGTGGTTCGCCGACGACCCGAAGCGCGTCGAGGCGCTGAGCTTCGAGGCCGGCGACCTGCACTTCGACCTCTCCAAGAACCTCATCAAGCCCGAGACGCTCAGGCTCTTCGCGGACCTCGCCAAGGCCGTCGGCCTCGAGGAGCGCTTCGGGCAGATGCTCTCCGGCGAGCACATCAACCCCACCGAGGACCGCGCCGTGCTGCACACCGCGCTGCGCCGCCCCGCAAGCGACAAGGGCAAGCTCATCGTCGACGGCCAGGACGTGGTCGGCGACGTGCGCGCCACGCTCGAGAAGATCTATGACTTCGCCGACAAGGTACGCAGCGGCGAATGGCGCGGCGTGACCGGCAAGAAGATCGAGACCGTGGTCAATATCGGCATCGGCGGCTCCGACCTGGGCCCGGTCATGGTCTACGAGGCGCTCAAGCCGTACGCGGACGCCGGCATTTCCGCCCGTTACGTCTCCAACATCGACCCCAACGACATCACCGAGAAGACGAAGGATCTCGACCCCGAGACCACGATGTTCATCGTCGTCTCCAAGACCTTCACCACCCTCGAGACGCTGACCAACGCACGCGAGGCCCGCACCTGGCTGCTGAACGGCCTCAAGGCCTCCGGCGCCATCGACGGCTCGGACGCCAAGCGGGCCGAGGCCATCCGCAAGCATTTCGTCGCCGTCTCCACCAACCTCAAGGGCGTCGAGGAGTTCGGCATCGACCCGGCCAACGCCTTCGGCTTCTGGAACTGGGTCGGCGGCCGCTATTCCGTCGACTCCGCGGTCGGCACCTCCATCGCCGTGGTCTACGGGCCGAAGCGCTTCGAGCAGTTCCTCGCCGGCTTCCACGAGATCGACGAGTACTTCGCCAACACCCCAGTCGAGAAGAACGTCGTGGCGATGATGGGCATGCTCAACGTCTGGTACCACAACTTCTTCCACGCGGCCACCCACGCCGTGCTGCCCTACGACCAGTACCTGCACCGCTTCCCGGCCTACCTGCAGCAGCTCACGATGGAGTCCAACGGCAAGTCCGTGCGCTGGGACGGCAGCCCGGTGACAACCGAGACCGGCGAGGTCTTCTGGGGCGAGCCCGGCACCAACGGCCAGCACGCCTTCTACCAGCTCATCCACCAGGGCACGCAGCTCATCCCGGCCGACTTCATCGCCTTCGCCAACACCCCAAACCCGGCGAATGACGGCGACCAGGACGTCCACGAGCTCTTCCTCGGCAACTTCCTGGCGCAGACCAAGGCGCTCGCGTTCGGCAAGACCGCCGACGAGGTGCGCGCCGAGGGCACGCCGGAGGAGATCGTGCCGGCCCGCGTCTTCGCCGGCAACCGCCCGACCACCTCGATCTTCGGCGACGAGCTCACCCCGTTCTCGCTGGGCGAGCTGATCGCGCTCTACGAGCACATCGTCTTCACCGAGGGCACCGTCTGGGGCATCGACTCCTTCGACCAGTGGGGCGTGGAGCTGGGCAAGCAGCTCGCCCTGCAGATCACCCCGGCGATCTCGAAGGACGACGAGGCGCTGGCGGCGCAGGACGCCTCCACCCAGAGCCTCATCCGCTTCTACCGCGCGCATCGCAAGTAGCAATCGGCGGATTCGTCGCTGGCCATGAACCAGCCCCGAACCGACCCCGAATTGGCCCCGAGCCGGTTCGGGGTCGTTCCGTATCGGAACCCATGCGCGCCGTCCGGCCACGCCATCCCGCGTGCCGCCGATTCCGTGGCTCGTGTATACTGGCGGTTGTCGTTTTGTGCGGCCTGCCCAGCGCGGGCCGGAACGCAAGGCGAAACCAACACGCGGATGTAGCTCAATGGTAGAGCCTCAGTCTTCCAAACTGATTACGCGGGTTCGATTCCCGTCATCCGCTCTCCGCGGTGTGGTGCACCGCTGATTCTGTTCTTTCGATGGCACGAGCGAGGCGGATGTTCTATGGCGGGCAGATCGTCGGAAAACGACCATGGCGATGGCGGCAACAAGGCCGTCGAGATCGTGGAGGGCAAGGTCGAGACGGTCAACGTCTCCAAGCATCCCGAGGCCTCCATCCCCGAAACCGAACTCTCTTTGGCCGACATCCAGCGCCGGCGCTCACACCCGGTGCGCTGGGTCGTCTTCACCGTCCTCCTGCTCGCCGCGATCATCGGACCGTACTGGTTCGGCCGCACGCTGGCCATGGACCACACCGCCCGGGTCATCAGGACGTTCAGCCCGTTCTCGCCGCAGGGCATCGCGCTGGTCTCGTGGACGGTGACGGTGGTCTGCCTGGCCTGCATCGCGCTTTCGGTGGTCGAGGAGCACGGCTGGTTCTGGCGCGTGCTCTTCGTGCTCACCCTCTTCGCCGAGCAGCTGATCGGCGGCGTGTGCCTGCTGCGCTTCAGGTTCTGGTATTCCACCTACGTGGTCTACGGCCCCTCGTCGGTGCTCGCCAACGCGGCCAACCTCGGCATCATCGCGGCGTTGGCGGCGGTGGCCGTCTTCGCGGTGGTCTTCGTGGGCCTGCTCATCGGCGTCGACAAGGATTCGCCGTTCAACGTGCTCACCCACAGCTGGGCCGCCTTCATCCTCTTCTTCGCCATCGAGGCCGTGGCGCTGCTGGTCGTGCTCTTCAGCGGCCTGCTCTACGCCGTCTGAGCGTCGCGGCCGTGCCGCCGGCGCGCCGTACGGAGGCGAATTACGGTTCATCCATACCGGCACGTATACTTGAAACTTGGCGTGAACTCGCCCGCGGATAGAGAGCGCTCCGGCACTGAGCCGGTGGCACCGCGCAGCAACAACAAGGAGGATGCCGTGGCACTTACGGCTGACGAAAAGCACGAGATCATCACGAAGTACGCGACGCACGAAGGCGATACGGGTTCTCCCGAGGTTCAGGTCGCGCTGCTGAGCAAGCGCATCTCGGATCTGACCGAGCACCTGAAGACCCACCAGCATGACCACCACTCCCGTCGTGGCCTGCTGCTGATGGTCGGCGACCGCCGTCGTCTTCTCGATTACCTCAAGAAGATCGACATCAACCGCTACCGTTCCCTCATCGAGCGCCTTGGTCTGCGTCGATGATTTCATCTTATGCCCGGGCTCGCGCTCGGGCGTTTTGGTAGATGGTGGACGACGGATCGGATGTTGGGCGAAAGACACGAAGCGACGGTGAATGACCGTCGGTGATGTTCGCGGGTGAAGAAACGCCGGACGGCCTTAAGGTGAAGGCCGATAATGAAAAACGAAACTGAGAAGTGAACGAAGACATGTGGGGCGCGCTGCGGCCAGGTTTGCCGTAAGGAAGATGGTGGCGCCCGATGCCGATAGAGCATTTTGAAGTGGTAGACAAGAAACAAACAGACAAAGGAGGAACCCTTGGAGGGTCCCGAAATCAAGGCCGTTGAGGCCGTAATAGACAATGGAACATTCGGCAAGCGCACGCTGCGCTTCGAGACGGGCCGGCTGGCCCAGCAGGCTGACGGCGCCGTTGCCGCCTACCTGGACGACGATTCGATGGTGCTTTCCACCACCACCGCCGGCTCCAGCC
The DNA here is from genome assembly GCF_029433395.1 of Bifidobacterium sp. ESL0763. GTDB lineage: Bacteria > Actinomycetota > Actinomycetes > Actinomycetales > Bifidobacteriaceae > Bifidobacterium. Next base: position 1,445,991 of record NZ_JAQTHW010000002.1, on the reverse strand, counting down.
CGAAGGAGAACTACGACTTCTTCCCGCTGACCGTCGACGTCGAGGAGAAGATGTTCGCCGCGGGCAAGATCCCCGGCTCCTTCTTCCGTCGCGAAGGCCGCCCCTCGAACGACGCGATCCTCGCCTGCCGCATCATCGACCGGCCGCTGCGCCCGCTCTTCCCCCACACCCTGCGCAACGAGGTGCAGGTCGTGGAGACGGTGCTCGCCTGCAACCCCGATGACGCCTACGACATGATCGCCCTGAACGCCGCGTCCATGTCGACCATGATCTCCGGGCTGCCCTTCGAGGGCCCGGTCTCCGGCGTGCGCCTGGCGCTGGTGGACGGCCAGTGGGTCGCCTTCCCGCGTTGGAGCGAGCGCGAGCGCGCGGTCTTCGAGATCGTCGTGGCCGGCCGTGTGGTCGAGTCCGGCGACGTGGCCATCGCCATGATCGAGGCCGGTGCCGGCAAGAACGCCTGGAAGCTCATCTACGACGAGGGCCAGACCAAGCCCGATGAGGAAGTCGTGGCCGGTGGCCTCGAGGCCGCCAAGCCGTTCATCAAGGTCATCTGCGAGGCGCAGAGCGAGCTGGCGAAGAAGGCCGGCAAGCAGAGCACCAAGGAGTTCAAGCTCTTCCCGGAGTACACCGACGAGCTCTACAAGCGCATCGACGAGATCGCCCACGACGACCTCAACGAGGCCCTCTCGATCGCGGCCAAGCTGCCGCGCCAGGAGCGCATCCACGAGATCAAGGAAGACGTCCGCGCTCGTCTCGCCGACGAGTTCACCGACATGGACGAGATGGAGAAGGACAAGGAGCTCGGCAACGCCTTCAAGGAGCTGCAGCGCCAGATCGTGCGCCGCCGCATCCTGAGCGAGGACTTCCGCATCGACGGCCGCGGCCTGCGTGACATCCGCACGCTCTCCGCCGAGGTCGACGTGGTGCCGCGCGTCCACGGCTCCGCGCTCTTCCAGCGTGGCGAGACCCAGATCCTGGGCGCCACCACCCTCAACATGCTCAAGATGGAGCAGAAGATCGACGCCATCTCCGGGCCCGACACGCGCCGCTACATGCACGATTACGAGATGCCGCCGTTCTCCACCGGCGAGGCTGGCCGCATCGGTTCGCCCAAGCGCCGCGAGGTCGGCCATGGCGCCCTGGCCCGCAAGGCCCTCGTGCCCGTGCTGCCCAGCAGGGAGGACTTCCCCTACGCCATCCGCCAGGTCTCCGAGGCCCTCGGCTCCAACGGCTCCACCTCGATGGGTTCCGTCTGCGCCTCCACGCTGTCGCTGCTCGCGGCCGGCGTACCGCTGAAGGCCCCCGTCGCGGGCATCGCGATGGGCCTGGTCTCCGGTGACGTCGACGGCAAGCACGTCTACAAGACCCTGACCGACATCCTGGGCGTCGAGGACGCCTTCGGCGACATGGACTTCAAGGTCGCCGGCACCTCCGAGTTCATCACCGCCCTGCAGCTCGACACCAAGCTCGACGGCATCCCCGCCGACGTGCTGGCCGCGGCCCTGCAGCAGGCCAAGGAAGCGCGCACCACGATCCTCGAGGTCATCAACGAGTGCATCGACGCCCCGGCCGAGATGAGCCCCTACGCTCCGCGCATCCTCACCACCAAGGTCCCCGTCGACAAGATCGGCGAGATCATCGGGCCCAAGGGCAAGATGATCAACCAGATCCAGGAGGACACCGGCGCCGACGTGAGCGTCGAGGACGACGGCACCGTCTACATCGCCTCCGAAGGCGGCGAGGGCGCCGAGAAGGCCAAGGAGACCATCGACGCCATCGCCAACCCGCACATCCCCGAGGCCGGCGAGACCTTCAACGGCAAGGTCGTCAAGACCACGAGCTTCGGCGCGTTCGTCAACCTGACCCCCGGCACCGACGGGCTGCTGCACATCTCGCAGATCCGGAACCTCACCAACGGCGAGCGCATCGACGCCGTCGAGGACGTCCTGAAGGAAGGCGACACCGTCGAGGTGATCGTGCAGGGCGTGGACGACCGTGGCAAGATCTCCCTGGCCATCCCCGGCTTCGAAGGCCAGCAGTCCGGCGCACGCGGCCATGGCCGTGGCGACCGTGACGACCGCCGTGGGCATGGACGCCGTGACGATCGTGGCTATCGTGGCCACCGCCATGACGACCGCCGCGATGACCGTCGTGACCGTGATTACGAGGATCGTCCGCGTCGCCGTCACGACGACCGTGACGAGCGCGATGACCGCCGCCACGAGGACCGTTACGACGACCGCCGTCATGACGACCGCCGTGACCGCCGCGATGACCGTCGTGACCGTGATTACGAGGATCGTCCGCGTCGCCGCCACGAGGACCGTGACGAGCGCGAGGAGCGTGGGGACCGTTACGATGACCGTCGCCATGACGACCGCCGTTCCGGCCGTCGCGACTCCCACCGTTCCGGTGGCTACCGTGGCAGCCGTCGCAACCCGCGCTACGCCACCGATGACCACTACGACGAGTACCGCGAGGACCGCGAGGAGCGCAGCGAGCGTCCGCGCCGCCGCATCCGCCGCGACTTCGACCCGTTCGACGAGTGAGTTCTGGGGCGCGTCGCACCGGGGCTGAGTGAGTCCGGGGCGGCCGGCCGATGAGCCGAGGCTGTTGATGGTCAAGGCTCTGTTTGCGGTCGGTCGCTGTGGATATTAGCCAATGGCGCGCCGTGTGAATCGGAATCGATGAAGGCCTTGTGGGCCAGCTGAGAAGTCAGCTTGGTCCGCAGGGCCTTTTGCTATGCCGTATTTCGGGAGGGGGCAGGGCGATGTTGGGGATGATTATGGAATCGCGGATGTCGAGAAAGTGGGCGAATTGTGGATAAGTCGGGCGTGGGGACCGCGACACGCCTCAAATGTGGATAACCCCAACCGTTCGACCACAGTGGCCCGATTGGCTTTACTCGCCGATGCGTCAGGCGTTTCAATGGGGCCATGAGAGATTTCATCGATAGCAATGGCCGGAGGCTGCCCTCGCGCTCCGGCGGCGGAAAATCACGGTGGCCGGGGAATCCGGGGCAGTCCGCTTCCGTATCCGTGCCGGTGCCCATGCCCTCGCCGCGCGTGCCGGCCGGAACCGCCCTGGAAGTTTCGGGGCCCGGACGGGCGTTGGTCCGGCATGGTTCCTCCATGCCTCCGCCAGGGCGGCCGATGGTGGCGGCGCCCAATCCCACGGGACTGACGGCTGGGCAACGGCACCCGGTCGGCCAAAGCGGATCGGCCGGGCAGATGGTGCGGGTGGACGAGCCCGTCTTCGCCCCCGCCGAACTGGTGACCGACGCTCCGGTGCCCGCGGCCGCACGAGCCGTAGTGGCCTTCGCCGATGACGGCGACAACGCGGGGGAGACGGGCATCGCGGGCGATGTGGTGGCCTTCGTGGGCGCCAGCGGAGGCGTGGGGGTGAGCGTCATCAGCGCCCTGGCATCCTCGCACTGCGCGGGTGAGGGCATGGATTGCGCGCTGGTCGACGGCGATTTCGAAGGCGGCGGCCTCGACGTGCTGCTCGGCCTGGAGAACGACAAGGGACTGCGCTTCAGCACGCTCAACACTCCGCTGGGGCGCGTGGACGGCCATGCCCTTGTCGCCCAGCTGCCGCGGTGGCACGGCATCCCCGTGCTGGCCAGCGACCCGTGGAATGGCGCCAAGCCGGAATGGTGGGAGACCTCGGCGGCGTTGGCGGGGCTTGCGTCGGTCAGCGACCTCGTCATCGTCGACGCGGGCCGGGGCCGGCTGCTCAGCCAGCTGCCCGACGCGGCGAACATGGGCAAGGTGGTCGTCGCCGAGCTTTCGGTGCTGGGGCTCATCCGCGCCAAATCGTTGATCGCGCATTTCGTATCGGCATCGGGGCGGGACGACGGGGGCGGGGTGCTGGCCGTGGTGGGCGCCGAGCCACGCGGCACCTCGCACGGGCGGGGCGTGGTCGACGTCGGCGAGGCGTCCTCGTTCCTGGGCCGTGAGGTGATCGGCCCGCTCTCCGCTGACGCCCGCCGTGCCAGCGACATCCTGGAGGGGCTCGGCATCGCCGGCATCAACCGCTCGGAACGCCCGGTGCTCAACAGGCTGTGCGCCCGACTGGCCGGCGATGGCGGGCATGGCTCCGGCAAGTCTGGCAGGAAGGGAGGTGGTCGGACATGATGTTCGGTCCGTTGCAGCAGCTGGCCGCCGACCCGAAGCTGACCGACATCGCGGTGACCTGCGAGGGCAGGGTGTGGGCCGACCGCGGCGAGGGTATGCGCGAATACCATCCGGCCATCCCCTTCCGCTCGCCGCAGGTGGTGCGCCAGTACGCCTCGCAGCTGTGCTCGCAGCTTGGCAGGCGCCTGGACGAGGCGTGCCCCATCGCCGACGCGTCGAGCCCGGAAGGCATCCGCGTGCATGCGGTCATCGCACCGCTGGTCAACGAGGGCGCCGCGATCTCCATCCGTTTCCCCAGCCGATTCGTGCCCCGGCTCAGCGGCTTGGGAGCCGAGGGGCTTTACCCCGTCTCGTGGTTCCCGCTGCTGTGCGGACTGGTGCGCAAACGGGCCACGATACTGATCACCGGAGGCACCGGGTCGGGCAAGACCACGCTGATGAAGGCGCTGCTCGGCCAGTGCGACCCCAACGAGCGGATCGTCAGCGTCGAGGAGGTGCGCGAGCTCGGCGATTTGAAGCGCGGCGACTACGTCTCCCTGGTGGCCCGCGAGGCCAACGTGGAGGGGGCCGGCGCCGTCGGCCTGCCCGAACTGGTGAAGGCGACGCTGCGCATGCGTCCCGACCGCATCGTGCTGGGCGAATGCCGTGGCGAGGAGATCGCCGACCTGCTGCGCGCCTTCAACTCCGGCCACCACGGCGGCATGGTCACCCTGCACGCCGACAACGTTGCCAGGGTGCCGTCCAGGCTGGTGGCGCTGGGCCTGCTGGCCGGCCTCGACCGGCAGGCGCTGATGATGCTGGCCGCCAACGCCTTCGACGTGGTGCTGCATCTGGAACGCATCGAGGGCCGTCGCCACATCGTGCAGATCGGCCGGCTGGTGGTCGCCCACGACGAGTTCGTCGGCGTGCCGATCGCCACGTGGAACGGCAGGGAGGGCGCGGTTCCCGGACCCATGTGGGCCCGGTTCGTCAGCCAGTGGACATAGCTGGCCCGAGGCCGGCCTGGTGGTGTTGGCGATGCTGTTGGCGCGTCCGTATCCGCCGGGGAATCGGAATATGCCGGAAGGAGAGGCAATGAGGAGAGGAGGCCCATGGATATGGTGACGCAAGGTTGGCGCTGGCCCTTGGCGGCCCTCGCCCTGGCCATGCTGTGGCTGGCGGCCAGGTCGCGTCCCGCCGCCTCTCGGTTGGAGGCATGGACCACGGATACGGACGGACGGGACGAGCCGGAGCGGCCGGAGCATGAGGGCATCCTCGCGGTGCTGGAGAACGTGAAGGCGCGCATCCGCACCGGCTCGTCGCTGGAGCAGGCCTTCGGCGAGGCTTGCGGCGGGGTGATGGCCGGCGTGGCGACGTTGCCCGGCCGTGGTGCGCTGCGCGACCTGCTGGTGGAGCACCTCGATGACGACGAGACCGCGGAGCAGGCAGGCGAGACCGCGGCCGAGCTGGACCTCGCCTGCAGGGTGAGCCATGAGCTGGGCTACGGCGCGCTGCGCTGCATGGACGCGGTCGCCGACTCCTACAGGCGCAACCGGATGATGCGCACCTTGCGCGGCAACGCGTTCGCCATGCCCAAGTCGACCGTCAAGCTGCTCTCCGCCCTGCCGTTCGCCACCCTGGTGTTCGGCGAGCTCATGGGTGCCGACTCGCTGGCGTTCCTGCTGGGCACGGGTGCCGGGCGGATCTGCCTGACGCTCGGGCTGGCGGCGTACGCGATCGGGCTGATGTGGATGCGGGCGATGATGCGCGAGATGCAGGAGGCGGCCAAGGCGTTCACGGTGCCGGTGTCGGACGGATGATGGGCGGAGAAGACCGTGGGCGCGGCCATGGGACAGGCGCCTCCGCCTCATGGTTACCAAGACGGGATGAATGCGGTGGTTCGTGCCGTGTGGCGGTGGCGCGGTTTCGGCGCAGACAGCGCGACATGGACGTGATGCGTCGGCCGGCGAACCGTGGCGACGATACTGGCGGAAGGAATCGGCTATGTGGATGGTGATGGCATGTCTGGCGGCCTGTTGGGCGGCGGCTTGCTGCCTTGTGGCGTTCCGACGATCGGCGAGGACGGTGGAGGCCAGGCTCGCCGCCTTCGCGCGCCACGACGAGGTGGCCATATCGCTGAACCTGGTGCTGGAGATGATGGTCGTCGCCATCCGCCAGGGTGCCTCCATCCCGCACGCCTTGGACCTGGTGGGCTCGCTGGTCGGCGGCGAGCTGGGCGAGGGGCTGCGGGGCGCGGCCAAGGCGCTTGCCGAAGGCCTGGATTGGCGCGACGCATGGTTGCTGGCCGCGCTGGGCAAGGATGCGACCGGCGGGTCTTCGAGCGCGGGGAAGGCGCGTCATTCGCTTCGGCAACCGGGCGATGGCATGGGTGATGCCGGCGGAAGCGGCACCGCCAAGGCGCTCGCGATCTTCGCCGACGCCCTCGAGGAGTCATGGACCTACGGCATCTCGCCGATATCACGCTTGGAAAGCACCATCGAGCAGCTCGACGCCCGGCAGCGCGCGCTCATCGAACGCGGCGCCTCCAGGCTTTCGGTGCGGCTGCTGCTGCCCACCGCCATGTGCTTCCTGCCGTCGTTCATGCTCATCGGCGTGGTGCCCTCCATTGGCTCGTTCGTCTCGTGAATGTGGACGACACGCCCGGAATGTGGATAACTCAAACCGTTCGACCACAGTACCCGAAATCGCTTTGTTGGCCGTGCATTTTGCCGAAGAATGGTCGTAACGCGATCACAGGGGTCGCGTCATCGACAAGGAGGAGACATGAACATGAACATGGGAAGCGCGAACGCATTGGTCACCATCCCGGGTCGCCAGGGGCGTGGCCTGGCGACGATACCGGAGCGCGTCAGGACCAAGGTGTGCCTCACCGACGCGAGGGTGCGCGCCTGGCTGTCCGGCGAGGACGAGGGGGCGGTCACGGCCGAGTACGCCGTGGTGCTGGTCGCCGCCACGGGCTTCGCGGCGGTGCTGATCGCGCTGCTGAAATCCGGCGAGGTCAGGACGCTGCTGCTCAACATCATCAAGAAGGCCCTGAAGATCTAGCGAGGACCGGGTTGTGGTCGAATGTGGTTCGTCCGGCCGCGGGCCCGGGTGGGCTGAAAGATGCGAAATGCCGACAAGGTCAGGAGGGTGGCTATGCGATGGATATGCCATGGCGTGCGTCGTCTTGCGGGCAAGGCGCGCGCGGCCGTCAGGGGTGAGGACCGCGGTGCGGTGACCGCCGAGTTCGCCATGGTGCTGCCGGCCGTGGTGGCCATCGCCGCACTGCTGCTGATGCTGGCGCGGGCGGTGACCGTGGAGATGAACTGCCAGGACGCGGCGTCGGCCGGCGCGCGCGTGGCCGTCACCACCAAGGACAACGGCCGTGCCCGTGCCGCCGCGATCGAGGCTGCCGACCACGGGGCGCAGGTCTCGGTCAGCCGTGGCGTCGGCAAGGTCGACGTGGTGGTCAGCTGCCCGGTCGTCCCCGATCCGATGCACGTGCTGCCCACGCACGTCACGGGCAAGGCGACAGGCCTGCTGCAATAGCGCGGGCGAATCCGGTCTTGGAAGGAGACAAAAGCATGGTGGATGTCGATTCGCGGCCGTCCGATGGCTCGGATGCCGAATCCGTCAACGACGGACCTTCGGCCGGCGCCCGGACGATGCGGTCATGGCGCGTCTGGCTGGCCGGCGAGGACCGGGGTTCCGGCACCGTCAGCGGGGTGATGCTGGTGGCCGTCACCGCCATCCTGCTGACGGTGATCGCCGCCGGCGGACGCGTGCTCATCTGCATCGCCCACGCTCGCAGCGTCGCCGACCAGGCCGCCATCGCCGGTGCCGTCTCGCAGTGGGAGGGCAAGGGCGACCCGTGCGTGCGGGCGGGGCTGACGGCGCGCGCCAACGACGGCAACCTGGTCTCCTGCCAGGTGCGTGGCGAGGACGTGGTCGTCAAGGTCTCGTATGCCACGTCGGTGCCCGTGGCTCCGCAGGTCGTGCGTGCCGCGCGGGCCGGACCGGTGGAGTGCGGTGTATAGACGCCATGCGTCATATACGCCATGGCCGGCAGGGCGATTCCGTCCGCCGGTGGGTGTGAAGATAGTCGGGTGAAGGTAGGTTAGAGGATATGGCACTTGCATTGTATCGGCGATATCGGCCGGACACTTTTGATGGGATCATCGGTCAGGATCAGGTCACCGTCCCCCTGTCCAGAGCGTTGGACGAGGGCAAGCTGACGCATGCCTACCTCTTCTCCGGGCCGCGCGGCTGCGGCAAGACCAGTTCCGCGCGCATTCTCGCCCGGTGCATCAACTGCGCCAAGGGCCCCACCTCGCACCCCTGCGGGGAATGCGACAGCTGCAAGGACCTGGAGACCGGCGGCCCCGGATCGATCGACGTGGTGGAGATCGACGCCGCCAGCCACAACGGCGTGGAGGACGCCCGCGAGCTGCGTGAACGCGCCGCCTTCGCGCCCGCCCGCGACCGCTACAAGATCTTCATCCTCGACGAGGCTCACATGGTCACCCAGCAGGGGTTCAACGCGCTGCTGAAGATCGTGGAGGAGCCGCCCGAGCATGTCATGTTCATCTTCGCCACCACCGAGCCCGACAAGGTCATCTCCACCATCCGCTCGCGCACCCACCACTATCCCTTCCGCCTGGTCTCCCCGGAGGTCATGGGCCCCTACCTCGAGCGGATCTGCGAACAGGAGAAGATCGAGCCGGAGCCGGGCGTGCTCAAGCTGGCGATGCGCGCGGGCGGCGGCTCGGTGCGCGACACCCTCTCTGTGCTCGACCAGCTGATGGTCGGGGCGGTCGACGGCGAGATCTCGTATGATTCGGCGGTGGCGCTGCTCGGCTTCACCCCCGACGCCCTCATCGGCGAGGCCATCGACGCCGTGATCGACGCCGACGGTGAGAAGCTCTACGGCGTGGTGCAGAAGGTCGTGGTCGGCGGCTTCGAACCGCGGCGGTTCGTGGAGGACCTGCTGGCCCGTGTGCGCGACCTGTTGGTGCTCACCCTGGGAGGCGAGAAGGCCGAAAGCGTGCTCGACGACGATTCGGCGGCCCAGGACATGGCCGACCTGCATCGCCAGGCGTCCGAGCTCGGGCTCGCCACTCTCAGCGCGATGGCCGAGGTCATCAACACCGCGCTCGGCGGCATGACCGGTGCCATCTCGCCCCGCATGCGGCTGGAGCTTCTGGCCGCCCGTCTGCTTTCCGGCCGTGAGAACGGTTTCGGCTCGGCGCAGCCGGCTGTGCGGCAGGAAGCCGCCGGTCGCTCCGGACAGCCGTCGAATGGCGGACGCCCGACTGCCCAGGCTGCGGGCAGGGGAGGCTTCATCGGCTCGAACCGTGGTGGCGCTTCCGCCGTGAATGGCAATGCGCCGACGCAGGGAGCCGGTCCGCAGGGCGGCAGGAATGGCCGTAATGGCCGTAATGGTCAGAGTGGTTTCATCGGCGGGTCACAGGCCCAGCCGACCGGTAACCGATCCGGCCAATCCATGCCGGCACAAGGTGCCCAAGGCAACGCACCGGCCATGCAGGGCAATGGTCAGTCCGCGCCAGCCGCCGGCCAACCGGTCCCGCAGGATCGGCCTGCGCAGCACCAGGCCGCGGCGGCTCAGGCGTCTTCGGCGCCCCAGGACGGCGGCGCCGCCAAAGCCGCGGCCCCGGCACCGCACGTCGACCCGAACGCCACCCCCGACGAGAAATGGGACGTGGTGCTCTCCGCACTGCCCGAAGGCGTGCGCGAATACGTCACCCGCGACAAGGTGCCGCAGATCGCGTTCATGACCAACGCTGCCGGCAAGTCGCGTCTGGCCATGACCTTCGACACCGCGCTCAGCCAGCACGCCTTCGCGTTGGCGATCGCCTCCGACGCCGCACACAACGGCGAGAAGGCCGCCAACGTGGTCCTCGACGCGGTTCGCTCGGTGTTCGGCCAGCATACGATGATCGCGCCGACCGGCGTGGCGGCCAACGGCGAGAAGGTCGTCTCCACCAAGCGCATGAGGCCCGAGGACCTCGCCCAGGTCAAGCGCAAGATCGCGCTTTCGAAGGCCGGACTCGTCGACGGCGGCTCCATCGTCTCGGCTCCGCACGCCGCCTCCGAGTCCAAGACCCCGTCCAAGGGTGAGGCCGGCGACGACGAAAGCGACGATTCCTCCCACCGAGTCGGTTCCGGCAAGGCTGCCGACTCATCGGAGTCCGTAAGCTCGCAAAGGTCTGCGGATTCTGCGCAATCCGCTGGCTCAGGGAACACCGCGGGCTCGCGGGAATCCACGGCATCCGGTGGCCCCGGCGATGCAGCGGAATCCGGAAAGTCGACCGATGCTGCCGATGGCCACAAGGGTGGCGCGGCGGCTCCGGACACGACGGCTGGCGGTCCGCAACCGGAGGACGACGATTACGACCCATGGCTGCATATGGCCAATGGTGACGAGGCAGATGGGCAGACGGCGACCGAGAAGGCGCTTGACGCCGCGGCCGAATCGCAGACCCACCACAAGAAGCATGTCGCCGTGCCGGACACGAGCGACGGGGTCGACCCGTGGGCGGTCTCCGAATCCCAGAGTGCCGGCGGCGATGCCGACGGTGGTGCCAACGGTGCGGGTAACGGCAATGCGTCCAACATGAACGCTCAGGCCGGTGGCGCCGCAGCCGTTCCGGGAGAGGGGCAAGCCGGTGGCGATTTCGGTGGAGCCTCGGATCCGGTACAGGACGGCGTCCCTCAGATGTCAGCGCCCGGTCAAGCGGCGCAACACGGTCCGATCGAACAAAACGGACCTTCGGCGGCCGGTGGCCCCGGTGGTCCCGGCATGGCCGATCTCAAGCGACGCTTCAGCGCCCCGGAGGCCGGCGCCGCCGCGCAACGCCCGCAGGTGGACGCCGACGAGGACGAGTACTCGCTCGACGACCAGTCGCTGGGGCAGGCCACGGCACTCGGCATCGACGAGCTCTCGAAGCTTTTCGAGGTGAAGAAGGTCGAGCGTTTCGACGCCAACGACCCCCACAATCCCAAGAACGTCAAGCCGGCCGAACGGCATGACATCGAGCAGCACTAGGAGGAACATCCATGGCATTGGCCTATGACGGCGCGATCCAGAGGCTCATCGACTCGTTCGCGCATCTGCCGGGCATCGGGCCCAAGGGCGCGCAGCGCATCGCCTTCTACCTGCTCTCCGCCAACGACGAGGAGGCCCAGGAGCTCGCCGACGCGATCCGCGAGGTCAAGGAGAAGGTGCGTTTCTGCGACATCTGCGGCAACGTCTGCGAGACCAGCCCGTGCCCGGTGTGCGCCGACCCCCGCCGCGACCACACCACCATCTGCGTGGTGGAGGAACCCAAGGACGTGATGAGCATCGAGCGCACCCGCGAGTTCCGTGGCGTCTACCATGTGCTCGGCGGGGCGATCAACCCCATGGCCAACATCGGCCCCGGCGACCTCGCCATCCCCAAGCTGCTCGACCGCCTGAAGACCGACGAGGTCAAGGAGATCATCCTGGCGCTCGACCCCAATATCGAGGGCGAGGCCACGGTGACCTACCTGAGCCGCCTGCTCTCGCCGCTGGGGCTCAAGGTCACCCGCCTGGCCAGCGGCCTGCCGGTGGGCAGCGACCTGGAATACGCCGACGAGATCACCCTCGGCCGGGCGCTGGCGGGGCGTCGCGAGGCATAGTCCATCCGCCGTATGGGAGTTCGGTGGCTCCCGTATGTCGCTCTGTTCGCCGGTTCGTCAGTAACCCTCGTCCACTGGTTTGTCGGTCATGGCCTGCCCCGGGGATTCGTCCCTCGTTCGCTTGTACCGGTCCTGCCCGCGTCCAGCGTGTTTCGCACGCTGTCGGACGTCCTTGCCCGCATGACGGAGACGCGCGGCCCGAGGTAGTGCGCCGTTCCTATAATGAGGGTCCTACGCCCGGCTCCGTTCGCGCGCGGGTGCGGCGCCCGGAAACGCGTCGCACACGGCCCGAACGATGGCGGACGATCCGACGATTGACGAAGACAGGAATGGCAGTGGCTCTTATCGTGCAGAAGTATGGCGGTTCCTCCGTGGCGGACGCGGAATCGCTGAAACGTGTGGCCAGACGCATCGTGGAGACCAAGCGCGCCGGCAACGACGTGGCCGTGGTGGTCTCGGCGATGGGCGACACCACCGACGACCTGATCGACCAGGCCAAGAGCATCGATTCCAACCCTCCCGCCCGCGAGATGGACATGCTGATGACCGCGGGGGAGCGCATCTCGATGAGCCTGCTGGCGATGGCCATCCACGCCGCCGGCGAGCACGCCTACTCCTTCACCGGCTCCCAGGCCGGATTCATGACCGACGCCCGGTTCGGCGCCGCCCACATCCGCTCGGTGAAGCCCGAACGCGTCAGCCGCGCGCTGGGGCTGGGCAGCGTGGCCATCGTCGCCGGGTTCCAAGGCATCAACGCCGACGGTGACTACACCACCCTCGGCCGCGGCGGCTCCGACACCTCGGCGGTGGCGCTCGCGGTGGCGCTGGGCGCCGACATCTGCTAGATCTACACCGACGTCGACGGCATCTTCACCGCCGACCCGCGCATCGTGCCCACCGCCCGCCGCATTCCCGAGATCAGCTACGAGGCGATCCTCGAGATGGCGTCGTGCGGCTCGAAGGTGCTCGCCCTGCGCTGCGTGGAATACGCCCAGCGCTTCAACATGCCGCTGCACGTGCGCAGCTCGTTCTCGCACCGCCCGGGCACGCTGGTCATCCCCAACGGGGTCAGCGCGCGCAACCTGCCCAACCTCGGCTAGGCGACGGCATGACCGGCAAAGACCATGACAACAACCAGGAAACGAAGCGGAGTGATGAGAGCATGAACGCCACAAACGAAACAACCGGCAACGGCAACAACAACGGCGGCAACGCCTCCATGGGCGACCTCTTCCCCGACCTCGGCCCCGAGGCGCCGGTTATCTCGGGGGTGGCCCACGACCGCAGCGAGGCGCTGGCGACGGTGCGTGGTGTGGACAACGAGCCGGGCATGGCCGCCAAGGTCTTCACCCAGCTGGCGCTCGCGGGCGTCAATGTCGACATGATCGTGCAGGCGGGCGCCTCCACCGGCACCGCCGACATCTCCTTCACCGTCCCCGAGAACGCGATCGGGAAGGTCGACTCCGTGCTCGCTGCCAAGCAGGCCGAGCTCGGCTACCGCAGCTACGACATCAACACCGAGGTCGGCAAGGTCGCCGTGGTGGGCGTGGGTATGAAGACCCATTCCGGCCTCGCCGCCAAGTTCTTCGAGGCGCTCAGCGAGAAACAGATCAACGTATTGATGATCTCGACCTCCGAGATCCGCATCGCCGCGCTGGTGCCGCTCGGCCAGCTCGACGACGCCGTGCGCGCCCTGCACACCGCCTACGGCCTCGACGCCAGCCAGATCGAGGCGGTCGTCTACGGCGGCACCGGCCGCTGAGTCCGGTTTCTCTCATACCCATAGGCGGTGTGCGTCGCGGCGCAGCTTGAGTGTGCCATATTCCGCCATTCCCATCGCGCTTCAACAGCTATCGTCATGTCATATCGTCCCGCCGCGCGCACTTCGGACATCGCCGGCGTCTGGTCCGCTGTGCCGTTATAGTCATAGGTAACGCACCGCCGAGGCATGGTGGCGTGCGTGCGCCAAGCTGAAACGCAAAGGGGATTAGAGATGGTTCGGATCAATGATCGTGGGGTCAACGTCGCGGTGCTGGGGGCCACCGGCCAGGTCGGCATGGTGATGCGCCGGGTGCTCGACGAGCGTGATTTCCCGGTGGCGGACCTGCGGTTCATGGCGTCGTCCCGTTCCGCCGGCACGCGGCTCACCTGGCGCGGCCACGACATCGTGGTCGAGGACGTGGCCAAGGCCGACCTTTCCGGCATCGACATCGCCATCTTCTCCGCGGGCGGCGGCACCTCCAAGGTCTGGGCGCCGAAATTCGCCGGGGCCGGCGCCTACGTGGTCGACAACTCCTCGCAGTGGCGCATGCACGACGACGTGCCGCTGGTGGTGGCCGAGGCCAACCCCGACGACCTCGACGACATCCCGCGCCGCATCGTCGCCAACCCCAACTGCACCACCATGGCCTGCATTCCCGTCCTGAAGGCGCTCGACACCCACTTCGGCCTCAAGCGCCTGATCGTCAGCTCCTACCAGGCCGTGTCCGGGGCCGGCCGCGCCGGCGTCGAACAGCTGATGAACGAAGCCAAGGCCGCCGTCGACCAGGGCGCCGACAAGCTAGTTTTCGACGGCTCGGCCATCGACTTCCCCGAGCCCACCAAGGTGGCGCGCACCATCGCCTTCAACGCCGTGCCCTTCATCGGCGCGGTCGTCGACGACGGCAGCGAGGAGACCGACGAGGAACAGAAACTGCGCAACGAGAGCCGCAAGATCCTGCACCTGCCGAATCTCGCCGCCTCGTGCACCTGCGTGCGCGTCGGCGTTTTCACCGCCCACGGCATGTCCGTCAACGCCGAGTTCGAGCGCGACGTCACCCCCGACATGGCCCGCGAGGTTCTGAAAGCCGCGCCGGGCGTCGAGCTGGCCGACATCCCCACCCCGCAGCTGGCCGCCGGCAAGGACCCGAGTTTCGTCGGCCGCATCCGCCAGGACCAGGCCGTCGACGGCAGGAAGGGCCTCGCGTTCTTCATCGCCAACGACAACCTGCGCAAGGGCGCCGCGCTCAACGCCGTCGAGCTCGCCGAGATCATCGCCCGCAAGCACTTCGGCGCGTAGCCATCGTCTGCGTCGCCCATCGCCGATGTGACCGTAATCTCAGCAAACGGCTCGAAAATGTGATTATCTCTGCATAAGTGACGGAGGTGCGGAGATAATCTCAGAAAACGGCCTAAAAGTGTGATTGCCTTTGCATAAGTGCCGGAGATACAGCGGTGCCGGAAGCCTGACGCGTCCGCGTGACATACTGGAGATATGTCGAAGGCATCTCAAGAAGCGCAAAGGCAACTGGACCGGATCACCGCGTTGGGCTATCCCGACGTGGCCGATATGAGCGAGGCCGTGTTCCGCTCGCTGGCCCGGCCGCTGATCGAGGCGCTCGAGGACAGCGACCTGGGCACCGACATCCTCCTGGTGCCCACCCACGAGCTGGTGAGCCCCGAGTCCCTGATCTCCAGGACCAGCATCAACCGCATGGCCGGCTTCACCACCATGCCCCCGCGCGACGTCGCCAGCTTCCTGCCGCAGGACGGTTTCGAGCCGCCCGAGGGCCCGTTCTACCTGGTGGTCAGTCCCCACACCGGCACCGCCTACGTCAACCGCGAGCCCGACGTGGCCCGCAAGCTCATCGAATCCGACGAACGTGTGCCGCTCACCCTCGAGGAGGGCCTCGCCATCGCCACCCAGCACCCCGACTGGCTGGTGCGCAAGAACGGCTTCAACCTGCTTGGCTCGCGCAGCGCCGACGGCCGTTTCCCCAGCATCTGGATGAGCCAGGACGCCCCGCGCCTCGGTTCCGTGTGGCCCAACTCGCGCCACACCTGGCTGGGCAACGCCTACTGCCGCTCCCGTTGCGGCGTCTCGCTGTTCCGCTAGCCGCGTCCGCCCGGCCGCTCCCGCAAAGGCGCGGCCATGCCAAATTTTCATAGCCGCATCCCGGAACGGCAACGGTGCGTTCCGCGTTCGGTCGGTATCATTGAGGATTATCCCGCGATGTCGCTTGCATGGGCACGGCCGCCTAGGCTGTCACACAGGCGCAGCGTGGGTTTTGTCTGAAGTTACGCCGCAGAGCGCGGCGCATGGAATCAGGAAAAGGAGGAGTGATGGGTCAGGATCAATCTTCGGTATTTGATCTCGCGGCAATCGCCGCACAATCCAATGGAGGTAACAACGACCTGCTGCTGCCTCCCGCACGGTTCATCGGCGAGCCGCAGAAGCCCAGCGCCATGCCCTATGGCAAGTACGTCGCCTACGACAAGCAGATCCCGTTCGACTACCCCGAGCGCACGTGGCCGTCCAAGAGGCTGCGCCGCGCCCCGCGCTGGTGCTCGGTCGACCTGCGCGACGGCAACCAGGCGCTGGTCAACCCGATGGATTCCGAACGCAAGCTGCGTTTCTGGAACCTCTTGATCGAGATGGGCTTCAAGGAGATCGAGGTCGGCTTCCCGTCCGCCTCCGACACCGACTACGATTTCGTGCGCATGCTCATCGAGCGCGAGCTCATCCCCGACGACGTCACCATCGTGGTGCTCACCCAGGCGCGCGAGCACCTGATCCGCAAGACCTACGAGTGCCTGCGCGGCGCCAAACGAGCCGTGGTGCACTTCTACAATTCCGTCTCCGTGCTGCAGCGCGAGGTCGTTTTCCGCAAGGACAAGGAAGGCATCAAGAAGCTGGCGACCGACGCCGCGGAGCTCTGCAAGGACCTCGAGGGCGCGGCCGGCGACACCGAGCTCTATTACGAGTATTCCCCGGAATCCTTCACCGGCACCGAGCCCGACTACGCCGTCGAGGTGTGCGACGCGGTCAGCGACGTCATCAAGCCGACGCCCGAGCGCAAGATGATCATCAACCTGCCCGCCACCGTCGAGATGACCACGCCCAACGTCTTCGCCGACGAGGTCGAGTACGTCTCCACCCACCTGAAGAACCGCGATTCCATCGTGCTTTCCCTGCACCCGCACAACGACGAGGGCATGGGCGTGGCCGCCGCGGAGCTGGCCGTGCTGGCCGGCGCCGACCGCGTCGAGGGCTGCCTGCTGGGCAACGGCGAACGCACCGGCAACGTCGACCTGGTCACGCTGGGCCTCAACCTGCTCACCCAGGGCGTCGACCCGCAGATTGACTACTCCGACGTGCCGAGGATCCGCAAGACCGTCGAATACTGCAACCAGCTCACCATCTCCGAGCGCCACCCCTACGCGGGCAACTTCGTGTTCACCGCCTTCTCCGGCTCCCACCAGGACGCCATCAAGAAGGGGCTCGAGGCCCGCCAGGACGCCGCGGAGCGCGCCGGAGCCAACCTCGACGACTTCGTCTGGCTGGTGCCCTACCTGCCGATCGACCCCAAGGACATCGGCCGCAGCTACAAGGCCATCATCCGCGTCAACTCGCAGTCCGGCAAGGGTGGCATGGCCTACCTCTTGAAGACCAACCACAACCTCGACCTGCCCAAGCGTCTGCAGATCGAGTTCGAGAAGGTGGTGCAGAACTACGCCGACAAGACCGACCAGGAGGTCAAGGACGACGAGATCTGGCGCCTCTTCAAGGACGAGTACCTGCCGGTCGGGGAGTCGGGCGCGCTGGTCAACGGCGAGGCCGTCTCCGACGAGGCCGACGAGAGCCTCGAGACTTGGGGCCGCCTGCGCCTGCTCAACGTCTCGGTCACCTCGGGCGAGGACGGTTCCGACACGGTGCTCAAGGCCAGGCTGCTCGACCGTGGCGCCGAGCCCGGCGCCGACCCGATCGAGCGCGAGGTCAGTGGCGCCGGCAACGGTCCGCTCGACGCCTTCCTCAACGCGTTGGCCTCGATGGGCTTTGTGGTGAGCGTGATGGACTACGCCGAGCATTCGATGACCTCGGGCACCGACGCCACGGCCGCCTCCTACGTGGAGTGCAAGATCGGCGGCGAGGGCAACGAGCGCATCATCTGGGGCGTGGGCATCGACTCGTCGATCACCACCAGCTCCCTGAAGGCGGTCATCTCGGCCATCAACCGTTCGCGGCGCTGAAGGTCTGAGGGTCCGAAGGTCCGTGAGCTCGCTTCCGCCTCCACGATCATGCCGTTCAAAAGCTGACCGATGATGGCGGAAGAGGGCTGATTCGTAGATAACGGATAGATGGCGACAAATAACGAAAGTGGTGGCAACCGGCTCTAGGTCGGTTGCCACCACTTTTCGTTTACCTACGGATCTCAGTTACCTGTGCTCTGGGGAGTGCCGCCCTCTCCTGGAGCCGAAGGTGCGGACGGTTCGTTCGGCGTCGTCGTACCGCTGCTGTCGTTCCCGTCGCTGCCGCCGCTCATCCCGCCACCGGAGATTGTGCTCGAGCCGCCGTTGGACTCACCGGTCGACTCGTCGTCCTTCGGCGTGTAGGTGTAGGAGCGCGAGCCGCCGCCGGTGCCCCACGAGCCGTCCGGGCCGCCGACCTTGCCGGTGTCCTTGGCTACGGGGAACGCCTCGTTGGGGGTGTCGGCCAGCGCCTGCTTCATGTATTGGGTGAACAGGTGCACCGGGTAGTCGCTGCCCGTGCCGTAGCGGCCGATGTTGGGCAGCTCCTGCGGCGCGCCGTTGCCATCCGGGTCCCACATCGCGAAGACGGTGACCGTGTTGGGCGAGAAGCCGGCGAAGCTGCCCGCCGTGCCGTCGTTGGCGGTGCCGGACTTGCCGGCCACGCTCTTGCCGATGCCCCGCGCCTCGGTGGCGGTGCCGTACTGCACGGTGCCCTGCATCGCCTTGGTCACCAGCGCGGTGTCGTTGGCGTTGAAGACGCGCTCGGTGTCGGTGGGCGCGCGGTACATGTCCTTGCCCTTCGGGTCCTTGACCGCCGAGACGATGTGCAGCGTGGGCTTGTTGCCCTGGTTGGCGATCGTGGAGTAGGCCTGCGCGATGTCCTCGACGTGCACGCCGTCGTTGCCCAGCACGGTGAAGGGGTTGTTGCCGGTCACCAGCTTGGGGTTCATGCCCGCCGCCTGCGCGGTCTGCGCCACCTTCTTGGCGCCCAGGTGCTGCTGGAGGTCCATGTAGATGGTGTTGACCGAGTTGGCCGTGGCGCTGTAGAGGTTGGCGTTGCCGAAGCTCTGGTTGCCGAAGTTCTGCACCGGCTGGGTGATGTTGGTGTAGGTGCGCGGCGAGTTGCCGTTGAAGGTCGTGTTGAGGCTCACCCCGGCCTGCACCGTGGCCAGCAGCGCGAAAGGCTTCATGGTCGACCCGGGCTCGTAGGTGGCCTGCGTGGCGTTGTTGAGCTGCTTGGTCAGGTAGTCGTCGCCGGCGTAGACCGACTCGATCGAGCCGTCCTTGGGGTTGACGCTCATCCCGCCGATCTGCACGCCCGCGGGCACGATGCCGTCGCCGCCCTGCGAGGGGCTGGCCACCTTGAACATCAGGTCCTGCTTGTTCTTGTCGATGGTGGTGACGATCTTGTAGCCGCCGGTGTCGAGGTCGTCGCGGCTGAACGTGCCGTCGGCGGTCAGCTCCTCGCGCACCATCTGCAGCAGGTAGCCGTTCTGCCCGGCGTAGGAGTTCTCCTGGGCCTGCGGCGAGATGGTCTGGGGCGGCTTGGCGCTCCTGGCGTCTCCCGGCGTGATGTAGCCCTGGCTCTTCATGATCGAGATCACGCGGTTGAAGCGCTGGTCGGCGCGCTTGGAGTTCACCGCCGGGTCCCAGGTCGAGGGGGCCGGGATGATGCCGGCGAGCATGGCCGCCTCCGGCATGGTGAGGTCCTTGGCGTCCTTGTTGTAGTAGGCCTTGGCGGCCGCCTGGATGCCGTACGCCCCGCGCCCGAGGTAGATGGTGTTCATGTAGTTGCAGAGCACCTGGTCCTTGCTCTGCGTCTGCGTGATCTTGACGGCCAGGATCGCCTCGCGCAGCTTGCCGAGGTAGGTGTGGGTGTCGCCCATGTAGTAGCGCTCGGCGTACTGCTGGGTGATGGTCGAGCCGCCCTGCCGCGCCCCGCCGGTCACGTTGTTGAGGAACGCGCGCGCGATGCCCTTGAGGTCCACGCCCTTGTCCTTGTAGAAGGTCTGGTTCTCGGAAGACACGATGGACTGCCCCACGTATTTCGGCAGCGCGTCGCAGCTGATGATCTCACGGTTCTGCGTGGCGAAATGGCCCATCTCGGTGGTGCCGTCGGAATAGTAGAGGGTCGTCTTCTCTGCCATCGCGATCTTCTCGGGCTGTGGCACCTCGGTGGTCACGTAGAGATAGACGAATGCGGCGATGCCCGCCACCAGTCCGGCCAGGACGATGCCGATTATCCATTTGAGCAGCAGATGGCGCTTCTTCGGTTTCGGTGCCTTGCGGCGCGGGCCATGGTTGTTTCTGGGCATGGTCGCGCTGCCGCCGCGCCCCCTGCGTCGGCGGGGGGCGGAGGTGTGCCTGCCTGAACGGCGGGAGCCGCGCGAGGCGGCGGTCCTGGACCGTGCGGAGCTCATGTTTTTCCTGGAAGCCATGGGAACAACCGTAACCGCTGCCCCTGAGAAATCCTGCCGGTCAAACGGGTCATATCGGGGCCATATGGGGGATTCGGGGGAGTGTTTTTTATTCCCGTAGAGAAAAGGCAGGCTGGAGGTTGCACGGTCCTTTATATATATGCGGTATCTGTATGCCCCCCTCTGATCCGTGTGGGCGCCCTGTTGCGTTGGTGTATCGGGGGAATCGGCCCGTCTTGGCTCGGCTCGTTCCGTTTCGGGATATCGGGCCATGTCGCCGTTGTTCGCGCGGTTGCCCGTTCCGCGTCCATGGTGTGCGTCTGTGTGCCGCTGGCATCGTTGCAAATGGACGGAGAAAGAGGATATGTCTAACGTTTTATTACAGTGCTCTGTTATAAATCGTGAGGGTGATTTTGGCGTATTTCCGGGCGTTTCGCGGCTGTATCCGTTGTGTCCGTAGGGCAGTGGGCAAGAGGCTTTCTGGGCTTGTCGAGTGTAGTACATTATGATGTAGTACGTTACGAAGGTTTGATGAAAACCTTTTTAGAAGAGTAGAGGTTGTGGTCGATTGCGTTCAGGCGCATTGAAGGGAAGGTCTCAATGTTCAACAGGACAATGAAGACACTGACGGGTGTGCTCGCCGCCGCGGCGATGCTGGCGGTGCCGGCGTTCTCGCAGGCCGATACCACCCAGGGTTCGCCCGCCGAGGGCGACGGGGCGACGCAGGCGCAGCAGGCCGCCGCTCCGGCATCCGCTGACGAGTCCAAGACCCCGGTTCAGGCCGACCAGCAGGGCAAGGCCCCAGTCCAGGCTTCGGCCGCCGATGTCGCAGCGCAGTCGAAGGCCAATGACGGAGCGACCAGCAAGGCCACTGCCGCCGCGCAGCCGCAGGCCCAGGCCGGCCAGCCCTCCACGCAGGATGAGCCGAAGAGTTCAATCGATGTGAGGCATACGAGCATCACCATCACCGCATTCAGTGCCGGCAGCGAGCTCGACAAGGACGATTTCATCGCGAAGAGGGCAACTGTGGAAGGCGGTCCGTCCGCAGTCACCGATATTCAGTTCACAGGCGGTATGACCAAGCTTCCAGCGGATTCCAGTTTCCTCTTCGCCAATATGCCCCATATCGATCAGGTCCTCGGTTCGGGACTACTTGATACCAGTCAGGTCGTCAATATGACCGGTATGTTCCAGGGCGACAGCAACCTGCGAAAGTTCAACACGATGAGCTGGGACACCAGCCATGTCACCTCCATGAGCGGCATGTTCTCGGGTTGCGCGAAGCTGTCGCAGCTCTCCGTCGGAAGCTCTGCGGAGTTGGCCGGTGATGCGGGGATACCGCAGCCTGATCAGGGCACTTCGGGGCATAGGGATGCCACTTATACGGGTGCCTGGATACAAGTGCCTGTCATGGACACACAGTCCGCGAACGTGGATCTATCTAAGACCTATACCTCGGCCTCCCTGTCGGAGAGGACCATGGAGACGAATTCCTCAAAGTCGGGTGTTTATGTGTGGCAGGAGGCGGAGACGCTCAAGCTTAAGCCGTCCGCATCGTTGCCTGCGGGGCTCCATGCCGATGCGGACGAGCATGACGTCACGGTGCTGGGTGGCAATGCCGATCTTTCCGATGTCTCGGCGCACGACGTGTATGTACATCCCTTCTTCTACACGCCGGCACCGGCTGGCCAGTTCCAGCTTTTGGATACCAACAATAGGGTTGTCAACACGTATCGTTTTGCCGGCTGGGCCGATGTGCGCTCGAGCGGTGTGCGGCATGTCTATCAGTCGGGCGAAAAGGTGGATGTGAATTTCGGCATCGCCTACAAGACGCTCTACGAAGTGTGGGAACCGGCGCCTGTGGAACCTGCCGCTCCGACGCCCGCGACTCCTGCGGCTCCGGCGCCCAAGGCCCCTGCGGCCCCGGCTCCGGCCACGCCTTCCGCGCCCGCCATTCCCGTCGCGACGCCGCAGCTGGGTGGCGCAGACCAGACCATCGACGTCACGCCCCATCCGCTGGTGCGCAACAGCGTGAGGCCCAAGTGCGTGGAACCCACCGCCTACGTCGCCGGCTCCACGGTTCCGGCCGCCGCCGTCTGCGCGACCGAGGCGACCGTTACCCAGGTGACCGACGCCACCAGGCACATGCCGCTGTGGATCCCGCTGCTGCTTCTGCTCGCCTTCCTGGCCATCGCCGCCGCGATCAAGCGCCGTGACGACTTCATCGTGGCTCGCCACCGTGGCGCGGAGACCGCCGAGTAGCCGGTAGTCCAAGCGCAACGCTTAAAAAAAGAGACGTCATTCTGGCGTCTCTTTTTTCATTGCGATAGGTTCGATATGCGCGGCGATAAGCAACGGGCGAACACGTGGTGACGTTGTATCTTTTTTCGTTGTTCTGCGTTACAGTGAGCAATGGAATTGACATGTTGGACAAAGGAGTGACCATGAGCATTCGAGTGGCAGTCGCGGGCATCGGCAATTGTGCCTCGTCGCTGATCCAGGGGGTCGAATATTACCAGGACGCCAAGGACGACGAGAAGATCCCCGGCCTGATGCACAACAACTTCGGCGGCTACCGCGTGCGCGACATCGAGTTCGTCACGGCCTTCGACGTCGACGCGCTCAAGGTCGGCAAGGACATCTCCGAGGCCATCGGCGCCTCACAGAACAACACCTACAAGTTCTGCGACGTGCCGAACAAGGGCGTCGAGGTGTTGCGCGGGCCCACCCTCGACGGCCTGGGCGAGTACTACCGTGAGATGATCACCGAGTCCGACGCCGAGCCGGTGGACGTGGCCCAGGTATTGCGCGACAAGAAGGTCGACGTGCTGGTCAGCTACATGCCCGTGGGAAGCGAAAAGGCCGACAAGGCCTACGCGCAGGCCGCGATGGACGCCGGCTGCGCCTTCGTCAACTGCCTGCCCGTCTTCATCGCCTCCGACCCGGAATGGGCGCAGAAGTTCCGCGACGCCGGCGTGCCGATCATCGGCGACGACATCAAGAGCCAGGTCGGCGCCACCATCACCCACCGCGTGATGGCCCGTCTCTTCGAGGATCGCGGCGTGCGTCTCGACCGCACCTACCAGCTCAACGTCGGCGGCAACATGGACTTCATGAACATGCTGCAGCGCTCGCGCCTGGAGTCCAAGAAGGTCTCCAAGACCCGCGCCGTCACCTCGATTGTGCCCCACGATATGGAGGGCCGCGACGTGCACATCGGCCCGTCCGACTACGTGGCCTGGCTCGACGATCGCAAGCTCGCGTTCGTGCGCCTGGAGGGCACCACCTTCGGCGACGTGCCGCTCAACCTCGAGTACCGCCTGGAAGTCTGGGATTCGCCGAACTCCGCCGGCATCGTCATCGACGCCGTGCGAGCCGCCAAGATCGCGCTCGACCGCCACCTCTCCGGCCCGGTGCTCGCGCCGAGCTCCTACTTCATGAAGTCCCCGGCCGTGCAGCACGAGGACAACGAGGCGCGTGAGCTGGTGGAGGAATACATCGCCGGCAAGGTCGAGGCCGACGAGGCCGGGCTCGACGCCGACCTCAGGGATGCCAAGGCCAACGGCAAGGACGTCTGGCACGCCTGAGCGCAGGTGCCATACCGTATAAACCGATTCCGCCATTTTTACGCCACTGGGAAGTCCTCAGCGGCGTAAAAATGGCGGAATCGTTGCGTTGGTGGCCGGCGGCTACTTGCTCAGCAGCGGGCCGACCTGCTTGTCGTAGGCGATCAGGGCGCTGTTGATGACCTGGTGCATGTCGTAGTAGGCGTAGGTGCCCAGCCTGCCGCCGAAGACGACCTGTGGTTCGCGCGCGGCCAGGTCCTTGTAGCCCTGGTAGAGCTTCTGGTCGTCGGCGGTGTTGATGGGGTAGTAGGGCTCGTCGTCGCGGCCGGCGGCGCGGCTGTACTCCTCCCAGACCACGGTCTTGTCGGGGTTCTGGGACTCGCGACGTTCCGGGTTGAAGTTCTTGAACTCGATGGCGCGCGTATAGGGCACGTCGGCGTCCACGAAGTTCATCACCGGGCAGCCGAAGTGGTCGCCCTCGTCGTAGCGCCGCTGCTTGAAGTCGACGGTGCGCCATTTCAGGTCGCCGAGCCGGTAGTCGAAGTACTTGTCGACCGGGCCGGTGTAGACCACAGGCACGCGGCCGACGACGGCCTTCTTGTTGAACGGCTGGCTCTCATCGAAGAAGTCGACGCCGAGGGTGACATGGATTTTCGGGTCGTCGATCATGCGTTGCATCCAGGCGGTGTAGCCGTCGGTGGGCAGGCCCTCCCAGGTGTCCCTGAAATAGTGGTTGTCGTAGTTGAAACGCACGGGCAGGCGCTTGATGATCGACGCCGGCAGGTCCTCCGGCGCGGTCTGCCACTGCTTGCTGGTGTAGTTCTTGATGAACGCCTCGTAGAGCGGCCGGCCGATCAGCTGGATGCCCTTGTCGTTGAGGTTCTCCGGGTCGGTGCCGGCCAGCTCGCCCGCCTGCTCCTCGATGAGCGCCTTGGCCTGCGCGGGCGTGTAGTGCGCGTGGAAGAACTGGTTGATCGTGCCCAGGTTGATCGGCATGGGGTAGACCTCGCCGTCGTGCGTGGCGTAGACGCGGTGCTGGTAGTCGGTGAAGCTCGTGAAACGGTTGACATAGTCCCACACGCGCTTGTTGGAGGTGTGGAAGAGATGCGCGCCGTACTGGTGGATCTCGGCGCCGGTCTCCTCGTCCATATAGGAGTAGGCGTTGCCGCCGATGTGCTCGCGCACGTCGATGATCTCGACGCTGTGGCCGTGCTCGGCCGCCTGCTGGGCCACCGTCAGGCCGAAAAGCCCGGCTCCCACGACCACCAGGTCGGGCAGTTTCGTGTTCTTGTCGTTGTCGGTCATCCGTTTCCTCCCAGCTTGTTTCATGTCGGCGCCATGCGCTTTCGCGGCGCTCGCCGATTCCATACTACATACACCGGTGGCGCTCGCCGTGGGTTTACCAGGCTGGATTCGCCGCGCTCGCGTATCCGCCGGCGGGGTCCGGGGCTGGGGTATACTGGTAAAGCCTTCACGTGGCGTTATGTCGCCCAATCCCCCCAGGGCAGGAATGCAGCAAGGGTAAGCGGCCTCTGTCGGGTGCGTGAAGGTTTTCCTTTACCCGGCCAAGGTCGTGTGTCCGCGATGCGGCGGCCTCAAAATCCCTTTGCCCGCCTATCCTTGAGGTAACGGTTCACACCATCACGACAAAGGAGCACTATGGTACTGCATCGCAATCTGGGTCCGCTCGACACCACCGCCATCGGTTTGGGTGAGATGCCGCTGACCATCGAGAACAACCTCGGCGAGGCCAAGGGCATCGAGACCATCCATGCCGCGCTTGACGCCGGCTGCCGCCACATCGACACCGCCTGGTCCTACTACTGCTCGGGCGGCGAGGAACAGACCGGCGAGAAGCTGGTGCGCCGTGCCATGGCCAGCTGGGACGGCCCCAAGGACGAGGTGACCATCGCCACCAAGGTCGGCCATTTCCGCAACTTCGCCGACGACGGCAAGACCCCGACCTGGGGCGTCAACGGCCAGCCCGAGCATCTGATCGAGGCCGGCAAGCAGTCGGCGCTCGCGCTCGGCGTCGACACCATCGACCTGCTCTACCTGCACCGTCCGGACCCGAACGTGCCGTATAACGAGTCCGTCGAGGCCATCAAGCAGCTGCTGGACGAGGGCGTGGCGAAACTCGCCGGCATCTCCAACGCATCGGTCGAGCAGATCGACATCGCGCGCAAGATACTGGGCGACAAGCTCGTCGCGGTGCAGAACCAGTTCTCGCCCACCTACCAGTCCACCCGTGACACCTTGGATTATTGCGAGAAGCTCGGCCTGCCGTTCGTCTGCTGGAGCCCGCTCGGCGGCTACCGCAAGGCCAAGGACGAGAGCAAGTACGATCCGTTCCGCGAGGTCGGCCGCGCCCATGGGGTCAGCCACCAGCAGGTCGTGCTCGCTTGGGAGCTGAGCCTGGGGCGTCATGTCTTCGTCATCCCCGGCGCGCACCGCCCCGAGACCATCCTCGACAGCCTAAAGTCCGGCGACCTCAGGCTCACCGACGAGGAACTCGCCAAGCTCAACGCCTGATTGGATGGGGTGCGTCGGCGTCAACGGCTGCTTGTTCGGTTGAGTGATGCCTGAGTCTCAGACGCCGTTCCTTCCTGCCCCTAACAGATCAATCCTGCCTCTAAAAGTACATTTTCAGGGTAAAAAATGTACTAAAAAGGGCAGGATTGGTTTTTTAGAGGCAGGAACGTGGGGTGGCGCGGTCTAGACTGAAACGGTTACGGCCGAAACGGCCATGGGCAAGGGAGAAAGCTGTGGAGCGCGTGATGGCTGACGATGGCAAGAACGCAAGCGAGACGGACGAACCGATCCAGACGACGATGGTGCGACGGCACAGGCCCGAGGTGCTGGCGCCTGCGGGCAGCCTGCGCAGTCTGAAGACCGCCATCGACTTCGGGGCGGACGCCGTCTACTGCGGCGGCAAGGAATTCGGCATGCGCTCGGCGCCGAAGAACCTCTCGATGGACGACCTGAAGGCCGGGGCGCAGTATGCCCACGGGCACGGCGCGCGCGTCTACGTGACCTGCAACGTCCTGCCGCGCAACAACGAGGTGGAGGATATCAAGACCTATATCGCCCACCTGGCCGCCACCGGCATCGACGCGCTGATCGTCACCGACATCGGTGTCTTGATGGCCGCCCACTCCATCGCCCCGCAGCTCGAGCTGCACGTCTCCACCCAGGCCGGCGTCACCAATTATCTGGCCGCCAACGCGCTCTACGAGCTGGGCGCGCGCCGTGTGGTGCTGGCCCGCGAGCTCGACCTGCAGGCCATCCGCGACATCCGCGCCAACATCCCCGAGGACATGGATATCGAGACCTTCGTGCACGGCTCGATGTGCATGGCGTTCTCCGGGCGCTGCCTGATCTCCAACTATATGAACGGGCGCGACGCCAACCACGGCGAATGCTCGCAGCCCTGCCGCTGGAAATACAGCGTCGTCGAACGCAAGCGGCCTGGCCAGTTCTTCCCGGTCGAGGAGAACGACGAGGGCACCTTCCTCTTCAACTCGCAGGACATGTGCATGCTCGAGCACGTCGACGACATGATCGACGCCGGCGCCTCGAGTCTGAAGATCGAGGGCCGTGCCAAAAGTGCCTACTACGTCGCCTCGATCACCAACGCCTACAAGTGCGCCGTCGACGAATACATGGTGCAGCGCGGCTTCGAGGGCAGAGACGGCAGGCGGCTCAAGCCGTTCCACGACATGGTCCGCCGCTCGGACGTCGTCAAGGTCACCCGTGCCGTCGGCCAGCTCGAATCGGCCGGTTCCATCGGCTTCCATGGCGTCGAGGCCGCCGGTGCGGAGGCCGCCGCGAAGACGACCGTCACCGCCTCCGTGCCCGCGCTGGTCGGCCGGGACGCTACCGCGCTGCAGGGCGGGGACGGGCCGAAGCATGTCGAGCTGCCGCAATGGCTCAAGGACGAACCCTACAAGGTCTCGCACCGCGACTATTCCACCGGTTTCTACTACCCGGAGCACAAGGCCGGCCAGAACACCGACCGCGGCGGCTACTTCCGCGACTGGCTGGTGGTCGGCGAGGTCATCGGCTACGACGAGGCGACCAAACGCCTCACCCTGATGAGCCGCAACAAGATCGAGCCCGGCCAGCTGGTCGAGTTCCTGATGCCGGGGCGCAGGCCTGTGGACTACACGGTGGCGCCGGACGGCATCGAGGACGCCGACGGCAATCCGGTCGAGATGGTCAACAACCCGGCGCACGTCTTCTCGATGCCCCTGCCGTTCGCGGTGCCCGAGCATGCGATGATCCGCTCGCACGCGTTGCATCCCACGCTCAAGGCGGAATAGGGCAGGCACCCGTGCACCCGCCCTGCGATAGAGTGGCGGCATGAGCGAAACTTCAGACGGCACGATTCTCAGCAGCAACGCCATCGCGGCGACCGACAAGGCGGGCAACCCGATCCCCGTCACCATTCCCATCGACCTGGCGCCGGGCGTCAGGGTGGTCTACACCACCAGGCTCGGCGGCCTGAGCGCCGGAGACTGGGGCGATTGCAATCTCGGCGGCAAATCCGGCGACGACCCGGCGCATGTGCGCTCCAACCGCGAGGCGCTGGCCGCGACCCTCGGCGCGCCGCTCTCGCTGGTGGGGCAGGTGCATTCCGGCCATGCCATCGACGCCGACGAGGCCATGCGCCGCAACGCCTCCTATGGTTCGGACCTGTCGGGCACGCTGGCCGATCCGGCGCGGCCTTATGCCGGCGATGACGATGAAGAAATCGAGACCGAGGTCGAAGAGACGAGCGAGACCGAGACCATCGCTTCGGCAGACGGTATCGTCGTCGCGGAGGAGACCACGGTGGTCGAGCGCGCCGGCCACGTCGGTTCCACCGCCAACGCCGACTCCGCCGAACACATCGAACAGGCCGACGCGGACCATTTCCCCATGTTGCAAGCCGACGGCCAGGTCAGCTCGCAGAAGGGTGTGGCCCTGGGCATGTTCGCCGCCGACTGCCTGCCGGTGCTGCTGGCGGACCCGGATGCCGGCGTCATCGGCGCCTGTCATTGCGGCAGGAAGGGCCTGCAGCGCGGCGTCATCGGCTCCACCGTCGAACTGATGGTCGCCAAGGGCGCCAAGCCCGAGTGCATCGTGGCCACCTTGGGCCCGTGCATCTGCGGCGACTGCTACGAGGTGGGCGACGAGATCGCCGATGAGTTCGACGCGCAGTTCCCCGGCACCTTCACCCTCACCCGCTTCGGCGGCCCCGGCATCGACATCGCCAAGGCGGCCCTGCAGGAGCTCGCCAAGGCCGGCGTCCCGCGCGAGCGCGTCATCGACTCGGCCCCGCGCGTGCGTGCCGCGACCCAGTACCTCGACCACGACGCCGAGCTCGCCGATTTGTGCGCCAAGGACGGCGAAGGCCCCGAGGATCTCGCCGAGCGCATCGGCGCGGTCCGCCACAGCCTCTGCACCCTGGAAAACCCGCTGTTCTACTCCCATCGCCGCACCTCGCTGGCGCACAAGGAGCACGAGGGCCGCCTGCTCGCGCTGATCGTGCGGCAATAGCGCCGCGGCGTTTCGCCCGGGGCGCTAGACTGGGAACCATGAAACAACTAAGTGTCGTGATCTCTGGTTTCGCCTCCTACCCCGGCGTGGAGCGCAATCCCTCGCATGAGGTGCCCCAGGCCTTCGCGCAGGCCGGACTGGGCGACGAGCCGGACGACCTGCTCGACGACGTGGACCTGAGCGTCAACACCGTCGAGCTGCCGGTCAGCCTCGAGCAGGCCTGGCCGCGGCTCAAGGAGACGCTCGACGCCACGCATCCCGACATCGTCATCGCCACCGGGATGAAGAAGGAGGCTCGCGGCATCCTGCTCGAGCGCTGCGCCACCAACGTCATCGACACCTCGCGCCGCCTGGCCCAGGGCTATGTCCCGTCAGCCCCGGCGCAGGGCTCCGACGCGACCTCGCGCAAACCGGTTGACCCGCAGGGCCCCGCGGGGTTCTGGACCCGCCTGCCGCTGCGCGCCATCCTCGACGATTTCGGCTCGCACGGCATCCCCTCGGCCCTGAGCTCCGACGCCGGCACCTTCCTCGGCAACCTCGTCTTCTACAACCTCATGCGCTGGTCGACCGGCCAGGAGCGCTGCCTCGCCGGGCTCGTAAGCTTCCCGGTGATCACCGACGAGCCTCACCCGCGCCACGGGCTCAGCCTGGACCAGCAGGTCGAGGCCTGCCGCGCGGTGGTGCGCCAGTCCGCCAGGTACTATCTCGATCCTTCATCCTCCGACATCCTGATCGCGTAGGCGGTGCCGTCGCCGCGTCGTGGCCGTATCCGCCTATTCCACCGGCTATACACGGATGAACGTTCCCAGGCCCGCCAATGATGACGGGCCTTACGTATTATCGCAAGCCGGAAACCGGAATCGCGGGCCCGGTTTCGCGTCGTCTCTGTGTGGATTGGGCGTTTCCCATCCCGTCGCGCCGGCCGGTATACTACACTGATTCACAGTGTTGAAATTTGCGGCTTTGGTCGCAGGGTGAAAGGAACAACCATGGTGGACCGCTTCCCGACGGAGCTGCGCGGATACAACAAGGAAAAGGTGGACGAGTCGTTCGCGGCGATGCAGGAGACGCTCGACCGCATGCGCGCCCAGGTCAGCTCGAGCGACGACTCCATCCTCCAGTTGCAGGCGCAGCTGCAGGAAGAGAAGAAGAAGGCCAAGAGCGTCTCCGGCAACTCGTTCGCGTCCCTGGGCGCCAACGCGCAGCAGATGCTCGCCAGCGCCGAGCAGACCAGCAAGGAGCTGATCGAGCGCGCCAAGCAGGACGCCGCCAGCACCCGCGCCTCCGCCAAGGCCAAGGTCGAGACCCTGATCAACAACGCCAAGCTCGACGCCCAGCACATCCGCGACGAGGCCAACGCCAAGGCCGCCACCGTGCTCGCCAAGGCCCAGACCGAATCCGAGTCCATCACCACCTCCGCCAAGCAGGACGCCACGCGCCTGCGCGAGGAGACGGCCAAGACCGTCACCGAGCAGCGCGACACCGTCGAGATCGAGCTGAGCAACAACCGCGAGGAGCACAGCAAGCGCCTCGCCAGCGAGAAGGCCAAGCAGGACCGCGAGATCTCCGAGATGAAGGCGAAGGCCACCCAGCAGGTCGCCGACCAGCGCAAGTCCGCCAACGAAGAGATCACGAAGATGAAGAGCGACGCCAGCGACCAGATCGAGACGGCGCTTTCCGAGGCCAACAAGAAGCTCGCCAACGTGCGTGAGCAGGTCTCCCACATGACCACCGAGGCCCAGCGCAAGGCCGTCGAGATCACCGACGCCGCCAAGTCCAAGGCCCAGGCCATCACCGACGAGGTGGAGGTCAAGCGCACCAAGACCCTCAGCGAGCTCGACGCCGAGGTGGAGCAGATCCGCCAGGACATCACCCAGCAGCAGGACGACGCCACCGCCAAGGTCAACGATCTGCTGAAGACCCTGAGCGAGAGCCGCGCCTCCGCCAAGAAGGAGGCCGACAAGCTCATCGCCGACGCCAAGGACGTGCGTGACGACGCCGATTCCTACGCCGTCTCCAAGCGCCAGGAGGCCGACAAGCAGGCCAAGGAGCTCATGGAGAAGGCCAACGAGGAAGCCGCCTCCCGCATCGAGGAGCGCCGCCAGGCCGCCCAGGGCGAGCTCGATGGGCTCGACAAGCGCATCAAGGAGCTGCAGGAGCGCGAGGCGACCATCACCCAGCGCGTCACCGAGCTGCGCTCCATGTTCTCCAACGCCTTCTCCGGCTTCGGCTTCACCGACGACAAGCAGGCCGGCGCGGACGTGCCGGTGATGAACGCCGTGGCCGACGACCTCGACCAGGCCGCCGAGCAGGACGAGCAGGCGGCGCAGGCCGAGTCGGGCGAAGCGAACGAGGCGCAGGCCGCGCCCCAGCCGCAGCAGGCCGAGCCCGCGGCCCAGGCGGCTCCCGCGCAGGAGGCTCCGGCCCAGGCGGCACCCGCTCAGGCGCAGCCCGCGCAGCAGCAGCCGCTTCCGCCGTCCATCCAGCCGACCCAGCACCACAAGGGCCGCACGGCCAGCAGCTACCCGGACGAGGACTTCAACCGCGGCGGCGAGCCGGCGGGCGGCTCTCGCTGAGCGTGAATGATGAAACGGCATCCGTTCCACGTCCCTTTGCGGGCGGGGCGGATGCCGTTTCGCGAAAGGCCTTGCGTGCCCGTTGCCGGCGGCGGTGATATGCCGGCCCATGTATCGTTGGCGCGTGACGTTCGATGACGTCGCGCGCCATGGTTGTTACCCATGAAGATATTGAAGGAGTTGTTTGTGATGAGTGAGATCACGCCGTTGGACGACGACAGGCTCAACCAACTGCGCGAGGGCTTCGACGCCTCGCGCTCCAACCGCATGGCGATGAACGCCGTGACGACCTCCGGCATCAACCCGGTGGCCCACAACTACGACCGCGCCCGCACCCTGCAGCGTCGGTTCTCCGTGACCGTCGACAACGGCGAGGTCACCAACCAGAACCATTCCGGCCGCTGCTGGCTCTTCAGCTCGCTGAACGTGGCGCGCTTCGTCGCCAAGCGCAACCTCAATCTCGACAAGTTCGAGTTCTCGCAGAACTACGCGATGTACTTCGACAAGCTCGAGCGCATCAACTACTTCCTGCGCGACGTCGCCGCCCTCGTGCGCGCCGGCGAGCCCGCGGACTCGCAGCTGATGCTCCACCTCTTCGCCGATGTGATGGGTGACGGCGGCCAGTGGACCATGGCCATGAACGTCTACAAGAAGTACGGCGCCGTGCCGAAGGACTTCTTCCCCGAGACCGCCTCCTCGAAGAACACCGGCGAGATGAACACGCAGCTGCGCCGCATGCTGCACACCGCCGTGGCGCACATGTACGCCGATCCCTCCGCCATCGACGAGATCGTGGCGAAGGGCGTCGAGGCCGGCCACCGCATGCTCACCATCCACCTGGGCGAGCCGCCGAAGAGCTTCGACTGGGAGTGGAAAGACAAGGACGGCGAGTTCCACCGCGACGGCGAGATCACTCCCGTCGAGTTCTGGAAGAAATACGTCGGCCCGGCGCATCTTGAGGACTACGTCTGCCTCGTCGACGATCCGCGCGCCGAGCACGCCAAGGGCAGGAAGATCGGCATCGAGCACCTGGGCAACGTGGCCGGGGGAGACCCGACCGAGTACCTCAACGTCGACAACGCGTTCATGAAGGACTGCGTGCGCCGCATCCTGGCCGAGCAGGGCATCCCCGTGTGGTTCGGCGCGGACTGCCATCCGATGATGGACCGCGACGGCGGCGCCTGGGCCACCGACCTCTTCGAGTACGGCAAGGTCTACGACGTCGACTTCGACATGAGCAAGGAGCAGCGCGTGCGCTACGGCGACTCCGCGATGAACCACGCGATGGCGTTCGTCGGCGTCGATGTGGCCGACGACGGCAAGACCACCAACCGCTGGCGCGTCGAGAACTCCTGGGGCTGCAAGGTGGCCGACAAGGGCTACTTCACCATGGCCGACGACTGGTTCACCGAGTACGTCTACGAGGTCGCCGTCCCGAAGTCGATGCTCCCCGCCGACTACCAGGCCGCGCTCAATGAGCCCGCCACCATGCTCCCGGCGTGGGATCCGATGGGCGCATTGGCCTGAGGACAATAGCCCGGTGGGCTATTTTCGGCCAATACGCGCCTGTGGTCGAAAGCTTCCGGCCACAGGCAACCAGTCGAGCCCATAACCCACACATCCCGCTACTAACAAGACAATCCTGCGAGAAAACGTACGTTTTGAGGGGTCATTCCGTACGTTTTCTAGCAGGACTGTCTTGTTTATGGCGGGATTGTCTTGTTTCTGACAGGACCGCCGGCAATTGAGGCAGAAGGGCACCGTGGCCCATCGCCGTGAGCGCAGCAGCCCGGGCCGGTAAATTGGGCGGTCGCGCCCGTCGCCATGGCAAAACGTTTATAATGAACTCACCATTATCGTTTCGGCGCCATGGCGGCGTCGAATGAAGGAGAAGGAGGGAATCATGGTGGTGATGCGCGGACCAGGAAGCTCCGAGGATGCCCAGCGATTCGACAAAGAGGCAGTCTACCCCGAGACCGTGGATGTCAACATCCGCCAGCTCGACCCGATTCCCGCACCCCGTGTCTTTCTCAAGGAACAGCCGCTGACCAAGCCGATGGGCGATCTGGTGCTCAGGAGCCGCCAGGAGATCCGCGACATCCTGCACGGCCGCGACGACCGCCTGCTCGTGCTCGTCGGCCCCTGCTCCATCCACGACCCGAAGGCCGCGAAGGACTATGCGCAGCGCCTGGCCAAGGCCAACGAGGAGCTGAAGGACCGGCTGATGATCGTGATGCGCGTCTACTTCGAGAAGCCGCGCACCACCGTGGGCTGGAAGGGCCTGATCAACGACCCGGACCTCGACGGCGAGTTCAACATCCGCAAGGGCATGCATCTGGCGCGCCAGGTGCTCGCCGACGTGCTGGGCCAAGGCCTGCCCGCCGCCACCGAGTGGCTCGACCCGATCACCCCGCAGTATCTTTGCGACATGGTCAGCTGGGGCGCCATCGGCGCGCGCAACACCGAAAGCCAGGTGCATCGCGAGCTGGCCAGCGGCATGTCGATGCCGATCGGGTTCAAGAACTCCACTGACGGCTCGGTGAAGGTCGCGGCCGACTCCTGCTATGCGGTCGCCAACGAGCACCATTTCCTCTCCATCAATCTCGACGGGCGCGTGATCTCGGCGGAGACCAAGGGCAACCCGGACTGCCACATCATCCTGCGCGGCTCCAACACCGGCCCGAACTACGACTCGAAGTCGGTGGCCGACGCCCTCGAGATGCTCAAGCAGTCGAAGGTCACCGGTCCGAGCGAGCACGGTCTGGTCATCGACGCGGCGCATGGCAACTGCGGCAAGGACGAGGTGCGCGAGGCCGAGGTCGTCGAGAACATCGCGGCGCGCCTGGCCAAGGGCGAGCCCGGCATCTTCGGCGTGATGATGGAAAGCAACATCCGCGGCGGCCACCAGTCGCCCGCGCCGCTTGACCAGCTGGTCTACGGCCGTTCGATCACCGACTCCTGCATCCCGTGGGACCGCACCAACGAGCTGCTGCACACGCTCGCCGACGCCGTCACCGCGCGCCGCAAGCTGGACGGTGAGTGACCGATCGACGATCCGCTTGCGTCGAAAAGCAGCAATATCGCGTGCTGAATCTGCTTTTTGACGCGGTTGGTGACTTATGCGCGTCGAAAAGCAGCAATATCGCGTGCTGAATCTGCTTTTTGACGCAGTCGGTGACCTATGCGCGTCGAAAAGCAGATATCAGAGGCCGTTTTTCTGCTTTTCGACGCGTTTTGCGTAGAGAATCGGAGGGCCGGCGCCGGTCGCGGCCGACTATGGCCTATCCTTGGAACCAGTAACAGTGAACGCCGCCATATGCCATGATTCGCGCCTCGAAACCGGCGCGGATTGGCGGATGGCGGCGCGTAGGCCGATAAGGCGACGAGTGGAGCATGATGAACATGGGCAATGAAGGTATGGCAGGCACGGCGGGCGCGACGGCGGGCGGCGGCAACGACAGCGTGGCCGCGCGATCCGAGGGCGCGATCAACGACGCCAAGAACCGGGCGGCGATCAAGAAGGCCATCAAGAACGGCGAGAATCCGCTGAAGACCACGGACATGCGCCGCTGGGAGGACGAGGTGGGCGTCAGCCGCATCGTCAACCGCCGCGTCTTCGAGCTCGCGCCGCTGCCCACCCCCGCCGACGTGCTCACCGACATGCCGCTGAGCGGGAAGAACCAGGACCTGGTGGCCCGTTCGCGCGACGAGATCCGCGCCTGCCTCTACGGCCAGGACGACCGCCTGCTGGTCATCGTCGGCCCCTGTTCGGTGCACGACCCCAAGGCCGCGCTCGACTACGCGCAGCGGCTCGCCAAGGCCAACGAGGAGCTGAAGGACCGGCTGATGATCGTGATGCGCGTCTACTTCGAGAAGCCGCGTACGACCATCGGCTGGAAGGGCCTGATCAACGACCCCGACATCGACGGCAGCCACCACATCAACAAGGGGCTTCTGCTCGCCCGCAAGATCCTGCTGGGCGTGCTCGACGCCGGCCTGCCCGCCGCCACCGAGTTCCTGGAACCGACCAGCCCGCAATATATCTCGGATGCGGTGAGCTGGGGCGCCATCGGTGCGCGCAACACCGAGTCGCAGATCCACCGGCAGCTGGCCAGCGGCCTGTCGATGCCCGTCGGCTTCAAGAACGCCACGGACGGCTCGGTCAAGGCCTCCATCGACGGCTGTTTCACCGCCGGCCAGCAGCACACCTTCTTCGGCATCGACCACCTGGCGCGTGCCAGCGCCGTGGAGACCCTGGGCAACCCCGACTGCCACGTGGTGCTGCGCGGCTCCTCGCACGGCCCGAACTATGACGCGCAGTCCGTGAAGGTGGCCATGGAGGCGGTGCGCAAGGAGATGCCCGCCGAATCCGCCGCCGCCCACGGCCTGGTCATCGACTGCTCGCACGGCAATTCCGGCAAGGACGAGGTGCGTCAGGCGCAGGTCGTCCGCGACCTCGCGGCGCGACTGGCCCAGGGCGAACCGGACATCGTGGGCTTGATGATGGAGAGCAACATCCGCGGCGGCAACCAGCCCGCCGCCCCGCTCGACCAGCTCGAATACGGCAAGTCGATCACCGACCGGTGCATCTCCTGGCCCGACACCGAGCAGCTGCTGCGCGAGCTGGCGCAGGCGGTGGACGCCCGTCGCGCCAGATAACGGCTCGGCGTGCGCGGGTAAGTTCGGCAAAGCCAAACACGACCCGGCAGATGTAACCACACTCAACCGCGCCAGACCGGACGTAACCAAACCGATCATAACCAAACCAACCCAGGCGGGTCGGGCCGAATCGGCCTGCCCGCCACACAACAAACGGAGCAGAACATGAAGACCATCGCCATCATCGGAGCCATGGAAGAGGAAGTCGCCCTGATCGCCAAGTCGCTCGGCGGGGTGGAGCACAACAAGGTCGCCAGCCTCGACATCAACGTCGGCACGGTGGCCGCCAAGTCCGGCGAACAGGTCACCGTGGCCGCCACCGTGGGCGGCATGGGCCTGGTCAACGCCGCGGCGACCACCCAGTGCCTGATCGACCAGTACCATCCCGACGCCGTGATCTTCTCGGGCATCGCCGGCTCGCTCAACAAGTCGATGCACATCGACGACGTGGTGCTGGGCGGCACCCTGCGCTACCTCGATTCCGACATGCGCATGATCGCCCAGTGGAAGCCCGAGACCGAGGAGTTCCACAGCGACCGGCACCTGCTCGAGGTGGCCGACGCGGTGCTCGGCGAGATGGGCATCCACCACATGACCGGTGTGATCGCCTCCGGCAACAACTTCATCGGCACCCCCGTGGCCGCCGCCGTGGTCGCCGAGAAGACCCACGCCGACGCCGTGGAGATGGAGGGCGCCGCGGTGGCGCATGTGGCCGCCCGCAATGACGTGCCCGCGCTGGTCATCCGTGCGCTTTCCGATGAGGCCGACACCGAGTACGAGCAGTTCAAGGAATTCGACATCTCCGAGTACGCCGACACCGCCGCGCGCCTGGCGCTCAATATCGTCGCGAGCCTGTGAGGAGCCGCGGGGCTGAGGAGCCTGCGCGTCCGGCAGGAAGTGAGACGATGGAGCCTCGCGCCTGAATGGGCACGCCGGTGGCATGAAACCGATGGCACCGGCATGCCCCGCTTATGAACATTCCATGAAGACGTGTGAACGTCCGGTGGCAGCGTCGCCGATGCCGCCGCGTGCACGATGTGGAGGATTCGCGTCGGTGTGTGGCGAAACCGGGCGCTCTGTAAAGGGGTTGTGCCCGCGGGTGCAGATACGGTCACGCCCTGTGTACGTGGCCCGTCAGGAGCCGTAGCCTTCCAGTGGTTCGTTGGTTTGCCTTGAAACCGCTGGGAGGTTTTTCATGTCGTCGTCTCGCTTGTCTTCTCGATGGTCCGCGGCCCGTCCGTGGCTGGTGTTCGTGGGTTGTTGTGTGCTGTCGCTGGTCGGATTCGGCATGGTCATCAACACCCCGGGCCTCTATTATGCCGTGCTGAGCCACGACCTTGGCGTGACGCGCGCGCAGGTCGCGCTGGCGACCACCATCATGAACGGCGTGGGGGCGCTGACGATGCTCGTCGCCGGGCGCGTGATGCGGCGCGTCGACTCTCGGCTGCTGATCAGCGGCTGCGTAGTGGTCTGCTCGGTGGTGTTCTTCCTCGGCTCCTATTTCACCTCGCTCTGGCAGTTCTACGTGGCGTTCGTCGTCCTCGGCGTCGCCTATGTCATCCCCGTCTCGCTGGCCCCCAGCGTCCTGCTCTCCAACTGGTTCGAGGAGAAGGTCGGCATGGTCATGGGCATCGCGCTCGGGCTCTCCGGCATCGGCGGCACGATCTTCAACCCCATCGTCTCCTCGTGGATCTCGGACTTCGGCTGGCGGACCTCCTACAGGCTCACCGCGCTGGTGCTCTCCGTGTGCATCCTGCCGTTCTCGCTGCTGGTGCTGAAGTTCCTGCCGGACGCCTCGCGCGGCGAATACGCCTACGGGCACGGGCGGAAGGCGACACCGGCACCGGTGGCCGCGTCGGCCGGACAAACAGACTCGGGCACGGCGGCTGCCACCACCGGCGACCTCGAGGGCATGAGCGCCCACGACGCCTACCGCACGCTCACCTTCGTGCTGCTGGCGGTCATCTCCGTGCTCCTGCAGTTCACCTCCGGGCTGGTGCAGCACGTCTCCGGCTACGAGCAGACGCGCGGACTGAGCCTGACGCAGGGGGCGCTGGTGGTCTCCGGTATCATGCTGGGCGCTGCCCTCGGCAAGGCGAGCATCGGCATGGCCCTCGACCGCTTCAAGGTCGAGCTGGTCCTGGCGGCCTACTCGTTGGTCGGGCTCGCCGGCTGGCTGCTGATGATGCTGATCGCCTCGCCGGGCCCGGCCACGGTCTTCGGCTTCCTGGC
Source organism: Bifidobacterium sp. ESL0763 (assembly GCF_029433395.1). Lineage (GTDB taxonomy): Bacteria > Actinomycetota > Actinomycetes > Actinomycetales > Bifidobacteriaceae > Bifidobacterium. Next base: position 1,407,193 of record NZ_JAQTHW010000002.1, on the reverse strand, counting down.
GGGGCTGGGCCAGGGGGTGGTGCTGGTGGCGGTGCCGTGGCTGGTGCGCCGCTGCTTCGGGCCACGTGATTACGCCGAGATCTTCAGCGGCGTGCAGGTGGCGGGCACGATGGCGCTCGCGCTGTCGGCCACGGTGCACGGCGCCGTCTTCGACATGGCCGGCACCTACCTGCCCAGCCTGTTGAGCGCCGTGGTGTTCTTCGCCATCGCCGCGCTCGGCATGCCGGCCGCCTACCGGCTCCGTCCCAAGAAGAAGTGAGGCGGCCGGCCGGACGACGGAAGGCAAACTAGGCCAGCGGCGAACGGCACATGTCTCCACGAAGAAGTGGGTCGATCGGCCGGACGGCGGAAGAACGCGATGCGCTGTCGCCCGGCCGTCTCCGTTTCCATTTCGCAATTATGGTCATCGAGGTTTCCGCCTCGCCGTCGCACCCTATACTGGACGGAGATGCGGGTATCCGTCGCCGATGGCCCCGCAACACGGTTCGGATAGGGGACGGGAATGGACAAAGCGGTCATCACGGTGGTCGGGCAGGACACGGTCGGTATCATCGCGCAGGTATGCACCCATCTTTCGCGGCATTTGGTCAACGTGCTAGACATCTCGCAGACTATCATCGACGGGTTCTTCAACATGATGATGATCGTGGACTACGCCAAGGCGGACGAGGAGTTCTCGGCGCTGGTCGACGGGCTGGAGGCGCTCGGCGGGAAGATCGGCGTGCGCATCCGCTGCCAGCGCGAGGAGATTTTCACGAGCATGCACCGGGTCTGAGGGGAGCGCCATGCTGAATATCACGGAGGTCGACGAGACCAACCAGATGATCGAGCGCGAGAAGCTCGACGTGCGCACCATCACCATGGGCATCTCGCTGCTGGACTGCGCGGCGGCCGACGTGGACGCGGTCTGCCGGAACATCTATGCCAAGATCACCGACAAGGCGCGCCACCTCGTGGAGGTTGGCCGGCAGATCGAGCGCGACTTCGGCATCCCGATCGTCAACAAGCGCATCACCGTCACCCCGATCGCGCTGGTGGGCGCCAGCTGCTGCCATTCGCCGGAGGATTTCGTCAGGATCGCCCACGCGCTCGACCGCGCGGCCAAGAAGGTCGGTGTCGACCTGATCGGCGGCTACTCGGCGCTGGTCTCCAAGTCGATGACGCCCGCCGAGCGCATGCTCATCGAATCGCTGCCCCAGGCCCTGGGCACCACCGACATCGTCTGCTCGTCGGTCAACGTCGGCTCCACCAAGACCGGCATCGACATGGACGCCGTCGAGCTGCTCGGCCGCATGGTCAAAGCCGCCGCCTACGCCACGCGCGAGACCGACAGCGACGGATGCACCAAGTTCGTGGCCTTCTGCAACGCCCCCGACGACAACCCCTTCATGGCCGGCGGATTCCACGGCGTCACCGAGGGCGACGTGGTGGTCAACGTCGGCGTCTCCGGGCCGGGCGTGGTCTCCAACGCGCTCGACGCGGCCAAGGGTAAGGATTTCGAGTTCCTGTGTGAGACCATCAAGCGCACCGCCTTCAAGATCACCCGCGTCGGCCAGCTGGTGGCGCAGGAGGCCTCGAAGCGCCTCGGCGTGCCCTTCGGCATCATCGACCTGTCGCTGGCGCCCACCGCGGCCGTCGGCGATTCGGTGGGTGAGGTCCTCGAGAAGATCGGGCTCGACCAGGTCGGCGCGCCCGGCACCACCGCGGCGCTCGCGATGCTCAACGACCAGGTGAAGAAGGGCGGCATCATGGCCTCCTCCTACGTCGGCGGGCTCTCCGGCGCGTTCGTCCCGGTCTCGGAGGACCGCAACATGATCGAGGCGGCCAAGTCCGGCTGCCTGAAGATCGAGAAGCTTGAGGCGATGACCTGCGTGTGCTCGGTCGGCCTCGACATGATCGCCATCCCAGGCGAGACCAGCGCCGCCACCATCTCCGGCATGATCGCCGACGAGGCCGCCATCGGCATGGTCAACCAGAAGACCACCGCTGTGCGCGTCATCCCCGTCTACGGCAAGGGTGTGGGCGAGGTCGCCAACTTCGGCGGGCTGATGGGCTACGCGCCGATCATCCCCGTCAACCAGACCTCTTGCGAGGCTTTCGTCACCCGCGGCGGCCGCATTCCCGCCCCGATCCACAGCTTCAAGAACTGACGCCGTGTGCCTCTGTGCGGGTAAGTGTGTCGTGAAAAAAGTATCGGGTCGCTGATTGAAAATCAACGACCCGAACTCCAGAAAAAATAAAGGACGACAAAATAATAAAACGCCCTATGACAGAGTCCGACGAACCAGGTTTTGCAGATCCAAGCCCTGTTTCGAAGTGAACCGACCCAATCAATATGACCAACATATCATGTTGGTTTTCAATCTTCAAATATCCTGAAGAAATCTCCAATTTTCATCATTTCAGGAGCCTTTTGTTTGGTTGTTTTAGCAATTTCGGATAATTTCGATATTGCCGCGCGTACGCGGCGGGGGATCCCTGAACCGGAGAAACCAAAACGTGCGCGTGACCGGCCCAGACCATAAGGCTGGCTGGAGAAAAAGTAAAAGGAGTCCCCGATGGGATTCAAACAGAATAAAGAGCCCGGAGGTTCCGGGCTTCGCTGGCTCGCGGCAATAGTATTGCTCGCGATGGTGTCCAGGGTGGATCCGCTCTGGGAGGCTGCGATCCTCGCAGGTTGCCTGATGTTGGTGATCTGGAGGATTGAGTAGCGCCGGCGCCTTGTTTCCCTAGCGGGAAATGAGGCAGGGTCGGCGGCGGAGTAATCTGCCGCCGATTTCATGAATAGGAATAGTCAGGCTTACATTTTTTCAAGCCTCTGAAAAAATGTAAGCCAGCCAAAAATCAAAGAGGCTGAGAAAACGTTGGAAATCCAACGTTTTTAGCTCTCGGCATATGTTCGAAGCTGTTCGTTTGGCTCACATTTTTTTCGGCGTCGAAAAAAATGTGAGTCGCCCTCACTCGCCGCCCTTGAATCCGAGCTGCCTCCACGCCTCATAGATCGCGATGGACGCGCAATTGGTGAGGTTCAGTGACCGCAGCGAGGGCCGCATCGGCAGGCGCACCTGCTCGGCGACGTGCGGCCCCTCCATGATGTCCATCGGGTCGGGGATGTTGCCCGGCTCCGGGCCGAACAGGAGGATGTCGGTCGGGCGGTACTGCACGTCGGTGTAGAGCTTGGTGGCGTGCGCAGTGAAGGCGATGATGCGCGAATTGGGCATGGACTTCACCAGGTCGTCGAAGTCGGGGTGCAGCACCACGTGGGCCATGTCGTGGTAGTCGAGCCCGGCGCGGCGCAGCTTGGTGTCACGCAGGTTGAAGCCGAGCGGCTCGATGAGGTGCAGGATCGTGCCGGTCACGGCGCACAGGCGGATGGCGGAGCCGGTGTTGCCGGGGATGCGCGGCGAGTAGTAGCACAGGTGCGGCGTCACGGTCTTGGCCTCGCTGGCGTCCTGGGCGCTCATCATCGCGTCGACCACGCTGATCGGGTTGCCGTGCGCGTCGGTCACCAACTCGTCCGGCCCGTAGTTGGACTTGCGGTAGCCGTACTCGTACATGTCGGTGACCTTGTTTTCGGGATTCTCGGCGTTTCCGGCCGTTTTCGCAGTGTCTGTCATAGTCTCAAAATTATCTCCGCGAAGCGACACCGCGGCCGTAGGGGCATATGGGTTGTATCCGTGCATGATGCACATGGCGTCGAAACCTTCCCGGCCTTGCATTTGTCGCGCGCAGTGGGCATGGGGCTACAAATGCGAGGTTTGGGGTTGCTTGACCTTGCATTCGTAGCGCGTGACCGTCATTTGGCTACGAATGCAAGGCCTGAGATTGCTCCGGCTTGCGTTTGTAGCCCGGGGCGGATGAAAGGCTACGGATGCGGTACGGAAGCGCTTGCCTTGGGTTGTTCGCGATGCCGGATTGGTGCCCATGGACTGGGTAGGTTGGTATGGCGAAGCCCGCCGATGTTGTCGACGGGCTTCGCCGGTTCCTATGCGGTCAAACCGCTCTGCGGTCTCACATCAGGCTCTCGTAGATTGCGTGGATCTCCTGGCGCGTGGGCTTGCGCGGGTTGCCGCCGGTGCACACGTCCTTGAACGCGTTGTCGGTCAGCCCGTCGATGTCGCTCTCCTTGGCGCCGACCTCGCTGATGGTGGTCGGATTGCCGAGGTCGACGGTGAGCTGGTGGATCTTCTGCACGGCCTCCTCGCGCACCTCGTCCAGCGGCTTGGTGTAGGAGTCGGGGTCACCGAAGGCGTGGGCGATGGAACGGTACTTCTCGCCGGTGAAGTCCTTGTTGTATTCCATCACGGGCGCGAGCAGGATGCCGTTGGCCACGCCGTGCGCCACGCCGAGCAGGCCGCCGAGCGCGTGGGCCATGCCGTGCACCAGGCCCAGCCCGACGTTGGAATAGGCCATGCCGGTGATGTAGGAGGCGTAGGCCATCTGCTCGCCGGCCTCCACGTCGCCCTCGGCGGACTTGGCGAGGTTGTGGGCGATCATGCGGATGGTCTGCAGCGACAGGCAGTTCGAGAGCTCCCAGGCGCCCGGGGTCACGAAGCCTTCGATGGCGTGGGTCAGCGCGTCGAGGCCGGTGGCGACCTTCAGGCCGCGCGGCATCGTGTCGGTGAGGTCCGGGTCGACGAACGCGACCAGCGGGATGTCGTGCGGGTCGACCGCGACGAACTTGCGCTTGGCGGCGGTGTCGGTGACCACGTAGTTGATGGTCGTCTCGGAGGCGGTGCCGGCGGTGGTGGGCACGCCGAAGATCGGGACGGAGGGGTTCTTGGTGGCGGCGGTGCCTTCCAGCGAGAGCACGTCGGCGAACTCGGGGTTGGCGGCGATGATGCCGATGCCCTTGCAGGTGTCCTGCGGAGAGCCGCCGCCCAGGCCGATCATGAAGTCGGCACCGGCGGACCTGAACTTCTCCACGCCGTCCTGGATGCACTCCACGGGCGGGTTCGGCTTGACGTTGCTGAAGATCTCGTAGGGCATGCCGGCCGCGTCGAGCACGTCGGTGACCTTCGTGACGGTGCCGGTCTCGAGCAGCACCGGGTCGGTGACGATGAACGCCTTGGTGAAGCCGTGCGCCTTGGCGACGTCCGGGATCTCCTTGATCGCCCCGCGTCCGAAGTACGCCTCCTGGTTGAAGATCATGCGATAGACCATTGCCTTCTCCTTCTCTTGCATGACTTGAATGTGAGGTAGGTCACAATAGTTTCGATTATAATGTCGCATTTTCGGTTTGCCGAGTTGGAATGTGAGCGCTCACAACGCAGTGGAGCCGTGGGCTGTAGCGGCGTCGGGGCACAATGGTCGGATGATTCGGGAGGATATGGATATGGCGAGATCCGGCGGCAGTCCGAGCGGGGTGGACGGCGGCTTGAACGGCGGCGCGAATGGCGGCTCCGGCACGAAGATCGGGCGACCCACCGAGGTGGTCGAGGGCTTCGACGCCGACGAGCTGGCGGTGATGAAGGACGAGCTCTTCGCTTGGTGGGACGCCAACGCGCGCGACCTGCCGTGGCGCTTCGGCCGCACCACACCGTGGGGCATCCTGATCTCCGAGGTGATGAGCCAGCAGACGCAGATGAGCCGCGTGGTTCAGTATTGGAACAGTTGGATGGAGGTCTGGCCCGACGCCGCGAGCCTCGCCAGGGCGAGCGCCGCCGAGGTCATCACCGCGTGGGGCAGGCTCGGCTACCCGCGCCGGGCGCTGCGCCTGCAGGAGTGCGCCAAGGTGGTGGCCGAGCGATACCGCAACGAGCTGCCGCGCACCTACGACGAGCTGGTCGCGCTGCCGGGCATCGGCGACTACACCGCCAGCGCCGTGATGAGCTTCGCGTTCGGCGAGCGCATCGCCGTCATCGACACCAACGTGCGCCGCGTGCTCTGGCGCACCTTCAAGGGCGAGGAGTCGCTCGGCGGCGCCACCAAACCGGCCGAGCGCCGGCTGGCCGAGGCGCTGCTGCCGCGTGACGCCCGCGAGAGCGTGAAGTGGAACGAGGCGCTGATCGAGCTGGGCGCGCTGGTCTGCACCGCCAAGAACCCGAAGATCGACGAGGATCCATGGGCCGGCCACAACCGGTTCTACGCCGCCGGCTGCCCGCACATGGGGGAGCGGCGCACCCGCCCGCGCCAGAGCTTCAAGGGCACCAACCGCCAGGTGCGCGGCATCGTGCTCAATGCGTTGCGCTCGCTCGCCGGCGAGGGCAAGTCGAGCCTGCCGCGCCCCGAGGTCGAGAAGCTCTGGGCCGACCGCATCCAGCTCGACGCCTGTATCGCCACCCTCGACGACGACGGTCTCATCGAGATCGCCCCCGACGGCTCCCTGCGCCTGCCCCGTTGAGGATGTGAGGCGCGAACTCGGCGCTGATTTCGCCGTCGTTCCGCTGCGGCGGGCGAAGGCGTGATTAGGGGTCTGCGTGAGGCCCTATTTTCTGTCTCACATGTTTTTTAGAATTACAACAGAAAACAAGCGGGTTGGTATAAGGCGGATTGCATGGGTTCCAAGGTTGTGAAGCTGTGTGTCAGACATATGACGATGCTATTGGTGGTGCTTGTGGCCGTGGCTTCACTGGTGATGTCTGTCTCCGTCGCTTCCGCTTCTTCGGTTACCGAAAAGAATCTGCCCAATGATTTGAGTCGGGGTGGGGTAGTGCCTGTAGTCTCTCCTGAAGGTACCTGTACGGCGGCGAACGGAACTTGGTCCGGCACAGGTGCGGATCAGATTGTCTGGGATTTTTCTCAGGACTGCACCTTCACCGTTCAGTCCGCACGACTTTCCCATTCACTGGACGACTATAAGCAGCTGCCTTGGTACGTGTACCGTACTCAGATCGTCGCGTTGCGCATACAGTCATGGGAATTCAGTGGTTCCGATCTCAATATGAATGGACTGTTCGAGGATCTTGCGACGATGATATCCGTCATAGGTCTCGAACACTTGGACGTCAGCCATGTAAGTAATCTGATGAATCTGTTCTGCGACGATTACGCATTGCAACGGGTGTCGGGCCTGAGCGGATGGGACACCTCCAACGTGACAGTGGTCCAGGGGGCGTTCGCGCGGAATTTTGTCTTGAACACACTCAATATATCCGGTTGGGACCTATCGAAGGTAACCAATTGGGCCGGTATGTTCGACGTGTGGGGTACTGGCAGGATTCCTGGATTGCACTTGCTGCGGCTCAAACAGGGACAGACGATTCCAGCGGATGCATTTAGCCATTACCAAGCCAACTGGAATGGCATCTCCTGGGTCTCCGATGACAGCACGTGGCATGGCCAACCCGCAGTCGACGGCGTCGGCGTGGCCGCGCATTCCGGACCGGCGTGGTACGGATTGGCCGGTATCCCGGTATCGGTTACCTTCGATGCCAACGGCGGTGCCGGCACCGCGCCCGGCAAAATTACCGGAACCTTTCCCGGCCCGGCGGTGACCATACCTTCCATTTCGGCCATCACGAGGCATGGATCCGGTTATCGAACGGATGGCTGGAGCTCGGATAATACTGCCACGCATAATGAATATGTGCCTGACCAGCAAGTGTTCCTGCCGTTGGACGACGTTGATACCACGCTCTACGCGGTGTGGAAGGCGCTGCCGGTGCCGACGGTGAGCGATGTGGTGCCGGTGGCCGGGGGCAATGGGCTGACCAGGACGCTGAAGGTCACCGGCACGGTGCCGGTCGGCTCCGACTGGGCCGCAACCGAATCCGCCGACAAGGTCGAGGTCGCCCCGGAGCGCGCCAGCGGTTCCAGCGCCTATCCCGTCTCCGCCGTGCAAGGCACCATCGACGCCGCGAACTGCACGTTGTCGGCATGCCCGTGGACGGCCACGTTCCCTGCCACGTCGTTCTTTGACGACGATGAGACGGGCCAGGGCGTGAGCTATGCCTTCAAGGCGAAACTCACGACGACCAGTGACGGCGATTCCACCGAATCGACCACCTACCCGACCAAGACAGTCGACGTGGTGCGTCCCTCGATCGAGACGTCCCCGAGCACTCTGGTCTTCGACAAGAGGAACCGCACGGTCAGCGGCAAGGTCTGGAGCGCCGATGGCGATTACCACCAGCCAAGCCGTTTGGGGGAGAGCGATTTCTCGGTGAGAATCGAATGGCCGGCTGGTTCCTCGCCGGCGTCGACGACCCTGAAGTGCGCGTCCGGCGTGGCCAGCGTCGATGGCGTCCCCTCGTCGGCGGCCGCGTGCTCGTCGTTCGCCAGCGGCCCGAACGCGGGAATGTTCAAGCTGCCCATCCCCTCCGGCGTGCGGTTCTTCGGCACCGCCGAGCTGATCGCCTACGACGCTCCCGCCGCCGGCACGATCACCCAGACCGGCGTGGGCGTGGACCATCCGAATGCCTCGGTATCCGTGCCATTGGACCTCACCGTTCCCAGAGTCACCTCCATGCCGCTGACCGGCGCGGACTGGCGCTCGCTGCTTCGCCGCTACCTGCCGCTCGCGCTGGCTCTTGCCATCGCCGCGCTCATCAGCGTCCGTGCCGCCAAATGGCGCCGTCGCGCCGATGCGAGCCTGCGGATCTGAAGCCCCGGGCGCCTTTGTGCCCGGGCGGCCACTACACTGGAAGCCATGACCAGTCAGCAACCACGCAAACGCGGCAAGAAGCGCAAGCCCAGCAAACGGCAGCAACGCATCTACCTGCGCCGTCGCATCGTGGTGGGCATCGTGCTGCTGGCGTTGCTGGCGTTGGTGATCTTCGGGCTCTACAGCCTCGGCCGTGGCATCGGCATGGTCAGCAAGAGCATCGGCCACTACGAGGAGCAGAGCGTCTCGCGCTCGCAGGCCAGCGCCAAGAAGGCGCGCAAGACCCCCCAGTGCGGCGTGAAGGACCTGAGGCTCGAGCTCGAGCCCAAGTCGCAGAGCGTCGACGTGGGCGGCTCGCTCGAATTCGACGCCACCATCGAGCATGTGGGCTCCAGGACCTGCCTGGTCGACGGCTCCAACGTCTCGCGCGTGCTCACCATCACCTCGGGCGACGACACCATCTGGCGCTCGGACACCTGCCCGGCCGACAAGCGCATGCTGCTGATGGCCAAGGGCGACAAGGACAGCCAGAAGATCACGTGGAACGCCAACCAGACCGGCGGCAAATGCGTCAGCGACGACCTGCTGCCCAAGGTCGACTCCGGCACCTACCACGCGCAGCTCACCCTCAAGGACCACGCGCAGGTCGTCAGCCGCCGAGTCCCCATCTCCGTGGACTGACGCGGGCGGCCCGGCGCCGACGAATCCGCCGTTTTCGCCCTGCCCGCAATGTCCAGCGGGGTGGTAAAATGTTGTATTTGCATAAGGTGTGTCATATTGCGGGCATGCTCTAACGACGAAGCGCCCGCGTAGTGTAGCCGTTTACGGGCGTTTCCTCGGGATGAAATTGAAGATCAAGCGAGCGATAAGGAACGTCCATTGGCTGAAAATAAGCTCAAGACGAACACCACACAAGTCATCGCACGCGCCGACGAGCACGACATCAAGGTGCATAAGGCGAGCGACCGTGTGAATTTCGGTTCCATCAGGGAACCCATCGATGTGCCCTACCTGTTGGGCGTGCAGACCGACAGCTTCGACTGGCTCATCGGCAACGAGCGCTGGAAGAAGCGTGCCGAGGCCGACATCAAGGCCGGCACCAACGAGGTCAACCACACCTCGGGCCTCGAGGAGGTCTTCAACGAGATCTCCCCGATCGAGAACTTCGCGCAGACCATGAGCCTGACCTTCTCCGACCCCTACTTCGAGGAGCCGCGCCACACGGTCCAGGAGTGCAAGGAGAAGGACTACACCTATTCCGCCCCTCTCTACGTCAACGCCGAGTTCGAGAACGGCGACACCGGCGAGATCAAGAGCCAGACGGTCTTCATGGGCGACTTCCCGCTGCAGACCCCGCACGGCACCTTCATCATCGGCGGCACCGAGCGCGTCATCGTCTCGCAGCTCGTGCGCTCCCCGGGCGTCTACTTCGACCGCACCCCCGACCGCACCAGCGACAAGGAGATCTTCGGCGCGAAGATCATCCCGAGCCGCGGCGCATGGCTCGAGTTCGAGATCGACAAGCGTGACGTGCTGGGCGTGCGCGTGGACCGCAAGCGCAAGCAGTCCGCCATCGTCTTCCTCATGGCCATCGGCATGACCAAGCCCGAGATCGCCAAGTCCTTCAAGGACTACCCGCTGGTGCTCGACGCCCTCGAGAAGGAGACCATCGAGACGCAGGACGAGGCCCTGACCGACCTCTACCGCAAGATCCGCCCGGCGGACACCCCGACCCCCGAGGCCGGCAAGAACCTGCTCGAGTCCTTCTACTTCAACACCCACCGCTACGACCTGGCGCGCGTGGGCCGCTACAAGATCAACCGCAAGCTGGGCCTGGAGGCCGAGCCGACCGACCGCAGCCTGAGCCGCGAGGACATCATCGCCACCATCAAGTACCTGGTGGCCCTGCACGCCGGCGACAAGACCTTCCCGGGGCGTCGCGACGGCGAGGACGTGGACCTGCGCGTCGAGACCGACGACATCGACCACTTCGGCAACCGCCGCATCCGCCAGGTCGGCGAGCTGATCCAGAACCAGCTGCGCACCGGCCTGAGCCGCATGGAGCGCGTGGTGCGCGAGCGCATGACCACCCAGGACGCCGAGGCCATCACCCCGCAGTCCCTGATCAACATCCGCCCCGTCAACGCGACGATCAAGGAGTTCTTCGGCACCTCCCAGCTCTCGCAGTTCATGGACCAGAACAACCCGCTTTCGGGCGTGACCAACAAGCGCCGTCTCTCCGCGCTGGGCCCCGGCGGCCTTTCGCGCGACCGTGCCTCCATGGAGGTGCGCGACGTGCATCCGTCCCACTTCGGCCGCATGTGCCCGATCGAGTCCCCCGAGGGCCCGAACATCGGCCTCATCGGCTCGCTGGCCACCTTCGGGCGCGTCAACCCGTTCGGCTTCATCGAGACCCCGTACCGCAAGGTCGTCGACGGCCACGTGACCAATGACATCGAATACATGACCGCCGACCAGGACACCGACCACGTCATCGCGCAGGCCAACCAGGAGCTGGACGACAAGGGCAACTTCGTCTCCAAGACCGCCCTGGTCCGTTCCGCCGCGGGCGAGGCCGAGGATGTGCCGGTCAGCCAGGTGGACTACATGGACGTCTCCCCGCGCCAGATGGTCTCCGTGGGCGCCTCCCTGATTCCGTTCCTGGAGCACGACGAGGGCCACCGAGCGCTGATGGGCACCAACATGCAGCGCCAGGCCGTCCCGCTCGTCCAGTCCGAGCGCCCGCTGGTGGGCACCGGCTCCGAGTGGCGCACCGCCTACGATTCCGGCGACACCATCCTGGCCGAGAAGCCGGGCGTGGTCAGCTACGTCTCGGCCGACATCATCCGCGTGGCCAACGACGACGGCACCCAGTCGAGCTACAAGCTCGCCAAGTTCCAGCGTTCCAACCAGACCACCAACTACAACCAGCGTCCGCTCATCCACGACGGCGAGCGCGTCGAGCGCGGCAGCGTGCTGGCCGACGGCCCCGCCACCCAGAAGGGCGACCTGGCGCTGGGCAAGAACGTGCTGGTCGCGTTCATGCCCTGGAACGGCTACAACTACGAGGACGCCGTCATCATCTCGCAGCGCCTGGTGAAGGACGACACCTATTCCTCCATCCACATCGAGGAATACGAAATCGACGCCCGCGACACCAAGCTCGGCGCCGAGGAGATCACCCGCGACCTGCCGAACGTCGGCGAGGACGCGGTGGCGAACCTCGACGAGCGCGGCATCGTGCGCATCGGCGCCGAGGTCGAGGCCGGCGACATCCTGGTCGGCAAGGTCACCCCGAAGGGCGAGACCGAGCTGACCCCCGAGGAGCGCCTGCTGCGCGCCATCTTCGGCGAGAAGAGCCGTGAGGTGCGCGACACCTCGCTGCGCGTCCCGCACGGCGAGACCGGCACGGTCATCTCCATCAAGGAGATCACCCGCGACGAGGCCGAGGACGACGGCGACGAGCTGCCCAACGGCGTCAACTCCATGATCCGCGTCTACATCGCCCAGCACCGCAAGATCACGGTGGGCGACAAGATGTCCGGCCGCCACGGCAACAAGGGCTGCATCTCCCGCATCCTTCCGGAAGAGGACATGCCGTTCCTGCCCGATGGCACCCCGATCGACATCATGTTGAACCCCCTGGGCGTCCCGTCCCGTATGAACCTGGGCCAGGTCCTCGAGCTGCATCTGGGCTGGATCGCCCACGCCGGCTGGGACATCAAGCTGGACCCGGACCTCGAGGCCGAGTGGAAGAAGTACGTGCCGCAGGGCGCCGAGCACGGCGAGCCGGGCACCCCGGTGGCCACCCCCGTCTTCGACGGCGTGCGCCCCGACGTGATCCAGGGCCTGCTGAAGTCCACCCTGCCCAACCGCGACGGCGACAAGCTCGTCGGCGAGGACGGCAAGGCGACGCTCTTCGACGGCCGCACCGGCGAGCCGTTCCCGAAGCCGATCTCGGTGGGCTACATGTACATGCTCAAGCTGCACCACCTCGTGGACGACAAGATCCACGCGCGTTCCACCGGCCCGTACTCCATGATCACCCAGCAGCCGCTGGGCGGCAAGGCCCAGTTCGGCGGCCAGCGCTTCGGCGAGATGGAGGTGTGGGCCCTCGAGGCCTACGGCGCCGCCTACACGCTGCACGAGATGATGACCACCAAGTCCGATGACGTCGACGGCCGCGTGCGCGCCTACGGTGCCATCGTCAAGGGCGAGAACCTGCCGCCGGCCGGCATTCCCGAGTCCTTCAAGGTGCTCCTCAAGGAGATGCAGTCGCTGTCGCTCAACGTCGAGGTGCTCAACGCCGACGGCGTGGCCATCGACCTCAACGACGCCGAGGACGACCCGGTGGGCAACTCGAACGATCTCGGCTTCAACATCGGCGCCCGCCCGGACGCCGCGGCCAAGGACGATCAGGCGGCTCCCCAGCCGGAGTACCGCTAGTCAGACGCTTCCGCCCGGCCCCGCATGGTCACCGACCACCCGTGGGCCGGGCAGGAAGCCCGCAACATACGTAATTGACATCAATTGGAAGACAGGACAAAAGAGTGCTGGACGTCAACGCATTTGACAAACTGAGGATCGGCCTGGCCACCACCGAGGACATCCACAACTGGAGCTACGGCGAGGTCAAGAAGCCGGAAACCATCAACTATAGGACCCTGAAGCCCGAGAAGGACGGCCTGTTCGGCGAGCAGATCTTCGGACCGACCCGCGACTGGGAGTGTGCCTGCGGCAAATACAAGCGCGTGCGTTTCAAGGGCATCGTCTGCGAGCGCTGCGGGGTGGAGGTCACCAAGTCCCGCGTGCGCCGCGAGCGCATGGGCCACATCGAGCTGGCCGCGCCGGTCACGCACATCTGGTTCTTCAAGGGTGTGCCGAGCCGTCTGGGCTACCTGCTCGACATCGCGCCGAAGGACCTGGAGAAGGTCATCTACTTCGCGGCCTACATGGTCACCAAGGTCGACGACGAGCAGCGCCACCAGGACCTGCCCGACCTCACCGAGGAATTCGAGACCGAGATCGCGCGCATCCAGAAGCGCCGCGACGCCGAGGTGGAGGAGCGCGCCAAGAAGGTCGAGTCCGACCTGGCCGAGCTCGAGGCCAGCGGCGAGGCCAAGGGCAGCGCCAAGACCAAGCTGCGCAACTCCGCCGAGCGCGAGATGGCGGCCATCCGCCAGCGCTACGACGACCAGGTGCAGCGCCTGACCGCCGTGTTCGACCGGTTCAAGACCCTTGAGCCCGGCGACATGGAGGGCGACGTCGACCTGTGGCAGGAGATGTGCGACCGCTACGGCGACTACTTCGAGGGCTGCATGGGCGCCGAGGCGATCCAGAAGCGCCTGCGCGACTTCGACCTCGAGGCCGCGGCCAAGCAGCTGCGCGAGGAGATCGACACCGGCTCCGGCCAGCGCAAGGCCCGCGCCCTGAAGCGTCTGAAGGTCGTCAACGCCTTCCTGACCACGGGCAACAAGCCCGAGGCCATGGTGTTGAACGCGATCCCGGTCATCCCGCCGGACCTGCGCCCGATGGTGCAGCTCGACGGCGGCCGCTTCGCCACCTCCGACCTCAACGACCTCTACCGTCGCGTCATCAACCGCAACAACCGTCTGAAGAGGCTCATCGAGCTGAGCGCCCCCGAGATCATGCTCAACAACGAGAAGCGCATGCTCCAGGAGGCCGTCGACTCGCTGTTCGACAACGGCCGTCGTGGCCGCCCGGTCACCGGCGCCTCCAACCGCCCGCTGAAGTCCCTGAGCGACATGCTCAAGGGCAAGCAGGGCCGCTTCCGCCAGAACTTGCTGGGCAAGCGCGTCGATTATTCCGGCCGTTCTGTGATCGTGGTCGGCCCCTCGCTGCGCATGCACCAGTGCGGCCTGCCGAAGCCGATGGCCCTGGAGCTCTTCAAGCCCTTCGTCATCAAGAAGCTGGTGGAGCAGAACTACGCGCAGAACATGAAGAGCGCGAAGCGTCTGGTCGACCGTCAGGACGCCTCCGTGTGGGACGTGCTCGAGGACGTCATCAGCGAGCACCCGGTGCTGCTCAACCGCGCGCCGACCCTGCACCGCCTGGGCATCCAGGCCTTCGAGCCGATCCTGGTGGAGGGCAAGGCCATCCACCTGCCGCCGCTGGCGTGCGCCGCCTTCAACGCCGACTTCGATGGCGACCAGATGGCCGTCCATCTGCCGCTGAGCGTCGAGGCGCAGGCCGAGGCACGAAGCCTGATGATGGCTTCCGACAACATCCTGAAGCCCGCCGACGGCCACACCGTCACCATGCCCTCGCAGGACATGATCCTGGGCCTCTACTACCTGTCCTCGGTCGTCGAGGGCGCCAAGGGCCAGGGCCGCGTGCTCGGTTCCGTCGAGGAGCTGCGCATGGCCGTCGACCGCCACGACGTCGATGTGCAGGCCAAGGTGCTGGTGCGCCTGCCCAAGGACTTCGTGCTGCCCACCGATTGGCAGCCCACGGAGTTCAAGGCCGTCGATCCCGAACTCGGCTGCCCCGAGACGGTGAGGGAGGAGCGGTTCAAGGACGGCTCCATCCTCTTCGGCACCTCGTACGGCCGCCTGAAGTTCAACGAGACCCTGCCCACCGACTACCCGTTCGTCAACGAGCAGGTCGCCAAGGGCAAGCTCTCCGAGATTGTCGACGACATCGCCACGCGCTACTCCACCGCACAGGTGGCCGCCACGCTCGATGCCCTGAAGGATCTTGGCTTCACCCGCGCCCCGTGGTCGGGCGTCACCATGTCCTTCTCCGACATCGTCGAGCCGCCGGAGCGCCTGGACATCATCCACGACTACGAAGGCCAGGCCGACAAGGTCAACGAGCAGTACGAGATGGGCCTGCTGACCGAGGAGGAGCGCCGCCAGGAGCTCATCAACCTGTGGACCGAATGCACCGACAAGGTCGCGGATGCCATGCGCGATAACTTCAAGGACGACAACAACGTCAACATCATGGTGCAGTCCGGAGCGCGAGGCAACTGGATGCAGATCCGCCAGATCTCCGGCATGCGAGGCCTGGTGGCCAACCCGAAGGGCGACATCATCCCCCGACCGGTCAAGTCGAACTACCGCGAGGGCCTGTCGGTGCTGGAGTACTTCATCTCCCAGCACGGCGCCCGCAAGGGCCTGGCCGACACGGCACTGCGTACCGCGGAATCCGGCTACCTCACCCGTCGTCTCGTCGACGTGGCCCAGGAGGTCATCGTGCGCGAGGACGACTGCGGCACCAAGCGCGGCCTGACGCTCAAGATCGCCGACCACGACGAGGACGGCAATCTCGTGCTCGTGCGTGACGCGGACGGCGGTCCTTACTCCCGTCTGCTCGCCGCCGACGTTCTCGACCCGAAGGACGGCAAGACCGTGCTCTACAAGCGCGACGACGCCCTCTCGATGGACGTGCTGCGCGACCTGGTCGCCCACGGCGTCGAAGAGGTCAAGGCGCGCTCCGTGCTGACCTGCGAGTCCAAGCGCGGCGTGTGCGCCAAGTGCTACGGCTGGTCGCTGGCCACCAACAGGCTGGTCGACGTCGGCGAGGCCATCGGCGTGGTCGCCGCCCAGTCCATCGGCGAGCCCGGCACCCAGCTGACGCTGCGTTCCTTCCACTCCGGCGGTGTGGCTTCGGCCTCCGATATCACCCAGGGCCTTCCCCGTGTCACCGAGCTCTTTGAGGCGCGTACCCCTAAGGGCGAGGCGCCGATCGCGGAGTACCCGGGCACCGTCAAGGTGGAGGACACCGACCACGGCCGCCAGGTCACGCTGACCCCCGACGACCAGGGCGTCGAGCCGATCACCTACCCGGTGACCCGCCGCGCGCCGCTGCTCGTCAAGGACGGCCAGCACATCGACACCGGCACCCAGCTGATCGAGGGCTCCGTCGACCCGAAGAAGGTGCTGCGCATCCTCGGACCGCGCGCCGCCCAGATCAACATCGTCGAAGGCGTGCACGACGTCTACCGCTCCCAGGGCGTGGACATCCACGACAAGCATCTCGAGGTGATCGTCCACCAGATGCTCCGCCGCATCACGGTGATCGATTCCGGCAGCACCAAGCTGCTGCCCGGCGAACTCGTGGACCAGACGAAGTTCAAGGAAGCCAACATGCAGGCCGTGAAGGAAGGCGGCAAGCCCGCCGCCGGACGCCCCGAGCTGCTCGGCATCACCAAGGCTTCGCTGGCCACCGATTCCTGGCTCTCCGCCGCTTCGTTCCAGGAGACCACCCGTGTGCTCACGGAGGCCGCGCTGGAGCAGAAGTCCGACGAGCTCAAGGGCCTCAAGGAGAACGTCATCATCGGCAAGCTCATCCCTGCCGGCACCGGCCTGGCGCGTTACCGCAACGCGACGGTCGAACCCGACAAGGCCATCCGCGACACCATCTACCCGAACTTCGGCTTGGGCGACGAGAACGGTGGCGAGCTCGGCGAGGGCGGCCTGGACGATGTGGACTTCTCCAACATCGACTTCGGCGACCTGAAGCTCGGCGACGACTTCAACCCCGACGACTTCCTCGACGACCAGGGCGGCCAGACCGACCTCGGTGGCCTGAGCGACGACAACGCCTGAGGTTCTGAGGGTCTTGATGGTTCGGGTGCCTGAGGCCTAGCGTCTCGGGTCACCGAAATCCCGGGGAGCGCCCCACTGTGCCAACCGCACGGTGGGGCGCTCCTCGTGTATCCGGGTATACGTGAGTATCGGGGTTCTTGGTTGGCGGCTGGTTTGCGGCAGAGACCGGTCTGGCCGGCGCGGCGGTGGTTCCGACAGGTCCGAATGTTGTGTTGGGGCGGTAGAATGAGGACATGAGTAATACGCCTTTTCCGCCACCGCCAGAGCCTGGCTGGTACGACGATGATGTCACTGTTCTTTCGGAATTGAACGGGTCGCAGACGGGCGGAAGTCCTGTTGCCGACGCTGCCGCGGACAGAATGTCGGCGGCGGATTCCGCGGCCGGGAATGCTACGGGTGCGATGCCGGCGGCCGGGAACGCTGGGGTTGCGGCCGGAAATATGGCCGGTGCGGCCACGACGTCGATGGTCGATGCGGCTGGGGCTGAAACGGTTGCTGGGAATACCGCAGGTGAGGCTGCGACGTCGATGGCTGGAACCGAGCATGAGGCCGGTACGTCGGCGGCCGGGGATGCCAGAACCGCGACGATGGAACCCGCACCGTCCGGCGAACCATCGGTCGGCAATGAGACCGCCGGCACCACGTCGGCTGAGCCGGGTGTGTCCATTGACGGATCCACCGGCGACACCGACGGTTCCGCCGCAGCTGTCGGTGGCGCGTCTGGCCCCGCGCTCAACGAGGACGGCGACATCGAGGATTGGGACGGCACCGTGCTCTCATCCTCGTTCATGGCCAAGGCCCCCAAGAAGACCTACCATCTGCACAACGACGCCACCGGGCAGGACATCGAGCTCGACCGCAGCACCCTGCTGGGCCGCCACGTCTCGGCCACGATCCCCGAGGGCGCGGTGTCGGTGAAGCTCATCGACCCGACGCGCACCGTCTCGCGCAACCACGCGGCCATCAGCTTCGACAAGGACGGCACGCTGTGGATCGAGGACTACGGCTCGCTCAACGGCACCTACGTCATCGTCGACGAGCACGAGACGCAGGTCAAGGGCAAGCCGGTCAGGATCGAGCCGCCGGTGACGCTGCGTATCGGCGACCAGTTCTTCCAGCTGAGCGAATAAGAGCCACGTCAAATCTGTTTCGCCAAACGGCGTGCGGAAGGGTGAACACCCGACCGCACGCCGTTCGCATATGAAGTGGCGAGATAACACGACGCCCCTGACCTGGCGGGATTGGACCGCAGGGCAGGGGCGTCGTCGTGAGCCGATGAATCGACTGATTGGCAGGCCGCTTATTGGCGCATGGCTAGGGCCGCGTTGATGGACGGGTCGTTGAGCTGGGCCAGCCAGTCGAGCAGCTCGGGGTAGGTGTTGGGGTTGCGTGCCAGGCAGGCGCGCAGCTCCGGGGCGTACTGGGCGATGCGCGCGATGGTCATCTGGTCGGTGTTCGGGTCCAGGGCCTGCTCGGCGGTGAAGCCATACGGGTTGGTGGCGGGCTGGGCGGCCTGCTGGCCCATGCCGGCCTGCTGACCCGCCATGGCCTGCTGCTGCGCCATGCCGCCCTGCTGGCTGACGACGGGCTGCTGGCCCGCGGCGATCTGCTGGTCGGCCACATAGAACTGCCCGGCCTGGGCCTGTTCCTGCATGCCAGCCGCCTGGGCGCTGGCCTGCATACCGGCCTGTGCGTCAGCCTGTGCCTCGGCCGCGTCGTCACGCTGCTGGATCGGGGTGGACGGGCCACCCTCGGGCGCGGCGAAGCCCATGGCCTGCAGCGTCTGCCGGGCGCGCTCGTCGCCGAACTCGGCGATCCAGCGCTTCAGGCCCGGGTAGCACCGCGGGTTGGCGGCCACATTGGCGCCGAACTCGGGGTTCTCGTAGGCTATCTTGGCGAGCATGACCGGGTCTGCCTGCTGATCCTGCACGACAGCCGCGGCGGTATCGTAATCGACCATTTCTTGCTGCTTTCTCCTTGGTGTTGCTTCTATCGTATGTATTCAAATATGCCCGACGCGATGGCCAAGCCTCAGGTCCTCAGCCCGTCGAGGGTGGTGTCGCCTATGGACGAGAGGTCCTCGCCGCGGTCGAGCTTGCAGGCCCGCCACGGTTCGGGAGCGTTGTCGCCGGCATCATCCAGGTCCACGACGATGACGGTGACGTTGTCGTTGCCTCCGGCGTCGAGCGCGGCGGCGATGAGCGCGGTGACCGCGTCCTGCGGGTCGGGGTTGGCCTCGCAGATCTCGCCGATCCTGCGCTCGGCGACGAGCGAATGCAGGCCGTCGGAGCAGACGAGGAACCGGCCGGTGGGCACGACCGCGAAGAAGTCGGGGTCGATGCCGTCGGGGGAGCCGATGCACTGGGTGATGATGTTGCGTGGGATGGTCGCGTTGGCCACCTCCGGCAGCATCAGCCCGGAGTCGATGGCCTCCTGGCGCTGGGAATGGTCGGTGGTCACCTGGCAGATGGAGCCGGCCACGCAGGTGCCGTCGGCACGGCGGTCGAGATGGTAGGTGCGCGAGTCACCGACGTTGATGACGTACCAGGGTGAGGTCGCGTCGATCGGGCCGTCGCCGGGAATGGAGGGCGCGATGAGTCCGGTGGCGGTGGTGCCGGCCACGCCTCCCAGCTCCTCGCCGAGCCCGCGGGTCTCCTCCTGCGCCTCGGCCAGTGACCGCTCGATGTCGGCGCGCTCGCGGGTGTGCCTGGAGGCCAGGGCCGCCAGATGCTTGACCACCAGGCCGCTGGCGCGTTCGCCGCCGACGCCTCCGCCCATGCCGTCGCAGACCACATAGACCCCGAGCGCCGCCAGGCCGTTGTCCTGGTTGTTGCGCCGCTTGTTGCCGATGTCGCTGCCGATGGCGGTGTGGATGCATGCAGCGTTCATCTGCGGCCTTTCCTCTCGGTTGCTCTCTTGCCTGTATGAGCCAGTATAGACTTCGCCGTGCGCAACAGGGCGGATGCCGCGGCCTTGAGTCCGGCGACCAGGCCGGCGATGGTGGGCCTGCCCAGCACGCCCCGCAGCGACAGGCGCGTGCGCAGCCTGCGCCAACGGGTCTGCCCGGAGAGGATGCGGCTGCGGGACTCGTCGATGCGCTGCCAATACCGCTCGGGCGCGTCCTCGCCCAGCTGCGCGCCGGAGAAGGCGGCCCAGTCGGCCTCGTGGCAGAGCGTCTCGAGTTCGTCCGTCTTGTCGGCTCCCAGTGCCTCGGCGATCTGCCGGGACTGCTCGCGGCGGGTGCCGTGGGTGCGGATGCCGCTTTGCAGGGCCAGCATGTCGAGAGCCTTCCAGCCCGAGGCGATGCGCGCGCCCGGCGAGCCACGGCGCCGCATCATCGCCAGCTGCACGGCCTTGACCAGCAGGATGATCCCGCAGATGCCCAGAACGATCCACAGCGGGCTGCCGTAGTAGGCCACCACGCCGATGACGTGGAAGACCTTGGCGAAGACGCGTCCGAAGAGCGAGTCGTCGACCTCGTCGCCGTTGAGCGACGTACGGTTGCGGGCCTGGTTCTGGTCGCGCAACGGGTCGGTGAGCGGCACCGGCGGCTGGCGCACCAGCGTCTTGGGCTTGGGCGGGGTGAGGTCCTGGTTCTTGTTGGGGACCTTCGTCTCCTTGGGCGTGGGGTAGAAGGCGACCCACCCGTGGCCCTTGAGCTTGATCTCCACCCAGGCCTCGATGTCGTTGCCGGTGAAATTGGTGACCGTGCCGTTCCTGGTCTGCTTGGTGCGGGCCTTGGAGATGCCGCCGTCCTTGTCCTTGGGTAGGAAGCCGAGCACCACGCGGCTGGGCAGCCCCAGCTCGCGCGCCATCAGGGCCATCGTGGAGGCGTACTGCTCGCTGTCGCCCACCATCGCGCTGCCGGCGAGCATCTGGTCGATGCGGTAGTTGCCGTGGCCGGGCAGTGAGGGATAGTCGCCGGTCAGGCCGTGCGAGAACCAGCCCTTGGTCTTCAGCGCCGTGGCCAGCGCGTCGGCGGTCCTGCCGTCGCTGGACTGCTTGCCCACCAGGGAGGGAGCGAGCTTGCCCACGCTGTCGGGCACGTCCTTGGTGGCCGGCTGCGAGACGTGGTCGGCGCTGGAGCGCGCCACCTCCTGCGCCGAGGGCACCTCGGGGATGACGCCGGTCTCGGTGTAGGTCTCGCCGGCCTGGGTGCCTTCGGGGACGATGGCCGAATGCGTGCCGAGGTTGTAGTAATAGGAATCCTGGCCGTCGGACTTGGTGGACTTGGCACCCTTGCCCTGCCCGTCGGCGAAGGTGATGGACGTGGCGTCGCCGGCCAGCGGCAGCCACTGTTCCGAGAAGCCGCCGTGCACCGTGATCCGCGCCTTGAAGCCCCTGCCCTCGTCATCGGCCTGGATGGCGCTGCCGACCTTGCGGTAGTCCGAGGAATCCGAGGCGTCGGAGGAATCGGAGAGGTTCCACACGTTGCCGTCGAAGCGGTCCATCACCGCCAGGCGGATGGGCGTGCCGGCGGGCAGGTCGCGCGCGGTGACCAGCGTGTCCTTCTTGTGGTCCTTGACGTAGGAGCGCATGTCGCTCATCGGGCTCGTGTATTGGTGCGGGTCGAGCGGCGGGTTGTAGCGTTCGCGCAGGGTCAGGCGGTGCTGCGGGACCACCAGGCACGCGCCGAACGCCAGGGCCGCGGCGATGACCACGATGACCGTGGCGCTCGCCAGCCGGTTGAGGTTGAGCGAGTGGCGCCGCCAGGCCAGCCAGACGACCAGGACGATCATCGCCACGATGGGGCAGGCCACGCGGGCCGTGCCCGTGGAGGTGCCCAGCAGCGCGCTGACCACTAGGTTGAGCAGCAGCGGCACGATGCTCGCCAGCGAAAGGTCGTGGGCCTCGTCGGCCGCCAGCACGCCGGCCAACAGCGCGGTGAGGAGGTTGAGCGTCCAGAGGGCCATGAGCCCGCCGTCCGCGCCGCCGACCGGGGCCGCCACCGAGATGACGTACTTGAACGCGCCGAACGTGTCGATCGCGCCCTGGGTGAGGGTGTCCGCCGTCGGGACGAGATGGGCGATCGTGGTGCCGTTGAGCGTGATGACCGGGCCGACGACGAACTGGGCGACGACCAGGAAGACCAGCTGCCACCAGAGGCGCAGGGCCGGGAAGGTGCCCGCGAAGGCGATCAGGCAGCCGAGCAGCGCTGCGGGGATGGCCACGCCGGCCCACATCAGGGCGGAGCCGTAGGCGTCGATGAGGTTGGCCGAGCTCAGGCAGATGATCGCCAGGATTGCGGCCAGGCCCAGCAGGCAGGCGCGCCGGGAGCGGTGCGGGGTGACGAAGGAATAGCCGCGGCCGTCGCTCAGCACGATGGGGGAGCGGGTCTCCGAGGCCCAGGAGCCGTTGGCGCGGCCGGTGGCGGTTCCAGTGGTGCCGGATGTGCCAGCGGTACCGGTGATGTCGGCAAGCGGAATATGCGGGGTATGCAGTCTCATCGCAGCGCCTCCATCACCAGGGGCAGGTTCTCGAGCTGGTCGACGCTCGCCAGGGTGAAGCCGTCGTAACGGCGTATCGAGACGTCCTGCGAGGGGTCGACCTGGAAGATGACGCACACCGATTCGCCGGGCATCGTGGCGGCGACGCGGCGCAGGGCCTCGAAATCGGCCAGGGAGCCGGTGACGAAGAAGTAGAACGAGGCGTTCGGGCTGCCCTCGAGGGTGGCCGAGGCGAGGTTCGGGTCCTCGTCGGCGTCGGGCGTGATGCCGCTGCACCAGTCGAGGAAACGGGTGGGATGCGTGGCCCGGCTCTCGCGCGTGGAGGCGCGGCAGACCAGCGGGCGGTCGTCGACCAGGCACTGCGCGCCGATGGAGGCGGCCACGCTCACCGCGGTCTCGAACTCGCGCTCGCCGGGGTAGGCGGCGGGGTTGCAGGCCAGGGTCAGCGAGGTGTCGGTGCGCTTGGTGGCGTCGTATTGGCGGATCATCAGCGTGCCCGTCTTGGCCGAGGAGAGCCAGTGGACGTTGCGCATGTCGTCGCCCGGGCGGTATTCGCGCAGGCCGTAGAAATCGAGGTCGTCGTCGACCACCTGCTCGGTGGGGCCTCCCTCGAGGTCGCGCGCCAGCCCGGAGCTCAGGGTGCTCAGGCGCACCGTCCTGGGATGGATATAGACGTCGATCGTCTCGCTCAGCGACTGCTCGTGGCGGATGAGGCCGAACGGGTCGCCCTTGCGGATCGACAGGGGGCCGACGGGCAGCACCGCGCGTGTGGCGGCGCGGAAGCGGACCTGCTGGCGCTTGGATTTGCCGGGGGCCAGGGCCGGGATGCGGAAGGTCTTGCGCGCCTCGCCCAAAGGCAGCTCGCCGGTGGCGCTGACGGTGGGGACCTTGCCGGGGTTGGCCACCTCGACGTCCACGTCCACGCTCTCGCCGACGGTGATGCGGCTTTCGGAAAGGCCGAGGGTCGCCTTGAACGAGGTGTTGCCCAGCGACATCACGAGTCCCGCCGCCTCCATCACCAGCGCGATGACGGCGATGACGAGCAGCTCGTGCCAGCCCAGGGCCGGGAAGGCCGCCAGGCTCGCCACACCGAGCGCCAGCACGCACCAGCCCAGGGGCGAGACGTAGGAGGTGAGCCAGCCGGGGGCCGCCTTGCGCGCCCTGCCGAGCCAGCGCCGTGCCTTGCGGAAGAAGCGGAGCAGGGCCGGGGGCATGGTGATGTTCGGCATCCTGAGGTTGGGCCTCTTGGAGCCGGGCTTTGCCGGTCCGGATTGCGTGGGTCCGGAATTGGCCTGGCCGGGCATGCCGGAACCTGGCTTCGCCGCGCCCGGCCTCATTCGGCCGAGCCGCAGTGAGGCGCGGGATGTCTGTCGCGTTCGTTGCATGCGGGCTTCCTCACGCTCCGATGGTCGGCACGGGGACGGCCTCGAGGATCTCGTCGATCAGGTCCTCGGGCTTCTCGCCCTTGAAGGCGGCCTCGGCGGTCAGGTTGATGCGGTGGGCCAGCACGGCGCCGGCGAGGTCGCGCACGTCGTCGGGGATCACATAGCCGCGTCCGTCGGCCGCCGCCCAGATGCGGGCGCAACGGGTCAGCGCCAGGGCGCCGCGCATGGAGGAGCCGACCTTGGTCTTCTCGCTGAGCCTTGTGGCCTCCACCAGCCGCTCGATGTATTCGAGGATGTGCTCGTCGACGTGCACCTCGCCGGCCACCCGGCGCATGCGCAGGATGTCGTCCTCGTCCAAAACGGGCGAGACGGCGTTGGCGCGGTCGGTGACGTCGATCTGCTTCAAAATGTCGATGGCGGTCTCGCGGCTCGGCGCGCCCAGCGAGGTCTTGATCAGGAAGCGGTCCATCTGCGCCTCGGGCAGCTTGTAGGTGCCCAGCTGCTCGAGCGGGTTCTGCGTGGCGATGACGATGAAGGGCTGGGGCATGTCGTAGGTCTTGCCGTCCACGGTGGTCTTCTGCTCCTCCATCACCTCCAGCAGCGCGGACTGCGTCTTCGGCGAGGCGCGGTTGATCTCGTCGGCCAGCACGATGGAGGCGAAGACGGGGCCGCGGCGGAACTCGAACTCGCCGGATTTCTGGTCGTAGAAGGTCACGCCCACCACGTCGCTCGGCAGGAGGTCGGGGGTGAACTGGATGCGCTTGAACGAGGTCTCGATGGAGTTCGCCAGGCCGCGCGCCAGCTGGGTCTTGCCGGTTCCGGGGTTGTCTTCCAGCAGCACATGGCCGCCGACCATCAGCGCGGTGACGCACAGCTTGATCGGGTTCGGCTTGCCGACCACCACCTTGGAGATGTTGTCGGTGAGCTTGGTGAAGTCGCGCTGGAAGCTGCGGATGGCCGGGCTCGCCTCGCGCATGATGGTGGGGGCGGCGGACGTGGTGCTAGTTGTGGCGGTGGTTGCGGAGGCCGGCGCCGCAGGAGTCGCCGCGGTTGCGGATGGGGTGGCGGTCGCCGGAGCGGCCGTCGGGGCCATCGCCGGGGCCGGGTCATCGTATGCCGAAGCCGGCTGGGCGGCGCTCTGGCCGGAGGCGCTGCCTGCCGTGCCGTCATCCATGGGCAGCGAGGTCTCGGCCGGGAAGGCGGTCTGCGGCGCCGAGGCGCTCAGCACGGTCTCCTCGCCGATCTCGGATTCGCCGGTCGCGTCGGGCAGGGAACCGTTGAGGCTCGAGAGGATGGTGCCGTCGTCGATGGGCTGGCCGCCGCCGCGGTTGGGCAGCGAGGGGAACACGGTGCCGTTCGAGCCGGTGGTGTCGTCGCGGCTCGGCAGGTGGGTGGCGTCCGACAGTTGCGTCTCGTCACTGACTGGTTGTTGGTTCTGCTCGGTCATCGGTTCTCCTTTGTGGTTGGCCTTGCGTCTTGGCGATGGTTGAAGTTGTTGGATTGGGCATTGGCTTGGCGCGGATGCTTTCGGGACGACGGAGTCATCGACATAACGGAGGCATCATCGGAGTCGAGGCTCAGTGCGGACGCTTGAGGCCGCAGTGACTGCATGCTTCGACGGATGCTGCCGACATGGTGCTGGTTGGGGTCGCCGGTGTCGTTGTTGAGGCGGGAATCGCTGCCGAAGACCTGGACCTGCCAGGTGTAGTCGGAGCTGTCGGGCAGGTCGTGCACGTCGATTGAGGACGCCCAATCGTAGTCATGTTCCTGGCCGTTGGCCCAGATGTGGATTTTGGCTTGCCAACCCTGGTTATAGGTAGTCGGTGTGCCGGAGACCGTGATGTGGTCATGGTCTTGCCATGTCAGGCCGATGCCTCTCATGTCGGCCTTGGGGTAATAGCCCACATTGCTGCCATTGGCGGAAGCTGTGGGACCGACTTGGTCGCCGAGCGTCTGTGCGATTGTGTGATTGTCGCAGTCGACCCAAGGATCGACGTGCCAACGCTTGAAAGTCGTGCCGCTGCCCACTTTCTCCTTGTCGATCTGGAAGCCGTTGTGCCTGCCGTTGC
Source organism: Bifidobacterium sp. ESL0763 (assembly GCF_029433395.1). Lineage (GTDB taxonomy): Bacteria > Actinomycetota > Actinomycetes > Actinomycetales > Bifidobacteriaceae > Bifidobacterium. The sequence continues at coordinate 1,381,174 of NZ_JAQTHW010000002.1, read as the reverse complement.
CCGACCAGCTCAGCATGCAAGTATCGTTGCCTTCGAGATGTATCTGGACGTTGCTGGGCTCGTTGATATGGTATGTTGCTGGCGCACTGGCATCGCCGGTCTTGGGAGACGTCCCCGACTTCGAGGCGTTCACCTTGCCGTGCACGGTGACGTCCTGGCCGTACTGACCGTCGTCGAGGAGGAAGGTATGTGAGCCGCCGGAGCAGGAAACGGTCCCCGTCCACGCACCGCTGATGGCGATGCTGGAGCACCCTGCGTTGTGGGTGTTGCCGGCATTCGCGGTGACTGTCATGTGGGAGTCGTCGGTCTGGTTGAGGCTGACCGAGGGAGCGTCCGGGTCGCCCCACGGCTTGGCGTCGCCTTCGAAACCGCTTTCGACGCCGTCGCCGGCGCGGTTGTGCGCCTGGACCTTGGCCTTGATCGATTGGCCGTCGCTGATGGAACCGTCTGCGATGTCGAATGACAGGCTATTTCCGCTGGTCGTATCGCTCTGCCCATCGCTCAGGGTGACCCTGTAAGAGTCCGGCTTGCTGCCGGTGGAGGTCGGTGCGTCCCAGCTGACGTCCACCTTGTGGTAGCCGCCGGTCACCTTGATGTTGCCGGGGGCGTCGGGCACCTTGTCGGGCATGCCGTCCACCGCCGCGGACTCCTTCGACCAACCGACCTCGTTCTTGGCGCGGACCTTGAAGGAATAGGTCTTGCCGTTGGTCAGCCCCGTAACCTGGCAGGTGGTGACGGCGCCGCACGACTTGCTGCCCTCTCCCCAGTTGACCTCGTAGTCGGTGATGGGGCTGCCGTTGGCGCTGCCGGGCGTCCAGGAGAGGCTGACCATGCCGTCGGAAGGCTTGCCGGCGATGGGGGAGAGCAGGGGTGCGTCGGGCTTGTCGATTACCGAAAGGGTGATGGTGCCGCTCACCTCGCGCTCGTGGCTCTTGGTGGCGTCCTGTACGCCCACGACCACCGTGTTCGACGAGGCGCCGATGTCGGAGGCCGCGTGGATCGAGATCGACCCGCTGTGCCCGCAGTCCACCTTGAGCTTGGCGGCGTCGTCGGCCTTGCAGCTCACCACGCTCAGCGATTTGCCGGGGAAGGGGTTGAACGCGCCGTCGAGCACGTTGACGGTCTCGGTCGAGCCCGCCTTGATCTGCTTGTGCACGTCGGCGATCTTGGCCAGCGGGCGCGTCGACTGCGAGACCTGCGCCGTCAGGCCCGCCGAGACGGTGCCATTGGAGTACTTGATGGTGATCGGGATGCTGGAGATCGAGCCGACCGGGGCGTCCGCCTCGGCCTTCACCGAAAGCCTGCCGCCCGCGCTCAGGTGCGCGCTGACCGGTCCGCTCGCCTCGCCGCCGGAGTAGCTGTAGTCCTTCTCGTCCTCGTCGAGGCCGCTGGGGGCGTGGGTGAGCGCCTTCAGATCGACGGTCTTGGCGTCCTCGCCCGCGGCCACGTTGATGGTCGGCGAGGAGAAGGTGGGCGGCGGCACGTTGCGGCCGATGACGGTGATGGGCAGCGTGAGCACCGCGGAGTTGACGATCTTCGCCTGCTTGACGCCGTTCTTGTCGACCTTGCCCACCGCGTGGTCGTCCTTCTTGCCGTCCATGGCGGTGAAGGTGATCGAGGCCGGGCCGGCGTAGTCGCGCGGAGCGGTGAACTTGAGCGTCTGGTCGTTGACGTAATAATCGGAGTTCGCGCTCTTGGTGGCGCTCACCGAGCCCTTGTCGACGTAGGCGGTCTTGCCCGGCCCCACGCGCACGTAGTCGGCGATGTTGATGGTCACCGTGCGCTTGGCGTTGACCTTGATCTTGGGGGCCTTGGGGCGCAGGGTCGGAGGGAAGACGCCGTAGGCCGGCACCTGCACGAAGGCCGTGGAGGTGACGTTGTAGGTGGTGTTGGTGACGGTGTAGGGCACGCTGCGCGCCTCGCTGGTCAGGTCGATGCTCACCGTGGTCGACTTCGCGCCGCCCTTGACGCGGGCGTGGGCCTGCGCGGAGGGGTCGATGCCCACCTGCAGCTCGTCGGCGGTGCCCGAGGGGTTTGCGATCCACTGGGAGAGATCGACGTCCACCGACTTCTTGTCGAGCGTGGCGGCCGAGGGCACACGATAGTCGTAGGCCGTGGGCGGCTCGATGGGCGCGTTGGGGTCGGTGGTGACGCTCAGCGTGCCGGTGTCGGCCAGGCCGGCCTTGTCGTGCACGGTGTAGATGACGTAGGAGGTCCCGGCCTGCGAGGGCGTCTTCAGGCTGATCATGTTGTCCTTGACGCTGGCGCCGTCGATGCCCTGCGCCTCGAGCTTGGGCGAGACGGTGAGGTCGGTGCTGTCGCCGGAGATGTCGTTGAGCGCCACGGGCACGGTGGCTCGGGTGTCGGGCCGCAGGGTCACCTGGTCGTCGCGCGCGTAGACGCCGGAGCCGGAGGTGTCCTTGTAGACGCCCACGCGGATCTGCGCCTGGGCGCGCTGGCCGGTCCAGTCCTCCACCGCGTAGGAGAAGGTGTCGGTGCCGGTGGAATCGGCGTAGGCCTGGTAGACCAGGTAGTTGGCACCCACCTCGTCGATGCGGCCGAGCTTGGGGGCCTTGTTGCCCAGGCCCAGCAGCGTGTCGTCATCGCCGTCGTTGTCGATGCCGGTGAGGGTGATCGGGATGCGCACCTTCTGCCCGGAGGCCACCTGCGCCTGGGTGTCGTGCGGGGTGGGGGCGGTCTTGGTGGTGGCGTCCTTGGCGTGCACGGTGATGGTGATGGTGCCGGAGGCCGCGTTGCCCACGTTGTCCTTGACCGTGTAGGTCACCGGGTAGACCCCGGGGGTGGAGGAGGCCTCGTAGCGCACGTTGTCGCCGGAGACGAAGACCAGGCCCTTGAAGGTCTTCTTGTTGTACTGCAGCGCGTTCTGCAGCTTCACGGTGGTGCCGTCGGCGTGCGAGACGTGGTCGATGGCGTCCACCGAGACGATGCCGCCGGTGCGCACGTTCGCGTCGATGTTGGCCGCCTTGGGCGCGGCGTTCGTGGTGGTGAGGGCCGGCGGCTGCAGCACGATGGTGCCGCGCGAGGAGCCGGAGGCGTTGGCCACCGTGTAGCTCAGTTCCACCGGCTTGGTGGGGATCTGGCGGGCCGTCATGTAGACGCGCTTGTGGGCCACCAGGCCCGTCTTGATGCCGAGCTTCGGGTCCACGCTCACCGAGGTGACCGAGAGCACCCCGCCCATCGGATCGGTGTCGTTGTTCAGCGGCTCGACGATGGCCGTGCGGTCGGCGCCCAGCAGCGCCACGTCGTTGGCGGCGATCGGCTTGGCCGACTGGTCGGTCACCGGCTGCACCTCCACGCGGGCCAGGCCCTGCGCCTCGATGCTGCCCTGGGTGATGGTGTAGGGCACGTAGTAGGTGCCGGGATTGCTGGCCTTGAAGGTGAAGGAGAGGTCGGCGGCATTGGCCGAGGTGGTGGTGCCCTCCGGCGCGTTGACGGCGGTGAGCAGCGGCGGCTGGGCGCTGGTGCCGTGCACGTACTGCTTCAGGGCGATGGTCGTGGTGGTGTCGGGGGTGGTGGTCTTGCTCACCGCGTCGATGAGCGCGGGCAGCGTGTTGGCCGGGCGCACCGAGAAGTAGACGAGGCCGGTGCCGGTGGCACGCCCGTCGGAGGCGGTCACCTCCACGCCCACGCGCCCGCCGGTCAGGGAGCCGGTGTTGAAGACGAGCTGGCCGTCGGCGCGGGTCGAGATGGCCACCTGGTCGTTGTTCTGGGCCACGGCCGAGGTGAGGGTGAGCGGGTCGCCCTCCGGGTCGGTGAAGGAGCCCAGCGCGTTGACGGTGATGGTCGCGCCCTGCTCCACCTCGTATTCGGGAGGGGTGTCGCTCTGCGCCGGGGCCTGGTTGGCCGCGCCGGCCTCGATGTTCAGCGAGACGGTCGCCTCGCTGCTCTGGCCGCGCCCGTCGTTGATCTCATAGGTGAAGGAGGTCTTGCCGGGCTTGGCGTTGGTGGCGTCGAGCTGCAGGTAGCGGCCGGCGTAGATCGGCGAGACGGTGATGCCGGAGCCCTGCACCGGGCCCACCTTGGTGATGTGCAGCACCGAGCAGTCGGTCTGCTCGTCGTTGCGCAGCACGTCGAGGATCTGCTGGCCGCCCACCCTGGCGCCGAACTGGTCGTCCTGGGCCTTGATGCTGCCGGACTTGGCGGAGCAGGTGGGCTTGAACTCCTTCTGGTTGTTGGCCGAATCGCTGTTCTGGCGCTGGTTGGTGGCCTTCTTGGTCTCCACCTGCTTCCACTGGATCTTGATGACCTTGGTGGACTGGTCCGGGTTCCACACGTTGCCGTTGACCACGTCGTTGAGCACGACGAGCCGGTGGTTGGTGCGGAAGACGAGCTGCGAGGTGGGGGAGACGGATTCGAGGGTCTTGTAGGAGGCCTTGCCCGCGCCCGTCGCGTCGGCCGCGCCGGCAGGGGAGCACAGGCGGATGTAGTTGTGCGCCTGCTGCGACCACGCCGCGTAGAGGCAGCCGTTGGAGGAGACGGGCTGCGCCGGCTCGGCCTTGCCGCCGTTGGGATAGCTCGCCACCTTGTTGCCGTGCGAGAAGTCGAGGGTGAACACGCCGTTGCTCGCCGAGGCCGCCACCCAGTCTTCCTGGTTGCCGTCGGTGGGCGGCGCTTGCAGTGAGAGCTTGCCCTTGGAATCGAGGTCGGCCTTGCCGCCCTTGAAGACGAGGGTGTGGCCGGTGGCGATGACCGGCCGGTCGCCGATGACGGTGAAGCTGTCGGCGTTGGTGTGCTGGCCGTCGGTCAGCGATTTGAGTTGCTCGGCCCTGGCGTGCTCGTTGTCCATTTTGAACACCATGCCGTCGGAGGGGCGGTAGCCGTAGATCGCGCCGTCGTGCGTGACGGCGACCTTGCCGCCCTCGCCCAGCCGCATCTGCGGGGCCGAGGTGGTCGGCGCGATGGAGTCGAGGTCGCTGGCCTTGCCGGTCCACACGTTGCCGGTCCTGGAGTTGAGGAACGCCGCCGAGCCGCCGCCGACCAGCGCCTTGGTGGAGCTTTTGGTGTCGCTTTTGCCGTGGATGCCCAGCGTGGCCGCCTGGATGCCCTGGGCCTTGGTGCCGTCGCTGAGGATGGTGTCGTCGTCGTGCTGGGCGACGTCGAAGGAGGGGGTGGTCGGCGAGACCGCGCCGTTGGCCTGCTTGAGCCTCACGTTGAACCTGGCGGCCTTGCGGTCCTTCAGGGAGGTGACCCACACGGTGCCGTCGTCGAGGTGCACGTGGGCGCGGGTGACGGTGTTGACGATGATGGCGCCGGCCACGATCGCCAACAGCACGAGCAGCATGACCACGGGGGTGAGCCAGCGGCGGTTGGTCTGCGAGTTCAGCCGCTTGAACGCCATGCCGATCCGATGCCGCCTGGCGCGTCCGTTCGATGTCTTGCCCATTGTTCCCGCCTTGCTTCTCGTCACTACCGTTCCATCGTAGTGCAGATATGCGTCTCTTTGTTCCGTCGTTCCTTATTATTTGGTGCTATCGCATGGCTTCGCGCCGTTTCCCTGTCCCTATTTCGCCACGCACGCGATGGCCGGCGTGGGCGACATCCGTCCGTCGCCGCGCACGATGCTCACCTGCACGCAGGTCTGCGCCGTGCCCGGGTCGTCGATGGTCAGGCTGGTGCCGTGCGCGATCTTGGTGCCGGCGCCCTTGCCGTCCCCGCCGTCCTGGACCTCGGCCCAGGCGTAGGTGTCGCCCGGCTGCGGGTCCGGGTTGGTCCAGGTGAAGGTGATGGAGGAGCCGTCGGAGCTGCCCTTGAGATTTGCGGGCGCGGCGACGGACTCGTCCCTGTCGTTGCCCTCCACGTCGTCGCGTGCGTGCGTCTTGCGCTCGGTTGTGGCGCCGTTGCCCACGCTCGTGCGGTTGGCGCTGGCGCCGGAGTCCATATGCGGCATCACCACGAAAACGAACACCGCCGCGATGGCCGCCAACGCCGCCACCACGACCGCCGCGATGGCCCATGGCTTCTTCGAGCGCTTGGGCAGGGCGGGGTTGGCCTCGCGCCCGCCTGCGCGCCTGCCGGCGAGCTTGTGGTCGCTGGGGTAGGGCTGCTCGTTCTCGGCCACCAGCGGCGTCATCGAGCCGAAGCAGTCGCGCTGGGCCTGCTGCAGGGCGCGGGCGAACTGCAGCGCCGAGGCGTAGCGGGCGCCCGGGTCCTTGGCCATGGCCTTGAGCAGCGCGCGCTCGACCTGGTCGGGCACCTGGGGTAGGGAATGCCTGGGGATGGCGTCGTCGACGATATGCTGCGCCAGCTGCTGCTGGGTGCGTGGATGGAACCAGTATTCGAAGGGTGACTTGCCCACCAGAAGGCCGTAGAGCGTGGCCGCGAGCGAGTAGATGTCGGCCGCCTCGTCGCCTCCGCCGGCGCCGGTGAGCACCTCGGGCGGGGCCCAGGGCACCGAGAAGCCGGTGCGCGCGTGCGATTCGTAGACGCTGGTCGAGATGCCGAAGTCGGAGAGCGCCGGCAGGCCGTGGGCGGTCACCAGGACGTTGGCCGGCTTGATGTCGCGGTGGATGACGCCGTGGGTGTGCGCGGTCTGCAGGGCGCCGGCGAGCTTGACGCCGAGGTCGAGCATGGCGCGCACGCCGATGCCACCCGAGCGCATGATCTGCTTGTAGGAGCCGTTCGGGGCGTATTCGAGCATCAGGTAGGGCAGGCCGTCGTCGGTGAGCCCGGAGCCGTGGATCGAGAGGATGTAGGGATGGGTGGAGAGCGCGGCCATGATGTCGGCCTCGCGGGTGAACGTGGCGTTGAAGTCCTTGCCGGGCCTGGACTTGCCCACCTTCACCGCCACGTCGCGCGAGGGATTGAGCTGGTGGTAGAGGTAGACGTCGGCCGTCGAGCCGGAGCCGAGGGTGCGGATGGGCCGGCAGCCGGCCACCCCCGGCGCCTGGTTGCCTGCGATGCCCATATCCCGCTCCTTTTGTGTCTCCCATTGTTCCGGAGGCCACGTCGTGGTGGCACCGGATGCGCCGTGCGATACCACCATGATAATGAGATGGACTCACCAACCGCAGATGCCCAGACATCCGGGCGTGTGGTGTCGGGCCCGGCCGGGCAAAGCGGAAGGCCCGCGCCGGGATGTGGCGCGGGCCTTCTCCTTTATGCCGTTCGCGGCGGGAACCGTATCCGTCCTTGCCGCAGACGGCTGAATTCTAGAGTTCGACGAGGATCTTCACATGGTGCTCGCCGTCGTCGCGCAGCTGCTTGAGGCCCTTGTCGACGAGGTCCTCGGCCTTGATCTTGTCGGTGATGAACGGCGAGAGGTCGATGTGCTTGTCCTGCACGAGCTTGATGGAGCCCTCGTGGTCATTGCAATAGGCCAGCGAGGTCATGATGCTCTTCTCGGTGCGGGTCAGCTCCTTGGCGACGTTGAGCTCGAGCGGGCGCACGTGGATGGCCACGATCATGACGGTGCCGCTCTCGCGCACGGCGGCGATGAGCTGGTGGACCACCACGCCCACGCCCGAGGCGTCGAAGGCCACATCAGCCCCGGCCCCGTCGGTCTCGGCCTTGACGCGCTCGGCCAGGTCCTCCTTGCTCGGGTCGACCACCACGTCGGCCACGCCGGTGTCCTTGGCGGTCTGCTTGCGCACCTCGGAGAGCTCCGACATGATGACCTTCAGGCCCTTGGCCTTGAGCACCGCGCCGAGCATGAGCCCCACAGGGCCCGCGCCGCCGACCACCGCGGTCTGGCCGGCCTCCGCGCCGCTGCGCCGCACCGCGTGGTAGGCCACGGTGAAGGGCTCCATCAGCGCCGCCTGGTCGAGCGGGATGTCGCCGACGCCGTGCACGAAGCGCGACTCGACCACCACATGCTCGCTCATGCCGCCGCCACGGCCGTTGATGCCGATGCCGCCGACCTTGTCGCAGGTGTTGTAGTGCCCGGCCTTGCACGAGGGGCACTCGCCGCACACCATCATCGACTCGATGCACACGTGGTCGCCGACCTTGAGGTCGGTCTGAACGTCGTCGGCGATGGCCTCGACGGTGCCGGAGAACTCGTGGCCCAGCACCACCGGGATGCTCTCGCCCGAGATCGGATGGGGATGGCCGGGCACGTTGCCGCTCACGGATTCGGGCCCGCTGTAGTACATGTGCAGGTCGGAGCCGCAGATGCCGGTGTAGGCCGGATGCACCTTGATGGTGCCGGGCTTGAGCTGGGGCTCGGGGATCTCGTCGATCTGGATGTGTTCCTTGCCATAGTATTGAACAGCCTTCATTATTGCCTCCTTGCAGTAATCGGTAAACATTTTCATTGTATCGTGTCAAACGGTTCGACATGGCTTGGCGCGAGGTCTGTTTTTGCCAACTTTCTCACACTGTGGATGGGCAGGCTATGCGCCTTTGCCGCATTGTCGGCTCGTCGGCCGGCCTTCGCGCCATCGGCCCTAAGATGGAGGTATCCGTATATGCAAAGGGGGATCGGCAATGGGTGAGTCATCGGCAGTCGTATATCGTTCCATGCGGTGGAGCGACCTGGAGGATGTGGTCGGCCGCTTCGACCAGATGTGGGGCGACGACGTGCCCACGGCCGGCAGCCCGGTCTCGCTTCTCATGTCGCGCTATTACGTGCTGCACTACCTCGCGCCCTCCACCCACTGCGAGGTCGCCACGCTCGACGGGCGGTTCATGGGCGTGCTGCTCACCCGCGTGGTCGGCGACCCGGTGGCGTTCCCGCAGGCCGAGGGGGAGCGGCAACGCGCCGCGGACGAGCTGAAGACGACCGCCATCGGCGCCGAGGGGCTGCGCTACGCCGAGTATTGGCGCGACGTGGAGATCGACCTGGAGCGTTCGGCGGAGATCGGGCGGAGCGCGCAGGCCGAGCTGGAGCTCTTCCTGGTGGCCGCCGGCGCCCGCGGCCACGGCATCGGCGGGCACCTGTGGGGCGAGGCGATGCGCCACCTGGCCTCGCGTTCGGTGGGCCGCTACTACCTGCACACCGACAGCGCCTGCGACGTGGGCTATTACGAGGCGCACGGCCTTTCGCGCGACGCCGAGCGTCCGAGCGCCGAGCATCCCGAGGACGTGCGCGCCATCGGCAGCGCCCTCGACGACCTCTATATCTACGCCGGGGACGTGCCCGCGGCCAAGTGACGGAGTGAAGAGGTAATAAGCGGGCGTCCGGCGTTGGAAACACGGCCGATCGGACCCTGTTTTGCATAATTCCCCATTCGCGTGTAAACGGGATAGTGGGAGGTGTGTATGAGCACGGCGCAGTCGGCGGCGATTTCGACCAGCCAGATGTCACATGAGTTCGCCTGCAAGCCAGAGGGAAACAACGGGGGGCCGCATCGGAAAGCCAATCCCTACAGGGAGCTGTTCTCGATACCGGGCGCCAAGGCGTTCTGCATCTCCGGGGCGGTGGCCCGCCTGCCGATGGCCATGATGGGGCTGGGCATCACCCTCGCCTTCGACGCGCTCTACGGCAACTGGACGATCGCAGGGTCGATGAGCGCCGTCTACATCCTCGCCGTCGCCGTCTCGGCCCCGATCTACGCCAAGCTCTTCGACCGCTACGGCCAGCATCGCATCGGCGGAGCGGCCCTGGCCATCCAGGTGGCGGCCATGCTGCTCTTCGCCGTGGCGACGCTGGCCGGCCTGCCTGTGCCGGTGCTTTTCGGCTGCGCCATCCTCACCGGGCTGACCCAGTTCTCCTTCGGCGCCCTGGTGCGCACGCGTTGGGCCTACGCGCTGCGCGGGCCGCAGGACGCCGACCTGCTCAACACCGCCTATGCCATGGAGGCTGCCATCGACGAGGTGATGTTCATCGTCGGGCCCATCCTGGCCGCCTTCCTGGCGACCTCGGTGCACCCGGTCTCGCAGCTCTTCGTACCCGCCGTGGCCTGCCTGCTCGGCGGTTCGGTCTTCTTCTCGCTGCGCCGCACGCAGCCGCCGGTGCTCAGCGTGGTCGAGGTGCCTATGGCCTCGCGCGACGACGCCGACGTGGCCGGGGCCAACGGTGCCGACGGGGTGGTGGTGCGCCCGGACCGCGGGCCCTCACGGCCGGTCAACCATCTGCTCGAGGACCGCGGCCATGGGGCCCACAGGCCGAGGACGGTGCTATTGTGCCGCGGCGTGGTGCCGCTGCTGGTCATCTTCGTGGTCTACAACCTGAGCTTCAGCGCCTTCGATGTCTCCGTGACCAGCATGATGCAGGCGCTGGGACGGCAAGGCCTGCTGGGCGTGCAGCTCTCCATGTTCGCCATCGGCTCGTGCGTGGGCGGACTGGTGTTCGGCGCGCACGCGCCCAAGGGCTCGAACTGGCGGCACATGGTCGTCTTCCTCACGCTGCTGGCGCTGGGCTATCTGCTCATCTGGCTGAGCGTCGGCCACCTCGTGCTCTTCGCGCTGCTCTCGATGGTCTCGGGGCTGTGCGTCTCGCCGATCTACGCCATCGGCAACCTGATCGTGCAGGGCATGGTGCCGGTCGGCCAGCTCACCGAAGGCCTCTCCTGGGTGGGCACCGCCGGGCAGGTCGGCAGCTCGCTGGGCTCCACGCTCGCCGGCATGGTGCTCGACGCCGCCGGCTACCACGCCGGCCTGGCGCTGCCCTGCCTCACCACGGTGTGCACGCTGGCGCTCGCCCTGGTCGGCTGGGCCGTCTCGTCGCGGGACAAGGCCGGTCGCCGGTCCTGAGTGGCTAGGCCGCCTTGCCTTTGGCGGTCTCCCGGACCGGTATCTCCATGCGTGTGACGTGCTCGGACTGGTCCGCCGACTCATAGTCGCCGATCAGGCAGTACTCGATCGGGTCGCCGCACATCGCATAGCCCTTCTCGGCGATCTTCCTGGCCATCTGCTGGTAGATCTCGGGGCAGCGGGGGAAGGAGCCCTTGAAGGTCCTGCCCGCATAGAGGCCGGCCGGCAGGATATAAGGGGTCTTGGGGTTCGCGTCGCCGGTGTAGAGCAGCGTCTTCTTGGCGGGGAAGCAGTCGTCGGCCAGCTGCGTGACGTCGACCACGTAGGCGGGGATGCTGCGCAGCGCCTTGAGCCGCTCCCGCTTGCTCAGCGCGCTGTATTTGGCGAAGGTGTAGGGCAGGTCCTTGTCGTAGACCAGGTCGTTGGAGACCAGCTCGAAGGACCGTTCGTCGTAGTGCTCGAAGGTGGTCAGCGAGGTCTGCGCGTCGGAGAGCGAGGAGAGGAAGACCGTGAGCTCCTCGTGGATCGCGGCGCGGTGCTCGGAAAGCTCGTCGATCTGCCGGTTGATGGATTCCAGTTCCTCGGAGGTGAGCTCCAGGGTCGATTTGAAGTCCTGGTGCTTGAGGTAGCGGGCGGTCTTCTCGATGCTGAAGCCGAGCGAGCGCAGCTCGGTGATGATGTTGAGCTTGAAGAAGTCCTCCGAACCGTAGACGCGGTAGGAGTTGTAGGGGTTGCGCCGGGGAGTGAGGATGCCCTGGCGCTCGTAATAATAAAGGGTGTCGGCGCTGATGCCGTAGATTCGGGCGGTCTCCTTGACGGATTTCCCCTCGCGCAACGGATGCACGACCGTCATGTTCGACGGCGACCCGTCCGCGCCCGTCAGCACCTCGCCCGTGTCCTCCCGCGCTTCGCTCATGACCGCTCACCTCCACCATCCTTGGTCCGACTCCAAGGTTCGTTCCGACGGTTTCCGGTAGTTGAGTCCGAAAATCATGGATTTTTTGGCTCTTTCTGCCTATTTTAGCCAGGGGGCACACCACTTCCGCCAGGCCTTGACCTTGGTGTCGGACAGGGGTATAGCCTGAGGGCGTTTTCAAGAGAAAAGAGCCGAAAAGCGCGGAATCGCAACGATTCCGGGCCGCGGCCAAACGAACAGGAGGCAATGCGATGACATTGCAGAGAGTGAAAACGACCACCGGTGTCCTCGATGGTTTCATGTCGGAGAAGAACGTCGAGACCTATCTCGGCATCCCCTATGCCAAGCCGCCGATCGGCGACCGCCGCTGGAAGGTCCCGGAGCCGCTGGAGCCGTCCGACGAGCTGATCTCCTGCCGCCGCCTGGGCTATTCGGCCATGCAGGACAAGGACAAGTACGAGCCCTCGAGCCTCAACCCGCAGAGCGAGGACTGCCTCTACCTCAACGTCTGGGTGAAGGACAAGAGCAAGAAGAACCAGCCGGTCATGGTCTACGTGCACGGCGGCGCCTACTTCTCGGGCGGCTCGGCCGACCCGCTCTACTTCGGCGAGAACTTCGCCGCCAAGCAGGACGTGGTGCTGGTCTCCATCAACTACCGCATCAACGTCTTCGGCTCCATGCTCCTCTCCGCCCTGCCCGGCGGCGAGGACTACAAGGAGGCCGGCTACCTCGAGATGCTCGACCAGATCCTCGCGCTGAAGTGGATCAAGAAGAACATCGCCCAGTTCGGCGGCGACCCCGATTCGATCACCCTCTTCGGTGAGTCCGCGGGCTCCTCCTCCGCCGCGCTGCTGGCGATCTGCCCGGCCGCCAAGGGCCTGTTCAACCGCGCGATCTGCGAGTCCGGCCCCATCCAGCTCTACAAGACCCCGGAGATGGCCGAGCCCTTCGCCCACGAATTCGCCGAGATCATGGGCTGCAAGAGCGTCGACGAGCTGCAGCAGAAGAGCTCCGACGAGCTCATCCACGGCATGGACATCATGTGCGAGCGCGACCGCAACGTCGTCTCCCTGACCTATTCGCCGGTCTGCGACGGCACGCTGCTGCCGAAGAACCCGATGAAGGCCTGGGCCGAGGGCGCCGCCAAGGACGTCGACATCATGACCGGCTGCTGCGAGAACGAGATGAACTACTTCAAGTTCTACTTCGAGGACCTCAAGCCGTTCTGGCACGGCCAGTTCCCGTTCCACTTCGACAAGAAGACCCCCGTGGAGAAGTGGGAGAAGGTCTTCGCCCAGCTGCACGGCCAGGACGAGCTCGACAACGACTACGTCGAGTTCATGAACCAGACCGGCTTCCGCGTCGGCACCGACCTGATGGCCCTGGAGCAGAGCCAGTACCGTCCGACCTACACCTATCTGTTCACCTACAAGTCCACCAAGGAGGGCATGGGCTCCTGCCACGCCATCGAGGTGCCGTTCGTGATGCGTAACCTCGACACCTCCGACGGCCTCGAGTTCACCGGCCCGAACCCGCCGGAGCACCTGAGCGACGAGATGAACGCCGTCTGGTACAGCTTCGCCAAGTACGGCAAGCCGCGCCCGGAGCTCGTCGGCCTGCCCGAGTGGCCCGCCTTCGACGACGCGAATCGCAACTACATGGTGATGAACGACAAGAAGTGGGAAGTGCGCCAGAACATCAACGACGACAACATCAAGGCGTTCACGCCGATGTACGACGAGTCGATTCTCAAGTAGGAAAACGACAAAGGACAAGCTATGAAAGAAAACAAACTCCCCGCAAAGCGCTGGGCGGTGCTGTTCGTCGTCTGCCTGATCTGCTTCGTGGCGAACTTCCTGCAATACCAGGTCTCCGCCTGGGGCCCTGACGTGATGAAGATGCTGCATTCCGACGCGGCGGGCCTCTCCAGCATGATGCTTATGCCGATGCTGACCGCCGTCTTCCTCTCGATCCCCTCCGGCACCCTGGCCGACCGCTACGGCGTCAAGAAGATTGTGACCATCGGCACCATCGTCTCCGTGGTCGGCGCCTTCGTGCGCTGCTTCACCCTGGGCTCCATGCCGATGCAGCTGATCACCATGTTCCTGATCGGCTTCGGCATCGCCTGCCTCAACGCCAACCTGGCCAAGATCCTCGGCACCTGGTTCGCCGACCAGACCGGCTTCGCCATGGGCGTCTTCTACGCCGTCTCCTGCGTGGCCATCGTGGTGGCGCAGGCCGGCGCGACGCTGATGGGCAGCCTGTTCATCTCCTACATGGTGGGCGCGGTCGCCATGGCCGTCTCCTTCGTGCTCTGGATCCTGCTGGCCAAGGACGCGCCCGAGGGCGTCGAGATGCCCGAGCCGGAATCGGTGATGACCTATCTGGGCACCGCCATGAAGAGCAAGAACGTCTGGTTCATCGCCCTGGCCTACGGCCTGACGTTGGCCTCGACCACCGGCTACGCCACCATCCTGCCCAGCGCGCTGCAGATCAGCAAGGGCGTCAACCCCCAGCTGGCCGGAAGCCTCGCGGCGGTCATCACCGTCGGCAGCTTCTTCGCCTGCATCGTGGGCCCGGCCTTCTGCACCAAGATGGGCAAGAACAAGGCGTTCCTGCTGATCACCACCGTCATCGGCGGCGTGATCATGATCGCCAACTGGTACGTACCCATGGGCATCGGCATGTGGGCCATGCTCGTGCTCAACGGCTTCTTCACCGCGCTCTCCGGCCCGATCATCCAGGCGATGACCCCGGCCATCAAGGAGATCGGCACCAAGTACGCGGGCAGCGCCGGTGGCGTCATCGGCACCGTGGGCCTGCTGCTCTCCTACTTCCTGCCGCTGATCGTCGGCAAGGTCGCGGGTGACAACTGGGGCCTCAACCTCACCATCGAGAGCGTGCTCTTCCTGCTGAGCTTCATCCCGCTCGTCCTGCTGCCGGAGACCGGCGCCAAGGGCAAGTATGTCCAGGATCAGCTCGCCGAGCAGAAGGCATGATCTGATCGAAACGCCGCCGGCCGTTTGCTCTCATTGACGGCCGGCGGGGCTTGAATCCATCGGGCCGGACGTGACCAAACCACGTCCGGCCCGTTTTTTGCCGCTCGGGCACGAGGGAACCTAGACTGGAACGATGATGACAAACAGGCGAGGGCGTTTCGAGGGCGGCACGGCGATGGACGCCGTGCGCCGGCTGATCGGGGGAGACGGCGACGGGACCGGCGACGCCCCGCACGCGGTGGTGGTCACCGGGCCTCCGGCCTGTGGCAAGACCGAGTTTGGCCTGCGGGCCACGCTCGAGGGCATCGGGCGCTTCGGCGACGGACGGGTGTCGATGGTGGTCTCGGGACGCCAGGCCGCCGACAGGCTTTCCGACCGGGTGATCAGGGCGCGCGGGACGAGCTCCGGGGCGAGGCCGGTGACCACGCTTTCGGCCATCGCCTTCCGCATGGTCGGCGCTGAACGCAAGGCGGCGGACCGGCCGCAGCCCAAGCTGCTCAACGGCGCCGAGCAGGACGCCCTGTTGCGCGCGGTGGTGGGGGTGCACATCGCCCACGCGCAGGCCGGCGAGTTGTGCGGCACCTGCGAGCTGCTACGGCGCTATTTCGCCTCCCGTGACTGGGCGCAGACGATCTACGGCGAGCGGTCCGACGACGGCGGCGCCGCGGCCAGGACCACCTCGCAGGGCATCGGTGGCAGCGACGTGCTCTTCGCCAGGGGCATCGACGACACGTTGGTGATGCAGCTGCGCGACATGCTCGCGCGCATGGACGAGCTCGGCCTCGACGCCGGGCGCGAATCGGCGGCGTTGGAGGCGCTGGGCGAGGCCGAACACCACACGCAACGCACCGAGCGGCTGGGCGTGCAATGGCGGCTGGCCTTCGCGCTGCGGGGCGAATACGCGGCCATGGTCGCGCGCAGCTACCCCGACGAGTTCCGTCTCGACTCCTCGCGGCTGCTTGTCGAGGGCGCGCGGGCCGTGGGCAGTGTCGGCGCCGAATCGTTGCCGGCGCTGGTGGTGGCCGACGACTTCCAGGACCTCACCCTCGCCGGCCTCGCCTTCCTCGAGGCGCTCGCCGCGCGTGGGACGAGGCTTGCGCTGATTGGCAATCCCGACGAGGCGGTGCAGACCTTCCGCGGCTCCTACCCAGAATACCTGTTCGCTCGGGCGCGGCAGGCGCCCATCTCGGCGGTGGCGGTCGAGCTGGACGCGTGGTCCGGCGGCGATGACGCTGACGATGCCGACGATGACAATGATGCGAATAATACAGCCACATTTAATAAGGACGCCGGGCACTCGTATCTCGATCTGGTCGCCTCGCGCGTCTCCCTGTCGATCGCCAGCGAGCGCGACACCGACGTGCCCGTCGCCCAACGCCCAGGCAAGCTGCCCGCGCTCGACGGCGCCCTGCCTATCGCGCCGTTGGACGCCGCCTCGCCGACACTTCGCGACGGCAGCGTGGGCACGGCCCTCTACCGCAGCGAGCGCGAGGAGCTCGACGACATCGTCTTCCGGATCAAGCGCGCCCATCTGGTCCAGGGCGTGCCGTGGAACGACATGGCCGTCATCGCCCACGACAACGACGTGGTCCGCGCCTTCGGCGAACGGCTGCGCGGCGACGGCGTGCCCGTGCGCTACTCGGCGGTCACCAAACCGCTGAAGGACGACCCGAGCGTGCAGGGGCTCTTCGCCTTGGTGGAGCTCGCCCAGCTGCGTCGCCGCGGTGCCGCCGCGCGCTCCGACGACCCCGTGCGGCTGGCGCGTTTCGTGCGCTCGCGGGCACGGGAACTGATGGAGAGCCCGCTGGTGGCGGCACGGTCGAAACGTGGCGGCGAGACGCCTGCGCGCTTCGACCCGGTCGACTCGATCATGCGGGCCATCGCCTCGCTTTCCCGCGTCATGGACGAGGGGCGGGACGGGGGCAGTGGTGAAACCGGTCTGAACGGTGGCGCCACGGGGGATGCGGCGAGTTCCGAAGAGACCTTGGACGTCGACGTGACCGCCACCCTGCCGCAGCTGCGCGAGCGGTGGCGCGGGATGCGTGAGGGGTTCGACACCGAACCCGACGGAGAGGTCGGCGTCGACGACAGCATCGTCGACCCGGCCGCCGGCCGCCCGATGCCCTTCGGCGTCGAGGCTATGTATGTGATGCTCGCCCTCGGCGGCCAGGAGGACGGTAACGCGAATACGCGCCAGGCCGTGGATGACGGCAAGGACGACCGTGAAAACGTCGATGCCGCCGCAGCCGGTTCCGACGACCCGGCCCAGATGATCCTCAGGATGATCGACCAGGTGGGCGGCGGCAGTCCGTCGGCCCGCGCCTTCGCGCACGTGTGGGCCTTGGTCGGGCAGGTGGCGGGCAAGCTCGGCTCGCTGCCCGCCGACGAGCCGCAATATGCGCTCGGGCTGGCCTGGGACGCCTGCGATGTGGCGCGCGGCTGGCAGGTCAGGGCACTCGCCAACACGGCCGAGGGCCGGGCCGCCAACGACCGGCTCGACGTGATGATGAGGCTCTTCGCCTATGCCGCCGGATCCGGCGCGAAGCAGAGTGTCGCCGACTTCATCGCCGGCGTGCGTTCGATGCGCATCGAGGCCGACTCGCTGGCCAAGGTCGCGCCCATCGACCAGGCCGTCACGCTCACCACCCCCGCGGGCTCGGCCGGCGGGCACTGGCCCATGGTCGCCATCGTGCGGATGCAACAGGACGTCTGGCCCAACTTGAAGCCGCGCAACACCCTGTTCGGCGGCGAGGACCTGGCCGCCATGGTGCTCGACGGCGGGCTCGACGACGACTGGGAGAAGGCCGTCACCGGCCGTGATCCCGAGCTGGCGCGCGTGCTGGGCGCCGAGCAGAAGAGCTTCCTGGTGGCGCTCACCCGGGCCGGCTCGAAACTGCTGGTCAGCGCCGTGTTGAGCGACGACACCGCCCCCTCCGACTTCCTCTATATCTATATGCCCGAGCGCTTCGACCGCGACCCGGAATCGGTGCGCTACGCCGTGCTCGAAGGCGCGGACCGATACTCCGGGCTCGACGCCGACCCGCGCGGCATCGTCACTGCCGCGCGCGCCGAGCTGATGCGCGACTCGCAGGAACCGGAAGGCTCCGCACACGTGGACCAGGCGGGCGTGCGTGACGCCGCCACATCGCTGGCGCTGCTCGCCGATTCCGGGCTGGACGTGGCCGACCCGGGCCAGTGGCCCTATATGGGAGCCATAGCGCATACGGGCAGGCGTGACGGTTCCCAGACGGATACAGGCAAGACCACCGGTGCCGCTTCCAAGTCCGATATGAACGCGACCGCAAGCTCCGACCGCCCCACGGTCACGCTCTCGCCCTCGCAGGTCGACCGCATCTGGGCCTGCCCGGTCTGCTGGATGCTGGAAAGCGAATTCGCCGGTCCTCGGCCCTCGAGTGCGGCCACCAGCTTCGGCTCGATCATCCACGAGGTGGCCTGCCGTGCCAGCGAGCTGGGACTGGACGCCGCCGACTTCATGCAGGGGCATGACGACACCGAGCGGATCGAGGCCATCCGCACGCGCATGATGGACCTCTACCACGCCCTGGCGGGCGACCCAGCCGAGATCGCCGACCCCGAGCAGCGCTATCAGGCCGAGCGCAAGGACGAGGGCGCCGGGCACGCGCTGGGCGACATCGCCACCTACTTCGTGCTTTCCAACGAGCAGGGCTATCCGCATGGCAACACCAAGAACTTCACCGTCGGCCGGCTCGAACAGGCGCAGTGCGAGAGTTCCTTCGCCGCCATGTTCGGCCTCGACGACGTCCTGGAAGCCTACAACGCCATCGACTCGGTGACCCCGATCAGCCGCGGCGAGCTCGCCGCCATCATGGGCGCGCTCAACGGCGGATGGCCGGAGGGGATGCGCGAGGACCTGCGCATCCGGCTCACCGGGCGCATCGACCGCGCGGAATGGCGCGTGGGCGGGAACGGCAACGAGCGCCTGCGGCTCATCGACTGGAAGACCGGCCACAAGCACGGGCCCAAACAGGTGTTCAACGACCTGCAGCTGGTCTGCTACCAGCTGGGCGTCGCCTTCCCCGAGGCCGAACGCCACGCCGCGGGCAACAGTGACGAAGAGCGGTCGCAGCAGCTGCGCGGCACCGCCGAACGCGCCGGCCTGCATGGCCTCGAGGCGCTCGCCGGCATGCCCGACATCGCCCAGAGCGCCCTGTTCGACGTCGACGAGGCCACCGCTCCCGCGCAGAGCGGCGGCGACGAGAGCACCTTCCAGCCGCCGCTCTTCGCCGGCGGACACCTCAACGACACCGCGTTCACGCCCCGCAGCTACTATCGCGACTCCGCCAAGCTCACCGACATCCCCGAGCTGCCCTCCGAGGCGCCGCAAGAGGTGGGCGCGCGCGCCTGGAGCGAGTTCGTCGCCCTGCGTGGCACCCAGGCCGTCTGGGCGCTGACCATGATCGCCCGCATCTTCTACACCGCGGCCGCCTCGCGCTCCGAACGCATCGTGGCGCGCCCGCAGGCCGACCACCTGGCCCACTGCCATATGAGCGCGGTCTGCCCGGCCTGCGCCGGCGAGGTCGATACCGTCTACGAAGTAAGGAAGGGCTGATATGGCCTCCAACAACACCAACGCCACCAAGCGTCCGGAGCCGACCGACAGCCCCGAGCAGGCCGCCGTCGTCAACGCCGACGACAACGCCGACGTGCTGGTGGTGGCCGGCGCCGGATCGGGCAAGACCTACACCATGACCCGGCGCATCATCGCGCTGATCGGCCGGGGCGTGCCCCCCGAACGGATCCTCGGGCTCACCTTCACCCGCAAGGCCGCCTCCGAACTGCTCTCCCGCGTCTCCGCCGCCGTCGCGGCCAGGCCCGGTCGCGCCTCGGCCAACCCGTTCCTGAAACCGGAGGTCTCCACCTACGACGCGTTCTTCCAGTCGATCGTGCGCCAATACGGCCTGCTGGTCGGCTTCGACCAGAACGCCCAGCCGCTGAGCCAGGCGGGCGCCCGCCAGCTGGCCATCAGCGTCATCGACGAGCACATGGACCTGCTGCGAGGCCAGGGATTCGGCGGCTTCTCCACGGTGGTCACGCAGCTGCTGGCGCTCGCCGAGGCCATCGGCGGATCGATGATCGGGCCGGGCTGCACCGACGTGGCGCAGGGCATCGAGCGCGTGCGGCGGTGGGACCAGGCGTTCATCGAACGCATCGACGGCCTCATCGGCGACGAGGAGACCGACGGGGAGATGCCCAAGGTGCCCAGCGCCAAGAAGATGCGGCGCAAGAAGCGTGAGAGCGACGAGCAATACCGCGGCCGCATGGCCGAGGCGAAGGCGGCCTACCACGCCCTGGCCCTCCACCATGCCGCCGGGCTGCGCGGCATCGTCCGCCGGCGCGAGACCCTGCTCACCCTGGTCGAATGCTTCGAGAGGCGCAAGCGCGAGCTCAACATGGCCCAGTTCAGCGACTTCACCGTGGCGGCCTATGCCCTGGTGACGCGCTTCCCCTCGATCGGCGAACGGCTGCGCCGCCGCTACACGCACGTGCTGCTCGACGAATACCAGGACACCTCCACCACCCAGGCCGCGCTCATCGCCGCGCTTTTCCACCCCGACCGCGGCGAGGCCACCGGTGTGCAGGGGCCGCGCCGCTCGGCCGTCAACGCCGTGGGCGACCCCTTCCAGTCCATCTACGCCTGGCGCGGAGCGAGCCCGGGGGCGTTCCGCATGTTCGAGCGCGACTTCGGCATGGACGCCACCACGCCGCCCCACGCCCTGAGCGTCACCCGCCGCAACGCCCGCGTGGTGCTCGAGGCCGCCAACGACCTGACCGCCCCGCTGCGCCAGCCCGCCGACCGCCGGTCCAGCTCGGTGATGCACGAGGTGCAGGTGCCGCCGCTGAAGACCCTGGAAAACGCGAAGGAGGGCACGCTCGCCGCCCTCGGCTTCGACACCTTCGGCCAGGAGGTCGACGCCGTGGCGCGCTTCGCCAAGGCCGCGATCGCCCGCCACACGCCAAGCGACCCCGACGCCGAGGACGTGCGGCCGCATGTGGCGGTCCTGCTGCGCGGCAAGACCCGGATGGCCGACTACGTCGAAGGGCTGGAACGCGCCGGACTGAGCACTCAGGCCGTCGGCTATTCCGCCCTGCTCGAACGCCCCGAGGTGCGCGACGTGCTCGCCCTGCTGCATGTGGTGGCCGACCACACCGACTCCAACGCGCTGATGCGGCTGCTGGCCACCCCGCGCTTCGCCCTCGAGGGCCCGGACCTCGACGCCCTGGCCGGCCTCGCCCAGCGACGCAACGACGACTACCGCTTCCGCGCCCTGCTCCAGGCCGGGGTGGTGCCCGACGCCGCCACTCGCGAGGAACGCGCCAGGCTGGTGCGCGAGCACCGCGATCAGGTGCCCAACATGGTCTTCCTCGCCGATCTGCTCGCCGACGAGGACCTGGACACACTGCTCTCCCGTCCCGCCGTCGCCGGCTCGTTCAGCGAGGCCGGGCTAAAGGCCATACGGGCGGCCGGATCCGTGCTGCGCCAGGTGGCCGCGACGGCGAACCGTTCACTGAGCGAGACCATCGGGGCCGCCGTGCGCGCCCTCGGCCTCGACGTCGACACCGTGGTGGCCCAGTCGATGCGCGGGCAGGGGCTGGCGCCGACGATGGCGCGCTCGCCGATGGACGCGTTGGTCGACCTGTGCGACACCTATAGCCATGAGATCACCGAAGGTTCGGCGCCCACCCTGCGCGGGTTCGTCAGCTGGGTCGATTCCCTCGACAGCGTCGACGACCCCGGCGCCTCGCAGCCCGGCGAGCCGGCCGACGTGGCGCTGATGACCATCCACCAGGCCAAGGGGCTGGAATGGGACGCGGTCGCCATCGTCGACATGCAGCGCGGCGCGTTCCCCAGCAACCAGGGCGAGGGCCTCAAGGTCGAGGCCGACGAGGAGCATCCCGGCGGCACCGTCGACGGTGTCTGGCGTGCTCCGCAATACCATGAGACGGCCCGGACCTGGCTCGACGACCCTTCGAGCGTGCCGGTGCCCGTGCGCGCCGACGCCGCCATCCTGCCCCGCTTCCCGCACGACGCCGATCTCGGGGGAGACCCGTTGGCGCAGCTGGACGCGATTGAAGACGCCGAGGGCCTGGCTGACGAGACCAACGGGCTCATGCGCCCCCTCGCCAGCGCCCTGGCCGCCATGGACGACGCCGACGAATTCGAAGGGAGCGACGGGTACCTGTCGCAAAGCGAGGAATACGGGCGCAGGCTGCACGCCGACGAACGCCGCCTGGCCTACGTCGCCCTGACCCGCGCCCGCGAGGACGTGCTGATCACTTACTGCCGCAACAGCTCGCCGAGCA
This sequence comes from Bifidobacterium sp. ESL0763, assembly GCF_029433395.1. GTDB lineage: Bacteria > Actinomycetota > Actinomycetes > Actinomycetales > Bifidobacteriaceae > Bifidobacterium. The sequence continues at coordinate 1,359,262 of NZ_JAQTHW010000002.1, read as the reverse complement.
GGATCGCCGACCCGGACGCCAAGGGGAGCAAGGCGCCGTCGAATTTCTTCGACGAGGTGTGCGACGCCCTTTGCATGCGCGACGACAAGATCGCGGCGGGGGAGAGCGCGGATGCCGGTGGCGCCGGTGAAGTTGGTGGCGTCGAAGCCGGTACGGTTGCGGCCGAGGATGCCGATACCGATACTGACGTCAACGGCGAAACCGATACCGCCGCCCAGAGCCTCGATACCCTCGGCTGCCCGCGTCCCGACGGCCTGTTCGCCGGCGAGGGCGCCGCGGACTACCGGCGTCTGATCGTCGACGAGGCATGGAGCGAGCCGGTGCGCGAGCAGGCCGGCGGTGAGACGATGGCCTGGCCGGCCACGCTGAGCCCGCGGCTCGGCGCCAGCCTCGACTACTCGGCACGTCAGGTCCGTCTGGCCGCCGAATACATGGCCGCCGAACCGACCGTCCCCGCGGTCCCGCTAGACACAGATGGCAATGGCATCGGTGGCGGCCAGGCCGCTTCCCCGCAGCGCCAATCGCTGGCCGAGCGCACGCGGATGCTGCTGGCCGACGGGGACCTCGTGCCCCGCGACGAGTCCGGGGCCATCGACTGGTCGGCCGGCATCGCGGGCAAGCCCGCCTCCGCCGCCGCGCTCGACGAGCAGGTGCGCCGCCGTGGCCGCCAGGTGCTGCAAGGCCGGCGGCAGAACGTCACGTCGCTGCAGGCCGGAAGCGGCACGATGAGCGAGAGGGAATCCCGGCAATACTGGCGCGGCCTAGTGCGCCCGATCCCGCACGTCGCCTCGCCGGCGGCGCAGGCCGGCACGCGCTTCCACGCCTGGGCCGAACGCTTCGTCAACGCCTTCGACGGCGGCGGGGCGACGGGTCTCGGGGCAGGGGATCCGGCCGGTTCCTCCTCGCTCGGCGTCGAGGCGGACGGGGCGTTGGCCGCCGGTCCGCAGCCGGAGACCCGCGCCTCGATGCTCGCCGACCTGGACGAACGCGAGCGGCACAGCGCCGACGTGAGCGCCGAGGACCGTCGCATCCTCACCTGGCAGAGGCGCTTGGCCGAGGGCCGTTGGGCCACGCGGCGCCCGTATTCGGCCGAGCAGCAGATCGTCGTCTCGATCCCGCAGCTGGGCGGCACCATCGTCAACGGCAAGCTCGACGCCGTCTTCCACGGCGGGCTCGACGAACGCGACGCTTCGAAGCGCTTCACCATCATCGACTGGAAGACCGGCCGCCGGCCCAAGGGCGAGGACGTCGGGCGCAAGCTGGCCCAGCTCGACATGTACCGCCTGCTGTTCTCGAAGATCACCGGCGTGCCCCTCGACGCGATCGACGCGGCGCTCTATTACGTCAGCGTCGTCGACGAGCGCGACCGCCAGATCGCCGCCGAGCCCAAGGGCGAGGCCGAGATACTCGCCGAGCTGCGCGTGGGCGTCCCCGCCGGTTCCGACAACGACTGACCGGGCCGCTTTCGGCGTGTTCCCGCCAACCGTAACGATTGCGGGGCCACGCCGTTGCGCTCTGGGTGGAACAATCGAAGCCGTTTATTATATTGAGCCTCTGTATTTCTATTTCTTTGAGAACCATTCGATATGGCAAGGTATTGGCGCGCCTGTGGATGAAACAGCGCGCGGGACAGCAAGTGTGAGGCAGCGAGATCGCCCGGCGGGCTTGGGCCACCGGGGTTGAGGCGGATGCGCCGTGAAAGGTGGATGGATGCGACGGAACGGTAAGGGCGGCATCGAGATGGACGTGATCTATGCGCCGGTCATCTGGGGCGACGTCGACGAGATCGTCCGGCTCTTCGACGGCACATGGAACCACGCCGAGGCCATGAGGGGCGACCGGAAGCTTTCGCTGCTGCGCTCCTACCATTTCGTCCTGAATCTCCTCGGGGCCTCCACCGGTGGCGTGGTCGCGCGTCAGGGCGGCAGGCTCCTGGGTGTGGCGCTCTACCGCGTCGAGGGCCAGCCCCGCCTCTTCTCCGACATCGCCCAACAGCTGGCGAGGATCGACGAGCGCCTGAATTCCACGCCCGCCGGCCATCAGGAGCTGGGGCGCATCGTCGCCGCCCGTCGCGTTCTCTCCGCCATGGAACGCCAGACCCGCATCAGGAAGTCCGCTCCCGGCGAGCTCGGGCTGCTGCTGGTCGACCCGCAGTCGCGCGGGCAGGGCATCGGCGGCGAGCTGTTCGGCCGCGCCGTGCGCTCCTTCGGGCGCTTCGAGGTCCCGATGTTCCATCTGCACGCCGATTCGGCATGCGACCTGACCTTCTTCGACCACCACGGCATGAAGCGGGTCGCCGAGCGTCTCGGCAAGGACCACCCCGGCGACGGGCGCGAGGGCGACATGTATATTTATGCAGCTATTCCCTCGAAGGTGCTGTCGCCAAACAAGTGAGCGCGGCCCGGGCGGTTTCGTTCTCTTATTCACTATTCATCAAAAACCATTGATCTGTCTAGGTTTTTGACGGTCGGTCGTCCCCGTTTCCCGGAGCTTCCGGCCGGTTTCTCCGGCCATCGCCGCACTTGCCCGAAAACACCGTTATTCCGCCGTTTGCATGGATATGCGGTCATTATGCTCACGGCTGTCAATGGTCCAAGTGTGGCTTCTAGACTGGCCATATAAGCAATCGAGGGGCCGGTATCCGTTTATCGCGATCGCCCTGGCCCGGTCGTCTTATCAAGGCAATTATCGCCGGTCGATCCGGCAAGTTCGCAAGTTGGTGCCATGGCTGCATTGCGCCGCATCAAGGAAAGGGAGGGGAGTGTCGTGAGTGCTGTCGTACGTAGTGGGGAGGCTTCGGTGAAACACGTGTCGCCGTACGTCCGCCTGTTCTCCATACCCGGCGCCAGGTCCTTCTGCATCTCGGGGGCGGTGGCGCGCCTGCCGATCTCGATGATGAGCCTCGGGATCGTGCTGGCACTCAACCACATGTACGACAACTGGACCATCGCCGGGACGATGAGCGCGGTCTACATCCTGGCCGTCGCCGCCGTCACGCCGTTCTACGCCCGTCTCTTCGATCGTTTCGGGCAGCGCAAGGTCGGCTGGCCCGCGCTGGTGGTCTCCGTGGTGGCGATGCTGGTCTTCGCGTTCGCCGCATGGCTGCGCGTGCCGATTCCCGTGCTCTTCGTGCTGGTGGTGCTCATGGGCTTCACCCAGTTCTCCTTTGGCGCCCTGGTGCGCACCCGCTGGGCCTACGCGCTGCGCGGTCCGGCCGACGCCGACCTGCTCGACACCGCCTACGCCCTGGAGGCGGGCATCGACGAGATGGTGTTCATCCTGGGCCCCATCCTCGCCGCGTTCCTCGCCACCTCGGTGAGCCCGGTCTCGCAGCTCTTCGTGCCCGCCATCGCTTGCGGCGTGGGCGGCGCCTTCTTCTTCTCGCTCAACGCCACCCAGCCGCCCGTCATCGAGAACGTGACGGTGGGCGCGGCCCCATCCAGCGACGAGGACGTGCGCGAGGCCCTGGCCAACCGCGGCGGCACCGAGGGCACCCAGCGGCAGGAGGACGGCGTGAGCCTCAAGGTGCTGCACACCCACGCCGCCAAGCCCAAGAGCGTGCTGCTCTACGCCGGCGTGATCCCGCTGCTGGTGGTGTTCGTCGTCTTCAACATGAGCTTCAACGAGTTCGACGTCTCGGTCACCGCGATGATGAAGGCCATCGGCCGCGAGCAGTTCCTCGGCCTGCAGCTGGCCATGTTCGCCCTCGGCTCGTGCATCGGCGCGTTCGTCTTCGGCTCGAAGAAGCCCAAGGGCTCCAACTGGCGCCATATGGTCGTCTACCTGGCGCTGCTGACCTGCGGCTACGTGATGTGCCACCTGCTGATGGGCAACCTCATCCTGCTCGGCGCCTGCTCGATGGTCTCCGGCCTGTTCGTCTCGCCGCTCTTCGCCACCGGCAACCTCATCGTCAAGGACATCGTGCCGCCCACTTCGCTGACGGAGGGCCTCTCGTGGGTCACCACCGCCGGCTCGGTCGGCGGTTCGCTCGGCTCCTCGTTGGCGGGCATGGTGCTCGACGTCTCGAGTCCCTCCGTCGGCCTGCTGCTGCCGATCGCCACCACCCTCGCCGCCGTCCCCCTGGCCGCCCTGGGCTGGTTCCTGGCGCGCAGGCACGTTGCCTGAGCGGATCGGATAGGCTGGCGGGCTGCCGTGTCTGTGGGTCGTTCCGTTGTTGTCGCTCGCATGGGCTGTCGGTTTCGGCCGGCGGCCCATTTGGCATATTTTGTCTAATTCTATTTGTGTCTCAATAAGAGGTGTCCTATACTTTTGATAAAAGACTAATCACTTCCGATGGTTATGCCCGTTTCAGAGGAGAGGATGGGCTTATGGCTTGGCTGAGGGATGCTGTGTCGCGCGGTTGCCGCCGAATCCATGAGGCGCGTGGGAAGGTGCTTTCCGCACTGATCGCGTTGGTGGCGGCGGTGTCGATGATGGTGCCACAGGTGGCGATGGCCGTCGGTTTGCCCGCCGACGCGAGTCCGTCCCGGTCGAAGGCCGTGACCGGGCAGGAGACGGCTCGGAACCGGCGTGTGCGGCAGCCGCTTTCCGAGGAGCGCGGCGACCAGTCCGGGAGCGCGGGCCCGCGCTCCACATGCACGGTGGGTTCCAGCACCATCGCCGATTGTTTCCCGGATCCGGGTGTCCAGGCCCACATATCGCAGGTCGTCAACGGCGCGACGAGCCCGTCGGATGTGTTCACCCAGGCCATGGTCGACAGCACCACGGACGTGTCGCCTGGCCCCATCGGCGCCACCAGTCTGGAAGGGTTCCAATACCTGACCCATCTGGAAACAATATCCTTGGGACACAACGCCATCAGTGATCTGACTCCGTTGGAACATCTGACCAGTCTCAAAACCATAGGGTTGGAGAACGATCAGGTCAGTGATCTGCGTCCGTTGGAGCATTTGACAGGCTTGCAAGGCTTGGGGCTAGCTAATAACCGGGTCAGTGATTTGACTCCGCTGGCAGGCCTGACCAACCTGACCAAGTTGGTCTTGAACGGCAATGCCAATGGTACATCCAACACGATCAGTGATTTGACTCCGTTGGCGGGGTTGACCAGCCTCAGAAACTTGATGCTCGACGGGAATCGAATCAGTGATTTGCGTCCGTTGTCCGGACTGACCCACTTGAATTTGTTGAGCCTGAGCAATAATCAAATCCTCGATTTTTCGCCGTTGTCCGGAATCGCCCACATAGAGGATTATCTATATGCCGACAATCAGACGGTGTCGTTGGACGCCACCGCGGACCGCCCGATCAAGGTGCCCGCGGCGAAGAACGTCGACGGTTCGGACGTCACTGACATTTCCGGTATCACTCCGGCCGGCGGCCGCTACGATGCCGGTTCGCATACGGTTGAGTGGCAGTACGCGCCGGGCATGACCGAGGCGTCGTATGCGTTCGCGAACTCCGGGGCCGGCCTGTCCGGCACGGTGACGCAAAAGGTCAAGCCGATCGTGTCCTTCGATGCCAACGGCGGCACGGGCGGCAACCTGCCTGCGCCCACGGACCATGATTCCGGTTCGGCACTCACGGCACCGGTGCAGGCCGACCTGCCGACACCGCCCAACCATTACTATTTCGACGGCACGTGGGAGCATAAGGTCGGTTCCGGGGCCTGGAACTCGGGCTGGCTTTCCACGATGCCCAGCGACGACGTCACGTTCCGCCCGCACTTGGTCGGCAACGACCATACCTTGCATTTCGACCTGAACGGCTGGGGCGCCGGCACGGCTCCCGACGACCTGCAGGTGCACTATGCCGACACGGTGGCTTCCGGCCCGTCGCTGGCGGCATGGACGGGGCATACCCTGGATGGTTGGCAATATCGGGACCGGTCAAACAATCTGGTTGACTGGACGTTCGGTGCCGGCGGCACGACGGTGCCCGACAGCGACGTGACGATGTATGCCAAGTGGCATGTCAACCAGCACTATCTGAGCTACGACATCTCCGGTGGCACGGGCGGCAGCCTGCCGACCGGGCAGGTGCGACACGGCTACGGCGACGCGTTGGCGGCTCCGACGACCGGTATGCCGGACGGTCCCACGGGCCATTCCTTCGACCACTGGGAATACAAGGTGGGTGCCTCGGGTTCCTGGCAGTCCGGCTTCCCCGCCTCGATGCCGGATGACGACGTGACGGCCAGGATCGTCTGGAAGGTCAACCAATACGACGTCACCTTTGACCTGAACCATGGCGATGGCTCGGTTCCGGTGCAGCACGTCGACTACCTTGGCCATGCCACCAAACCGACATCCGATCCCTCGCGCGCGGGCTACCGTTTCGTCGGCTGGTTCGAAGCGGGCGCTTCCACGCCCTACGATTTCACCGGCACGCCGGTGACCGCCGACATCACCTTGCAGGCCCGGTGGGAACTGGTGCCGGCCGGCGTGGGTACCCGAGGCAATGCCGGCGGAGAGGGATCGCTGAGCGCGACGGGCGCGTCGATTGTTCCGCCGGCGATCATCGCGGCATGCGCGTCCATTCTCGCCATTGGCGTCGGCGTCATGCGGTGGCGTCGTCGCCCCGATCGGAGTCGGTGACAGTCCCGCGCAGCCGCAAGGTGGGGAAGCGGATGTTCCTTTGACCAACTGTGTACAATGTCACAAAGCCAAGGGATAATAGCTGGTATATCTATTGTTTGTTCCTAGTGTGTTATATCGTTTGTATTTGCGATAGACAACGTGGGTAATGGTCCAGAGGTTCGATTCGACTGCTTTACTATGCACTCATTGGCGTATCTGACTAGCGACCTCTGACGAGAAGGTGTGGATTTATGACGGCGAGCAAAAAGGATGTGGCATACGATTATCTGCGAAAGAAAATCGTATACTGCGAGCTCAAGCCGGGGGACGTGATCGACGACAAGAGCATAGCCAATGAGCTGGGATTCAGCAGGACACCGGTGCGAGAGGCGATCAACAAGCTGGGCGAGGAGAAGATGGTCCAGTCCTTCGCCCGGCGTGGCATCATCGTCAGCCCGGTGTCGCTGCACGACCTGAACGACATGCTGGAGGCCCGCATGCTGGTCGAGCCCTTCATCATCAGGAAGGCGATCGCGAAGGTGGACCGGGAGACGCTTGAGGAATTCCGCGCCTCGCTGAAGCCGTCGACGTGGGATTCAGCGAGCCCTGATTGGCTGCACGACGATTCCGACTACCGATTCCATATGTATTTCACGAAGGTGGCCGGCAACAGTTTCATCACCACGATGATGGATTCCCTGCTGATGCTCAGCCAGCGCACCCGGTTCATGCTTTCGCTGGAGGCCGACCGCATCAAGCAGACCTACATCGAGCACATGGACATCATCGATTGCGTCGAAGCCAAGGACGAGGAGGGCGCGGCGCAGGCGATCCAGCTCCACCTCGCCAACTCCGGCGCCGCCTACCAGGCCGTCTACCAGGAAAACGTGAACCTCCTTCTCGACTGACTGTTCCGGCCGGTCGGAGAGAGTGCCCATATGCGAATCCGCCGCATGCACGTTGGTCGCGCATACGACGGATTCCCATCTCAAGAAAGGTGCCCGGCCGGGATTGCCGACCGGGCACGTGGCCTTACTCGGAGCAGACCTTCAGCACATAATCCTTGATCTCCCCCTCGTCGGCGTGGGCGGTGAAGTAATCCTTGAATTCCTGGCGCGAGACCGTCTCCTTCAGGAAGTCCTGGTCGATTTCCTTGAGGATCTGGATGAGCGGCTTGTAGTTGTCCTTCTTCAGACCCTTCAGGATGCCGGCGTTGCGCTGCTCGGGGACCGCGCGCTCCTTGGGGTAGCCGCTGCCCGGAGCCTCGGCGAACAGACGCTCGAAGATCAGCTTGAGGTTGAGCTCCGCGCCCCAGCCGAAGCCCTTCGCGAAGGGCAGGGACAGCGCGTTGCCGTCGTTGATCTGGGTGAACAGGTAGGCGTCCGTCGGTTCGACGGCCCAGCCGCACATGACTCCCGGGAACGCGTTCAGTCCGTTGATCGCACCCTCGCCGGTGCCGCAGCCGGTGATGATGAAGTCGACGGTGTGCGTGTTGAGCAGGATCGAGGCGAGCAGGCCGTTCTGCACGTAGGTCAGCTCGGGCTCGCCCTGCCTGCCATACATGCCGAAGTTGACCGCCTCGTAACCCTTCTCGTCGGTGACCTCCTTGAGGGCTTTGAAGATGACGGCGTTCTTCGACGCCTGCGAGTTCTCGTTGATGAGACCGATTCTCATGATGTTTCCTTTCGTTTAAATGATGTTGATGTTGTCGGACGCCGCTATCAGGCCGGCTGCTTGCCGATGTAGGCGAGGATGCCGCCGTCGACATAGAGGATGTGGCCGTTGACGAAATCGGAGGCGTCGGAGGCCAGGAACACGGCCGGGCCCTGCAGGTCCTCCGTGGTGCCCCAGCGGGCCGCCGGGGTCTTGGCGATGATGAAGCTGTCGAAGGGATGGCGCGATCCATCGGGCTGGCGCTCGCGCAGGGGAGCGGTCTGCGAGGTGGCGATGTAGCCGGGTCCGATCGCATTGCACTGGATGTTGGCCTCGCCGTACTCCGCGCAGATGTTCCGGGTCAGCATCTTCAGCCCGCCCTTGGCGGAGGCGTAGGCCGAGACGGTCTCGCGGCCGAGCTCGCTCATCATCGAGCACAGGTTGATGATCTTGCCATGGCCCTTCTTGATCATGCCGGGAATCACCGCCTTCGAGACGATGAATGGGCCGTTGAGGTCGATGTCGACCACCTGGCGGAAGTCCTCCACGCTCATGTCGAGCATGGGGATGCGCTTGATGATGCCGGCGTTGTTGACCAGGATGTCCACGCCGCCAAGCTCCTTGTCGATCGAGGAGACGAGGTCGGCGACCTGCTGCTCGTCGGTCACGTCGGCGACGTAGCCGTGCACGTCGATGCCCGCCTCCTTATAGGCCTTCAGGCCCTTCCGCAGCCCTTCCTCGCTGCGCTCGTTGAACGCGATGGTGGCGCCGGCGGCCGAGAAGGCCGATGCGATGGCGAGCCCGATGCCGTGGCTCGCTCCGGTGATCAGGGCCACCTTGCCCTTCAATGAAAAACTGGACATGTCGAATGCCATGATGTTCCTTTCTCTGTTATGGATGACTTTAGGGATGAAGTGTTTCGTCGAGACGTTGCGCTCATGCCTTCAGACGAACATGGTGGGCGGCGACCTTTTCGATGGACGCCTTGGCGGCGTCGGCCACGTGCTCGGCGGTGATGCCGACGTCCTTCAGGTTCTGCAGGCCCTCGCCCTGCAGGCCGAAGCGTTCGACGGAGACCGGGATGCCGAAGGAGCCGAGGTACCGGTACCAGGGCATCGCGATGCCGGCCTCCACCGAGACGCGGGCCTCGACGGATTCGGGCAGCACGGATTCGCGGTACTCGGGGCTTTGCTCCTCGAACCACTCGATCGACGGCACGGAGACCACGCGGGCCTTGACGCCCTGCCTGGCCAGTTGTTTGGCGGCCTTGAGGGCGAGCTGCACTTCGGAGCCTGAGCCCATCAGGATCACGTCGGGCTCGCCCTCGGTGTCGCGCAGCACGTAGGCGCCGCGCCGCACACCCTCCCTCGCAAGCTCGGAGGTCTCCTTCAGGTTGGGGATCGGCTGGCGCGAAAGCACCATGGCCACGGGCAGGGTCTGCTTGCGTTCGAAGAAGTAGCGATAGGCCTCGATGGTCTCGAACATGTCGGCGGGGCGCACGACCTCCATGTCGGGCATCGCGCGCATGGCGGCCAGGTGCTCGACCGGCTGGTGGGTCGGTCCGTCCTGGCCCAGGGCGATGGAGTCGTGGGTCCAGACGAAGAGGTTCGGCAGCTTCATCAGCGCCGCCAGACGCACGGCCGGGCGCTCGTAGTCGGCGAACTGGAAGAAGGTCCCGCCGAAGGGCCGGGTGTCGGTGTCGAGCAGGATGCCGTTGGTGATGGCGCCCATGGCGAACTCGCGCACGCCGAAGTGGATCTGGCGGCCGTAGGGGCCGGCCTTCGGGTGCTCCTTGGTGGCGAACTGCGCGGGGGCGAACGAGTCGGCGCCCTCGAGGTCCGTCATGTTGGCGCTGCCGAGATCGGCGGATCCGCCCCAGAGCTCGGGCATCACCTTGGCGATGGCGTTGAGCACATGGCCGGAGCAATGGCGTGTGGCGATCTCGTCGCCCACCTTGAACCGCTGCTTCAGGTCGTCGAGGGCCTGGTCGAAGCCCTCCGGCAGGCCGCCGGAGCGCAGGCGCCGGTAGAGCGCGTACTTCTGCGGGTTCGCGCTCTTCCAGGCGTCGAACCTGGCGTCCCATTGCGCATGGGCCTTCAGGCCGCGTTGCGCCACCTCGCGCGCGTGGGCCAGCGCCTCCTCGTCGACCTGGAAGGTCTTGTCCGGGTCCAGCCCGAGCAGGGCCTTGAGGTCGGCCGTCGGCTTCGCGCCCAGCAGGGCGCCGTGCGTCGAGGCGTCTCCCGCCTTGCCGGGAGTGGGCCAGGCGATGACCGTGTCGACCTTGATGAACTTCGGGCGGTCGGTGATCTTCTCCGCCTTCTCGATCACCTCGGCCAGTCCGTCGATGTCCTCCTTGTAGGAGCCGTCGGGCTGGATGAAGCTGAACTCGTCGGTGTACCAACCGTAGGACTCGTAGCGCTTCAGCACGTCTTCGGCGAAGGTGATCTTCGTGTCGCCCTCGATCTGGATCCTGTTGGAATCGAAGATCACGGTGAGGTTGCCCAGGCGCTCGTTGCCCGCCAGAGAGCTGGCCTCGGAGGAGACGCCCTCCTCCAGGTCGCCCTCTCCGGCCATCACCCAGATGTGGTGGTCGAAGGGCGACCGGCCAACCGGGGCGTCCGGGTCGAGCAGGCCGCGCTGATAGCGCTGGCCGTAGGCGAATCCGACGGCGGAGGCCAGGCCCTGGCCAAGCGGGCCCGTGGTCATCTCCAGGCCGGGGGTGAGGCGGTACTCGGGGTGCCCCGGGGTCCTGGTGTCGCTGCCGCAGCGGTAGTGCTTGATGTCGTCGAGGGTCAGGCCGTAGCCCGAAAGATAGAGCTGTGTGTATTGGCTGAGCGAGGCGTGCCCGCCGGAGAGGATGAAGCGGTCCCTGCCTTCCCAATGCGGGTCGTTGGGGTCGTGGTTGATGAAACGCTGGTAGAGCGTGTAGACGATAGGTGCCAGGGAAATCGCCGATCCGGGGTGCCCATGGCCGGCGTGCTCGACGGCGTCCGCGGTCAGCGCCTTGCTCATCGCGATTGCTCGTTTGTCCAATTCGTTCGAATGATGCCCAATCATCTCTTGAATTTCCTTTCAATTCAGCGATGCCATGCAATGGGTTTGTTCTCGATATGCGTGAGATGAAATCCGCTTACACTTCGTTGTTGTTGAGTTATACGAGACGCCGTTGTTTTGACAACATCTTCGTTGGTGCTAGTATATCACATGTATATCATCTGTACAAAGAGAGTTGCCTCACATTTCGAGAGAAATTTCAGGTGATTCTCAGGTGAATCCCGAAAGGAGGTATATACTGTTTTGCCAAAGTTATCATCTTGACCAGGGAAGTCGGATTCAGGGAATCAAGGAATGAAGGTCCACGCGGCAGTGGCGCGCATGGATCGGACTGATTTCCCAAAGATATTTCGATGGCGAAATATGCAATAGCCGTTGATTGGCGATCGAAGTCGTGTGGCAAGGATGGGACACACAGCCTGTCTGTATGGTGATGGAGCCGTATGGGCCCGCATTGTCGACCGGGATCAGGCCAATCAATAGATAACAGTGTTGTTACTTTTGAAAAGGTTCGATATGAGTACTGATTTGTCGATCTATGACACGATCGAGAAGGCGAAGGCGGTCCTCGGACAGCACACCGCCAAGCATTCGTCCAAGGCCGGTTGGCTGATGGTCACCGCCCTCCTGGTCGAGTCCTGGGACATCTACTCGATGTCATTCATCATGACGCATTTGAAAGACGTCTTCCACCCCAGCGCCTTCCTGCTCGGCTTCACCGCCGCCGGAACCCAGCTCGGAGCCATCGTCGGCTCCATCGTGGGTGGCTGGCTCACCGACCGGCTCGGCCGCAGGAAGATCTTCATCGCCTCCATGTCGATGTTCGCGGTGTGCGCGATCCTGCAGGGCCTGGCGCCCAACATGCTGGTGCTGGCGCTCATCCGCTGCTTCGCGGGCATCCCCGTCGGAGCCGACGTCGCCAACGGGTTCACCTATATGATGGAGATCCTGCCCAAGGGCAAGCGCGAGATCATGGGCAACCGCTGGCAGTTCATGTTCTCTCTGGGCATCCTCTGCGCGATCGTCATGGTCACGCTCTTCGAGCTCGGCAGCCTTCCCGCCAACGTCACCTGGCGCATCATCCTGGCCATCCCCGCCATCCCCGCCGGCCTGCTGCTGTTCATGAGGCGTGACCTTCCCGAGTCGCCCACATGGTTCGTCGAGCATGGCCGCTTCGTCCAGGCCCGCGCCACGGCGAAGAGCTACTATGGCAGCGACGTGCTCGCCGGCCTCGTTCCCGACCACGACGTCGAGATCCACGCCCCCTCCTGGGGCGAGGCCGTCAAGGACCTGTTCAGCGAGCCCTTCTCCCGCAACTCCACCATCTTCGGCTGGATCTCCTGCTTCGTGCAGGCCTTCGAGAACTACTCGTTCTCCTTCTACCTGCCCACCGTCCTTGCCGGACTGGGCGTGGCCACCATCGTGCAGAACAACCTGGCGATGCTCGGCGTCTACATCATCGCCTCCATCTCGGCGTTCATGGGCCCGCTCACCCTGCCGAAGATCGGCCACAAGGGCCTGAGCCAGTGGGGCTTCGGCCTGGTGGCGATCGGCGTGTTCCTCGAGGTGTTCGGCATCTGGCGCAACAACAGCATGGTCATCATCATCATCGGCTCGGCCATCATGCTCTGGGGCCACTACTGGTCCTCCGAGTCCGGCATGACCATTTGCTCGATGGTCGCCAAGCCCGCCTATCGCGGCGCGGCCAGCGGCATCGCCTATGTGTTCGTCAAGCTCGCCTCGTTCGTCACGCTGTGGGTCTTCCCGACGCTTTACCAGAACCTGGGCGTCATCAAGGCCGACCTGATCATCACCATCGGCCCCATCATCGCCTTCCTCGCCGCCACCTTCATCCTTCCCGAGGGCTTCGGCCACGGAGAGGGTTCGGACACGAAGAACAGCCAGCTCGCCGCCGCGGCCGCCGAGAACAAGTGATTCGGCCGGCATAAGCGGACGAGCCAATACCAACAACAGATGTGCCGGCCTCGCCTGGCTGGGGCCGGCAGTAAAAAAGAAAGGACATCATCATGTCTGAAGTGCCAACGATCAAGTCGATCAAGCTTACCTCCGCGAGGGTCCCGCTCCCGCAGGGGCCGTGGGGCGACCAGATCCACCATGTCGAGAACATCGAGGTCGTCGTCGCCGACGTCACCGGTTCCAACGGCGTCGTGGGTACCGGCTTCAGCCACACCTCCGGTTGGTGCGGCGCGACCATCAAGCAGCTCGTCGAGGAGATGATTCCCGACGTGATCGGCCTGCCGGTCTCCCCGCGCGGCCTGTGGCAGCGCTCCTACAAGTACATCCATGACGTCGGCGGAGCGGGCGTCACCACCCATGCGCTTTCGGCGCTGGACATCGCCTACTGGGACCTGCTTTCGAAGTCCCTGGGCATCTCCCTGTGGGACATGCTCGGCAAGGTCCGCCAGAAGGCCCCCGTCTACGGTTCCGGCATCAACCTCAACCTGTCGATCGAAGAGGTCGTCGAGCAGGTCAAGCGCTGGAAGGCCGCCGGCTACATGGCGGCGAAGGTCAAGGTCGGCAAGCCCGACCTCGAGGAGGACGTCGAGCGCCTGAGCAAGATCCAGGAAGCGGTTCCCGACTTCCCGCTCGCCGTGGACGCCAACCAGGGCTGGTCGCTGCCCGATGCGCTCCGTGCCTTCAAGCGCTTCGAGAAGTTCAACCTGCTGTGGATCGAGGAGCCGCTGCCCTCCGACGACATCGTGGGCCACAAGATCCTGCGCGAGCGGGTGAACACCCCCATCGCCCTCGGCGAGAACACCTACACCCTCAACCAGTTCAACCAGCACTTCGAGCAGGGTTCCTGCGACTATGTGCAGGCCGACCTTGGGCGAGTCGGCGGCATCACCGGCTATCTCGACATCGCGGCCGCCGCCCGTGCCCACAACCTGCCGATGACCCCGCACTTCATGTTCGAGATGTGCGCCAGCCTGATCACCACGGTGCCGAACGTGTACGCGGCCGAGATGACCGACGGAGGCACTTGGACCGATCTGCGGATCTTCAAGTCCGGCGGCCACATCGAAAACGGCTTCTGGGTGCCGCCGACGGCGCCCGGCACCGGCATCGTCGTGGACCGTGAGTACCTGGAAGAGCACAAGTTCTAGGTTTCTCCCGCCTTCGGCGTCCGGTCCGCTCGCGGGCCGGGCGCCGAGGACATCCCTGTTTTTCTCAACGGCAATCCTTCTCCGCCCATCCTCGCCATTGCGGATGCGCGGAGAGGGAATGTGCGGTTCCGGGGTTTATCGGCTTTGCGTGACGGCAGGAAAGAGCAATTGGAACAACAAGATTTTCATATCACCGGCATCGGCGCCGGCAAGGTCATGCTTGTCGGCGAGGCGATGGCGCTATACACCGCCGAGGAGCGAGGAAGCCTGGGCCAGGTGCGCTCGTTCGCCGCTTCCGTGGCGGGAGCCGAGCTCAATGTGGCGATCGGGCTGAAGCGCATGGGGGCCGAAGCGGCGTTCATGACCAGACTGGGCCGCGATCCGTATGCGGACCGGATACTCGGTTTCATGGAGCGCAATCACGTCGACACGCATTTGGTGACGAGGGATTCGTCGCATCCCACCGGCTCGATGCTGAAGTCGAAATACGACGGCGATGACCCCAAGACCTTCTATTTCCGCAAGGGGTCTCCCGCCTCGAGGATCACCTGCGACGATGTGGAGAGGCTCGATTTCCAAGGCATGGGCATCCTGCATCTGACCGGTATCTTTCCAGCGCTCTCGTCCTCCGCCCTGGAAGCGTCGAGGATGCTGGTGCGCAAGGCCCGTCAATCCAACGTGTTCATCTCGTTCGACCCCAATCTGCGTCCGTCGTTGTGGCCGGACGACCGGACTATGTGCGAGGTGACCCGGGAATTCTGCTCGCAGGCCGATCTGGTGCTTCCCGGCGTTCACGAGGGCGAGCGGCTCTTCGGCGTGAAATCCGTCGAGGACATGGGCCAGGCCTTCATCGACAACGGTGCCGGCTATGCGATCGTCAAGGACGGCGCACGCGGCTGCTATGGCACGGATGGCGGGCATGGGCTCTATGTGCCCGGTTTCGTCCTCGACCATGTCGTCGACACCGTCGGATCCGGTGACGGGTTCGCGGCCGGCGTGCTCTCGTCGTTGCTCGAAGGCGCCTCGGCGGGGCGGGCCATGGAACGCGGCTGCGCGATTGGGGCCATGCAGACGCAATCCATCTCCGACAATGAAGGGCTCCCGACGCCGCGCGAGTTGGCGGAGTTCACCGGAACGCACCGACGATGCGCGCGATGACGCGGTATGCGGTGTCCAATCAGATCTAAGGAATGACAATGGTGCAACAGAAAATGGCAGATTACAGCAATGACAACAAGCGGCTCATCGAGGCAGTGGGGAAGATAGGGGTCGTTCCCCTCATCACCTTGAAGAGCGCTGGAGAGGCGATTCCGCTCGTGGGCGCCTTGGTCGACGGCAAGATACCGGTCGCGGAGGTCACCTTCAGGTCCCCGTATGCGCTCGAGGGGATGAGAAGGGTCCATGAGAGGTTCCCGGATGCCATCCTCGTGGCGGGCACCGTGCGTAGCGTGGAACAGGCGAAACAATCCGTGGAGGCGGGATGCTCCGGCATCGTCACGCCTTTCTTCGACGAGGAGATAGTGGACTGGTGCCTGGAACACGACGTCCTGATCCTGCCGGGTACGGCCACTCCCTACGACGTCGGCAAGGCGTTCGAGTGCGGACTGCGCTATGTGAAGTTCTTCCCCGCGCAGGCCTATGGCGGCGTGAACACGTTGAAGGCGCTCGCCGGCCCGTTCCCCGAGATGCATTTCCTGCCGACCGGAGGCGTCGATCTCGGCAATGCCGCCCAATACATCGGCCAGAAGAACGTCTTCGCCATCGGCGGCTCCTTCGCGGTCCCGTCGTCATGCCACGAGGCCAACGACTGGCCGGGGATCACGGACACCTGCCTTGAGGCCCGCGCCATAGTCGACGCCGTGCTCAGGAACAAGTAGGCGCCAACACTGGCTTTGCGATTCTTCCCGATGCGGCGGGGGACCGGGGCGTTGCCCTGGCCTCCCGCCGCATTGTTGCTTGGGAGGCATCGGGGCAATTTCGTTGGGCGGGCGCGGAACCGGTTGCGCCCGCGATGCGGTAGGGCGCTATAATCGGGTGGATTCATTGTTGTCGCTTGGCCATGGGCGGGCGAACCACATTGCAGCGAAGGGAATTGCGATGATTCGAGTTTCGGTGATCGGCGCGCAGGGACGCATGGGAGCCAGCGTGGTGGAGGCCGTCAAGGCGGCCGACGACATGGAAGTGGCCCAGACGATTGGCGCCGGCGACGACATCGCCGCGGTCAGCCCGGCCAACACCGACGTGGCCGTCGAGTTCACCGTCCCCTCCGCCTCACTCGGCAACGTGCTGAGCCTGGTAGCCCAGGGCGTCGACGTGGTGGTGGGCACCACCGGCTGGACCGACGGAAAGATGGAGCAGGTCAAGGCGGCGCTCGCCAAGGCCCCGCGCGCCGACCAGGCCGTGTTCATCGCGCCGAACTTCGCCGTCTCCGCCGTCCTGGCCGACGTGTTCGCCGCCCGGGCCGCCAAGTACTTCACCTCGGCCGAGGTCATCGAGCTGCACCATCCCGACAAGGTCGACGCCCCCTCCGGCACGGCCATCCACACCGCCCAGGCCATCGCCAAGGCGCGTCGCGACGCCGGGTCGGCCCCGATGCCCGACGGCACCCAGGGCGAGGCCGCCTCGCGCGGCCAGGTCGTCGACGGCGTGCACGTCCACGCGGTGCGCCTGCAGGGCCTCAACGCCCACGAGGAAGTGCTGCTGGGCAACACCGGCGAACAGCTGGTTATCCGCGCCGACAGCTTCGAACGCTCCTCGTTCATGCCCGGCGTCCTGCTGGCCGTGCGCGCCATCGCCTCCGGCTCGCACCCCGGCCTGAGCGTGGGGCTCGACACGCTGCTCGACCTCTAGGATCCGGCGTGCCGAAAGCCGATATCTCAAAGGCCGATATGCTGAAATCCGATGGCCAAGGTGGTGTGAAAGGCTCGCTCATGGCCGAACGCTCTTCTGACGCCACTGCGGATGCTGCCGAAACCGCCGATACCGCTGCAGACGTACCGGCGGACGACGAGCCGTCGTCCGCGCATTCGGCCGTACCATCGTCATCGTCCGCATCAGGCTCGCGCCAACGGGTCGCGTGGATCGACACGGCCAAGGGCATCACCATGTTCCTGGTCTTTTTCGGCCATCTCAACGCCACGTGGTTCCCCGCGCTCGCCCCGACGATAGGCGCCATCTTCCTGTTCCACATGCCCGCGTTCTTCGTGCTCAGCGGCATCTTCTTCCGCCCCGGGTCCAGCTTCCCGCATCTGCTCCGGCACCGCGCCTGGCAGCTGCTCATACCGTATTATGCGTTCTCCGCGCTGCTGCTCGGCCAGACGCTGGGCAAAAGCCTGCTGCCCGCCTTCTACGCCGGCCGCCCCGGGCGCGAGGGCACCCTGGGCCAGGACATCGTGGCGATCATCCTCAACACCACCGACGGCCTGTGGTTCCTCTGGTCGCTCTTCACCGCCTCGCTGCTGCTCTGGTGCATCGTGCGGGTGTGCGGCGAGCGTTTCCTCGTCCCCATCGCCCTGGTGCTGCTGGTGGCCGACGCCGCCGTGCGCCACGTGCTCACGCGGCCCCTGCCCTTCACCCTCAACCAGGTGCTCAGCTCCACGGCCTATCTCGCCCTGGGCTTCGCCTGCCGCAAGGCGCTGCTGGCGCTGACCCGCCGCCGCGCCGCCTGCCTCGCGCTGGTGTGCACGCCGGTCTTCCTCTGCCTCGCATGGCTTTCCGCGCGGCCCTGGATCGCCACCCGGTGGACGTCGGCGTGGGCGGTCTCCATCCTCGCCTCGCTGTTCGGCACCGGCATGCTGCTCGGCATCTCCCGCTTGCTGCCGACGCTGCGGGCGGTCACCTTCGTCGGCCGCGCGACCCTGATCTACTATTCGCTCAACGACATCGTGCTCAAGGTCGTCAAGCTCGCCGTCTTCAAGCTGTCTCCGGTGGCCTCGGCCGCCCTGCCCGCCGTCGGCCAGTTCGCTGAGGGGCTGGTCGTCGTCCTGCTCGCCATGGCGCTGGTCGGGTTGCTCGTCCCGCTGCTGAAGCGCTACCTGTGGTGGGCCGTCGGCCTGCCCGGGCCGCAGCGTTTCGGCCGGGGCGGACGCAGGGATTAGGCGCCGTGGTTTCACGGCCGGACGATATCGGTTCAATGAGGAATGAGGAGGTCCGGAAGCCTGTGGTGGTGCCGAAACATTATGCTGGTGAGTCAGAGACCGGTGATGTGGATTCCTTGAACCGTTAGGGAGGCGACGTGGGGTACGGCGACGGCATGGCCGAGGCGAAGGGCGGAGATCCCATGAATGGGGATACGGCCCAGGCACCTTCGTCGGCGGCTGTGGCGGCCGGGGAACCCGCACAGCCTGCGCACGACGGCAAGGTTGACGGCAAGGCATCCCCGCGCCGACGGGTCGCGTGGATCGACGTCGCCAAGGCCATCACGATGTTCCTGGTGGTCTACGGCCATCTCAACACCGACTGGATTCCCGGTCCCAGCATCTCGATCTGGGTCATCTACCTGTTCCACATGCCCGCGTTCTTCTTCCTCAGCGGCATCTTCTTCTCGACGAAGCGCTCCTTCGCCGCGCTGGCCAGGCACCGCGCCTACCAGCTGCTGGTGCCCTACTATTGCTTCGCGGCCCTGACCTTCGTCAAGAAGGCGGCGGAGATACTGATTTCCTGGCTGCGCCATGGTGACGGCGCCGGCGTCCGCTCGTCGCTGCTCGTGTTGCTCAGGGCCCAGATCCCGGTGCTTTTCGACACCACCGACGGCCTGTGGTTCCTCTGGTCGCTGTTCAACGCCTCGCTGCTGCTCTGGTGCGTGCTCAAGGTCTGCCGTGGCCGCTTCCTGGTGCCGATCGCGGTGGCGCTGCTGCTCGCCGACCAGGTGGTGCGGCATTATGTGGCGGTCCCGCTGCCCTTCATGCTCAACCGTGTGTTGAGCTCCACAGCCTATTTGGCGCTGGGCTATGCGCTGAGGCTCCGGCTGCTGCGCCTGACCCGCGCATGGGGCGCGCTGCTGTTCGTGCTCGGCGGCGCGGCGTTCGCCGTCTCGGCTTGGTGGGCGGACAAGGTCACGGCATCCGGCCCATGGACGGCGCTCGGACTGGCCAACGTCGTCGCCTCGCTGTTCGGCATCGGCATGGTCATCGGCCTCGCCAGGATGGTCCCACCGCTCCGGGCCTTCAGATTCGTGGGGGAGTCGACGCTGATCTACTACTGCATCAACAATCCCATGGTCAACCTGTGCGAGCACGTTTCGGCGCGGCTCGTGCACGTCGCGCTGCCGGCATGGCCCATATGGCGGCAGGACCTGTATGGCATCGTGCTGGTCCTGGTCGCGATGGCGGCGATCGCCGTGCTGGTCGTGCCGATGAAACGCTACCTGTGGTGGGCCGTCGGCCTGCCACATCCAGCCGGGAAGCGCGGGGCGGCCAAGTCGGACTCGCCCGCGCGCGATGGGGGAGCGGCCGGCGGCGAACGGTGAGTCCGGCGCGTCCCACCCGCGAAGTAGCGTTGAAGTATGAGTGAGTCCTCCATCCATCTTCTTGATCCGGCGCCATTCGGACGGGTCATTCCGGCCATGGTCACACCGTTGCATCGCGATGGTTCCGTCGATTACGAGGCGGCCGCGGCGCTGGCCAGGCATCTGGTCGCCGACGGCGCGGACGGCCTGCTCGTCAACGGCACCACCGGCGAATCCCCGGTGACCCACATGGACGAGAAGGTCGGACTGGTGCGCGCGGTCAAGCAAGCCGTCGACGTGCCGGTGATCTCCGGCGCGGGTTCGAACGACACCGCCCACACGGTGCGCATGGTCGAGCAGACCCAGGAGGCCGGCGCCGACGCGGTGCTGGTCGTCGCACCCTATTACTCGCGTCCTTCGCAGGAAGGCATCTTCAGGCACTACCAGGCCGTCGACGAATCCGCCGAGAAGCCCATCATCGTCTATGACGTCCCGGGCCGCACCGGCGTGCACCTCGAGCTCGAGACCTACCGCAGGCTCGCGGGGCTGAAGCACATCAAGGCCGTCAAGGACGCCACCGGCGACATCGCCGGAGCGGTGCGCAAGCGCATGGAGACCGGGCTGACCTGGTACTCGGGCGACGATGCGCTCTACCTGCCGTTCCTGTCGATCGGCGCCGTGGGCATCATCTCGGTGATCGCGCATGTGGCCAGCTCGCCGATGCGCCAGCTCGCCAAGGCCTTCGACACCGGCGACATCCACGCCGCCCAGCGCATCGCGGTGCGCCTGGCGCCGCTGGTGGACGCCATCAACGGCACCGGATTCCAGGGCGTGATGGCCAAGGCCGCGCTGCATGAGCGCGGCTGGCTCGACGAGACCTTCATGCGCCTGCCGAACGTCGGCCCCACGGCCGCCGAATACTGGCGCGCGCGCCAGGGCATGGTCGAGGCCGGTCTCCTCGGCGAGTCGGGCCGGTAAGGCTTGGCCATCGCCGAAGGCGAACCCACCATGCGGACAGGTCAGCGGACACGTCGTCCGGTTGGCCGACCCGCCGTTTCATACCTCGTCTGCGCATAGGCGCAGGCACCAAATAACAGAAATCAACAAGGCAATATGACAGATACAGAAGAACAAGCAACGGCCACCACGACCCGTCGTGGCAGCGCCAACAGGGCCCGCGCCCGCAAAAGCGAGGACAAGGCGACCACCCGCGGCTCCAAGCGCGGATCGTCCAGGTCCACCAAGCGTTC
This sequence comes from Bifidobacterium sp. ESL0763, assembly GCF_029433395.1. Classification (GTDB taxonomy): domain Bacteria; phylum Actinomycetota; class Actinomycetes; order Actinomycetales; family Bifidobacteriaceae; genus Bifidobacterium. Next base: position 1,338,198 of record NZ_JAQTHW010000002.1, on the reverse strand, counting down.
CGGCAACTCCGGGCGCGGCCGCAACAACCGTGGCGGCGGGCGCCGTAACCCGCGCGCCAACCGCACTCCCGGCACCGCGCCCACCCAGGACGCCGTGCTGATCGCCCCGCCGAAGTACCGCAAGGGCTCCATGCGCATCGTGCCGCTGGGCGGCCTGGGCGAGATCGGCCGCAACATGAACGTGATCGAATACAACGGCCACCTGCTGCTGGTCGACTGCGGCGTGCTCTTCCCCGACGAGGAGCAGCCCGGCGTCGACCTCATCCTGCCCGACTTCAACTACATCAAGGACAGGCTCGACGACATCGAGGCGCTCGTGCTCACCCACGGCCACGAGGACCACATCGGCGGCGTGCCCTACCTGCTGAAGCTGCGTCCGGACATCCCGCTGATCGGCTCCAAGCTCACGCTCGCCTTCGTGAAGGCCAAGTGCGAGGAGCACCATCAGAAGCCGCGCTGCGTTGAGGTCAACGGCCGCGACAAGCTCAAGGTCGGCCCGTTCAACCTCGAGTTCGTCGCCGTCACCCACTCCATCCCCGACGCGCTGGCCGTGTGCATCAACACGCCCGCCGGCACCGTCATCGACACTGGCGACTTCAAGCTCGACCAGCTGCCCATCGACCACCGCATCACCGATCTGGTGGAGTTCGGCAAGCTCGGCGAGAAGGGCGTCGACCTGGTGATGGTCGACTCCACCAACGCCGAGGTCCCCGGCTTCGTGCGTCCGGAAAGCACCATCGGCCCCGAGCTCGAGCGCGCCTTCAAGGAGGCCACCCGCAAGATCATCGTCGCCTCCTTCTCCAGCCACGTCCACCGCGTCCAGCAGGTCGTCGACGCCGCGCACAAGGTCGGCCGCAAGGTCGTCTTCGTCGGCCGTTCGATGGTGCGCAACATGTCCATCGCCTCCGAGCTGGGCTATCTGCACATCCCCGAGGGCACCGTCGTCGACCTGAAGAAGGCCCACGACATCCAGGACGACAAGCTCGTCTACATGTGCACCGGTTCGCAGGGCGAGCCGATGGCCGCGCTCGGCCGCATCGCCGACGGCACCCACCGCGACATCACCATCAACGAGTTCGACACCGTGGTGATGGCCAGCTCCCTGATTCCCGGCAACGAGAACGAGGTCTACGGCATGATCAACAAGCTCGTCCAGAAGGGCGCGCGCGTGGTCAACCGCGACAACGCCAAGATCCACGTCTCCGGCCACTCCAACCAGGGCGAGCTCACCTACTTCTACAACATTTTGAAGCCCAAGTGCGTCATGCCGATCCACGGCGAGAACCGCCACCTGATCGCCAACGGCCTGGTGGCCGTCAAGACCGGCGTCGATCCCAACAACGTGGTGCTGGCCACCGACGGCGACGTGGTCGACCTCTACCATGGCCAGGCCGCGGTCGTCGGAAGCGTGCCGTGCGCCTACGTCTACGTCGACGGCGACACCGTCGGCGAGCTGACCGACGAGGAGCTCGAGAAGCGCAAGATCCTCGGCACCGAGGGCTTCGTCTCCATCTTCGCCGTGGTCGACACCGACGCCAAGAACGTCATCTCCGGGCCGAAGGTCTATATGAACGCGATTCCCGACGACGAGAGCGACCTCGACAAGGTGCGTCGCCAGATCGTCCAGCAGCTCGAGGACGCGATGATGCAGGGCACCCACGACACCCACAAGCTCCAGCAGATCATGCGCCGCACGATCGGCAGCTGGGTCTCGCGCCAGCTGCACCGCAAGCCGATGATCGTCCCGGTCGTCGCCGACATCGCGCACGACGTGATCGACGGCACCCCGTCCGGTCGCTGAGGCGCTGCCGATTGGCGCTGATGTGCGCTGAGACGTCCCGCTCCGGACCTCGGTTCCGAGCGTGATGGTATATGATTTCCCCGGTAGGTTCCATGCCTGCCGGGGAATTTGTCAATCACAAGGAACGAGCCCATGAAAAAAGTATTTCCCGCCACCGCCATCGGCGCCTTGGTGCTGCTGGTCGTCGGCACCTTCGCCGACCTGCGCATCGACCAGGCGCTCTACCTGCCCGGCAACGGCTTCTCGGCCTTCTTCGAACGCCTGGCACCGGTCATCGGCGCGACCGTGCTGATGATCGGTGCGGCGCTGGTGTTCTGGACCTGCGAGTTTGGCCGCGAGCGGCTCTCGTGGCTGCTGCTCGCCGGGCTCGTCTACCTGGGCGGCACGCTCGTGGCGCTGGCGCTGTGCTACAAATACTGCCGTCTTTTCGGCGCGGCCTACGGCGTCATCGCCGCCGTGCTCATCGCCTGCATCGTCCGCCGGATCCCGCAGGAGCTGCGGTGGCGCTACCGCATGGCCGGCATCGCGATCGTCGCCGTCTTCATCTGCTCGATGGCGGTGCTGGAGGTCGCCAAGATCGCCTGGGGCCGCGTGCGCTTCCGTGCGATGCAGGGCGACACCGGCCTGTTCACCCCGTGGTACCACCCCAACGGCAAGCGTTTCCGCGCCGCCGTCGCTGCCGCCGACGACATCAAGTCGTTCCCCTCGGGCCACTCCCTGTTCGCCGGGTCCACGCTCTCGCTGAGCCTGCTCGCGCTGGCGGGACCCCGCAGCCATCGCCATGAGGGCGTGGTCTACGCCGTCGCCCTGGCCTACGCGCTCGTCGTCATGGTCAGCCGCATGATGCAGGGCGCCCACTTCCTCTCCGACGTCACCGTCGGCTTCTCGCTGATTTTCCTCGCCCTCTGGCTCGCGCGCCATCTGCTGGTCGCACAGCTTGCCAGGCGTTATCCGCAGGAATATGGGAATAGGTGATTCTTTAACGCGCAATCGCTCAAGGGCGGCAGCCACTGGAATGCCGGTGGCTGCCGCCCTTCGCCGTAAAAACTTATGCGGGCCGCCAGCCGAAGCCGGAGACCCGCACAAATCGTGTAATAATCAGGAAGTCTACGAATAGACGCCTCATCGATGAGGCCCAACGGGGCAAAGCTTTGGAACCCGGGCAAATACCTCGAAGTGAACCGGCCTCAACCGATGTTTCGAACTTATCATAGCGGTGTCGGTCTTTCAAATCTTCTCAAGGTTTCTTGACTGCCATTAACCCGTCGGATCGCTATTTCACCGTGGCGCAGTAGACCTTGTGGCTGCGGGGGAACTCGCGCTTGAACGCCTGCTTGATGGCGTGCTTGCATTCGTGGGCGTCGTGCTTGTCGGAGGTGAACGCCGTGCTCTCGTCGCGGTAGCCCTGCTCATGCAGCACCAGGCCGTGCTCGTCGTGCTCGAGGCACAGCGAACGGTCCTTCTTGGCGGTCAGGAAGGTGATCCTGCGGTATTGCGATTTCGCCGGCGTCGCGTTCTCCATCATGCTCAGTGCCTGCTTGACGGGAATCAATCGCATAGTCCGGCCTCCTTCAGGTCGCGTTCGAGCATGCGGGTGAACTCGTCCTTCTGCAGCACCGGGGAGATGAACAGCACGTCGATGTCGGCTCCCTGCCCGTTGCCGCCTTGGCTGGCACCCGTGGTCTCCGGATTGCGCACGACGAAGGCGACGCGCGCCGAGCCGGTGCGCCTGAGGTTGATGCGGCACTCGTAGACGCACTGGCCGCCCACCCGCGCCGAGACCGCCCGCTTGACCTTCGACATCCCGGTCTCCAGCTGCGTCGCCAAAGCCTTTTCGATGCGGGCCTTGACCGTCTTCTCGTCGCCACGGTGCTTCTTGAAGAACTGCTTGCATCCCGAGCGCTCATACGTGATGTTCATCGATGCGCCATCCGCTTCCCTCTCGCCATTACGACGATTCCAGATTATGCGCCGGCCGCCCCGTCCGCCACCCCACGGCGTGGCTGGCCGTGGAAGGATAACCGGACACGAGGTCCCGATTCGGCTGTTGGCAATGAGGGGTGACGGCTCCCGCTGGCATAATGGAGGTATATCTTTATTTCCCCATCTCAAAAGGAGCGAAATGCCAGGAGCGAATCTCACCCGTGTTGAAGCCGAGGAACGCAAATCCATCATCACCGGGCCGGTCAGCTATCACGTCGACCTCGATCTGACCCGGGGACCGAAGAACTTCCCCGCGGTCACCACGATCACCTTCGATGCGAAGGCCGGATCCTCCAGCTTCGCCGACCTGATCGCCGACGAGGTCAGCCTCATCGAGCTCAACGGCGAATCGCTCGATCCGGCCAAATACTACGTTGACAGCCGCATCGAGATGCCGAACCTCAAAGAGCACAACGTCCTGAAGGTCGTCTCCTCCTGCCAGTACTCCACCACGGGCGAGGGCCTGCACCGCTCGGTCGACCCGGCCGACGACAACGTCTACCTCTACTCCCAGTTCGAGGTGCCGGACGCCCGCCGCGTCTATGCCGTCTTCGATCAGCCCGACATCAAGGCCACCTTCGACTTCGAGGTCACCGCCCCCGCTTCCTGGCTGGTCACCTCGAACATGCCGGTCGCCTCCACGGCCGAGCTTGATGCGATGACCGAGGAAGGCACGCTGCAGTCGCACCCGGCCGAGCACACCAAGCGCTGGACCTTCGAGACCACCCCCAAGATGAGCTCCTACCTCACCGCCATCTGCGCCGGCCCGTACGCCGAGTGGCACACCGACTACGCCAACGAGGACGGCCGCACCGTCACCATGGCCCAGTACTGCCGCCAGTCCCTGAAGGACGATTTCGCCCACGACGTCGACTATCTCTTCGACATCACCAAGAAGGGCTTCGCCTTCTACGCGAAGACCTGGGGCGTGCCCTACCCCTACGCCAAGTACGACCAGATCTACGTGCCCGAATACAACGCCGGCGCCATGGAGAACATCGGCATGGTCACCATCCGCGACTCCTACGTCTTCGGCTCCAAGGTCACCGACGCGCTGGCCGAGCGCCGCGTCGTCACCGTCCTGCACGAGCTGGCGCACATGTGGTTCGGCGATCTGGTGACGATGAAGTGGTGGAACGACCTGTGGCTCAATGAGTCCTTCGCCGAGTTCATGTCGTCGCTTTCGACCGCCGAGGCCACCGACTGGACCGATTCCTGGGCCACCTTCACCTCCGGCGAGAAGAGCTGGGCCCTGAACCAGGACCAGCTGCCGACCACCCACCCGATCACAGCGCCGATCAACGATCTGCACGACACCGAGGTCAACTTCGACGGCATCACCTACGCCAAGGGCGGCTCCGTGCTGAAGCAGCTGGTGGCCTACGTCGGCCGCGACAAGTTCTTCAAGGGCATCAACAGCTACTTGAACAAGCACCAGTACGACAACGCCACGTTGAAGGATTTGCTGGTCGAGCTTGAGGCCGCGTCCGGCCGTGACCTGAAGACCTGGAGCAAGCAGTGGCTCGAGGAATCCGGCATCAATACCATCTCGGCCGACGTCGAGGAGAACGGCGACGGCACCATCAAGTCGCTGACCCTGACGCAGACCGCGCCCGCCGACCACCCCGTGCTGCGCGCGCACCGCATGGGCATCGGCTTCTACAACCGCGACGCGGCGACCGGCAAGATCGTGCGCACCGACCGCATCGAGCTCGACGTCACCGGCGAGACCACCGTGGCCGCCGACGCCGCCGGCAAGGCCCGTCCCGACTTCATCCTCCTGAACGACGACGACCTGACCTACACCAAGCTGCGCTTCGACGCCAAGTCGCGCGACTTCGCCGCCGGGCACCTCTTCGAGTTCGACGACGCCCTGGCACGCGCCGTGGTGTGGCTGGCCTTCTGGGACATGACCCGCGACGCGCAGTTCCCGGCCGAGCGCTTCCTCGACCTGAGCCTGAAGATGCTCTCCACCGAGCATGAGTCCACCACCTTCCGCTACGCGCTGCGCTGCCTGAAGGTCACCGCCACGCAATATGTGGCGCCCGCCCGCCGCGAGGCCGTGCGCCAGCATGTGGCCGAGGGCCTGTGGGACCTGGCCAACGAGGCCGAGGCCGGCAGCGACGAGCAGTTCCAGCTGGTCAGCGCCTACCTGGACTATGGCGCGCAGGGCGACGCCCCGTTCATCTCCAACGTCAAGGGCCTGCTCTCCGGGGCGCTCAAGCTCAAGGGCCTCGAGATCGACAACAACATGCGCTGGGCGCTCACCAAGGCGCTCGCCGCCGTCGGCGAGATGGACAACGAGGCGATCGATGCGGAACTGAAGCTCCGCGACACCACTGACAACCGCGAGTTTGCCTACGGCGCCAAGGCCTCCGTGCCGAGTGCCGAGGCCAAGGCGTGGGCCTGGGACGCCTCCATCCGCGACCTGAGCCTGACCAACTCGCAGCTCGAGGCCGCCGCTCTCGGCTTCTCCGGCAACCTGGGCGGCAAGCTCGCCGAGCCCTACGCCGCCAAGTACTTCGAGACCGCCGACTGGATCTGGGAGAACCGCACCTTCCACATGGCCGAGTCGCTTTTGAACGACCTCTACCCGGCCCACGCGGACGCCGCCGAGCTGGTTCGTCTGGGTGACGGGTGGCTCGATGCCCACCAGGACGCCGCACGCGCCCTGCGCAACATCATCATCGGCAACGTCGAGTCCTCCCGCCGCGCCGTGAAGGTCGCCGCCTACAACGCCGCCCTGAAGTAACCCGTTCGCGCCGTTGACGCGCTGGGCTAACCGGTTCGCGCCGTTGGCTCGAACAGCGAAACGAAACCCTGCCGAGGCAATGTCCCGGCAGGGTTTTCTTATGTGTGTTCGTTTGCATGTGTGCTCGATCGATCCGGATGCCGATGGCCGTGATTGGCGAAATGCGATGAAATGGGGCAGTGTTGGCGCGAGCGCGGGCGGTGCGTGGGGCGCTGAGTAAGATGGGTCCCAGCAAAATGTTTTCGTGTGCAAACGAAGGATGACTCAGCATGCCCAATATGTTTGGAACAGATGGTGTTCGTGGATTGGCCAACAGGGACCTGACGGCGAAGCTGGCGCTCGACCTGGGCGACGCGGCGGTCCGTGTGCTGGGCGATTCCTCCGGCACGCAGAACGAGCACAAGGAGGGCCGCCGCCGCGCACTGATCGGGCGCGACACCCGCGTCTCCGGCGACTTCCTCGCCTCCGCGCTCGCGGCGGGCATGAGCGCCGGCGGCTTCGACGTCATCGACGCCGGCATCATCCCGACCCCCGGCGTGGCCTACCTGACCAGCGTGCTCAACGTCGAGATGGGTGCGGTCATCTCCGCCTCCCACAACCCCATGCCCGACAACGGCATCAAGTTCTTCGCCCGCGGCGGCTTCAAACTGCCTGACACCAAGGAAGACGAGATCGAGGCGGTGCTGGGCAAGGACTGGGACCGTCCGACCGGCGCCGGCGTCGGCCGCGTGAGCCACGACACCAACACCGCCACCAACATGTACATCAACCATCTGGTCTCCACCATCGCGCCGATCGCCGCCGACAAGACCCAGCCCAAACCGCTCAAGGGCCTGAAGATCGTGGCCGACTGCGCCAACGGGGCCACCTCCGTGGTCGCGCCCGAGGCGTTGCGCCGTGCGGGCGCCGAGGTGCTGGTGATCAACGCCTCGCCCGATGGCTACAACATCAACAAGAAGGCCGGCTCCACCCATCCCGAGCAGCTGCAGGCGATGGTGAAGGCCTCCGGCGCCACGATGGGCGTGGCCTTCGATGGCGACGCCGACCGCTGCCTGGCGGTGGACGAGGACGGCACCATGGTCAACGGCGACCAGGTGATGGGCATCCTCGCGCGTGCCAAGAAGCGCGAGGGCAAGCTCAACCACGACACGCTCGTGGTCACCGTGATGAGCAACCTCGGCCTGAAGCTGGCGCTCAAGGACATGGGCATCGCCACCGTCGAGACGAACGTCGGCGATCGCTATGTGCTCGAGGAGATGCTCAAGGGCGACTATTCGCTCGGTGGCGAGCAGTCCGGCCACGTCATCAACCGCGAGTTCGCCACCACCGGCGACGGCACCCTGACCGCCCTGACCCTGTGCCGTGAGGTGGTCAATTCCGGCAAGTCCCTGAAGCAACTGGCCGCGGACTTCCCGCAGCTGCCGCAGCAGCTCATCAACGTTCCCGGCGTCGACAAGAAGGCCGCGCCCACCAACGCCAAGGTGCAGGACGCCGTGGCGCGCGAGGAGAAGCTGCTCGGCTCCACCGGCCGCGTGCTGCTGCGCCCCTCCGGCACCGAGCCGCTGGTGCGCGTGATGGTCGAGGCGGAGACACAGCAGCAGGCCGACGAGGTCTGCCAGCGCCTGGCCGGCGTGGTCGCCGAAGAGTTGGCGATCTGATGTTCTCACGCAACGCGAAGGTGGACCTCGGGCTCAACCGCGCCGTCGAGCGCCTGATCAAGACCGGCGGCAAGGAGAAAATCCTACCCATCATGCAGATGGGGAAGCCGGTGCTGCGCCAGGACGCCGAGGAATACCGCGGCCAGCTGAGCAAACGCACGCTTGCCAAGCTCATCGAGGCCATGCGCATCACCATGCTCGAGGCGCCGGGCGTCGGTCTCGCGGCCCCGCAGATCGGCCTCGGACTGCGCATCGCGGTGGTTGAGGACCATGTGCGCGTCGCCGACGAAGACGGTGGCGAGGCTCCGGCCGACGATGCCGACGATCCACGTGAGGTCGCGGAGTTCCCGTTCCACGCCATCATCAACCCCACCTACGAACCTGTCGGAAGCGAGCAACGCAGCTTCTACGAGGGCTGCCTGAGCTTCGCTGGCTACCAGGCCGTGCGCCGCCGCTGGCTCGACATCGTCGCCCGTTGGCAGGACGAGGACGGCAACAGGCACGAGGAACGCCTGCACGGCTGGCCCGCGCGCATCTTCCAGCACGAGACGGACCACCTGAGCGGCGAGGTCTACATCGACAAGGCCGAGATCCGATCGCTGGCCACCGACGAGAACCTCGAGGAATATTGGTGCGAGGACCCGGTGCCTACGGCCGCCGCCGACGAGCTTGGCTTCGAGCTTTCGCCAGGCCAGCGCTGAGGTCGCCTGTTCCCGCTCGTCATGGCAATGATGATGGCCGCATGCCGGATTGGTCCCGGGATGCGGCCATCAAGCGAATGGCGGATCGGCTGTCGACACCGCCGCGGGCTCAGCCCGTGCCGTTCAGTCGTTGCCGGTAGATGTGCGTGGCCTCGGCCCACGAGTGGGCGCGAAGCTTGAGCTTGATGGTGTGACGGTGCGAATAGATGGTGCTGCTGGCGATCTTGAGCTGGGAGGCGATCTCGCTCGGGTTGTAATTGGCGAGGCTCAGGGTCATGATCCGCTTCTCGCTGGGGGAGAGCGGAACCGAGGACAGGTAGGCCCGGTTTGCTTTGAGTTTCTGGCTCTGAAGGCCGACGGAGCCGCCGGTCTGAGTGCGGTTTTTCTTCTTCTCGCTCGTCGTTTTGCCTGTTGCCGATGAACCCACGGCTTCCTTGCCGTCGGCGGGGCGATGCCGCGTTTGCGGGTCGGCGCTTGGCGTCTGCTGGTTTCCGGGTTCGCTCGGTGGCGGCGCCGGGCTGCGCTTGGCCTTCAACGCCATGTCCTGGTAGACGCTGTGGATGGCCTTGGAAAGCTCCCGCCGGATGTCGAACTTGTCGACCACGGTGTAGACCAGCTCGGGGCTGCGCAGGAATTCCAGGCTGTCCTCGACATGGGTGGAGGTGCCGATGATGGCGGTTCCGGGAGCGTAGAGCTTGATCTCCTCGACAAGCCCGGCGAGTCGCATGTCGAGCACCAGGATGTCGGTGGGTTGCAGGCCGAACTTGCAATGGTGCAGGACCTTCTTCGGCTTGGTCGTCTGCCATAGGTCGAACCGGTGGCCGTCGAGGTTCTGCAGATGCTGCACCAGATTGCCGATGTAGCTCAGGGCGCATGGGTCCGCATCGACCACGCCTATGCGCGTCGTTGCGCTTGTTGTTGTAGTTTTAGCTGTCATACGTCAATCGTACTAACAACTTTACAATATGTCGAATTGTGTCCAGAATACTAAAGATTTCTCCAAATATTCATGGTTATGAAGCGAGAATTTGACAAGCGACACCGCTTTCGTTAATGAAGATCTCCGCTTTATCTGCCGGATCTGCAATGTTCGTTACTCCAGTGTGACATTTTAGACTGATGTATTTCATCAGAATCGCTGAATCGACGGACTCGATGGCGTAGCATGGTAAGAATTACAAGGAGGTAATGATGACATATCAGACAATCAATCCCTATACCAACGAACTCGTCAAGACCTATCCATTCGCCACCGACGAGGAGCTGGAAACCGCGTTGGCCCAGGCCCACCAGGCCTTCGAGGCCGCCAAGAAGCAGCCGATCGCCGAGCGTGCCACAATCCTGCACGCTGTGGCCGCCAACATTCGCAAGCATGCCGACGAGCTGGTGAGGACCTGCGTCACCGAGATGGGCAAGCTGGTCGTCGAGGCGAAGGGCGAGCTCGAGATCACCGCGATGATCGCCGATTGGTACGCCGACAACGCCGAGGAGATGCTCAAGCCGACCCCGGTAGAGACCTCGTTCCCCGGGCAGGCCGAGGTGCTGCACCAGGCGATGGGCATCGTCATGGCGGTCGAGCCGTGGAACGCGCCGTTCTACCAGGTCATGCGTCCCTTCGCGCCGGCGTTCATGCTGGGCAACACCATGATTCTCAAGCACGCCTCCAACACCCCCGCCACCGCGCAGATGCTGTGCGACGTCATCAACGAGGCCGGAGTGCCGAAGGGTGCGCTGACCAATATGTTCCTGACCTACGACCAGGTCGCCAAGGCCATCAACGACCCGCGCGTGCGCGGCGTCACCCTCACCGGCTCGGCCTCGGCAGGCAGCATCGTCGCCGCGGAGGCGGGCAAGGCCATCAAGCCCAGCACCCTGGAGCTCGGCGGCATGGATCCCTTCGTCGTGCTCGGCGACGCCAACATGGACGATGTCAACAAGGTGGCCCCCGATGCCCGTCTGCAGAACGCCGGCCAGATCTGCATCGCGGCCAAGCGCTTCATCGTCATGGACAGCGTCTACGACGAGTTCATGGAGTCGCTGATCGACTACTTCAGCAAGGTGCGGCCGGGCGACCCGCTCGACCCGGACACCACGTTCGCGCCGCTGTGCACCAAGGCCGCCAAGGAGAAGGTGCTGGGGCAGATCGACGAGGCCATCAAGGCCGGCGCCACCGTCGCCTACCAGTACCCCGAAATCGACCTGCCGGGCCAGTTCGTCCGGCCGATCATCCTCACCGACATCACCCCGGGCAACCCCGCCTACGACCACGAGATCTTCGGACCGGTCGCCACGGTCTACAAGGTGCATAGCGAGCAGGAGGCCATCGATCTGGCCAACGACAGCCCGTACGGCCTCGGCGGTTCCGTCTGGTCGGCCGACCCCGACCACGGCGCCCGCGTCGCCGCACAGATCGACACCGGCTCGGTCTACGTCAACAACACCACCGGCAGCATGCCCGAGCTGCCGTTCGGCGGCGTGAAGACCTCCGGCTATGGCAACGAGCTGGGGCGCGACGGACTGCTGGTGTTCAGCGCCGAGAAGATGGTGATGAAGTCCGCCCGTTCGCTGTGACGCGTCGGTTCCGGCGTCTCGGCGAGCCGGAACCTTCTATTTTTCTATCCCTTGACAAGCTGCCCGGCCCGTTGGTATGAGATGCCCAGGGCTTGGCCGATCTGCCGCAATGTCAGGCCGATCTGGCGAAGCCCCCGGGCGGCTTGCCGGGATTCCCTCGCCGCCGCCGCGTTGGCCTCCTTCGACTGCTCGCGGTAGCGTTGCATGGCCTCAAGGTGTGCCTCGACCTCCTCGGGGAATCGCATCTCCTGCTCGAGGGCGAAGTCGTAATCGCCGGTGACGATCTCGATGAGGTCGCGGGCCATGGTGTCTACCTCGTCGAGCGTGCGCGCCTGGGTGAAACCGACCTCGCCCAGTGAAGGGATGGTGATGAACCAGCACCGTTCATCGGGTTGCACGATGACGTGGTAACTCGCATGGCGTACCGTCGGCTTGCCATAGGCATCGATGCCTCTGCGGTTCTTCCTGAATCTCATTTCATCCAGTCCTTTCCGAGTTTCTGGGCGACTTCCTTCTTGATGGCCTGGGTGGAGAGATGCCCGATCTCGTTGTGCCGGGAAATCGGAATCATCTTGCCATCCAGATAGAAGACCTCGTGGTTGCCTCCTTGTCGGCTGGTGAGCTCCAGTCCCCGCTTCCTCGCCTGTGTACGTATCTTCTTGATGAGCCACTTGCGTTGCACCATAGCGTAAACCCCAATCTAGACAAAAAATGAAAGTGCAGGCTAGACAAACTGTTCCGGGTTCGTCTGGCCGTGTCGCGTATTCGTAGGGTATGGGAAATCGCGCTCGCGTCGCATGGTTTTCGATGACTGTGGTCGAACGGTTGGGGTTATCCACATTCCGGGCGTGTCGTGCACCGGTTCTTGGAGGAGGCGAGGGTCGTCGGCTAACCGCTGTGTCAAATTGTTTGCCTGCGTTTGCATCTGTGCGTTTGAGGCTCAGGAATGCCACCTGATTTTGGGAGAAGATTGTCCGCATTTGTGGTGGAAACGCGACGTTTCAAAGTTGGTTGAATGGTTGTGTTGCGTATTGTAACGTGATGTATGTCACAGTATAGGTACGGTATGAGGAGGAACAACCATGCCACAGAAAATCAAGGCCTCGATCGCGTACGGCGTAGGCAAGGGATTCTCGCAGCCCGAGGAGATCATCATCGACGACCCCATCGGCGCCGAGGTGCTGGTGGACGTCCAGGCGAGCGGCCTGTGCCACTCCGACCTGCATCTGGTCGAGGATGACGACCAGTTCTTCCCGTTCCCGGCGGTCATCGGCCATGAGGTCGCGGGCATCGTCGAGGCCGTGGGGCCCGAGGTCCAGGGCATCAAGGTCGGCGACCATGTCGTCGCCTCGCTCGAGCAGGTGTGCGGCCATTGCGCCAACTGCCTCAATGGCCATCCGCAGTCCTGCTCGCAGCAGCAGGAGTGCGTGCGCAAGCCCGGCGAGAAGCCGCGCCTGTCCTTCCCGGACGGCCGTCCGATCACGCAGGCCTTCGGCACCGGCGGTTTCGCCGAGAAGGCGCTGATTCATGAGAACCAGCTCGCCGTGGTCAACAACGAGGTCAAGTGGGACGAGGCCGCCTGCATCGGCTGCGCCACCATCACCGGCGCCGGCGCCGCGATCAACACCGCGCACGTCCGTCCCGGCGACACCGTCGCGGTGGTCGGCACCGGCGGCATCGGCCTCAACATCATCTCCGGCGCTCGCATCTGCGGCGCCAAGAAGATCATCGCCATCGACCTGCTCGACAACAAGCTCGAGTTCGCGAAGAAGTTCGGCGCCACCGACGTGGTCAACTCCTCCAACGAGGACCCGGTCGCCAAGGTTCGCGAGCTCACCAACGGCGGTGTCGACGCGGCGTTCGAGGCCATCGGCTTCGAGTCGACGATGAAGCAGTGCTGGGATATGCTCGGCGTCGACGGAACCGCCTACTGCATCGGCTTGGCTAAGCCCGACGCGACCATCAACCTTGAGATCAACCCGGCCGACCTGCTGGTGCACCAGCGCGGCTTCAAGGGCGTGTGGATGGGTTCGACCAACATCAAGCACGACATCCCGATGTACGCCGACCTCGCCGTCGACGGCCGCCTGAACATGCACGACATCGTCAGCCAGCACATCAACCTCAGCCAGATCGACGAGGCCTACGTCCAGCTCAAGCAGGGCAAGGTCATCCGCTCCGTCATCACCGAGTTCTGATGCCTGGTTCCGAAATCGGTTGTGCATAACCTAGATTGGCCGGTTCTGTCTTATCGACAGGGCCGGCCAATGCTGTTGAACGGGTATAGCGATTACGACATAAACTGTCTAATTGAGCTGCCTAGTCGCGGAACGAGTGATGAACATGGTCATGTACCACGGTATGTCCGCGATGACTTTCTGTTCGGTTTCATGTTCGACCGAGGTGTTGTCACCGCAGAGCACAAGAGCCTTCGGCAGATTCCACTCTTCTACCGCCATAAGCTTGTTGAGGGCGGCATGGGTCGTGTAGCTCTTGCCTGACTTGGCTTCGAGCGGCAAAACCCCGTCGTCGAGCTGCAATAGGAAATCGATCTCGCCGATTCTGGCCTTGTCGTAATAATACAGTTCGAAACCGTGCGCGGTGAGTTCCTGGGCGATGAAATTCTCCAGGAAACCGCCCCAATTGACACTAAGATCGCCGGTGAGGATTTTTTGCTGCGCCGCGCCCATGCTTGAAGCGGCAAGCAGGCCGATGTCGCATAGGAACACCTTCATCAGGTTGTGCTGCTCGTTGATTTTCAACGGTGTCACCGGCTGGGTTACGTTGCGACACGGCAACGCCACGCCTGCATCGGCGAGCCACATGAAATCGCTGGCATACCGTTGCATCCGGGCGCTTTTGGAGATGTCCGCCAAGACAAATCGTTTGTTTTTCTTGTCGAGCTGTGAGGGAATCTGATCAAAGATCGACTGCACGTGCATGATGTTGTCGGCGTATTTGGCGATATCCTGACGATACAATCTGAGGATCCCCGTTTGGATATCGCGCACCGCGTTCAGGTCATGAGTGTCGACGAACGCCTGTACGGCATCCGGCATGCCACCAACGCACATGTAATAGCGGAACAGCTTCATGAGCCGGTTGTGGATGGCTACAGGTACTGGCGAGAGGTTGTCATACCTCTCTTTTACGCCGTGTATCACGGAATCCTGGATGCCGTTCGCCCAGAGGAACTCCCGCAGGGTCAACGGATACATCGTCATCTGCTGCTCGTAGCCGACAGGATAGGACGGAACCTGTTTGTAGGAGACACCGAGCATCGAGCCGGATTCGATGTAGTCGAATCTGCCGTCCTCAACCAGGAACTTGATGGCGGTACGGGCACGAGGACACTCTTGGATTTCGTCGAGGAAGATAAGGGTATGGCCCGGCTTCAAAGGTTTGTTCGCGTAGACTGACAGATTTGCGATAATGGTGTCGGCATCAAGGTCGCCGTCGAAAGCAGACATGGCGCTCGGAGTCGAGACGAAGTTGATCTCCAGGAACGTGTCGTAATGTGTTTTCGCAAATTGACGGACTAGATAGGTTTTGCCGACCTGTCGTGCGCCGTCGATCAGCAGCGCACGATGATGCGGATTATCGTGCCACTGTTCAAGCCGAGATTGCGCTAATCGTTGAAGCATAAGCCCTCACATCCCATCCTGCGACGTTTTGATACCAATATCATATCTCTGTTGCGACGTTTTAAGCATTTTAAAAGGTTCTTTCTGCGACGTTTTAGTACTGCAGATACTGTTTTCCTTGATATTTTAAAGAACTGTTCCTTTTGTAAAAAAAGGTATTGTTTTATGAGAGTCAGCTTGGTTTGGCCAAAATAAGATGAGGTGGATGAAGTTGCTTGATCTTTAAGTGAGTACGGCATTGTTGGCTGGTGGAATCAATTGCTGTCAGATTTGTGTTCAACTAAGTAGCGCCGGGGCTGTTATCAAGGTTATTGTAACGTTTTGGCTACTTAGCGATACGGCTGATCGTAGGATATACGTGTCTATTGGTTTTTAATGAGAATGATTAATTTGATATATGTGGTTAGTTAATGTATTATAAGAATTAGTTGCCGGATGGCAGCTGGAAAAATCTGGATAGATTTTGGAATTAATGCTGTAGTAGTTTATATTGATTTCATGCTATCCACTATGAAAGTGGAGTATTTATGGTAATGAATTATGGTGATAAAGGTATTGTTCTTCGTTTTGAGCAGTCTGTGCGACAAACAATAGGAGAGACAAGTAAATTCACAGGAATGGTTCGTGCAAAGTATCTCATTCCTGTTATCGATAATCTTGACCTACAAGCTAATCCGCGATCCTCTAAAGAGGGGCGCGTAACAAATGCAATTCAAGAATCGATTACAGACGATGTGTCTTTGTTCCCGTTTAAGACAAAGGGTATACTACTTGGCGCTTCCGATTATGAATTACTTGAACGTGGACGTATTCGTGTCTTCTTTAATAATGCAAATGTTGAAGGAATTCTTGATGGTGGACATAATACATTAGCGATCGGCCTGCTGATTCTCAGTCGTGCGTTGAGTTTTGCGGGAAAGAAAATGCCTCGTGGACAAAAAACGTGGAGTGATTTTAAAGTTTTATGGAATGAGCATCGTGATGATATTCAAAAATATCAAGAAGCGGCTAGGAAAAACGAGGATGGTAGTAGCTCGAATCTTGAGATTATTGGAGATTTGTCTTTCTATGTTCCTGTTGAACTTCTGGTTCCTTCCGACCCGGATGACGATATTTGTGTAGATGATTTCCGACATAATCTTCTCGAAATTTGTGAAGCGAGAAACAATAATGTTGAGCTCACTGCAGGGGCTAAGGCGCATCAAAAAGGGTATTTCGATGATCTTGCCAAATGTCTGAAAGAGGCGAATCCAGCAGTAAACAATCGTATTGAGTGGAAGACAAATGACGGAGGCGAAGTAAAAGCTGCTGATGTTGTCGCTTTAACGTGGATTGTTTTGCGTAAGCTGCCGCAATTTGTAGATGGCAGTGATTGTCCGCCATTCAAAGATTCTGAAGGTAAGGTAGTTGAAGCTCCTCGTCCACAGCAGCTATATAGTGGCAAGGGAAGCTGTCTCACGACTTTTAATCGGTTCATGAGTTCTCCGGATGTGACTGGTGGAACTAATGATTACAAATCTGAGCTGAATAATCCGCTTGTGTATAGAGCTTTCAAGAAAGCTGTTCAAATTCCAGAACTGTATGATTATATTTATGCTCAGTTCCCAGATTTGTACAATAAAGCTCATGGGAGTTATGGAAATATTCTTGCAGTGAAAGGGCTGAATGCAAATTCAACTGCGGTGAAGAGGTTTACTCCTTTTGGTAAGCAGTCAGTTGGGATTGCAAATCCTGCAGGATTTATCGTTCCGTTGGTATATGGCCTTACTTCTCTGGTGAAAGTGGAGCAAAATGAAGTCAGCTGGTTACAGGAGCCTAAAGAATTCCTAAAGAAAAATCTACCAAAAATCGTAGCTCAGTATAAGGAAGTTTTTAGTCTCTGCGATTGGGACCCACAGAAGGTTGGTAAATCTGCTATGAGCTATACGACCGCAGAGAATGCTTACAAGATGGCTCTGGCTGGAATTCTATAGAAGCTTTTGTGCGGATTCTGGATGCCTACAAGGTGGAGTATCCAGAATCCGCGTCTTTGTAAAAGGATATGTGCAGTTTTAGCTAAGTAATTTTATCTTTGCATCAGCCACTCCAAGGCATAAACCTGTTGGATGCCGTTGTGGCTGGTGGGGCGCTCGTCGTCCAGGGTGATGAGGGTCTTGGGGTAGTTGTCGTCGATGCCGCGGAACGACGAGAGCTCACGTCCCAGGGTCTTGGGGTTGCGCACCGATTGCGCGACCTGGTAGTAGGCCGGACCGTCCGCGCCGTTGGTGACGAAATCGATCTCACCGCCCGCGCCTTGCCCGACGTACACCGTTCCTGCGCGGCGCTTGAGTTCGAGGAACACGATGTTCTCCAGAATCCGGCCGGTGTCGCGCACCCTGCCGGAGGTGAGGATGCGACGCAGGCCCATGTCGACGGCGTAGTATTTGCGTTCCTGCTTGAGCAGGCGCTTGCCCTTCACGTCGTAGCGCTGGGCCGGGTAGAGGATGAATGCGGAGCACAGCGCCTCAAGCAGATTGGCCACACTCGGTGCCGAGACGCGTGTGCCGGCGGAGGCCATTGTGTCGCTGATGGTCTTGGCCGCGGTCAGGTTGCCGATGTTGTCGAACATGAAGCGGGTGACCGCCTCCACCGTCCCCGTGCGCGCGCTGCCGAGGCGTTGTGAGACGTCCTTGATCAGGATGGTGTTGAGGATGCCTTCCAGATAGTCGTGGATGAGCATGTCGTCGCCGGCGAATTCCGTGGTCGCGGGGAACGAACCGTCATGGATGTAGCGCGACCAGGTGCGTTCGGCCGACTCGCCCTCCGGTGCGGCCGAGCGGTATTCCGCGAACGAAAGCGGCATGACCGGAATCTCGACGTATCGGCCGGAAATGAGCGTGGCCAGCGTACCGCTCAATAGGGTGGCGTTCGAGCCGGTGACGTAGAGGTCGATGTTGCGGCGGGTCTGCAGGCTGTCGAGGACCTTCTGGAAATTCGGTACGTTCTGGATCTCGTCGAGCATCACGTAGTGCATGCCCTTGCCTTGGCAGCGGCTGACGATGGACTCGTGGAGCCGGTGATAGTCGAGCAGTGGCTCGTTCTCGAGTCGTTCCAGGTTGATCGAGATGATGTGGTCCCGCGGAACGCCGGCTGCCGTGAGACGGTTGCCGAAGAGTTCGAGGAGGGTCGATTTGCCGCAGCGGCGCACGCCGGTGACCACTTTGATGACGGGTTTGTCTCGCCACTGCTCCAAATGGTGAAGGTAACGCGGTCTGTCAATCATGGTTCCTCGAATGGTAAGTTGAAAAGTATTTTTAAACTTCTTCTAAAATGATATCAAGTTAAAAAATACTTTTCAACTTGGGTGAAAAATGGGTAAGTTAAAAAGTATTTTTAAACTTGTATCGCCTTCGTTGTTGAGGTCAATGATGTTGAATCCAGGCCTAATGCATGATTATGGAGAAGCCAAATGCCGGATTATGGAGGGAACGCGGGCTTTCGCGCCTTGTCCCGGGCGACATAGGGACGAGTAAATGTGAAGATTGCAGATAATGACTGCATGGTTTTGGTAGGGCTCAGCCCAAACGGCAAAACAGCAATGATTGGGCGGGCGACACCCGTGTAAATCGTCCAATAGCATCTATGTAAATTGGGGAGTAGGGACTATGTAAATTGGGGAATAGGCTTTATGTTAATTGCGGAGTAGGCCGCGATAATCGTTGTGAATAAGCCAATCTGACGGATGCTATTCGTCTGGTAGTTCGAAGTGCGCCAAGTTAAACAATACTTTTCAACTTGGGTGAGAAATTGGGTAAGTCAAAAAGTGTTTTTTGACTTACCCAAGTCGGCTGGGACTGCTGAATCGGCTGGGACTGCTGGGGCAGTCGAACTCATCAGGAACGCCAGCTCGCCAGCCCCGCAAGCCGAAACCTCACTCGAACGGGTACTTGAGGCCCCAGATGCCGCGGATCCGGTCCATGAGGCGCATGATGCGCAGGGTGTCGGCATGGGGCATCTCCTCGCACTCGCCCTTGCCGTCGAGGATGGCGTTGGCGGTGCTCGCCACCTCGTACTCGTAGCCGGTGAGCTGCTCGGGCACGTCGACGTGGCGAGTGAGGTGGTGGTCGATGTCGTAGAGGTCGATGCCCTCGATGTCGTTGACGTTCTGGCAGACCATATAGCCCTTGGTGCCCCAGATGGCGCCGGAGCGGTCCGAGGCGCACATCATCGAGGAGGTGGCCGTGGCCATCACGCCGTCGTCGTAGTGCAGCGCGATGGAATCGGTGGCGTCCACGCCGGTCTCATAGGGCACCATCGAGGTCTCGATGCTGCTGATGGAGCGCTCGCTGGTGTCGGCGCCCAGCGCCATGTCGAAGAAGTTCAGCGGGTAGACGCCCACGTCGAGCAGAGCGCCGCCGGCCATCGCCGGGTCGATCATGCGCGGCTTGTTGGTGGTGGGGTAGCAGAGGTTGGCCGTCGCGGCCTGCACCTCGCCGATCGCGCCGGACTTGATCAGGTCGGCGACGAGCGCGCGCGAGGGCATGTAGCGCGTCCAGATGGCCTCGGCGCACAGCAGTCCGGTCTCGTGGGCGACGTCGAGCAGCCGCTCGGCCTGTGCGGTATTGGCGGTGAACGACTTCTCGACCAGGATGTTCTTGCCGGCCCTGAGGCAGGCGATGCCCTGCTCGGCGTGCAGCGCGTGCGGCGTGGCGATGTAGACGAGATCGACCTTCGGGTCGGCCAGCAGCTCGTCGTAGGAACCGTAGGAGACCTCGAAGCCATACCGGTGCGCGAAGTCCGCGGCACGTCCGGCATCCCGCGCGGCCACGGCATAGGGGGCCACCAGCTCGGCGTACCTCGGGTCGCCGGCCATTCGCACCAGCGTGTCGGCCATCTTGCACGCGATGCGTCCCGCGCCTAGAATCGCCACGTTGACCTTGAGCCCTTGCTCCTGCGCCTCGGCGCGCTTGCCGTTCAACCTGCCCATTTCTGCCTCCCGCATGATGTGCGAACGAAATTTCGAAGTTCAGAAAGCAAGTATAGCGGGGGAATATGGGAGTCGGAACGCGGGGGAGCGCGGTGTGGATTGGCGGCGTAGGCCTTCCGCTGCGGTCTTGTCGCCGTTCGGTCGTCAAATGGAGGGTATGGCAGGACAGGCGAGTGCGGGGAAAGGCGGCAAGACCGTCGCGGCGGAGAAGGGTGGCAGGACTGTAGCGACGAAACGCGGCGGGAAGGCCGAGAAATACGAGCGCGGCACCCGCAGCTACATCATGTCGCATATCCGCGGCAAGGACACCAAGATCGAGGTGCTGGTGCGCCGCTACCTTTTCGCCCGTGGCCTGAGATTCCGCAAGAACGACAAGCGCTACCCGGGTCACCCCGACGTGGTGCTGCCCAAATGGCACGCGATGGTGTTCGTCAACGGCTGCTTCTGGCACATGCACTCCGGTTGCCCGAAATATCGGCTGCCGAAATCCAATGTGGAGTTCTGGACGGCCAAGCTGCTGCGCAACCACGAGCGCGACGCCCGGCAGAAGGCCGAGCTGGAGGCGCAGGGCTGGCGCGTCATCGTGGTCTGGGAGTGCGAGCTCACCAAGGTCAGGCGCGAGCAGACGTTGGAGCGGCTCTACCGCCAGATCGTCGACGGGACGGACGATGGCCAGATCCAAGACAAGGGCGGCGACGAACCGCGCTAGGCCCGCAGCTTCTCGAGTTCGGCGCGGTCGGCGCGCAGCTTGGCGAAGATCTCGTTGCGTTTCTGCGCGTTCTTGGCGCGATGGTGGTCGCCTTCCAGCTTCGCGATCTCCTCCTGCAGCTCGATGGCACGGCGGTGCAGCGCGATTTTCTGCTCCAGGTCGCTGCCGTCCTCGTCGCCCAGGATCACCTGCGCGCACAGGCTGCGCCACACCTCGTCGAGGTCCGTTCCGTTGAGGCTGAGCTTCGCATGGCCCGCCGGCTGCCACTCGCTGGTGAGGATGGTGGCCTGGGCTTGGCCCTGGTGGCCGGCCTTGGCGGGTTCGACGCGGCGCAGCGCGAAGAGGCATTGCTCGCCCGTGGCGTCGGCCTTCCGGTCGCTCTCGGCATCCGCCTGGTCGTCCATATCATCGTCGCGCACACATACGAAGAGGATGTTGGAGGCGGCACGCAGGCCGGCGATATGCTCCATGACCTCCTTCGGCGCCTCGGCGCACTGCTGGCGCAGGCCGATGACGAGGATCTCGCGCACCTTCTTGCCGGCCTCGACACCGATCGTGCCGGGGCGCAGCAGCGCCAGCATCGCGATGGACCCGATGTCGTTGGCGAAGCGTTGCTTGAGCCTCGAGGAGACGCCCCTGGCGAACATCTGCTTGGGCAGGGTGCCCTTTGCCTCGCCGATCGCGCATGAGGCGGGTAGTCCCAACCCCGGAGCGGAAACGCTTCCACAGTGTGCGGCAGTCATCGTCGACCTTCTTTCGCTTTGGACGGCGAGCCGTGGTTCGCCGGCATTCCTTGGCCATGCTTCCCCCAAGTCTAGTGGACGTTTCCCGGCGGCGCGGCGAAGGCGTGCGAAATGCGTTTCGGCGTGCCGGAGGACCGCGGGCCATGCGCCAGTGTATAATCCAAGATGTTGCCCGGGTAGCTCAGGGGATAGAGCACCGCTCTCCTAAAGCGGGTGTCGTCAGTTCGAATCTGATTCCGGGCACCAATCCTTTCCGCACGCCAGCCCAAGGCGTGTCGTGTCATCTCCGATGACGGATCTTTTCCACTTGCGATTCGCTGCGGTCTCTTTTCGCAAAACCGTTGTGGCCGTAGGGTTTCGGCGCGCGATATAAGTTTTTCTTCTAGTTTTGGCCATGGCGTCTGTCCATTTTGACCGTTTTTCACGGTGCCGAAACATGCCGGTGGCCTATAATCCAAAGGTGGCTATGAGCATTAGGCAACGATGCTCATGAATACTTGCGTCATATGGGAATGGCGGAAAACGAACGAAAGGGAGAAACATGGCTTCGAGAACATGGGCAGGGCGCGCGCTCGCGGCCCTCGTCGCCGCGGCGGCGCTGGTGTCGGTGGCTGGCTGCGGAAGCTCGTCCGGCAGCGACCAGGGCGGCACGAAGGCGTCGAGCGACAAGATCATCAAGGTCGACAACACCGAGCCGCAGAGCCCGCTGGTGCCGGCCGACACCAACGAGATGGGTGGCGGCAAGGTCATCCGCTACCTCTTCGAGGGCCTGGTCAGCTACGACGCCAAGGGCAAGCAGCACATGGAGGTCGCCAAGTCGATCACCCCCAACGCCGACGCTACCCAGTACACCATCAAGCTCAATGACGGATGGAAGTTCACCAACGGCGAGGCCGTCACCGCCACCTCGTTCGCCGACGCGTGGAGCTACGCGGCCAATTCCAAGAACGGGCTGAAGCAGTCCAGCCGCATGTCGATCATCAAGGGCTATGACGAGCTGCAGGATCCGAACGTCGCCGCCGACGCCAAGCTCTCCGGCCTCGAGGTCAAGGACCCGCTGACCCTCGTGGTCACCCTGGCGAGCCCGGATTCGGTCTTCCCCATCCAGCTGGCCCACCAGTCCTTCTTCCCGCTGCCTTCCGTGGCCTACAAGGACATGAAGGCCTTCGGCAAGGCGCCCATCGGCGACGGCCCCTACAAGTTCAAGTCGTGGCAGCCTAACACCGACATCCTGGTGGTGAAGAACCCGGATTACCATGGCGCGCGCAAGGCCGCCAACGCCGGCATCGACTACCGCGTCTACACCAGCGAGGATGCCGCTTACTCCGACCTGCAATCCGGCAATCTCGACGTGATGGTGGAGGTGCCGCAGTCGGCCCTCAAGACCTTCCGCTCCGATTCGTCGGTCAAGGCCTTCGTGCAGCCCGGCTCCTCCTATCAGGGCTTCACCATCCCCGAGAACCTGGCCCACTTCGGCCCGGGCAAGGAAGGCAACCTGCGCCGCCAGGCCATCTCGATGGCCATCGACCGCAAGACGATCGTCAACAAGATCTATTCGGGCACCAAGACCCCGGCCACCGACTTCACCTCGCCGCTGGTCCCCGAGCATTCCGCCAAGCTCAAGGACTCGGGCAACCTGCAATATAACCCCGCCAAGGCCAAGAAGCTCTGGAAGCAGGCCGATGCCATCTCCAAGTTCTCCGGCACCTTCAAGATCGCCTACAACTCCGACGCGGCGCACAAGCCGTGGGTGGACGCGGTGTGCAACGGCCTGAAGAACACGCTGGGCATCGACGCCTCCGGCGATCCCTACCCGACCTTCAGCGACATCCGCAACCAGGTCAGCAACCGGTCGATCAAGACCGCGTTCCGCGCCGGCTGGATGCTCGACTACCCGACCGCCGAGGACTACATGACCCCGCTCTATGCCTCGTCATCGGCCGACGGCCACGGCTCCAACGACGGCGACTACAAGAACCCGGAGTTCGACAAGGCGCTAGCCCAGGCGCTCTCGCAGACCGACGTCGCCAAGCGCACCGCCGATTTCCAGACGGCCCAGGAGATCCTGCTGCAGGACATGCCCTCGATCCCGCTGTGGGACGAGGACGTGGCCGCCGCAGCATCCACGAAGGTGAGCAACGTGCACTTCGACTACACGAACCTGCCCACCTACAACACCATCACCAAGTAGGCCTCGCGACCTTTCGCCGAGAGGTTCGGTGAGGGCCATCCGTCAGGAGCGATCCGTCGGATGGCCCTTTTTGTATTTCTCCTGGGAACGAGGGCGTCCGTGCTTCTTGAGGGTCGTGTCCGCTATTCGCTTATGGCGTAATGCGTGTTTGCATGGATGATGGCGGTCAAGGATTCCGCATTGGTTGTTAAGGCTGTGCGGCAATCGTTGCAATACATATGTGGTGACTGGTCAGCAA
Source organism: Bifidobacterium sp. ESL0763 (assembly GCF_029433395.1). Classification (GTDB taxonomy): domain Bacteria; phylum Actinomycetota; class Actinomycetes; order Actinomycetales; family Bifidobacteriaceae; genus Bifidobacterium. The sequence continues at coordinate 1,314,241 of NZ_JAQTHW010000002.1, read as the reverse complement.
TGACATCGCCGACAGGTAAAAACGTTTTATGGCAGACGTTCTGTGGGCCTGCATGAGTGCCGATGGACGTGGTGTCGTTTCCTTGGAATCTGGCCCTGTTTGAAGTGTTGGGGATTCGTAATTATATTGGACATATATAGATAACTTGAATATATCGCCTGTACGTAGAGTTGAGATTCGGACAACGGGTGTATGTCAGGGAGTGAGTGCGATGGCAAGGAAGAAGATGACCAAGGTGCTGGTGGGCGCGTTGGCCGGCGTGGCGATGCTGGCCGCGCCCGTTTTCTCGGCCGCCAGTGGGATTCAGCAAGCGCAATCGGATGATGCGCAGCAAGCCGCCCAGGCAAAGAGCGAGGAGCGGTCCGACGGACAGGGTGCCGTAGCCTCAGGCGAGGCCAATGGCTCTGCAGGCAGTGAGGGAGTATCCGAGGATGACGCCGCCCAGACCTTAAAGCAGTCTGCCGGAGACGAGGGCTCCCGGCTTCGTTCCCAGACGCAGGGCGAAGGTTCCAGGCTCCAGGTCAACGGTGTTCGTTACGCCGTGGAGGGCACCGCGCTCACCGTCACCGCCCCGGCGGATGGTGGCACACTCGACAAGGCCACATTCCGCAACCAAGCCAAGGCCGTCGAGCCCTATGTGTCGCATATTACGGTTATCCGGTTCGAGGGCGGTCCCATCAGGCTTCCCGCCGACTCCAGCGAACTGTTCAAAGACATGTCGAGGTTGACCTCGATCGAGAACATCGTCCTTCTCGACACCAGCCATGTCACCACGATGAGAAGTATGTTCCGTAACTGCGTCGATCTCACTTCCCTGGATGTCTCCCATTTTGACACCAGCCATGTCACTGACATGCTTGACATGTTCTATTACTGCTTGGGACTCACCAACTTGGATGTCTCCCATTTCGATACTGGCAGTGTCACCAACATGGGTGGCATGTTCTACAACTGCGATAGGCTCAAATACCTTGATCTCAGTGGTTTCGATGGCCGAAACGTCACCAACATGTGGTGCATGTTCTACGGCTGCTCTAGGCTCGACAACCTCGATCTGAGTCATTTCGACGCCATCCATGTCACCAGCCTGAACCATACGTTTGAAGGCTGCCAGAGTCTCACTAAGTTGGATTTGCGTGGGTTCAGGCACGCGTCCGAATATTATACCTACGAGGATTTCTTCCCCGGTTGCGAACATCTCTCGCAGGTCATATTCCCATCGGAATTGGAATTTTATTACGATGCGGCATGTCACGATGTGTTGCCTTCCACGCAAGACGGGTATACGGGTAAGTGGATTCAGGTGGCTGGCCCTGGTCTCGCAGGTGTGGATTCCTCGATCCCGTATTCGACCTACGAACTCACGTTCCGGACACATGAGTCGGACCCCAACCGTGGGGGAATGTATGTGTGGCAGCGGCGTCTGACGTTCGCTCCCTCACAAAGTCTCCCGGAAGGCACCAGCGTCCAGGAGCATGGGCAGGATTCCAGAAAGACCGTGCTGGGCGGATCCGGCACGCTGGCTGATGGCACGGTGGTTTCCTCGCTTAAGGCGCCGGGCAGTGCCTTCACGTTGCTTGACGGCCACGGCAAGGTGTCGAAGGACTATCGGTTCGCCGGCTGGGCCACCACGCCCAATGCCACGACCCCCACCTATCGCCAGGGCGACGCGGTCGATTTCTCAAAGGCTGAGGGGCAGGTCCTCTACCAGGTCTGGGAACATGTGCCGGCACCTGGGGCATCGACTTCATCGACCGTTCAGCATGATTCGCCCGTGGCCCCGAAGCCATCTGGCAGGGTTTCGTCGCAGGGCACCTCCCTCGTTCGGGCTCCGGCCTTCGGACCGGTCTCGCAGGGTGCGGCGGCGCTGGCCGGAGGCGACCATGCCCTTGACGGTCCGCGTGCCGTGACGCATGGCGGCAACGGCGGCTATGGCAGGTGTGCTGCGGCCAGCTATTATCCCGGTACGGTGATTCCGTCGGCGTATGTCTGCGGGACCCAGGCGGCGGACTCCCGTCAGTCGGCTTCCATGAGGCCTGCGCCTATGTCGATGCTGTTGCTCCTGTTGGCGGCGGCCATCGTCGTCATGCTGGTTTTCCGTCATAATGAGGACGATTCCATAATCGCCCGTCACCGTTCGATCGAAATGCAGGAGTGACCGGAGGCGCCGACGCCAGACCATGAGGAGGGGCATCCACGGGAGAATCACCGTGGGCGCCCCTCCTCTCTGATTTCAGGCACTCGATTGCTCAGGTGGGTGAATCGGGGCGTACTGGTCCAAGGTCGTGAAGAGGGCTGCCACCGAAACGAATCGGTGGCAGCCCTCTTGTATGCCTGAGTGCCCTGCTCAGCCCTGCACGTGGCTACCGGCGGGGGACTTGTAGCCGCAGTTCATCATCTCGCTATTGAAGGCGATGACGCCGTCGCCGTGGGCGGGCACCGCGATGAGGCCGCCGTCGCCATGGTGGGCGTCGATGTCGTCGAGGGTGGCGCTGGCCGCGTCGAGCGGGCTCTGGCCGGCGAACCTGACGCGGTCGGAGACCTGGTGGCAGGCCACCGTGCGCATGAACGCCTCGCCGATGCCGGTGCCGGAGACCGCCACGGTCTCGTCGTTGGCATAGGTGCCGCAGCCGGGCAGGGGAGTGTCGCCCACGCGGCCGTGCATCTGGTTGGTGATGCCGCCGGTGGAGGTGGCCGCGGCGAGATGGCCGCGCGCGTCACGGGCCACGGCGCCGATGGTACCGTGCTTCTCCCACTCGTCGCCGTTGGTCTGCGCCTCGACCAGCGACCGCTTGCGCTGCTCGGTGATGAAGTAGCTCGGGTCGCGGGTCTCGACGCCCCAGTCGGCGAGTTCCTTGTCCTGCGGGTCGGCGAAGAGGACGTGCTTGGTCTGCTCCTTGACGGCCTTGGCGGCGTCGATCGGGTTCTTGACGGTGTGCACGCCGGCCACCGCGCCCACCTCGCCGTCGCCGCCCATCAGGCAGGCGTCCATCTGCGCGATGCCGTCGCTGGTCAGTGCGGCGCCGTGCCCGGCGTTGAACTCGGGGGCGTTCTCCATCACGTGGATGGCGGCCACCACCGCGTCCTCGGCGCACGCGCCCTCCTCGAGCTTGGCGTAGCCGGCGTCGAGCGCGCGCTGCAGGTCCTGCTCGACCTGGGCCTCGCGTTCCGGGGTGCTGTGCTTGCCTCGGCTTCCGGCGCCGCCGTGGATGACGAGCAGGATGCCGTCGGGGCCCGGGGCCTTGAGCGACTTGACTGATGGATGGGTGGTTGCTGGCATGATCGCCTTGCCTTTCGGTTATCTGCGGATCGGCTGGCGCTCGGGCGCGTGGCCGACAAAGGATTCCGTTTGCCATGGTACGCCGCCGTTGGCCATGGGCGCGCGCGATGGCTCATCGGCGGCCGGCGAAAGGTCGGGTCTGGTTTTCCGGTCCCTGAAATACCATGGCCGGGATATCGGATCGTTCGGCTGGCAGCAGGGGAGGCGCGCATGGCGGGCACACGACGCAGGGGCGCCTCGGCGAAAGCCCCGAAATCCGGGAAAACCTCGAAATCGGCGAAAGCCCGGAAGCCCAAGAAAGCCAAGGGAAAAGGGAAGCATATCGGATTCGTGCGTGGCCTGCTGGCCGTGCTCGCCTGGCTGCTGCTGGTGCCCACCCTCGTCGGCGCCATCGCCCGCGAGCTGCCCGAGGAGCTGCAGGCCCTGCCCTACGTGCCGACGCTGGTGGCGGCCGCCCCATGGCTGCTGCTGCCCGCCGTGCTCGCCCTCGTCCTCGCGCTGGCGGGCAGACGGTGGGTCGCCGCCGTCCTGTCGGTGCTGTGCGTGGGGTTGTTGGGCTTCTACCAAGCCCCCTATTTCAAGGCCTCGCGTCTGCCGCAGGCGGCGGTGACGGCGGTCGACCAGGCGCACGCCGACCTCGATGACAACTATGCCCGGGTCATGACGCTCAACGTATACAAGGGACGTGCCGACCCGCAGGCGATCGTCGAGCTGGTGCGCGACAAGCGCGTCGAGGTGCTGGCCCTGCAGGAGACCACCCGGCCGTTCGTGCGGGCGCTCGACGCGGCGGGAATCGGGGAATATCTGCCCTATTCGCAGGTCTCCTCCTCTGACGGCACCTACGGCAACGGCCTGTGGTCGGCCACGCCGCTCGACTCGCCGGCCGACGACGACGTGGATTCCTCGGCCTCCTTCATGCCCGGAGGGACGGTGGGCTTCGGCAGAAGCGAGGTCCGGTTCGTCTCCGTGCACACCACTTCACCCAAGCCCGGCTACTGGCGCCAATGGAACGAGTCGCTCGACGAGCTGGCGCTGATGCGCTCGCATGCCAACACCCGCTACGTGTTCATGGGTGATTTCAACGCCACCACCGACCACACCGCCTTCCGCAACATCCTGGGGTCGCGCTTTCGCGACGCGGCCAGCGTCTCGGGGCACGGGCCGGCGTTCACCTGGCCGGGCGACATTCCCGGCGTGCCCCATCTCGTCGGCATCGACCACGTGCTGGTCGACCAGGGCATCGACGCCGGGCAGGTGAGCGTGGAACCGGTGCGTGGCTCGGACCATGCGGCCCTGCTGGCCACCATAGCCGTGCGCTGAGCGGCGTGGCGGCATTGGTATACAGTGTGCAACTGCGTGCCCGCAATGTGTCCCGTGTCACATTGGACGACTAAGCTGGGTGCCAATGGATAGATGGACTACCCAATGAGTTGATCAAGGAGTGCTCATGGACGAGAAGACATTGGTTGAGAAGCTTTCCGCCGCCGATACCGTCAGCGGCGTGATGGATATCGCCAAGAAGGCGGGCAAGGACATCACCTTCGAACAGGCCGATGAGATGCTCAGCCGCATCCTGCAGGTGGACAGCGATGCCGCCGAGCTGAGCGGCGACAGCGTGGCCAAGGTCGCCAAGGACCTGCTGGGCCTCTGACCTTTTCTGGCGCCGAGGCGCCGATACGAACGCTGGGTGGGGAGTCATCGAACTTCCCACCCAGCGTTGTTGTTGTATAGAGCGCGCCTGATGCGCGCGAAGACTCAGTCCAGTCTCGTGTTACTCGAGGTTGGACTGAGTTCCGGCGGTCGCGGCCGTCGACTGCTGCTCGGCCTCGGCGCTTTCGAGCTTCTTGCGCACTTCGTCGAGCAGGCCCTGCGCGCGCTTGGCCAGCGCCTCGCCGATCTCCCACTGGCGCATCGACTGCTCGAGGCTCAGCCCGCCGGCCTCCAGGGCCTGGACGGCCTTGACCAGGTTGTCGCGCGCCTGCTCGTAGGGCATGGCGGCGATCTGGTCGCGCTCCTTCTGGGTCAGCGACGAGGCCGGTGCGGCCGCCTGGCCCGCCTTGGTCTCCTTCTTCTCGTCGTCCGTGTCGTTGGTGTTCGTGCTTGCGGCCATGATGCTGCTCCTTATGTCTTGTTCCGTGTTCCTGTGTTGTCTTGTCTGTCGTATTGTCGGCGTTCGTGCGGCCTTTAGTCGGGCTCGACGCTTTGGGCCTCGGTGACGACCGTGCCGCGCCTGAGGGTGAGCGTCAGCCTGTCGCCGGCGTGGACCTTGCCGGCGTCGTCGACCACGTGCCCGCCTTCGCCCTGCACCACCGCATAGCCCCTGTCGAGCGTGGACTGTGGGCTCAGGGCCTTGAGGCTGGCGTGCAGCTTCTCGACGGTCAGGCCCGCGTCGTCGATGATGCGGGTGAGCCCGAGGCGGATGCGCTGCACCGAGTCGTCGACGAAGCGCTGGTGCGGTTCGATCATCGTCTCCGGGTGGGTGAGGCTCGGCCGGCTCGCGTAGCCCTCGACCAGCCTGGTCTCGTTGTCGACCATGGCGTGGATGCGCATGCCCATCTGCGAACGGGCGTTGGCGACCAGCTGCCACTGCTCGCGCACGTCGGGCACGACCTTCTTCGCCGCGTCGGTGGGGGTGGAGGCGCGCAGGTCGGCAGCCAGGTCGATCAGCGTCCAGTCGTCCTCATGGCCGACCGCCGAGACGATCGGGGTGGCGCAGGCGGCCGTCGCCCGCACCACGGCCTCGTCGGAGAAGCCGATCAGGTCCTCGAAGCTGCCGCCGCCGCGCGCCACGATGATGACGTCCACGTCGGGGTCTTGGTCGAGTTTGTCGATGGCCGCGATGACCTCTGGCGGGCATTGCGTGCCCTGCACGTGCGCGTGCACCACCTTGAAGCGCACCGCCGGCCAGCGCAGATTGACGTTGGTGATCACGTCGCCCTCGGCGCGCGCCTGCGGGGCGCAGACCAGGCCGATGCACTTCGGGAACTCGGGCAGTGCCACCTTGTGCTCCTGGTCGAAGAGCCCCTCGCCCTTGAGCTTGCGGCGCAGCTCGTCGATCCGGGCCTTCAGGTCGCCGGCGCCGATGCGGCGGATGTCGTCGGCCACGAAGCTCAGGCGCGTGGCCTTGACCCACACGTCCGGCCTGCCGTGGATGACCACGCGGTCGCCCTGGCGGAAGTCGCGGGCCATGGCCACGAACTGGCGGAAGCCCATCACGGAGATGGAGATGTCCTCGAAATTGTCGCGCAGGGTGATGTAGCCGGAGCTGGCGCGGCGCATGTTGATCTCGACAATCTGCCCCTCGACCCACGAACCGGGCCAGCGGCGCACGGCGTCGTGGTATTTCTGGCTCACCACGCTCACCGGCCACGGGTTCTCCGCGGTGGTGTCGCGCGCCAGCCGGGGCAGCTGGTCGAGCGGTTTCGGGCCCTGTGCCGGACCGCCCCCGCCCGGTGCGCCGCCGGGTGCGTAATAGCCTTGTCTCGTATCTATTGCCATGTCTCCACAATCCTCTTCATGAGGGACAAGGCCCTCCCGTCTTGTGGACATGTGGCCGTGGTGCGTGGAGGGGGTGGGTGGACAAGTTTCGTCCGGCCGTCGGGCGACACGCCGAGGGAAGCGGCGTCCCCGAATTTTTTGAAACGTGATGTTCCGCACCATTCCGCCGTTATTACTATATCTGGGGGCGAAACGCCGCCAAGGACCCTAGATATAGTATTTATTACGTCGTATAGTGATGGAAGACACAGAAAGTTACACACGTGTGATTTCATCCATGTGATTTACGTCTTTCTTGTGGTGGTTTGAGGAAAGGAAGAGTAATGCAGGCTCAGGTTCTGGATGCCCCGACGCAGGCCGGTACGACGACGAAGACCGTATTGGTGGAGAAGCGCGACGGGCGAATCGTCGATTTCGACCCGGTGAACATCATCGCCGCGGTGAAGTCGGCCTTCAAGGATCTTGACAAGGAGGTCGGCCCCGAGGAGGAGCAGCTCATCCACGATCTCGCCGACGGCATCGAGGGCGAGGTCAAGGAGCGCTACAGCGGCCCGGCCAAGATCGAGGACATCCAGAACCTCGTCGAGCACGGCCTGGTGGAGAACCACCTCTATGAGGTGGCGCGCTGCTACACCAACTACCGCCTCAACAAGGACATCGACCGCGCCAAGGCCACCGACATCAACGCCGCCGTCGACCGCCTGGTCAACAAGGACGAGACGCTGGTGCGCGAGAACGCCAACAAGGACTCCAACGTCTACGCCACGCAGCGCGACCTACTGGCGGGCGCCGTATCCAAGGCCTCCGCCTTCTCCATGCTGCCCAAGCGCGTCTCCAACGCCCACATGAAGGGCGACATCCACTTCCACGACGCCGACTACTCGCCGTTCACCGCCGAGACCAACTGCTCGCTGCCGAACTTCGCCGACATGCTGCACAACGGCTTCGAGCTGGGCAACGCGATGATGGACACCCCGAAGTCCATCGGCACCGCGGCCACGCAGATCACGCAGATCATCAAGGACATCGCGGGCGACCAGTACGGCGGCCAGACCGTCAACCGCGCCGACGAGATGCTCGACGAGTATGCCCGCAAGGACTACAGGAAGTTCCTCGAGCAGGCCCACACCATGATCCCGGACTCCATGCCCGAGGATGTGGCCCAGGAGATCGTCGACGGGCTGAAGGCCAACGAGCCCAACACCCTGCACTTCGACGCCGACCGCGCCCCGATCCCGCAGGACACCCCGTTCCACGCCGACGCCCCGAAGCTTGAGCAGATCCGCGAGATCTACGCCAAGATCATGACCCGCAAGGCCATCTACGACGCCATGCAGACCATGGAATACCAGATCAACTCCAACCGCGTCTCCAACGGCCAGACCCCGTTCGTCACCGTCGGCTTCGGTCTCGGCACCTCGTGGTTCTCCCGCGAGATCACCCGCTGCATCTTCCTGGTGCGTATCCTCGGCCTCGGCCGCGACCACCACACCGCCATCTTCCCGAAGCTCACCTACGCCATCAAGCACGGCGTCAACTCCGAGCCCGGCGATCCGAACTACGACATGAAGCAGCTCGCGCTCGAGTGCTCCACCAAGCGCATGTACCCCGACATCCTCTTCTATGAGAACCTCGTCAAGATCACCGGCTCCTTCAAGGCGCCGATGGGCTGCCGTTCGTTCCTGCCCAAGTGGACCAACCCCGACACCGGCAAGGACGAGGAGGAGGGCCGCCTCAACCTCGGCGTGGTCACCGTCAACGTCCCGCGCATCGCCCTGGAATCCCATGGCGACAAGGACCGTTTCTGGAAGATCTTCGACGAGCGCATGCAGGTGGCGCACGAGGCGCTGCAGTTCCGCATCATGCGCTGCAAGCAGGCCAAGCCGATCAACGCCCCGACGCTCTACCGCTACGGCGCCTTCGGCCGCCTGAACGCCGACGACAACGTCGACCAGCTCTTCAACCGCGACCGCGCCACCGTCTCGCTGGGCTACATCGGCCTCTATGAGGCGACCAGCGTCTTCTACGGCAAGGACTGGATGAAGGACCACAGCTGGGACGCGGAAGGCAAGGAGTTCGCGCTCTCGATCGTGAAGAAGATGAACGCGCTGTGCGCCAAGTGGGCCAAGGAAGAGGGCTATCACTATTCGCTCTACTCCACCCCCGCCGAGTCGCTCACCGACCGCTTCAACCGCATGGACCGCGAGAAGTTCGGCCGCGTGCCGGGCGTGACCGACCATGACTTCTACACCAACTCCTTCCATTATCCGGTCTGGCTCTCGCCGACCCCGATGGAGAAGCTCGACTACGAGAAGGACTTCCCGTACTACGCTTCGGGCGGCTTCATCAACTACTGCGAGTTCCCGACGCTGCAGACCAACCCGAAGGCGCTCGAGGCCGTGTGGGACTACGCCCACAACATCGGCATCGGCTACCTCGGAACGAACACCCCGATCGACCACTGCTACGTCTGCGGCTTCGAGGGTGACTTCGAGCCCACCGAAGAGGGCTTCAAGTGCCCCGAGTGCGGCAACTCCGATCCCGACAAGTGCAACGTCACCAAGCGCACCTGCGGCTACCTCGGCAACCCGGTGCAGCGCCCGATGGTGCACGGCCGCCACGAGGAGATCACGCATCGTGTCAAGCACATGAGCGGCGAGACCGGCCATGTGGTGCTCAAGGACGGCACCGAGCGCGAATGGTACGAAGAGGCCAAATAAGCCGATAGGTTCTTAAGCAAGTGAGGTAAAGGCGGTTCACTGGTGGTTCGGTGGCCGCCTTTGCTTTGCCTGGATGCTGATACGCCAACGTTTGAAAGAGGAAACGACATGGGAAAACTCGCAGGCGGCAAACTGCATGATTTCGCGGCGGGCGAGCCGGATCGCGGGCCCTGGATCCCCACGGCCTACGCCAACAACCCGAAGGCGGGGCAGTGGACCAGCGAGCGGCTCAGCCACGACATGATCGCCGACTACAAGCCGCTGGTGATGACCGACGGCGAGGGCATCCGCTGCTCCGTCTACGTCTCCGGCTGCCCGTTCCACTGCGTGGAATGCTTCAACGAATCCATCTGGGACTTCCAGGCGGGCCACCCCTACACGCAGGGCTTCGAGGACAAGGTCATGGCCGATCTGGGCAACAATGTGGTGCAAGGCATCACCTTCCTCGGCGGCGAGCCGCTGCTCAACACCGGAGTGCTGCTGAGGCTCGCCAGGCGCATCCGCAAGGAGTTCGGGCACGGCAAGGACATCTGGTGCTGGACCGGCTACACCTGGGAGGAGCTCATGCGCCCGGGCGAGAGCGGGGACAAGCTCGAGCTGCTGCGCGACGTCGACGTGCTCGTCGACGGCCGCTACATGAAGGACCATCACGACTCGCTGCTGCAGTTCCGCGGCTCGTCGAACCAGCGCATCATCGACGTGCCGGCCTCGCTGCGCGCGCACGCCGAGGGGCGGGTCGAGCCGGTCATCTGGTCGAAACTGCATGACCAGCACCGCTTCATCCCGGAGGTCTACGGCAAGGACCGTGCCGCCGGCGAAGGCGCCGCCAGCTGACCGGTTTGTAGCTTGCGCGATGGGTAAAGCTACAAATGCGCGATAAGGGCGTTCTATATCAGGCATTTGTAGCTTCGAGTATATGGTCGGCTACAAATGTATTTCGGCAGGAGGGATTCCTGCTTGTGCAAGTTTGTTGATGAGCGGCTGGCGGGCCAGTACTTCGCGATAATCGGTGCGTATCACTGTGGCAAAGCGCGATAGTACGGATTCGCGATGTCGTTCATCGTGCACGACCGAGCGTGTGCTGTGGTTTTGGGTCATGGTGGGATTGGTGTATTTCTCCATGCCGTCATATTCAAGTATCACTTTGCGCCCGTCTCGTAAGGGCCAAAAGAAATCCACGCGGTAATGGCTGGTGGGGGAGTACGGATCCACGAATTCCTGCTGGAGCCGGGGGACAGCGAACCCGGCCTCTATGATGGTCGCGCGGCAAAGGGATTCGCCGCCGTTTTCGCTTGCTGGATCCGCATACCGCAGGGCGTTCATGACGGTGGCCGCATCTTTTTTGTCAAGGGATGGGAGCGTTGTCCTGATGTTCTCGAAGGTCGTCACACCCTGTCGCAATGCCGAATCGAACATACCCAGGCTCTGGACGAACGAATAATGGTGTACGCAATCCGCAAGGGTTCTTTCCGGCGTGGTGACGCGTATTCCATCGCGTATGGTCATTGGAGGGTCGGCGATGTGGATTCGTTCGAGTCTGGCGGCATGATGCTGGTTCTTCGACCACGTGGTGGCGATGAAGACGGGCGAATGCGCGTCAAGTGCGTACGGATACTCGAATCCGTAAACGGCTGCCGCGCTCAGACAGGCGAACTGCCAATGGGGATGCATGAGCTGCAGCGTCCGAATCAGATGCATCGACCTTTCACGCGGTGACAGCGACTCAAGGTAGGATTGGCGGGCATAGACGTTCGGGTAAAGTTTGGCGAGTTCGCCTGCATTCGAACGGTAGCGCATGGCCTGCCGTTCCGCCGACGTCGCACCAAAGAAGTATCGGTGTTGGCGCTCGCTTTCCGCGGCTTTGCCAAGTATGTTCAGGTTCTTCCTCATGGTTGTTGAGTGTAGGGAGGTCAGACTGGAAAACGTCGGCCGATGGGCATATGTGGTCGAACGGTTTAGGTTATCCACATTTTGGGCGTGTCGCGTCGGGATTATCCACTGTGCCTGGCTGTTTGAACTGCGTTTGTAGCCGGGATGCCCATGGGAGCTACATTTGCCTGACCGAGCATATCCAAACGTTGTGTTTGTAGCCGGGATGCTGACAGGGGCGACATTTGCAAGGTTGAGAGGTGCCTGACCTTGCTTTTGTAGCCGGAACATTGGTTGAGGTTTCATTTGCGTCATGGAGATTCGCCTCGTGTGGTGTGTGCTGGGTTGCCGTTGACGGATGGGTGTCGGCGATGCCGATTGGCTGCTGGCTGCATGTTGGGTTTGCGCTTATTTTCGTGTGTTACGCGTTTGGTATCGCGGTGCGATAGAATATAATCCTGTTGGGTTATGAATGGCCTGGGTTGAACGGGAAGCCGCTTCGGTGGATGAGTAGGCTGTCGGCGCTGGTGGTCCGCCGCGCCGCCAAGGCCATGCGTTGCAGGCGGTAGGTCTCAGTTGTCTGAGCCTGGTTCGGTGTACGGGGCGATCCGAAAGCTACGGAAGGATGGCGGATGATCCGCCGCCCATGCTTTTGGCGCTTTGGAACAGTGATCGGCTACAAATGCGTCATGAGGGCCGGCTTTATGACCTGTTTGTAGCTTGTTTCTAGACGAAAGCTGCAAAAGGATAACGAGGGATTTACTAGACGTGTTTTTGTGGCATATGGATGGGAGTGCGATCGAAACATCACTGGATTCGGTGGACATGGGAGTGGTGGTTATCGTATTTGATGATGGCAGTTTTCGCTGTCAAGAGATGTAGGTCACACTACTTGAATCTGTGAGCATAATCACTCTGCGCGCCCTTATGTTCTGGTGGGTCTGCCTACTACTCTACATACTATGTGTTCAAGCTCACAGGCGCAGAGTGCGAAAAGTCTTGACAAGAGTAATGAAGAGGTTTCAGGCATGGTTGACGCAGCAGAATCACGGAAGACCGTGAATACGGATCACCCCCTCCGCGTCGGGCTCGACATCGGATCGACGACGGTCAAGGCCGTGGTGCTCGACCGAAGCGATGACTTGAAGGACGTGCTCTTCGCGGACTACCGCCGCCACAACGCCAACGTGCGCGCCACTGTGGCCGGACTGCTGCGAGATGTCAAGAAGCAGCTCGAGGAGGAGGGTCGCGGCGAGCAGCCCATCAATCTCGCCATCACCGGATCCGGCGGCCTGGGCCTGGCCGACGACATGGACGTGCCCTTCGTCCAGGAGGTCATCGCCGAGACCAAGGCCATCGACGAGGTCTACCCGGAAGCCGACGTCATCATCGAGCTGGGCGGCGAGGACGCCAAGATCACCTATCTGAAGCCCACTCCCGAGCAGCGCATGAACGGCTCGTGCGCGGGCGGCACCGGCGCGTTCATCGACCAGATGGCCACCCTGCTCGACACCGACGCCTCGGGCCTCAACGACATGGCCAAGGACTACAAGATCCTCTATCCGATCGCCTCGCGCTGCGGCGTCTTCGCCAAGTCCGACCTGCAGCCGCTGATCAACGACGGCGCCGACAAGCCCGACCTCGCCGCCTCCATCTTCACCGCGGTGGCCACGCAGACCATCGCCGGCCTCGCCTCCGGCCGCCCGATCCACGGCAACGTGGTCTTCCTCGGCGGACCGCTCTTCTTCCTCTCCGAGCTGCGCGAGGCCTTCGCCCGCGCGCTGGAGGGCAAGGTCGACCGCTTCATCGTCCCCGAGAACGCGCATCTCTACGTCGCCTACGGCTCCGCGCTGATGTGCGGCAACGACAACGAGCTCGACGCCGGCCAGCATTTCAAGCCCCGCAGCTGCGCCGAGATCATCGACGACCTCGAAAGCCTGAAGAACAAGCCCGTCGACACCGCCACCATGCCGCCGCTCTTCCCGACCGAGGAGGACCGCCGCGAGTTCAACGAACGCCATCACAAGGAGCAGATCAAGGTCGGCACCCTCGAGGGCGCGACGGGTCCGCACTTCCTCGGCATCGACGCCGGCTCGACCACCATCAAGGCGACGCTGGTCAACGACGACCGAGAGATCGTGTGGTCGTCCTACGGCACCAACGACGGCAGCCCGCTGGACGCCGCCGTCGAGATCGTGCGCAAGATCGAGCAGCAGCTGCCCGAAGGCGCCTGGATCGCCCGCAGCTGCGCCACCGGCTACGGCGAGGGCCTGATCACCACCGGCCTGCACCTGGACGAGGGCGTGGTGGAGACCATGGCGCACTATCGCGGCGCCGAGATGGTGAGCCCCGGGGTCACCGCCGTCATCGACATCGGCGGCCAGGACATGAAGTACCTCGCCATCGCCGACGGCGTCATCGACTCGATCTCCGTCAACGAGGCCTGCTCGTCGGGCTGCGGCTCGTTCTTGCAGACCTTCGCCTATTCCATGGGCCTGACCATCGAGGAGTTCACGCAGGCCGCCCTGAAAAGCGACCATCCGGTCGACCTGGGCTCGCGCTGCACCGTGTTCATGAACTCGTCGGTCAAGCAGGCGCAGAAGGAAGGCGCCAGCGTCGAGAACATTGCCGCGGGCCTGTGCTATTCCGTGGTGCGCAACGCGCTCTACAAAGTCATCAAGCTGCGTGACGCCGGCCAGCTCGGCGACACCATCGAGGTGCAGGGCGGCACGTTCCTCAACGACGCCGTGCTGCGCGCCTTCGAGCTGCTGACCGGCAAGAAGGTCACCCGCCCGAACATCGCCGGCCTGATGGGCGCTTACGGCGCGGCCCTGACCGCCCGCATGCACTACGAGGACGCGCACGAGCTCGACGAGACCGCCGAGCACACCCGTTCCTCCATCGTCGAGGGCGACGAGCTCGACCACCTGTCGATGACCTCCGAGCGCGACGTGTGCAAGAGGTGCCAGAACCGCTGCAAGCTCACCATCACCACCTTCCAGGACGGCTCGCGCTACGTGACCGGCAACCGCTGCGAACGCGGCGCCGACGCCAAGGCCGAGCGCAGCGACCGCCCGAACCTCTACGACTACAAGTACAAGCGCGTCTTCGCCTACCGCCGCCTGACTGACAAGAAGGCCTACCGCGGCGAGATCGGCATCCCACGCGCGCTGAACATGTACGAGAACTATCCCTTCTGGTTCACCCTGTTGACCAACCTCGGCTTCAAGGTCCGCCTCTCCGGCCGGTCCAGCCACGAGCTCTTCCAGTCCGGCATCGAGTCGATCGCCTCGGAGAACATCTGCTACCCGGCCAAGATGGTGCACGGGCACATCAAGTGGCTGCTGGACCGCGGGGTCAAGACCATCTTCTACCCGTGCGTCTCCTACGAGGAGAACCTCGTCGAGGGCGACACCGACAACCACTACAACTGCCCGATCGTGGCCAACTATCCCGTCGTCATCGAGGCGAACATGGCCGAGCTGCGCGAGCCCGGCGTGCGCTACATGCGCCCTTACTTCAACCTCGCCGACCACGAGCTGATGGTCGACCGCATCGTCGAGGAGTTCGCCTGGACCAACGTCACGCGCGAGGAGGCCGAGGAGGCCGTCAAGGCCGCCTACGCCGAGGACAAGATCTTCAAGCACGACGTGCAGCAGGAGGGCCTGCGCGCGCTCGCCTACATGAAGGAGCACAACTGCCGCGGCATCGTGCTGGCCGGCCGCCCCTACCACATCGACCCCGAGATCAACCACGGCATCCCCGAGACCATCTGCTCGCTCGGGATGGTGGTGCTCTCCGAGGACTCCATCTGCGAGCTGCAGCCGGGCGAGAAGCTGCGCCTGAGCGAATACCTGAGCGACGGCGAGAAGGACCCACGCGCCAAGGACCAGGGCGGCTTCCGCGAGGTGGGCGACCGCAAGGTCACCAAGATGCCGCTGCGCGTGGCCAACCAGTGGGCCTACCATTCCCGGCTCTACGCCGCGGCGAACTTCGTCGCCTCCTACCCGGGCCTCGAGCTCGTGCAGCTTAACTCCTTCGGCTGCGGCATCGACGCCATCACCACCGACCAGGTCAGCGAGATCCTGGCCGACAAGGCCGACGTCTACACGCTGCTCAAGATCGACGAGGTGAGCAACCTCGGCGCGGCGAAGATCCGCCTGCGCTCGCTCAAGGCCGCCATCGAGGAGCGCGAGAACAACAAGGCCAAGCTCGCCCGCGCCGCCAAGCAGGCGCAGGACGGGGCCAAGGACGTCGCCGGCGGTTCCGACAAGGTCGATGAGGCGAAGGCCGAGCGGGCCGCGAAGGCCGCCGCCGACCTGAAGGACGCCGAAAGCAAGCTCGAAGAGGCCAAGGCGCAGCTGGCCGCGGCCCAGGCCGCCGTCGACGCCGCGCAGGGCAAGGCCGATGATGCGGACAGCGTTTCCGACGATGCCGATACGTCCGCCGACGCCGCTTTCGACGCTGCCAGCGAGTCCGCCGATGACGAGACCCCGGCCGACAAGCAGGGCGAGTTCCGCAAGACCGGCTCCAAGGCGCCGACCGCCGGCCGCCAGGTGCTGCTCGACAGCGTGATGAAGGCCAACCCGAAGCTGACCGAGGCCGTCAAGGAGGCCTCTCGCCGCGCCAATGGCGAGAGCGCCGGCACGGATGCCTCATCCGCTTCCAACGCCACCAAGGACGGCAAGGAGAAGAAACGCGGCAAGGGCACCATCTCCGCCTACGCCCACAAGGTGCGCTTCGAGAAGACCATGCGCCGCGACTACACCATCGTCGCCCCGCAGATGAGCCCGGTGCACATGAGCCTGGTCGAGGCCGTGATCCGCTCCGGCGGCTACAAGTTCGACGTGCTGAAGATGGCCGACCAGCAGGACGTGGAGACCGGCCTCAAATACGTCAACAACGACGCCTGCTACCCGGCCATCATGGTCGTGGGCCAGCTGGTCGACTCGATCATCAAGGGCAAGTACGACCCCGACAAGGTCTGCCTGGCCATCACCCAGACCGGTGGCATGTGCCGCGCGACCAACTACTACGGCCTGATCCGCAAGGCGTTGGTCGACGCCGGCTACCCGCAGGTGCCGGTCATCGCCCTTTCCACCCAGGGCATCGAGGACAACCCCGGCTTCACCGCCACCCCGACACTGCTCTGGCGCGCGCTGAAGGCGCTGGTCATCGGCGACCTGCTGATGAAATGCCATTACCGCGTGCGCCCCTACGAGCGGGAGAAGGGCAGCGCCAACAGGCTCTACGAGATGTGGGACACGATCGTGCGCGAGACCATCGAGCACCACGGCCATTCGGAGACCGCCAAGGCCAAGATCGGCAAGGGCTACCTGCCCTACCAGAAGCTCTTGAACGAGATCGTCAAGAGCTTCGACGCCCTGCCGTTGAAGAACATTCCGCGCAAGCCGCGCGTCGGCGTGGTCGGCGAGATCCTGGTGAAGTACCACCCGGACGCCAACAACCACTTGGTCGACCAGATCGAGGAACAGGGTTGCGAGGCCGTGGTGCCCGGCATCATGGAATTCATGACCACGCGCCCCTACATCACCGACTGGAACGAGAAGAACACCGGCATGGGCGGCAACAAGAAGCTCTACGCCGTGATGCGCTGGGGCCTCGACCGGATCCTGAACCCGGTGCGCCGCGCCATCGACTTGGCGCACGGCAAGTTCAGCCAGGACACCCCGATGCCCGAGCTCGTGCGTCTCGCCTCCACGGTCACCTCGATCGGCGTGCAGGCCGGCGAGGGCTGGCTGTTGACCGCCGAGATCCTGGAGCTCATCAAGTCCGGCTGCCCGAACGTGGTGTGCGCCCAGCCCTTCGCCTGCCTGCCCAACCACGTCACCGGACGTGGCATGTTCGGCAAGATCCGCCGCCTGCACCCCGAGGCCAACATCGTCTCCATCGACTACGACCCCGGCGCCTCGGCCGCCAACCAGCTCAACCGCATCAAGCTGATGATCGCCGCCGCCAAGAAGCACGACCGGAAGCTGACCGCCGCCGACTGAGATTGGTCTGGACTACGGAAAATGCGCCAAACAGGACGTCGAAAGACGACAAGCGTCCTGTCTGGCGCATTTTCGTATCCGTTTGCGGGCGAGTGGACGGTTCGGTCACCACTGCGCGCGCCAGTATTGCGGGGCCGCCGGGTTGTCCTCGCGGGGAACGCCCAGGCGGGCGGCGGCGGAGGCGGGCCAGTGCGGATCGCGCATCGCGGCGCGGCCGATCGAGACGGCGTCGACCTGTCCCGTGCGCAGCATCGTCTCGGCCTGCTCGGGGCTGGAAATGCCACCGACCACGCTCACCACGGCGTCAGTGCCGGCCAGGGCGCGCTTGATCGCCACGCCCAGCGAGGCGTGGAAACCGGGGCCCGCCGGCTGCAGCGGGGTGTTGACCAGGCCGCCGGAGGAGACGTCGACCCAGGCGATGCCGTGGTCGGCGACCAGGTTGCGCACCAGGCGCGCGGTGGCCTCCACGTCGAGCCCGCCGTCCACCCAGTCGGTGGCGGAGATGCGGATGCCCAGCGGCTTGGAGTCCGGCCAGGCCCCGCGCACCGCATCGACGACCTCGCGGGTCAGGCGGAAGCGGCGCTCCTCGCTGCCGCCGTACTCGTCGTCGCGCGTGTTGGTCAGCGGGGAGAGCGACTGGTGGAGCAGATAGCCGTGCGCGGCATGGATCTGGATGGCATCGTAGCCGGCGGCGTTGGCCCGGCGCGCGGCGTCGGCGAAGTCTTGCACGATCGCCTCGATGCCGGCCCTGTCGAGC
Source organism: Bifidobacterium sp. ESL0763 (assembly GCF_029433395.1). Taxonomy (GTDB): domain Bacteria; phylum Actinomycetota; class Actinomycetes; order Actinomycetales; family Bifidobacteriaceae; genus Bifidobacterium. The sequence goes on along the minus strand of NZ_JAQTHW010000002.1, from coordinate 1,296,103 downwards.
TTCGTGGTCGCACGATAGCCCTTGGCGATGGACCGGTCGGTCATGCCGACCGTCGGCCACCCGCCCTCTTCGACCGGCGCGGAACCGCCGTGCGATCCCGCCAGCCACGGATTGCCCGAGGCCCGTCCGCCGGCGTGGTTGAGCTGCACCGCGGCCGCCGCGCCCTGCGAGTGGATGAAGGAGACGAGGCGTTGGTGCGCGGCCTGCTGGGCGTCGGTGTAGAGCCCGAGGTCGCAAGGCGAGATGCGGCCGACCGGGTCGACGCCCGTGGACTCGACGGTCAGCATGCCGAATCCGCCGGCGGCCATGGCCCCGTAGTGCTGCAGATGCCAGTCGGTGGCCACCCCGTCATGCTGTTCGACGGTGTACTGGCACATGGGCGAGAGGATGGTCCGGTTGCGCAGCGTCAGCCCGGAGCCGTCCGGAGTGGGGATGGCAAGCGGCGAGAACAATGCGGTGTCGCGGTGTGCGTTCATCTGGTGCTCCTTCTATCAATGGCGGAATGGCGTGGCATGGGTGTTGAAAGGCAGCTGATTCCAGTATATGGCGTCCGTGACGCACCCCGCGCCTGCCGAATCCGCGCCGCCGGCCCGGCCGCTTTCCGCCCGCGGATTCCGTTGTCGTGCAAAATGCCTCGAAACGGCTTGTTTCCAACGGTGCCCGGGCGTGTTCCGACCTTGGGAATTGTATCCGGCCTGTAATAGCGTTGAATACAGTCTGCCGGCTTCAGCAGTCCCTCGTCCGGCCGGCCGTGCGGCGCGTCATCGCCGTGGCGGCGGGCGCGGACGGGACGAGAGTCATGGGGGAGAAGCGGCGGCTGCGTCGAAACGGCATATTTCCGTGAAAAGAGGGATGGATGAGCAAGGCACTTGATGCCTCCGAAGACAGGCAGGTGACGCGGGACGGGCAGCGTCCGAGGCATCTGGTCCGCACGCTGCTGCACAGCCTGCGGGAATACAAGCGCGAGACATGGCTGACGCCGTTGTTCGTGATGGTCGAGAGCATCCTCGAGATCCTCATCCCCACCGTCATGGCGCAGATGATCGACCAGGGGGTCTCCGGCGGCTCGATGCCGGCGATCTGGAAGTTCGGCACCATCCTCCTGGGATGCGCGATCGTCTCGCTGTTCGCCGGGTTCATGTCCGGCCGCTACGCCGCCATCGCCTCCTCCGGCTTCGCCAAGAACCTGCGCCACGACCTTTTCGAAAAGGTGCAGTCCTTCAGCTTCACCAACATCGACCGGTTCTCCACTGGCTCGATCATCACCAGGCTCACCACCGACGTCACCAACGTGCAGTTCGCCTTTCAGCTGATCATCCGCGTGGCGGTGCGCGCGCCGATGATGGTCATCGTCGCCTGGATCTTCTCCTTCAGGATCAGCCACTCGATCTCGATGGTCTTCCTGGTCATCATCCCGATCCTGGGCGTGGGCCTCACGGCGCTCTCGCTTTCGGTGCATCCGATCTTCGAGAAGGTCTTCCACACCTACGACCACCTGAACAACATCGTCGACGAGAACCTGCAGGGCATCCGCGTGGTGAAGTCCTACAACCGCGAGGAGCACGAGAGCCGCAAGTTCGGCGCCGTCTCGCAGCGCATCTACGACTACTTCTGCCGCGCCGAGCACGTCATCGCCTTCAACTGGCCGATCCTGAACACCTGCATCTACGGCGCCATGCTCATCATCTCGTGGATGGGCACCAAGCAGATCGTCGGCTCGCACAACAACCCCGCGCTGGGCCTGACCACCGGCGACCTGACCGCGCTGGTCACCTACGCCATGCAGATCCTGATGGCCCTGAACATGGTCTCCATGATCATCGTCATGGTCGTCATCTCCCGCGCCGACGCCGAGCGCATCTGCCAGATCCTAAACGAAGTGAGCACCGTGCGCGACAACGGCCATCCGATCGCCGACGTGCCCGACGGCTCCATCTCGTTCAAAGACGTCACGTTCCGCTATTCCGAAGGCTCCGAGAAACCGGTGCTCGACGACATCAACCTCGATATCGCGGCCGGCAAGACCATCGGCATCGTCGGCGGCACCGGCTCCTCCAAGTCCAGCCTGGTCCAGCTCATCCCCAGGCTCTACGACGTCTCATCCGGCTCGCTCGAGGTCGGCGGCCACGACGTGCGCGACTACGACCTGGTCGCCCTGCGCGACGCGGTGGCCATGGTGTTGCAGAAGAACGTGCTGTTCACCGGCACCATCGCCGAGAACATCCGCTGGGGCAACCCCGACGCCAGCGACGAGGACGTGCGCCGCGTCTGCAGGCTCGCCCAGGCCGACGGCTTCATCCAGGAGTTCCCGAAGGGCTACGACACCTATATCGAGGAGGGTGGCTCCAATGTCTCCGGCGGCCAGCGCCAGAGGCTGTGCATCGCACGCGCGCTCTTGAAAAAGCCGAAGATCCTGATTCTGGATGACTCGACCAGCGCCGTCGACACCAAGACCGACCAGCTGATCCGCAGCGCCTTCGCCACCGAGATTCCCGACACCACCAAGATCATCATCGCCCAGAGGCTCGCCAGCGTGCAGGAGTCTGACGAGATCGTGGTGCTCGACGAAGGACGCATCCTCGACCACGGCACGCACGAGCAGCTCTTGCGGACCTGCGGCGAATACCGGTCGATCTACGAATCCCAGACGAAGAGCCAGGGCAAGGGGGATGACGACGATGAGTGAGACGAACATGAGCGCGACCGAAACCAAGACGGCGACCAAGGCCGTCAAGAAGACCAAGACCGCCGTCCCGCCGATGAGGAAGGCGCCGAAGGGCACCGCCAAGCGCCTGATGGGCTACATCTTCCACTACCGCTGGCGCTGCATCGTGGTCATCATCGGCATCCTGGTGTGCGCCTGCACCCAGTCGCTGCCCTCCTTCGTGCTGCAGCCGCTGATCGACAACTGCATCATGCCCTTCATTCACGCGCAGACCCCGGACTGGGGCCCGCTCATCCGCATGACCGTCGTGGTCGGCTCCATCTACGCGGTGGGCATGCTCTGCTCGTTCATGTGGAACTACATGGTCGTCGGCATCGAGCAAGGGGTGCTGAAGACCGTGCGCGACCAGATGTTCGACCACCAGCAGAGGCTGCCGATCCGCTACTTCGACACCCATGAGCACGGCGACATGATGAGCCGCTACACCAACGACACCGACACCCTGCGCCAGATGGTCTCGCAGTCGCTGCCGCAGCTGCTGATCTCCGGCTCGCCGGTGGTCGCCGCCCTCTTCGCGATGCTCTGGCTCTCCGTGCCGTTCACCGTCTTCACCGTCGTCTTCGTGGTGCTGATGATGCTGCTGGTGCGGGTGATCGTCAGCCGTTCCGGCCGTTACTTCGTGCGCCAGCAGGAGACGATCGGCGACGTCAACGCTTTCGTCGAGGAGTCTGTCAACGGCCAGAAGGTCGTCAAGGTCTTCAACCACGAGGACGCCACGCAGGCCCGGTTCGACCGGAAGAACGAGGAGCTCTTCCACGCCTCCGCCCAGGCCAACATCTACGCCAACATCACCATGCCGGTCATTGGCAACATGGGCAACGTGCTCTACGTGCTGCTGGCCATCGTCGGCGGTGTCGCCGGCATCAACGGCTGGTACAACTTCGGCATCTCCGGGCACGGCACGTTGACGCTCGGCGCGATCGTCTCGTTTCTGACGCTCTCCAAGGCCCTGATCAACCCGATCAGCCAGATCTCCTCGCAGATCAACATGATCATGATGGCCCTGGCCGGCGCCGCCCGCATCTTCAACCTCATCGACGAGCCCGCCGAATCCGACGACGGCACCGTGCGCCTGGTGAGCGTGGAGCTGGGAGAGGACGGCCGCACCATGACCGAGGCCGACCACGAGACCGGCCACTGGGCCTGGAAGCGCGAGGCCGACGACGACGGCACACGTTCGCTCGAGGCCGCCAGGAAGCTCAAGGGCTCGGCTCGCGAGGTGGCGATGAAGGCCCATGAGAAGGCGGTCACCTCGCCCGACGGGCGTCTGACGCTGCTGCGCGGCGACGTGCGCTTCACCAACGTCTCCTTCGGCTACAACCCCGACAAGACCGTCTTGCACGACATCACCTGGTTCGCCAAGCCCGGCCAGAAGATGGCCCTGGTCGGCGCCACCGGCGCGGGCAAGACCACCATCACCAACCTCATCAACCGCTTCTACGACATCCAGGAAGGCCAGATCCTCTACGACGGCATCGACGTGAAGAACATCCGGAAGGATGACCTGCGCCGTTCCTTGGGCATCGTGCTGCAGGACGTCAACCTCTTCACCGGCACCGTGCTCGACAACATCCGCTACGGCCGGCTCGATGCCACCGACGAGGAGTGCGTCGCCGCCGCCAAGCGCACCAACGCCGACGGCTTCATCCGCATGCTGCCGCAGGGATACCACACGGTGCTCGAAGGTGACGGAAGCGGGCTCTCGCAGGGCCAGCGCCAGCTGATCTCCATCGCGCGCGCCGCCGTGGCCGACCCGCCCGCCATGATTCTCGACGAGGCGACCAGCTCCATCGACACCCGCACCGAGGAGGTCGTCGAGCAGGGGATGGACAACCTGATGACCGGGCGCACCGTCTTCGTCATCGCCCACCGCCTCTCCACCGTGCGCAACTCCGACATCATCATGGTGCTCGACCACGGCCGCATCATCGAGCGCGGCACGCACGACGAGCTCATCGCCCAGCGCGGCGAATACTACCAGCTCTACACCGGCAAGCTCGAGCTGGAGTAGGGGTGGGTTCCCGGTCTGGTTGTGAAATATAGAACGGCCGATTCCGCTGTCGCTTCGTGCGCATGCGGAATCGGCCGTTTTGTTGGTACTGCCATATGCCCTGCGTCCGGTCGCTGTGCCGTTTCCAGGCGCATTTGTAGCTTTTGCGATTGTTCTGGCTACAAACCTCTGACGGACGAGAGCCAGGAATTGCATTTGTAGCTTACGGCTGTTTCAGGCTACAAACCGATGGTGAAAATGCATAGGAGGCGGTACGGATCAGGACTTCACCAGGCGCTTGATGGCGGCGACGGCCTCGTCCATCTTCTCGTCGGCCACCGGGCCGCCCTGGGCCGCGGCCGTGGCGACGCAGCTGTTGAGATGGTCCTCGAGCAGCAGCAGCGCCACCGATTTCAGGGCGCTGTTGGAGGCCGAGATCTGGGTGAGCACGTCGATGCAATAGGTGTCGTGCTCCACCATCGCGGTGATGGCCCGCACCTGCCCCTCGATGCGGCGCAGGCGGGTGACCAGTCTCCTCTTGTCGTGGATGTAGCCGACGTGGGCGCAGTGGCCGCGGGCGCCTTCGGGCAGGTTGATTTCCCCGCTGCTATCCGCGGCCCTGTCGCCGTCGTTTTGTTCGTGCTGCCGAAGCTGCGCCATGTCGTTTCCTTCCCGCCGGACCCACGCCGAAGCGACGCGGGCCAATCGCCGGCCACAGGTCGATGAAGTGTGGCATTCGTTGCGATGCTGAGCTGAATCCTTTGACACATTATACCCCTAGGGGGTATGGTTGGTTTCAGTTACAGCGAAGCCGCCGGCGCCATCGAAACGGGGCGCGGGCGACGGAATCGAGGATGAATGTTTGTCAATGCGGCGGTGGTCCTGGCGGCGCTCGTGGCGAGCGTGGCCATCATCTGGTACTTCTTCGCGCCCCGCAAGGCCGCGCGGGCCGGCCGTGAGGGCGAGGTGCAGACCGCGCGCATCGTGGTCAAGGGCGGCTACACCCCGCAGGTCGTCGACGTCGAGGCGGGCACCCCGGTGCGCTTGCGCTTCGACCGTCAGGAGGACGGCGAGTGCTCCTCGCATGTGGTCTTCAGCGACCTGGGCATCGACCGGACCCTGCCGGCGTTCGAGACCACCGACGTCGAGTTCACGCCGAGCAAGCCCGGCGACCTGCCCTACGCCTGCGGGATGAACATGCTGCACGGCATGGTGCATGTGCTGCCGAAAGGCGCGAAGGGCAACGGCTGAGGAACCGGTCTTTGCTGTTCGTGCGCCCGCGTCATCCGTGTCGGCCATCTCGGTGACGGACGGATCGACAGGGCGCACTGAACGGGATAGGGAAACCGATGCCACCGGTGAACGGTGACGGCAATGGAAGTATGAAACGATACGGAGCGGATATGAGCCAAGTGCGCAACCAGACAGCGACGCCAACGGGAAACGGCGATTCCGCCAACGTGCCGGCCGCCGCCGACCCGGACGCCGAGCGCAAGCGCGAGATCAAGACCCTCGAGCGCCGGCTCATCGTCGCCGCCGTGCTGACGGTTCCGGTGTTCGTCTTCGCGATGTTCGGCATGTGGCTCAAGGCTTTCGTGCCCATGGGCGTCATCGGTTTCTTTACCAATCCATGGGTCGAGCTCGTGTTCGTCACGCCGGTCATGTTCTATTCCGGCTGGCCGATCCACCGCACCGGCTGGCTGGCGCTCGTCCACCGCGCCCCGGAGATGAACTCGCTGGTGGCGTTGGGCACCGCCGCGTCCTATGTCTACAGCCTGGTGGTCACCGCCGCCCCCGGCATCCTGCCGCCGAGCGCGCGCGAACCCTATTACGAGTCCGTGGGCACCATCATCACGCTGATGCTGCTGGGCCAGCTCTTCGAGGCGCACGCCCGGCTCGGCACCGGCGAATCGATCCGCGCGCTGGTCAACCTCACGCCGAAACGGGCGCATGTCGAACGCGGTGGCAGGCAGCTCGACATCGACGCCGGTCAGGTCGAAGTCGGCGACATCGTCGTCATCCGGCCGGGGGAGCAGCTGCCGGTGGACGGCGAGGTCATCGACGGGAGCAGCTCCATCGACGAATCCATGATCACCGGCGAATCCATGCCGGTGACGAAAGCCAAGGGCGATATGGTCACCGGCGCGACCATCAACGGCAACGGGACGCTGCGCTACCGGGCCACCAAGGTCGGCCGCGACACCGTGCTCGCGCAGATCATCAAGCTGGTGCGCACCGCCCAGACCTCCAAGGCGCCGATCCAGAAGCTCGCCGACAGGATCTCCGGCTACTTCGTGCCCGGCGTCATCCTCATCGCCATCTGGACCTTCGTTATCTGGTGGCTGCTCGGGCCGGCGCCGCAGGGGCTCTACGGACTAGTCTCCGCCGTGGCCGTCCTGGTCATCGCCTGCCCGTGCGCTCTGGGCATCGCGACCCCGCTTTCGGTGACGATCTCCACCGGCAAGGCCGCCCGCTTCGGCGTGCTCATCCGCTCCGCCGAGGCGCTGCAGACCGCCCGCGGCGTCGACACCGTCGTGCTCGACAAGACCGGCACCATCACGCGGGGCACCCCCGAACTGACGGATGTCTCGTGGGCGGGCGATAGCGCGGATGCCGGCGAAACGTCCGGCTCGTCGGATGATGCGTCGCGGAACGCCATGCTGTCCCTGATCGCCGGAGCCGAGCAGGCCTCCGAGCATCCGCTCGCGCAGGCCATCGTCAAGGGCGTGCGCCAGCGCGGGCTCGAGGCACCGAAGGCCGATTCGTTCGAAGCAGTGCCGGGCGGCGGCGTCGCGGCCAAGGTCGACGGGCGCGATGTACTCGTCGGCAACAACGGCCTGATGGACGACCGCCACGTCGATATGAAAGCGTCCGACGACGTCGAGACGACGGCTGGTGATTACGCCAGGCAAGGCAAGACGCCGATTCTCGTCGCCATCGACGGCACGCTCGTGGCCGTCCTCGCCGTGGCGGACACCGTCAAGCCGGACTCGGCCAAGGCCATCGCCGCGCTGCGCGAACGCGGGCTGCAAGTGGTCATGCTCACCGGCGACAACGAGACGACCGCCAAGGCCATGGCCGATCAGGTGGGCGTCGACCGCGTCATCGCCGGGGTGCGCCCGGAACGCAAGGCCGCCGAGATCGTGCGGTTGCAAAATGAAGGGCACATGGTCGGCATGGTCGGCGACGGCATCAACGACGCCCCGGCGCTCGCGGCCGCCGACGTCGGCTTCGCCATCGGCACCGGCACCGACGTGGCCATCGAATCCTCCGACATCACCCTGGTCTCCGGCAGCCTCACCGGCCTGGTCACGGCCATCGACCTCTCGCGGGCCGCGATGCGCAACATCAAGCAGAACCTCGGCTTCGCCTTCGGCTACAACGGCATCGGCATCCCCATCGCCGCCGGCATCCTCTACCCGCTCTGGCACATCATGCTCAACCCGATGATCGCCGGCGCCGCGATGGCATTCTCCTCGCTCTCCGTGGTGCTCAACGCCAACCGGCTGCGCGGCTTCGACCCGAAGGCCGTCAGGCCGCGCCGCTTCGCCTTCAAGCCGCGTGAGCGCCACGTCGAGCTCGGGGAAGCTGAAGGGACGGCGGCACCCGGCAAACCTGTCGGCGCGTCCTCGGATGCGTCGGATACCAACAACCACAATGCGAAAGCGAAAGAAGGAACCACCATGGATATGAACATGAACGCTGGCGCCAGCACCGTCAAGGACCCGGTCTGCGGCATGATGATCGATCCGAAGACGGCCGCGGCCAGCCTCGAGCACGACGGCCAGACCTACTACTTCTGCAGCCAGGGCTGCGCCGACAACTTCGCCGCCGACCCCGCCAAGTACCTCGGCTGAAATCTGGGACCGTAGGGCGTTCGTACTTTAGGGTGGATAGGAAAGTGCAACCCGCTGATGGCGACGAAAGCGGGTTCGTATCCACGCCAAAGTGTGAGCGCCTTTTTTGGATGCCTCGGTCGCAACGGGCACGAGTCTCATCTTTTGAGACGATTTATAAAAAGAATGTCGCAAAAGGCGGTGGAAGCGTGTAGGGTGGGAACCGTGATTCGGCGAAGGTCTCGGCCTCGGCGGTCATCGCGGCGGGTGCCCGGCAAACTGGAGGCCGATTGCCCGCGGCGGTATGGTGGGGCGTCGTCGCTTCTTTTCTTTCTTCCTAATTCCCGAAGCGCCCCACCATGCCCATCGTGCGTGACCTGCCACCCAGCAGGTCCCGCCGTTGATTGATCGCCGGCGAACCTTTATTGTTGGAGCGGGAGGAATCATGAACCATTCGAAATGGGGCGAGCGGATCGGCACGACGGTCCTCGTGTCGCTGATCGTATTCGTGCTCCTCAATGCGCTCATCTGGTTCATTCCCGTGAGCTTCGGCCTCTACAACCTGAGGCAACGCTACGAGATTCCCGCCCTCGCGCGCCGCGACGACGTGCAGCGGCTCTACCCCTCCTGCGTGCGCGGCTTCGAGCCCGACGCGCTCACGCCCGGCAAGAGGCCGGTGATACGCTCCTACGCCATCGACACCACCAGGAAGGCGACCTCCGTCAACGAGCCGGGCGACCGATATTACCGGCTCACCATCAATGGCGACAAGGACCTGTGGCTCCCCATCAAGATCTCCGGCGGCGACGTCAGCGGGGCCGCGACCGACCAGCTGAGCTGCAGCGTCGATTACAATAACATTCCTCCGAAAATGACCAAGCTCATGCTCAGGCGCTACGGGCGGTGCACGCACGAGTACGGCGACCTGCGCACGCCCTATACGGACGGCGTGCCCGTGTGCGTCGACAGCGATGGCTACGTCAACGTGAATCCGCATATGGGCAAGTAGCGGCCGCGTTTCGGCTGGTGGGCCCGGTGCCGGGGAGCCGGGCCGAGCGAGGCCGGGATGTCCGCAAGGTGTCGGCTGGCGCTGGCTAAGATGAACCGATGAAGCGCGCTTTGAGGGAGAACGGTATGAGACGAGCGGTGGTGGGGATCGCGGCGCATGTGGACGCGGGCAAGACCACGCTGTGCGAGGCGATGCTCTACCGTGCCGGCGACATCCGCAGGCTCGGCCGCGTGGACCACGGCGACGCCTTCCTCGACACCGACGCGATGGAAAAGCGGCGCGGCATCACCATCTTCTCCAAGCAGGCCATCCTGCGCCACGGCGACTTCGAGTTCACGCTGCTCGACACCCCCGGCCACGTCGATTTCTCGGCCGAGACGGAACGCACGCTCACGGTGCTGGACTACGCGATCCTCGTGGTGGGCGCCGACGACGGTTTGCAGGGCCACACCGAGACGCTGTGGCGGCTGCTGGCGCGCTACCACGTGCCCACGTTCGTCTTCATCAACAAGATGGACGCCGCCGGAGCCAGCAAATCCGCGATGATGGAGAGGATGCGGCGACGCTTCGGCGAGGGATGCATCGACTTCCAGGGCGAGGAGGAGCCGGGAGGGCAGGAGGAGGTGGCCCTGCTCGACGAGAGCGGCACGGCGATGGACGAGTTGCTCGACGGCGGCGTGATCGGTGACGACACCCTGCGTTCGATGGTCGCCTCGCGCCGGATCTTCCCCTGCTATTCCGGCTCCGCGCTGAAGCTCGAGGGCATCGACGAGTTCCTCGCCGGTCTGGAACGTTTCACCCGCTCGCGCGATTACGACGACGGCTTCGGCGCCCGCGTCTACAAGGTCTCGCACGACGGGCAGGGCAACCGGCTCACCTGGCTCAAGGTCACCGGCGGCACGCTCAAGGTCAAGGACGTGCTGACGAACGCGCATGGCGGGGATGCCGGTGGCGATGCCGTTGCCGCAGATGGTGCCGATATATATGACGTTCCGGGCGGTTTGGATGCCGACGGAACGGATGTCGAGATCTGGCGGGAGAAGGTCGACCAGATCCGGCGGTATTCGGGGGCGAAGTTCGAGCTGGCCGACGAGGTCTCGGCCGGCGACGTCTGCGCGGTGACAGGACTGACGAAGACCGTTCCCGGCGAAGGGCTGGGCGAGGAGACGAATGCCGGAGCCGCCGTGCTGCGGCCGGTGCTGACCTACACCGTGCTGCCGGGCAAGGCGGGCGATACCGACGGCGAACAACGGAATGACGACGCGACGAATGATGGCGCCGCGTCCTCGGCCAAGCAACCCGCCCAACCCTCCAAGCCCGCCGAAATCACCCCGGAACAGCACGGGATCCTGGTGGCCCTGCGCACGCTCGAGGACGAGGATCCGGCGCTCGACGTGCGCTGGGTGGCGCGGCTCGGCGAGATCCGCGTGCGGCTGATGGGCGAGGTGCAGGTCGAGATCATCACCCAGATGCTGCACGACCGCTTCGGCCTCGATGTCCATTTCGGCCCCGGCGGCATCCTCTACCGAGAGACCATCGCCGCGCCGGTCGAGGGCATCGGCCACTTCGAGCCGCTGCGCCACTATGCCGAGGTCCACCTGCTGCTCGAGCCCGGCGAACCCGGCAGCGGTCTGTGGTTCGCCTCCCACTGCAGCCTCGACGACCTCGACCGCAACTGGCAGCGCGCGGTGCTGACCCACCTGCGCGAGAAGGAGCACCTGGGCGTGCTCACCGGCGCACCGATCACGGACATGACGATATCGCTGATCGCCGGCCGCGGCCACGACAAGCACACCGAAGGCGGCGACTTCCGCGAGGCCACCTACCGTGCGGTGCGCCAGGGACTGATGGAGCTCAAGGCACAGGGGAACTGCCGCCTGCTCGAGCCGTTCTACCGTTTCCGCCTCGAGGTGCCGCAGGAGATGCTGGGCCGCGCGATGGCCGACATCCAGCGGATGAGCGGCACCTTCGAGGCCCCGCAATCCGACGGCGACTACGCCGGGCTGGAAGGCGACGCCCCGGTGGCCGAGATGAACGGTTACGCCATGGACGTCAACGCCTACACGCATGGCCGCGGCTCGCTCACCTGCGTCTTTGCCGGCTACCGGCCCTGCCACGACGCCGAGCGGGTGATCGCGCAAGCCGGCTACGATCCGGAAACCGACCTCGAGAACACGCCCGACTCGGTCTTCTGCGCCCACGGCGCCGGCTACACGGTCAAATGGAACAAGGTCCCCGATTTCGCCCACCTCGGCCGCGTCCTGCCGCGGTGATCGTACCAGTGGTCGCTCGGTCCTGCCAGTAACAAGACAATCCTGTCAGTAACAAGACAGTCCTGCGAGAAAACGTGCGTTTCCAGGGGCGAAAACATACGAAAACTAGCGGGATTGTCTTGTTGCTGACCGGAGGGTCCAGGCGTTCGCCGGTGTCTGAGGACCATGGGCCGGCTGGTGATTGGGCGGCACGCTTAATCGGGGAGTGGTCGTTATCATGGGGTGTGTGGGCGGTCACGTTTTGGGGACGCGGCCGGCCCGATGCGACAGTGCCTGCGTGACTGGCGGGACAACAACAAAGGGAAGTGCTGCGAATGGCGTATATCGACGTACGGGGCGAGACGAAACGATACCGGACTGGCGGCACCACCATCTACGCCAACCGCGACGTGGGCTTCTCCATCGATCGCGGCGAGCTCGCGGTCATCCTGGGTGCGTCGGGCGCCGGCAAATCGACTTTGCTCAACATCCTGGGCGGTATGGACACCTGCGACGAGGGCGAGGTGGTGATCGACGGCGAGGACATCGCCCAATACGACGCGCGCGCCCTGACCACCTACCGCCGCTTTGATGTCGGCTTCGTCTTCCAGTTCTACAACCTCGTCTCCAACCTCACCGCGCGCGAGAACGTCGAGCTCTCCGCCGAGATCGTGCCGCACGCCGCCGACCCGACCCAGACGCTCATCGACGTGGGGCTCGAGGATCGTCTCGACAACTTCCCGGCCCAGCTTTCCGGCGGCGAGCAGCAGCGCGTGGCCATCGCCCGTGCCGTGGCCAAGAAACCCAAGATCCTGCTGTGCGATGAGCCGACCGGCGCGCTGGACTACCACACCGGCAAGCAGGTGCTGCGCATCCTGCAGGACCAGTCGCGTGCGTTCGGCGCCACCGTCATCATCGTCACCCACAACGCCGCCATCGCGCCCATCGCCGATCGCGTCATCCACATGCGCGACGCCAGGGTGCAATCGGTCGAACGGCACGCCACGCCCGCCGACATTGCCGACATCGAATGGTGAGCCGCATGCGCGGGGTCAATGGCATGGATGGCCGGAGCGATATGAACGGCGCAGACGGACGGCAGGCCAATCCGACGGCCAGCGGGACGGCACGGCAAGGCGGCACGAGGGGCGGCGAGGCCGGCGCGGCAGGTGCCGTGCGGACCAGCAAACGCATGCTCTGGCGCGACATCCGGCAGGCGTTCGCCAAGTCCAAGGGCCGGTTCTTCTCCATCGTCTGCCTGGTGGCGCTCGGCTCGTTCGCGCTTGTCGGGCTTACCGTCTCCGGGCCGGATATGCGCGACACCGGCAACGCCTACTTCGCGCAGCACCACCTCGCCGATCTGAGCGTCATCTCCAGCTACGGGCTCGACAAGGCCGATTGGCAGCAGATCGACAAGGCCCCGGGCGCCTCGCGCATCGAATACGGGTATCTGAAAGACGTTGTGGTGCGAGGTAGCGACGAGAGCGTGCGTGTGCTCTCCGCGCCGAAGGGCATCTCGACCTACCATCTCGTGGCCGGCCGCATGCCGAAGACGCCGCACGAGACCGCCATCGATTCGGCGCACAAGGGCAAATACCCCATCGGCTCCACACTCAAGCTTACGGAGAAGCCGGACGCGCTCGGGCGCAAGGTGCTGCGCCAAGACAGCTTCAAGGTGGTGGGCGTCGTCGATTCCACCGAGATCCTGAGCTCGGTGAACATGGGTCCTTCGACCTCCAGTTCAGGTTCGTTGGACGGGTACGCGGTGGTGACGCCAGGGGCCTTCAAATCTGACGATTATATGATCGCGCGGCTGACCTACACCGATCTCGACCATATGCGCGACCACTATTCCGCGAAATACAATGACGCGCTGCAAGTGCACAAGAAGGCGCTCGACCGGATTCTGGCCGACCGGCCCAAGGCCCGGCGGCAGGCGATCGAAAAGCAGGTCAAGCCGCAGATCGAGACCGGGCGGCAGCAGGTCGCCTCGGCCCGGCAACAGCTGGACAGTGCGCGGCAACAGCTGGCCGACGGCAAGAAACAACTTGATGATGGCAACCGGCAGCTGGCCGATTCCAAGCAGCAGCTTGCCTCTCAAGTTGCCTCAGCGCAACAGCAGATTGCTTCAGCCACACAGCAGGTCAATGACGCTTACGCACAGCTGAATGCCTCGCAATCGCAGATTGATGCTAATTCGGATCAACTGGCGGTGGGCAAGAAACAGGCCGATGACGCTGTGGCGCAGTTGACCGCGGCTCAGGCGGCCAACCAGCAGGGGATTGACGCGGCGACCGCGCGGATTGCCCAGATTGACACGTTACTTCCTAGCGCTTCGCCCGCTGATTATGCGAGCTTAAGTGCAGAGCGTACACAGCTTGTTTCTCAACTCACCACGTTGAATGCGCAAAAACCGATAATCGCCAATGGATTGGCTCAAGCCATCGCTGGGCATGACAACTTTATTAACGGAACCTATAATCCGGGAATCGCTCAAATTCAGGCAACACAGACGCAACTTAATGCCAAACGTGCCCAGGCCGACGCCGCCAATGCCCAACTTGCGCAGAAGAAGCAGCAGCTCGCCGCGAAACAGCGGCAGGCTCAGGCGCAAATCGACGCGGGCCAAGCCGAGCTCGCCCAGAAAACCGACGAATACAACAGCAAGAAGGCACAGTTCGACCAGGCCGAGCCGGGCGCGAACAAGAAGATCAAAGCCGCCGAAGGCAAGCTCGACGACGCCACCGCTCAGCTCAACGCCCTCGAGGCACCGGTCTACTCGGTGGACTCCAAGCGCGAGACACCCGGCTCCGACGGCTACAAGGTCTACGACTCGGTGTCGGTGATCGTCGACTCGCTCTCGCACATCTTCCCCTACTTCATGTACCTGGTGGCGGCGCTGGTCACCTTCACCACCATGACCCGCTTCGTCGACGAGGAGCGCATCAACGCCGGCACGCTCAAGGCGCTGGGCTATTCCGACCGGGACGTGATGAAGAAGTTCGTGGTCTACGGCTTCGCCGCCTCGATCCTGGGCGCGGCGCTGGGCATCCTCGCCGGTCACACGCTCATGCCCGTCATCGTCTACAACGCCTACAAGGTCGGTTTCAACGTGCCGATGATCCACCTCGGCTTCCACTGGCAGGTCACGCTGCTGGCCGTCGTGCTCGCCCTGCTGAGCGCCGTGGTGCCGGCGGTCTTCAGCGCCGTGCGAGAGCTGCGGGAGCGTCCGGCCGCGCTGATGCTGCCTAAGCCGCCGAGCGCCGGCTCGAAGATCCTCCTGGAGCGCATCCCGGCCATCTGGAACCATCTGAACTTCACCCACAAGGTCACGGCGCGCAACATCTTCCGCTACAAGCAGCGCATGTTCATGACCATCTTCGGGGTGTGCGGCTCGGTGGCGCTGCTGACCGCGGGCTTCGCGGTGCAGGGCTCGATCTCGGGGATCAACGAGCACCAGTTCGGCGGGGTGATGCACTATAACCTCATCGCCGCCGAGAACGCACACGTCACCGGTTCCCAGCGCCGCGCCATCGACCGCCGGCTGGGCAAACCGGATATCAAACGCTCGATGCCGGTGCACTATGAGTCGGTGAGCAGGGTCGCCGGGCGCAACGGCGACAAGCAGTCGGTCACCATGCTCGTGCCGCGCGACACCGCGCATTTCGACGACTACATCAGGCTCAACACCCGTCGCGGCCACCATCCGCTCGCGCTCGGTTCGTCCGGCGCGGTGATCTCCGAGCGTTTCGCGAGCCTCGTGCACGCCAAGGCGGGCGACACCATCGACTTCCAGGACGGCGCCGGCAGGACCCATCATGTCAAGGTCTCCGGGGTCTGCGAGATGTACCTCGGCCACTTCATGGTGATGAGCCCGTCGGCCTACCGCGCCGCGTTCGGGCAACGCTACGCGACCAACGCCTATATGGTGACCCTGCGCGACGGCAGCGTGGCGAACACCAAGCGGCAGGCGGCCTCGTTCATGCGCATCGGCGGCATCCAGGGCGTGGTGCAGAACACGACGCTCATGCACCAGATCGACGTGGTGGTCCGCGCCCTCAACCAGATCATGTGGGTGCTCATCGTCGTGGCCACCCTGCTCGGCGTGGTCATCCTCTACAACCTCACCAACCTCAACGTCTCCGAACGCGTGCGCGAGCTCTCCACCATCAAGGTGCTGGGCTTCTACAACCGCGAGACCACGATGTACATCTACCGCGAGACCATCCTGCTCTCCGTGCTCGGCATCGTCGTCGGCTACGGTTTCGGCGCCTGGCTGCACCGCTACATCATCACCGCCGTGCCGCCCGACGACGTGATGTTCGACCCGTCGATCGGTTGGCTGCCGTTCGTGGTGCCGGTGGTGGTGGTCGGGCTGATCACCGCCGCGCTCGGCCTCTTCGTCAATGCCCGGCTCAAGCGGCTCGACATGCTCGAGGCGCTGAAGTCGGTCGATTAACTGAAATCGGACTCACAAAAGCGGAAGATAGGTGGGGTGCTTTGTTGGAATTCCGCCATTTTGGGTTGGTTATCTTTCACTTTTGTGAGCGTGTTTTATCGATTATCCCGATTCAGGGCCTGCCCGAAGAACCGGTACTCGTGCTCGGTGGAGCCCAGGGCGGCGTCCATCATCCGCCGGTAATCGGCCATGGTCGCCGAGGCGGCGAGCCGGTCGCAGATGCGCAGCTCCTCGAGGGTGCGCGAGGCGAAGCCCGGGTCGGCGTACATCCCGATCCACATGCCATAGGGATGGCGTTGCAGGTCGAGGCCGCGCTCGCGCACCTGCCGGCGCATCTGCTGGCCCACGAAGGAATAGACCCAATAGCAGGGCATCACCACGGCAACCAGCGCGCGGTAGGAGCCGGTGTCGGTGAAACGGTGCTCGTGGCCCAGGTAGGCGGCGGTCGTCGCGCTCATCGGCTCGCGGCCGACGGTGAAGCCGTGCCCGCGGTACCAGCGCCGGTGGAAGGTGAGGCCCTCCTCGAGGCCGTACGAGGCGGCGTCGGCGAAGAACGCGCGCTCGTGCGGATCGGCGGCGCGGCTGGAGGCCAGGGCCAGCAGCGAGGTGTAATCGGTGAGGTAGAGGTCGTCCTGGTGCAGGTAATAGGAGAAATCGTCCAGCGGCAGCGTGCCGTCCAGCATGGCCTCGAGGAACGGCATCGTGGCGATGCGCCCGCGGATGCCGGCGGTGCGGCGCCAGTAGTCCTCGGTGAAGCTCAGGCCGGTGGGGGAGTGTCGCCAGGTGAAGTCCACAGGGCCGTGGCCGTGGCCGACACGCAGGCCGTCCGCGGCGGCGATGGCACCGTTCATCCAGGCCTTGGCGCGTCTGGCCGTCTCGGCCCAACCGTCGCATTGCGGGCGCAGCGCGGCCAGGGTGCTGGAGAGGGTGTCGCCGGTGCCGTGCACGTTGTGGGTCGGCACGCTCGCGCCCTCGATGCGGGTGACGGTCACGGCGGGGGCGCGGCCGGTTGCGGCCGAGTCCGTTGCCATTGTCGTCGTCGAACGCGGGTTTTCGTGACCTCTATCGTCATTGCCGGCGGTGGCGGCTGGTCCAGTGGTGGCCGGCGAGCTCGCGGATTTGGTGTGTCGTGCCGATTCGTCGTGGTGCTCTTCGCCTTCGACGACGCCGGTACCGCTTGTCGCGGGGATATCTTTGGCCATGCCGTCGCTGGAATCTGTGGTGCCGGCGGTTGTGGGTACGGCGAGGATGTCGGTGCACTCACTGTTGCCGCGCAGCGCCAGCGCGCCGCCTTTCGCGTAGACCGCGACACCGAAGCGTGCGGCGACGGACCGGGCCATGCCTTCCATCTCTTGGTATGAATCTGGCGCGCAAAGGCTTGCGGGTTCGGATGGCGACGTCGTGCTCGGTACCGTTGCGTCAGTGACAGTGACAGTGACAGTGACAGTGTCAGTGTCAGTGTCAGTGGCGGAAGCTTCATGCCCGTTGCCATCATGGGCACCGTGGTTCGCCGGGTCTACCGGCGCAACGGCTTCCGCCATCGCGGCCAATGCGGCCAGTTCCATGGCGTTGGGCGTGATGATGTCCGCGAGGGGAACCAGCGTGGCCAGCGCGCGCTCGGCCTCGGCGGTGAGCAGCCGGTCGCCCGATTTCGCATACATCACCGGATCCAGCACCACCGTCGGCCGCGGCTTGCCGGCCGCACGGTAGTCGCGCAGCAGGCCGGTGAGCCATTCGCGCACGACGCCGACCAGCTCCGGGGTGCCGAGCATGCCAATCTTCATGGCGTCGATGCCCGCGTCGTCGCTCACCGCGTTGAGCTGGGCGAGCAGGAACGACGGCTCGACGTTGACGATGTCGGTGACGCCCCGGGTGTTCTGCGCCAGCACGCTGGTCATTGCCGCGTATCCATAGACGCCCTGCGCGGTGAAGGCCTTCATGTCGGCCATCGTGCCTGCCCCGCCGATCGGGTCGGAGCCCTCGATGGAGAGCACTCGCAGGCGCGTGGGTTTGGCCTGGTCGATCGTGCGGTCGTAGCGCCGCTGCATGGCCAGCAGCTTGGCGGTGGCGGTGTTGGCTGCATTTGTCGTTGCGGGCGCCGCGTCGGTGGGATTAGACGTTGTGGTGGTGTCGGTGGGCGTCGGCGTGGACGTGGTGGTCGTGTCAGTCGTTGCGGATGCCGCGTCGGTGGTGGGCGAGGTGTTGGCTGTGTCGGTGCGGTTGGTCGCGATCGTGGCGTCGGTGGTGACCGGTGACGAGTCTCTGGCGGCCACTGGTGTGTCGGCGCCGGCTTTGGTTGCTGGATTGCTCATGGGAATGCTCCTGCTTCGGGGCAACGCCATCACTGTGTGGTGAACGTTGTTGGATTATGTACAGTTGGCGTGGCTATACGTCATTATTGTGCCGATAGTGTTGGTTTGCTGACGTTTGCGGCTTCTTAATGGCGCTATTGTTGCGATATCGCGAGGATGATGACAGTTACGTGCCCTAACCGTCAATATTCACGCAATGGTGTTGGATTATTGACGGTTGGCTTGTGTGGTCGGTCGGCCTCGCCAGCGCCAGGCGTGGTCCATCGGTCCCGAACCCGCGCCCATGCTGAGGCCGGCGGCGATGCACCCGGTCAGGTAGTCCTTGGCGGCGCCCACAGCATTGGCCAGCGCCGCGCCCTTGGCGAGCTCGGCGGCGATGGCGCTGGAAAGCGTGCAGCCGGTGCCATGGGTGTTCGGGTTGGCGATGCGTCGGTGGGTGAACCAGGTGGTCGTGCCGTCGGCAAGCAGCAGGTCGTTGGCGCCGTGCAGGCCATGGCCGCCCTTGACGAGCACCGCGCAGCCGCCGCAACGTTCGGCGATACGGCGCGTCGCCTCGATGGTGCTCGCCTCGTCGTGGATGGTCGCGGGATTGGGCTCGGCGGCGATGTCGTCGCCGGTTGCGGTTTCTGCCGCGTTTTGGCTACCGGCATCATCATCGGCGCTTCGATTGGCCGCGGCATTCGCCAACACCTCGGCTTCGGGGATGTTCGGCGTCACCAGCGTGGCGAACGGAAGCAGTTTCGTACACAGCGCATCGACCGAGCCTGCGCCGCTCAACCGGTCGCCGCTGGAGGCGACCATCACCGGGTCGACGACGATATTGTCGGCTCCGAAATGCCGGAGCCTGTCGGCGATGACCTCGATGAGCCTGGCGTTCGGCACCATGCCGATCTTGACCGCCTTGGGGCGGATGTCCTCGAACACCGCGTCGATCTGCGCGGCCAGCATCTCCGGCGAGGTGGCGACCGAGGCGCGCACGCCGGTGGTGTTCTGTGCGGTCAGCGAGGTGATGGCGCTCATGCCATAGACGCCGCACGCCATGAACGTCTTGAGGTCGGCCTGGACACCTGCCCCGCCCGACGAGTCGCTGCCCGCGATGGAAAGCACGGCCGGCAGCCGGTAAGGGCGCACGTCGGAAACGCTTGGCGAACCAGAGCTAACCGCTTGCGAAGGCGTTTCGGACGCTTCGGTCGTTCCGGTCACTGCGTCCGCCCCGGCATCGCTCGAACGGCGGTTTCCCACCATGTCGTGCCCGTTGTCTTGCGTGGTGTGCTTTGTCATCTCAGCCACGGTTCGCGCGGGCGGCGTCCCACGACTCCACCATGGACTTGGCGGTGGCCTGCGGGTCGTCGGCACCGGCGATGGCGGAGACCACGAACCAGCCCGCGGCACCGGTGCGCGCTAGGTCGGGCAGGTCCTCCGGCTTCACGCCGCCGCCCACCACGATCGGCACCTGCGACTCGGCGCACAACGCGTTGATGGATTCGGTGTCCTGCGTGTGGCGCTGGTGGTCGGCGCCGATGACGATGCAGTCGGGCTTGGTGGTGCTGGGGTGCAGCGGGCCGGCGCCGATGTAGTCGATGGTGCCGGCGGGCAGGTCGTTGGCGGCTCGCACCTCGTCGAGGACCTTGCAGCTCAGCCCGATGATGGCGTCGAGCCCAAGCAGCTTGCGCGCCTCGACTGGATCCATGTCGTCCTGGCCGATGTGCACGCCGTCGACCTTGATGCCCATATCGCGGCACTGCCACGCCACGTCCACACGGTCGTCGATCACCAGCGGCACGCTGCCGGACTTGCCCGCCTCGGCGATCACAACAGCGACCTGCCGCACGGTTTCGGTGATCTCGCGCGCGTCGCCGTGCTTGACGCGGACCTGCACGAAGGTGATGCCGCCGGCCAGCGCCTGCCGCACGATCTCGGCGACAGGGCGCGATTTGGTGTCGGCCGGGCCGAGCACCAGGTAGGAGCTCAGGTCGAAGCCCTGGCGCATGGAGGCGAATGGGGGATTGGTGGTCATGGTTGCTCGATTCTTTGTTGACGATATTGATGATGTTGACGCGCCCAACAATGGCGTGGATACGCCCGACGTTGAGGCGGGCGGATGTGTGGCCCGCCATCGATTTGTCGCGCACTCGGATTGATAAGCTGCAAATGCGTGATGAGGGTCCTGTTCCTCAGGCATTGGTAGCTCGAATGCCGCGTGTGGCAACAAACACTTGGGGAACAGTCAGCAATGAGGCGGACGGCGCGTGGCCTCAGGCGAGGATGGGCGAGGCGGCGATCCGCTCAGGCGTGGTCGACCAGAGTCCGTCGAGGAAGGCGACCTGGAAGGAGCCGGGGCCGTGGGAATTCGCCTCTCCGGTCTCGCTGGCGCGGTTGTAGAGCGCGCTGGCGGCCACCGCGGCGGTCAGCGGGTCGGCCACCGCCAAGTAGGTCGCGGTCACGCCGCCCAGCGAGCAGCCCGCGCCCGTGATCTTGGTCATCATCGCGCTGCCGCCGGGCAGCCGGTACGTGCGTTCGCCGTCGGTGACGAGGTCGGTCTCGCCCGAGACGGCTACCGCGCCCTGGCCCTGCGGGTCGGACTTGGCGATGAAGCGTGCCAGCGCGCGTGCGGCGGCCTCGGCGGAGTCCACGTCGTCGGCCGACTCCACGCCCACCGGTCCGTTCGACTGCCGGGAGGTCGCTTCCTCGCCGCCCTCGTCCAGCGGCAGCTCCCACATCTCGCGCAGCTTGATGACCTCGGAGGCGTTGCCGCGGATGATGGTCGGCGGCGTGGCCTTGAACGACTCGAGGATCGCGGTGCGCGTGGTCCCCAGCCCGGCGGCCACCGGGTCGAGCACCCAGCGGTGGCCATCGGCCTTGAACTTCGTGGTGATCTGCGCCAGCGCGTCCTTGTAGAAGGGCAGCAGCGTGCCCACGTTGATGTAGCTGGCCCCGCTCGCCGCCTCGCCGCCGGCGATGTCGTCGGGCAGGAAGCTCATCGCCGCCGTGCCGCCCGCCGCCAGCTGCGCGTTGGCCACGAGGTTGATGGTCACGAAATTGGTGAAGGACTGGGCCAGCGGCGTGGTGTCGCGCACGGTTTGCGCCGCCTTGCGCACGCTGGCGCGCAACGGGTCGTCCTCGCCGATGTTCTTGAGATTGGTGTTTGCTGATGGGTATGCGTCATTGACCATATTCGCGTCTCCCTACGATGGTATTGACCAACAGGTTCCAAGGGTCGAGCGTCATGCTCGTCTCAACTCGCGCGGCCGTCTTCGGCGACTCCGCGGGTTCCCCCGCACTACAGCTCAAGACGCTATGCCGCTCATTGGACAACGCGCGCGGCCAGGCGGTATCCTGTCGTTTGTCGCAGGCGGGAACGGATGGAGGTGCGGGCAGTGGCTACGAGGGTGCGCTATTTCGACATCGCCAAGGGCATCGCGATGATCGGCGTCGTCCTCACCCACAGCATCCTGCAGGCCGGGCCGATGACCACGGTCTCGCAAGCGCTCTTCAACGTCTTCTTCTCGTTCCACATGCCGCTCTTCTTCCTGCTCTCCGGCTACTTCATGCACCCCGACCGCCGCTTCGCCTGGCGCAAGGAGTCGCGCGAGCTGCTGCTCACCTACGCCATCACCGCCGGCCTGGTGGTGCTCATCCACCTGGGCTTCTCGCTGGCGGCGCGCCGCGACGTGCCCGGCCTCGCCGTGCAATGGCTCATCGCCGCGCTCTACGGCTCCGGGGCGAACATGGGCAACTCGCTCTTCCCGATGACGCGCTACATCGGCGCCATCTGGTTTTTGCTGGCGCTCTTCTGGGCCCATCTGCTGGTCCACGCGGCCTACCGCCTGCCCGCCACCCCGGTCTGGATCCTCGCCCTCTTCGCCGTGGGCTACTTCTCCGCGCGCCATGTCTGGCTGCCGCTGAGCGTGCAGTCGGGGCTCACCGCCGCGCTCTTCGTCTACCTCGGCTGCCTGGCCCGGAGGCACGATGTGCTCGCCGCGTTCCGTCGTTGGCCGGCGCTCTGGCTGCCCACGCTGGCCGTATGGGGGTTGGCGCTGTGGAGGTTCACCGGCCTGGGCATGGCCACCTGTGGCTTCGGCGAGGACCCGGTGCTCACGATCGTCGGCTCGATCGCCGCTACGCTGTGTGTCATCGGCGCCTCGCAGGCCATCGACCGCTGGCTGCCCTACGCCAACCGGGCGCTGGCGGCGATCGGCCGCCACACCCTGCCGATCTTCTGCGCGCATCTGCTCGAGATCGACGACCTGCCGTGGGGTGGCATCATCGACCGGCTGCGGCCGTTGGTCGGCTACCAGGTCGAGCCGTTCGTCGTCTTCGCCTTGCGCTCGGCGCTGATCGCGGCGATGGTGCTCGTGCTCTACCGCATCCCCAGGCTCAACGCCGTCTTCTTCCCGACGCTGCTCAAGCGGCGTGGGGCGGCGGAAGCGTAACAGGGCTGCGTCTATGGGAAAGCCGTGGGTTCCGTTTGAGGACGGAAACCACGGCTTTAGGATTCGTATTCAAATCCGCATATGCAGCTGCATGTATACGGGCGTCTATTCATGGGCTGCCCGCCCGCGAACCGGAGATTACCAGCGCACGGAGATGCGCTCGCGGTCGTGCGGCCGCTCCGCCTCGACCTCGTCGACCATGGCGATGGCGTAGTCGGCGTAGCTGATGGCGCTCTTGCCGTCCGCGTCGGTGGTGTAGTCCTCGCCGGCGAGCACGTAGTGGCCGGTGCGCGGGCCCGCGGCCTGGAAGTCGCCGGCGGGGCTGATGTAGGTCCAGTGCACGTCGTCGCGGTGGCGGAGCGCGTCGAGCGCCTTGCCCATCGCCAGCGGCACGCCCTTGATCTCGTCAGGGAAGGTGTCGGAGAGCTGGGCGGTGTGCCCGGCGTTGGTGTAGAGGCTGCCCGCGCCGCCGACCACCAGCAGGCGGGTGCCGGTGCCGGAGAGGATGTCGGCCAGGTGCTTCAGCGAGGTGCCGTACTCGTCGAATTTCGCCGGGTCGAAGACGCCGAAGGCGCTCACCACCACGTCGAAGCCGGCGAGGTCGTCGGCCGTGAGGTCGTAGAGATCCTTGATGATGGTGTGCGGGGCAGAGGTCCTGTTCTCGCCGCGTACCACGGCGGTGACGTCCATGCCGCGTCCCACGGCCTCCTCGACGATGAGCCGTCCGGCCTTGCCGTTGGCGGCCACTACTGCGATTCTCTTACCCATATGAGCTCCTCTGTTGACGATGCGTGGATGGACGCGGTTCCGTCCGTCCCGCCGAAGTGTGTTGCCGCGATGATGCGGTGTCCCTTTCCACTATAACGACGATTGTCATACCAAGTGGGCTCGAGGCGCGTGAGATAGTAGATAGGTCCGGCAACCGTTGGCGTTGCGGGGAAACCGGGCGATAGGGGCGAGGGGAATATGCCTTGGGACGAATCGGGGTCCGCTGTCGCGGCGACGAAAAGCACGGTCTGGCGTGCTTTTGGTCGCATCCGCGTGTGAATCTCCGAGCCGCCGGACCCGTGGCGATGTCGTCTATGCGCTCAGTCTCGCGCGGACCGCCTTGCCGCGCCGTCCCAGCCGTCGATCAGGGCGTCGAGGGCCTTGCGGTATTCGGCCTGCATGCTCCACGGCGCGGCGGTGTCGCTCAGGGGCGCCAGCAGCGTGGCCAGTTCGGGGGACTGGCGCACGGCCTGCTCACGGGTCTCGTCCGAGGGTTCCGAGGAATCCCGCCGGGTGTCGCCGAAGGGCGCGACGGCCTCGGCCAGCACATAGCCGGTGGTCAGGATGGTCGCGCCCTGGATCAGGCCCAGCAGGTCGTCCGGCGGGTTCTCGCCGGCCATCGCGGGCATGAACGGCTTGATGGCCTCGGCCAGCAGCTGGTACTGCTCCAGGGTGTCGATGGGATGGGTGGAGACCAGGATGGCGGCGTTGGGATGACGCAGCAGGGTGGTGTGCAGTCGCAGCGCATAGCGGCGGACGTGGGCTCTCCAGCCCGCGTCGCCCGTCCCGTTCGCCGTGGTGCCGCCCGATTCGTCGTCCGCGCCCGTATCCGAATCGTCACTGGCGCCGGCGCTCCCTTGCCCGCCGTCGTCGATCCCGGTCAGCGTCTCGCGCCAGATCTGCTCGGCGATGCCGTCCAGGAGGGCGTTCTTGTCGGGAAGGTGGCGGTAGAGGGCGGTGTAGGAGACGCCGATGCGCTTGCCCAGCGCCCGCAGGCTCAGGGCGTCGAGGCCGGCCTCGTCCACGATCGCCAGCGCGTTCTCCAGCAGCGTCTCACGGCTCAGGGTGCCCCTGGCCTTGCCGGTTTTCGCCCCTTCGGCCCTGCGCGCCATGCGTCCCTCGCTATCCATGCCCGACGCCGATGCCAGAGGCTGGCTTCGCGTCGGGCACGGACCAGTCTCTCGTCACCGGTCCGTCTTGGCCTGCCTGCGGAATCCGATGAACACCAACAGCGCCAATACTACGCTCACCGCCACGATGATGCCGGTGGGCTTGGCGATGTCGGCGACGCTCGCGCCCTTGAGACTGACGCGTTCGATGGCGTTCAGCGTCCAGTAGACCGGCGAGAGCTTGGCGACGGGCTTGGCCCAGCCGGGGAAGGTGCTCACGGGGGTGATGGCCCCGCCGACGCAGGCGGCGAACATGCCGATGAGCACGGAGATGGAGATGGCCGTCATCTGCGAGTTGGAGAAGAGGGTGATGGCGACGCCGAAGAGGGTGACCATCACCAGGAACACCGCCGCGGTCAGTGCCAGCGCCCACACGTCGCCGTGGATGCGGTAGCCGTCGATGGGCACCGCCGCCGCCACGACGATGACGAACTGGAAGACCTCCATTAAGAGGGCCACGATGATCTTGCCGGTCACCACCTGCCCGATCGGCGTCGATGAGGTGCGCAGGCGGTCCCAGGTGCCCCATTTGTGCTCGTCGAAGAACATGCCCACGATGAACTGGACGGTGAAGAAGGCGAAGAGGATGGCGAAGGCGGGCACCGCCAGCTCGGTGCCGTTGACGTTGCGGTAGCCCTCGGCCAGCAGGGTGTTTCTCATGCCCGGCACCATGAACGGGGTGAGCATGATCGGCACGGCGGTGTCGATGAGGAAGGCCGCGGGGTCATGGGCCTGCAGCATGAGGTTCAGGCGCGTCACCGCGCCGATTCGTTTGAGTGACATCAGTTGTTCTCCTTGGTGGTGTTGTCGGCGATACGATTCGTGGTGGCGGTCTGCGTCGTAACTGTGCCGTTTGAGTCGTTTACGGTTCTGTTGGCGACATCGTCGTTGGGTGCGAAACCGGCTCCGGCACCATCGTGGATTTCGAAACCGGCGGGGTTAGTGGGCCCGGCGCCCATGGTGATGGTATTCGCCTGAGTCGTGACGCCGTGCATGCCTTTGCTGTCAGGCTCGTTGATGATGTGGTGGTAGGCGTTCTCAAGGCTGGCCCGAGTGACTTTCACGTCCGACAGCCTCAGGCCAAGACGGTTGGAGACGGTTGTCAGCTGGGCGAGCGCCTCGCCGGGGCCGCTCTTTCCATACCGACGTTCCAGGTGGGCGCCAGCCACTGTCCAACCGGGTATGTCTGGTTGTGTGCCACCTTCGAACGTCGCCTCGATCACCGCTTCGGCGTGCCGGGCGATGACCTCGCGCTGCGTGCCGCGTTCGACGATCCGCCCGCCGTCGAGGAAGGCGAGGTCGGCGCCGAGCCGCTCGAACTCGTCGAGGTAGTGGCTGGTGTAGACCACGGCGGTGCCTTGCGCGGCGATCGCCCTGACCGCCTCGAGGATTCTGGCCCTGGCGTCCACGTCCGCGCCGACGGTCGGTTCGTCGAGGAAGATCAGTCGCGGCTGGTGCACCAGCGCGATGGCGGTATGCAGGCGGCGCTGCTGGCCGCCGGAAAGCCGCGAGGCCTTCTGCCCGGCCTGCCGCTCAAGCGAGAAGACCGCGAGCAGCTCCTCGGCACGGGCGTGGGCCCGCTTGCCGCCCAGCCCCTGCAGCATGCCGAAGCTCACGAGGTTCTCCATCGCGCTCAGCTGCGGGTAGAGCCCCAGTTGCTGCGGGGCCAGTCCGACCACGCGCCCGAGCTCGCCGGACCTTGACCGCCCGACATCGACGCCGCAGACCAGCGCCCGCCCCGAGCTCTGCCGGCTCAGGCCGGTCAGGATCGAGATGAGCGTCGACTTGCCGGCGCCGTTGCGTCCGAGCAACCCGAGCATCGAGCCGTAGGGCAGCGACAGGTCGATGCCCTTGAGCACCTGGTGGTCGCCGAATGATTTCCGTACGTTCTGGCAGTCGATCGCGAGGCTCTGTGTGTCCCCGCCCTGCCTGGTGTTAACAATGTTCACATAGAGGATGTTAACACTGTTCACAACGAGGGTGCTTCTGTTCGCTCACGGCGATAATCGACCAGATGTGTGAACGCCGTTGCGCTCGCCATATGAAGGAGAATCGCGTCACCGCGTCGAAAAGCAGCAATCACGCCTTCTTTCTCTGCTTTTCGACGCAGGGAAGTGTGTGATTGCGTCGAAAAGCAGACTGCAACGGTGATTTCTCTGCTTTTCAACGCGATTGGGCATGGTCCTGCGACGGAAAGCACGGATTGGGGTGCTTTTAGTCGCATTTACGGTTGTCGATGGTCGCACCCGCGGTTGTCGATGGTCGCCGCGGCCGCTTGGACGCCGATGGCGAACCGGGCCGTGCGTCGGGGTAGAGTGGCAGAACGAAGCGGCGTGCAGCGAGGGCACGCGCACACAAGAGGCAGTGGGGATTCCGTGCTACAGATCAACGACATCAGCAAGCAATACCAGACCGGCGATTTCGTCCAGAAGGCGCTCGACCACGTGAGCCTGACCCTGCGCGACAACGAGTTCGTCGCCATCCTGGGCCCGTCCGGCTCCGGCAAGACCACACTGCTGAACATCATCGGCGGGCTCGACCGCTACGACGAGGGCGACCTGGTGATCAACGGCACCTCGACCCGGCAGTACAAGGACCGCGACTGGGACTCATACCGCAACCACACGGTCGGCTTCGTCTTCCAGAGCTACAACCTGATCCCGCACCAGACCATCCTCTCCAACGTGGAGTTGGCTCTGACGATTTCCGGCGTCAAGCGCAAGGACCGCCGCAGGCGCGCCGAGGAGGCCCTGCGGAAGGTCGGTCTGGGCGAGCATGTGAACAAGCTGCCGAACCAGCTTTCCGGCGGCCAGATGCAGCGCGTCGCCATCGCCCGCGCCCTGGTCAACGATCCGAGCATCGTGCTGGCCGACGAGCCCACCGGCGCCCTCGACTCCGAGACTTCCGTGCAGATCATGGACCTGCTGAAGGAGGTGGCGAAGGACCGCCTGGTCGTCATGGTCACCCACAACCCGGAGCTGGCCCACCAGTACGCCACGCGCATCGTCGAGCTCAAGGACGGCGTGATCCAGGGCGACTCGAAGCCGGTGCGGCCCGAGGAGACCGCCGACGAGAAGCCCGCCGTCCACCGCACGATGGGCAAGGCCTCGATGTCTTTCGCCACCGCCGTGGCCCTGAGCTTCAACAACCTCAAAAGCAAGAAGGCTCGCACGGTGCTCACCTCCTTCGCCGGCTCGATCGGCATCATCGGCATCGCGCTGATCCTCTCCGTCTCCACCGGCGTCAACCGCTACATCGCCGACATCCAGAAGGAGACGCTGACCTCGTACCCCATCGAGATCAACGAGCAGACCTTCGACATGAACAAGATCATGGACACCGCCCAGGCCAACGCCGACTCCAAGAAAAGCGACAAGGGCCAGTCGCGCCATGCCATCTACCCCGACGATTCCAGCGTCAAGGGCGCCGCGTCGATGACCTCGGGCATCACCAGCAACAACCTGAGCCCCTTCAAGCAGTACCTCGACAAGCCGGGCAACGAGGTGCGCCAACACGTCGGCGACGTGGGCATCCAGTATTCCTACGCGCCGAAGTTCTCGGTGTTCACCCACGACACCAAGGGCACGCTCGTCGACGTCGACGGCGTGAAGGTCGGCGGCGCGCAGGGCATGCAGAGCGCGGCCACCAACATAGCCGGGCTCAGCTCCTCCGGCGACATCTCGAGCCTGCAGTCCAAGCAGATGTCGATGCTCACCGGCAAGACCGACAAGAACAAGGCGCCCGAGGCCTTCGCCGAGATCATGCCCGGCGAGCACGCCGACAGGCAGCCCATCAGCTCGGTGATTCGCGACAACTACCAGATGGTCAAGGGCCACTGGCCGAAGTCCGCCGACCAGGTGGTGCTGGTGCTCGACAAGAACAACGAGATGCCGCTCACCCAGGTCTACGAGCTCGGCCTCAAACCCAGCGCCGACTACAACGACATGATGAACCGGCTCAACAGCGGCCAGAAGGTGAGCACCGACAGCAAGCGCATCGACTACGCCAAGGCTATGGACCAGCAGCTGACCCTGCTGCCCTCCAGCGACCAGTACGTGCAGGGCGCCGACGGGCACTTCAAGTACGTGGGCGACGACGCCGACCAGGTCGGCAAGCTCATGGACTCCCCGGCCGCGGTGAAGCTCAAGGTCGTCGGCGTCATCCGCGCCGACTCCGGGGCCAAGACCACGCCGCTCGCCCCCGGCATCGGCTACACGCGCATGCTCACCGACCAGCTGATCGACCACGCGAAATCCAGCGCCGTCGTGGCCGCGCAGAAGGCCGACCGCAGCCACAACATCCTCAACGGCATGACCTTCGCGCCTTCCGACGACGCGACGAAGGCCGCCAACGCCAAGGCGTACGTCGCCTCGCTGCCAGTCTCCCAGCAGGCGAGCATGGCCAAGAACCTGATGACCCAGGCGCCGGGCGGCATGGGCGCGGCCAGTGCCGACCAGTCCGCCGAGGTCACCCAGCAGCGCGGAGCGGCGGCGGCAGCTGCCGGCAACGCGGCGGTGGCCAGCAATCCGCAGGAGGCCATCTCGGGCATGGGCGAGCAGCAGGTGGCGCAGGCTTTCAGCAACTACCTCGCCACGGCTCCCGAGAACGTGCTCGTCTCGATCTACAACCAGTACGTCTCCACCGGCACCTACAACGGCAACCTCGCCGACTTCGGCGTCATCGGCCGCGACGCCCCGAGCTCCATCAAGATCTACGCCGACAGCTTCGAGGCGAAGAACAGCATCGAGGACGCCATCAAGCGCTACAACGACGGCGCCAAGAAGAAGGACCGCATCGTCTACACCGACTACGCGGGCCTGATGATGAACTCGGTGACCACCATCATCAACGTCATCACCTACGTGCTGATCGCCTTCGTGGCGGTCTCGCTGGTGGTCTCCTCGATCATGATCGGCATCATCACCTACATCTCGGTGCTCGAGCGCACCAAGGAGATCGGCATCCTGCGCGCGATGGGTGCCTCCAAGCACAACGTCTCCACGGTCTTCAACGCCGAGACGGGCATCATAGGCCTGTGCGCGGGCGTCATCGGCATCGTGGTCACGCTCATCCTGATCGTGCCGGGCAACGCGGTGATGCACCACTTCATGGGCACTGACCAGGTCAATGCCGCGCTGCCACTCACGGGGGCCATCGTGCTCATCGTCCTGTCGGTGGTGCTGACGTTGATCGGCGGGCTCATCCCCTCGCGCAAGGCCGCCAAGCAGGACCCGGCCACCGCGCTGCGCACCGAGTAGCCCGGCCGGCCGCGATGCCTATGCAGAGATAATCACGAAAACGGGCCGTTTTCTGTGAGTATCTCTGCAGCCCGCGCGGATTCGCAGAGATACTCACGTTATGCGCCCGGATTCTGTGATTATCTCCGCACCAAAGGCCAGGCCCCGCCGGCAAGTCGAATCTTGCGGACGGGGCCGAATGCTTCGTCGGGATCGCGCCGGCGGACTAGCGCTTGCCGGTCTGGAGCTCGCCGTCGCGCTGGGCGACCGCGGTCATCGCCAGCGAGCTGACGAAGTTGATCGGCTGGGTGAAGTTCGGCTGGAAGAGCATATCGGTGCCGGCGAGGTCGTCGATGGTGAACTTCGCCTGGATGGCCACGGAGATGAGGTCGGCGGCCAGGGAGATGTCGTGCCGGGCGGCGAACTGCGCGCCGAGGATCCGGTTGGTCTTCTTCTCCCAGATGAGCTTGGCCGTCACCGGGGTGGTGGTGAGCATGAAGTCGGGGCGGTAGTCCTCCACGATCGTGGCGCAGTCGGCGTCGATGTGGCGGCGCCTGGCGAGGTCCTCGGTGATGCCGCTCGAGGCCATCGACAGGTCGTAGAGCTGCACGCCGCTGGTCGCCTGGGTGCCGGCGTAGGCCACCGTCGGCCGCTCGATGTTCTTGCCGATGATCGACGCCTCGCGGATTGCGTTGCTGGCCAGGGGCCGGTACTCGTCGGAATCGGTGGGGTTGAAGCGCACCGTGGCACTGTCGCCCGCCGCGAAGACGTAGTCGAGCACGTCGTTGTCGGGGGTGGAGGCGCGCATGTACTCGTCGACGATGATGGCGCCGTAGCCCAGGGTGCGCACCTGCGAGGAGACCAGGCTGGTCTGCGGCACGAAGCCGACGCCCACGATCGCCATGTCGGCGGTGTATTCGCCCAGTTCGGTGACCACGGTGATGCCGTGGCCGTCCACCCCGTCGCTGCCCACGTCGGAGCGGAAGGCGACTACCTTCTGGCCCATCGCCAGCGTCACGTCATGGTCCCTGAAGGCCTGCTCGGCCTGGTCGGTGACGGACTTGTCGAAGTTGTTATCGAGCACATGCGGCAGCGCGTCGATGAGCGTGGTCTTGATGCCGCGGGTGCTCAGCTGCTCGGCGAGCTCGGAGCCCACGTAGCCGGCGCCCACCACGATCACCGACTTGATGTCCTCGGTGCGCTTGACGATGCGCTGCGCGTCGGCGTAGTCCTTGCACAGCGTCGCGCGGCCGCCCTCGAGCTCCTCGCTGAGCCCCTGGATGGAGGGCTTGGCGGGGGAGGAACCGGTGGTGATGACCAGCTTGTCGAAGCGGTAGGCGCTCTCCTCGCCGCTGGCCAGGTCGGTGGCCTTGAGCGACTTGCCGCGCACGTCGACGCTGTCGACCCGGGTGCGCATGTGCATGGTGGCGCCCATCTCCTCGAGCTTGGCCGGCGAGGAGTAGAACATGCGCTTCGGGTCGCTGACGTGGCCGCCGGCCCACAGGGCGATGGCGCAGGAAAGGAAGGAGATGTTGTCGTTCTTCTCGAAGACGTCGACCTTCCAGTCCGGATGTTCACGAAGGATCGAGGTCGTCGCGTACGTGCCCGCATGCGTGCAACCGATGACTGCAACCGTGGTCATAAATGCCTCCCCCTATCGTCTCGCCGACTTGGCGATGCCGATGCTGTTTCTGATTGGAAATATTACATACGGCTATCGACGGCAATGATACGTCAACGAATATCCGTCAAACGTTTTAATTATGGATTGAATATATGGTGTGAAGCGATATGCGCGGGTATCGCTCGGTTTCCCTCCGGATTTCATCGGCTCGGAACGGCGCTATTGCGACGAAAGCGGACATTTCCGTCCGTCTACGTTGCGAGGTGGGTGGCGGCGATATGCGTTTGATACGATTTGCCGTCCGGTCCGTTTTGCCGCTTGCCTTGAGGCTGCCAAGCAAAGGTTCACGTGTTTGACGTGACCGTGTCGGCCTGTCGGGGATACAGCTTGACTGGTGTAGACGCGGTAGGCGATGTCAGTGTTTGCGGATTGACTGGTGTCGGTCCGCCATGTGGCGGTCTGACATGCGGTGGTCCGGCTGGTGCCGGTCCGTCATCCATCGCCGTGCCACATGTCGGTTCGTCAACCGGCCATCCTCGTTCATCGCCATCCGCCGCTCATTGTCCATCTCGCGCGAATATGGGGGCCGCCCGGCCCCGGGGCGCGCCCGCGAGATAGATTGGAGGGGAATCGCGCCGCGCGGTCACGCATCCACGGCGCATGGAAGGAAGCTGCCATGAAGTCGGAATCCCGGACTGGTCTCACGCTGGCCGCGCTCCTGTTGCTCGCCGGGGCGTGCGGATCGCTGGTCCGCCTGTCCCTGGGTGCCCTGCAGCCCTCCGACGCCGCATGGCCGTGGATGACGATGGCGATCAACCTCACCGGAGCGGCGCTGCTCGGCTGCCTGACCGCCTACATGGCCGCGCTGGGTCCGGACGTCGGTCGATGGCGGACTGTCAGGCTCGCCCTGGGCACCGGCCTGATCGGCGGCTACACCACCTACAGCACCTTCATGCTCGAGGCCGCTCAACGCCTGCTGGCCGGCTCGACCGGCGTGGCCGTGGGCTACCTGGCCGCGAGCATCGTGCCGGGAACGCTGTGCGCGCTGCTGGGGCTGGCGCTGGGCGGAAAGCTGGGCCGTTGGCGCGCCGGCCGTGTGGTCGCCGCGTTCCCAGGCGATTCCGGGCGATCCTCCAGCGCTCAGGAACGCTCGCCGGACCACAGGCCCCTGCTGCGCGTGGCCGTGCCGCTGGTGGCGGTCGTGGCCGTCATCGCGCTCGCCGCCGACGCCGGCCACTGGCGCGGCCAGGCCGTGGCCCTGCTGCTGCTCGCCTCCCTGTGCGGCGGGTGCGGGGCGTTCCTGCGCTACCTCGTCGACGCCCGGGTCAACGCCCGCGTCCGGCTGCCGTTGCCCTGCGGCACCATCGTCGTCAATGTCACCGCCTGCCTGCTGATGGGCTTGGTGGCCGGCTGGTGCGGCGCGCACGCCGGCATGGAGACGCCGCGCTACTTGCTCGCCTCCGGTCTGCTCGGTGGCTACTCCACCTTCAGCACCGCCAGCCTCGAGTCCGCCAGGCTCGCGGCTAAGCGCCGTCCCGCCCTGCTTGTGGCGCACACGCTGGGCATGGCGGTGGCGGGCCTGGCCGCCGTGATGGCGGGGCTGCTGGTCTGGCACTGAGCCCGTCGGCAGGTTCGCCGCCGGTCCGTCTGCAGGTTCGTCAGCAGGCTTGCCGGCCGGTTCGAATCCAGGCATATGGCACCGGCACCGGCAAGCGTCCACCGTTATTCATTCATGAGGGGACATGCGCATCCGTACTGGTAGCATGGTGCTCAAAGCCTTCGGCATTCCCGTCTCCGATGTCGGGCAACGGCCCCCGTTGACGGGCCGTTTCGAGCGAAGGCGCCGACAGGCAGGAGAATAAAGCAATGGCAATCCTTGTGGTGATCCTCATCATCATCGTCGCGCTGGTGATTGCGGGGCTGTTCGTCGTCCCGCAGCAGCAGGCCTACGTCATCGAGCGGTTCGGCAAGTTCCTCATCGTGCAGTTCGCGGGCATCCACGTCAAGATCCCCGTGGTCGACCGCATCGCCACCAAGACCAACATGCGCGTCAACCAGCTCAACGTCAAGCTCGAGACCAAAACGCTCGACAACGTCTTCGTCACCGTCGTGGCCTCCACCCAGTTCCGCGTCGACCCGGCCAACGTGGCCACCGCCTACTATGAGCTGCGCGACCCGGCAGGCCAGCTGCGCAGCTACGTCGAGGACGCTCTGCGCAGCGCCATCCCCGCGCTTTCGCTCGACGACGCCTTCGCCAAGAAGGACGACATCGCCGCCGACGTGCAGAAGACCGTGGGCGTGGAGATGTCGCGCTTCGGCTTCACCGTGGTCAAGACCCTGATCACCGCCATCGACCCGAGCCCGGCAATGAAGACCGCCATGGACTCCATCAACGCCGCCCAGCGCGAGAAGGAGGCCACCCGCCAGCGCGCCGAGGCCCAGCGCATCCAGATCGAGACGCAGGCCACCGCCGACGCCGAGAAGACCCGCCTGCAGGGCGAGGGCCAGGCCAACTACCGCCGTGAGATCGCCAACGGCATCGTCGACCAGATCAAGAGCCTCAAGGGTGTGGGCATGAACATCAACGAGGTCAACAACGTCGTGCTCTTCAACCAGTACCTCGACGTGATGCGCTCGCTCAGCGAGTCCGGCAACGCCAAGACCGTCGTGCTGCCGGCCTCCACTCCCGGCGGCTACCAGCAGCTCTTCGAGGAGGTCACCAAGGCGATGATCGCCTCCAACGAAAGCAAGTAGGCTTCCGTCCGGCCCGCCTCAATACGCAATTGCGCCATAAATGAGCCACTGACTGCTACTCAGTGGCTCATTTATGGCGCAATTCGAAATAAGGCTCCGGTGGGTGGGCCGGCGACCCGTGGCCCAGCTACCGGTGGCCGGTTGGTCAGCCGGCGATGAAGTCGGAGACGGCCTCGGCGGCGGCGAGCCCCTTGCGGTACATCTCCTCCAGTCCCTCGGCGTTCTTGCTCAGCGTGTCCAGCCCGCACAGGTCGTCGGGGGCGAGGATGAGCACCTTGCCTTCCTCCGCCATCCGCTCGGCCACTTGCATCTCCTCGTTGTAGGTGCGGTAGCGGTTCTTCAGCCGTTCCGCTGCGGCGGGGTAGGAGCGCCTCAGGATCGCGGCGGGCGCGGCGTCGCGCTTGGCCTCGCGCACGAAATCACGCTCGTGGGTCAGGATCAGCACGATGCGGTCGTAGCCCTCCCGCTCGGCCAGCGCCACCGGGATGGGGTCGGCGATGCCACCGTCGAAATAGGGCACGCCGTCGACCATATAGGGTTTGCAGGCCACCGGCACCGCGCTCGAGGCCTTCATGACGTCATAGTTGTCCTGGCTCACGTCGGACTTGCCGAAATACTTCGCGTGCCCGTTGCGCGCGTCCGCCGCGACGACGGTGAAGTCGGTGGGCGAGGCCGCGAAGGCCGGGTAGTCCACCGGGTACTCGCCGTCCGAGTTGGAGAGCGTGCCGTAGATGTAGTCGAGGTTGGCGAAATTGCGCGACTTGATGAAGTTCTGGGCGCTCGCGTATTCCGGGCGGAAGGCGTACTGTGTGTAGAACTTGTAGGTGCGTCCGCGCTGCCCGGCGATGTAAGAGACCATGTTCGCGCTGCCCGCGGAGACGCCGTAGCACTTGTCGAATGCGATGCCGTCGTCCATGAGCCTGTCCATCACGCCAGCGCCGAAGATGGAGCGGTAGCCCCCGCCGACGTCGATCAAAGCGGTCCGTGTCATTGCTGCCCCTTTCCCGCGTGCGGTTGCTGCGTGCGCGCGGATTGCGTTTTCCTTCTCAGGAGCTTACGCCGCGTCGCACGACATCGGCGCCGTATCAGCCGTTGGTGAGAACCTGGGAGAGGGCACCCGTGCGAGGAGAGGCGTGGCCGCCCGCATCACCGGGTCCGGCATCCGTCCGCCGCCCCGTCCGCGGCGTTCAGCCGTTGAGCAGCTGCGTCGCCAGATCGGCCATGGCCCGGCTGGGATCGGAATTATGCAGCTCGACGCCACCCTCGGAGCCGGCGGGCGCCAGAGCGTCGTGGCCAGCCAGTAGGTCGCGCAGATGGCGGATGGTGCCCGCGTTGCCGTCGATGATGGCGGTGGAGCCGGGCAGCAGCTGCCGGAAATAGTCGCGGTAGAAGACGAAATGCGTGCAGCCGAGCACCACCGAGTCGATGGTGGCGAGGTCGTATTCGTCGAAATAGCCGTGCAGGGCGCGCATCACCAGGTCGCGCTCGCCGAGCTTGCCGTGCTCCACGATCTCGACCAGGTCGGGGCAGGGCTGCCGGTAGATGACGTTCGTGGCGTCGAAGCGGTCCATCAGCTCCCCGAACTTCCGCTCGCGCAGGGTCAGCGCCGTGGCCGCGACGATGACGTGCTGCGGCTTGCCCTCGCCCCTGTCGCAGGCGGGTTTCAGCGCCGGCTCCATGCCGACGATCGGCAGGTCGTAGGTGGCCCTCAGCTGCTTGCCCGCGGCCGAGGAGGCGGTGTTGCAGGCGATGACGATGGCCTTGGCGCCCATGGTGACGAACCGGTCGACGATATCGAAGGAGAGGCGGCGCACCTCCTCGCTCGATTTGACCCCGTAGGGCGCGTTGGCGGAGTCGCCGAAATAGACCACCCGTTCGTCCGGCATCTGCCGGCGCAGCTCGCGCACCACCGACAGGCCGCCGAGCCCGGAATCGAAGACGCCGATGGGTGCATTGGATGTCATGCGCGTTCTCCTGCCGTTTGCTCGCTTGGTGCATGGGGTGTGGGTCGGCCCGAAGGTCAGCACCAGAATACCTCTCCGGCTTTCGCGACGGGCATACGCCACGGCGAACATCCACAAGAGCGGCAAACCGGTCGGGCAGCCGTGGCTTCCGGCATGTGCGGATGTCCGGTCCTGCCGTTCGGTGCCGTTCGCGCGTCTTTCATTGAGCGGATGGGCGGCGCCGTGAGCGGCGCGCGGGGCTAGACTGGAGCACATGACTTTGCCACGAACCGTCTATAAAGAGCATGCCACCGGCAACGACTTCATCACCTACATCGACCGCACGGGCGCCTTCGAGCCCGACGCCCGGCAGGTGCGCGAGATATGCGACCGGCATTTCGGCATCGGCGCCGACGGGCTCATCCGCCTGGCCCATCCCCGCGACGTCAACGACCTGAGCGAGGCGCAGGTGCGCGCATGCGAGGCCGGCGGCGCGCAGTGGTTCATGGACTACCGCAACGCCGACGGCAGCCTGGCCGAGATGTGCGGCAACGGCACCCGGGCGATCACCCTGCTCGCCCAACGCGCCGGCCTGGCCGAACCAGCCGGCGGCGAGGCGTTCGCGCTGGGCACCCGGGCGGGCGTGAAGACCATCAGGCCGCTGGGCGACCTCGAGCCTTATGGCCGCGACGTCTTCGAGGTGAGCCTGGGGCAGTGGAAGCGAGGCGAGCGGGACGCCTATGTCGTTTCGATTCCCGGCGTCGACGGCACGGCCAAGGGCACCTTCGTCGACATGGGCAATCCGCATGTCGTCTCCGTGCTGGAGGACGGGACGGCGGCGCTGCCCGCCCTTGAGGACTTGGATCTGAACGTCACCCCGGTGGTGAGCCCCGCGCTCGCCTCGGGCCAGAACGCCGAGTTCGTGCGCGTCGACCATCTCGACGCCGCCGCCGGCCATGGCGAGGCCACCATGCGCGTCAACGAGCGCGGCTGCGGCGAGACGCTCTCCTGTGGCACGGGGCTCTGCGCCACGGCCATCACCCTGCGTGCCAAGACCGGCGTCGACCATTGGCGCATCCGCGTGCGCGGCGGACTGCTGCGCGTCGACGTCGGCGAGCGCGACGTGCGCCTGACCGGTTCGGCGACGATCGTGGCGAAGGTCGAGCTGCAGGGGCGCTAGGTCGTGGCCGGCTGCATGGGAAACATGGCCAAAGCATCACCAAGTCGCAGCCGGACCACGGGCCGAGGCATGACTGCGCATAACAAAAGCGGCGCCACGCGAGGCTAAAAGCCAGGCATGGCGCCGCTTGCGACGGCCGAACCGTCAGGCGAAGATCGCGGAACCCTCGTTGACGAAGATGAGGGCGATGACGGCGAGGATCCAGACCACGTCGACCATCAGGTCGTAGCGCATGCGGTAATAGGTGTTGAGCCTCTTGGCGTTGCGCGGGATGTGCTGGACGGTCACCGTGGCGTGCGAAAGCGACATGAACATGAAGGTCGTGGCGAACATCATGGTCATGCACCACGGGCACAGGGCGCGGATGACGAACATCGACTGGGTGAAGAGCCAGTAGGCGTAGCACAGCGCGGCGATGCTGCCGAGCCAGGCGCACAGGTTGAACCAGCGCGGCAGCTTGCTGCCGGTCAGTCCGATCACCGCGATGGTGATGAACACGCTGTAGGCGGCGATGCCGAAGAAGGCGTTCGGGAAGCTCAGCCCGCCGAACTTGATGATCTCGGCCTGCCAGGACTCGGCCACGGTGGAGCAGGAGAGCACGGAGTTGACGTCGCAGCCCAGCGCCTTGTTGGGGTTGCGGGCGAGTTTCAGGGTGTCGGCGGCGAGCATGAGCGAGGCGAAGAGACCCACGGCCGCGGCGATGAGCATGATCAGGTAGTTCCATGTGTTGCTGTGGAAGAATCCGGTCGGCTTGCGGTCCTGCGCGAGCCGTTCCTCCAGGCTCGCCTGCAGCGCGGCGTTCTGCTCCGGGTTCTGCGGCTCCTGCGCCTGCAGACTGTTGACGGCATCGATACTGTGCTTGTTCGCCATTGTTACCTCTCCGACTTTCTGTTCAATGCGGCAGCGCCCGGGCACTGACTAGGATGGGAGGCATGATTCGACATATGCCGCATGAAGATCATGGCCCCGCCCATGGCTGGGATTTACACTGCCACACAGTATACTCCGATGGTACCAAAACCCCTGCAGAAATGATAGCCTCCGCCGTCGCGTCGGGCCTGCACGGACTGGCGATCACCGACCACGACACCACCGCGGGCTGGGCGGACGCGGCAGCGGCGGCACGGCGGGCGGGGCTGCCGATCCTGCGCGGCACCGAGATCACGGCCGCCGACGGCGACATCTCCGTGCATATGCTCGCCTACCAATACGATCCGGACAACACCGCGATCACCGAGCTCTTCCGCGCCACCAGGGCCGCCCGGCTCGAGCGCGCCAAACGCATGGTCGCCCGCCTTTCCGAGGACTTCCCGATCGACTGGCACAGCGTGCTGCGGCAGGCCAAGCAGGGCGAGAAGACCACGGTGGGCCGGCCGCACATGGCCGACGCGCTGGTGGAGGCCGGAGTCTACGCCACCCGTTCCGAGGCCTTCGCCGGCGTCATCTCAGGAGCGAGCAAATACTACATCCCCACGCCCTCGCCCAGCACCGACGAGGTGGTGCGCACGGTGCGCGAGGCCGGCGGCGTGAGCGTCATCGCCCATCCCGGCGACCGTGGCCGCAACACGACCCTGCTCGGCGACGGGCGGATCAGGGCGTTGGCCGGCGAGGGGCTGGGCGGTCTCGAGGTGTGGCATCGCGGCAACGCCGACGACCAGCGCCGCCGCCTGCTCGGCCTCGCCGACGAGCTCGGGTTGCTGGTCACCGGCGGCTCCGACTGGCACGGCGCGGGCAAGCCGAACCGCCTCGGCGAGAACCTCACCGGCGACGCCACCGTGCGGGAGATCGTCGCCCGGGGCGCGATCGAGGTGGTCGGCTGAGCCGGTTTCGAGGCATGGAAAAGCGGGCCGTGCGACACTTCTATCAGAGGTCGCACGGCCCGCTTTCGTGTTCAGGTCTCATCCGCCGTCATCCCGCGTGGTGCCGATGCCAGCTACGAAGCCGGCCGGCAGGGGAGCG
The DNA here is from genome assembly GCF_029433395.1 of Bifidobacterium sp. ESL0763. Classification (GTDB taxonomy): domain Bacteria; phylum Actinomycetota; class Actinomycetes; order Actinomycetales; family Bifidobacteriaceae; genus Bifidobacterium. The sequence continues at coordinate 1,256,453 of NZ_JAQTHW010000002.1, read as the reverse complement.
GCGGCCGGCTTCAGAGCGCGCCGAAGCCCACCGCGTGCTTGGTCTCGGAGCCGACCATGGCATAGCCCAGGGCGCCGGCCGGCACGATAATGTGGCGGCCCTTGTCGTCGATGAGGTTGATCGGCTCGCCCTTGCCCATGGCCTGGCCGATGGCGTCGCTCACCGCCTCAGCGCTGTCGTCGGTGGTGAAATGCACGGGGCGGGCCACATTCTGAATGCCGAGTTCGACGTCCATTGATTGCCTCTTTCTTGTTGGATTGGTTATAGGTCTTATTGTGCACGCCGCGGCGCCATTGCGCTGGTGGCGAGGCGTGGCGGAGTGCTCGATGGCGCCGTGGCGTCAGGAACAGGATGCCGTTGGTTACGCCTTGTCGTCGGACGAGGCAGCATCATCATCGGTATCGGCGTTGTCATCGTCGTCATCGGTGTCGCTGCCAGCGGCGTCATTTTCGGATGCGGAGGCATCGTCCGTCGCCGTGTCCTTATCGTCGTCCGAGTCGCTGCCGTTGGCGTCGGTTTCGTCACCGGTGGCATCGCTGCTGGACGTGGTGTCAGCGGCGTCGGTTTCGTCGCTGCCACCGTCGGTCCCGTCGGCATGCGCATCGGTGTCGGCCTTATCGCCGTCCACGTCATCGTCCTGCGGGGCCGTCGTCTGTACGGCCTCCTCGCGTCCCGATGTGGAGTCCACGACCTCGGCCTCGGCATCGTGCCGCCGTTCGCCTTCGCGCTCCTCGTATTCCTCGAGTCCGGCCTGCGCGTCGTGCAGGGCGCGCTCCTCGCGTTCGAGCAGCGGGATGAGCGTCGTCGGCGCGGAATCGTCGGGACGGTGGGCGTCGTGGCGGTCAAGCGGCTCCTGCACCGCGGACGCCTTGCCGGCCTCGGTGAGCACCATCGTGGCGCTGGAGGAGGGCGAGGGCATGTCGGGCGTCGGCCGCGAAGCCCGCGCTGAATGCGCCGAAGCCTTGGGATGCGCCGTCGATCCGGCCGCGGCGACGGGACGGCTCGCGGTGGAGTCCTCCTGGGCGTGCAGGATCTCGGCCGAACCGGTCGCGTCACTTTCGCCGGTCGCGTCGTCGGCCTCGACGGGATTCGAGGCGTTGGTGCTGTCGTCGTCCTCATCGTCCCGCGCGGGCTTGGCCTGGCGGGCGACCGTGGCGGCGATGGCCTGGCTGGAGGCCGAGGTGGCGCGGTTGGTCACCACGGTTAGCTGGTGGGCGAGATGCTCCACCTGCGCCTTGAACCGTGTGATCTTGGCGTTATCGGCCTGGTTGAGGGCCTCGATGAAATCGCCGACCTGCTCCATCTGCAGCCACAGGTTGGCGCGCAGCATGATCAGCCCGTCGCTGTGCGCGCCGAGCATGCGCCCGTAGGAGCCCATCAGCGCGCTGCGGTGCGCGTCGTCCATCTTGGCGAACATCCACGCCAGGTCGCGCGCCGGGTCGTTGACCTGCATGTTCTGCCAGTTACTCACGGCCGTGATCGACGAGCCGGAGAAGATGAAGTCGCCGTCCATGAACCCGCCGTGCACCAGGCAGGTGGAGAAGGACCAGAGGCCGTCGGTCTCGATGATCCTCGCCCAGCTCGAGGTGATGGCCGGGGGCACGTGGCCGGCCTGCTGCAGCCGCTTGATCCAGGCGGTCAGCTGCGCGCGGATCTGCCCGGTGGTGAAGGTGGGGTAGTGGTGCTCGGTGAGGAAGCCGGAGCTCTGGCGGTGGATGGCGCCGATGGCCGTGCCCACGCTCGAGGCGTCCTCGAGGGTCAGCAGGTCGAGCTGCCGGGCCTCGCCCTCGGCGTAGGGCACCACCAGCACGGCGTGGTCGCCGGTCGCGCTCTTCTCGCCGGCGTCGCAGAAGGCCACCACGCGGTCGGTGGCGAAGCCGAGCCCGCCCACCGCGCGCGAGCGCTCGAGGGTCCTGGCGGCCTTGGCGCGCCGCAGCAGGCGCTTGCGTCCGGCGTCCCTGTCGGAGGCGAACACGTCATAGCCGCGGCCCGAGGCATCCTGCACGACGGCGTGAATGATGCCCATGCGATCGTCCGTGGCGCTGTCCTGCCCGCTTTCGCGCACGCCGGCCACGGCGACGTTGGGCATGGCGGCGGAGGCGAGCGCCGCAAGCTTGAGGTTCTTAGCTAAAGTCACAGTACAAGACTAATACATCGTGTGTCCTTATTCGCCTTGCATAACCCTTTTCGTCTATCCCCTACGATGCCTTTCGCGACCGCGGCCCCGCGCCCGTCGGGACCAGCCCCGCTGGCACAATGGGAGCCATGAGCGATCAAGCGGAGGCGATGCTGGAGGGACTGGATTCCTCGCAGCTGCAGGCGGCCACGGCGACCGACGGCCCGGTGCGCATCATGGCGGGCGCGGGTGCGGGCAAGACCCGCACGGTCACCCGCCGCATCGCCTACGCCTGCAAAAGCGGCAGATGGCAGGAGGGGCGCACGCTGGCGGTCACCTTCTCGGTGCGCGCGGCCGAGGAGATGAAGAAGCGCCTGGCCGCCCTGGGCGTGGGCGAGGGGGTGCGCGCCGCCACCTTCCATTCCGCCGCCCTGCACCAGCTGCGCCGGGTGTGGCCCGAGATCACCGAGGCGCCCTTCCCGCGCGTGGCCACCGACCTCAACGACATCGTCGCCCGGGCGATCAGGCGCGCCGGCGACGGCGACGAGTCCGACGAGATGGCCAACCGCGCCCTGCTCGCAGAGATCAACTGGGCCAAGGTCTCCCTCATCGCCCCCGACGACTACGCGAGGGTCTGCGCCGCCACCCACCGCGTGCCCCCGGCCGGCCTGGAGCCCGACCGCTTCGCCGAGGTCTACGAGGCCTACGAGCACGAGAAGACCGCGCTGGGGCAGATGGACTTCAACGACATCCTGCTGCTGGACTGCCACGTGCTCGACGCCTTCGATGAGCAGGCCGCCTCGATACGCCGCTCCATCGGCTGGCTCACCGTCGACGAGTACCAGGACGTCTCGCCGCTGCAGCACAGGCTGATGACGCTGTGGCTCAAGGGCAACCGCAACGTATGCGTGGTGGGCGACCCCGCCCAGACCATCTATTCCTTCGCGGGCGCCTCCAGCTATGGCCTGCTGCATTTCGCCGACGAGTTCGGCCCGCTGAGCGCCGACATCGATCTGAGCCGCGACTACCGCTCCACCCCGCAGGTCGTCTCCTGCGCCAACCGCGTGCTGGCCTCCGCGCCCAACCGCGAGGACTACCTGCGCCTGGTCTCGCCGCGCGGCAAGGGCATGCGCGTGGTGAGGACGGTCTACGACGATGACGAACAGGAGGCGCGCGGGGTGGCCCAGCGCATCGCCCGGTTCATCCAGGATGGGGCCAAGCCCTCGGACTGCGCGGTGCTCACCCGCCTGAACTCCCAGCAGCGGCTCTTCGTGCGGGCCCTGAAGGAGCAGAGCATCCCCTACCGCACCAGGCGCGACGCCGGCTGGCGGCAGTCGGCGCTGGGAGAGGCCGACCAGGCCAGGCGCGACGCGTTGGAGGCGCTCGCCCTGCGCGCCGAGCCGGGGGTCACCATCTCCACCATCCACGCGGCCAAGGGCCTCGAGTTCGGCAACGTCTTCCTCGTCGGCTGCTCCGAGGGCCTGCTGCCCTACGGCTCGCCCGCGCCCGGCCCCGAGCTGGAGGAGGAGCGACGGCTCATGTACGTCGGCGTCACCCGCGCCGAGGACTCCCTGCACCTCTCCTACGCGCGCAGCAAGGACGCGGCGTCCACCTTCTCGCGCTCACCGAGCAGGTTCCTCTAGTTCAGGGGCGGCATGCCCTCGCGCCACCATTCAGGTACGTTCGTCTGCGACAGGACGTGATGTCTCCACATACACAAATGATGGGGCGGCATCCAGTTCGTGTCTGAATGCCGCCCCATGGAATCCGGACGGACCGTGCCAGAATCACTCAGCTCTCGGCGGGTTTGTCGTCGCCTTCATCGGTATTGTCCGGATTTTCCGAATCGTGTCCATTGCTGGAATCGGTATCGTCCTTGCCGGGATTCTCGGGATCCGCATCGTCCCCGTGGCCGGCCTTGCCCTCGTCGTCGAGCAGCTTGCTCAGCTCGGCGTCCCAATCGATATGCGAACTCGATTCCCGGGATTCGTTGCCGGCAGTCGTTTCGCCAGTGCCCTCGGCGCCAGACGTGCCGGCCTTGCCTTCGTCATCCGCCGGTCCCTGCGTCGTGGTGTCGCCACCGTCACCCAGCCGCGCCTTGTCGTCGTCACCGTCGCTGTCGGGCAGCTGCGGCAGCAGGTCGGGGTGCGACCACTTGCTGTCGCGCGCCTCGTCGCCCTGTTCGGCGCCGATCCTCTCCCAGACCGCGGCCGCCTCGCGCATGCGCTTGGGGCGCAGCTGCAGGCCCAGCAGGCTCTCGAAGGTCTGCTCGGCGGGGCCGCCCACCGCGCGCTCGCGCCGCACCATCTCGCGCAGCTGGTCGATATGCGGCAGATGGGCCATGCCGGCCCTCCAGGTCACGCAGTCCACCCAGCCCTCGACCAGCGCCAGCAGCGTCTCGAGGCTCTTCATGGCCTCCTTCTGCTCGGGGGTGTCGGCGATGCCCACCTTGGTGAGGTCCACGGCCCCGGAGATCGACTCGGGGCTCATCGAGGTGGCCTCGCGCAGCTGCTCCTCCATGGCGTCGAGGTCGATGCTCACGCCGCGCGCGTACTTGCCGATCAGCGCCTCGAAGCGGGGCATGAGCCACGGCACGTGCGCGAAGAGCCTGGCGTGCGCCACCTCCTCGAGGGCCAGGAATGCGAGCACCTCGTCCTGGTCGATCTGCAACGATTTCGCGTATTCCACGGCGTTCTGGGCGATGAGCGCCCCCGCCGGGTTCTTCTGCAGGGCGATGCCCTGGTCGAAGCTGCCACGCACCTCGTGCGAGAGGTTGCCCGCCGCGTGCCCCAGCTGCATCGAATAGGCCATGTTGCCCACCATGCGCATGATCTGCGCCGGGTCCTTCATGCTGTCGGGAATCTGGATGGGGACGGGGCCGGCGAAGATGCCCGCGATGGTGCCCTCGCCGAAGCTGTCGCCGAAACGCTCCGAGATCACCGAGGAGAGCGCGTCGCTCATGGACCGCTCCACCGGGCTGGCGAACTTCGCCCACGAGTCGATGGTGGCGTTGACCCAGTCGGCGCGCGTGAAGGCCTGGGGCGTGCCCGGCGCGGGGTCGAGCTCGCAGGCCGTGTCGAGCCACAGGTTCGCCTCGGTCATGGCCCGGCGCACCGCCTCGCCGTTCTCGGCGCTCACGCTCTTCTCGCTGGACTCGTCATTGGCCTGGCCCAGGGCGATGGACGAGGCGAGGCGCACGTTGATGGGCCCCTGCTCGGCGGCGCCCTGCATGTCGCCGACGGTGTTGAGTCCGCTGGAGGTGAACGCCTGCATCAGCGCCTGCACCTCTTGGGGCTTGGGCAGGTTCGCCTGGCTGAAGAGCTGCTCCTTGAGCGCGTCCGGCAGGGCGTTGAGCTGGTTGAAGGCCATGTCGCCCTGAACCTGGCCAAAGCATTCGATCAGCCATTGGTGAATCGCGTTCTCGTCCATACCGTTGCTTCCTTTGTCCTTGGGGCTTTCGCGCCATGATCGTGACGGTCGTTGGTGGTTCCATGATATTGGTTCGTGTGGTCTTATGCCCATGAGGAATACGCGCGGAGGCACGATATCGTTCTCCATGCGGTCCGGGCCGGGCGGGAGGCGGGGGAGCGGGGGAGCCGTGCGAGTCCGGGCGCGTGGCATACTGGTGGCTATGGCACGAAAGCGGCGGCAAGGCACGCAGGGGACGAACGGGACCGGAGCCGGCTCCGGTGCGACGACGGATGTGGTTCAGGGGCTCGGGCCCGATGGCGCGGGCGCTGGCACGGCGGACAGCGCGGTGGCGGCCGGCCGAGGCGTCTGGCCATCCCTCAAACGCTTTTTCTCCCGCCATTCCCCGCGGTATTTCGCCGGCCTCGTCTGCGTGGCGCTGTGCCTGGCGGTCCTGGCGTTGCCCAGCCCCTACGTCATCGAGTCGCCGGGCCCCACCCAGGACGTGCTCGCCAGCGTCGACGGCAGGCAGGTCATCGGCATCAAGGGCGTGAAGACCTACAAGAGCCGGGGCAAGCTGTTGCTGCTGACCGCCAACGTGCAGGGCATCCCCGGATCCCCCGCCATGGGCTGGCAGACACTGATCGCCTGGTTCGACCCCCATCAGGAGGTGCTGCCCACCGAAGCCGTCTTCCCGGTCGGCCAGTCCGCCAAGGACTATGAGAAGGACTCCAGCAAGGAGATGACCGGCTCGCAGGATTCGGCCGGCGCCGCGGCGCTCGCGTTCGCCCGGTCGCGTGGCATCGACGTGAAGGGCGCGAAGGTGAGCATGCACGTCGACGACATCGGCGGTCCCTCGGCCGGCATGATGTACGCGCTCGGGGTCATCGACAAACTCACCCCCGCCGACGAGACCGGCGGCAGGGTCATCGCCGGCACCGGCACCATCTCCAAATCCGGTAAGGTGGGTCAGATCGGCAGTATTCGGCTCAAGATGCTGGGCGCCAGGCGCGACGGGGCCACGTGGTTCCTGGCGCCGGCGTCGAACTGCGACGAGGTGGTGGGCCATGTGCCCGCCGGGTTGCGCGACGTGAGGGTCTCCACGCTGGCCGACGCCTACAAGGCCGTCAAGGCCATCGGCAGCGGGCAAGGCGGTTTGTTGCCGCACTGCACCGCGGCCTAGGGGAGCGGCTTGTGGAGGCTCCGGACGGTCGGCCGGCGCCTGTCTGGTCATCGTCCGGGATTTTGACGGTGCGGGCGAGTGTTCGCGCGTATTTGCTATATTGAAGGGGTGAATGAAACGGCATCGCAAAACGCTGAGGAATTCGGTTTCCACGCTGGAGACATCGTGCAGGAGTGGCTGTGGGATGACGACGTGAGTGAGTCGATTCGACAGAAGATCATGACACTGACCGGAGAGGACCTCGTCGACGAGGACTACGGATCCGCGGTCGATGGCGTCATCATCTGGTGGCGCGACGGGGACGACGAGGACGGTCTCTCCGACACCATCATGGACGCGCACAGTGTGCTCGGCGAGGACGGGCCCCTGTGGGTGCTGACCCCCAAGCCGGGTCGTCCCGGCGCCGCCAGCTCGGTCACCGTCCAGTCCGCGGCGAAGACCGCCGGCATGAACGCGGCCACCCCGCTCACGGTTTCGGCCGACTGGAACGGCATCCACCTGCGCGCCTTCGGCAAGGGCAGGTAGGCCTTCCGCCGTTCGTCATCGGCTGAGCGAAACAATGCGGTATTAGTACTGAGTGCATTACTGCTGCAATGGGTCCTATTGGACGGATTCGAAACGACAACTATGCATGGTTGCCGTTTATGTTAGCGTTAGTTACGTAAGGTATGCGAGCAAAGGTGGTTGAAATGGTGGCGATTGCGACATCTTCGCCTCGAAAGCATATTGTTGTGGATAAGCCAGTTATGCTTTCGGATGGGGATATTCTCCAGAAGATCAAAGACACAGCCGTTCCTTTCGGTGGTGAGGAGAGGTTGCGTTCTAAAGAGAAGCGCAACATGATTTCTCTTGATGAGATGCTAGCCCTGCAGCGGATAGACAGCTTCTATTACTTACTGAATGGTGAGTGATTGATATGGTCGACCAACTCAGCGCCGAGGAACAGGTCACCGAATTTGTCGGTCGCTTGGAAGCACTGTTGCAGGGAGTTCTAGGGAATCAAGAAATCAGTTATCTTGATCAAGTCGAGGGTCATTATGCGCGGGGTGGCCGCACCAGTTATACGATTAGGCAGAATGGAGATGGTATTCCTCTGTTTTGTGGTGGTGAACATGCGCTGAACCTTTCACTGATGTTCGATTGCAGCTGTCGCAAGGACAGAAGCTGGCTACAGATCGACAAGTCCTTGTTGATGCTTTCCGGGCAGGACGAGCATGTTCCAATCATCAGATTCGATTTTCTTAGACGCGTGAGCTCACAGATTCCCAGCGCTCATATCAATGTTTATGGAACGAACGATACGGCCACACGCCTCATGTTGGCTTGCTCGGGTGGAGTGCGTAGCAAAAGCCGTCGGAAAAAATATCTGGACGATGGGGCTTTCCCCACGTTCTCGTCATTGCATATTCCGGTTGGTGGCGATAGATTTCGACCGGGGCTTGAGGATTTGTTGCAGATGGCGATATATGAGTTCCATATCGACGTCGCTGATTCATGGCAAGCGGTTCTGACTAAGAGTCGTGAGGAATACCGTACCAACCAGTTGAAGTCATTGATCGCGGAATTTCCCGACGTGGCATATCAAGCGCTGAAAGAAGAAGGCTTGGTGGAAGGTGAGCTTCCTACTCGGCCTGGTCGTGATGGAGAGAGTCGCCTCGTCAAGTATTAACTTGATTCGGGATATCAAGCAATATTTATGAGGCCAGAATCGAATAAATGCGCCTCCAATTGCCATAAAGGAAGGCTGACATTCACGGTGTTTAATTCGTGAACGTCAGCCTTCCTTTACGTTGTTATTATCCCTGAGTTCACAGCCCGGGGTAGAGCGGGAAGTCCTCGGTCAGCTTGGTGACGCGGGCGCGCAGGGTCTCCACGTCGGCGCTCGGACCGGCGGCCAGGGCGGTGGCGATGATGTCGGCCACCTCCTCGTACTGCGGGGCGGCGAAGCCACGGGTGGCCAGTGCCGAGGTGCCGATGCGCAGGCCGGAGGCCACGGAGGCCGGGCGCGGGTCGAAGGGCACGGTGTTGCGGTTGACGGTGATGCCGCACTGCGCCAGCAGGTTCTCGCCGGTCAATCCGTCCATCTCGCTGTTCCTCAGATCGACCATCACCAGGTGCACGTCGGTGCCGCCGGTCAGGACGGTGATGCCCTGGGCCGCCACGTCGGGTGCGTTGAGACGTTCGGCCAGGATCCGCGCGCCCTCGAGCGTGCGCTCCATGCGCTGCCTGAAGGCATCCGTTCCGGCGACCTTGAAGGCCACGGCCTTGGCGGCGATGATGTGCATCAGCGGCCCGCCCTGCTGGCCGGGGAAGACGGCGGAGTTGATCTTCTTGCCGTATTCCTTCTTCGCGAGGATGAAGCCGGAGCGCGGCCCGCCCAGCGTCTTGTGCGCGGTGGAGGAGACCACGTCGGCGTAGGGCACGGGGCTCGGGTGCAGGCCGGCGGCCACCATGCCGGCGAAGTGGGCCATGTCGACCCACAGCTTCGCGCCCACCTCGTCGGCGATCTCCTTCAGCGCCTTGAAGTCCTCGATGCGCGGGTAGGCGCTCCAGCCGCCGATGATGAGCTGCGGATGGACCTCTAGCGCGCGCTGGCGGATGATCTCGGGATCGATCAGGAAGGTGTCGGGGTTCACCCCGTAGGACTCGGCATGGTAGAACTTGCCGGAGAAGTTCATCTTGGTGCCGTGGGTGAGGTGGCCGCCGTGGTCGAGCGCCAGGCCCAGCACGGTGTCGCCCGGCTTGATGAGCGCCTGGTAGACGGCGGCGTTGGCCTGCGCGCCCGAATGGGGCTGCACGTTGGCGAACTCGGCGCCGAAGAGGGACTTGGCGCGCTCGCGGGCCAGCGTTTCGACGCCGTCGACGAACTCGCAGCCGCCGTAGTAGCGGCGCCCGGGGTAGCCTTCGGCGTACTTGTTGGTCAGAACCGAGCCCTGGGCGTCGAGCACCGCTCGCGGCACGAAGTTCTCGGAGGCGATCATCTCCAGGCCGTCGCGCTGGCGGCCCAGTTCCTTGCCGATCAGCGCGGCGATCTCGGGGTCGGCCTGGGCGATGGGGGCGTCGAAGATGTCCGATGAGCTCTGGGGCACCGCGGGGTTGGTTGTGCTGGCGTTGAATGTTTCGGCCATGTGGGCCTCCTTTGCTGCTCGCGGGCCGCCACGCAAATAAATAGGTGTTGGCTGTCGCCGCTGATGGTTGGTTTGTGGATTGCGCGGAAGGGCGCGGAAAGCGTGTCTCCGGCCGTTCCGTAGGCTCCATTATGCCAGATGGCGCCATGGCGCGCCCGTTTCGCCCGGCTGGTGGCATGATAGAGCAGAATTAATCGTGATGTGAAAGGGTGTTTGGTATACCTATCAACCCCTGCAACCGCGTGGATTCCAAGCGTTTGGCGATGTGGGCAATAAGGGATTCGAACCCCTGACATCCACCGTGTAAAGGTGGCGCTCTAACCAACTGAGCTAATTGCCCGAAGACCTATTCAGGTTATCGCAACCGTTGCCCAGCGGGGTGTCGGCGGATTGGCGTGCCGTGCCGTTGGCGGCGATGGGCAGCCCCGACGACCTTGCTGCATGCTAGCATGCCGGAAGACGGCGAACGACAATGGCGGACAAAGAGGTCAGGGCTGATAAAGGTGCGGCGGGTTCCCGGCTTGATGCCGTATCCACCGCCTGTTCGATCGGAGGTGGGCGATGAGGCTGCGTGATCGTTTTTCGAAGCTGATGGGGCCGTGGGCGATGTCGGATGACGAGTTCTGGTCGTTGCATCCGTTGCGGTTGCGCGTAATCATGGGAAGTCTGGGATTCGTCTATCTGCTGATGGGCTTGTTGCTCTGGTGTTTGGTGGCGATTGGCCTTGGTGCCGGCGACCTTTTGGTGCACCATCCCGTTGCTCTGGGGCGTGTGATGCCGTGGTCTGATTTGGCTGCGTTGGCGGTGGCGGCGCTGACATTGGTGGTTGTGGGCGCGGGGGCGTTGGTGCTGGCATTGCATAGGAGCATGAGAGTGAAGCGTGTGGTGTCGCTGCTGTGCCGTTATATGCCGGTGCTGTGTGTGCTCACGGCGGTGGGTGTGTTTGCCGCGCGTGACCGGTATTGGGTGGTTTTCGGCATCTGTCTGCTGGCGATTGGCTCGTTTCCCGGTTTGATGTTGAACCGGTATGTCAGATGGGTGGAGGTCAAATGAGTTTCATGATGATCAGGCTTGCGGATGCGGGTTCCCTTTTTATAAGGGTGTGTCGGGCTATGTTCGGGACGTGGACGCCGATGAGGCGCTTCCGCGCAAGGCAATTGCCGCCTACGAAGGCATGCACAGGGGTATTTGTTCCGGTTTCGCGTCTCAGCGGATGGTGTTGGAGGTAGAAACGTTTCCGTCCGACGGAATCAAGGTGAGAAGGATGACGCCGCATAGACTCATCGATGAAAAGGCAGGTCGGTGAGCGACTGTGGGTCACCTGCGAAACTCAGGGAATCGAAGCGTGATGAAATCGTTCACACCTGATGGATTGTGTCGGCGGAGTCGCTGCGACCCAGTACACTAAAAACTATTGAGAATTCTTTTCAGGAGGCAGGTTCGATGGTTGACAACGCGACCAATAATCAGAATACGACCGGGATCGAATACACCAGCAAGCACAAGTGGGGTTACGACCCGGACCAGGTCGATGCGTTCCTCGAACATGCCCACGAGCTCTATGACCGTGGCGGCGACGAGCTGACCCAGCAGGACATCCAGAGCTCCGCATTCGCCTTCAGCAAGGGCGGCTATGTGATCGCCGAGGTCGACGCGGCCCTCGCCAGGCTCGAGCACGCCGTGGTCGACAGGCAGACCGCCCGCCAGATCGCCAACAACGGCCGCGTGGCATGGAAGGCCGAGACCGACCGCCTCTACCAGCTGGTGCGCGACCACGCCTCGCGCACGCCGAAGGAGCGCTTCGCCCGCGCGCTTTCCAAGCATCCCTCCTACGACGTCAAGCAGGTCGACCAGCTCATCGACCAGGTCGTCGTGCGCACCTCCGACGACCTCGGCATCAAGACCATGACGCCGGGCGAGGCGAAGGATCTCGCCAACTTCAACTCCAGCACCGTCTCCAACGCCATCTTCACCCAGCGCAAGGGCAAGAAGGGCTACGACGAGCGCCAGGTCGACTATTACTTCGATTCCTGCGTGCAGCTGCTCAGCCGCATCGAGTCCTACCAGCGCCTCGCCAACTACGAGGCCGCCAAGGGCACGCCGCAGGCTCCGCTTTCGGATGACGCCGGCTCCGTTGCCGCCGCCCAGCCGGCTGCGGCCCAGCCCGCTGCGCAGACCACTTCTTCGGTCTCGCCGCTGTTCACGGACACCGCTGCCGCAACGGCCCCGGTCGCCGCCGCGGCCCCCGTCGTGCCCACGCTGCCGAACGAGGCCACCTCCACGTATGCCGCTCCCGCCACGTCGGCCGACGCGGCCGCCGGTTCCAAGGACGCCGGCAACTCCTCGCTGGCCGCCTTGGCTTCGCAGGGTGCCCCGGATTCCGCGGTTCCCTCCTCCGAGCTGCCGACCACCACCTTCGCCGCGCAGCCCGAAGCTCCGGCCACCGGCAAGGACGACATGGGCATCCCGGATCTTTCCTTCAAGGGCTTCGATGCGAAGCCGGGCCACGACGCCAGTGAGCAGTAAGCTGCGCATCTCGCCTTCCGCAACGCCGTCCAAGCGGGTTCGATGAGTTCCACATCGGCCGATAAGACGACTGAGCGGGAACAAGGCAATACCGGTTGGGGACTTGGCAAGCGTGTGCTGGTCACGGTCCCCATTTTCATCATCCTGCTGGGCCTGCTCGTCACCGTCTCCAGCCTCACCAGCGTGCCCTGGGCCATCGAGCCCACCGGGCAGAGCATGGAGACCCTAGCCCCCGGCACCGCCGTATCCTTCGACAATCCCCAAGGTGTCGCTATGCCCGCGAAGGGCACCTACCGCGTCGCCTCCCGGCATCTGAACATCGACATCAGGCGCGCCGAGACCGGCGAGGTGCAGCACATGCGCGTGCTCGTGCGCGAACCGGTGGGCGCCCCCGGCTCACGGCCCGGCATGGTCTTCATGCACGGCGCGGGCCGGGGGATGAGCGACAACTCGTTCGGCGACGTGGCCACCGATTTCGCCTCCGCCGGATTCGTGACCGCCGTGCCCGACAAGCCGTTGTGGTCCACCGGCACCATCACCCGCGACTACCCGGCCAGCGCCGTGGCCTACGACAAGGTCGTGAGCTACCTGCGCGGCCTGCCCTCCGTCGACTCCGGCAAGGTCGGCATCTACGCGACCTCCGAAAGCACCTGGATCGCGCAGTACATGGTCCAGAACGACCGTCACATCGCTTTTCAGATACTGCTCAGCCCCATGGTCTACGCGCCCCGGCAGTCGCTTGGCTTCTTCGTCGCCCAGGACTTCTCGCTCGTGGGTGCGCACGACGGCTACCAGTCCATCGTGCGCAGGCTCTTCCACGCCGACCTGGGCAAGTTCGGCAGCAACTTCGACATCGACGTCGACCTGCCGCGCGGCTACGCCATCCCCACCATGGTGGCCTACGGCTCCAAGGACGTGATGACCGCCCAAGTGGAGGGCACCGCCCACATCCTCGACTCGGCGCACCGGGCCGGCAACCGCAACGTCACCGTGCGCAGCTACTCCGTGGGCAACCATGTGCTGCGCCTGGGCGACGAGGCCGAGGAAGGCACGCCCCTGGCCGACGACTACGTCAACGACATGACCACCTGGACCGAAGGCACCCTGGCCGGCCTGCGCCAGACCAGCGAGCCGGTGGCCGGAGCCACCATCCACCAGTCCATCGCCGTGCCCACCGAGCTGCACGGCGACCGCACGCTCACCGTCTACGGCTTCGCCATCCACATCGCCACGGCGGCGCTGCTGCTCGTCTCGCTGCTCATGGCGTTGGCGGCGCTCGTGCTGAAGGCCGTGCGACTGCTGCGCCGTCGCAACGGCAAGGCCAAGGTGTTCGGCTTCCTGCATGGTTTCGGCGGCGAGCTGCTGGTCATCGCCGTGACCACCCTGGCCACGCTGGTGCTCTTCGCATCGGGACTGGGGCAGGTCATCATGGCCGTGGTCAGGCTCGGCTGGGGCGGCGCGCCCGACGAGGACCCGGGCATGATGCACTGGAGCTGGCCGGTCGTCCAACTGGTTTCCACCCTGGTGGTCTGGGCGTGGTCGCGGGTGCTGGCCCGTCTCGCCGAGGTGGCGCAGGGCCGTGGCATCGCGCAGCTGCCGCCGAGCAGGGCCGCCATCCGCGACGTGGTCAGCGGCCGCGAGCCGGTGCTGGCCTCCAGACGTTTCGGCCGCGTATACTTCTGGGTCACCGCCGCCGCGATGTTCGGCGTGCTGCTGGTCTTCGCCTTCTGGGGCTTCTTCGTCTACTAGCCGTCATCCGGTCGCAGTCTTGTCCGTTAGAGGCAGGAAAGGACCGAACCGTCCGGATCATCCGGTAATCGGGAACGAGATGCGGCGCGACATGGAGCCCTCGGCGGCGCGGGCGGAGCGCGTTGTATGGTGTTGACGGAACAGGAGGGGAGGTGTGGCATGGCGTTGTATCGTGATGAGGGCGTGGTGTTGAGGACCGTGAAGCTCGGCGAGGCCGACCGCATCATCACCATTCTCACGCGCCGGCACGGCAAGGTGCGCGCCGTGGCCAAGGGCGTGCGCCGCACCAAGTCACGCTTCGGCGGCAGGCTCGAGCCGTTCATGCGCTGCGACCTGTTCATCGCCGAGGGGCGCTCGCTCGACGTCGTCTCCCAGGCCGCCTCCATCTCGGCCTACGCCGCCCGGATCTGCGCGGACTACGAGGCCTATACCGCAGCCAACGTCATGGTCGAGACCTGCGACAAGATCGTCTCCACCGAGCGCGAGCCGGCCGAGCGGCAATACCTGCTCCTCATCGGCGCGCTGGCGGCCCTGGCCAGGGCGAAGCACCCGGCGCCGGCCATCGGCGACTCGTTTCTGATGCGCTCGCTCTCCTTGGCCGGCTGGAGCCCGCGCCTGTCATCCTGCGTGGTGTGCGGCACGCACGACCACCTCGACTATTATTCCGTGGTCTCCGGCGGCGTGATGTGCTCCGCCGACCACACCCCCGACGCCCGGCGCATCGACCTCGACGTCCGCGCCCAGATCGAGGCGCTCGTCGACGGCGACTGGAGCGTGCTCGACGGCGAGCCACTGAACGCCGAAACACGCCGACTTGTTGAAGAATGGGGAGAATATTACCTGGAACGCCCCATTCGTTCGATGAGGTTGTTAGATTCGTAATATGGCTTTTCAACACATGGACTATACGTCCCTCGACGTTCCGGCGGCGCCGTTCTCCGACCCGGCGATCATACCGGACTTCCCCAAGGCGAAGGTGCCCCGTCACATCGGCGTGATCATGGACGGCAACGGACGCTGGGCGCAGGAGCGCGGCCTGATTCGCACCGATGGCCACCAGGCCGCCGAACCGGTCGTCTTCGACACCATCGCCGGCGCTATCGAGGCCGGCGTGCGCTACCTGAGCCTCTATACCTTCTCCACCGAGAACTGGAAGCGCAGCCCGCAGGAGGTCCGCTTCCTCATGGGCTTCTCGCGCGACATCATCCACCGCCGCGTCGCGCAGATGGACGACTGGGGCGTGCGCGTGCGCTGGTCGGGCCGTCGGCCGCGCCTGTGGAAATCGGTGATCGACGAGCTCGAGGTCGCCATGGAGCGCACCAAGCACAACAAAACGATCGACGTGGTCTTCTGCATCAACTACGGCGGACGGGCCGAGATCGCCGACGCCGCGGCCGCCATCGCCCGCGAGGTGCGCGACGGCAGGATCAGCGGCGACCGCGTCACCGAGAGGATGCTCGCCGAGCACCTCTACAATCCCGACATCCCCGACTGCGACCTGGTCATCCGCACCTCAGGCGAGCAGCGCACCTCCAATTTCCTGCCATGGGAGGCCGCCTACGCCGAACTCGATTTCGCCCCGGAGCTCTTCCCGGACTACGGCCGGCAGGCGCTGTGGCGCTCGATCGACCACTACGTGCACCGCGACCGCCGTTTCGGGGGAGTCAAGACCAAGAAGAAATGACGGGTCCCGGGAGCAGGCGGCTTCGGGAATAAAACAGGCAGCCCGGAGATAACAAGCCCCAGGAAACAGCGAAGCCACGGCGTTGGTGTGCCGCCGTGGCTTTATGGCCGCCGTCGCCGGCCGGCCGTCATCCCTCGCCGCCCAAGGTCGCGCGGCGAGGGGATATCGTTATTGACTCGCCCGAATCACTTGCCCGAACCGATCACCGAGTCGTTGTCGATGAGCTTGCAGTGCACCTGCGCGGGAATCGGCGAATCCACCGGCGGCAGGTTGTCGAGGTTGTCGGGGAAGGGATGGTCGCCCAGCGCGCGCTTCTCAATCAGCGAGACGAGCTTGCACACCGCCCAGTAGCCCATCTCGTAGTTCGGCATGGCGATGGTGGTGAGCTTCGGGGTGAAGGTGTGGGTGATGATTGGGGTGTTGCCCACGCCGATCACCGAAAGGTCCTTGCCCACGGTCAGCCCGCGCCGCGCCGCGCATTCGTAGACGTACCAGCAGCGGCCGTCGTCGTAGCAGAAGAAGGCGTCGGGGTGCTCGTCGTCGAAGAGCTTCGAGACCGTCGCGAGCGCCTCCTCGTTGCTGGAGACGTTGGTGACCAGCTTCTTGTCGAAGGGCGTGCCGGCCTCCTTGAGCGCGCGGCGGTAGCCTTCGAGCCTGGTGGCCTGGGCGATGGTCGGCTTCGTGTTGCCGATGTAGGCGATCTTCTTGGCGCCGGAGTCGAGCAGCCTCTTGGTGGCGTCGTAGCCAACGAGGAACTCGTTGGGCTCCACGATGGGGAAGCGGTTGTCGACGGTGTTGGTGGAGATGAGCACCAGCGGTGAGTGCACCAGGTCCTCGGGCACCTCGGTGACCTGGCTGGAGGGCTTGGAATAGAGGAAGCCGTCCATGCCGTAGCGCTGCAGCGCCGAGGTCTGCTCGGACTGGCTCGCCGACCCGTCGGTGTCGACCAGCAGGATGATGTAGCCCAGCTGGCCCGCGGCGTCCTGCGCGCCCTGCAGCGTCTGGGAGGTGTAGGGAATGTCCTGGATCTGCTCGGCCACGAAGCCGAGGATGCCGGTCTTGCTGGTGCGCAGCGAGCGGGCCATCGGATTCGGCTTGTATCCGAGCTCGTCGGCGATTTGCCGTACATTTGCCGCGATCTTCGCTTTGACGCGGCCGGCGTCCCTGTTGTTGAGTACGAGCGAAACGGTGGAGATAGAGACTCCCGCCTTCTCCGCCACGTTTTTCATCGTTATCATGTGTTCAAACATATACCTTTTGATAGACCGGCAAAGGCCGGAATCCCGGTATGCGAACGGATTGCCGTGTGTTGACTAGGCTGTTTTTTACTTCGTTTGACGTAAAATCCTGTCAACGAGCTCCTGCTTCTCGTGGATCTGTCCCTCGAAGCCGGGGCGGATGTCGAGCTTGAGCGTCACGCCGGTGCGGTAGCCCTTGCCGGCCAGCGTCATGCTCGCCTCGCGCACCACGGCGAGCACCTGGTCGAGGTCGCCTTCGATGTTGGTGAACATCGCGTTGGTCTCGCAGGGCAGCCCGGACCTGCGGATCACGTCGATCACCTGCGCCACGTATTCGCTCAGCTCCGCGCCGGTGCCGCTGGGAGCGATGGCCAGCGCCGCCACGGTGTTGATGTAGGGCTTGCCGGTTTTCTCGTCGACGGGCACCTCCTGTCGCTCGGCGTTGCGGTCGATCTGCGTTGCGTTGTTCTGTGCCATTCCGGCTCCTTCGCTCGTCTGCATGCATATGCCATATATATGTCCGCGCCTTCGCGCCTATGATATGAACGCTAGAAGTCCTGAACGACAACCAACGGCCCGCGCCGTGCGCGAACGGCTTCGCCACGCGTCCGGTGTGTCACGCTGTGCCGATAAAATCGGCCCCATATCGTTCCAGGACTCTCAACCAATAATCGGAAGGTGTGTCGTGTCTCAATCCAAACTTGATGAAGTGGTGTCGCTGGCCAAGCGCCGTGGTTTCGTGTTCCCCGCCGGGGAGATCTACGGCGGCACGCGTTCCGCATGGGACTACGGCCCGCTGGGCGTGGCGCTGAAGGACAACATCAAGCGCGAATGGTGGCGCTCGATGGTCGTCACCCGCGGCGACGTCGTCGGCGTCGACACCTCTATTATTCTTCCCTCCGCCGTCTGGGAGGCCTCCGGCCACGTCAAGGTCTTCAACGATCCGCTGATCGAATGCCTCAACTGCCACAAGCGCCAGCGCGCCGACAAGCTGCAGGAGTCCTACGCCGAGAAGCACGGCGACAAGATGCCCGAGGACGGCCTCAAGTCCATCGTCTGCCCCGACTGCGGCACCCGCGGCCAGTGGACCGAGCCTCGCGACTTCAACATGATGCTGCGCACCCACCTGGGCCCGGTCGACGACGACAACTCGCTGCACTACCTGCGCCCGGAGACCGCCCAGGGCATCTTCGTGGACTTCAAGAACGTGATGACCTCCGCGCGCCGCAAGCCGCCCTTCGGCATCGCCAACATGGGCAAGTCCTTCCGCAACGAGATCACCCCCGGCAACTTCATCTTCCGCACCCGCGAGTTCGAGCAGATGGAGATGGAGTTCTTCGTCGAGCCCGGCACCGACGAGGAATGGCACCAGTACTGGATCGACACCCGCACCCGCTGGTACACCGACCTCGGCATCAACCCGGAGAACCTGCGCCACTACGAGCACCCCGCCGAGAAGCTCGCGCACTATTCCAAGCGCACCGTCGACATCGAATACAAGTTCGGCTTCAAGGGCAGCGACTGGGGCGAGCTCGAGGGCGTGGCCAACCGCACCGACTTCGACCTCTCCGCCCACCAGGAGCACTCCGGCGAGGACCTCGCCTACTTCGACCAGGTCAACGGCAAGAAGTACATCCCCTACGTCATCGAGCCGGCCGCGGGCCTGACCCGCTCGCTCATGGCCTTCCTCGTGGATGCCTACGCCGTCGACGAGGCGCCCAACACCAAGGGCGGCGTCGACCGCCGCACCGTGCTGCGCCTCGACCCGCGCCTGGCCCCGGTCAAGGCCGCCGTCTTCCCGCTGAGCAAGAAGGCTCCGCTGCAGGGCATCGCCCACGACCTGGCCGCCGAACTGCGCCAGCACGACTGGATGATCGACTACGACGAGGCCGGTGCCATCGGCCGCCGCTACCGCCGCGAGGACGAGATCGGCACCCCGCTGTGCATCACCGTCGACTTCGACACCGCCGACGACCACGCCGTGACCATCCGCGAGCGCGACTCCATGAAGCAGGAGCGCGTCGACCTCGACAACGTGGCCAAGTACGTCGCCGACCGCATCGGCGAGAAGCGCGTGCGCTACCCGGAGGGACCGGCCTCGATCGTCGGCACCACCGCGGCCGACGGAGGCGTCGACTTCGCGCGTGAGTCTGGCGTCGACGAGTCCGCCCCCGTAAAGGTCGCCGAAGCCGGTGGGCTCTACTAAGCAGTAATCGCGAAAACCGGACCGACGTGCTCGGGGTCGGGATATACGATGTCCGACACGCTCCGGGCCGCTCGGCCAAGTCATACGGTCTGACATCGCATATCCCGACCCCGAGCACTCAGCGTTTCAAGCCGCTCTTTCCTTTCGGGATTTGTCTGGTTCGTACTTTCGATTGAGCGCGCACCTGCTTCGGCTTGGAAGCGGATAAAAGATCAATATGGTTGAGTGGTTGGGGTCGGGATATGCCGTTCGAGACCGTAAAGACTTGGCCGAGCAAAATCGGAGATTTTGCCTTCGCGCTCGATACTTCGCGCTCACTGAGCCTACAGGAAGTCCACTGGACTTCCTGCTTGACGGCTCAGCCCGGAGCGTGTCGCGAATGGTATATCCCGACCCCAACCACGTCAGTTCGGATCTTGCGAACTGAATTTAACAAGCGGATAAGCGGATAAGAGGATACGTGAAGAACTTTGAGGAATGGCTGAAGAGGGTGGACTACTCCGAGGCGCGGCAGCGGTTTGACGAGGGCTGGGACGAGGCGCTCAAGGCGCTGCCCGGGCTCGATCCGGAGGCGACCAGCGCCGCGGCCGGCGAATACGAGGCTCCCGACGACGGCAAGCCGCTGCCCGCGATCGCGCCGGTCGACCTGGGGCCCATCCACGTCGAAACGCCGGTGGTCCTCTCTCCGATGGCGGGTGTGACCAACTGGCCGTTCCGCTCGATCTGCCGCGCCTACGGCCCCGACGGGCTCTACGTCGCCGAGATGGTCACCGCCCGCGCGCTCGTGGCCCGCAACCCCAAGGCGCTGCGCCTGTGCCGTTTCGCGCCTACCGAGAAGATCCGCTCGCTGCAGCTCTACGGCGTCGACCCCAACATCACCGCGCAGGCTGCGCGCATGGTCGTCGACGGCGACCTGGCCGACCACGTCGACCTCAACTTCGGCTGCCCGGTACCCAAGGTCACCAAGCGCGGGGGAGGCTCGGCGCTGCCGTGGAAGATGGACCTCTTCCGCGAGCTCATCCACCGCGTGGTGGCGGTGTGCGCCGAGGCGAACATCCCGGTGACCGCCAAGATCCGCGTGGGCATCGACGCCGATCACACCACCTTCCTCGACGCGGCCCGCATCGCCGAGGACGAGGGATGCGCCGCCGTGACGCTGCACGCGCGCACCACCGCCGAATACTATGGCGGCCACTCCGACTGGAGCCGCATCGCCGAGCTCGTGGACGCCGTCGACGTGCCGGTGTTCGGCAACGGCGACATCTGGGGCGCCGAGGACGCGTTGGAGATGGTGCGTCAGACCGGTTGCGCCGGCGTCGCCATCGGCCGTGGCTGCCAGGGCCGCCCGTGGCTCTTCTCCGACATCAAGCACGCCTTCGCCGGCTCCGACGAGCGCTTCAGCCCCACCCTGGGCGGCGTCTTCGGGATCATCATGGCCCACGGCCAACTGCTGGTGCGCTTCTACGACGGCGACGAGCGCATGGCCGTGCACGACCTGCGCAAGCACATCGCCTGGTACCTCAAGGGCTTCCCGGTCGGCGGCTCCACCCGGCGCGAGTTCATGGAATCCGAGACGCTCGACGACGTCAGAAAGGTGATGGACCGGCTCGACCCCTCGACCACCTACCCGGAGCGCGTGGTCGACAAGCCGCGCGGCCGCGTGCGCTACGCCAAGAAGGTGCATGTGCCCTACGGCTGGTTCGACTCGCGCACCACCACCCACGAGGAGCGCGAGCGGCTCTTCGGCGACGACCCGATGGACGCCAGCTACTGAGCGAAACGGCGGCTGTGTATCACGGAATCATCGAAAAATCAAAGAAACCCGTGGTACATACCGGGAAATAGTCTTATTGTAGGCGTGTTCTGCGATAGAATAATTGGCATAACCGTGAAGTGACAGGAGACTATGGTGAGCGAGATTGCCCAGAATGACAATTTCAACGACAAGACGAGCATCAAGGTGGTCGGTGTCGGCGGAGCCGGCGGCAACGCCGTCAACCGCATGATCGCAGAAGGCTTGCAGAACGTTGAATTCGTCGCGATCAATACGGACGCGAAGGACTTGCTTCGCAGCGATGCGGATGTGAAGATCTCGCTGAGCGATCATTCCAGCCGTGGCCTCGGCGCCGGAGCCGACCCGGAGAAGGGCGCCAAGGCGGCCCAGGACCACCAGTCCGACATCGAGGAGGCGCTCAAGGGCGCCGACATGGTCTTCGTCACCTGCGGCGAGGGTGGCGGCACCGGCACGGGCGCCAGCCCCATCGTGGCCCGCGCGGCGCACCAGCAGGGCGCGCTCACCATCGCCGTGGTCACCAGGCCCTTCCAGTTCGAGGGCCCGCAGCGCGCGGCCAGCGCCAAGCTGGGCATCGAGAACCTGCGCAAGGAAGTCGATGCGCTCATCGTCATCCCCAACGACCGTCTCCTGGAGCTTTCCGACAAGACCATCGGCATCGTCGACGCCTTCAAGACCGCCGACACCGCGCTGCTGGCCGGCGTGCAGGGCATCACCGACCTCATCACGATGAACTCCTACATCCACGTCGACTTCTCCGACGTCACCGCGATCCTGCGCGGCGCGGGCACGGCGCTGTTCGGCATCGGCTCGGCGCGCGGCGAGGACCGCGCCACCCAGGCCGCCGAGATCGCCATCAGCTCGCCGCTGCTGGAGGAGAGCATCGAGGGGGCCCACGGCGCGCTCATCAATATCGCCGGCCCCACCGACCTGAAGCTGCAGGAGGCCAGCGACGCCACCGAGCTGGTGCGCAAGGCCATCCACCCCGAGGCCCAGATCATCTGGGGCCTCGCCCTCGACGACGCCTATGGCGACGAGGTGCGCGTCACCGTCATCGCCGCCGGATTCGACGCCGAGTCGAAGAAGGACGACGCCACACTGGCCTCCGCCGAGGTCCCCGCGCTGGGGCAGGCCGATGCCGCCGCCGAGCCGGCCACGGGCACGCTGCCCGACCTCGACGCCCCCACGATCGCGCAGCCCGACGAGTCGGTCCCGCTGCCGGACGACTCGCAGGCCTCCGCGCCGGACGATCCCGGCGATCTGGACATCCCCGATTTTCTGCGCTGAACAAGAAGAGTGAAAGGACTTTGCTATGGCTGGGTATATGAAAAAGGCGATGTCGTATCTGGGCATGACTGACGTGGTCGACGACGACGAGGACGACGAGATGATCGACGACGAGCCGGACTCCACCGACTTCGATTCCGACGCCACGGTGACCCCCGTGCTCCAGCAGTCCCCGGCGCCGGCCCAGTCCGCGCCGAGCCATGGCTCCCACACCTTCCCGGCCGGCCGGCTCAGCCGCATTGCCACCATCTGCCCCAAGTCCTACGACGAGGCGCAGAAGGTCGGCCGCGCCGTGCGCGACGGCATCCCCGTGGTCCTCAACCTCACCGGCCTGGCCGAATCCGTGGCCTACCGCATCGTCGACTTCTCCGCCGGCGTCGTCTTCGGCGTGCGCGGCTCCATCGAGCGGGTGACTCCCAGGGTCTTCCTGCTGAGCCCCTCGCAGGTGAAGATCAAGGTGGAGGACACCAAAGACCCCGACGCCGATCTCTTCTGAGGCCCCATGCTCTTCTTCCTGCTCAAAGCGCTGATCAACTGGCTCATCGGCCTCTACATGACCGTGCTCTTCATCCGGGTCATCATCGACTGGGTGGCCGTGCTGCTGCCCAGGTGGCGGCCGAACCGCGTGGTGATGGCCATCTTCAACGTCTTCTACGCGCTCACCGACCCGCCGCTGCGCTGGCTGCGCCGCTTCATCCCGGTGATGCGCGTGGGCAACGCCGGCATGGACTTCACGCCGGTGGTGCTCTGGTTCGCCCTGGCCGTGCTGCAGGTGCTCATCATGCTCGTCTGAGTCATGTTCGTCTGGGCCACGCGGGGCGCGGTCGCCGGGTTCGATTTCCGGACGCAGCCCGTTGACGGCCGATCGCCGGCGTGCGCGCATCGCCGGTCCGGCCCGTGCGATGGCTCACGTCTCGCCGTTTCGGCGGGATGGCGGGTACACTATGTGGTGTACTATCGCAAAGAGATATTAATGTTAGAGGCATCAAGCCCAAAGTGAGGTGTAAAGGTTTATGGCACTGTTAACGCCGAAGGATATCAGGGAACATGCCTTCCAGACTGTTCGTTTCAAAGAAGGCTACGACGTCGAGGAGGTCGACGATTTCCTCGACCAGGTCACCGAGACCGTGGAGGCCCTCGGCAAGCAGGCCTTGCAGGGCGGCCAGTCGACCCAGTCGCTCGGGCCCGACGTCGGCAACCTCAACAGCAAGATCTCGGAGCTGACCGGCCAGGTGCAGACCCTGACCCGCGAGAACGAGACGCTCAAGGCCGCGTCCTCCAAGGGCGGCGACGGCAACGCGCAGCTTGCGCAGGCCTCGCAGGCCGCCAAGGTCGCCTCCTCCAAGCTCGCCGAGGCCGAGGAGAGCAACCGCGCGCTCGCCGAGCAGAACAAGCAGCTCAAGGAACAGGTCGACCGGCTCAACGCCCAGATCGACCAGCTCACCGCCCAGGCCGCGAAGGCCCAGGGCAAGCAGGACCTCGGCGACCAGCTCACCGCCGTCAAGCGCGAGCGTGACGAGTTCCGCTCCACCAACGAGAACCTTTCGCGCCAGCTCCAGCAGGCCCGTCAGCAGGTCGAGAAGGCCGCGGCGCAGTCCAAGCAGCTGCAGGAGGTCTCCAAGCAGCTCGAGGAGTCCAAGCAGCGCGAGAACCAGCTGCGCGCCCAGGTCTCCAAGGTCGAGCCCGACACGCAGACCGGCAGCCTGCAGAAGATCGCGGGCGCGGCGTCCGGCGCGGGCAGCGAGCCCGAGCGCGCCACCGCCATGCTGACCCTGGCCATGCAGCTGCACGACCAGTACGTCGACAAGGGCAAGGCCAAGGCCAAGGAGATCACCGACGCCAGCCAGGTCAAGTACCAGGACCTGGTCAACAAGGCCAACGACTATTCCTCCCGCACACGCAGCGAGTCCGACGACTACAGCAAGCGCACGCGCGGCGACGCCGACTCCTACGCGCAGAAGACCCGTTCCGCCGCCGACGGCTACGCCAAGGACAAGCACTCCGAGGCCGACAAGTACGAGGCCGAGGTGCAGAAGCGCGCGGCCGAGTACGACCAGAAGACCCGTTCCGCCGCCGAGACCTACGCCCAGCAGGTGCGCGACAACCTCGAGTCCCAGTCCAAGGTCGTGGAGACGAACATCGCCAACCTCAAGCAGTTCGAGACCGAGTACCGCACCCGCCTCACCGAGTTCCTCGGCCAGCTGGTCTCGCAGGTCTCCGACACCAGCACCTACAACAAGATGGACTCGTCCAAGGACTGAGCCGGTAGCTTGATGAAGACCAACACGTCCAAACGGCTGCGCGTACGCGTGGCCGTTTTCGTTGCCGTCGCGCTGCTCGCCCTCGCCGCCGACAGGGCCAGCAAGCTCTGGGCTCTCGGCGCGCTCGGCGACGGCAGGACCGTCGTGGCCGTGCCGCACCTGCTGTCGCTGACCCTGGTGCGCAACCCGGGGGCCTCGCTGGGGCTGGGCTCGTCGGTGACGTGGCTGATCTCATGCCTGGCGCTGGCCGCGTGCGTGGCGATGGCGTTGCTGGCCCTGCGCGCCGTGCGCCTGTGGTGGACCGTCGCGCTCGCCCTCGCCTTCTCCGGGGCCATGGGCAACCTCATCGACCGGGTGGTCTACGCCGACGGGTTCCTGAACGGCAAGGTGGTCGATTTCCTCAATTACGGATGGTCCGTGGGCAACGTGGCCGACATCATCCTCTTCGTCGCGGCCGTCATGGTCGTGGCTCTCATCTTCGCGCAGGTGCCCCTGGGCAGGCGCGACCTCGAAGACGCTTCCGGCTCTGCGGGCGGCCGTTGCGGTGACAACGGTGACTCCGGTGACGCGGACGATGCCGATGCCGCCGACACTACTGAGACCGATGCCGATGCCGACGTCGCCATCGGACAGGATGGAAAGGCGGCGCGATGACCAAGCTCTCACCGGCTCCCGAGAACCTCGTGGGCAGACGCTTCGACGTCGCCGTCTCCAAGATGCTGGGTGTCTCGCGCTCGAAGGCGGTCCAGCTCATCGACACCGGCCAGGTCGGCGTGCTCGACCGCGACATCTCCAAATCCGGCACCCTGATCGACACCGACACCGTGGAGTTCAACCTCGTCGACGAACGCGAGAGGGTGGAGCCCATCGCCTCCGGCATGGCCGTGGTCTACGAGGACGAGGACATCGTGGTGGTCAACAAGCCGGTGGGCGTGGCGGCCCACGCCTCGACCGGCTGGACCGGTCCCACGGTGCTCGGCAGCCTGCTGGCCCGCGGCACGCACATCACCTCGCTCGGCGCGCCGGGCAGGCAGGGCATCGTCAGCCGCCTCGACGTGGGCACCAGCGGGCTGATGCTCGTCTGCAAGTCCGACCTCGCCTACAAGGAGATGCGCCGCCAGTTCTCCTCCCACGAGGTCGTCAAGACCTACCACGCCCTGGTGCAGGGCGACCTCAAGGAGGACAAGGCCACCATCGAGGCGCCCATCGGACGGGCGAAGGTCTCGGACTTCCGCTTCACCGTCACCGCCTCCGGCAAGCGCGCCGTCACCCATTGGGACGTGCTCGAGCGCTTCGGCGAGGCCACCCTGGCGCTGGTCCACCTCGAGACGGGCAGGACCCACCAGATCCGCGTGCATTTCTCCTCGATCGGCCATCCGCTGGTCGGCGACCCGATGTACGGCGGCAACCCGGTGATGGCCAAGCGGCTGGGGCTGGGCCGGCAATGGCTGCACGCCATGCAGCTGGAATTCAAGCATCCGCGCACCAAGGTGTGGACCACGGTGAAATCGAGCTATCCGGCGGACCTCGACCACGCGTTGCGCCTGCTGCGCGAGGAGAACGGCGAGCCGGCTCGGTCTCAATGACGAAAGCGCTGGCCGAGACTCGTATGGCCGGCATGATGGCCGCCGGTTCAGCTCCGCATGATGAGGGTGCCAATGGCCACGACCAGCGGCGGCAGGCATCCGAGCAGCAGGCCCGTCAGCGTGAGGGCCAGGCTCCCCGCCATCTTCCCGACCATCCTGCGATGGCGGGGGAGCAGCGCTAACGCGACGATCGCCACGAAGATCGTCGCCAGGCAGCAGGAGACGCACTGGACGATGACCAGGCCCTCAAGTAGCAGCACCAGCACATCGAGCGGATCGTAGGCGCCGCGGGAGAGATAGCGCTCCAGCGCCAGGGCCAGCAGGGCCAGCAGCACGGTGGTGGCACCCAAGACCAGGGTGATGATGGAGGTTTTCGATATCGAGGTTATGCCCCGTGGCCGCTGTCTCCCTTCGGGTTGCCTATTCATCTCGCCGCCTTTCGCTCACCGTATGTGCCATCTTCCGTTCCGATGTATTCCAGTCTCCCGAAATCATCCGTGCAAGGCAAATCAAGCGGGACGATGTGCATAAACGGTCGGGCCTGCCGGCGTACCCGGGCGTGTCGCGGCGTCTGGCGCATCGGTGGCGACGGTGGCTGGAAGGATGCCGGCATGATGGGAACGCTCGGACTAGAATGACAGGAGGCGGGGCCGCCGAGGGCTCCCGACGATGGCGTATGGCTACGGTGCCATAGGCGACATGAAAAATGCGAAGGAGCATGGATGGGCGAATCGAGGTCCGAGCAATCCCCGTGTGTGGACGAGCGTGTGGCCGACGCGGCGGAACTCTACTGGGTCCAGGGGCTCAAGGCGGGAACCGTGGCCCACGAGCTGGGCGTCTCGCGCTCGACGGTCACCAGGCTGCTGGCCCAGGCCCGCGAGAAGCACATCGTCGAGTTCACGGTCAACCGGCGCAACGATTCCAACATCAAGCTGCGCGAACGCCTGCAGCACACCTTCCAGGTCCAGGCCACCGTGGTCGACACCGGCGGCATCCACGACCTCGACAAGCGCCGCTCGATGGTCAGCGACGCGGCGGTCTCCCTGCTCTGGACGCTCGTCCACTCGGGCATGGTCATGGGCATCACCTGGGGGCGCACCACCGAGTCCATCTCCTTCAAGCTGATCCCCAAACGAGTCTCCGACATCCAGATCGTGCAGCTGCACGGCTTCGGCAACACGATGTCGTTCGGCGAGGACTACTTCACCCAGATCCTCATGCGCTTCGGCAACGCCTTCGACGCCCAGGTGCACCTGCTGCCCGCGCCGGTGATCTTCGACTCCGAGGTGACCCGCGAGATGGTCTGGAAGGAGACCAGCATCCAGCAGGTGCTCAAACTGCGCAAGAAGCTCGACCTCATCCTCACCTCGGTGGGCACGCCCTTCGGGTTCAAGCGCAGCCCCCTGTTCAGCCGCGGGGTGCTCTCGCAGGAGGACTTCGACGAGCTCAACCGCGAGCATGTCATCGGCGACATCGCCTCCACGTTCTTCCGCGAGGACGGCAGCACTCAGGGCATCTCGGTCAACCGGCGGGCCACCGGGCTGCGCCGCGAGGAGCTGCTGCGCGTGCCCATCCGCATGGTGGTGGCGGCCGACGAGAACAAGGCTCTCGCGCTGCGTTCCGCGCTCAACTCCAAGCTGGTCACCCACCTGGTGGTCGACCAGCTCACCGCCGCGCAGATCCTGGGCCTCTAGCAGGCGTTCCGGGCCGGCCGCGCCTGTATGGCGTAAAACGATGTAATGCAATCGACGATGCTGTCGAAGCCCTCTGCCCATGCCGATGCCGGCGATGTATCGGCATGAAAATATTTTCATCGCAAATCGTTTTTCCTTGATGCATTTGACTGATTTCGCCCTATCGATTCGAAAATTTTCCCCTCCGAGGGTAATTATCTAGATTATTCCCGGATTCGATGGGCTAGGGAGCCTGGGATCCGAAGGCAAGGCAGAGCTGCCGGGCCGTTCGGGTCGATTGTCGGGAATCTGACCAGGAGGAGCACCAGATGACAGTGTTAGTCAACGATCCCGAACGTTTCGCGCAGGAGGCGGCCGAAGGCTTCGTGGCCGCCAACCGCCAGTATGTGAACCGATGCTATGGCGGCGTCGTGCGTGCCACCAAGTCCGCGCAGCCCCAGACGGCCGTGGTCATCGGAGGCGGATCGGGCCATTATCCCATGTTCAACGGCTACGTCGGGCCGGGCCTGGCGCACGGGGCCGTGATGGGCAACATCTTCGCCTCGCCCGCCGCCAGCGAGGTCGTGAGCGTCTGCCGCGCCGCCGACCAGGGCAGGGGAGTGCTGCTGCTGTTCGGCAACTACGCCGGCGACGTGCTCAACTTCACCGAGGGCGCCGAGCAGCTGCACGAGGAGGGCATCGACGTGCGCCTGCTGCCTATCAGCGACGACATCTATTCCGCCCCCGCGGACAAGTACCTGGAGCGCCGCGGCATCGCCGGCGACCTCACGGTCATCAAGTCGGCCTGCGCCGCCGCCGCGGCCGGAGCTGACCTAGACGAGGTGGAGCGCGTGGCGAAGGAGGCCAACGAGCGCACCCGGAGCATCGGCGTGGCCTTCAGCGGCTGCACGCTGCCCGGGGCGAAGGAACCGCTGTTCGAGGTCCCCGACGGACGCATGGGCGTCGGCCTGGGCATCCACGGCGAGCCCGGCATCGACGAGACGGACATGCCGACGGCCGACGGACTGGCCGAGATGATGGTCGACGCGCTGATGAAGGACAGGCCGGCCAGCGCCAAGGATGCCAAGCCCAGCATCCTGCCGATGGTCAATGGTCTGGGAAGCCTCAAGACCGAAGGCCTGTTCGTGATCTACCGCAAGGTGGCCAGCCTGCTCGAGAGCAAGGGCGTGCGCATCGTCGATCCGCAGGTCGGGGAGTTCTGCACGAGCTTCGACATGTGCGGCGTCTCGCTCACCTTCTTCTGGCTCGACGACGAATTGGAGAAGCTGTGGGGCGCTCCCGCCGATTCGCCCGCGTTCAAGTGCGGCCAGCTCGACACCGGCTCCCAGGTCCGCGTCTCGCAGGACGAGGTCTCTCAGAAGGCCGACGGCCGTCCCGAGGTCGAAGAGGCCTCCGAGGACTCCAAGGCCTCGGCGAAGCGTCTGGCGGCCATGATGCGCACCGTCGCCGACACCATCGACGCCAAGGCCGACGAGCTGGGCAGGATCGACTCCATCGCCGGAGACGGCGACCATGGCATCGGCATGAAGCGAGGCGCCGACGCCGCCGCCGACGCCGCCGAGTCGGAAGTGGAGAAGGAAGCGGGAGTGAGCACCACCCTGCGCTGCGCCGCGCAATGGTGGGCCGACAAGGCCGGCGGCACCTCCGGAGCCCTGTGGGGCGCCATGCTCAAGGGCCTGGCCGGCAAGCTGAGCGACCAGAGCCAGCCCAGCGCCGACGACATCAAGCAGGGCGTCAGCAAGGCCTGCGAGAGCATCATGGCCGTCGGCAAAGCCAAGGTCGGCGACAAGACCATGGTCGACGCCATCGTGCCGTTCACCAAGACCCTGAACGACGCCACGGGCAGCTTCGCCGACGCCTGGGAGCAGGCCGCCGACGCCGCGTGCAAGGCCGCCGACGACACCAAGTCGCTGCTGCCCAGGATGGGCAGGGCGAAGACGCACGGCGAGCGCGACCTGGGCACCCCGGATCCCGGCGCCGTGTCGTTCTCCTACATCGTCAGGAGCCTGGTACCCGCCTTCAGGAGCCACCCGGTCGACTGACCGAGCCAATGACGAGGGCCGGCGTCGTCCGTCAAGCGGCGACGCCGGCCGAAATTCCCATAGAACAACCAATGAGGAGTATCCAATATGAAAATCGCTTTCGGTTGCGATCCCAATGCCAAGGACCTGAAGAAGGTACTGATGGACGAGGCCAGGAACCTCGGCCATGAGGTGGTCGACTTCCCCTCCGACGACCCGATCTACGCCAACGTCGCCATCGCCGTGGCGGAGTCCGTGGTGAAGGGCGAGGAGGACCGCGGCATCCTGCTGTGCGGCACCGGCCTCGGCGTCTCCATCGCCGCCAACAAGGTCCCCGGAGCCTGCTGCGCCTGTGTGGCGGACATCTATCAGGCGGAGCGCGCCACGCTGAGCAACAACGCCAACCTGCTGGCCATGGGCGCGCAGGTCGTCGGCCCGGAGAGCGCCAAGGAGTTCATGAAGGCCTATCTGGGCGCGACCTTCGACCCGAATTCGCGCAGCGCGCCGAAGATCGCGCGCATCAGCGAATACGAGAAGGAACAGAAGTAGGCCGCCGGCCGCATGGGAAGAAGGTTGACATGGTAGTCGTTGCCCTGAGCCTGAAGATGTACTTCACGCGCAAGCGGACCATCGATTATTGCCAGGATCTGGTGAAGCTTCTGGAGCCCACGGGGCTTGCGAACCGCTCGCTGACCATGGCGGTCCTGCCCGATTTCCTGACGCTTGCCGACGCGGCGAGGATCCTCCTCCCCGCCCACGTCCGGGTGGGTGCGCAGGACATCTGCGACCAGGACCGCGGGGCGTTCACCGGCGAGGTCTCGCCCAGCGACGTCGCCGAACTGGGCGGAAGCGTCGCCGAGATTGGGCACATCGAACGCAGGACGCTCTACCACGAGGATGACGGGCTGGTGGCCCGCAAGGTCGCCGCCGCCTGGCGCAATGGCCTGACCCCGTTGCTGTGTGTGGGCGAGGACGAGGTGATGGACCCCAAGGAGGCCGCCGCCTACTGCGTGCGCGAGATACGCTCGGTGGTCGGCGACGACGAGGGGTCGCCGCTGTGGGTCGCCTACGAGCCCCGCTGGGCCATCGGCGCCAAGCAGCCCGCCCCCACCGACTACGTCATGACCGTCTGCGAGCTGCTCAAACAGGCCATATCCGGCTATAGGGACGCCAACGTCCTCTACGGCGGATCGGCGGGCCCGGGGCTGCTCTCGCAGATCTGGCCCTCGGCCGACGGACTCTTCCTCGGCCGGTTCGCGCACGACCCCAAGGCATTCGTCTCGGTGGCCCAAGAGGCCGTCGACCTGGCCGACTGATCCAACCGATCCGATCGACAACGGACATCGGACGGGACAGACTGGAGAGGAGACCGATTTCCCCGTCCGCCACAGGGCACGCGAGGCCCGCATCGATGAAGGATGCGGAGCGCGCGCATGCCGGGCCCGAATGATGTGGTTCGGGCCGAATACCGCAAACACCTTCCCGCCCCGGGGCGACCCGGGCGGAACGAAGAAAGAGAAGACATGGAATTCACACTTTTCCAAAAACTGGCCGCGGAGTTCCTCGGCACGATGATCCTGCTGATCCTGGGCAATGGCTCGGTGGCCAACACGAATCTGAAGGAATGCAAGGGGCATGAGTCCGGCTGGATCAACATCGCCCTCGGATACGGCCTGGGCGTGATGGTCCCGGTGCTGATGTTCGGCTCCGTCTCGGGCGCGCAGATCAACCCCGCGATGTCCATTGGCCAGGCGATCAGCGGCATCTTCCCGTGGTCCGAAGTGCTGCCCTACATCATCGCCCAGCTGCTCGGCGCCCTCGTCGGCCAGCTCATCGTCTACCTGATGTACCTGCCGCACTACAACCTGGAGACCGACCCCGACCTGATCTTCGGCAGCTTCAGCACCTTCGACGCGACCGGCAGCAAGGTCAACTACTTCTTCACCGAGCTTATCGCCACCGCCGTCATGGCCTTCTCCTCCGTGGCCTGCCTGAAGCTGCCCTGGGGCCAGAAGTACCCCGCCACCGCGGCCATCGTGCTCGGCCTGATCATCACCGCCATGGTCACCTCCATGGGCGGTCCGACCGGCGCCGCGCTGAACCCCGCCCGTGACCTCATGCCCCGTCTGCTCCACCAGATCCTCCCCATCCCCCACAAGGGTTCTTCCCGCTGGGGCGATGCCTGGATCCCGGTGGTCGCCCCGATCATCGGCGCGACCCTGGGCATCGGGCTGCTCAAGATCTGCTTCCTGTGATGTCCTCATGAGTCACGGGTGGCGTGGCGGCGTCTCTTCAATCAGTCCTTGAGATGTCGCCCACATCGGCGGCCGGCCGGAGAGTTCCCCCTCCATCCGGCAGCCGGTCCCGGCTCCCCGGCACGGTTCCTGTACGCCGTGCCGGGGAGCCTTGTTCGTCTTTGGATGACGCCGCTGCGGCGGGCCGTTGTCGTCGGCTTCAATCGCTATCGTAAGGGCTATGGCTCAATCGGGAAATTTCGTGCAACTGCATAACCACACGCACTATTCGCTGCTGGACGGCGCCTCCAAGATTCCCGATCTGGTCGCCCGCGCCAAGGAACTGGACATGCCCGCCGTCGGCATCACCGACCATGGCAACATGCACGGCGCCTACGAGATGTGGAGCACCGCGGTTGGTGCCGGCATCAAGCCGATCATCGGCATCGAGGCCTACGTCACCCCCGAGACCTCCCGCACCGACAAGACCCGCGTGCGCTGGGGCACCGAGGCGCAGCGCAGCGACGACGTCTCCGGCGGCGGCTTCATCACCCATATGACGCTCTGGGCCGAGAACGACGAGGGCCTGGTCAACCTGATGAAGGCCTCGTCGGTGGCCAACCTCGAAGGCCGCGTGGGCAAGTGGCCGCGCATGGACTACGACGTGCTCGAGACCTACCACAAGGGCGTCATCGGCACCACCGGCTGCCCCTCCGGCATCGTCCAGACCCGTCTGCGCCTGGGCCAGTACCAGGAGGCCCTGCGCGCCGCCCACCAGCTGCAGGACATCTTCGGGCGCGACAATTTCTACGTCGAGGTGATGGACCACAACCTCGAGATCGAGAAGCGCGTGGCCACTGACCTGCTCAAGATCGCCAAGGACCTCGGCGCCCCCATCATCGCCACCAACGACTCACACTACGTCCACGAGGAGGACCGCGGCTCGCAGGACGCGATGCTCTGCATCAACTCCGGCTCCCACCTGGACGACCCGAACCGCTTCAAGTTCGACGGCTCCGGCTACTACATCAAGTCCGCCGAGCAGATGCGCGAGCTCTTCAAGGATCTGCCCGAGGCCTGCGACAACACCCTCGAGGTGGCCGAACGCTGCAACGTGATGTTCGACGACCACGAGGACGGCGCCTTCATGCCCAACTTCGACTGCCCCGAAGGCTGGGACGAGACCTCGCTGTTCCTGCACGACGTGCAGGAGGGCCTCGAGAAGCGCTACGAGGGCCACGTGCCCGCCGACGTGCGCCGGCAGGCCGACTACGAGTGCGGCGTGATCTGCCAGATGCAGTTCTGCGGCTACTTCCTCGTCGTCTCCGACTACATCAACTGGGCCAAGGAGCACGGCGTGATGGTGGGCCCGGGCCGTGGCTCGGCGGCAGGCTCCATGGTGGCCTACGCGATGGGCATCACCGAGCTCGACCCTTTGAAGCACGGCCTGATCTTCGAGCGGTTCCTCAACCCCGAACGCGTCTCGCTGCCCGATATCGACATCGACTTCGACCCCGAGGGCCGCCAGCGGGTGCTCGACTACGTCGGCGACAAGTACGGCCACGACAAGGTGGCCCAGTGCGTCATCTACGGCACCATCAAGACCAAGCAGGCCCTCAAGGA
Source organism: Bifidobacterium sp. ESL0763 (assembly GCF_029433395.1). GTDB lineage: Bacteria > Actinomycetota > Actinomycetes > Actinomycetales > Bifidobacteriaceae > Bifidobacterium. The sequence continues at coordinate 1,222,717 of NZ_JAQTHW010000002.1, read as the reverse complement.
CTCGGCTCGCATCATGGGCTACGAGTTCGCGGTGGGCGACCGGATCACCAAGGCGCTGCCGCCGAGCAAGAACGGCAAGGACGCCAGCCTCAAGGACATGTTCGACCCGACCAGCAAGCGCTACGCCGAGGCGCGCGAGTTCCGCGAGCTCTACGACTCCGACCCCGACGCCAAGCGCATCACCGACGAGGCCAAGGGCATCGAGGGCCTGATCCGCCAGACCGGCGTGCACGCCTGCGCCACCATCATGTCGGCCACGCCGATCACCGACACCTCGCCGCTCTTGGAACGCACCGACGGCACGGTGACCACGACCTTCGAATACCATACCTGCGAGACGCTGGGGCTGGTCAAGAACGACTTCCTCGGCCTCTCCAACCTCACGGTCATCCGCGACACCCTCAAGAACATCGAGATCAACGGCAAGGAGCCGATCGAATACACCAAGATCCCGCTGGACGACAAGGCGACCTACGAGCTGCTGACCCGGGGCGACACCCTCGGCGTCTTCCAGCTCGATGGCGACGGCATGCGCGCCCTGCTCAAGAGCCTCAAGCCCGATAACTTCAACGATATTTCGGCATTGATCGCGCTCTACCGTCCGGGCCCGATGGATATGGACTCGCACAACAACTACGCCAAGCGCAAGAACGGCCTGCAGGAGATCACCCCGATCAACGACGAGGTGGCCGAGGCGCTGGCTCCCGTGCTCGACGAGACCTACGGCCTGATCGTCTACCAGGAGCAGGTGCAGTCGGCCGCGCGAATCCTGGCGGGCTACTCGCTGGGCCGAGCCGACGTGCTGCGCCGAGCGATGGGCAAGAAGAAGCCCGAGGTGCTGGCCCACGAGCAGGGGCCGTTCTTCGAGGGCATGAAGGAGCACGGTTACTCCAAGAAGGCCGCGCAGGACGTCTGGGACATCCTTGTGCCGTTCTCCGGCTACGCGTTCAACAAGGCCCATTCCGCCGCCTACGGCATGATCTCCTACTGGACCGCCTACCTGAAGACCCACTATCCGGTCGAGTTCATGGCGGCGCTGCTGCAGAACGAGCGCAGCAACAAGGACAAGACCGCCCTCTACCTCGGCGAGGCGCGGCGCATGGGCATCAAGGTGCTGCCGCCGGACGTCAACGAGTCGCGGCTCGAGTACGCCCCTGTCGGCGACATCATCCGATTCGGCCTCGGCGCCATCCGCAACGTGGGCGACAAGGCGGTGCAGGGCATCATCGACGAGCGCGAGAGCGGGCGCGGCCGCTACGTCAGCTTCATGGACTTCATCCGCCGCGTGCCGCTGGACTCCCTGAACAAGCGCACGGTGGAATCGCTGGTCAAGGCCGGCGCCTTCGACTCGATCGACCCCAACCGCCGCGCCCTCTTCCAGATCCACGAGACCGCCATCGACTCGGTGATCAGCCTCAAGCGCAAGCAGGCCGAGGGCCAGTTCGACCTCTTCAGCGACCTTGGCGGCGACGAGGACGACGGGCAGGGCGACGACGGCATGGGCGACGCGCAGGTCAACGTGCCCGACATCGAGGACTGGGACAAGAAGACCCGCCTCAACTTCGAACGCGAGATGCTGGGGCTCTACGTCTCCGACCATCCGCTCTCGGGCATGACCGCCGTGCTTTCGGGCCTGCGCGACATGTCGATCGCGCACCTGATCAACAGCGCCGCGAACATCGACGAGCGCGCGCAGGTCACCATCGCCGGGCTCATCACCGGCGTGGACCGCAGGGTCTCCAAGCGCGGCAACCCCTGGGCCATCGTCACCATCGAGGACATGGAGAGCTCGATCCAGTGCCTCTTCTTCGGCAAGGCCTACACCCGCTGCGCCGAGCAGATGGCCATCGACGAGGTGGTGCAGATCCGCGGGCAGGTCGAACGGCGCGACGAGACGGTGAGCATGCGCGCCAACGACATGGTCGTGCCCACCCTCGAGGCGCAGGACGAGCGGCCGCTGGTCATCACCCTGCCGCGGGTCGCGCTCGACCGGCCGCATGTGATGCGCCTGGGGCGCGTGCTCACCGGCCACCCCGGCTACTGCGAGGTGCGCCTGGCCATCATGGACGAGAAGGGCAACGCGCAGGTGCTCACCTTCGGCGACCGGTTCCGCGTCAAGCGCGACGCCTCGCTGTTCGGCGAGATCAAGACGCTGTTCGGACCCAGCTGCCTGCCCGCCGCCTAGGGGAGGGGCACTCGGTTTCGGCTCCCACCCGTCGGTCTCAGCATGTGGGCCGTTCGTATGGCGTGATAGCCGATCGCGGATAGCATGGGATGCTATGAGCGAACCAATGATGCGAACCATAGACCTGCGCGGGAAGCGCCTCACCCGCGCGCAGATGCTTGCGGCCATGCCCCGTGCCGAAATGGGCACGAGCGAGGCCAGCGGCGCCGTGCGCCCTATTCTCGATGATGTCAAGGCCCGTGGAGCTGCGGCCTTGCGTGATTTCGAGGAGAAGTTCGATCATATTCGCCCGCACCATCTGCGCGTGCCCGCCGAGGCGATGCAGAGCGCGCTCGAAGAGCTGGACCCGGAGGTCCGCGCCGCCATCGAGGAATCGGTGCGCCGCATCCGCAAGGTCTGCGCCTCGCAGGTGCCGAAAGACTTTTATACCGATCTGGCCGAGGGCGCACGTGTCGCCGAACGCTGGATCCCGGTCGAGCGTGTGGGCCTCTATGTGCCCGGCGGCAAGGCGGTCTATCCCACTTCCGTGATCATGAACGCCGTGCCAGCCCAGGTCGCGGGCGTCTCGTCGCTCGCCATCGCCACTCCTCCGGCAGCCGACAACGACGGCCTGCCGAACAAGACCATTCTCGCCACCTGCGCCATTCTCGGCGTCGACGAGGTCTACGCGGTCGGCGGGGCACAAGCCGTTGCCATGTTCGCTTATGGCGCCAACGGTTCCGAGCCGCAAGACGGCGAAGTGCTCTGTGAACCGGTCGACAAGATCACCGGCCCCGGCAACATTTTCGTGGCCACAGCCAAATCCATGGTTTCCGGCATCGTCGGCATCGACGCGGTCGCAGGTCCCACCGAAATCGCGATTCTCGCGGATAAGACCGCCAACCCGAGCTGGGTGGCCGCCGACCTGATTGGCCAGGCCGAGCACGACGAGCTGGCCGGTTCCGTGCTGATCACCGACAGCGAGGAGCTCGCCAAGAAGACGCAGGACAGTCTCGATTACCGCGTGCCGCGCACCATGTCGCACGAACGTGTCGCCACGTCGCTGACCGGCCGGCAGTCCGGCATCATCCTCACCGATGGTTTGGACCAGTCGGTGGATGCCGCCAACGCCTACGCCGCAGAACACTTGGAGATCCAGACCGAGAACCCCGACGAGGTCGTGCCGCGCATCAAGAACGCCGGCGCCATCTTCCGCGGTCCGTATTCGCCGGTCCCGCTGGGCGACTATATGTCCGGCTCTAACCACGTGCTGCCCACCGGCGGCACTGCCCGCTTCGCCTGCGGTCTCGGCGTGCATACCTTCATGAAGCCGGTCGAGGTCATCGAATACGACGAGCAGGGTCTCAAGCCCTTGGCGTCGCTGATCAACGCCTTCGCCGTCTCCGAAGATCTGCCGGCCCACGGCGAGTGCGTGCTGAGCCGTTTCGTCGACGACCCGTACGACAAGGCCACGTTGAAGGACCAGGAACGCAAGGCCGGCCTGCGCAAGTAGCCGCCGCCGGATAAGCAAAAAGCGTTCATCGGGACCGCCTTGATGAACGCTTTTCCATATGCAAGATGAGAGAAGGTTGAGATGACCGATACGATTCCCGCCAACCTGCCGCTGCGCAACGACCTGATCGGCGAGGTGCCGTATGGCGCGCCGCAGCTCGACGTGCCGGTGTGCCTCAACGTCAATGAAAACCCGTACCAGCCCGCGCAGGCCGTGGTCGACGAGATCGCCGAGGATGTCCGTGCGATCGCCCCGAGCCTCAACCGTTACCCCGACCGCGAGCATACCGCGTTGCGCAAGGCTTTTTCGAACTATCTCGAACGCGAGTCCGGCGTGAAACTCGGCGTCGAGCAGCTGTGGGGCGCCAACGGCAGCAACGAGATCATGCTCCAGCTCTTCCAGGCGTTCGGTGGGCCGGGGCGTAAGGCGCTGGGCGCGGACCCCACCTATTCGATGTATCCCGAATATGCGCGCGACACGTTCACGCGTTGGGTCACGGTTGGTCGCAACCCCGATTTCTCGCTCAATCTTGAGGCTTTGCTTGCGGCGATGGAACGCGAGCAGCCGTCGATCATCCTGCTGACCAGCCCGAACAACCCGACCGGCACCATCCTGCCGAGCGACCAGCTTGAAGCGGTGCTCAAAGCCGCACAGAACGCCAAGGTGGACGGTGCAGCACCAGGTGTGCACCCTGTAGTCGTAGTGGATGAGGCCTATATCGAGTTCCGTACTCCCGGCACGCCGACGGCGCTTGAACTGCTTGCGAGTTACCCGAACCTCGCGGTGAGCCGCACCATGAGCAAGGCCTTCGCGTTCGCCGGTGCTCGCGTGGGCTATCTCGCCGCCGCACTGGGCATCATCGACTGCGTGCGCATCGTACGCATGCCCTATCACCTTTCCGCCGTCGCCCAGGCCACGGCGCTCGCGGCGTTGAAGCACACCGACGAGCAGCTGAGCCAGGTCGAACATCTTCGCCAGACCCGCGAGGCCACCGCCGCGTGGCTGAAAACGCAGACTTGGCGTGGCGAGCCGCTTCAGGTGGCGGATTCGCAGTCCAACTTCGTGCTCTTCGGCGGTTCCTTCGAAGACCGGGACCGCATTTTCGACGAACTGCTGAAACGCGGTGTGCTGATCCGCGTGGTCGGCCCCGACGGCTGGCTGCGCGTGTGCATGGGCACCGACGGGGAGATGGCCCGTTTCCGCGAGGCGTTGACCGAAGTGCTGGCTAGACTGGAATAACGAATCCGAAACCATACGGAATGATGAACAACGGATACTGACGGCAAGGAGAGGCCATGGCGAGAACGGCGACGATCGTACGCGAGACCAGCGAATCCAAGGTCGAGCTGAGCCTCGACCTCGATGGCACCGGCAAGACCGACATCGACACCTCGGTGCCCTTCTATGACCACATGATGAACGCGCTCGGCAAGCATTCGTTGATCGACCTCAAGATCAGGGCGCGCGGCGACACCGACATCGACGTGCACCACACCGTCGAGGACACGGCCATCGTCTTCGGCGAGGCCCTGAAACAGGCCCTGGGTGACAAGCGCGGTATCCGCCGGTTCGGCGACGCCACCGTGCCGCTGGACGAGGCCCTGGCCCGCGCCGTGGTCGACATCTCCGGACGCCCCTACGCGGTGTGCGGCGGAGAGCCCGCCGGCTTCGAATACGCCATGATCGGAGGGCACTTCACCGGCTCGCTGGTGCGCCACGTCATGGAATCCATCGCCTTCCACGCCGAGCTGTGCCTGCACCTGCAGGTGATCGCCGGCCGCGACCCGCACCATATCGCCGAAGCCGAGTTCAAGGCCCTGGCCAGCGCGCTGCGTGCCGCCGTGGAGCCCGACCCGCGCATCGCCGGCATCATTCCCAGCACGAAGGGAGCGCTGTGATGGCGCAAGGCAGGGACGACCAGCAGGGCCGTGACGGGGAAGAGCCCGACGGTGACTCCGGAGACGGACTGCATTTCAGCGACGCCGACCTCGAGAAGGCCATGGAGGGCTTCGAGAAGGAGTTCGCCGACGAAAAGCGCGACGAAGCCGCGATGGCCGATGGAGACGACGGCGATGACAGTTCCGCTTCCGGCGACGGGCATGCGGATAACGCTTCTGACGGTGACGCGCAAAGCGTGGCGGGAGCCGCCGAGGAGACGCTGAACTTCGACGAGGAGCTGCAGGGGCTCTTGGGCAACCGGGCCAAGGTCGCGGTGCTCATCACCCGGCTGGCCTCGGCTGACCTGCTCGCCGCCTTCTGCCAGATCGCCGACATCTCGGCTGACTGCCTGGCCGACGAAAGCGGCGCGGTGGCCGTGCTGCGCAACCTCGACGGCGACGCGCCCGAGGCCGCGGCCAAGGACATCACCCGCGTGGTCGGCGGCATGCCCGTGGTGCTTGCCGTCAATCGCGCCGACAAGCTCGAGGCCACCCTCTACATCGGCGGCGAGCCCGGCCAGCATTTCTCGCCGCCCATTCTCTTCACCGCCACCCCCGCCTTCGTCGAGGACCTCATGCTCGGCATCGCCGACAAGGCCGCGCTCGCCGGGCAGGGCAAGCATATCGTCGACACCGGCGGGCTCGACCGCAAGAAGGCCATCAGGATCATCTCCGAGCACGTCCGCTTCGGCCGGCGCGGCCCGCAGATCCAATAGGTCTGTGGGCGGCCGGGAATCGGTCGGTCGCATTCGTTTCTCGAAGGACGGCAGTTCGTCTCAAGGCTGCCGTCCTTTCCATATCCGGGCGACCCGTCCCGGGATATGAGCCATGGCCGCCTCCGCCACGAACGCGCACGTAGGATGAGGACAAACATCCATTCGTGACGGGGAGGTGGCGATGGCACGGGTCGTCGTATTCGATTATGGCTTCGGCAACGTGCGCTCGATGATGCGCGCGCTCGCCCACATTGGCCTGGACGCCACCCTCACCGCCGACCGGCAGCTTGCGGTCGAGGCCGATGGACTGGTGGTGCCCGGCGTCGGCGCGTTCGCCGCCTGCATGCGCGGGCTGCGCGGGGCCGGGGGAGACGGGGTGATCCTGAGCCGCCTCGCCGCGGGACGGCCGGTGCTCGGCGTGTGCGTCGGCCTGCAGATCATGTTCGCGCGCGGCAGCGAGAACGGCGAAAGCACGCCCGGGCTCGGTGTCATCGACGGCAGCGTGGACCTGATCGACGCCGACGTGGTGCCGCATATGGGATGGGACACCGTCGAGGCGCCCGATGACTCCGCCCTGCTGCAAGGGCTGGGCGACGAGCGGTTCTATTTCGTGCACTCCTACGCCTCGGCTTCGGCCGCGATTCCCGGCGCCCGCGAAAACGGAAACGAAAACGGAAACGCAGGTCATGACGAAACCGGACCACAAACTGATCAGGCCGCACCGCTTCGTGGTCCGTCGGCGATCGACCGCGGCTTCGGCCAGAAGGTGACCTGGTGCGACTACGGGCGCAGCCATTTCGTCGCCGCCTACGAGCGCGGCCCGCTGTGCGCCACGCAGTTCCACCCCGAGAAATCCGGCGAGGCTGGCTCCGCGCTCCTGCGCAACTGGGCCGCCATGCTCTGAGGCCCCGGGTCGTGTGGATGTGGCATCGCAAGGTGGTGGCGACAAACCTTCGCCACAGGCCGGCTCATCAAGCGCCGATGCCGAAACTTGCAACGAAATCGAAATAACCTTCCCGAGAAGCGAGAGAAAAGAGGAGAGATGCTCACACTGCTACCCGCCGTCGACGTCAGGGACGGCAAGGCCGTGCGCCTGCGCCAGGGCAAGTCCGGCTCGGAGGCCGATTACGGCAGCCCGCTCGAGGCGGCGCGCACCTGGGCGGACGCCGGGGCGCAATGGATCCACCTGGTCGATCTCGACGCCGCGTTCGGCACCGGCAGCAACCGCGAGCAGCTGGGCCAAATCGCCCATGAGCTGGGAGGCAAGGTCCACATCGAGATGAGCGGCGGGGTGCGCGACGACGCCAGCCTCGAGGCGGCCCTTGAGGCCGGCGCCGCGCGCGTCAACATCGGCACCGCCGCCCTGGAGGACCCGGACTGGACGGTCTCGGTCATCCAAAAGTATGGAGAGCGTGTGGCCGTGGGGCTCGACGTCAAGGGGCACACGCTTTCGGCGCGCGGCTGGACCCGGGACGGCGGCGACCTCTTCGAGACGATGGCCATGCTCGACCGCGCCGGCTGCTCGCGCTACGTGGTCACCGACGTGGCCCGAGACGGCATGATGACCGGCGCGAACCTGACCCTGCTGCGCGAGGTGGCCGAGCGCACCGACGCCCACGTCACCGCCTCGGGCGGCATCTCGAGCCTCGACGACCTGCGGGCCATCCGGCAGCTGGAGGGCGTCGGGGTCGACGCCGCGATCATCGGCAAGTCGCTCTACGCCGGGGCCTTCACCCTTCAGCAGGCGTTGGACGTGGCCAAGTGATTGCGAGGCCGGCCGATGGCATGGCGACGACGGCGCAACGGCACAACGGTGCGGCAACGTCATGGTGCCAATCGCGAAATCGCGGCGGCCGGTCTTGGAATCTTAACTGGGCCGTAATAAGCCCGTGAGACCATGGAATCATGGATAAACAGCAAGAATTCGCCTTGCGTACCGTCGAGGAACGCGATGTGCGATTTATTCGTTTGTGGTTCACCGACGTGCTGGGGACACTGAAGTCCGTGGCCATCGCGCCCGCCGAACTCGAGGACGCCTTCGAGGAGGGGCTCGGCTTCGACGGCTCGGCCATCGAGGGCATGACGCGCGTCTCCGAGGACGACATGATCGTGCGCCCCGATCCCTCCACCTTCCAGATCCTGCCGTGGAGGGGCGGCCCGCAAGGCACCGCGCGCATGTTCTGCAACATCTACACCCCCGACGGCGAGCCCTCGCTGGGCGACCCGCGTCACGTGTTGAAGCAGGAGCTCGAGAAGGCCAAGGCCAAGGGCTTCACCTTCTACGTGCACCCCGAGATCGAGTTCTACCTCTTCGAGCAGCAGGAGGACTGGGGCGTGCCGCCCACGCCCGTCGACCACGGCTCGTACTTCGACCAGGTGCCGCGCAGCCCCGGCATGGACTTCCGCCGTTCCGCGGTCAACATGCTCGAGCAGATGGGCATCTCGGTGGAGTATTCGCACCACGAGGCCGGCCCGGGCCAGAACGAGATCGACCTGCGCTACGCCGACGCGATGGCCGCCGCCGACAACATCATGACCTTCCGCACCGTCATCAAGGAGATCTCGCTGGAACGCGGCATCCAGGCCAGCTTCATGCCCAAGCCGCTGACCGAGGAGCCGGGCAGCGGCATGCACACCCACCTGAGCCTCTTCGACGGCGACTCGAACGCCTTCTACGAGGCCGGCCAGGAGTTCAACATGTCGCTGATCGCCCGGCAGTTCGCCGCCGGCATCCTGCACCACGCCGCCGAGATCTGCGCGATCACCGACCAGTACGTCAACTCCTACAAGCGCCTCTGGGGCGGCAACGAGGCCCCGAGCTACGTGTGCTGGGGCCACAACAACCGATCCGCCCTGCTGCGCATCCCGCAGTACAAGCCCGGCAAGGGCAACTCGGCGCGCATGGAATTCCGCGCGCTCGACCCGGTGGCCAACCCCTACCTCGCCTTCGCGGTGCTGCTTGCGGCGGGCCTGGACGGCGTCGAGCAGAAGATGACCCTCGGCGAGCCCACCAGCGACGCGGTCTGGGAGCTGACCGACACCGAGCGCCGGGCGATGGGCATCCAGCCGCTGCCGACCTCGCTCGACAGCGCGCTGAAGGTGATGGAGAAGTCCGACTTCGTGGCCGATGTGCTCGGCGAGCACGTCTTCGAGTACTTCCTACGCAACAAGCACCAGGAGTGGGAGGACTACCGCCGCCAGGTCACCCCCTTCGAGCTGGAGAAATACCTGCCGAAGCTCTAGCCGCACCGGCCGCCAGCGGCCAGCCGCGTGAGCGAAACGAATTGCGCTATAAACAAGCCACTGAGCGTCACTCAGCGGCCCGTTTATGGCGCAACTGGAAAATGACGCCATTTTTGGGCCGCTGGGCTCGTCTCAGTGGCTCGTTTATGGCGCAAACGGGTGCGTGCCGTGGGCTCGCTTGGGCTGTTGGCCTACTTGCGGGGGTCGCCGAACCAGTTGTCGTAGATGAGCGCGAAGTTGCGGTTGCCGTAGCTCGAGCACGAGTCGCCCTCGCCGAATCCGGCGGCCAGCGAGGCGGTGTTGGGCTGGTAGGGCGTGTAGACGTAGAGCAGCGCCGTCGCCGAGTTGCGGATGTAGACCTGCGAGCCGCCGCAGCCCTTGTTGGGATGGTACTGCACGTAGTTGAGCGTGCCGGCGTGGTAGCCGTAGTCGCCTTCGTGCGCCTGGTAGTACTTGAAGCGTTTCGCCGAACCGTAGACCTGGCGGAAGAAGCCGGCGTACTGCGGGTCGCAATCGGCGTCGTCGGGGCAGCTCAGGCCCATCGCCGACTTGTATTGGAAGGGATCGGGGTCGGCCGTGCCGATCAGATGCTGCTCCTTCTGCATCACCGTGAGCAGCACCTTCTCGCTGATGCCGCAGGCCTGCGCCGACTTGTAGATGATGGCGCTCGCGAGCTCGCCCTTGGCGCCCTGGTAGGCCTGGCACTGCTCGTTGGCAGGCATGGTCTCGGTGTCGAAGGTCTTGACGGGCAGACAGTTCGACGAGGTGCAGTTCGGGCCGTGTCTGATGATGAAGGCCTGCACCTCGGCCTGGCTCATGGCGTCGGCGTTGAAGAACTGCGAGTCGGAGATGATGTCGCCCGGGTCGAAATCGTATTGCCGGACCATCTGCTCCTGGCGACGCTGCGCCTGCGTGACCTCGACGTGCCACTGCACCACGCGCACCAGGCCCATCACCAGCGCCATCACGCAGATCACCGCAACGATGCCAGCCAGCGCCATCCCGGCCTTGGCGGGCGCGCCGGCCCTGCGCCACCTGCGCTTGCAGGAGGCGAGCCATGAGCCGCGACGGCGGGAACGGGATCTTGAACGATGTGCCACGCAGCCCATGCTAGCGGCTGCACCTGAACGTTTCCCGGTGGCGGTTCGCGGGCGGCGACGAGGTGGCCGATGGTGCGATACGCCGCTAGGAGAGGGCCTTGCGGATGCGCTTGAGGCTGGCGGGGGACTTGGTGCCCAGCTCCTGAGCCCACAGCGAAACGTAGAACTCCTCGAGCATCCAACGCGCCCGCTCCACCTGCTTGCCGAAGGCCTCGCGGCGGGGGCCGGCGGGTTCGGCCTTGAGCTTGGCCCGCGCCCGGGTGACCAGGTCCTTGGCCTCGTCGGCCTCCCATGCCCAGCGCACGTCGCGGTTCTTGTCGGCCTTGGCCTTCTGCAGGCGCAACAGGTCGGCGTGCAGGTAGCGTTCGATGTTGGGCAGCGCCTCGGGCGGGGCGTCGCCGACGAAGCCGGGGCGCACCAGCGTGGCGATGTGCTCGCGCACCGATTGCAGCACCGCCAGCATCGACAGGTCGGCCTTGCCGCCCACCGTCGCGTCGACCTCGGCGTAGCGCTTGAGGATGGCGATGACGTCGTGCGCCACCGCGTAGACCGTGTCCTCGAAGGTTTCGCGCACACCGCTGATCGCCTCGGCCAGCGCGGTGTCGTCGGCCAGGGTGTCGATGCGGGGCAGCAGGCGCTTGACCGCCGCGAGCTCGAGGTCACGCACCAGGAGCTTGGTGGACTTATAGGGCGCGCTGGCGAGCATGAGCGCCTCGGCGCCCAGCCAGCGCGAGGAGATGCGGTCCTCGGGCAGTCTGAGCTTGTCGTAGGCGGCCTGCCAGAGCATCTGCGCGCGCGAGGTGGTGGTGGCGCCGGCCTTGTTCAGCAGGTTGGCCTGTGCGACCACTTTGCCTTGTGATTTTGCCTTGCCGGCCTGCCGTTGGACGGTCTTGCGGGCGCTGGCCTGCGCCTGGCGGGCGAACCTGCGCTGCAGCTCGACCAGCGACTTGCCGCAGCCGAGCACGCGGAAGCGGCGCGTGCCGCCGTGGCCACGGGCGCGGAACGAGGCGTCGTCGATGATGGTCGGCTTGCCGGTGCCGGTTGCGCTCCCGGTGTTTCCATTGTTGCCGTTGTTCCGGGCATGTTCGGCGCGCTCGCCATTGCCGCCCCGTTTGTGCCCATGGCGTCCCTTGCCGGCCGAGGGCAGCGGCTCCTCCACGCTGAACGTGACGCGCAGGTAGGGGGAGAGCTTGCCCAGCTGCTCGTCGTTGAAGTCCTCGGGATGGATGGTGGCGTTGACGCTGGTGATGGCGGCGTAGGTGAAGGCGTGCGCGAAATCGGGCCAGCGCGCGGTGCCGGTCGCCTCGTCGACGGCGGGCGGGTTCGGCTTGCTCTCGGCGCCGCTGCCGGGCAAGTCGGGGTAGCGCTCGTCGATGGCGGCGCGGATGGTGCGCGCCGTGTCGGGGGCGGGCACGAACTGGACGCGCAGCGACTTCGGCAGCGACTTGATATAGCCCAGGATCAGCTCGTCCAGAAGCCCCGGCACATTCCAGGTGAACTGCTCCGGCGTCAGACGCGAGAGGACCTTGATGGGCACGTGCACCGTCACGCCGTCAGCCGGGTCGGCGGGGTTGTAGACGTAGCTCAGGCGCAGGTCGATGGGGGTGCCGTCGCTGCCGAGCGTGTGCCACTGGTCGGGGTAGTCGTTCAGGTCCACGGACTCGTGCGACTGCAGGCGTTCGACCTTCTCCGGGTCGAAATCGAGCAGATGCGGCTGGCTGGCGTGGATGGACCTGACCCACTTGCCCAGGTCGGCCACGCTGGTGACGTCGGCAGGGATGACGGCGTTGTAGAAATCGAAGAGGTCCTCGTCGCTCACCGTGTCGGCGACCTGGCGGGTGCGGTTGGTGTCGTCCACCGCCTCCTCGAGGATGTCGCGATTGGCTTCGACGAAATCATCGTAGGAGAAGCGCTGCTCGATGTCGCCTTCCACCAGGCCCTGGCGGATGAGGAAGTCGCGGGCCTCGAAGGGGTTGATGCGCCCCCACTGCACCTGGCGGTCGCTGACGATCGGCAGGCCGTAGAGCAGCACCTTCGAGCTGGCGACGGCGCTGCCGCGCGAGCCGGACCAGTGCGGCTCGGCGTAGGTGACACGGGTGAGGCTGCCGGCCAGCGGTTCGGCCCACGCCGGATCGATGGCGGCGGAGTAGCGCGCCCAGAGGCGCGAGGTCTCCGTGAGGTCGGTCGACATCACCCACGGCGGGGTCGACTTGGCCACCGCGGAGGCGGGGAAGAGGGCGAAGCGTGTGCCGCGCGCGCCCTGGTACTCGTTCTTGGAGCGTTTGGCGGTCTGCTTCATCGCCCGTGCCTTCGCCGCGCCCTTGAGCCTTGAGAAGTCGGAGGCCTTGGGCTCGCGCACCACCTGCATGCCCATCATGGACAGCAGTCCGGCGAGCATCGAGGTGTGGATGCCCTGCGCGTCCCACGAGCGGCAGAGCGAGTGCGCCGCCTGCTGGTTGATTGGCAGCGCCATGATCTGGGGGTCCGGGCGCGAGATCGGCTTGGGCGTGCCTACCTTGAAGCGCATCTGCCGGCACATCTGGTTGAGTTGGTGGACGAGGTCACGCCATTGGCGCAGCCTGATGAAGCTGAAATATTCGGCCTTGCAGACCTTGCGCAGCTTGGCGTTGCCGGTGTGGTTGCCGTCGCGTCCCTCGTCGGGGCCGAAGATCTGGTCCCACATGTTGAGGGCGGTCAGAAAGTCGCTGGTCTGGTCGGCGTAGCGGTTGTGGACGCGGTCGGCTTCGGCGCGGATCTCGTCGGGGCGCTCGCGCGGGTCCTGCAGGCTCAGGAAGGCGACGATGACGATGACGGCGGCCAGGGTGTTGGGCGTGGTGGAGTGCGCGGCCTCGAGGATCATGCGGCCTAGGCGGATGTCGATGGGGATGCGCGAGAGCTGGCGGCCCGTGTGGGTGAGCCTCACCTCGCCGTGCTTGCGCGCGATGGCCTTGAGCTCGGTCAACTCGTTGAAGCCGTCGGAGACCGAGCGGGTGTCGGGCGGGTCGATGAAGCCGAAATGGGTCACGTCGTCGGCCGTGCGCGCCACGCCCACCGAGAGCATGTGCAAGACCACCGCGCCCAACGAGGTGCGCAGGATCTCCGGCTCGGTGAAGCGGGGCCGGGACTCGTAGTCATCCTTGGCGTAGAGGCGGATGGCGATGCCGTCGGCGATACGCCCGCAACGGCCGCTTCGCTGGTCGGCGCTGGCCTGGCTGATCGCCTCGATGGGCAGGCGCTGCACCTTGGCGGATTTGGAATAGCGCGAGATGCGGGCCTCGCCCGGGTCGACCACATAGCGGATGCCGGGCACCGTCAGCGAGGTCTCGGCCACGTTGGTGGCGATGACGATGCGCTGGTGGGAGTGGCGTTCGAAGACGCGGTGCTGCTCCTTCGAGGAAAGCCGGGCGTAGAGCGGCACGATCTCCAGGGCGTCGGGCCGGCGCATGTCGGAGGCGCGGGGGCCGAAGTGGTGGCGGATGGCGTCCTCGTACTCGTGGATGTCGCGCTCGCCGGAGGCGAAGACCAGGATGTCGCGCGGGCCGCGGTCGTGCGAGGAATGGATGGCCAGCTCGGCGCAGGCGCGGGCGACGGCGCGGGCCATGTCCTGGCTGTCGGCTCGGTCTCCGCGTCCCCTGTTGCCGGCTCCGGGGATCTCGCCGTTGGCGTCGGGCAGCGAGCCGTCGGCGAAACCGGGGACGTGGCGCATCAGCGCGGGCATGCCGCCCAGCGGCTCGTAGACCACCTGCACGGGGTAGGTGCGCCCGGAGACCTCGATCACGGGGACCTTGGTGTGCAGCGCGTCTTCGAAGTGCTCCTTGAACTTCACCGAGTCGATGGTCGCGGAGGTGATGATGAGCTTCAGGTTGCGCCGTTTGGGCAGCAGGGCGGTGAGGTAGCCGAGCAGGAAGTCGATGTTGAGGCTGCGTTCGTGGGCCTCGTCGATGATGATGGTGTCGTAGCGCGTGAGTTTCGGGTCGTGCTGGATCTGCGCCAGGAGGATGCCGTCGGTGACGATGCGCAGACGGGTGGCGGGCGAGCTCTCATCGGTGAAGCGCACCTGGTAGCCGATCTCCTCGCCGAGCCTCACGCCCATCTCCTCGCAGATGCGTTCGGCGACGGTACGTGCGGCCAGGCGGCGTGGCTGGGTGTGCACGATCTGGTGGCCGTGGGTGCCGCGGCCCATCTCCAGAAGCATCTTGGGGATCTGGGTGGTCTTGCCGGAGCCGGTCTGGCCGGAGACGATGACGACCTGCGAGTCTCGTACGGCCTGCTGGATCTGGTCATGTGCCGCGCTGACCGGCAGCTCTGAAGGATAGTGGTATTTCATGCGTCTCTCTATTGTAGGCACACACTAAGTGGCGAATTAAAAAAAGACCGGCGGAATTCCGGGGTTCGTTTTTTCAATCGGCGGTTAGTGTGTGTCGTCATTGCGTTCAGTGCCGGATTTCGATGACCCGGTAGCCCTTCGAGCTGGCGTACTTGGCGACGGCGTAGTCTCTGCCGAGCTGATTGGCCAGCCACTTGATCAGCGAGTCGCTGCCGAGGTTTTTCTGCACCACCAGGTAGGCGCGGCCGCCGGCCTTCAGCCGTGGCAGCCAAGCCATCAGCAGGGCATGCAGCTCGTCCTTGCCCACGCGGATGGGAGGGTTGGACCAGATGAGGTCGAAGGTCAGGCTCTCGTCGATCTGGCTGGCCGTGGCCGCGTGGATGCGTCCGGCGAGACCGAGCCGCTTGGCGTTGGCCTCCGTGAGTTGAAGCGCGCGCTCGTTGACGTCCAGTGCCCAGATGTCGGCCTGCGGCGACTCGAGCCCCAGCGCCAGGGCGATCGGGCCCCAGCCGCAGCCGATGTCGAGGAATGTGCCCGACTGTGGCGGCTCGGGCGCGTGGCGCAGCAGCACCGAAGTGCCCAGGTCGAGCCGGTGGGCCGAGAAGACGCCGTTGGAGACCTCGACCTGCGCCTCGTGGCCGCGCAGCGAGACATGCAGGGTGCGCCGCACGTCGCGGGAGCTCGGGGTCGCCGAGAAATACTGCTCCGCCTGCGTGCCGTCCGCCTGTGCCGCTTGTGTCGCCGTGCCGTTGCCTGTGCCCATGCCGTTCCGTTCCTCATAAGTCCTTGGTCCACGGTCTCGAGCCGTGGCCAAGGCACCGATATCAGGTTCCCCATACTAGTCCCAGACGGCAACAGCGACGGGGAGCGGATACGGCTTGGATTCAAGTCGGTTCGCGCCGCCGTCGCACCGGCTGTGGCAGCCGCTACAATATAGGACGACATGGCAATCACGGATCACGGCGGAAGGCTGGCTTATTGACCGACGATATTGACGAGGCGGAACGCGTGGACGAGTCCGGGCGTGACCAGGTGCTGGGGCGCCGTTCCGACATCCTGCAGGACCAGGATTCGGCTTCGGACACAGAACGGGACGGCTTCTCGGCCGGCTCGGAGGAATGGGCCGAGCGCGAGTCGCGCAACCAGCTCAGGCATGTTACTGGCCTGGGTGAGATGCAGGACGAGACCGACGTCGAATACCGCAAGGTGCGCCTCGAACGGGTCGTCCTGGTGGGGGTCTGGTCGAGCATGACGACCACCGCCGCCCAGGCCGAGGAGTCGCTGCGCGAGCTGGCGGCGCTCGCCCAGACCGCCGGCGCCGAGGTGTGCGACGGCGTGCTGCAGCACCGCGCCAAGCCCGACGCCGCCACCTATGTGGGGCGCGGCAAGGCCAAGGAGATCGCCGGCATCGTCGCGCAGAACGAGGCCGACACCATCATCGTCGACGACGACCTCGCCCCCAGCCAGCGCCGCGCGCTCGAGGACGTCACCAAGGTCAAGGTCATCGACCGCACGGCCGTCATCCTCGATATCTTCGCCGCGCACGCCACCAGCCGCGAGGGCAAGGCCCAGGTGGAGCTGGCGCAGCTGGAATACATGCTCCCGAGGCTGCGTGGCTGGGGCGGCTCGCTCTCCCGCCAGGCCGGCGGACAGGCGGCGGGCGTCAACGGCGGCATCGGCTCGCGAGGCCCCGGCGAGACACAGATCGAGCTGGACCGCCGCGTCATCCGCACCCGCATCGCCCGGCTCAAGCGCCAGATCAAGGCCATGGCCCCGGCCCGCGAGGTCAAGCGCGGGGCCAGGAAACGCTACGGGCTGCCCACGGTGGCCGTGGTGGGCTACACCAACGCCGGCAAATCCTCGCTGGTCAACCGTCTCACCGGCTCGGGGGAGCTGGTGGAGAACGCGCTGTTCGCCACCCTCGACACCGCGGTGCGCCGCGCCAAGGCCGGCGACGGCAGGCTCTACGCCTACGTCGACACGGTCGGCTTCGTGCGCCGGCTGCCCACGCAGCTGGTGGAGGCGTTCAAGTCGACCCTCGAGGAAGTGGGGCAGGCCGACGTCATCCTGCACGTGGTCGACGCCTCGTTCCCCGACCCCTTCGCGCAGGTCGACGCGGTCAACGAGGTGCTCGCCGACATTCCCGGCGCCGCCGACATCCCGCGCATCCTCGCCTTCAACAAGGCCGACCGCACCGACGACGCCGTGCTCGGCCGGCTGGCACGCCTGCGTCCCGAGGTCCACATCGTCTCGGCGGCCAGCGGCCGGGGCGTCGACGACCTGCGCGCGGCGGTCGAGGGGTTCCTGCCGACCCCGCAGGTGCATGTGCGCGCGCTGCTGCCCTATGCGGCCGGCTCCCTGCTCTCTCGGGTGCGCGAATACGGCAGGGTGCGCCAGGTGGAATGGCTGGGCGAAGGCGTCTCGCTCGACGCCGACGTGGACTCGCGCCTCGCCGCGCAGGTGATGGACGCCGCCATCGACGGCAACGACGATGCTGGCGACAGCGCCAACGACGGCAACGCCGACGAATGAGGGGCGACGCGCGGTTTCCGAACGATTCCCAGCCGCTTATGGCCGGGCCCCGGATGCCGCTTTCGCCGGGCGCGTCAGGCCCGGAAACGCCGCCCGCGCCTTGGCGGACACGCGTTGCGGGACGCGGCTTACCGTTACGGTGGGTCATCTGCTAGGCTGAGAGATGTCGCCTGGGCATGCCATGGCATCGGTTCGGCGTCACGCCGGGCCGGATACGGGCGGGCCGAGGCCCGCCGCATGGATATTCGCGATTATGGTGATACTCATAATAACGAGAGAGAATATGGCGACGTCAGGCTTTTTCAGCGTCCATATGAGGATAGGTGAATGGTAAACATGATGGATTCCACAATCAAACCAACGAAGCTCGCTATCATCGGCGCCGGCGCCGTCGGCTCGACCCTCGCTTTCTCGGCCGCCCAGCGGGGCGTCGCCCGCGAGATCGTGCTCGAGGACGTCAATAAGGAACGCGTCGAGGCCGAGGTGCTCGACATGCAGCACGGCTCCAGTTTCTACCCGTCGGTCTCCATCCAGGGCTCCGACGACGTGGAGATCTGCCGTGACGCCGACATGGTGGTCATCACCGCCGGCGCCCGCCAGAAGCCCGGGCAGACCAGGCTCGACCTGGCCGGCGCGACCATCAACATCATGAAGTCCATCATCCCCAACGTGGCCAAGGTGGCGCCCAACGCCATCTACATGCTCATCACCAACCCGGTCGACGTGGTCACGCAGGTCTCCCTGAAGCTTTCGGGCATGCCCGCCAACCAGATGTTCGGCTCGGGCACCAACCTCGACTCCGCGCGCCTGCGCTTCCTGATCGGCCAGCAGACCGGCGTCAACGTCAAGAACGTGCACGCCTACATCGCCGGCGAGCACGGCGACTCCGAGGTGCCGTTGTGGGCCTCGGCCACCATCGGCGGCGTCTCGATGTGCGATTGGCAGGCGTTGCCGGGCCACGAACCGCTCGACGCCGAGAAGCGCGAGGAGATCCACCGCGAGGTGAAGAACGCGGCCTACCGCATCATCGAGGGCAAGGGTTCCACCAACTACGCGATTGCCATGTCGGGCGTCGACATCATCGAGTCGATCCTCAACGACACCAACCGCATCCTGCCCGTCTCTTCGTGGCTCAACGACTTCCACGGCATCAGCGACGTGTGCATGTCGGTGCCGACGCTGATGAACCGCGGCGGCGTCAACTCCCACATCAACACCCCGGTCTCCGACCGTGAGCTCGCGGCCCTGCGGCGTTCGGCCGACACGCTCAAGGCCACCGTCGCCCGCTTCGGGTTCTGATTCCGGCCTGTTTGGGTTTTCGTCCATGCCGTCCGCGTCCTTGGTGCCGCGGGCGGCATATTTGTTGGCGTAGGCGTCCGCGTTATCGATGCTGATGTCGGTGCGCTGGGAAATCTGAGAAGGATTGTCGGTTTCGATGTCAAGCGAGCACCGCTGCGAACAATGATGTGCGAGTGGGTTGCCCTTCGGCTCTGGGTCGCAAAACCGGGCATGGGCGCGGGGCTTCGGCCGGTATAGTGGCCGGTGGAAGGGGAGGCGGCCATGGAATCTAACGAAGCGAAACCGGTCTCGTCACGGTCACAAGCGCAGTCTCAGGCACTTGGCGACGCGAGGGCCAAGGGGCACCAGACCAGGCTCATGATCACGCTGGGGCTCACCCTGACGATCTTCCTGGTCGAGGTCATCGGCGCGGTCGCTACCGGCTCGCTCGCCCTGCTGGTCGACTGCGCGCACATGCTCACCGACGTGGCCGTGCTTGCGGCCTCCACCATCACCGCCGTGCTCATGCGGCGCAAGCCGGACAACGAGCGCACCTGGGGGTGGGCGCGGCTGGAGCCGATCACCGCCGGATTGGGCGCGCTGGTGCTGATGGTGGTCGGCATCTACGCACTGGTCGAGGCGGTGCTGCGGCTGACCGGGCGCACCGACGGCGGCGTGCGCGGGGTAGGCATGCTGCTTGGCTTCGGCGTCCTGGGGCTGCTGTGCAACGTGGCTTCCGTGCTGCTGCTCTCAGGCCAGCATAAGGACAACATGAACATGCGCGCGGCCTTCCTGGAGACCATGAACGACGCCCTGGGCTCGCTTTCGGTGGTCGTCTCCGCGGTGGTGACGATGCTCAGCGGCTGGGATGGTTTCGATGCGGTCGCCGGCGCGTTTATCGCCATCCTGATCATGCCGCGCTCGTTCAAGCTGATGCGGGGCGCCGTCAAGGTGCTGCTGGAGGAGACCCCGGAGGGGCTGGACCTCGACGAGGTGCGGCGCCATATGCAAGGCGTGGACCATGTGGTGGCCGTGCATGACGTGCATGCCTCCACGGTGGCCACGGGCATGCCGATCCTCACGGCCCACGTCGTCGTCGAGCCCGGGCTGACGATGAGGGAGGCGGGGCAGATCCTCAAGCAGCTGCACGGCTGCCTTACTGCTCACTTCGCAGTCTCCGTGCCGCATACCACCTTCCAACTGGAACCGTTGGGCTTCGACGCCGAGACCGACGAGCAGGTGCATCGCTGACACGACTATGGTTGGACGGTGTCGCCGGAGGTTCCGGTCAATCGGGATTGACGGAGCAATCGGAACCGTTGTGGCTTTGCGCCTCCCGTCTCAGATCTTGCGTAGGACGGTGACGACCTTGCCCATGATGGTGGCGTAGGTGCCGTCGATGGGGGAGTAGGCGGGATTGTGGGGCATCAGCCAGATGTGGCCCTTCTCCTTGCGGAAGGTCTTCACCGTGGCTTCGCCGTCGAGCAGGGCCGCCACGATGTCGCCGTTCTCCGCCGTCTCCTGCTCGCGCACGACCACGAAATCGCCGTTGCAGATGGCCGCGTCGATCATGGAATCGCCGTGGACCTCGAGCATGAACAGGGTGCCGGTGCCGGTCAGGCGCTCGGGCAGGCGCATGACGTCCTCGACATGCTGCTCGGCGGTGATGGGTGCGCCCGCCGCGATCCGGCCGACCAGCGGGATGTCGTGGGACTCGTCGATCGCCTCGTCGTCGATGCGGTTGGAGGCGTAGGCCATGGCGTTGACCGCGCCCTGGCCGGCGAGGTCAACGTCCTCGACCAATTCGATGGCGCGCCCCTTGTTGGCGTTCATGCGCAGGAAACCCTTCTCCTCGAGCACCTCGAGCTGGTGCTTGACCGAGGACGGGCTCTTGAGCCCGGCCTCGCTGCCGATCTCGCGGAACGAGGGGGCGAAGCCGAACTCCGCGACATGGTGGCGGATGGCGTTGAGCACCTTGCGCTGGCGGTCGGTCAGTCGGCTTTCGCTCGCCGAGCTCGTGTTGGGAATGAAGCTGCTCACGGGGATTCCTTTCGTGTTTGCCTTCAGCATAACCTTTTTTCGCCGGAAAATCAAACAGATGTTCGATTGAGCTCTCGACGTATTCGAACAGATGTGCTAATCTAGAACAAACGTTCGAAAACATCCGTTCGAAAGAAGGTTGAAGATGGCGAATTCGGCAACGAAGGCAATGCCCATGATGGCGGTCCGTAGGTCCCATGTCCGCTCGCGTCGTCGCGGCCCCGAGGGCAAGACGTTGCTCAAGGCGGCGGTCGCGCTGCTGGCCGCACTGGTGATGTGGTGCGGTTGGCAGTCGGCGCAGCCCAACGATGTCGCCTCCGACCTCGACGGAACGCCCGTGGTGAGCTACACGGTCAAGCCCGGCGACACCCTGTGGTCCTACGCCCAGTCCATCACGCCCGAGGGGCAGAGCGTCTCGAAGACAGTCAACATGCTCATGGGCCTCAACAACATGGCCTCCACCCAGATCGTCGCCGGGCAGACCATCGTCGTCCCCGAACAGGTGCCCTCGGCCGCCTGAGTGGGCCGACTGACGGTCGGTGAGCCGTCCGGGTCATCGCGGTCTTGGTCCATCGGAGTGCTGGAGATTCGTGCGTTGTGAGATGTCGCTTGGACCAGGGCTTGGTGAAGATGAATGGATTGGTCGGAGCTCTCGTCCATGGTGAGCCATTCGGCAACGACATGTGAACCGCGAATCGCCAATGTTCGCAGCGTTACGTTATGGTTGCTGTATGCACTGTCCTTTCTGCCAGAATCCCGATACCAAGGTCGTAGACACCCGTATTGGCGAGGATGGCCATCTCATCAGACGCCGCCGCGAATGCCCCGTATGCGGCAAGCGCTTCACCACCATCGAGACCACCATGCTGCTGGTCGCCAAACGCTCCGGCGGCGTCGAGTCGTTCGACCGCGAGAAGGTGATCAACGGTGTGCGCAAGGCGTGCCAGGGCAGGCCGATCGACGAGAACGCCCTGAAGCGGCTGGGCCAGCAGGTTGAGGATGACCTGCGCAGCCACGGCGCCGCCCAAGTGAAATCGGAGGACGTCGGCAAGGCGATCCTCAAGCCGCTCAAGGAGCTCGACGAGGTGGCCTACCTGCGCTTCGCCAGCGTCTACCAGAACTTCAACGGGCTCGACGATTTCCAGAAGGCCATCGACGAGCTCAAGCAGGACAAGGCCGCCAGCCAGTCGTCCAAGTAGTCTGCAACCTTCAGGCAAGTTTTCGAAAGCGGTGGTCCCCGGCACCGAACGGATGCCGGGGACCACCGCGTATTCGTCGGCGGTCCCGTATGCCGGATATCCATATGACGGATGTCCACGTGCCGGTTGGTGATTCGCTCATCCTCTGGCAAAATCGGGTGCCCGTTGAACCGAAGGTCCGTTGAACCGAATGGCCATCGGACCGGAGACTGCCGTCTAGAAGCTCATCGCCTGGCTGTCGTCGGCACTCTGGATGACCACCAGGCGCTGGGTGGGGCGGGTCATGGCGACATAGAGGTCGGCGGCCGCCGAAAGGCGAGACGGGGCGTCCTGCATGATCAGGCCGGGCTGGACCACCACGACGGCGTCGTACTCGAGGCCCTTGATGACCTGGGCGTCGTAGACCCCCAGCTGCCGGTCGGCGCCGTCGCCCATGTCGAGACGGCGGGCCAGCCCCGCGTGTGCCTCCTGACGCAATGCCTCGTCGATCGCGGAACGCAGGGGGGCGACCATCTCGCCGGCGGCGATGACCGCCACGCGTCCGGTGCCGTCCTCGCCGGTGAACTCCCCGGCCAGGCGCAGGGCCGTCTCGACGGTCCGCCGGCCCAGGTCGGTCGCGCCGGCGACCTGCAGGCGGACGACGGAATCGGGGACGGAACGCACCGCCTCGGTCGTCGAGATGTAGAGGCCCTCGCCCCTGGCGAAGCCGGAAGCCAGCCCGGAGACCTCGCGCGGATTTCGGTAGTTGATCGTCAGCTCGTTGAGGTCCCAGCCGGCGGGGCCGAAGAGCCTGTCCATGGTCTCCTCCCAGCGGTGCGTGCCACCCAGGGCCGAGGTCTGCGCCACGTCGCCAACGATGGTGAAGGAGCGCGAGGGGCAGCGCCTCATCAGCATGCGCCAGTCCATCGCGGTGAGCTCCTGCGCCTCGTCGACCACCACGTGGCCGTAGGTCCACTCCCTGTCGTTGGCGGCGTGGCGGGCGATGTCCTCGGCGTCCAGCCCGTTGATGTTGTCGAGCAGCATCGATGAGGTGACGATGCCCGAGCCGATGCCGGCCTGGGCGAGGGTGTCCTTGGCGAACTGCTCCTCCTCGGCGCGCTTCGCCTTCGCGGCCCTCAGGCGCGCGGATTCCTTGGGGTCGGGGCCCAGCAGCTCCATCGCCTCGTCGAGCAGTGGCACGTCGGAGACGGTCATCGGCGAGCCCTTCGGGCGGGTGAGCGCCCTGACGTCATCCTCGGAGAGCCACGGCGCGAAACGCCTCAGCTGCGCGGGCTTGGCGAACATCTGGTCGATCAGCCACGGCGCCGTCATCGGCAGCCAGGCGAGGTTGAGCGTGTGGCGGATATCGTCGTTGAGCCGCAGCTGCATGCCCGCGTCGCTGATCTCGGCCTGCTCCGGGGTGTAGTCGAGCTGCTCGACGTAGCGGTTGCGCATGGCCGAGAGCATGCTCTTGACGAAGGTCTCCCTGGCCCGGTTGTGCGGCAGGCGCGTGCGCCGCGCGTCGCCCTGGGCCTGCACGATGTCGCTGGCCCGCATGGCCACCGTGATGCCGTTGATCTTTACTTGGGGCAGGTATTCGGGCACGCGCACGCGGGCGGCGATGGCGTTGGCCACGGCGTCGGCCATGCGACGTTCGCCCTTCAGCGCCGCGGCGTGCGGCTCGTCGGTGGCCTTCAGGTCGAAGCCGGGGATGAGGTCGCCGATGGTGCGCGAGACGACCCCGGTCTCGCCGAGCGAGGGGAGCACCTGGTCGATGTAGCGCAGGAACGCCGGACTGGGGCCGACCACCAGCACGCCGGAGCGCCCGAGCTTGCGCCGGTGGGTGTAGAGCAGATAGGCGGCGCGGTGCAGCGCCACGGCGGTCTTGCCGGTGCCCGGCCCGCCCTGCACCACGGTCGCCCGGTCGAGCGGCGCGCGGATGATGCGGTCCTGCTCGGCCTGGATGGTGGCCACGATGTCGGTCATCTTGCCAGTGCGCTTGGAATTGAGCGAGGCGATGAGCGCGCCCTCGCCGGTCAGTGTGCCGGACTGCTCGGCGGCGCCCACCTGCTCGGAACTCACGTCGAGCACCTCGTCCTCGATGCCCACCACCTCGCGGAAGCTCAGCGTCAGATGGCGGCGCATGACGATGTCGCCGTGGTGCGAGGGCGTGGCCTCGTAGAAGGGGCGTGCGGCCTCGGCCCTCCAGTCGGTGAGGATCGGCTCGTGCTCCCTGCTGGAAAGCCCCATGCGCCCGATGTAGCGCTTGTTGCCGGTGGTGTCGTCGATGCGGCCGAAGACCAGGCGGTCCTCGACGGCGCGCAGCTGGGTGAGCCGGTCCTCGTAGAGGGTGGCGAAGGAGTCGCGTTCGGTGCGCATGGTCGGTGAGCCGTGCGCGCCCGCCGCGCGAACCGCGTCCAGGCGCGCCTTCGTCTGCGCCCGCAGGTCGTCCAGCCTCCCGTAGGCATGGGTGACCGCACGCTGTTCTTCGGCGATTTGTGAGGAGTAGCTCGACATACGTGATTCCCTTTTATTGGCAAACTTCAGGCATACCAATATACCGCTCCGGGCCTACCGAAAACGGGGTTGCGCCGGGAGACGAGCCCGGTGCGCGCCCTGGCCAGTGTGTTGCGCGCGTGGAAGGAGCATGTGCCCGGTTTCTGGACAAGAATGCGTCGCACGCGGAGGAGCCGGGCATATTTCCTCGTGCGCCGGCTGGAATCCGTTGGAGGGCGTTGCTCGTGCGGGGGAAGATGGGATTCATGTCGGTTGCTTTGAAATCCAACGTGAGGGAGGCCTTGAGTGCGGGGGGGGGGCAGCCAATACCGTGCTCACCGGCTCGTCATGCTGAGGGGATGTGTTGCGTGCGCGGAGGGAGCCGGAGAGGTTGGCCTTGCCAATGACGGCTTTGAAAGTGGAGTGTGTTGCGCGCGGGAGAAGCGGGAGGCTTATGTCGGTGGCTTGGAAAGCCGGCATGAGGGGCGTTGCGCACGGGGGGGGTAGGGGCGGCGTGAAGGTTGTGCCGAACGACGATCGGCACAGTGCGTTGCGCGCTCGCGGAAAGGTGGGGAATCCGAAGTGCGGAACGTCTTGATGGTTGCCACGTCGGCAGGTCGTTGGGGAGGCTTTTGAACCGACATATCGTCTTAATATATCTAGTTTCTCAGATGTTTTCGATGATGTACGGCAACAGGGCCGCCGTGTGGGTTTGCCGTGCCGCCGCATCGGCGTTTCGCGCGTGATTCAGCCGCAAACCGCCGGCCTGTCCACCATTTGACGTCAACAAAACGCCGGGGAAATCGTTATTTTCCTAAAAAAAGTTGTTTTTTCGTGATTAAGTGGGGAAAAATGGTGATAGGTGGGGTAAAGTGGTGAATTGAATATCGAATTCGTCACACCAAGGGGGTGGATATGGCTGAGCCTGACGGCACGATGACGGGCGAGGGGCCCGCCGATTCCACCGCCGAAGCACGGCAGCACACCCCCATGATTCCGCTGCTGCTCGGCACCTACACCCCCAAGATGGACAAGAAGGGGCGCATGGCCCTGCCCGCCAAGTTCCGCGGCCAGCTCGGCGCGGGCATGGTGATGGCACGCGGCCAGGAGCGCTGCGTCTACCTGTTGCCACAAAGTGAGTTCCGCCGCATCGCCATGCAGATCCAGCGCACCTCGATGGGCAACAAGGCGGCCCGCGAATACCTGCGCGTCTTCCTCTCCGGCGCCGTCGACCAGGAGCCCGACAAGCAGGGGCGCGTCCTGGTGCCGCAGATGCTGCGCGACTACGCCCGCCTCGGAGACGAGATCGTGGTCATCGGTGTGGGCACCCGTGCCGAGATCTGGAACAAGGCGGCCTGGGAGGCCTACCTTGCCGCCAAGGAGGACGGCTACTCCGACATAGCCGATGACGTGTTGCCGGCGATGGAGTGGTGATGGCAGAGCTAGAAGAACTGAGCAACATCCACCAGCCCGTCCTGCTCGACGACTGCGTGCGTCTGGTCGCGCCGGCGCTGGCCAAGCCGGGCAGCGTGGTGGTCGACTGTACGCTCGGGCTCGCCGGGCACGCCACCGCCTTCCTCAAGGCCGCCCCCAATGCCCGTCTGATCGGCATCGACCGCGACGCCGAGGCCTTGAAGCTGGCGGGGGAGCGCGTCGCCGACCTGGGCCTGGCCGACCGGTTCACCCCGGTGCACGCCGCGTTCGACGAGTTCGCGGACGTGCTCGCCTCGCTCGGCCTGAAGCGCGTGGACGCCGCGTTCATGGACCTGGGGCTCTCCAGCCTGCAGATCGACGAGACCGACCGTGGATTCTCCTATTCCCACGACGCCCCGCTCGACATGCGCATGGACGTGGGCCAGGACTTCGACGCTGCCGACCTGCTCGCCACCTACTCCGAGGCCGACCTCACCCGCATCTTCAGGGACTACGGCCAGGAGCGCTTCGCCCACCGCATCGCCCATGCGATCGTGGAGGGGCGCGACGCCGAGCCGCTGACGACCTCCGGCCAGCTCAACGCGCTGGTCGACCGCGTGGTCCCCAAGGCCCACCGTGCCAAGGGCAACCCGGCCAAGCGCGTCTTCCAGGCGCTGCGCATCGAGGTCAACGGCGAGCTCGACAAGCTCGCGCGCACCCTGCCGCAGATCGCCAATCACCTCGCCGTGAACGGCCGGCTGGTGGTCGAGTCCTACCATTCGCTCGAGGACCGCAGCGTCAAGGCCTTCATGGCCCAGGGGCTGCGCGTCGACGCGCCCGCCGACCTGCCGGTGGTGCCCGAGGACGCCCGGCCCTTCTTCGCCGAGCTCACCCGCGGAGCGGTGAAGGCCGACGACGAGGAGCTGGCGCGCAATCCCCGTTCCGCCTCGGTGCGGCTGCGCGGGGTCCGCCTTTCCCGGCCGGTGCCGGATCGCTGGCGCAAGGCCTTCGCCGAACAGGCGCGTGGCACCGTCCGCGGCGCGAGGCGCCCGGGCAGGGAAGCAAACAGACATGACGACGCGACAAGGAGAGCATGATGGCGGCAAGTGCGAGAACCGTGCGTTCCAACGTGGCACCGGCGGGCCGCGAGCGTGAGCCATACGCCGCGCCTTCGCGTCCCAAGCTCAAGCTGGTCGACAACGAGCAGGCCAGGGGTGGCGAGGGCCTCTCAGCGCGGCTCGACTCCTTCTCCGAGTGGGTGCGCGGCCGCAGCGTGCCCGGCGTGCACATCATCCTCGTGGTGGTCTTCCTGGTGGCCTCGGTGCTCTGCTCGCTCGGCTTCCGCACCCTGATGGCCCAGAACTCCTTCGAGCAGACGCAGGTGCAGGGCAACATCACCAAGCTCAACCAGGACATCGAGGATGACCAGGCCGACCTCGACAGGCTGCAGGCGGGCCTTCCCGACAAGGCCCAGAAGATGGGCATGGTGCCGCAGCAGGGCTCCGTCTCCATCGACCTGCAGGGCTACCAGCCGTCGCAGGGGGCTCAGTGATGTTCCCCCGGCTCGTCAACTTCGTGCGCACCCGCCAGTTCGCCTTCCGCTGCATCGTCATCGGCGTGGTGCTGGCGACGCTGTTCGTCTTCTGCTTCGGCCAGCTGGCCAGCATCCAGCTGCTCAACGGCAAGTCCACCGCCGAGGCGGCCACCGCCGGACGCACCATGAAGGTGCCCGTGGGGGCCAGGCGCGGCAAGATCCTCGACGCCAACGGGGCGGTGCTCTCGCAGAGCGTCGAGCGCTACACCATCATCGGCGACCCCGAGGCCGCCCAGAGCTTCCAGCCCATCGATTGCACCCCGCAGACCAAGGACTACTGCCACCAGGTCGACGGCAAGCCGGTCGGCGTCACCGGCGCCGCGGCGGTCGGTCGCCTGCTCGCCCCGCTGCTGGGGATGAGCTCGATGGAGATCGGCGCAAAGCTCTCCGTCGGCGGCCACTACGCGGTGCTCAAGCGCGACGTGGAGCCCAATGTCAAGCGCGCCATCGAGAAGCTCAACCTCGGCGACGTGGTGCAGGGCCAGCTCAGCCAGAACAGGGTCTACGCCAACGGCACGATGATGGGGGCGCTGCTCGGCGGCGTCGACGATAGCGGCACCGGCGTGGCCGGCCTGGAGCAGACGGAGAACGCCGAGCTCGCGGGCAAGGACGGCTACAAGGTCTACCAGCAGGGCAACGGCGGCGTCGAGATCCCCGGCACGCTCTCGCAGTCCGTGCAGGCGCGCGACGGCAGCGACGTGAGCCTTACCATCGATGCCGACGTGGACTGGTACGTCAAGAAGGTGCTTGTCGACGGCAAGAAGAAATACAACGCCGACTGGGCCATCGCGTGCGTGGAGGACACCCGCACCCACCAGATCATCGCCCTCGACGACTCCGACGAGATCGAGGCCGGCAGCGACCAGGCCAAGCTCAACGTCTCCCGCGCCGTCAGCCAGACCTTCGAGCCCGGCTCGATCGGCAAGGTCTTCTCGATGGCGGGCCTCATGCAGAGCGACCTGCACCAGATGTCCGACAAGTTCCGCGTGCCCGACCACCTCGACAAGAACGGTCAGGTCTTCAAGGACGTGCTGCCGCATCCGGTCTCGAACTGGACGATGGCGGGCATCCTGCAGGAGTCCTCGAACGTGGGCATGGTGATGGCCTCCGAGAAGTACACCAGCGCCCAGCGCTACGACTTCCTCACCAAGTTCGGCATCGGCCAGCCCACCGGCCTCGGCCTGCCCGGCGAGTCGCAGGGCACCCTGCGCGGCCCGGAGACCTGGGATGGGCGCACGCGCGACACCATCCTCTTCGGCCAGGGCTACGCCACCAACGTGCTGCAGCTGACCAACGCCATCGCCACCGTGGCCGACGACGGGGTCTACCAGAAGCCTTCCATCATCAAGACGGTCACCGACGCCAACGGCCACGAGACCGTGCCCGCCAAGTCCAACGGCCGGCGCGTGGTCGACCACAAGGCCGACGCGCAGCTGCTCGACGCCATGGAGTCCTCCGCCGAGCACTACCAGCAGTTCTCCGGCGTCGACGGCTACCGGGTGGCCGCCAAGTCCGGCACCGCGGAGGTCAGCGGCGGCGACGGCAAGCTCTCCGGCATCGTCAGCGACTGGTCGGGCATCCTGCCGGCCGACAACCCGCGCTTTGTGGTCACCGTGGTGATGGGCAACCCGCAGGGCAGCCTCGGCGGCATGACCAGCGGCCCGCTCTTCAAGCAGATCGGTGAATTCCTTATGCAGAAGTACGAGGTTCCCAACTCCACGCCCCGCAAGGGTGCTATTCCGGTGCAATGGTAACCACGGCGGGAAGGGTGAGCGATGAGCGCTGTTGACGAATCGATGTCGCAACGGATGACCTTGGGCCGTCTGGCCAGCCACCATGGCTTCGACCTGGTGCCGGACTTCGCCTCATCGACCACCGTCACCTCCCTGGCCGACACCCCCGACTCCGTGCGCCCCGGCGCGCTCTACGTGCCCGGAGACGACGGCACGGACGCCGGATCGCTAGCCGTGGCCGCATCCAACGGCGCCTACGCGATGCTCGTGCCCCACGCCATGCGCGACGAGGCCGCCGCCACCGGCGTGCCGCTGCTGCTGGGCGAGCCCGACACGGCCACCCTGGGCGCCATGGCCTCCTCGATCGCCGGTTCCCCCTCCAGCACCCTGGCCGTCTTCGCGGTGTGCGGCGCCGACGCCGACGAGGTGCACGCCGACGTGGTGCGCCTGGCCGATTTCCTGCATATGCTGGGCAATCCCGTGGGCACGCTGAGCCAGGCGGGGTCGAGCTCGCTGGAACGCGGGCTGCGGATGGACTATCCCGCCGGCGTCCTCGACGTGCAGCACGCCCTGGCGGTCAGCTCCGAGGACGGGGTCGCCGCGATGGTGATCGCCGTCGACGACGAGACGTTGAGGCCGGGGGCGCTCAACGGCGTGAGCGTCGACGTGCTCGGCAGCATAGACGAGCTGGGCCGGCAGAAAGCCGCCGAGACCTTCGATGACATCCGTGGCAGGTATGGTTTCCAGACGGGCAAGGCCGCGGGCCTGGTCACCCGCACCGAGGAATCGGGCTGGCTGGCCGGCCAGGGATCCGCCGAACGTGACATGGCCTCGCAACGCCGGCTTTCGCTGTGCATCGCCATGGCGCTTTGTGCCGGAGTGAAGCGCGGCAACATCCGCAACGCGCTGCGGGTCTCCAGGGAACTGCGGTGAGGCGCGCGGCGGGCGGGCATGCGGCCGGTGCGCGCGGCCTGTGACCAGGATTTTCAACTTGAGACGCGAAGCGTCGAACACAGGGATGACAGGGATGGAGGAACTCCTATGATGCCGATGACGGTGGCCGAGATCGCCGAGGCGGTGCACGGCAGGATGGCCGGCGCCGCAAGCGTGGCCGAAGGCGAGGCCGTGGCGACCTCCGCCTTCAGCGACTCGCGCCAGCTGGTGGACGGTTCCGTCTTCGTCGCCATCGCCGGCGAACGGGTCGACGGCCATGACTTCGTGGCCGGCGCCGGGGCCAAGGGTGCCGTGGCGGCGCTGGTGGAGCACGAGGTCGAGGGCGCCGACGACATCGCGCAGATCGTGGTCGACGACTCCGTCAAGGCGCTGGGTCTGCTCGCCCGGCACAACATCGACCGGCGCCGTGCCGAGGGCGCGGACTTCAGCGTGGTCGGCATCACCGGCTCGGTGGGCAAGACCACCACCAAGGACCTGCTCAACTCGCTGCTTTCCTTGATCGCGCCCACGGTGGCGCCGGTTGGCTCGTTCAACAACGACATCGGCCTGCCGCTCACCGCGCTGAAAGTGGGGGAGGGCACCCGCTTCCTCATCGCGGAGATGGGTGCCAACCACGTCGGCGAGATCGCCGGACTCACCCGCATCGTGCCGCCCGACCTGGCCGTGGTCCTGAAGGTCGGCGTCGCCCACCTCGGCGAGTTCGGCTCGGTCGAACGCATCGCGCAGGCCAAAAGCGAGATCGTGCGCGGGCTGCGGCCCGGCGGCACCGCCGTGCTCAACGCCGGCGACACGAGGGTCTCCGCCATGCAGGGCCTGGCGCCCGGCAAAGTGCTCTTCTTCGGGCTGCCCGGCGAGGATGGCGCGAACGCAACCCGCGAGGACGGCCGCCAGGTCGGCATGGTCTCCTGCGGCGAGGTGGGCGTCGACGAGCTCGACCATCCGCGCTTCACCCTGCTCCTTCCCGACGGCACCAGCGCCGAGGTACGACTCGGCATCAGCGGTGCGCACAACGTCATCAACGCCCTGGCCGCCGCCACGGTGGCCCACTTCTTCGGCATGGACGCCGAGGCCATCGCCGCCGGCCTGAGCCAGGTGCGCCACGTCAGCCCCCACCGCATGGCCGTCTCCACGGTGAGCCGGGACGGCGCCTCGTTCACGCTCATCGACGACTCCTTCAACGCCAATCCCGACTCCATGCGCGCCGGCCTCGACGGCCTGGCCGCCTGGCACGCCGACGATGGCAACGGTGCTGGCAAGGAAGAGCGCGCCACCCATCGCGTCGCGGTGCTGGGCGTCATGCTCGAGCTCGGCGACGACGAGGAGCGCCTGCATGCCCGGATCGGCGCCTACGCCGCGGGCCTCGGCCTCGACGAGATCATCGCCGTGGGCAGCGGCACCGACAGCCATTTCGACGCGCTCGCCGAGGCCATGGCCCGGGGCGCCGAAGCGGCGGCCGGCGAGGCGCGGCCACGGCTTGTGGTGCGCAGGGTGCATAATGTCGATGAGGCGGACCGCGAGGTCTGCCGCAACGCCCGCGAGCACCGCCACACGGTGGTACTGCTCAAGGGGTCGCACGTCTCGGGCCTCTCCGCGCTGGCGGAACGTTGGGCCGACAGGCAAAGTCAAGGACAATAACGAAAGTGGAGCTGGAACATTGATCTCCCTCATCATCGCCATCCTGGTCTCGCTGCTGGTCGTCATGGCGGGGACGCCAGTGATGATCCGCCTGGTGCACCGGCTGCACTACGGCCAGTACATCCGCCAGGACGGCCCGCAATCGCATCTGGTCAAGCGCGGCACCGCGACGATGGGCGGCGTGGTCATCAACCTGGCCGTCATCCTCGGCTGGGGCGTCTCGGCGGCCTACCGCTACCTCACCCGCGGAGAGCACATCTCCTGGTCGGCGGTGCTCGTGCTCTTCGCCATGGTCTCGATGGGCCTGCTCGGCTTCATCGACGACTTCGCCAAGGTGCGCAAGAAGCAGAACACCGGCCTGTCGGTGGGCGGCAAGTTCTTCGGCCAGTTCGTCTTCGCCACCGTCTACGCGGTGCTCGCGCTGATGATGCCCACCAAATCCGGCTTCTCCAGCGCCCAGCCGGGCATGAGCTTCATCGAGCGCCCCTTCTTCAGCTTCGATTTCGCCGGCCGCGCCGTGGCCATCATCCTCTTCGTGATCTGGGTCAACTTCCTGATGAGCGCCTGGACCAACGCCGTCAACCTCACCGACGGGCTGGACGGCCTGGCCGCGGGCTCGTCGATGATCTCGCTGGCCGGCTACACGATGATCGCCTTCTGGGAGAGCTACCACCTCAAGGGCGGGGTGAAGCCCGGCTTCCAATACGCCGTCTCCGACCCGCTGGACCTCACCATCATCGCCGCCTGCGCCGCCGTGGCCTGCTTCGGCTTCCTGTGGTACAACTCCAATCCGGCCACCATCTTCATGGGCGACACCGGATCGCTGGCCCTCGGCGGCCTCTTCGCCGCGCTGTCGATCGCCACGCACACCGAGTTCCTCGCCGTGATCATCGGCGGGCTCTACGTCATCGAGGCGATGAGCGACGTCATCCAGGTCGGCTGCTTCAAGCTCACCCACAGGCGCGTCTTCAAGATGGCGCCGATCCACCATCATTTCGAGCTGCTCGGCTGGGGCGAGTCGAAGGTCGTCGTGCGCTTCTGGATGATCGAGTTCATCTTCGTGCTGGTCGGCGTGATGATCTTCTACACCAACTGGGCCTCGCTTTCGGGACTGCTGCACTGAAGCGGGCCGGAGGCATGGCGACGACAAGGCAATCAAGATAAAGGAAGCGGACGATGATGAGGACGACAGGCAAGCGGTCGCAGGGCGTGGACTACACGGGCAAGACCGTCCTGGTGGCGGGGCTGGGCGTCTCCGGGCGGGGCGCCGTCGAGGCGCTCAGGGGCCGGGCCGGCCGCGTGCTGAGCGTCGACGAGGGCAAGGCCGAGGCCGACCTGCGTTCCTTCGACGACATCGACTTCGACGATATCGACGTGGTGGTGGCCTCCCCGGTCTTCAACCCGCGCACCCCCTTCATCCTCGAGGCCCAGCGCCGTGGCATCCCCGTGATCAGCGAGGTCCAGCTGGCCTGGAACCTGCGCGTGCCGGCCAAGTCCGGCCTCGCCTCCGCGCCGGCGCCATGGATCGGCATCACCGGCACCAACGGCAAGACCTCCACCACGCAGATGGTCTCGGCCATGCTCACCGGCTGCGGCATGGACGCTCCGGCCGTGGGCAACATCGGCAAGTCCGTGTCCCTGGCCGCCACCGACCCGGCACACGACGCGCTGTGCGTGGAGCTCAGCAGCTTCCAGATGCACTTCACCGACGACGTGGCGCTGGATTGCGCCGCCATCACCAACATCGCCGCCGACCACCTCGACTGGCATGGCGGCATGGCCAACTACGCCGCCGACAAGGCCAAGGTCTTCCACCGCGCCCGGCGCGCCCTGGTGTTCAACGCCGACGACGAACGCGTCTCGAAGCTCGCCGCCGAGGCCGAAACCGGCCCCGAATGCCGCAAGGTGGGCTTCACCCTCAACGCCCCCGAACCCGGCCAGATCGGCGTGAGCGAAGGATGGATCGTGGACGCCAGCGGCCTGGCCGGCGCCCCCTACGGCTCGGCCAACGCGCTGGCCAGGGTCACCGATTTCGCCCACCTGTGCGAGCCCGACGGCACCATCTACCCACATCTGCTCGCCGACTCCCTGACCGCCCTGGCGCTGGCCATGGGCCTCGGCGCCGACCCCGGTCACTGCCTGGAGGCGCTGCGGGCTTTCGCGCCCGGCGGCCACCGCATCCAGACCGTCGCCCGCGCCAGCCGTGAGGGCGGCGACATCCGTTTCGTCGACGACTCCAAGGCCACCAACGCCCACGCCGCCAACGCCTCCCTCTCCAGCTACGGGCCCAAGTCCGTGGTCTGGATCGCCGGGGGGCTGGCCAAAGGCGGCCATTTCGAGGACCTGGTGGCCCGTCAGGCCGGCAGGATCAAGGCGGCCGTCGTCATCGGCGTCGACCAGGCCCCGATGCGCGAGGCGTTGGCCGCCAGCGCTCCCGGCATCCCCGTCACCCTCATCGACCCGGACGACAGGGACTCCGTGATGGAGCGCGCCGTGCAGGCCGCCGGCGACTACGCCGGTCCGGGCGACGTGGTGCTGATGGCACCGGCCTGTGCCTCGATGGACCAGTTCAAATCGTATGCCGAGCGCGGCGAGCGGTTCGCCAAGGCCGCCGGCCGTTGGGTGAGTGTCCATGGCTGACCGGTCATCGAGAGGACGCCGCGCCAGCGGGCGCGCGGGCAAGCCGGGCAGGCCCACCAGGGCCGGCCGGAGCTCCGGCGCGCGCGAGTCCTCCAAGGCACGCGGGCCAGCGGGCGGGCGCAAACCGTCCGCCGGGCG
This sequence comes from Bifidobacterium sp. ESL0763, assembly GCF_029433395.1. Classification (GTDB taxonomy): domain Bacteria; phylum Actinomycetota; class Actinomycetes; order Actinomycetales; family Bifidobacteriaceae; genus Bifidobacterium. The sequence continues at coordinate 1,188,086 of NZ_JAQTHW010000002.1, read as the reverse complement.
TAAACCCGCCGCCGGGCGCGACGAGACGGACCTCAGCGACTACACCGGCATCCGCGGCCTGCTCAACCCGCTGTGGTGCTATTACGGCTTCCGCCTGGCGGTGCTGGCGCTCACCTGCTTCGGCGTGGTGATGGTCTTCTCCTCCTCCTCGGTCACCATGATCTCCTACGGCCTCTCGCCATGGAAGCAGGCGCTGAGCCAGGGGCTCTACTGCGTGATCGGCCTCCTGTTCGGCGCTCTCGCCCTGCGCCTGCCGGTCGAGCTCTACCGCAAGGCCTCCATGGGGGTCGTGGTCGTCTCGATCCTCCTGCAACTGCTCACCCTGACGCCCTTGGGCATCGAGATCAACGGCAACAAGGGCTGGATCGGCGTGGGCAGCGTGACCATGCAGCCCGCCGAGTTCATGAAGCTGGCACTGTGCATCTGGATGCCGGCGGCGATGGCGAACGTGGCCAAGCGCAAGGCCGGCGACCGGATCAAGGGCTACTTCGTGGTGGGCGCCGTCTTCCTGCTGTGCCTGGGCACCGTGATGCTGGGCGGCGACCTCGGCACCGCCATCATCATGCTGCTCATCGGCGCCGCGGCCTTCGTCACCGGCGGATTCCCCTGGAAGTGGCTCTTCGCCATCGCAACGGTGATGGTGGCGGCCGTGCTCTTCTTCGTCTTCTCCAGCCCCAACCGCATGCGCCGTGTGCTGGCGTTCTCGACGCTGTGCAGCGACCCCAACTCGCAGCCCACCTGCTACCAGCCGACGCACTCCAAGTACGCCATGGCCTCCGGCGGCCTCTTCGGGGTGGGCATCGGCAACTCGCGCGAGAAATGGAACTACCTGCCCGAGGCCCACAACGACTTCATCTTCGCCATCATCGGCGAGGAGACCGGCTTCGTCGGCGCGGTCATCGTGCTGCTGCTCTTCGTGGCCGTGGGCTGGTGCATGATCGTCATCGCCGTGAAGAACAAGGACCGCTATGCCTCGATGGTCTCGGTGTGCATCGCGGTGTGGATCGTGGGCCAGGCCGCCGTCAACATCATGGTGGTCGTCGACCTGCTGCCGGTGATGGGCGTGCCCCTGCCCTTCGTCTCGGCGGGAGGCTCGAGCCTGGTGATGTGCCTGATCGCGGCGGGCGTCGCCACCAGTATGATGAAGGAGCAGCCGCAGATCAAGGCGAACGCGCTGGCGTTGAGCCTGTGAGCGGGCCCGGTCGGGCCATGGACAATTCGGACTGGTGGCGGGCGTTTCGCGGCGTCGAGGCGAGCTTGGAGGAAGCAGCATGAAGCATATCGTATTGGCCGGCGGCGGCACCGCCGGGCATGTCAACCCCCTGCTGAGCGTGGCGGCGGCCGTGCGCCGGCTCGACCCGCGGGCGGCGGTGTCGGTGGTCGGCACCGCGGTGGGCCTGGAGCACGATCTGGTGCCGCAGGCAGGCTTCGAGCTCGACACCATCGAGAAGGTCCCGTTCCCGCGCAGGCCCAACGCCCAGGCCCTGCGTTTCCCCGCCGCCTGGCGGCGCGAGCGTCGCCGCGTGCGCAGCATCCTCGAGCGGCGTCAGGCCGACGTGGTGGTCGGCTTCGGCGGCTACGCCTCCGCGCCCGTCTACTCGGTGGCCCACAGGATGGGCCTGCCCATCGTCATCCACGAGCAGAACGCGCGGGCCGGCATGGCCAACAGACTCGGCGGCCGTTGGGCCGGCTTCATCGGCACCGCCTACGACGGCACCGGCCTGAAGGCCGGTAAGGGCGCCACGGTCAGGCGCGTCGGGCTGCCGTTGCGCCCTGCCATCGCCGATCTGTGCGACAGGCTTGCCAAGGACCGCGAGGCCACCCGCGCCGAGGCCGCACGCGCGCTGGGCGTCGACCCGCAGCGCCCCCTGATCGTGGTCACCGGCGGCTCGCTGGGCGCCGTGAGCCTCAACCGTGCCGTAAGCGTTTCCGCCCCCGAGCTGCTCGCCCTGGGCCAGGTCATCCACTTGACCGGCCGCGGCAAAAGCGACGAGGTGCGCCAAAGCGTGGCGCAGCGGGCCGAAGAAGGTGTGCTCACCGACCTGGATCCCGCGCACGCCGGGCAGGGCGACTACCACGTCGCCGAATATCTCGAACGCATCGACCTGGCGTTCGCCGCCGCCGATCTGGTGATCTGCCGGGCCGGGGCCGGTTCCGTCTCGGAGCTGGCCGCCGTGGGCCTGCCCGCCATCTACGTGCCCCTGGCGATCGGCAACGGCGAGCAGCGCTTCAACGCTCAGCCCGTGGTCGACGCCGGCGGCGGCATCATGGTTTCCAACGCCGAGTTCACCGCCGACTGGGTGCGCGCCAACGTCCCCGCCCTGATCGCGGACCGTGAACGCCTCGGGGCCATGGGCCGGGCCGCCTGGTCCTACGGCATCCGCGACGCCGCCGAGACCATGGCCCGCGTGGTGCTGCAGAAGGCCGATCGGGCCTAGCCGCAAGGCCATGGGTTCGTCCATAATGGAGAGCAGACCAGCCGTCGTCGAACGCGGCGCAGAACGTCCAAGGAGCATGTCGTGTCGCAGAGCACACCAGCAAGCAATGAGGGCCACGATGGCGGCCAGCGCATCGATCTGAACCCCGAGCGCGCAGCGTTCGACGGCTCGCAGACCCTTTCCGGGCTCGGCCACACCCACTTCATCGGCATCGGCGGTGCCGGCATGAGCGTGCTCGCCGAGATGCTCGTCGAACAGGGCGTCGAGGTCTCCGGTTCCGACCGCGCCGCAAATGACCGGACCGCGCGTCTGGAATCCCTGGGCGTCAAGGTGTTCGTCGGCCAGCAGGCGGCCAACGTGGCCGGGGCCCGCACCGTCGTCTATTCCACCGCCATCAAGCCCGGCAACCCCGAGATCGTGGCCGCCGCCGCGCAGGGCTCTCATATCGTGCACCGCAGCGACATCCTCGCGCTGCTCATGGCGGGCAAGCGGTCGGTGAGCGTGGCCGGGGCGCACGGCAAGACCACCACCAGCTCGCTGCTCTCCCACATCCTCGTCAACGCCGGCACCGGACGGCTGGCCGACCCCAGCTACGCCATCGGCGGTTCCATCCAGAACCCGGACGGCGAGGCGCTGGACGGCGGGCACGCCGGCAAGGGTGCGGTGCTGGTCGCCGAGGCCGACGAATCCGACGGTAGCTTCGCCAAATACCATCCCGACATCGCGCTCATCGTCAACGCCGAGGCCGACCACCTCGACCATTACGGCGACGCCGGGCGTTACCGTCGCGCCTTCGTCGGCTACGCCGGGCATGCCAAGGGCCACGTCGTCATGTCGCTCGACGACGACGGCTCGCGCGCCATCATGCGCATGCTGCCCCCTGAGGTCCGCCGCCGCACGATCTGCTACACCACCGAGGCGTCCGGAAGCGTCGCCAGTATCGCCGGAATCGACGGGCGTGGCGGGGACTCCGGCCTCGACGGCACCCTGCTGGTCCGCATCCTCTCCGAGAAGGAGTCGGCGGGCGACGGCGCCGAACGCTTCGTCATCGAGCTGCCGGCCGGATTCGCCTCGTCGGCCGAGTCTCGCAAGGTCCCCGTCGGCCTGCGTGTGCCCGGCATGCACAACGCCCGCAACGCGACCGCCGCCATCATCTGTGCGGCCCTGCTGGGCATGGACCCCGACCTCGCCGCCCGCGCCGCCTCCACGTTCCTGGGTGCCTCGCGCCGTTTCGAGATCAACGGCCAGGCCCACGGCGTCACCGTCGTCGACGACTACGCGCACCATCCCACCGAGATCGGGGCGCTGCTGGCCGCCGCGCGCAGGCGCTATCCCTCGGCCTCCATCCGCGTGCTCTTCCAGCCGCACCTGTTCAGCCGCACCAAGTTCTTCACCCCCCAGTTCGCCCAGGCCCTCGCCGCCGCCGACCAGGTGCTCGTCGCCCCGATCTACCCCGCCCGCGAGCGGCAGGAGGATTTCCCCGACGTGGTCGCCGCCAACATCGTCGACGCCGCGCAGGGGCTGGCGCACGACCCTGCTACCGGCTGGATGGCGACGTGCGAAAGCCTGCGCGAGGGTGCCGAATCCCTTGCCGACAATGCCCGCGAGGGCGACGTCATCATCACCGTCGGCGCGGGGGACGTGACCACCATGGATGCGGTCATCCTCCAACGTCTCGCGGCCCGCGACGAGACGGAGCGGCTGTGAGCGGACGTCGTGTGGTGACAGGTGGCGGGGCTTCGTCGGGTGGCGGGTCCCGCCGTTCGACGCGCCGTGCCGCCGCTTCCGGGGCGTCCGGCTTGAAGCGCAAGGGCGGACGCACGGTCCAAGGCACCCGTCGCTCGTCGTCGTCCACGTCCCCATCGTCATCGTCATCGCGGAAGGCGACCGCACCTCGTTCCGCTTCGGCGTCGAAGGTTCGGAAGCGTTCCTCGCGCACTGGCCGTTCCACACGCACGGGCCGTTCGACGGGTTCTTCAGGGAAGGTGACGACCCGCCGCAGGTCCGCAAGGTCGATGCGCGCCACCCGACGCGCCACCGGCGCCAAGGGCGGGCCGCGCTCGGTCTCCTCGGCCGGCAAACGGCGCTCCCGCAGCGCGCCGGGCGGATTCGTCGACGCCAGGGAGCTCCAGGGCGAGGACCTCATCGCCAAGACCCTGGGCGAGACCACGAACATGCTGGGCGTGGCCGCGCGCCCCAAGGTGGTCGATTTCAACGCGCGCCTCAAGGAGCACAAGCACGCCAGGCGGATGGTGGTGGTGCGCAAGGCGCTCGTCTCCGTCGTCGCGCTCGCCGGCGTGGCCGCGCTCGCCTGGTTCCTGTTCTTCTCGCCGGTGTTCCTGCTCGACGGCAACCAGATCGAGGTTTCCGGGCAGAACAAGTGGGTCGGCAGGCAGCAGATCGTCTCCATCGCCCGCAAGCAGTCCGGTAAGTCGCTGTTCCTGGTCTCCTCCTCGGAGGTGACCAAGCAGCTCACGGCGATACCCGGCGTCTCGCAGGCCAAGGTGAAGAAGGAGTTCCCGCAGGGTCTCGGCGTCAGCGTCGTGGCCCAGGAACCCGCCGCCATGCTGCGCACCCGCAATGGCAACATGGTCGCGGTGGACGGCCAGGGCCGCGTGCTCAACTCCGTGGGCAACGTCTCGGCGCAGGGCATCCCCGTCATCGAGGTCAAACGCGTGGGCTCGGGCCTGAGCAGCCGCGCGGTGCAGCAGGCGGTGCGCGTGCTCAACCAGATGCCCGCGCAGATGCGCCACAGCGTCACCAAGGTCGAGGCCAAGACCCAGGATTCGGTGACCACCGAGCTCAACGGCGGCGACCGCGTCATCATCTGGGGCGATTCCTCGCAGATGAAGCTCAAGAAGGCAGTGGTCGACAAAATCGGCAACGACCCGAGCAAGATCGGCGACAAGCACCAGATCGACGTCTCCGCGCCGCTGCACCCCATCATCAAATAGCGGCTGGCCTGGTGGTCTACTTGTGCTTGGCCATCAGCTCGTCGGTGTCGAAGACGATCGTCACCGGGCCGTCGTTGGTCAGCGTCACACGCATGTGGCTGCCGAAGCGCCCCTCCTGCACCTCAAGGCCCTCGGCGCGCAGCGCGTCGTCGAACTCGTGCCAGACCCGTTCGGCATGCGTCGGCTCGCCCGCATCGATGAAGCTCGGCCGGTTGCCGCGCCGCACGTTGGCGAAGAGCGTGAACTGCGAGATCGAGAGGATGGCGCCGCCCACGTCCTTGAGCGACAGGTTCATCTTGCCCGCCTCGTCCTCGAAGACGCGCAGGTTGGCGATCTTGTGGACCAGCCAGCGGATCTGCTCGTCGCCGTCGGTGTCGGCCACGCCCACCAGCAGCATGTAGCCGATGCCGATGTGCTTCGGCTCGAAGGTGGGGTCCTGCTTTCCGGTGGCCTCGTCGAGCACGTCGACGCCGGCCTCGCTGACTTTCTGCAACACGATTCTCATGCCGTCCAGTCTAGCCGGAGCGGGGGAGTGGGCGCCGTGGCCCCCCGTTACGCTTTCAGCCACGTTCGCGCGCTTTCGTCGCTGAGCGGCGGTATCATGAAAAGTCCGGTGAGAGCCGGGGCTTGATAATTCAAGATTGGGGATGATCGGTTTCGACGGTGACCTGTTCGTCGCAGGGAAGCGTGCCGAGAATGTGGAGTCCTCTCGAGATGACCTCCACGAAACAACAAGTGCTAAATCTAATCGCACTGAGTTCGCACTCGCTGCCTGAGCTTCGCGCCAGGATTAACCAGTGAGCTTGCTGCTCCGTCCACTCCTTCTCGTCTTCGGGAGGATGCTGGGCGTCATTAGAGGACTTGCTTGAGCCATCGCGCCACAGGGTGACTCAGGGACTTTTACTGCGGATATGCTCGCCATCCATCGTCCGCGACACGGATGGGGGCAGAAAAATCGCCATACGGCCAGCGGACTACGCACGTAGAAGACTGAGGGTTCGGCCATCGGACCGGGGTTCAATTCCCCGCATCTCCACTGACAAGGGGCTTCCGAAGCGATTCGGAAGTCCCTTTTTCGTTGGAATCGCAAGGTTCCCGTGGGTTCGGGGAAAGGGCTTACGAAAACCGTCTGGGCATGTTCAGGTGGTACTTGGGGTGGTAATCGGAGTGGCGGGAATTCGTCCGTTTAAACGAATGAGCTCATGTGAATGGAGGATTCGGCGAAGTGATGTCCGTGCGATGCCGTTGGGCGAGGCAAGGAAGCCCTGTCGCCGTGTGATGATGTTGATGTCGGACAGTAGGACGCTGGAGGAGATGCCGTAAGCGTAAGCTGGAAGAAGTCGAATCCGATGTCTTTAGAATGTCGGGTAGTGGACGCTCGCGATATCGAGGATTTGGAAGGAGCCTGGCATGGCAACAGTGACGATTAATCTGCCCGTCGATGACGAGCAATACCACCTCGCTGACCAGGAGGCGAGGGACAACGGGAGCACGCTGGTCAATGACCTGAACATGTACATCGAAGTCATGGCCGCCGAAAAGGGCATGAGGGGACTGACGCCTGAGCAGTCCGACTGGCGGGCCATGCACCCACTGCCGGGCGATGTGGTGTGCCGTACGCCCGAGGAGTCCCGGAGACTGTTCGACTCTCTTCTTGCGGAGGACTGACATGTTGGAGGTCTACTATTCGGCCGCGTTCCTGGCAGACCTTCGCAGGCTCAAGCGCTATGACCGTGCGTGCGTCGAGGAGCTGCGCGATCTCATGGTGGACGAGCTGCAGGTGGAAGGCCGTGTGCCGGATGGTTACCGGCCTCATATCCTCGACAATCCCGGTGGATTGTACAACGGCTGCGTGGAGTTCCATCTGCGCGATGACGTCCTCGTCCTCTACACTCCGGCCAAGCCGAAGGCGTCGGTCACCATGCGCCGCATCTGCACCCACGCCGAGCTGACGACGGGCCGGTTCGGACGCGAGTGGCCGAAAGGAGATGCCCGGTGAACGCTGGTTTTGCCGCCCGTCCAATCTTGAGACTCTGACGGGAGACTTGCTCAAATACCTCGAGTCTCTCCAAAAAACGAAAACGCCACCAGAGGGGTTGCCCCTCGGTGGCGTTTTCCATGCGTTGGTGCGTGTCCGCCCTCAGCCCTTGGCCTCCTCGGCCAGATAGTCGGGGATACGCTCGGGGTAGGTGGGCCAGGCGCCGTTCTGGGTGCAGACGAAGGCCGCGGTGTTGACGGCGGCCCGGTGCGCCTCGGCCAGCGAGGAGCCGGTGAGCACCTTGGAGGTGAACGTGCCGGAGAACGAGTCGCCGGCGCCCACGGTGTCGACCACGTCGACGCGCGGGGTGTCGAGCGTGGAGCTCTCGCCGTCCTTGGCGACGATGGTGCTGAAGGTCGCCCCGGCGGTCAGGATCACGTAGCTGAGCCCATAGCGGTCCATGAACCACTGGCATGCCTGCTCGTCGGAGGTGCCGCGGATGTCGAACATGTCCTGCAGGAGCAGCAGCTCGGCGTCGTTGATCTTGAAGACCGTGGCGTAGCCCAGCAGCTCGTCGATCAGCTCCTTGGAATAGTGGTCGCCGCGGATGTTGATGTCGAAGAAGCGCATCGAGGTCGGCTTGGCGTGCTTCAGCAGCTCGATGATGGTGTCGTGCGACTCCTGGCTGCGCAGGGCGAGCGTGCCGTAGCAGATCGCGTCGGCCCGCTCCACCATCGCGATCAGCTCGCGCGTGTAGAGGATGTGGTCCCAGGCCACGCCCTTGACGATGGTGTATTCGGGGATGCCGTTCTTGAGCATGACCTCCACGGTGGAGGTGGGCCAGGCGTTGCGCTGGATGATGGAGTCGACGCCGGACTCCTTGGTGGCCTCGATGAGCTCGTCGCCCAGCTCGTCCTCGCCCACGGCGCTGATCGCGTGGCCCTCCGCCCCGTTCATCGCGGCATGGTAGGCGAAGTTCACCGGTGCGCCGCCGGCGCGCTTGCCGCCGGGCAACATGTCCCAGAGCAGCTCTCCCAGGGATACGACGATTGGTTTGGCCATGAGTGGTCCTTTCCTAGTTCCTGGGCGTCTTGCGGCGCCCCGTGCCCGTGCGTGCGCCGGGGATGCCGGCGAAACGCATCGGATGGTCCAAAAATTCGGTGATGGCCGCGGCCGCGGCGCCCAGCACGGTGGCGTCGGTCGGCAGGGCCGAAAGCGAGATGTCGGTGGCGTCGGCGATCTGGGGGATGACCCGTTCGGCCACCGTCGCGCGGACCGCGTCGAGCAGGACATCGCCGCCCATCGCGCCGATGTCGCCGATGACGATGCGGCTGGGGTTGAAGGCGTTGCATATCGTCACGCAGCCGTAGCCCGCGTACCGGCCGACTTGCCGGACCAGCTCCCGCGCACCCTCATCGCCCCGTTCCGAGGCCTCGAAGAGGCGCTCGCAGGCCTGGCGGTGGGTCATCGAGCGCGAGCCGGGCACGAGGCCCCGCCGGTCGATCTGCTCGTGGATGGCGCCGGCCGAGCAGTAGCGCTCGAGGCAGCCGACGTTGCCGCATTCGCAGGGCCTGCCGTTTACGTCGATGGAGACGTGGCCGAGCTCGGTGGCCGCGCCGAGGCTGCCGTTGACGAGCCTGCCGCTCTCGATCACGCCCAGACCGACGCCCTCGCCCAGCAGGTAGTAGGCCAGGCTGCCCGTGCCGTCCGGCTCGCCGAAGAGCCGCTGCGCCAAGGCTCCGGCGCGCGCGTCCTGCTCGATGATGACGGGGACGGGGGAGCCCTGCGCGAACTCCTCGATGAAGTCGATGTCGCGCCAATGGGGCATCGACGAGACAAGCGCCGTGCGTCCCGTCTGGCGCAGGTAGGGGCCGGGGACGGCCATGCCGATGGCGACGATCCGTTCGTCTCCGGCCAGCAGCCGGTCGATGGTGCGGTGGATCGCGGCGACGGCCTCGCCCACGGTGTCGTCGGCGACGTCCGGCAGGTCGATGAGGCTGATGCGCCCGCCGGCCAGGTCGAAGACGCCGACCTCGACGAGGCTGCGGGCGAATTTCACGCCGATGAAGTGGAAGCGTTCGGTGTTGAGGGCCAGGCCTATCGAGCGGCGGCGACGGCTGCCCTCGATGTCGCCCGTCTCGGCGATGAGCCCGGAGGAGATGAGGCGCGCGGTGATCTTGGTGATGGCGGCGGGGGTGAGCCCCAGCGCCTCGGCGATCCGCGCGCGCGAGGCGACCCCGTGCCGGTAGAGGTGCCAGAGCACATGCGACCGGTTCGATTCCGACACGTCCCGGCGGGAGACCTGGGAGAGCGAGGGCGAGGTGCGTGGCGACATGGGTTGCATAGCGACACCTCCTTGGGCCATGGTGCCGCCCGCGGTGACCGACACTCAATTAACGTTCTTCATATATTAACCAAGTTAACGAAAAAATCAACCCGTTTCTCTATCCGCTTCCCCAAACCCCGCAGCGCGTTCCGAATAAGCCCCTGCTGACATCAATACGTAGTGGGGGAGGTAAAAATATGTGTTGTCCGACCGTAAAGACTTGGCCAGAGCGGCCCGGAGCGTGTCGGACAACACATATTTTTACCTCCCCCACGATGGGAAGAGAACGCTAAAGAAGAAGACCTACTTCCTGACAGCCGCGCGCTGCGCCATCCACTCCTCCACGTCCGAGATCTGCTTCGGGATGTCCTTCGAGATCCACTCGGGCCCGTCCTCGGTCATCAAGACGTCGTCCTCGATGCGCACGCCGATGCCGCGCATCTCCGGGGGCAGCAGCAGGTCGTTCTTGGCGAAGTAGAGGCCCGGCTCGATGGTGAAGACCATGCCCGGCGTGATTTTCGCACCCTGGTAGGACTCGTAGCGTGCCTGCGCGCAGTCGTGCACGTCGAGTCCCAGATGGTGCGCCACGCCGCAGGCGAGCCAACGGCGGTGCTGCTGGCCCAAGGGGGAGAGCGATTCCTCCACGTCGACCTTCAGGATGCCCCAGTCGTGCAGTTTCTGCGCGATGACGCGCATGCAGGCATGGTGGATGTCGGAGTAGGTGGCGCCGGGCTTGGCGGCCTCGAAACCGGCCTGCTGGCTGTCGAGCACGGCCTGGTAGATCTTCTTCTGCAGCGGGGTGAACTTGCCGTCCACCGGGAAGGTGCGGGTGATGTCGGCGGTGTAGAGGCTGTCGACCTCGATGCCCGCGTCGATCAGCAGCATCTCGCCGTGGCCCACGACGCCGGTGTTGCGCATCCAGTGCAGGATGGGCGCGTGCTCGCCGGAGGCGATGATGGTGTCGTAGCCCACCGTGTTGCCCTCCTCGCGCGAGACGGCGTTGAACTCGCCTTCCAGCATGCGCTCGCTGCGCGGCTTGCCCACGGCCTCGGGCAGGCGGGTGAGGATGCGGTCGAAGCCGTGCTTGGTGGCGGCCACGGCCTTGCGGATCTCGCCGACCTCGTAGGAGTCCTTGACCATACGCGCGGTCGAGGCGAACTCCTGCAGCTCGTCGTCGGCCTTCTCGTTGGCGTCCGGATCGGGGAAGCCGTTGGCCTCGCGCACACCCTCGACCTCGTCGGTCATCTGCGGGTCGGCCAGGCGGATGACGCGCATGTGCACCGCCCCGGCCTCGGCGCCGACGTCCTTGCCCAGGGCGTCGGGCAGCTGGGCGATGTCGTGGGTGGCGATGCCGGTCATCGCGTTGAGCTCCTTCAGGCCGGCGCGGGGGCCGACCCAGTACTCGCCGTAGTGCGCGTCGGCGTAGTAGGCCTCGGTGCTGTTGTCGGCGCGGGGCGCGACGAAGAGCTCGGGGGTGTGGGTCGCGCCGGCCTTCGCCTCGGGGGAGTCGGGGTCGACCGGGTTCAGGACGAGCACGGCGCCGGCCTCGTAGTCCTGGCCGAGCCCGGTGTAATAGGAGAACTCGGTGTTCGGGCGGAAGGCGTAGTCGTCGTCGTTGTTGCGCGTCTTGGGCTGGCCGGCGGGGATGACGATGCGTTCGCCTTCGAAGCGCTTGCCCAGTGCCTTGAGGCGCGCGCCGATGAACCTGCTGGATTCCAGCGGTTTGATCTCGGGCTCCTGGTCCTCCCAGCCGGTCTTCATGAACTCCGCGAATTTCTTCGAGGTGGTCGGCCGCAGCGTGCGGTTGTTCGTCCTGTCGGCCATCGGCTGGTCGGCTCCCGGCGCCTGCGCCATTTCCTGTGCCTCGTATTCCCTGTCCTTGCTCGTCACGACTTCGCTCATGTCCTCTCCTGGTCGATGAATGGATATGCCTCCATCCTAGTGGCCCGCGTACCCGTCTTCAGGCCCGCTTCCACGCCGCGGCACGCCGGCGGGAAGGCCAGAGGGCGTGGGCGCGCCGGGCGTTCCTCGCGGGGCATAGCGCTGGCGGCACCGTTGCCTAGAATGGGGACCGTTGTTTTCCAAGCGTTCCAGCGACTAACGAGGTCTTATGTCATTCGAGCATCCACACACCAACGGGATCACCATCCGGGAGGTCGAGCGCGAGATCATGCGCCGGCGCACCACGCATGAGGCCCTGGACCACGACCTGGAGGTCATGGCCATGATGCTCGACCTGCTGGGCCATCCCGAGGACACGTTCCGCGTCATCCACATCACCGGCACCAACGGCAAGGGTTCCACCGCCCGCATGGCCGAGGCCATCTGCCGCGCCTACGGCATGCGCACCGGCCTCTATACCTCCCCGCACCTGCAGAAGATCAACGAGCGCATCGCCGTGGACGGCCAGCAGCTGAGCGACGACGACTTCATCGACACCTGGATGCAGATCAAGGACTTCGTGGCCCTGGTCGACGCCAGGATGGAGGCCGACGGCAAGGCGCCGATGAGCTACTTCGAGATCCTGACGTCGATGGCCGTCTGGAAGTTCGCCGACGCGCCGGTCGACGTGGCCGTCTTCGAGGTCGGCATGGGCGGGCGCTGGGACGCCACCAACGCCCTCAACGGCGACGCCGCCATCATCGGCCCGGTCGACATGGACCACATGCAGTGGCTGGGCGACACCCCCGCCAAGATCGCCGCCGAGAAGGCCGGCATCATCAAGCACGAGTCCACCGCCATCATCGGCGCCCAGCCCCACGAGGCCGAGGTCATGCCCGTGCTCGAGGCGGCGGCCGTCAAGGCGCACGCCACCATGGTGCGCGACGGCGAGGAGATGGAGGTTGTCTCGCGTCAGCCTGCGGTCGGCGGCCAGGTGGTCACCCTGCGCACGCCCAACGGCACCTACAGGGACATCCCCGTCGCCAAGTTCGGCGAGCACCAGGCCCACAACGCGCTGGCGGCGCTCGCGGCGGCAGAGACGGTCATCCCCGTGGCCGGCAGGCTCACCGAGGAGGTCGTCTCCGAGGCGCTGGGCGGGGTGCGGATCCCCGGGCGCATCGAGCAGGTGCGCACCTCGCCGACCATCATCGTCGACGGCGGCCACAACGTCAACGCCGCCGAATCGCTGCGCGCGGCCATCGAGGAGAACTATCACTTCGAGCAGCTGGTCGGTGTGGTCGCCATGATGAAGGACAAGCAGGTCGAGGAGTACCTCGGCACCCTCGAGCCGATCCTGAGCCAGCTGATCGTCACCGAGAACTCGTGGCGCGAGCGCGTCATGCCCGCCGAGCAGCTCGAGAAGATCGCCGTGGGTGTCTTCGGGCGCGACCGGGTCACCCGCATCGACGAGCTGCCGGACGCCATCCAGAGGGCCGTCGACCTGGTCGACGAGAACGACGAGCTGGGCGTGGGCTACGGCCACGGGGTGCTGATCTGCGGCAGCTTCGTCACCGCCGGCGACGCCCGCACGCTGCTGGCCGAGCGCAAGAACCCCGAGCTCGCCCTGCCCAAGGCCCAGCGCGTGGCCGGCAAGGCGAAGGACGCCACCGACGCCGCCGCGGCGGCCAAGGATGACGACGAGGACATCGTCTCCGAGGTCTTCGGCGACGCGTTCGGCGATTTCGGGGTGAAGCAGGTGCCGTTCGCCAACGAGACCGAGCCGGGCGCCACCGCCGAGCAACTGCGCCACCACGCCAACAGCCAGGCCGGCAAGGCCGCCGAATAAGCCAAGGCCCGTGGGAAAGCTCCTCGGCCGACGCGACGAAAAGCATGTTTTCGTGCCGGTTTCCGTGCTTTTCGTCGCAGTTGTGTCATGAATGGACGGTTTGTTGGGTTGCCCCAGACGGTATGATGGCTAGGGAAAGCGGAAGCGCCGTATGAAGGCGCCCGGGCGGAGCGGGAAGAGCAAAGGAAGCCATCATCGATGTATCTCAAGGAATTGACGCTTAGGGGCTTCAAGTCCTTCGCCTCCGCCACCACGCTGCGCTTCGAGCCGGGCATCACCGCCGTGGTCGGTCCCAATGGCTCCGGCAAATCCAACATCGTCGACGCGCTGACCTGGGTGATGGGCGAGCAGGGCGCCAAGAACCTGCGCGGCACCTCCATGGAGGACGTCATCTTCGCCGGCACCTCCTCGCGCCCGCCGTTGGGCCGCGCGCAGGTGAGCCTGACGATCGACAACACCGACGGCACGCTCAACATCGACTACACCGAAGTGACCATCAGCCGCACCATCTACCGCAACGGCGGCAGTGAATACGCCATCAACGGCTCGCCCTGCAGGCTGCTGGACATCCAGGAGCTGCTGAGCGACACCGGCCTGGGCCAGCAGATGCACGTCATCGTCGGGCAGGGCAGGCTCGACGAGATCCTCAAGGCCGATCCGGCCGGCCACCGCGCCTTCATCGAGGAGGCCGCCGGCGTGCTCAAGCACCGCAAGCGCAAGGAACGCGCGCTGCGCAAGCTCAAGCGGGCCGAAGGCAACCTCGCCCGCACCGACGACCTGCTGCGCGAGATCCACCGCCAGCTGGGCCCGCTGGGCCGCCAGGCCAAGATCTCCCGTCGCGCCGCCAGCATCCAGATCTCCCTGCGTGACGCGCGTGCGAGGATCTTCGCCGAGGACGCGCAACGCTCCATGGCCAGCCGCGCCGAGCTGCGGGGCGAGCTGGGGGAGGTGCGCCACCAGCTGGAGGCCGCGCAGCGCGAGCTGGCCCAGGTCAAGGTGCAGATCGAGCAGATCGAGGCGCTGAGCTCCAAGTCGAGCCCCGAGATGGCCCGGATCAACGACATCTGGCACGAGCTTTCGGGCATCGAGGAGCGCTTCCGCTCCCTGGCCTCGCTCGCCGACGAGCGCGCCCGCTCGCTGGCCGGCCAGATGATCACGAACTTCGGCGAGGACCCCGACATCCTGGAGTCGCGCGCCAAGGAGCTCGACGGGCAGGCCGCCGAGCAGCGCAAGGCCGTCGACGACATGCGCCTGGCCTACGACAAGGCCACCGAGACCCGCGCCGACGACGAGAAGCAGCTCGCCGCCGCACGCCAGACCCTCACCCAGCTGCGCAAGGCCGCCCAGGAGCACACCTCCCAGGTCGCCAACCTGCGCGAGCTGGCCGCGCGCGAGGAGTCGGCCATCGACCTGGCCGCCAGCCGCTCCAAGGATTTCAACGCCCAACGCGAGTCCGTCGCCAAACAGCGCGATGACGCCGAGGCCCAACGCACCGCCCTGCAGCGCGAGACCGAGGCAACCGGCGGGGACGATGCGGCCACCGACCTCGAAGAGGCGAAGGATGCGATGCACCGGCGCCAGGAGGAGCTGGACGCCCTGCGGGAGCAGCTGCGTGCGGCCACCGCCAAGGTGACGGCATTGAAGGCCAAGGCCGACGCGTTGAACGAGACACTGGAAAGCCGCAACGCCTCCGGCGAGCTCGAACACGACGACGCGGTGGCCGCCCTGGGCCGGCTCGCCGACTTCATCCATGTCGAGGACGGCTGGGAGGAGGCCGTCGCCCACGCGCTCGACCAGTTCGCCAGCGCCATCGTGGTGCCCGGCGAATCCAACATGGTCGAGGCCCTGAGGCGGGCGAGCGAGGGCAAGCTCGGCCAGGCCGTCGTGCTGCACCCGCTGGCGGAAGGTGCCGGAGCCGGCGATGAAGGTATCGACGCCAAGGCCGATGACGGCCAACCGACATGTGCGGCCGCGCTGATCGGCGTCAACCCGTCCGCCAAGGACCAAGGCTTCGCTTCCAGCGTCGTGGCCGCGGTGCGCCTGCTGCTCGCCGACGTGGCCGCGGTGCCCGATATGGACGCCGCGCTCGGAGCCCTGAAGGACCACCGTTTCGCCCAGGCCGTCACCGAGGACGGCGAGGTGGTCAACGCCGTGGGCGCCATCGGCGGCTCGTCACGCTCGCAGAGCGACCTGTCGCTGGCCGCCCGGCGCGACAAGGCGGGCGCGCAGGCGGCCCGGCTCGAAGGCGAGGCCGAAGCGATTAGGCCGAAGATCGAAAAGGCGAGCAAGGCGCTCGAGGCGGCCCGGCTCGAGGTCGACCGCCAGTCGCAACAGCGCATCCAGGCCAAGGTCAAGGCCGACCAGGCGCGCAAGAACCTCAACAGCGTCGAGGAGCGGGTCCGGCAGTTCGAACGCCAGATGAGCGGGCTCGACGAGAGGATCAAACGTTCCGACGACGAGCGGGCGACCCACCAGCTCAAGCTCGAGGACCTGAGGCAGGCCTTGGACAAGGCGGAGCACAGCGACGCCGGCGACGACGATTTCGACGACCTGGACCGGCGCGTGCGCGACTTGGAGACCACGCTCGACAAGGCGCGCGAGCAGGAGGTCTCGGCCAAGATCGTCTTCAACGACGCCAGCCGCAAGGCCGATTCGCTCGAACGCCAGGCCGGCCTGCTGCACGACCAGTCGAACGAGGCGGTCGCCAGGCGGGCGAGGATGAAGGCCCTCAACGACAAGCGCGAGCGCCAGCAGCGTCACGACCGTCAGATCGCCGCGGACGCCCGGGGCATGGCCGCCCTGGTCGCCTCCGAGCTCGAAACCGTGGTCGCCAGGCGCGACGAGCTCTCCAAGGCCGCCTCGAGCCACGACGCGGAACTCAAGACGCTGCGCGCCCAGCGCGACGGGCAGGAGCCGAAGGTGGCGCAGCTGCAGCGGCGCGAACACGAGCTCGACGTCAACCGCGAGCGGCTGGCGGCGCGGTACGGCCAGATTGAGCAGAAGGTCTCCGACACCCTGGGCATGGGGCTGAAGGCGCTGGTCGACGAATACGGCCCCGACAGGCCGGTGCCGGTGCTCGACGACGAGGGTCATCCGGTGCCGATTGAAGGAACGGACAACGATGAGGGCGAAGCCGGGGATGCCGGCATGGCCGGTTCTGGTTCCGCTGCCGGCGCCGTCGTGGCCGAGACGCCCGGGATGGCCGTTGCCGGCGATGACACATCCGATCGTGGCGGTGAACTGGACGGCGACGGTGACGACGATACCGCAGCCGGCGCTGGTGACGACGCGCCCCGCAGGACGTTCGACATCTCGCGCTACCAGACGGTGCCCTACGTCCGCGCCGAGCAGGAGAAGCGCCTCAAGAAGGCCGAGCGCGACCTGAAGGCGCTGGGCAAGGTCAACCCGCTGGCGGCCGAGGAGTTCGACGCTCTAGAGACGCGCAACCAGTACCTCAACGACCAGCGCAACGACGTGGCCAAGAGCCGCGACGACCTGCTGAAGCTCATCAAGGACCTCGACCACACCATGATCGAGGTGTTCAAGAACGCCTTCGACGACACGGCGGTCGCCTTCGAGAAGGTCTTCGCCACGCTCTTCCCCGGCGGCAAGGGGCGGCTGCGCCTGGAGGACCCCGACGACCTGCTCACCACGGGCGTCATCGTCGAGGCGAGCCCCGCGGGCAAGCGCGTCAAGCAGCTGAGCCTGCTCTCCGGCGGCGAACGCTCGTTGACGGCGCTGGCGCTGCTCTTCGCCATCTTCACCGCGCGCCCCAGCCCGTTCTACGTGATGGACGAGGTGGAGGCCGCCCTCGACGACATCAACCTCACCCGCCTGATCAACGCGTTCAACGACCTGCGCCGGCACGCCCAACTCATCGTCATCACCCACCAGCAGCGCACCATGGCCATCGCCGACGCGCTCTACGGCGTGACGATGCGCTCCGACGGAGTCACGGCGGTGGTGAGCCAAAAGTTGGAGCAAGAGTAGCGGTAACGATTTTTTAGATACTTTGCGTACCGTGTGTTCTCAAAATATACGATGTTCGACACGCTCCGGGCCGCTCGGCCAAGTCATACGGTCGAACATCGCATATTTCGAGAACACACTACTTTGGTATGCTACGTTGCGTCTAGTTTAGCGATGGTTATTCGCTACTCTTTATTTGGGGGAGCGGATATTAACTGCGGCGCGGATATTAATTGGGGAACGGAATTAATGGCGCAGCGCCTTGGCACGGGCCACCGTGTCCTCGGCGAGGATGGTCTGGGCGTCGATGATCGGCAGTTGCGGCAGGGGGAAGGCCTCGTTCAAGACCGAGAGCTCGGTGCAGCCCAACACCACGATGTCGCAGCCGTAGCCGCCGGACGCCACCGGATCGAGGAACGTGTCGATGACGGTGCGGTAGCGTTCCTGGCTCAGCGGACCGCCGCTTTTCACGTCGTCGTAGATCAGCGAGTCGATGCGTTTCTGCAGGGTGTCATCCGGCTCGACGAAGGTGTAGCCGGCCGCCTCGATCTCACGCTGGTAGAGCCCGGAATGCCGGGAGCCCTCGGTGCCCATGAAGCCCACGCGCGGGTGCGTCGCCACCGGCAGGGTCGCCTTCATCCGCTCGACGGCGCCGGTGAGCATGTTCAGGATCGGCACCTCGGTGAGCTCCTGGAAACGCGGCAGCATGAAGTGCGCGGTGTTGCAGGGGATGGTGATGAAGCTGGCGCCGATGGCCGTGGCCTTGGCGATGTCGTCGGCGATGACGGGGAAGGGGTCGTCCGCGCTGTCGCCCAGCATGAACGCCGTCCGGTCGGGCACCGAGGCGTCGTTGAAGACGACGTAGTCCAGGAACTCCTGGTCGTCGCGCGCGCCGGTCAGCCTGTCGACCAGCCTGATGTAGGACTCGGTGGCGAGCGTGCCCATGCCGCCGATGACGGCGAAGAACGGCTTGTTCATTTCAGGTCCGCCTTCTGCTTGAAGAACTGCGCGTAGCGCTTCTGGTAGATCGAGAACATGTGGCGGATCAGCAGCCAGCGCATGGGATTCATGTCCTTGCGGTACTCCAGGGTGGTGCCCCAGTCGCCCCGGGCGATCATCTCCAGGCCGCGCTTCTTGTCGTCGCCCTCCACCACGTAGTCGCGGAAGATCGAGCGCGGAATCTCCATCCAGAGCCTGTCGCCGCGGCCGATGACGGTCTTGCCGTCGAAGGCGGAGTCCTCCACGAGGTCCTCGACGAAGTACCTGGCGAGGTTGCACCCGTTGAGCGTCACGAAATAGCTGGAACGGCCCTGACGCAGGTTAATCTCGAAAAGCTTGTAGGTCTGGTCGCGCTCGTCGTATTTCATGTCGAAATTGGCGACGCCCTCATAGCCGACGTCCTCGAGGAACGCCTTGATCTTGAGGCAGATCTCCTCGTTGAAGTCGGGGATGATGGCCGCGTAGTTGCCCACGGCCTCCGGGGTCGGGTCCTCCAGCAGCGGGTGGCCGAGGAACATCATGCGCACACGGTGGTGCCTGTCGACGTAGGCGTTGAGCACACGCATGTGGCTGTCGTCACCGGGGATGAAGTCCTGCAGCACCATCTCGGCCTGGTAGCCGGCGTCGTAGGCCAGGTTGATCAGCAGGTCGAGCTCGTCGGGCGTCTCGATGACGAAGGCCTTCTTGCGGCCCGGGAAGTCGATGTCGAGCCAGGCGGCGGAATCGGCCGGTTTCATGGCGATGGGGAAGTCGAAGGGCAGGTCCTCGTACTCCTTGTGGGCCACGCCCTCGGCAGTGAGCACCTTGGTCTTCGGGTAGGGCAGCCCGTAGCGCTCGCAGGTCTGGTAGAAGGTGTTCTTGTAGCTCAGCTGCCTGTTGAGCGCCGGGTCGAGCGTGTTGAAGACGTAGTAGGGCTCGAGGTCCTGCCGGCAGGCGCTCAGCAGGTTGGCGTAGACGTCGCCGCAGGGAATGAGCAGCAGCACGGTGCCGGGGTGGCTCTCCCTCATCGATTTCGCGTAGTCGACCAGCGTGCGGCGGAAGGTCTTGGCCTCGCCGAACCCCTCGACGATGTGCACGTCGACGATCCTGCTGAAACGGGTGGGTGCGAGCTGGAAGTGCGCGAAGGCCGTGGAGACGATGCCATAGGCCTCGTGGAAGGCCCTGGCCATGCCATAGGCGTTGATGTCGCTGCCCAGTAATACCGGCTGGAATTGCTTCATGACTGTAGATTACCTCTTCAACGTTGCTTTCGATGGATGATGGCGGCGTATCGGCGCGGGAAGGGCACGTTTGCGCGCCGGCGCATTGGCGCGTGCGCGGTTCCGGGCCGCGGCCGGCGCTAGGAGACGTCGAGCGTCGCGGCCGCGCTCATGCGAACATCCTGGTGACGACGTTGGTGTCGCCCTCGTAGGGGGCGTGCCCGCCGTCGACCTTGAGCCACTGCTCCTCGCCCTTGCCGACCACGAGGATCACGTCGAAGCCATCGTGGGCGCGGGCCTCGGCGATTGCGGTCTCGACGGCCTTCGCGCGGTCGAGGACGATGCCCGCCTCGACATGCGGGTCGTCGACGAAGGAGAGCATGGCCTGGCAGATGTCCTCGGGGCGCTCGCGGTCCGGGTCGTCGGTGGTGAGGATGATGCGGTCGGCGCGGTGCTGCGCCGCCTCGACGATGCCCTGCCTGCGGTCCACGGCCTTGCCGCCGGCCGATCCGCTGACCAGGGTGATGCGCGGGTGGCGCGAGCCGTAGCGTTCCTGCGCGAAGTCGATCAGGGCCGAGACGCTGGCGAAGTTGTGGGCGAAGTCGACGATGGCCACGTTCTCGCCGTGGCTGTCCTCGAAGCGCTCCATGCGCCCCTCGATGCGGATGCCCTCCATGGCGTGGGCCACCTTCGCGTCGGTGAGGTCCGCGCCGGCCAGGGAGGCGATGGTCAGCGCCGCCGCGGCGTTGGCGTAGTTGAAGTCGCCGTCCATCGCCAGCCGGAAGGTGTCGGCGCCCGTGCCGCCAGTGGCGCCGGAAGCGCCGTTGACGGCGATATGGAACGCGGTGCGGTCCCTGTCGGCCGGCCAGGCGACCGTGTCGGCGGGGGTGCCCTCGTCGCGCCCGGAAGTGTGCAGCGCGAAGGTGGTGACCGGCACGCCGGCGTCCTTCGCGTCCTCGGCGATCAGATCGGCGTGCTCGCAGTCGGCGCCCAGCACGAGCCTGCGGCTGTTGGACGCGATCTGGCGCTTGCAATAGAGGTAGTCCTCGAAGGTGGGGTGCTCGATGGGGCTGATGTGGTCGGGGGAGATGTTGAGGAAGGCGCCGACGTCGAAGGTCAGCCCGTAGACGCGGTCGACCTTGTAGGCCTGCGAGGAGACCTCCATGACCAGATATTCCATGCCGCTGTCCGCCGCCTCGCGCATCATGCGCAGCGCGTCCATCGACTCGGGGGTGGTCAGCTCGGAATCGCGGTAGGTGTGCCCGTCGAGGCAGTTGGCGACCGAGGAGAAGAGGGCCGCCTTGCCGTCGCTGGCGGCGTTGAGGATGGCCTGGGTGAAGTAGGCGGTGGTGGTCTTGCCCTTGGTGCCGGTGATGCCGATGAGCGTCAGCCGCTCCTGCGGGCGTCCGTAGAACTGCGCGGAGAGCAGGCTCATCGCCTTGCGGATGTCGGTGACGATGATGCCGGGGGCGGCGGTATGCTCGCCGAACGGCGTCTCGGCGACGTAGGTCGCGAGCCCCTGGGCGTCGCAGCCGTCGAGGTATTCCGCCTTGAACCGTCCCTTGCAGCACAGCAGCGTGCCCTCTCGCACGTCCCTGCTGTTGTAGGTGATGGCCGCGAAGGGCTTCTCCGCGTCGTCGAAACGTGACGGGTCGCGCGACCACAGATCACCCTGGATGATCTCGCGCAGCAGATGGCGCTCGTCCAGGAGGCGGACCGCTTCACTCAAATTCAAAGCCATACCGAACCTTTCTTGCCACACGTAAGGCTACCGCATGGTGTGGGCCGGGCCCGGGGCTCAGAGCCAGGTGTCGGTGATGGGCCGGCGGCCGCGCGAGCTCAGCCATTGGTTGAAGGAGACGCGCCACTTCTCGTGCGCCTGGCGCTGCCAGTCCATCAGCCCCGCCAGCGTCAGCCCGCCGACCTGCGGGTAGAGGCGCGTCATCGGGGCGACCAGGTCGACGGCGGCGGTGGTGTCGGCCGTGGCGTCGTGGAAGTCGCCGTGCGGCTCGACGCCATAGTATTCGGTGGTGTAGGTCAGGGTGCGCTTGCCGCGGCGGTGCGAGACCTCGCGGTCGATGACCAGCGGGTCGACCACCAGCAGCTCGGCCGGCAGCGGCGCGAGGTTCCAACGCTTCAGGTCGCCGGCGAGCATGCGCACGTCGAAGGGCGCGTTGTAGGCCAGCAGGGGGATGCGCAAGGCCTGCGCGGCGGCCACGATCGCGCCGATCTGGGCGATGGCCTCGCCCGGCTCGGCGCCGTTGGCCTCGAGGAACTCGTCGGTGAAGCCGTTGACCCGGCTGGCCCCCGGGTTCATCGGATGGTGCGGGTTGACGATCCATTCGGCCACGGTGTCGCCCTCGTAGCCACGCGACGGGTCGCGCAGCACCAGGGCCGCGGAGACGATCGCGTCGTCGGGGCCGGTGCCCGTGGTCTCGGTGTCGAAGCCGAGCAGCCAGGATTCGCCAAGCGGGGTGTCCTCGCCCTGCGCGGCGACGGCGTCGAGGGCGTGCATCAGTGTTTCGTTCGTAGAGCTCATACCCATATTCTGCGCCCCAAAACCGACATTGCGCCTCCGGACGCGGCCTCCCCGCCGCGTACCCCCGTCCCCTTAGACTGAAGGCGTGAACAACGAGCAGGCAGAGACCATGGCCGACAGGCGCCGGCGTTTCGAGAAGCTGGCCATGCCCGCCGTCGACGTGCTCTACCGGCAGGCCATGAAGCTCACCAACAATCCCGAGGACGCGCAGGATTTGGTGCAGGACGCCTACGAGCGCGCCTTCAAGGCGTTCGACAGTTTCCGCCCCGGCAGCAATTTCGAGGCGTGGATGACCACCATCGAACGCAACGCCTACTTCAACCAGTACGCCAAGGCCAAGCGCCGCCCGCAGCGCGCCAACGACTCCACGGGCGAATACGACGACTGGGACATCTACTCCGCCTCCGACCATTCCTCCGAGGGACTCAAGTCCGCCGAGCAGGAATACCTCGACGGCTTCGCGCCCGACGAGATCATCAAGGCCCTGGACTCCCTGTCCCCGGAGCGCCGGCAGGTCTTCATCGACACCGCCATCGACGGCAAGTCCTACAAGCAGGTCGCCGCCGAGCAGGGCATCAAGATCGGCACGGTGATGAGCCGGCTCAACCGCGCCCGCACCCAGCTCAAGCGGGAGCTGGCCGAATACGTCAGGCAGCACGGCTACCAGCTCGGCGGTGATGCCAAGGGCGGCGATGGCGACGGCGGTTCCGGTGGCGGTGGTGGCAGATCGGCATCGGCGCAACCGGCGAATGTGGGCAAGACCACGCCGCGACGTGCCGCAAACGAGGCGGAAACGCGTAGTTCGTAACGCATATTCACTGTCCGCGAACTCATGGATGGTGTCGATGGTGGATTATGTTGAGTTATATGTCAGCAGCGAATCGGTAAGGGGAATCGAATGTCAGGGTCAATTGAGCGCAGCCGCGTGACGGTGAGCCGTCACGGCGGCGAGACGTCGATGCGCGTGGAGGTCACCCAGGTCGACGACGGCGAGTGTTTCGACCCCGAGACCTGCTGCGACGCCCGCGAGAAGGCGCTGATCGAGGAACTGCGCCTCCTGCTGCGGCCCACCTGCGCGCCGCAATGCCTCATCTCCCGGCTTCAGGCCACGCTCGACCGCTGCTGCGGCGAGGTCGGCGACGCCGGTCTCTCACGTTCCTGAGGCTTGGCCGTTCGGTTGGTTTCAAGACTTCGTCTCCATCGTATTGGGGACCCGCGGTTTCAGATGGTTTTTTGATATCGGGTATGGACGCGCACGCATCGTCGCGTGGCGGTTGGCGCCGAAGGCATCGGCCCGGCGCATCCGTTCCGCAAGGCTTGGCCGTCCGAGTCCGGATACGAGAAATGCCCCGCAAGGATGCGAGGCATTGATGGTGCGAAACGGTGTTGCTCACACCGTGTTCGACGACTCAGGCATTTGGCCTTTTGCCGTGATTGGCCGCCTTTTTGCGGCGTGCCTTACGCTTACGTCCGCGCATGCCCATGATGGACTCCTTTGCATTCAATGAATAAGCCTTAGGTATTATCGCACGCTGTTGCGACTTCTTCCCGCAGCGTTTTCCCATGGCCGATTCCGGATCGATGCCTTCTCGGTGTTCCTGGCCGGGCACTCTTCCTGCCCCTGACAGATCGATCCTGCTCTTTTTGTCACATTTTCGCGACCGGAAATGTACGTTTTGAGGCAGGAATGGTCTCTAAGAGGCAGGAACGGACGGCCGGGCGTCGGCGGGAACCGGCGGAAGGACGGCCGTCATCGGTGGGCGCTCAGCGCTGCTCGGCCCTGAAGTAGAGGGTGGTGGCGCTGGTCTCGCCGGGCTTGATGACGATGAGGTCGCGCCCCGAGTTGAAGGCGTTCGCATAGGCGGTCTGCGGCTCGATGGCCACGCCGGCCGGATGGTTCTCCGGCGCGAAGTGGGTGCCGGTGCACATCTGGAAGGAGGTGATGGTCCTGTCGCCGCCGACGTGGATGGTCATGCCGTCGGGCCGGGTGAGCGTGGCGAAGGCGTTGCCGTCGGCGTCGTGCTCCACGTCGGTCCAGGCGTCGTCGAAGGGCTGCTCGGTGAGCGCCTTGGGCTTGCGGAAGTCGAATTTGGTGCCGTCCACCGGCTCAGTGCCGGTCGGCAGCAGGCGCTCGTCGACGGTGACGTGCGTGCGCGCGGGGATGGTGACCTCGCACTGGGCGTTCTGGCCGTCGATCTCGTCGCCGTAGCCGCCGAAGCCGTTGGCGATCCAGGGGTGCATGGCCACGGCCCAGGGCGCGTCGACCCGGTCGTTGTTGCGCGCCGAGATGGTGACCTTGAGGCCCTCGTCGCACAGACGGTAGTCGGCGAGCACGGTGAGGTCGAAGGGATAGCCCAGCATGTCGCCGGTGCGCCAGCTCAGGACGGCCTCGTCCTCTTCGAGGCGCTCGAGGTTCCAGAAGGCGCGGTAGCCGTAGCCGTGGATGGCGTTGCGGCGCTCGTGCTCGTCGATGGGCAGCTCGTAGGTCTTCGATTCGAAGGTGTAGACGCCGTCGGCGATGCGGTTGGGGTAGGGGATGAGCAGCTGGCCGTTGCTGCACGGCACGGTCCCGTCCGGGTCCCAGGAGGCGATCATGTCGTGGCCGCGGTAGGTGAGCGTGCGCAGCGAGGCACCCAGCTGCGTGATGACGGCCTGGTAGTCGCCGTGCGAGATGGTGTATTGCTGGCCCGAGCGTGGGGGCAGTGTGGATGGGCTCATGATCGACTCCTCTGCGATGAAGACGTGATTGTTATCGCTCACTATCCTAGTTCATCGCCTACGGTCATGCACGGCGGTTTTTGCGCGTCTGCCCGCAGGTGGGACATGCCGATGCGTATGTGTGGGGCGGCGTGGACGAGCGATGCCATGGGCCGGAAGAGACGGTGCGGACCCGAGTGGTGGGTGCGCCGGGGCACGGTATGGTCTCGGACGGATGGCATGGACCGGGGCGGCTGGTGCGGACCCGAGTGGTGGCGTGGGCCGGCGGGGATGGATGGTGCGGAATCGGGGCCGGTGCCGATGGCATGGCTGGACCGGTCGCTTGGTTCGGCCATGCCACCGGCCTACCTGGTGCCGATGCGCGCGACGGTGGCGCCGAGGAGACCGGCCAGGTCGTGCGGGTCCACTCCGACGCTGAAGCCGCGTTTGCCGCCCGAAACCAGGATCTCGTCGTATTGCATGGCGCTTTCGTCGATGACCGTCCTGTGCTTGGTGCGCTGGCCCAGCGGGGAGATGCCGCCGACCACGTAGCCGCTTTCGCGCTGCGCCACCTTGGGATCGGCCATCGCGGCCTTCTTGGCGCCCACCGCCGCGGCCAGGTCCTTCATGTCGAGGTGCCCGCTGACGGGGACCACGCCGATGACGCGCTCGGAGCCAGTGTCGGCCATCAGGGTCTTGAACGAGCGGTGCGGATCGATGCCGAGCTTCTCCGCGCCCTCGAGGCCGTAGCCCTCGTCCATGTGGTCGTTGGAATGCTCGTATTCGTAGATCTTGAAGGGGATGCCGGCCTCGGTCAGCTCGCGCGTCGCCGGCGTCGAGGCGGTCCCCGCCGTCTTCTTGTGCTTCTTGCTCATGCCTCCAGTTCTACCAGCAGCCTCGCCGCCCGCGCCCCCCTCGCGCGTTTCCGCCATATTCGAGCCGCTGCGAGTCTGTCAGTGGCTCATTTATGGCGGGATTATATGTTTCCGCCATAAATGAGCCGGTGAGGCGCCGTCAGTGGCCCGTTTATGGCGGAAACGCTCCGTGACCCGCGGCGGAGTACGGCGAAGGCCTCCACCCGATGGGGATGGAGGCCTTCGATCGCTTGCGATGCCTGTCAATCAGGCATGCGCGCTAGAGCGACATGCTCACTTGCTCAGCTCGGCGAAGTAGAGCAGGGTACGGATCATGTTGCAGGTGAAGCCGTACTCGTTGTCGTAGAAGGCGACGGTGCGGGCCAGCGTGGTGCCGTCGATGGTGTTCACGTCGGTCTGCGTCGGATCGAAGACGCCGCCGTGGGTGTCGTCGATGATGTCGGAGGTGACGATGCTGTCGGCGTTGTAGCCGAAGGTCTCGTTGCCCTCGAAGGCCTTCTTGGCCGCGGCGTTGATCTCATCGACCGTGGTCTCCTTGCCGAGCACGGTGAAGAGCTCGGTGAAGGAGCCGTCGGGGATCTGCACGCGCTGGGCGTGGCCCTGCAGCTTGCCGTTGACCGAGGGGACGACCTTGCCAATCGCCTTGGCGGCGCCGGTGGAGTGCTCGATCGTGTTGACGGCGGCGGCGCGGTTGTTGCGCGGCTTGGAGCCACGCGGGCCGTCGAGCAGCATCTGGCTGCCGGTGTAGGCGTGCACGGTGGTCATGAAGCCGACCTTGATGCCGAACTGGTCGTCGAGCAGCTTGACGAGCGCCGCGAAGGAGTTCGTGGTGCAGGAGCCGGCGGAGACGATGTCGTCGCTGGCCTTGAGGATGTCCTGGTTGACGCCGAAGACCACGGTCGGGGTGGTGTCGTCCTTGGCCGGGGCGGAGATGAGGACCTTCTTGGCGCCGGCGTCCAGGTGGGCCTGGCTCTTGGCGGCGGAGGTGTAGAAGCCGGTGCACTCGAGCACGAACTCGACGCCGTCGTTCTTCACCCACGGGATGTTGCGGGCGTCCTTCTCGGCATAGACCTTGTATTCCTTGCCGTCGACGACGATTGCGTCATCGGTGGCCTCCACCTTGACCGGGGTGCCGTCATCGTGACGGAAGGTGCCATGGACGCTGTCGTACTTGAGCAGGTAGGCGAGCATCGCGGGGGTCGTCAGATCGTTGATGGCTGCGACCTCGATATCGCCGGCCTGGCCACCGCGGGCCTGGAGCTCGAAGATACGACGGAACGCAAGACGACCGATGCGGCCGAAACCGTTAATACCAATCTTTACTGTCATGTGATTCTCCCTGTGATTCGGCCGGAGGTACGGAATTGTGCCGGCGGCCTCATTTGCTAACACTCCTTACTTTAATCACGCTTCTGTACTAAAAAATGACGTTTGCCATGCTTTTGGCAGAAAACCCACCAAAATATTGTTAGCGTTAACAATTATCGGGCGCTTCACGAGCATGCCATTGCTGGCAAGAACCTCGAGCTGCTCGTCCTCGCTCATCTGCGGCAGGCGGTCCTTGAGCCTCAGCTCGCGGTAGGGCTTGCCCGAGGTGTTGAAGAAGCGCTTGAGCGGCAGTCCGCTGGCCTTCCACCAGCGCCTCAGCTCGGCGGCGGTGGGGTTGTCGGCCTTGATGTTGCGCTCGGTGAAGTCGACGTCGTGCTCACGCAGCCACTGGCGCGCGTGGGCGCAGGTGGTGCAGTGGTTGTAGCAGACGAAGAGCACCTTGCCGTCCTGCTGGGCCGGATCGGGGGCCGCGCCCGTCGTGTGTCGCATGTCGTTCGTTGCCATCGTGTTCCTTTCGACGCGTGATGATGCCGTTTCGATTCTAGGCGGTGACGGCGTGCGATGGCAGGGCGGGCGACGGAATTCGGCATATCCGTCCCATCCCTGCGAGCTGTGGTGGGCGGATGCGGCGTGGGTGCGGTTGCGGCCGGCCGAAAGGCAGACGTGCCGCTAGCGCGACGGGTTGAGCAGCGAGGAGACCTGGGAGGAGAGCGGCCCCAGCGTCTCGGCGGGGACGATGGTGGTCGAGAAGGCCGGGAAGATGGCCTGCGAGGGGAAGACGACGATGAGGGTGCCGTCCCTCACCCCGATCGAGGCGGGCCGCTCGTCGAGGAACTCGTTGCTCACCCCGAGCACCGTGTCGCCCCGCATCACCCCGTCGTGCAGCTCGTATTTCAGCCCCGCTATCGTCACCCCGCGCGAGACGTCGCCGTGCGAGAAGACGGAGACCATGCGGTTGCGCTCCTGGGCGGGCAGGGCCCCGGCGTGGAAGGCGAGCGAGCCGTCGGCGATGGCGGTGACCACGCCGCGCCGGCCGAAGAGCATGCCGTGGCCGCCGTTGTGGGCCAGCAGCGCGAGCATCTGGATGTTGGCGATGGTGTGGTCGATCCGTCCGCCCAGCCCGCCGTAGATGCGGAAGGTGCGGGCGCCGCGGCTCCAGCCGACCTTGAGCGCGGAGAGCATGTCGGGGTCGTCGTGCTCCGGCGGCAGCGCGATCACCTCGGGGGATTCCGGGCCGGCGTCGCAGGTCCCCGGAGCGCCGCCGGGAAGAGAGTCGAAGTCGCCGATGACGATGTCGGCGTGCACGCCCAGCCGCCGGGCGTGGTCGAGCCCGCCATCGGCCGCGATGACGAGCGTGTCGGCGTCGATGGCGTCGCCGTGGGGCTCGCCGCCGTAATAGGTGCCCGCGGCGAAGATGGCGCAGGAGTGAGAGGAATGCATATATGGATTTTACAAG
Source organism: Bifidobacterium sp. ESL0763 (assembly GCF_029433395.1). Lineage (GTDB taxonomy): Bacteria > Actinomycetota > Actinomycetes > Actinomycetales > Bifidobacteriaceae > Bifidobacterium. Next base: position 1,159,600 of record NZ_JAQTHW010000002.1, on the reverse strand, counting down.
GTGGCGGCTCACATTTTTTCGAGCCTTCGAAAAAATGTGAGTCAAACGAACATCGGGTATGTCGAACGATGCCTCGAAATCGTTGGAATGATGCTATTATGCTTTCAGCGATGTTCGTTTCCGGCTCACATTTTTTCGGGGGCTCGAAAAAATGTGAGCCTGCATCAAGATAAGGGGAATACCATGATTAATCACCTCACCATTTCCACGTCCAATGTCGAGGCCGAGAAGGCGTTCTACGAGAAGGCGCTCGCGCCGCTCGGCTATGTCAAGGCCGCCGAGTTCCCGGGCGCCGTGATGTTCGTGGACGGCAAGGACGGCGACAGCGTCTGGGTCTCTGCCCCCAAGCCGGGCGTCATCCCGGCCCCGGTGCACGTCGCGTTCACCGCCGCCGACGTCGACGCCATCAAGTCCTTCTACGAGGCCGGCCTGGCCAACGGCGGCACCGACAACGGCGCCCCCGGCCCGCGTCCGGACTACGGTCCGGATTACTACGCCGCCTTCGTGCACGACCCGGATGGCAACAACATCGAAGCCGTCGTCAACAAGTAGGCTGGCCATGTCGGTTGCAAGCGAGGGCGGCATCGTGGTGCGCCACATCACGCCCGACGATTTCGAGGCCAAGGCCGAGGTGCATGCGCGCACCTGGCGCGAGACCTACCAGGGCCGGCTGCCCCAGTGGCTGGTCGACAAGATCACCCCTCAGTTCGCGCTCGAGGTCACCAGGCGCCACGACCCCGCGAACGTGTTCGTGGCCCTGGACGGCGGGCGACTGATCGGATACGCCGAGATCTGCGGAGCGGCCCGTCCGCCGAGCGATTATCCGGGCACCTCGGAACTGGCCGCCATCTATGTGCTCGCCGAGGCCAAGGGGCGCGGCGCCGGACGCCGGCTCATGGAGGCGGCGCTCGCCGCGATGCCGCATGACCGGGTGGTGCTCTGGGTGCAGGAGTCGAACGCCGCGGCCCAGGGTTTCTACCGCCACATGGGCTTCGGTCCCACCGGCAGGACGCAGAGCGAGGACGGCGGCGGTTTCACGGAGCTGGAATTCGCCAACTTCGCCTCCGCGGCCGGGTCGCCTGAACACTGACAACGGCGGTGTCGCCGACCGGCCTACCGCCCGCTCTCGAAGCGGTTGGCCGGTCGTCGCCGGCATGAAGCGGCCATTTGAGGCGAATGCATGTCCGCTTCGCCCGTGGCGGCGGGTGGGTGTCGCCGGCCGGCGCCGCTGGTCGGCGGGTATGGTATAGTGTTCTTTTGGCTTGAGAAATCAAGAAAGTGGGTGCGTCCCCACCTGGAAGCTTGTCGTAGCTTCGGGTTCAAGACATTCCGGGTCTGCCCGGGGCTGGATGTCGGCTGTGCCGATGCTTCCACGGTCCGCATTGCGCGGCCGCTGTTTTGAATCCATGTTGCGCATGACATCAGAGTGCTGATGCCGGGGTTTGCAGCGAGATGCGTCCGAGGCAATAAGGATTGGAGTTCATCATCAGCGCACAACCACGCATTAACGACGAGATACGCGTCTCCCAGGTACGCCTGATCGGCCCGAACAGCGAGCAGGTGGGGGTCATCGCGACCTCGGTCGCATTGAATCTGGCCAAGGAAGCGAATCTCGACTTGGTCGAGGTGGCGCCGAATGCGAAGCCTCCCGTTGCCAAGCTCATCGACTATGGCAAGTACAAGTACAACGAGAAGATCAAGCAGCGCGAGGCCCGTCGCAACCAGAACACCGCCGAGATCAAGGAGATCAGGTTCCGCCTGAAGATCGACGAGCACGATTTCGAGACCAAGAAGGGCCAGGTCGTCAAGTTCCTTTCCGGCGGCGACAAGGTCAAGGTCACCATCATGCTGCGTGGCCGCGAGCGTTCCAGGCCGATCGGCGGTGTGGAGCTGCTGCAGCGCCTGGCCGACGAGGTGGCCGAATACGGCACCATCGAGTTCTACCCGAAGCACGAGGGCCGCAACATCTTCATGACGCTGGCGCCCAAGGGCAAGAAGGTGCACACCAAGTCCGAGCAGCGCCGTCGTGGCGCCGACACCCGCGCCGAGCGCCAGGCCCGCCAGAAGGCCCGGCTCGAGGCCAAGCAGAAGGCGAAGGCCGAGGAGGCCGGCAAAGCCAAGGCCGTGGTCAGCGGCATCGCGCGCGACTCCAAGCCTGCCAAGCCCGCCGCTGCCAAGCCGTCCAAGCCTGCCGACAAGTCCGGCAATACCTCGTCCAAGGCCGCCAAGCCGAGGACGAGCAAGAAGTAAACCAAGTTGTTGTGCCTGCCGATGGGGACACCGGTGGGCGCAGGGTCATCAAAGAACAGTTTGATCCCCCGAGATAATAGGAGGGCAGCAATGCCGAAGATGAAAACCAATTCCGCCGCGAAAAAGCGCGTCCGCGTCACCGGGTCGGGCAAGCTCATGCAGGCGGGCACCTCGATGCGCCACAACCTTGAGCACAAGTCCGCGCGTAAGCGCCGCAACCTCTCCCGCGACCAGGTGCTGGCCACGGCGCAGAGCAAGAACATGCGCAGGCTGCTCGGCCGCTGAATCGGCCCGGGTCACAGGTTTTAACAGGTTTAACAGAAAGCTAGAGGAAACAATATGGCACGTGTCAAGCGCGCAGTGAACGCCCACAAGAAGCGTCGCGTCGTTCTCAAGAGGGCTTCGGGCTACCGCGGCCAGCGCTCCCGTTCGTACCGTCGTGCGAAAGAGCAGCTGCTCCATTCATTCAACTACAACTTCCGCGACCGCAAGGCGCGCAAGGCCGACTTCCGCAAGCTGTGGATCCAGCGCATCAACGCCGCGGTCCGCGCCGAGGGCATCACCTACAACCGCTTCATGCAGGGCCTGAAGCTCGCGGGCATCGAGCTCGACCGCCGTGCGCTGGCCGAACTCGCCGTCTCCGACGCCGACACCTTCAAGACCATCGTCGACGCCGCAAAGGCCGCGCTGCCGAAGGACCTGAACGCCCCGGCCAAGGCCTGAGCCTCCGACTTCGGACACAGAAATCGTCAAGCCTCCGCTTTTTGCGGGGGCTTTTCGCGTATTCCGGGGTCTTTTTCGGCCCGGGTGTGCCCCGTCCGTGTAGCGTAACAGATATGAGCACAGACGAAGCACGAGGTCGCGGCCACGACGGTCGTTGCGGCGCGAGGACGACGCCGGGCGACGCCGGACGGCCGGAGCGTGCCCCGAAGAGCTTCGCCGAGGTGATGGGGGAGGGGATGGCGCACGCGGCGACCATCCGCCGCAAGCGCAGGGCGATCAACGTCCTGAAGGCCCTCGCCGCGCTGCTCGTGGTGGCGGCCGTGACGCTGGCGCTCTGGCTGCCGGCCAACCAATACGTCAACGCCCGGCGACAGGAGGCGCAGGCCGTCGCCGCGATGAACCGGGTGCGCAAGTGGCCGCAGGGCCGGGTCGTGGGCGAATACCACGACGCCCAGCGCTACAACGCGGCCATCGCCTCGGGCGGGCAGGGCTCGCTCGGCGAATACAGCGACCCCTTCGCCCCCGACGTGCGGAACTCGAAGGGCGGGCGCAAGGCGCTCACCAGCTCGCAGAAGGACGCGACCTACCAGGGGCTGCTCGACGAGGGCGGCGGCGTGATGGGCGTCATCCACATCCCCAAGATTTCGCTGAAGCTGCCGATCTACCACGGCACCTCCGACGAGGTGCTCGACAAGGGCGTGGGCCATCTCTACGGCACGAGCCTGCCGATCGGCGGCGCGTCGACCAACAGCGTGCTCACCGGCCACCGCGGCCGGCCCTACGAGACGCTGTTCACCCGGCTCGACGAGCTCGACCGCGGCGACGTGATCTACATCGACACCCTGGGCCGCACCATCGGCTACCGGGTCACCGCCATCCACGTCGTCGACCCGGACGACGTCCATCTCTACAAGGTGCGCCCGGGCAAGGACCTGGTCACCCTGATGACCTGCACCCCCTACGGCGTCAACACCCACCGCCTCGTGCTGACCGCCGAGCGCCGCCCGATCCCCAAGGACATCCCCTACCCGGAGGACTCCATCGGCGACGGGTTGCTGCGCGGGTCGGTGACGACGCTGTCGATTATCGCTCTTGGAATAATCGTTACCCTCGTCCGCCATCGCCGCCGCTGGCCGGTCCGCCACGCGCTGCGCGCCACGGTTTCCGGCTGATTGCAAGGCCGCCGCGGGGGTGGGAGCGCTGTGTGGCCGGCGACACGAATCTTGCGGCAAACGAAATCTTGATGCGTCTCGTGCGATGAATGCCATCGAGACGGGTTGTCTCACGTTTTTCACGCTAGTATAGAATTGTAATTCAAATCAGTACGTTGTACGAGAATTCCAATGTCAATGCAAGGTGGCTGGATGGCGAATCGCAAGAGGTGGGCAACGTGGCGGCGTTCGGCGCTGTGCGCTTTGGGCGCCGTCTGCCTCGCCCTCGCCACGATGATCGTCGCGCCCCTCGCCCCGTCCTCCCCGGACTCGCAGCTCAACGCCATCGCCAACGCCGACCAGGTGTCGTCCAGGGCCGGCGACGAAGGCACCATCTCCTACGCCCCCAAGCTTTTCAAGATGCTGGCCAACAACCAGCGCATCGACACCGCCGCCGACGAGATGCGCGTCGATTTCGTGCTGCGTGTGGCCCACAACCAGGTCAACACCTCCGCCAACAAAGGCGTCGACCACCTGAACGGACAGGCCAATGCCGCCTCCAAGGGCGGGCTACGGTTGCGCTTTGGCTATGGGGCTTCTTCGACCGGCTCGCGCAAGGTCGTCAGATACATCCCCACCATCGCCAGCAGCAACATGGCCGGCACGGTGGGCGCGCTGAACTGGGCGAACAACCAGGAAGAATTCTTCACCATCCACAATCTGATCGCCTCCGGCCAGTACGACTACCTGCTGATCTCAGTGGAGTGCGACATCGACTATCCCAACTCCGTGGACACTTCGGCGCTTGGCGGCGAGAAGATGAACCAGTACCTGTGGGCGCAGATCCCCAACGCCTCCGGCAATTGGCCCAGCGACAGCGACGAGCGCAATGACGTCGAGAGCGGCTACCAGACCAACGTGCTGGCGGGCAACCCCGCCTACGTCTACGACAACGTCTGCGGGTCGGGCAACAACCAGGACGGCCTGCGTTGCAACGGTCCGAAGTCGTTCATCGGCTGGAACGACACACCCCTGCTGTGGAGCGGCAACCAGGCCAACTGGGGGCTGGTCACCGATTACGGCCTCAACGGCCTTGGCGTCGGCTGGGCGCCGGCCCGCTCGTTCTTCGTCATGTGGTACAACCGCGCGCCAGCCAGCGATCCCTGTTCGAAGAACACCTCGTTCTACTATCAGTGGCTCGGTCTCAAGGGCGGCAAGGACTGGGTGCCCGTGGACGACCTGACGCCGCACGCCGAAAGGGTCGACGGGCAGAACGCGCTCAATGGCCACGACGGCTTGTGGTTCGCCGGCAGTTCCACCGCCAACGCCGCGTTCAACGCCCGCAACATCCTCAACCCCAACGCCGCCAGCCTGGTGCCCCGCCAGGGCCCCGGCGGCTCGGTGAGTCCTGCGGTCAATATCGACGGCTCCTACGATCTCGAGAAAGCCAAGACCGACCAGGGCCTCGACGGCTACTTCAAGCTGGTCACCTGGCCCATCACCACCAGCAACGACGGCTCGATGAGCCAGTGCCTGGCCACCACGGCGCCCAACGCCAAGAGCGTCACCCCGCACGATGCCTTCAACCCGCTTGAGGGCGGCCACGAACAGGGCATCACCGACGGCATGGACCAGGCGCAGGTCGACTATCTGGTCGACAAGGGCTGGACCATCGACACCGCGTTCGACAAGTACTCGCTGCCCGAACCCCCGGCGCCCACCATCGACACCCCCGCCCAGGACTCCGTGGCCGTGCAGCATCCCGTCATCACCGGCACCGGCCTGCCGGGCCACAAGGTGACGCTCTACGCCGAGGACGTCACCAATCCGATCGACGACAACGGCAACGTCGACGACGCGGCCACCCGAGGCCGCTACGTGGGCCACGCCATCGTGGGCGAGGACGGCACGTGGTCGGTCACCGACGCCGACAACCCCATCACCGACGGCACCCAGCGCTACCACGCCTGGCAGACCGAGCAGACCAGCGGCTACGACCTGACCTCGCCCTTCTCCAACATCCGCACGCTGAGATTCTCGCCATCGACCATCGACTCCGCCGCCATCACGGTGCCGCACACCAAGCGGACCAGCGACGGCGAGCTCCCCGCGGGCAGCAAGGTGCATATCTCGGGCACCGCGGCGCCCTCCATGGCCGGCCAGAAGCTCACCCTCTACGCCACCCACACCGTTTCGGCGGGAGGGGCCAGGACGGGGGAGACCCGGGAGGTCACCGACTGCACGCAGACGCTGGCCACCTCGGGCCAGCAGGACTGGAGCTGCCGGATCGACCCCGCGTTCTTCCTCGACGAGGCCGCCCAGGGCGACACCTACGTGTTCAACGCGGTGCTCGCCAATCCCCAGGACGATTCCACGTCCCGCTCCGACGACGTCTTCGTCACCCTCGACATGACCTCCACCCAGCTGGCCGTCGACCCCAAGCCCGCCAAGGGCAAGGTCAGCGGCACGGCCCACCGGCTCAAGACCGGATCCGGCGCCGATGTCGGAGCGAAGGTCAGCGTCACCTGGCCCGACGACACCACGGCGAGCATGACGGTCGGCGCCGACGGGCGCTGGTCGTTCGACATCCCCGAGGGGATGGACGAAGGCGAGGCGAGGATCACCGCCGACGACCATCCCTCCGACGCCGCCCAGAACAACGAGTCCGGGTGGGTGCGCTACAACCTGGCGACCGCCAAGACGGTGAAGGTGCTGCCGGTGACCGGCGACCGCACCAGGTTGCTGGGCATCGTCCTGGCGCTCGTCGCCACACTGCTGGCGATGGGCATGGGGCTCGTCGGCTCGGTCGAATACTTCTCCAGGCACGGAAAGGCGGTGGACGATTCATAGCATGATCTTTCCCCGTGCCTCCGGTGCCGTTGCACGACCCGAGGCGCGATGGCCGGGCAGACGGTGGGCGCCCGGCGGGACCCGAAACCACAGCCACCACGGAAACCAGGAATTTGTAAAGGAAAGAGAGCAATCATGAAAGCAAGGAACCTCAAGAGACTGCTGGGAGGCCTGGCCGCCGCGGCGACGCTTCTCGCGTTCAGCCCCGTGGGCGCGGCCAACGCCGCCGAAACCCCCATCACCATCGACCCGATGGATCCCGCCTCGCGCGTGGCCACCCTGACCATCGAGGGCAAGGGCTCGGCCATCAAGGGGCACTCGTTCACCGCGCTGCGCCTCGGCGTCTACATGAGCGCCTCCAAGAACGGCGACAACGAGCTGACCAGCGTGAGCACGAGCTCCAAGAACGCCGACAGCACCGGCCCCGCCGACGAGCATATCCTGCCCGCCATGAAGGACGCCTACCTGGCGGCCTCGGGCGCCTCGTCGCTGCCCGCGGGCTATGAGGACAACGTCATCGGTGCGGTGTCGAAGAACTGGCTGGGCTATGCCTCCACCATCAACACCAGCAACGAGGACACGACGTCGAACTCGCGCGCCAAGGCCTACGACGGCAAGCTGCGCCAGTTCGTCACCAACCTCTCCGGCAACGCCAACGTCAAGAGGCGCATGGCCGACACCACCCGCGACGACGTCGCCACGGTCGCCGGGCCCACCTCAGGCGCCGACACCGACGACATGACCGCCCAGTTCACCGGCCTCAAGGGCGGCATCTACCTGGTGGTCGACACCACCGCCGCGCTCTCCGGCTCCTCTCCGGCCTCCATCCCGATGCTCGTGGGCACCCAGGTGACCTCCAAGGACGGGCAGAGCGTCTACGACACCTTCGCCGACGACGCGGCCAACAAGCTGGGCGTCATCAAGATGAAGAGCGCTACACCAACTGTGGAGAAGCGGCTGATCAAGCCCTCCAACGGCGCGGCCGGCATCGGCGACGAGCTGACCTACCAGATCATCGCCAGCATCCCGCTGACCACGGGCTTCAGCCACTACAAGTACGTGCTCACCGACCAGCCGTCGGCGGGCCTGACCTATGAGCCGGACGAGACCACCGTCGAGATCAGCAATTCCGAGATCTTCGACACCGCCGGCAGCCAAGCCGTGGACGTCCCCGCGCCCACGGGCTACGAGGTCACGCCGGCGGTTGGCTCCACGCCCACCTCAGGGCAGGCCATCACCTTCAACCTTTCGAAGGTCATCCGCCTGATCTCGCAGGGCGACGGCACCTCCGCGCACCCGCAGTACTTCGGCAGCCACTTCATCAAGATCACCTACAAGATGAGGGTGGACGACCAGGCGGTCGCCGGCAACGTGCACAACGGCGTCAAGCTCGCCTACTCCAACGACACCCAGAAGCAGCCCGACAACGACAACGGCGACGACAACACCGCCCCGAACCAGCCGGCCAGCGAGGGCGTGATCGACCACACCAACGATCCCAACGACCCCAACCAGCCCAAGGTCTACTTCTACAACTTCGGCATCGTCGACCAGGCGCGCAACAACCACAGCACCAAGCTCGACGACGCGACCTTCCAGATCAAGGACAGCGACGGCCACGTGATCAGGTTCTACCCGGTCAAGGACGCCAACGGCAAGGTCATCAAGGGTAGCTACAAGAAGGCCGCCGACCAGCGTGACTCCAACACCGCCGCGACCACGGCCCTGAGGCGCGCCTCCGCCCCGAACGACGCCGTCGACGGCACCCTGACCGCCGGCCAGCTGCGCTTCGACGGCCTCGCCGCCGGCGTCTACACCGTCGAGGAGACCGATCCGCCGACCGGCTACTCCGAGATCTCCAAGTCGACGTTCACCGTGACCATCGACACCGACGCGCCCTATTCCGCCGCCGCGCCGCACTACAAGAACGGCGGCGACGTCTTCGACCTGGTCGAGGCGAACGAGACCGGCTGGACCCATGCGCAGAACCCGACCCACTTCATCGAGGTCAACGAGGTCAACTCCATCTCGCAGCTGCCGATGACCGGCGGCGCGGGGGTCATCCTCGTGGCCCTGGTGGTGATGGTGCTGCTCGCCGGTGCGGGCGGGATCTACGTCTACACCCGCCGCAGCGAGAAGGCGCTGGGCAATGAGGGCTGATCGCATGGCCATGGTCGCCTAGGCCGGCCAGCCCCATGATCGCTCGGAAGCGGACGGAACGGTTTCACGCCGTTCCGCCCGCTTTTTCCTTGCCCCGCATGGGTGTGCGCCTGGGGAAGGCGGCAGGGGAGCGAAGGGCGGTTCGCGCATGGGATTTCGGGTCGATGTGGTTACGCTGTTAGCGAATTGTAGGGGCAGTTTGGCCGTCAACAGACGTCAAACGAGTCTGTTGCAGGTGATTGTTGGAATAAATGTCTATTTAATCAGACAATAAAACGTTCTCGTTGATAGCCATTTGTTTCCGACGAGGTTGAGGAAAATCGCAAAGGCGAGGTATTTCGATGGTCATGCCGGTTATTTGACGATATCAAACGTTTGTTCGTTGATGTGTGGCCAAAGTCGCGAATTTGAAGAATGTATTGCCGTAATAAAAAGCTAGTCATATTGGGAATCATTGTTCGGAATTGACATTTTTCCACTGGCGTTCGATTGTACCAAACCCTTGCCATGACTGGGTTTTGGGGAGGTGTGTCACATACTCTTTGCGTATTGCCTAGTGGATGAAATGTGTCGCCAAAAGACAGATATGCGTTCGAAGAGAAGCGGAGGGGAAATGAATCGGAAGATCAGGGTGCTGGTTGGCGTGCTGCTCGCGACGGGGATGCTGTCGGTTCCCGCGTTCGCGAGCGCCCAGGAGATCCAGCGTTCGCACCCCGACGAGCAGACGCAGGCCGTCCGGTCCGTGGATGTCTCCGAGGCCGAAGGGCCGAAGGACGCTGGCGCATCGTCGGCGCCATCCGCCAGCGCAGGTCAGGGCTCAGGGCAAACGTCGGTGTCGCGACCGGCCTCGCCCGTGGAATCTCCCGCGTCCTCTCCCGCCGTGGCTTCGGGCAAGGACGGTTCTTCCGCCGATGGTAACGGCCACAATGATGGCGTCCAGACGCAGGCCGCCGAACAGCGAGGCACTCGGCAAGCTCCCGGCGCGCAGAGCCAGGGACCCACCGTCAGGGATGGGGTCACTTACGAGCGCTCCGGCGCCACGCTCACCGTCACCACTTCGGCAAGCGGCGGGCTGGTCAGCAAGAGCGAGTTCCGGTCCAAATACGACCGGTCCGTCCAGACCGTGCGCTTCGTGGGCAAGGCGATATTCCCGCAGGATTCCAGCGAGTTCTTCTCCGTTGCGGTGAATGACGGCACGCAGCTGACGGCGATCGAAGGCCTCGGCGACGCCGACATGAGCCATGTCACCGACATGCATGAGATGTTCTACAGGTGCAAGAAGCTGGCAAGCGTCGATGTGTCCGGTTGGAACACCGGGGCGGTCACCAATATGAGTGGCCTGTTCGATTTCTGCGAGTCGTTGACCGCCCTCGAGGTGTCCGGTTGGAACACCGCCGCAGTCACCGACATGCGCAATATGTTTGAGCAGTGCAATGAGTTGACGGTCCTCGATGTGTCGGGGTGGGACACGGGCAATGTCCGTGACATGGGCTATCTGTTCCAAGCCTGCTATAAGTTGCCGAACGCCACGTTTTCCGGCGTCTCGGGATGGAACACCGGCAGCGTGACCGACATGTATGAGATGTTTGAATTTTGCTACAGCCTGTCGAGCCTCGATCTTTCCCGTTGGAACACCGGCAACGTCAAAGACATCAGTGGCATGTTCAACTATGATTATGCGTTGACGGATCTGAATGTCTCCTCGTGGGACACGGGCAATGTCGTGCGAATGTATCAGGTGTTTCACGGTTGTACGGGGCTGCCGAACCTTGACGTGTCGGGATGGAACACCGGCAAGGTCGAAGACATGGATGATATGTTCTCCGATACCCACTTCCGGAAGCTGGACATCGCCGATTGGGATGTCCGCCACGTCACCCATGTGCAGCGCATGTTCGCCGAAAGCCAGCTGAAAAGCCTCGATCTGACCGGTTGGGACACCCGTGCGCTCATCAATGGCTATGACACGGATATGAATCAGATGTTCCAGGACTGCGGCTACCTCACCCAGCTGTCCGTGGGGAGCAACACCAAGCTCAGGCCACAGGCGTTCGACTCGCGGATGGGCACGCAGGCCTATACCTCGGAACACAACCCCCTGGTGTGGATCCAGCTCGCGATTCCCGGCACCGTCTCACAATCCGCCAGGAAGGGGCCCTATAACTCCGACGAGCTTGCCGCGCGCACGCAGGATGCGACCAAGGCCGACAGGATCGGCACCTACGTGTTGGCCCGGCAAAGGACGCTGACCCTGAAGGCCAACGCGCCAGCTGGCACGAACCCGGACATCGCCGAGAAGAAGACCACGCTCGTGCATGGCGTCGGCCATGATGTGCCGGTCTACGACGGCGGTGGCCATCTGACCGTAGTCATCGCCCAGCTCGGCGATGACTACGGCGACGCCGATTACTGGTCGCCTGATGTCAGGCTGCCGAGCAATCCCTTCACCCTGGACAGGCCCGATGGCTATCGCTTCTCCGGCTGGGGCACGGCGTCGAACGGCGGACGTTTATACTCCGTGGACGACTACCTGTATTTGTATGACGGCGACGTGACGCTCTACGCCCAATGGGGCCGTCTGTACCGCTATTCGCTCGCTTTCGACGCGAACGGCACCGGTGTGGGCTCGATGCCGGCCGGCCTCTCCTATGGCAATGTCGCCGAGGGCAGCCACGACTTCACCATCCCCTCGGGCAGCCCTACGCGCGGCGGATACCGGTTCATGGGGTGGAACACCAGGCCGGACGGTTCGGGGCAAGGCCCTGTGGACGGCAAGATGACCGTCACCGCGGCCGATCCCTCCGTGACGCTCTACGCGCAATGGGTGCCGGAATACCAGTATTCCCTCACCTTCCAATCCGGCCTGCCGACGGGAGGCTCCATTAGCCGACCCCTGGCCCCGGTGACCGGCGAGCGGACGACCGCCACGTCGGATTCGCTCACCGTGCCCGGCGGCTACACGTTCTCCCGTGACGACACCAACCGCTTCAGGTTCGACGGCTGGAAGTCCGACATCGATGGACACGTTTACCAAGCAGGGGAGGCCGTCGGCCTCGACTCCTCGCATCCGCATGCGGTGCTCACCGGCCAGTGGACCAGGGTCTACGATTACGAGCTGCGGTTCGATTCCGGCCAGGCCGACGGCCATGCCGTCACCGGCACCACGTTCGAGCCGGTCCGGGCCAATGGGCGCACCGAGCGCAGCTATACGCTCAGGGTCCCGTCCGCCAACACGCTGACCGACCCCGCCGGCCGCTACGCCTTCCATGGCTGGAAGTCCGACGTCGACGGACGCGTCTACCAGCCCGGCGAGATGGTGACGCTGGCCGGCAGCCATCCGATCGTCACGCTGCAGGGCGTCTGGCAGGCCGTTCCGGCCGCGGGTGGCGGCATTGGAGGCGGCCCGGGCATGCCGGGCAACGCGCCGGGGTTCACGCCCGCCGGTCCTACGCTTCCGGGTTCAGCGTCGGCCGTGACGCTCAATGCGACTGGTGGCGCCCCGACGTCCCCGTCGCCGAAGGCCAGGCGTGGCATCCCCCGCTGCACCACGAACGAAGCCTCATACATGGTCGATGCCGAGGGCTATCGGGTGCTTTCGGATGGTTCGAAGTGCATTGAGGTCGCTCCGCGCAATACCGTCGGCAGTGTCAACGTTCCCGTTGCCGGCACCAACTGGGGTTCGGTGTGCCTGTGGTGGCTGTTCCTGCTGTTGGCGATGCTGCTCTTCCTGTTTGCCTGCGCCCGTCGCGACAGGCTCATCATCAGCCGCCACCGCGCGCCCGAGGTCACCGTCTGATCGGGAGGGGCCGGTCTTGCCGCCATGGCCGGAACCGTTGGCTGGTGGTCGATGAGACCGTCGCAGGGGTTCCGGCCATCGCCGTATTCGGTCCGACTGCCGGAGCGAGGGGGCGACGGCCGGTGGCGGCCCGTCGTCTAGAATCGGAGCCATGGATGGGATGGACGGTCTGCTGCGGCAGTTTCTGGCGCATATCGATGTGGAGCGTGGCCTCTCGCCGGCCACCGTCAGCGCCTATCGCGCCGATATCAACAAGTATGTGGGCTGGCTCGCCGGCCGGGGCATCGACGACCTGGACCGGGTGACCACCCACGACGTCGAGGCCTACGTGGCGGCGCTCGACGAGGCCGGCGAAAGCAACCGCAGCAAGGCGAGGCGGCTCGCCAGCGTCCACGAGTTCCACAAGTTCGCGCTGATGCAGGGGGCCGTCGCCGACGACGTCTCCGCGCGCGTCAAGGCGCCGAAGGCCGGCGGCCACCTGCCGGACGTGCTGAGCGTCGAGGAGGTGACCCGCCTGCTCGACGCCGCGGCGATGGGAGGGTCGGCCGACCCGGTGGTCCTGCGCGACCATGCGCTGCTCGAATTCATGTACGCCACCGGCTGCCGCGTCTCCGAGGCCACCGGCGCGGACCTCACCGACATCGACTTCGACGAGCGCGTGGTGGTGCTCACCGGCAAGGGCTCCAAGCAGCGCCTGGTGCCGTTGGGGGAGTACGCCGTGAAGGCCCTGCGGCGCTACGTCGCCGAAGGCCGGCCGGCGCTGGAGGCCAAGGGCAGGGGAACCAGGGAGCGGCGCGCGATCTTCCTCAACAAGCGCGGCCGGCGCATCTCGCGGCAATCGGTGTGGGAGGTCGTCAAGACGGCGGGCGAGCGCGCGCACATCGCCAGGCCGCTGCACCCGCACACCCTGCGCCACTCCTTCGCCACCCATCTGATCCAGGGCGGCGCCGACGTGCGCACGGTCCAGGAGCTGCTGGGCCACGCCTCGGTGACCACCACGCAGATCTACACCCACGTCAGCCCCGAGAACCTCATCGAGACCTACCTCACCGCCCATCCCCGCGCGCGGTGACATCGGCCAGTGCCACGCCGACCGCTGTCCTGACTGGTCGACTGCGTTGAAAAGCAGATTTTCGGTACCGTTTTTCTGCTTTTGGACGCTGAAGAATAATGAGTCGCGTCGGAAAGCAGATTTTCCGCTGTGTTTTTCTGCTTTTCAACGCGTGGATTAGTCCGATGAGCTGGACTGGCTGGGGCGATCGGGTGTGTGGGATGGTTGGCGCGCGGACGGATTAGGATGGAAAACAGTACAGTATGCGACGAGGCGGGAGAGAGCGATGGCACAGCGTGGGGCGAGGCCGCGCGGCGGCGAGGCACGGAAAACAGGCGGGTCGACGAACGGGAAAACGGGACAATCCGAATCGGCGAAGCGCAAGGCGGGCAAATCCGGGACCCGGTACCGCGACGGCGCCTTCAGCGAGGCCCGATGGAGTGGCCTCGAACGTCCGGCGGCCCACGTCACGCAGGGCAGGCTGAACCTGCCGGGCACCGTCCACGTCCGCCCGGTCGACGACGCCGGCGGCGACGAGGTCGGCCAGATCCGCGACCTGCTCGCCGGAGGGCGCGACAAGGCGATGAGCGCCACCCCGAAGCGGACGGAAGGTGCCAGGCAGGCCAACACTGGCGGCCACGAGCGGGCCGGGGCGCGCGAACCCGCCGGGCGCAAGGTGAGCAGGCCTGTTGGTAGCATGGGCACTATGCCTACCGATCTTCTTGGACGAAACTATGAGACTTTTCCCGCCCCGCCGGTGCTCGATCACCACGGGCCGGCGCGCGTCATCGCGATGTGCAACCAGAAGGGCGGGGTCGGCAAGACGACCAGTTCCATCAACATCGCCGGCGCGCTGAGCCAGTACGGCCGGCGCGTGCTCATCGTCGATTTCGACCCGCAGGGCGCTGCCAGCGTGGGCCTCGGCATCAACGCCAACACCGTCGACGCCACCATCTACAACGCCCTGTTCGACCCGTCGCTCGACGTGCACGACGTGGTGCAGCACACCGAATTCGAGAACCTTGACATCATCCCCGCCAACATCGACCTCTCCGCCGCCGAGGTGCAGCTGGTCACCGAGGTGGGCCGCGAACGCATCCTCGCCAGCGTCCTGGAGGGCGTGCGCGACGAATACGACGTCATCATCGTCGACTGCCAGCCGTCGCTGGGCCTGCTGACCGTCAACGCGCTGACCGCGGCCGACGGCGTGATCATCCCCGTGGCCGCCGAGTTCTTCGCGCTGCGCGGCGTGGCCCTGCTGATGCAGTCGATCGAGAAGGTGCGCTCGCGCATCAACCCCCAGCTCGAGGTCTACGGCGTGCTGGTGACCATGTACACCTCCACCCTGCACTGCGAGGAGGTGCTGCAGCGCATCCACGAGGCGTTCCAGGGCAAGGTCTTCCATTCGGTCATCTCCCGGTCGATCAAGCTGCCCGACTCCAACGTCGCCGCCGCGCCGATCACCATCTACGCGCCGAACCACAAGACGGCCAAGGAATACCGGCAGACCGCACGCGAGCTCATCGCCCGCGGCATCGTCGAATAGGGTCGCCGTTCCATCGCCGGGGAACGCGATTCGCTCCGTCAGGCGTCATCGAATGCATTGCGTAAGTGAGGGGTCATGAACGAAGACGAGCGTAGCGCTCCCGTTGATGACGCGGCATCGACCCCGGTGCCGATGAGCGATGCGGACGCCGAAGTCTCCCCGAAGGCCCGGGACAAGGGGTTCTCGGTCAGCCTGGCCGTCTATTCCGGCCCGTTCGACGCGCTGCTGGCCATGATCGCCAACCGCAAGCTCGAACTGACGGAGGTCTCGCTCTCGGCCATCACCGAGGAGTTCATCGACTACGTGCGCGGCCTCGACATGGGCCGCGACATGGAGCAGGTCAGCGCCTTCCTCGACGTCGCCTCCGTGCTGGTGGAGGCCAAAAGCGCCGCGATCCTGCCCGGCGACGAGAACGGGGAGCGCGACGAGCAGAGCATGGAGGCCCTGCGCGAACGCGACCTGCTCTTCGCCCGCCTGCTGCAATACCGCGCCTTCAAGGGCGCCGCCGACGACTTCCGCTCCCTGTTCGCCGCCAATTCCGGCCGGTTCCCGCACCCCTCCTTCAGCGACCCCGCCATAGCCGCCATGCTCCCCGAGCTGGCGTGGAGCGTGAGGCCGGACGACCTGGCGAGGATCGCGGTCGACGTGTTCCTGAACGCCCCGGCCGACCAGGTGCGCCTCGACCAGCTGCACGTCGCCCAGGTCGACCTGAAGCGGCAGTCACGGCTGGTGCGGCAACGGCTGCGCGGCCTCGGCGAGGGCGAGTCGATGACCTTCGGCGAGCTGACCGCCGACGCGGACGGCACGCTGGTGGTGGTCGCCAGGTTCCTGGCCATCCTGCTCTTCTTCAAGCAGGGCGTGCTGCAATACAAGCAATCCGGCCCGTTCGAGGACCTGCACCTGCGCTGGGTGCCGGGCGCGGACGACGGAGGCGACGTGGAAGTGGACGAGGGTGATTTCGCATGAGCGGGCGTGACGGTGACATGGCGGCACACGCGGATGACGGCGAGAAGGAAACGGCATTGACGGATATGGATATAAAGGCATCGGAAACCGAACCCCAGGGCACGGCGGATGACATGGCGGACAGTAAGCGGGACGGATCGGACGGCAAAACCGGGAAGGCCGACGCGCGATCGCGCCCCGAATACGTTGATTTCTCCGTCGATGACTTTCCCGGCGGGCTGCGCTCCTGCCTGGAGGCGATCCTGATGGTGGCCGACCAGCCGCAGCAGGCCGGTGACCTGGCGCGCGTGCTGGCGCTCGACGAGGGCCAGGTGGCTTCCGAGCTCGAGGCGATGGCGCGGGAATACGACGGCGACGAGGCACACGGCCTCGCCCCCCGCGGCTTCGAGCTGCGCCACACCGCCCGCGGCTGGCAATACGGCAACCGGGCCGTCTTCGAACCGGTCGTCTCCGCCTTCGTCACCGACGGGCAGATGGCCAGGCTCTCGCAGGCCGCGCTCGAGGCGCTCGCCATCGTCGCCTACAAGCAGCCGGTCACCCGCGCCCAGATCGCCGCCATCCGCGGGGTCAACTCCGACGGGGTGGTGCGTGCGCTGAACGTGCGCGGCCTCATCCGCGAGGAGGGCGCCGACCCCGACTCCCGCGCGGCACTGTTGGTGACCACCGGGCTGTTTTTGGAGAAGATGGGCCTCGAATCGCTCGACCAGCTGCCGCAGCTCGCCCCCTTCATGCCCGAGCCCGGCGACATCGTCAACCAGGCGCGCGATCCCGGGGCCGGTGCGCAGGACGCCCTCTCCTGATCCACGCATGTGAGGAGGTTCACGTTCCCGGCGACCAGATCGGTTTGCGGGGCGGCAGGTCAATGACGACAGGCTTTCCCGCACCCCATCCACCGGTGTGGTGGCGGCCGGCGATCGCGGATCGCGCAACGCCCACGCGCTCGTTTGCCATGAATTATAGTCATCATGACTATTAGTGCTATGCTCGTCGGTAGCCGCTTGTTCATCCAACGTCGGAAAGCGGCGAGTGCATGGGAGGAAATCATGGCATCAACGTTCACCGCGCCATCGGTCGACGAGATCATCGCCCGACTTGGCGCCGAAAGCACCTGCGACGCGGGCCTGACCCAAGACCCCTGGAGCTTCGAGTCCACCAAACCCAGCTACGGCCCCGGCGCCTCGCTGCACGACCGGCTGCCCGCCAACGCCCCGCGCCAGAAGCCGCTGCCCGACGAGTACCGCAGCGCCTCCGCTGACGAGCTGCAGCAGCGCATCGTCGACGCCAAGCGCAAGCTGGGCGGCAAGCTGCTGATCCTGGGCCACTACTACCAGCGTGACGAGATCGTCAAGCACGCGGATTTCGTGGGCGACTCCTTCCAGCTTTCCGAGAACGCGACCACCTGCCCCGACGTGGACCACATCGTCTTCTGCGGCGTGCACTTCATGGCCGAGACCGCCGACATCCTCTCCACGCCCGAACAGACCGTCTCGCTGCCCAATCTCTCGGCCGGCTGCTCCATGGCCGACATGGCCAACATCGACCAGGTGGAGGACTGCTGGAACCAGCTTGACGACATCTTCACCGCCGGCGACGCCGCCGACGGTAGGCAGCAGATCGTGCCGGTCACCTACATGAACTCCTCGGCGGCCCTGAAGGCCTTCTGCGGACGCCACGGCGGCATCGTATGCACCTCGTCGAACGCCCGCACCGTGCTCGAATGGGCCTTCGGCAAGGGCAAGCGCGTGCTCTTCTTCCCCGACCAGCACCTGGGGCGCAACACCGGCAAGGCCATGGGCATCCCGCTGGAGCGCATGCCGATGTGGGACCCCTACAAGCCCCAGGGCGGCATCGCCGACCCGGCCGACTACGACAAGGCGAAGATCATCCTCTGGAAGGGCTTCTGCTCGGTGCACCAGCGCTTCACCGTCGCCCAGATCGAGCGCGCGCGCAAGGCCTACCCCGGCGTGCGGGTCATCGTCCACCCGGAATGCCCGATGGAGGTCGTGGACGCGGCCGACGGCGTCGGCTCCACCGCCTACATAGTCAAGCAGATCGACGAGGCGCCCGCGGGCTCGACCATCGCGGTGGGCACCGAGATCAACATGGTCAACCGCCTGGCCGCCCAGCATCCCGACAAGACCGTCTTCTGCCTCGACCCGGTGGTCTGCCCCTGCTCGACGATGTACCGCATCCACCCCGCCTACCTGGCTTGGGTGCTGGAGAACCTGGTGGACGGCAAGGTCGTCAACCGCATCACCGTCGACGACAAGACCGCCTCCGAGGCCAAGGTCGCCCTTCAGCGCATGCTCAACGCACGCCCCTGAGCGCGAACGGTCGTCGGATTCAAAAGGACAAGGAAGCGCAAATTGAGCAACGGAAACTCGCAAGGCCGTCAAGAGGGCATCGTCGTGGTGGGAACCGGTGTCGCCGGACTATCGGCAGCGCTGGCCGTGGCACGGACGGGCCATGAGGTGACCCTGGTGACCAAGGCCGACCTGGTGGAATCGAACACCTACCACGCCCAGGGCGGCATCGCCGCGGCGATTTTCGACGATGACGACCCCAGGCTGCACGCCCAGGACACCATCGCGGCCGGGCACGGGCTGTGCGACCCGAAGGCCGTGGATGTCCTCACCCGCGAGGGCGCCGAGAGGGTGCGGCAGTTCGCCGCGGCCGGCGTGCGCTTCGACCGCGACAGGCAGGGCCACATGATGCGTGGCCTGGAGGCGGCGCATTCCCGCGCGCGCGTAGTGCACGCCGGGGGAGACGCCACCGGCAAGATCCTGGAACTGGACGTCTCGGCGATGGTGCGCCGCGAGCCCCGCATCCACATCGTCGAGCACGCCTTCCTCGAGGACCTGGTGGTGCGCGACGGGCGGATCGCCGGCGTGCGGCTGCTGACGGACGATTCCACTGCCGGAACAGGCGACGACGGCGCGGCACGATCCGCATCCGGCGAACAGCGCACGATCGACGCCGGCCGGGTGATCCTCGCCACAGGTGGCGCCGGGCGCATGTACCCCTACACCACCAACCCGCAGGTCGCGACGGCCGACGGCGTGGCGGCGGCCTGGCGGGCGGGCGCGCAGGTGGCCGACCTCGAGTTCTACCAGTTCCATCCCACCGCGCTGGCGGTCGGCGAGCATTTCCTCATCTCCGAGGCCGTGCGTGGCGAGGACGCGGTACTGCTCGACGAGCAGGGACGACGCTATATGAAGGACATCGACCCCCGTGCCGAACTGGCGCCGCGCGACGTGGTCGCCCGCGAGAACTTCCGCGTCATGCAGCGCCAGGACGGCCGTCCGGTCATGCTCGACGTCTCGCCGATGGCCAAGGAGCATCCCGACCTCAAGGCCTTCCTCGCCACCCGTTTCCCCACCATCGACGCCTACACGCGCTCGATGGGCTTCGATTGGAGCAAGGAGCCGATCCCCGTGTCGCCCGCCGCGCACTACTACATGGGCGGCGTGCGCACCGACCTCGACGGCAGGGCCAGCATCCCCGGCCTCTACGCCGCCGGCGAGTGCGCGCGCACCGGCGTGATGGGCTCGAACCGCCTGGCGTCCAACTCCCTGCTCGAAGGACTGGTCTACGGCAGGCGCGCGGGGCTGGCCGCCGTCGCCGACGACGACGGGACGGCATGGCGCCCCGAACCCCTCATGAACTCGGTGACGAACAAGCCCTTCGAGGATGGCCCGGTGGCCCTGGACGGCACCGACGTCGGCAAGCCGGAGCTGAAGGTATGGAGCCGCGAGCGGATCCAGGAGACCATGTGGCAGGGCGTGGGCGTGCTGCGCGACGCCGCTGGATTGTCCCACGCCATCGAACGGTTGGGCGCCGGACTGGCGGCGGCGAACGGGCGGATCGGCTCGCACGTCGACGTCGACGTCGCCTCGCTGGAGAACCGGAACATGCTCACGGTCGGACTGGTGGGCGCCACCGCGGCCCTGGCCCGGCAGGAATCGCGGGGGGCGCACGCCCGCGACGACTTCCCGCAGACACGCGACGAATGGGCCCATTCGGTGGCCTACATCCGCCGCTGAGACCGTGACGGCGCCGCCACGTCGGACGCCGGCCGCCGGATTGACGGTTGGCCACATGGCGCGGCAAGGAAGGGAGATGATGACATGCTGAGAACATCGACCATCGAACAGGCGGTGCGTGCGGCGCTCGCCGAGGATGCACCCTATGGCGACATCACCAGCGAGACCGCCATACCGGTGCAGGCCATGGGCGAGGCGCGCCTGGTGGCCCGTGAGAGCGGTGTGATGAGCGGTATCGAGGTGTTCGCCGAGGCGTTCGACGCCCAGGATCGCGGCATCGAGGTGACGCCGACGATCGCCGACGGCGCGCGCTTCCAGGCCGGCCAGGAGCTGGCCGAAGTGCGAGGGCCGGTGCGCGGACTGTTGGAGGCCGAACGGGTGGCGCTCAATTTCACGCAGCGCATGTGCGGCATCGCCACGATGACGGACGCGTTCGTGCGCGCCGTCGACACCGCCTATGAGGGCGGCAACGCCGACAAGGCCGTGCCCTCGAGACGCTACGGCCGCGCCCGCATCGTCGACACCCGCAAGACCACCCCCGGCCTCAGGCCCTTCGAGAAGTACGCGGTCGTCTGCGGAGGAGGGCACAACCACCGCTACGGGCTCTCGGACGCCGTGATGCTCAAGGACAACCATCTGGCGGCCCTTGCGGCGCAAGGCATCGGCCTGGCCGACGCGATCGGCCACGTGCGCGCCCGGGTCGGCCACACCATCCACATCGAGGTCGAGGTGGACCGGATCGACCAGATCCCCGAGGCGCTGCGCGGCGGCGCCGACACCATCATGCTCGACAATTTCCCGTTGGAAGACACCGCCCGCGGCGTGTCGATGATCGACGGGGCCGCCATCGTCGAGGCCAGCGGCAACATGACTCTGGAGCGCGTACCCGCCGTGGCGGCGACGGGGGTCGACATCATCTCCGTGGGCGCGCTCACCCACAGCGTGCGCAGCGTCGACCTTGGACTGGACTTCTGAGCGATAGTGCGGAAAGGAACGATCATGTCGGACGATGAGCTGTATCTGGACGCCTCCGCCACCGAGCCGGTGGGCGAGGACGTCATCGGGGCGATGAGGCCGTTCCTCACCGAGGCCTACGCCAACCCCGCCAGCGCCCACCAGCCAGGCAAGACCGCCCTGCGCGCCCTCGAGGCGGCGCGTTCGGCGTTCGCGGCCGGGCTGGGCGGCAAGGCCGAGGACGTGGTCTTCACCTCAGGCGGCACCGAATCCGACAACCTCGCGATCAAGGGCATCTCGATGGCGCGCATGAGGGCGATGGGGCTCGGCCCCGGCCGCAAGGCGGGGGAAGGCGGCGTCGCCGGGCCTCCCCGCATCGTCATCTCGTCGGTGGAGCACCCCGCGGTCAGCGCCTCCGCCGACTGGCTGGCCGCCTGGCTGGGCTTCGAAGTGGTGCGCATCCCCGTCGACGCCCAGGCGCATGTCGACCTCGACGCGCTTGGGGAGAGCCTGGAGGGCGAGGCCGGAGAACGCACCACGCTCGTGAGCGTCATGCTGGCCAACAACGAGGTCGGCACCATCGAGCCGATCAGGGACATCGTGCGCATCGTCCACGGCCACCACGTGCCGCTGCACGTCGACGCCGTGCAGGCCGCCGGGCGCATCCCCATCCGCATGCGCGACTGGGGCATCGACGCGCTGGCGGTCTCCGGCCACAAGTTCGGCACGCCCAAGAACCTCGGGGCCCTGCTGGTGCGCGGCGGCGTGCCCATCGAGCCGCTGCTCTCCGGCGGCGGACAGGAGCGCGGCCTGCGCTCGGGCACCCAGAACGTGGCGGGGGCCGTGGCGCTGGCCATCGCGCTTTCGGACGCCAACGAGAAAATGCGGCGGCAGGAGCGCGACCTCGTCACCTCACGCGATACGCTGATCGACGCCGTGCGGCGGGTGGTGCCCCAGGCCGAGCTGACCGGCGACCCGCGCAGGCGCCTGCCCGGCCACGCCTCGTTCGTCTTCCCGGGCATCGCCGGCGAGGCGCTGCTGGTCGACCTCGACGCCCACGGCATCGCCTGCTCGTCCGGCTCGGCCTGCGCGGTGGGCCGCCACGAGCTGCCGCCCACGCTGCTGGCGATGGGCATCGGCCCCGAGGTCGCCCAGTCCGCGCTGCGCATGACCTTCGACGCGCCGCTGACCCGCGGGCAGATCGACCGGATCGCGATGGCGCTCGAGGACTCCTATGGCAGGCTCGCCGGCCGGTGAGCCTTGCCGGTTCGGACGACGGGTGCAGGCGATCGCCGCGACGCCAAGGTTCCGTAACGCATATCGGGCGCATCCGAAATGAGCTATCCTATGGACTATGCGGCAAGGCAATGTGAGCGAACGTAAGGCGGGACCACCACAGGTGGGGGTCTCGGTCATCATCTTCGCCCTCGCCCCCCGTCCGGACGCCGGGCGCGAGGAGCTGTGGCTGCCGTTGGTGCGCCGCGTGCGCGAGCCGTTCAAGGGCCAATGGGCGCTGCCCGGCGGCGACGTGCTGGCCGGCCGGTCCCTGGAATGGTCCGCCTACGCCGCCCTCGAATCGACCACGAACCTGCGTCCCGGCTACTTGGAGCAGCTCTATGCCTTCGGTGGTCCCGACCGGTCCGGCTCGGCGCTGCCCATGGTCTCCATCGTCTACTGGGCCCTGATCGGCAGCGCCCAGGCCGAGGACCTGCGCGACGGCGACAACGTGCGCTGGTTCGCCGAATCGGCCCTGCCCGGCCTCGCCTTCGACCACGCCAGCGTCATCGCCTTCGCCCTGGACCGCCTGCGCTCGAGGATGTCCTACCCCGACGTCGCCTCGAAGCTGGTCGGCCCGCGCTTCACGCTGCGCCGCCTGCACGACGTCTACGAGGCCATCGCCGGCCGCTCCCTCGACCTGGGCAACTTCCGGCGCAAGATGCTCGCCTCCGGCCAGCTCGAGGACACCGGCGACAAGCTCGCGGAAGGACGTCACCGGCCCGCCGCCGTCTACCGCTACATCCCCGGGGTGGTGGGCCGCAAGACGACCTGGGGCATGCGCCTGGCCGCCAGCGCCGACGACCTCGGCACGGCCTGCGCCCGCCCCGACGGCGCCGCCGACGCGCTCTCGCCCCTGACCACGGACTGAGGCCGGCGCGTGCGGCGCGGCACGGCGGCCGCGCGGGCGCTTGGTAGAGGGCTTCGCCCGGGGCGTGCCTGTGTCGGGATACGTCCGTATCATGGTGAAGGTTTGTGTGTAAGTGCAGGATAGAACATCTCTATACCGATGACACCTAAGGAAAATACGCAGTAGGAGAGGCTTTTATGGCGGTACGTGGTGATATTCGAAATGTGGCGATCGTGGCTCACGTCGATCACGGCAAGACCACGCTCGTGAACGCGATGCTTCAGCAGTCGCACGTGTTCAGCGAGCGCGAGGAGGTGCCGGACCGTGTGATGGACTCCAACGACCTGGAGCGCGAGAAGGGCATCACCATCCTCGCCAAGAACACCGCCGTGCGCTACACCGGCCCCCTGGCCGCCAAGTACGGCCAGCCCGACGGCATCACCATCAACGTCATCGACACCCCCGGCCACGCCGATTTCGGCGGCGAGGTCGAGCGCGGCATCTCCATGGTCGACGGCGTGGTGCTCCTGGTCGACGCCTCCGAGGGCCCGCTGCCGCAGACCCGCTTCGTGCTGCGCAAGGCGCTCGAGGCCAAGCTGCCCGTGATCCTGTGCGTCAACAAGACCGACCGTCCCGACGCCCGCATCAGCGAAGTCGTCAGCGAGTCCACCGACCTGCTGCTCGGCCTGGCCCAGGACGTCACCGAGGAGGGCGTCGACCTCGACCTCGACTCCCTGCTCGACCTGCCGGTCATCTACTGCGCGGCCAAGGCCGGATACGCCTCGACCAACCAGCCCGAGGACGGCGGCCTGCCCGACAACGACAACGTCGAGCCCATCTTCGACGCCATCATCTCCAACATCCCCGCCCCCGAATACGAGGAGGGCGCCCCGCTGCAGGCCCACGTCACCAACATCGACGCCTCCGACTACCTCGGACGCCTCGGCCTGGTCCGCATCTACAACGGCACGCTCGAGAAGGGCAAGCAGTACGGCCTCTCCCGCGTCGACGGCACCATCGAGAACTTCAAGCTCACCGAGATCCTGCGCACGCAGGGCCTCGACCGCACCCCCGCCGAGTCCGCGGGCCCCGGCGACATCGTCGCGGTCGCCGGCGTCGACGACATCATGATCGGCGAGACCATCGTCGACAAGGACGATCCGAAGCCGCTGCCGCTCATCCATGTCGACGACCCGGCCATCTCCATGACCTTCGGCGTCAACGACTCCCCGCTGGCCGGCCGCGAGGGCAAGGACCACAAGCTCACCGCCCGCATGATCAAGGATCGCCTCGACCGCGAGCTCATCGGCAACGTCTCCATCAAGGTGCTGCCCACCGACCGCCCTGACGCCTGGGAGGTGCAGGGCCGCGGCGAGCTGGCGCTGGCCATCCTCGCCGAGCAGATGCGCCGCGAGGGCTACGAGCTGACCGTAGGCCGCCCGCAGGTGGTCACCAAGACCATCGACGGCAAGCTCTGCGAGCCCATGGAGGCCGACACCATCGACGTGCCCGAGGAGTACATGGGCGCGGTCACCCAGCTGATGGCCGACCGCAAGGGCCGCATGGACTCCATGTCGAACCACGGTTCCGGCTGGGTGCGCATGCAGTTCACCGTCCCCTCCCGCGGCCTGATCGGCTTCCGCACCGCCCTGCTCACGGCCACGCGCGGCACCGGCATCTCCAGCTCCATCTCCGCCGGGTACGCCCCGTGGGCCGGCGAGATCTCCACGCGCCAGAACGGCTCCATGGTCTCCGACCGCGCCGGCACCGCCACCCCCTACGCCATGCAGCGCCTGCAGGCCCGCGGCAACTTCTTCGTCGAGCCGCAGTCCAACGTCTACGAGGGCCAGGTCGTCGGCATCAACAGCAAGCCCGACGAGCTCGACGTCAACGTCACGCTGGCCAAGCACATGACCAACATGCGCTCCGCCACCGCCGACGTCCTCGAGACGCTCACCCCGCCCATCAAGATGAGCCTGGAGGAGGCGCTCGACTTCGCCAACGAGGACGAGTGCGTCGAGGTGACCCCCGAGGCCATCCGCGTGCGCAAGGTCATCCTCGACCGCGACGAGTGGTACAAGTGGCACGCCAAGCAGCGTCGCCAGAACGGCAACAACAAGAAGAAGTGAGCCTGAACTGACTTTTCCTTCGGCGGGAGCGGACGTGCCCATGGCGGTGCGTCCGCTTCCGCTTATATATAATGCCGGCCCATCCGAGGCTGCGCCGCAGGCCCACGCGAACCGTCCCACGGGCCGCTTGACCGGCGGATGGGGCATACTGGCACTATGAATCCTCGCGACGCCGAAACCCATGCCAGCACGGCCGATATGCCGTTGCCCCTACGCCGGCACACCTCGGTGCGCTGGCTGGCGTGCATCCTCACCGGCCTCGCCGTCGGCATGGTCGGCACGTTGGCGCACCGCATGGGCGCCTCCCACGACGTGCCCTACGGCCTGCTCCTGGCCCTGGCTCTCGTCACGGTCTCGACGTGGCTGGCCCGCGCCCGCGCCGGTGCGACCGGCCTGGCGCTGCACCTGATCGCCTCGTCGGGCCTGGCATGGATGGTCGCCATGGGCTTCGGCGGCGACGTGCTCACGCCCATCGGCTTCGGCGACGGCTCGGGGCTGCCCTATTTCAGCGAGCACGTGGGCTACCTCTGGCTGTTCGGCATGGTCATCGTGCAGCTGGTGGTCCTTTTCCTGCCGCGCCGGTGGTTCGCGGCGGGGCCGCGGGACGGCGAGCGGGCCGGGGACGGTTCCGACAACAGGAAGGCCGCTGTGGCCAAGGACGAGGGGACGAAGCGATGAATGCGGACAAGACGACGAACGACGCGACGGACGATACCGCGGACAAGCTCTATTTCCTGGGGCCGCAGGGCTCCTTCACCCACCAGGCCGCGCTGATGGCGCAACGCTCCATCGCCGGGCGCCACTCACGGCAGATGGCGCTCGAGGCCTGCGAGGACGTGCCGTTTATCATCGACGCCGTCCAGCAGAGACGCGGCTGGGGCGTCATCGCCTGGGAGAACAACGTCGAGGGCTACGTCATGCCCAACCTCGACGCGCTGATCGACGCCCGCGACGTCGCCGGACTGGGCCGCGTCGGCGTCGACGTCGCCTTCGACGCCTTCACCCGCGACGGCAGGGGGCCCTTCACCCAACTCACCGCCCATCCGCACGGCCTCGCCCAGTGCAAGGGGTTCGCCAGAAGCCATGGGCTGACGGCGGTGCCGGCCTCGTCGAACGCCGCCGCATGCCGCGACGTGGGCGTCGGTCAGGTGGCGCTCGGCCCCTCCTGCTGCGGCGAGATCTACGGGCTGCGCACGCTGGAGCGCGGCGTGCAGGACTTCAAGGGTGCCCGCACCGATTTCCTCGTCCTCGCGCCCCGCGGCGAGGTCGCCTCCCTTGCCTCAGACGGCAAGGACGGCGAGTTCGAGACCATCCTCACCGTCATCCCGCTGAGCACCGGCCCCGGCGTCGTCGCGCGCCTGCTCGACCGCGTGCGCGACGAGGGACTCAACATGACCAGCCTCATTTCGCGCCCGATCAAGGGCCATACCGGCACCTACGGCTTCGTCATCACCCTCGACGCAGCCCCCTGGCAACCACGCTTCCGCGACCTGCTGCGCTGGGTCGTCGGACGGGGCGACTGGGTCAAGACCCTGGCCGTCTACCCGCGCGTGGAACGGCCGAACCCGCCGGTGAGCGCATGGATGCTGCCGCACGGAGGCGTCTGCTCGGACCGCGTCGGCGAAGGCGTCGCACGGAAAGGCGACGCACGCGAGATGGAAAGGGAGCTGCTGTGGTGAGCACGATCGGCATCGTCGGATTGGGACTGATCGGCGGGTCGCTGGCCCGCCGCCTGGCAGGTCGCGGCTGCAGGGTCATCGCATGGAACCACCGGCCGCATCCTTACCCGGCCGCCCGGCGCGACGGCATCGAATGCGTGGACAGCCTGGCGCAGCTGGCCGCCGCGCGCCCCGAGGTCATCATGCTGTGCAACCCGCTCAAGGCGATGCCCGAGGTGCTCGACGCGCTCGGCGGCGTCATCGACCGCGGGGCCACCACGCTCAGCGACGGCGGCAGCGTCAAGGCCATGGTGCGCTCGCAGGTCGCCGCCGCCGGACTCGCGGACTGCTACGTGGGTGCGCACCCGATGGCCGGCACCGAACGTTCCGGCTTCTCGGCCAGCGACCCCGCGCTCTATGACGGGGCATTGTGGGCGCTCACCGTCGACGAGCGGACGGACCGCCGCCGTTTCCTCGACGTCGCTAGGCTCGTCACCGAGCAGGTGGGCAATCGCCTGATCGTGCTCGACGACGCCACCCACGACCGGGCCGCCGCCATGATCTCGCATATGCCGCACGCCGTGGCGACCGCGATGATCAACGAGCTGAGCTCCAGCGACGAGCGCAACATCGCCGTGGCACTCGCGGCGGGCAGCTGGCGCGACATGACCCGGGTGGCCCTGACCGACCCCGGCCGCACACGCGCCATGATCGAGGAGGACGCCGCCAACGTCGAGCGCCTGCTGCGAGAGGTCTCCTCGCGCCTGCTCGGCTTCGCCGACGCCCTGCACCGCGGAGACGACGAAGCGATGACCAGATTCTTCGCCGAAGGCCAGCCGTTTCGGGACTACAAGGGCCGTGGCGCAGACGCCGTCGCTGAGCCGTTCGCCTTGGACATCGGCGGCGGGGATTGGCGGCGGGCGCTGCTGGAATCGGCGCGCCGCGGCGAGCACGTCATCCGCTTCGACGGGCCCGACCGGGCCATGGTCGAGGTGCGTTCGGCGCTGTGAGCGCGGACTGACGCCAACGGATGACGGCATTCGGTGGCGACGGTCGATCGCCGAAACCCCTGTCCCTCTATCTGTAAGTATGAAGGCAGATGTCGGGCGAACCTAGCCCCGCCCTTCCTCGGGCGCTTCGGAACCATGCTGTGCCGGCCGTGCACGCCGTTCCGGAATCGGCTTGAGCGCCACGATGCGCCCGCGCGGAATCTCGATCTCCTGCTCCGGCCGCGAGCCGTTGGCCGCCGCGTCGCGCGTGATGGCGAGCGTCTCGCCGTCCCAGGAGCGCACATGGCCGATGTAGTCGCGCAACTGCGGCCGCCCCGTGCGCGCGTCCACGCCGTCCAGCGTGCGCGCCACGAGCCGTGCGCCCCGCGGAATCCTTGCCGGCAACGGCATACGCCCTCCGTTCGTTCATGTCGATGGATATGGCCACGGAGATCCATGGCCCAGGCCCGGAATCCATGGTAGCCGCGATGTCGCCCTTGCGCGGCGTTGGGGCTAGAGTTGGAGACGATATGCCGGCGTGACCGGCCAGCGCGAGAGGGGAGGGCCCATGCGGTTCGACGGACGCATCGACGAGTTCCTCGCCTATCTCAAGGCCAACCGCGGGCTGAGCGCCAACACCCTCAAGGCCTACCGCTCCGACCTGCGCTCCTGCCTCGGCCTGCTCGCCTCGAACGGCGTCACCGACCTGGGCGAGGTCACCCTGCGCATGCTGCGCCTGTGGATGGCCGACGAGTCCACCGGCCACGCCCGCAGCAGCATGGCGCGCAAAAGCGTGGCGGTGCGCCGCTTCTTCACCTGGGCCCACGACCACGGCCTCGTCGCCGCCAATCCCGCGTCCATGCTGATGACCCCGAAGATCCCCGAGAACCTGCCCGCGATGTTGAGCGAACGCCAGGCCGCGCAGCTGATGGAGACCGTCGACGCCGATTGCGAAGCCGGGAATGCCGGGAATGCCGGGAATGCCGAGGCGCGGGACCCCGGGCATGATGGCGCGCAGGGTTCACGGGCCAGTCGAAAGCAGGGATCACAAGGTGCCAACGACAACGATGGCTCCACCACCGGTTCCGATGGCGGCATGTCCTCGGCGAAGGACCATGCGCTGGCCCTGCGCGACGCCGCGATGGTGGAGCTGCTCTACGCCACCGGCATCCGCGTGGCCGAGCTCACCGGCCTCGACGTCGGCGACATCGACTTCGCCAACCGCACCGCGCGCGTGACCGGCAAGGGCGACAAGCAGCGCGTCGTGCCCTTTGGCGCGCCGGCCGCCAAGGCGCTGCGGCACTGGATCGAGCGGGGGCGGCGGCGCTTCGAGACCCCGAGGTCGGCCGCGGCCCTCTTCCTGGGGGTGCGCGGCGGACGGGTGGACCAGCGCGTGGTGCGCGGGGTCATCCACCGCAAGGCCGCCGAGGCCGGCGTGCCCGACATCAGCCCGCACGCCCTGCGCCACAGCGCCGCTACGCATCTGCTCGACGGGGGAGCGGACCTGCGCGAGGTCCAGGAGATGCTGGGCCACTCCTCGCTCAAGACCACCCAGCGCTACACCCACGTCTCCATCGAGCAGATCAAGAAACGCTACCGGCAGGCCTTCCCGCGCGCCTGACGTCCCCGGCCGGCCCGCCGGCATCTGGCGCGAGCACCGCGACCGATACCCTCCGGCAATCCCCGGCAGACCTTCTCCCAGGCCCCGACAAATGCGAATGTGCTGTGGGAATTTGTCCAATACGTGAATATTTTCGGACATCCCGTTTGCATAACCACCCGCATTGCGTGAGAATAAGAACATCAGCAAGGGAGTTGGCGTTCGGCCAACTTTTTTGTTTGAGGCGCGGCCAGCCCCGCGCACAACCCAAGAATTAGGAGAAATCTCATGAAGAAGAAAGTTCTGGCCATAGCGGCCGTGGCCTGTTCGGCGGCCATGTTGCTCAGCGCCTGCGGCGGTTCCAATTCCTCGTCCTCATCCGATGGTGGCAAGGACATCATCTCGGTGTTCGATTCCGAGCCCGCCAACCCGCTGGTCCCCGGAAACACCAATGAGACCGGCGGTGGCATGGTGGTCCGGGCCATCTTCTCGCAGCTGGTCCGCTTCGACGCCAAGGGCAACCCCGTCAACGACGCGGCGCAGTCCATCAAGGCCGACGACGCCGGCACGCAGTACACCATCAAGCTCAAGCCGGGCCTGAAATTCAGCGACGGCTCGCCGATCAAGGCCGAGAACTTCACCAAGGCGTGGAGCTACGTGGCCAACGCCAAGAACGCGCAGAAGGGCTCCTCCTTCTTCTCCACGATCAAGGGCTTCAAGGACCTGCAGGCCACCGACGGCCTCAAGGGCTCCGAGCAGCTGGCCGGCCTCAAGGTCGTCGACGCCACGACCTTCACCGTCGACCTGGACGCCCCCGACGCCACCTTCCCGATCAAGGTCGGCTATTCCGCCTTCGCCCCGCTTCCGGCCTCCTTCTACAAGGACCCGAAGGCCTTCGGCAACGCCCCGATCGGCAACGGTCCCTACAAGTTCGCCTCCTGGAACCACAACCAGGTGATCAAGGTCGTCAAGAACCCGAACTACAAGGGTGACGACAAGCCGGCGAACGACGGCGTGGACTTCAAGATCTACACCAAGATGGACGCCGCCTACGCCGACGTGCAGGCCGGCAACCTCGACGGCCTCGACGCGGTCCCGCAGGCCGACACCAAGACCTTCCAGAAGGACACCAGCCTGCAGGCCTACAACAAGCCCGGCTCCTCCATCCAGCAGTTCACCATCCCCGCCAACCTCGAGCACTTCAAGGCCGGCACCGAGGAAGGCACGCTGCGCCGCCAGGCCATCTCCATGGCCATCGACCGCAAGGGCATCGTCAAGAAGGTGCTCAACGGCGTCGGCGAGCCCGCCAAGGAGTTCACCGCCCCGGTCATCCCCGGCTATTCGCCGAACCTGAAGGGCAACGAGAACCTCAACTACAACCCGAAGAAGGCCAAGGAGCTGTGGGACAAGGCCGACGCGATCAGCAAGGACAACGACAAGTTCACCCTCGCCTACAACGCCGACGGTGACGCCAAGCCCGTCTTCGACGCGATGGTCAACTCCATCAACAACGCCCTGGGCTCGCAGGTCGCCTCCACCAACCCCATGCCCACCTTCAACGAGTTCCGCAACGCGATCTCGAACCGCAAGATGCAGGGCGCCTTCCGCTCCGGCTGGATGCCCGACTATCCCTCGGCCGAGAACTACCTGGTGCAGAACTTCGCCTCCACCGCCGCCGACGGCAACGGTTCGAACGACGGCGACTACAAGAACCCGAAGTTCGACGACCTGATCAACCAGGCCTATGCCGCCAAGTCCGTCGACGAGGCCAACCAGCTCTACCAGCAGGCCCAGGAGGTCCTCCTCAACGACCTGCCCGCCATCCCGCTCTACTACCGCGCCAACGCGGGCGTCGCCTCGAAGGACGTCAAGGGCTTCGCCATCGATTGGCAGACCTACCCGACCTTCACGCAGATGCACAAGTGATCGCACCGGCGCTCGGATGACGATGCGTCGCCGGGTCCCCTCCGGGCTTTTCGGTTCCGGGGGCTAGGGTCCGGCCCCGCACACGTGGGGGAGCGCATGGCGGTTATCACCGCCGTGCGCTCCCTTTCTCGTACCCTGGCACGGCTCGGCGTATCGGTCCGTCGAGGTTTCCCGGTTCTCGGCGTCAGATGTCGTGTCATGGTCGTGGCGATGACCCTTGGGCGTTTCCACGCCGCCGTCGCGAGCGCATCCAAGGCGTCAACCCTTTGCGATGACCATGTATGCAAGACGATAATCCCAACCGCCCGAACCCGGGGAAGCGGAGCCTGAACCGGCCACCTTGGGTTGTGCCTGCGCTACACTGGCACCATATGTCTATAGGCCGCCCGGAGGGCCAGCGCTGCGTTCGCGGCGTTCTCCTGGTCGCAGGCCTAGGAAAATAAGGAGTTAACCGATGGGCAAGTATCTTCTGCGCCGTATCCTGCAGATGATCCCCGTGGTTCTTGGCACGACGCTTTTGGTCTACGCGCTCGTCTTCGCGCTTCCCGGCGATCCGGTGAAGGCGATGTTCGGCGACAAACCGATCAACGCGGCGGTCGCGGCCCAGATTCGCGCGGAATATAACCTCGACAAGCCATTCATCGTGCAGTACCTGCTGTTCCTGAAGAACGCGCTGACGCTGAACTTCGGCAACACATTCGCCGGCCAGCCCGTCATCTCCGAGATCGGCCGGGCCTTCCCGGTCACCATCAAGCTCGCGCTGATGGCGTTCTGCTTCGAGGCGATCTTCGGTGTGGTCTTCGGCATCATCTCCGGGCTCAAGAAGGGCAAGTGGTATGACTCCGTCATCCTCATCGTCTCCCTGCTGCTCATCTCCGTGCCGACCTTCGTCACCGGCTTCCTCGGCCAGTACTTCCTGGGCGTCAAGTGGCGCCTGCTGCCGGTCACCGCGGGCAGCGACCCCGGCTTCCTCGACCTGCTGATGCCGGCCATGGTGCTCGGCTCGGTGTCGATGGCCTACATCATCCGCCTGACCCGTTCCGAGGTCTCCTCCAACATCGCCGAGGACTACGTGCGTACCGCGCGCGCCAAGGGCATGTCCAACCGCTCGGTGATCGTGCGCCACGTGCTGCGCAACTCGCTGATCCCCGTGGTCACCTACCTGGGCCAGGACCTGGGCTCGCTGATGAGCGGCGCCATGATCTCGGAGACCATCTTCAACGTCCACGGCATCGGGTTCCTGACCTACCAGAGCATCCTCAAGGGCGAAAGCAACATGGTCGTCTCCATCGTCACGCTGCTGACCCTGATCTTCGTGGTGTGCAACCTGCTCGTCGACATGCTCTACGCGGCCCTCGACCCGCGCATCCGGTACGCGTGAGGCAGGGAGGAGAAAGACTTATGAGTGACAACGAATCCCAGGAAAGCATGAACACCTCTTCCACCCTTCCCGGCCAGGAGCGCTATGTGGCCCCGGCCGACACCGTCAAGCTGCAGGACGTGGACTCCATCGACGAGTCCGCCCCCGCCACCAGCATGTGGGCCGACGCTTGGCGCACGCTGCGCAAGAACCCGCTGTTCATCGTCTCGGCGGTGCTGATCGTCTGCGTCATCTTCGTGGCGCTCTTCCCCGGCGTCTTCACGCACCAGGACCCCAACTTCTGCCAGCTGGAGCACTCGCTGGAGCCCAGTAGCGCCGGCCATCCCTTCGGCTACGACACCCAGGGCTGCGACGTGTTCACCCGCACCGTCTACGGCACCCGCACCTCGCTGTCCGTCGGCGTGCTCACCACCATCCTCGTGGTGCTCTTCGGCACGCTGATCGGCGCGCTCGGCGGCTTCTTCGGCGGCTGGGTCGACGCGGTGCTGAGCCGCTGCACCGACATCTTCATGGCCATCCCGCTGCTGCTCGGCGCCATCGTCGTCCTGCAGATGTTCCGCACCTCCGGCTCGGTCTGGAAGATCGTGCTCGTGCTGACCCTCTTCGGCTGGACGCAGACCGCCCGCATCGCGCGCGGCTCGGTGATGGAGACCAAGAACCTCGAGTTCAACACCGCCTCCACCGCCCTCGGCTCCACGCCGCTGCGCAACCTGGTCAGCCACATCATGCCGAACTCGCTGGCCTCCATCATCGTGGTGGGCACCACCTCGCTGGGCACTTACATCGTCTCCGAGGCCACCCTGAGCTTCCTGGGCATCGGCCTGCCGACGACCACCGTGAGCTGGGGCGGCGACATCTCCAACGCACAGACCATCCTGCGCACTGACCCCGCGGTCCTCTTCTATCCCTCGGCCGCGCTGGCCATCACCGTGCTCGCCTTCATCATGATGGGCGACGCGGTCAAGGACGCGCTTGATCCCAAGAGCCGTACGGCGTGAGCGCAAGGAAAGCAGACACGATGAGCGAAAAGAACAATACCAACGACAAGCTGCTCGCCATGCAGCGCGAGCAGGGCCCGATCCTCGAGGTCAAGGACCTCAAGGTCGATTTCACCACCGGCGACAAGAACGTGGTGCACGCCGTGCGTGACGCCTCCTTCACCGTCTACCCCGGCCAGTGGGTGGCGATCGTGGGGGAGTCCGGCTCCGGCAAATCCACCTCGGCCATGGCCGTGCTGGGCCTGCTGGCCGGCACCGGCCACGTGGTCGGCGGCTCCATCAAGCTCGAGGGCGAGGAGATCTCCGGCGACACCCGCAGGCAGTACGAGCACCTGCTCGGCGACAAGATGGGCCTGGTGCCCCAGGATCCGATGAGCAACCTCAACCCCGTCTGGCGCATCGGCTCGCAGGTGGAGGAGGCCCTCAAGGCCAACCACATGGACGTCTCGCACGAGAAGCGCTCCAACCTCGCCAAGGCCCTGGCCGGCGCCGACACGGAACCCCAGGACGAGGATCAGCAAGCCGACGACGACGAGACCTTCATCGGCTCCAAGGAGCTGCCCGACCTGCTGGAGGCGGCGCGCCAGGCACTCGACGAGGCGGGCGTCGCCGGCAAGAAGGCCGAGAACGTCATGGACTACTTCACCGAGGAGTGGATCCCCGGTTCCGAGACCCGCTGGCGCGTGGCCGACGACCTCATCAAGGCCGGCGTGGCCGAGGAGAAGGCATGGACCATCGCCAAGAGCTACGTGCTCGGCAGCACCATGACCGACCGCGTCGCGGGCCTGCTGCAGGAGGCCGGCCTGCCCGAGGCGGCCACCCGCGCGCGCCAGTACCCGCACGAGTTCTCCGGCGGCATGCTGCAGCGCGCCCTGATCGCCATAGGCCTGGCCTGCCGGCCCGACCTGCTGATCGCCGACGAGCCCACCAGCGCCCTTGACGTCACCGTGCAGAAGAAGATCCTCGACCACCTGCAGAGCCTGACCAACGAGCTGGGCACCGCGGTGCTCTTCATCACCCACGACCTGGGACTGGCCGCCGAGCGCGCCCAGCACATCGTGGTGATGTACAAGGGCCAGGTCGTCGAATCCGGCCCGTCGCTCGAGGTGCTCCAGCACCCCCAGCATCCCTACACCAAGCGCCTGGTGGCCGCGGCCCCGTCGCTGGCCTCGCAGCGCATCATCTCCGCCAAGGAGCACGGCGAGAACGCCGAGAAGCTCATGGAGCACCATGTCAAGGGCGAGGAGACCCTCGAGCGCAGCGAGCACATCATCACGGTGAGCCACCTGACCCGCGAGTTCAGGCTGCCGCGCCGCAAGGAGATGTTCAAGGCCGTCGACGACGTCTCGTTCTCCGTCAAGCGCGGCACCACCCTGGCGATCGTGGGCGAGTCCGGCTCGGGCAAGTCCACCGTGGCCAACATGGTGCTGAAGCTCCTGGAGCCCACCAGCGGCACCGTGACCTACGAGGGCCAGGACATCAGCGGCTTCAAGGGCAAGGACCTGCTCGACTTCCGCCGCCACGTGCAGCCGGTCTTCCAGAACCCCTACGGCTCGCTCGACCCGATGTATTCGATCTACCGCTCTATCGAGGAGCCCCTGCGCATCCACAAGATCGGCGACAAGAAGAGCCGTGCCAAGCGCGTGCGCGAGCTGCTCGACCTGGTTCGTATGCCGCAGTCGGTGATGCAGCGCTACCCCAACGAGCTCTCCGGCGGCCAGCGCCAGCGCATCGCCATCGCGCGCGCCATGGCCCTCGACCCCGACGTGATCGTCTGCGACGAGGCCGTCTCCGCGCTCGACGTGCTGGTGCAGGACCAGGTGCTGCAGCTGCTCAACGACCTGCAGGCCGAACGCGGGCTGAGCTACCTGTTCATTACCCACGACCTGGCGGTGGTCCGCCAGATCGCCGACGAGGTGGTGGTGATGCAGAAGGGCCGGCTCGTCGAGCACGCGACCACCGACGAGGTCTTCGACCACCCGCGGCAGCAGTACACCAAGGATCTGCTCGACGCGATCCCCGGCGGCAAGCTGCGGCTCGGCCTCGACTGATACCGAGTCTCTTCCGGAGCTTCCCGATGCCCCATCGTCCCCCGCGGACGGTGGGGCATCGCGCTGTCCATGAGGTTGTCCGAGTGCTGTCCGGGCCGGCCCCTGTGCCATCGGACGGGCGGGGAGGGCACGCGATGGTGTATCGTCGGGCTCATGAGCATAACCGTCACCACATCCAATCTCAACGGCATCCGCGCGGCCAGGCGCAAGGGTCTCCTCGCCTGGTCCGACGGGCGCACCCCCGACGTCTGGTGCATGCAGGAGGTCCGCGCCCCGCAGGAGGAGATCGACCCGATCTTCGGCGCCATCGGCGAAGGATACGCCAAGGCCGGCAAGGTCGCCGACGCCGCCTCGCTCGCCCGCCAGGACGAGGTCTGCCGCATCAAGGGCCGTGCCGGGGTCGGCCTGCTCTCCTCGCTGCCCGTCACCGCCAGGCGCTACGGGCTGATGGACCTCGACGAGGACGTGGACTCCGGCCGCTGGATCGAGGCCGACATCACCGCGCCGGGCGGCATGGAGCTGACCGTCGCCAGCGTCTACGTGCACGCGGGCAACACCGACGACCCCGACAAGATGCACCAGAAGTTCCGTTTCCTCGACCGCATGCTCGAGCGCATGGCGCAGCTGCGCAAGATCGCCGATGGCGGCGGCCGCCAGGCCCTGCTGTGCGGCGACATGAACATCGCCCACACCCCGCTCGACATCAAGAACGCCAAGGCCAACGTCAAGCATTCCGGCTTCCTACCGGAGGAACGCGCCTATGTCGACCGGTGGCTCGACCCGGAGCAGTACGGCTTCGTCGACGTGATGCGCAGCCTCGCCGGCGAGGTGCAGGGGCCCTACACCTGGTGGAGCCAGCGCGGCCGCGCCTTCGACAACAACGTCGGCTGGAGGATCGACTACCAGCTGGCGACCCCGGGGCTGGCCGGCAAGGCCCTCTCCTTCGACATCGACCGCGCCCCCTCCTACGACGCCCGCTGGTCCGACCACGCTCCGCTAAGCGTCGTCTACGACATCTGAGGCATCACGTTGGGGTGCTAGGCTTGCCCTAGGCACACGTAAGGAAACGAGGAACGATGGGACTGTTCGGTTTCGGCAGGAAGAAGCACCGCAAGGACGACGACGTCGACGTCGACAACGACAACGAGGACGCCAAGGAGACCACGGACGCGGCCGACGACGCGGCGACCGATGCCAAGGACGCCGATACGAAGAATACGGGCGCGAAGGACACCGATGCCAAGCACACCGACGCGAAGGCCGGCAAGGCCGAGGACGACGAGGCGCGGGAGCCCGCCTTCCCCGAGGAACCGGTGGAGAGCTACGACGAACGCGGCGAGCTCTACGGGCCGTGGGACATCGACGAGGAGAACGGGCCCGACTACGACGAGTACCTCGACATGGGCGCCTACTACCTGCCGTTCCTGAAGGGCATCGAGCTGCGCGTCAAGGCCAGCCGTTCCAGCGGCCAGATACTCGGCTGCACCATCTCCTACAAGTCCTCCAGCCTGGAGGTCGAGGCGTTCGCCGCCCCGAAGACGCTCGGACTCTGGGACGACATGCGCGACGACCTGCTGGCGTCCAAGGGCGACGCGAGCGAGCATGCCGGCGTCTTCGGCATGGAGGTCAGGCTGCCCGTCAAGGTCAAGGGCGGCAAGAGCGTGACCACCCGCATCGTCGGCGTCGACGGACCGCGCTGGATGCTGCGGGGCATCTTCTCCGGCCGCGCCGCCACCCAGCCGAAGAGCCCCGAGACCAAGGCGCTCGACCGCTTCTTCTCCCAGATTGTGGTCGACCGCGGAGAGGAGCCGCTCGCCCCGCGCGACCTCATCGCCATGCACGCCCCGGTCTCGCCGGAGCAGCGGCGCAAGGCCGACGAGGCGGCCGAGGAAGCCGACGGGGATGATAAGAACGGCAATGAGATCCCCAAGCGCGTCAAGGGCCCGTTCGTCGCCGACCAGCAGACCGAGGTGCAGACCACGATCTCGCGCGGCCCGATGTTCTCCGAGCTGCGCTAAAGGCACATGCGATCGCCATTCGCCGGTTCCCGCACCAGGGCCGGCGAATCGTCTATGGGCACGGAAAGGAACGGCATGGGCAAGCCAAGCAAGCGGCAGGGGCTGGCGGCGCTGGCGGCGGCCGGCAACGGCGAGGACTTCTCCGTCATCGACGCGATCGGCGGGGTGCGCGGCGTCATCGAATCGATGCTGCCCGGCTTCGTCTTCGTGGTCATGTTCGTGCTCACCGCCGACCTCAGGCTCACCATCATCGTCTCGGCGGTGCTGGCCGTGCTCGCGGTCCTGGTCCGTCTGGTGCAGCGCCAGACCGTGCTGGGGGCGCTCAGCGGATTGATCGCCGTCGCCATCTGCCTGGTCTGGGCATGGCACACCCACGAGGCTCGCAACTACTACGTCTACGGCTTCATCACCAACGCCGTCTACCTCGTCCTGCTCGCCCTCACCCTGGCCATCCGCGTGCCGGGCGTCGGCTTCATGGTCGAGTTCATCCGCTCCATGCCCACCGAACGTCTGCGCGACTGGCTCGCCGACTGGCGGGGCGACAGGAAGCTGCTGCGCGCCTACGACATCGTCACGGCGCTGTGGGTCGGCGTCTTCGCGCTGCGCCTGGCGGTGCAGGTGCCGCTCTACCTGACCAACCGCGTCACCTGGCTGGGCACCACCCGCCTGCTGATGGGCCTGCCGTTCTGGGCGCTGGCCATCTGGGTCTCCTATCTGCTCATCGCCGACCCGCTGCGGCATCATCCGAAGTTCAAGGTGGCCGACGGGGATGCCAAGGATGACGACAGGAAGGATGGCGCGCAGGCGGACGCCCACGCGGTCCCGTCCGCGGACGCGGACCAGGACGATGGGACGGCGGACGAGGGCCAACGCTAGACTTGGAGTTCCGGTCGCGCGGCGATGGCGGTCTCGAAACCCGCCGGCGGCCATCAAGCGAACGTAGGATGAAGCAACGGGCGCGGAAGGCGCAAGCGTCTCCCGGCCATCAAGGATTTCAGGAAACAAGAGGTAGCCATGCAAGCCACAGTACGAATCGAACGCTACGCCGACCAGGGCCGTTGCGTCGCCCATATCGATGGCCGTGTGGTCTTCGTGCGCTTCGCGCTGCCCGGCGAGCTGGACACCATCGAGCTCGACGAGCCGCACAACCGCGACGACCGTTTCTGGACCGGCGAGGTGGTGGAGGTCAAGGAGGCCTCCGACGACCGCGTCGAGCCGGTCTGGCCTCTGGCGGGTCCGCTGTCGCAGGGCGGGGGAGTCGGCGGCGCCGACCTGGTCCACGTCTCGCTGCCCGGGCAGCTCAAATGGAAGTCCGCGGTCATCACCGGCCAGATGCGGCGCATGGGCCATCTCGAGCTCGACGAGGTGCCCGTGGCGCGCATGGACGGCGACAACGACGAGAAGGGCCTGCACTGGCGCACCCGCATCGAGCTGATCGCCGACGAGGAGGGCCGCGTCTCCATGAGGCGTCGGGCCTCGCACACCCGCGTGCGCATCGACACCATGCCGCTGGCCACGCGCGCGCTGCTGGCCGTGGCCCGTGAGCGCAAGCTCTTCGATGAGAGTTTCGAGCCCGGCGCCAAGATCCGCATCGCCGTGCCCGAGCCGCGCGATATCCACACCTCCCGGGCGAGCCACAAGGCCCTGCTCGAGGCCATCGGCGACAACTATGCCATCACGGTCGACGGCCGCCTGCACGCCGGCTCCAAGCGTTTGAAGGAGATCGTGGACGTGGACGGCAAGCGCTACAAGTACGGCGTGGAGGCCGGCGGCTTCTGGCAGGTGCACCGCATGGCCCCGCCCACGCTCGCCAAGCACGTGATGCGCCTGGTCAGCCAGGAGCTCTCCGGCGTGCGCTCGGCCACCCTGTGGGACCTCTTCTCCGGCTCCGGCCTGTTCACCGTGCCGCTGGCCCATACCTTCGCGCACACCAAGGTGCTCAGCGTGGAGGGCGGCCGCATGGCGGTGCGCAACGCCGAACGCAACCTGCACATCGCCAGGGACTCCAACGTCACCGCGCTGCAGGGCGACGTCTCCCGCCGCCTACGCGACCTGCCCGCCGATCTCGCCGAGCCCGACGTCGTGGTGCTCGACCCGCCACGCGCCGGCGCCAAGGCCAAGGTCTGCCGTCAGATCGCCGAGGCGGGCGCGCGTTCGATCGTCTATATCGCCTGCGACGAGACCAGCCTCGCCCGCGACACGGCGACGCTGACCACGCTCGGCTACGCCCTGAAGAACATCCAGGCCTTCGACATCTACCCGCAGACCCACCACGTCGAGACCGTGGCGCTCTTCACGCGCGACGGCCGATGAGATAGCGGGCCCGCATGCGTCGTATATGGTCGGTCATCGCGAGCATGGCGCTGGCATTGTCGCTGGCGCCGGCATTGGGCTCGTGCGCGCCGAGGGGAGCCGCGGTCGGCGACACGGCCACGGCGGCCAACCATGTGCCGCACGACAGCGTCGACCGCTCCGACATCCTCGTCGGCGTGGTCTCGGCCGGTGACGGCGACCTCGACCGGCGGGTGCTCTCCGCCCTGAACGGCAAAGGCACCAAGGCCGTCTACGCGGCCGGCACCGACGGCGTGGTCTCGGCCGATCCCTCGCAGGCGGTCGCCGACATGGCCCGCAGGCCGGTCACACTCCTGCTCGTCGCCGGCCTCGACATGCGAGGCGGCACGGCCGACGCTTGGCTGAGGGCGCTGCGCCAGGCGCGCGGGGCCGGCATCCCGGTCGTGCTGCTCGACCCCGTCAACGCCCCGGGCGACACCGGCCTCTACGCCGAGGCGCTGCATGTGGTGCCGGACGGGGGCGGCCATGCGCGTTCCCTCGATATGGCGCTGCGCCTGGCGATCGACGACAATCCCCACGCCAGGACGATGAACGTGACGTTGCCGTAAGGGCCGGTGCTTTTCACGCCATGGACACGGTGGATACGGTAGAGTGAAACCACTTATACTGGCAAACGAACCCGGGTCGGGCCTTTTCGGGCCGAGGCGGGCGCATGGGTAAGGGG
Organism: Bifidobacterium sp. ESL0763; assembly: GCF_029433395.1. GTDB lineage: Bacteria > Actinomycetota > Actinomycetes > Actinomycetales > Bifidobacteriaceae > Bifidobacterium. Next base: position 1,118,219 of record NZ_JAQTHW010000002.1, on the reverse strand, counting down.
CACCAATGAGCGGGACCGGGCAGATCTCTTCGGCTGGCGGCGAAACGGGCCATGAAAGCGCGCCTTCCGCCCTTCCCGAGGTCGGCGAAACCGGCCTGAGTGACGCCGAGGTCGCCCGGCAGGTCGCGCAGGGCAACGTCAACGCGCTCGACACCCAGACCTCGCGTTCGCTGGGGCAGATCGTCCGCGAGAATGTGTTCACCCTGTTCAACGCGATCATCTTCGCGGCCATGGTGCTGGTGCTGCTGACCGGCCAGTGGAAGGACGCGGTCTTCGGGCTGGTCATCATCATCAACTCCGGCATCGGCGTCTTCACCGAAATGCGGGCCAAACACACGCTCGACAAGCTTTCCATCCTGGTCGCCTCGCGTTCCTTGGTGCGCCGTGGCGGGCGGGACATCGAGATCGAACATGAGCAGATCGTGCTCGGCGACCTGCTCTGGCTGCGCAGCGGCGAGCAGGTGCCCGCGGACGCCACCATCGTGCGCACATGGGGGTTGGAGCTCGATGAATCCATGCTGACCGGCGAATCGCGAACCGTCAAGAAAGGCGAGGGTGCGGAGGTCTACTCCGGTTCCAATGCGACTTCCGGCATGGCGCTGGTCCGGGTCGACGCGGTGGGCGAACACGGCTACGCGGCCAGGCTCACCGCCAAGGCCAAGGTCTACAAGAAGACCGTTTCCGACCTGAGCCGCGGCATCAACACCATCCTCAAGGTGATGACCGTGGTCGTCATCCCGCTGTGCATCCTGCTGGTCGCCTCGCAGATCCGCACGGTGGGCGGCTGGCAGGTCGCCCTCTCCACCGGGGCGTGGCGCGCGGCCATCGTCTCGGCCGTGGCCGGGGTGGTGGGCATGATCCCCGAGGGACTGGTCTTGCTGACTTCGCTCAACTTCGCCATCGCCGCGATGCGTCTGGCCCGCCAGCACACCTTGGTCCAGGAGCTTGAGAGCGTGGAGACGCTGGCGCGCGTGGATGCGTTGAACCTCGACAAGACCGGCACCATCACCGACGGCGGCATCGTCTTCGACCAGGTCGTGATGCTGGGCGGCGCCGGTGACGGTGACGGGGAATCCGGAACCGAGGCCGAGGCGCTGCAGGCCCTCTACGACCTGTCGAACGAGGAGAGCCCCAACGGCACCGGCGCCGCCGTGCTCAAGGCCCTGGGACTGAGGAACATCGCGGCCCGGCCGGTCGACGCCCGCGTGCCGTTCTCCTCGGCGCGCAAATGGAGCGCCATCGTGCGCGACGGCGACGTGTGGACCATGGGCGCCCCCGAGATGCTCCTCTCCGCCTTCGCCGGCGAGAACCTCGAGGCCAAGGATTTGGCGACCCGCCACGCCAACCAGGGCATGCGCGTGCTGCTGCTCGCCCGTGCGCGGGGCGCTGCGGCGGCCGGCGGCGCACAGGCCTTCGCGGACGATCCGACGCTGGTTCCCACCTCCCGGCCGGTGGCGCTGGTGCTGTGCCGCGAGCACATCCGCGACGACGCCGAGGAGACGCTCGCCTGGTTCCGTCAGCAGGGCGTGCGCTGCCGCGTCATCTCCGGCGACAGCCCCGCCACCGTGGGCGCCATCGCCAAGAACGTCCGACTGACCGGAGACCGCGACCCGGTGGCCATGGACGCCCGCGACCTGCCCGGAGACACCAAGGAGCTCGCCCGGGTCCTGGAGAACGTCGACGTGCTCGGCCGCGTCCTGCCCGAGCAGAAGAAGGCCATCGTCGTCGCGCTGCATGAGGGCGGCAAGACCGTGGCGATGACCGGTGACGGCGTCAACGACGCGCTGGCCCTCAAGGAGGCCGACCTCGGCATCGCGATGGGCAACGCCGCGCCCGCCACCAAGGCCGTCGCCCAGGTCGTGCTCGTCGACTCGAAGTTCTCCCACCTGCCCAGCGTCGTGGCCCGCGGCCGCCAGGTGATGGCCAACATGGAGCGCGTCTCCTCGCTGTTTTTGGTCAAGACCGTCTACTCCGCGCTCATCTCGCTGGGCGTGGTCTGCACCTTCGTGCCCTACCCCTACCTGCCTCGCCACATCACCTACATCGGCGCGCTCACCATCGGCATGCCCGCCTTCATCCTCGCCCTGGCGCACAACACCCGGCGCTACATCCCCGGCTTCCTGGGGCGCGTGGTGCGCTTCGCCCTGCCGGGCGGCATCGCGGTGGCGCTTTCGGTGCTGCTCGCCGAGTGGCTGCTGCCCGGGCTCATGGGCTGGGACCTCTCGCGCGCCGGCGATCTGCTCAAGCTGCGCGACGTGTGCGCCACCATCGTCTTCGTGCTCGGCGTGCTCGTGCTGGCCAGCGTGGCCCGGCCGCTCAAATCGTGGCGCGGCGCGTTGGTGGCCGTGTTCGCGGCGGCGGGGCTGGCCGGCATGTTCGTGCCCCTCGTCTCCTCGTTCTTCGAACTGCGCTTCCTGCGCGGCTGGGACCTGGCGGCGACCTTCGCCGTGCTGGCGCTCGCCATCGTCATCTTCGCCGGCATCCAGTCCATCGCCGGCATGCTCGGCCGCCTGCGCGCGAGCCTCAGGAGGCGCTCCAAGGTGAACAAGGCGTAGCGGTCTCACATAGTGAATCCTGGTTTTCGGCGGAAATCCAACGGTTCGCAGGTTTTGCCGCGCCGAAATCCGGATTTTTCGGCTCCGGGTAACGTCGCTGAATTCTCGGCGTCCAATAATGAACGGTATATCGTCAACACGTTCGAAAGGGTCGCCATGTCAAAAAGCAGCGAGCATCTGGATACGCTACGGGTCGGGAAGCGCGAGGTCGACTATTACCGGATCGCCGACCTGCCGGGCATCGAGCGTCTGCCATATTCCCTGAAGGTGCTGGCCGAGAACCTGCTGCGGCGCATCGACGGCGTCAATGTCACCGAGGCCCAGCTGCGCGACCTGCTCGCCTGGGACCCGCAGGCGCAGCCCAGCCACGAGATCGCGTTCGGCCCCTCGCGTGTGCTGATGCAGGACTTCACCGGCGTGCCCTGCATCGTCGACCTCGCCACCATGCGCGACGCCGTGGCGGAGCTGGGCGGCGACCCCGAGGTCATCAACCCGCAGGTCGAGGCCGACATGGTCATCGACCACTCCGTGCAGATCGACCATTACGCCGTCGCCGACGCGGTGACGCGCAACATGGACCGCGAATACGAGCGCAACGCCGAGCGCTACCGCTTCCTGCGCTGGGGCCAGCAGGCGTTCGAGAACTTCCGCGTGGTGCCGCCGGGCACCGGCATCATCCACCAGGTCAACATCGAGCGCCTCGCCAAGGTCGTCATGACCGGGCCGGGGGAGCGCGGGCGCGACCTGGCCTACCTCGACTCCTGCGTCGGCACCGACTCCCACACCACCATGGTCGGCGGCCTGGGCGTGCTCGGCTGGGGCGTCGGCGGCATCGAGGCCGAGGCGGCCATGCTCGGCCAGCCCATCTCCATGCTCGTGCCTCGCGTGGTCGGCTTCAAGCTCACCGGCTCCATCCCCGAGGGCGTCACCGCCACCGACGTGGTCCTGACCATCACCCAGATGCTGCGCGAGCACGGCGTGGTCGGCAAATTCGTGGAATTCTACGGCGACGGCGTCGCCTCCGTGCCACTGGCCAACCGCGCCACCATCGGCAACATGAGCCCCGAGTTCGGTTCGACCTGCGGCATCTTCCCGATCGACCAGGTCACGCTCGACTACCTGCGCCTCACCGGCCGCAGCGACGGGCAGGTCGCGCTGGTCGAGGCCTACGCCAAGGCCAACCGACTCTGGGGCGACACCAGCGACCCCGATTACGTCGAGCCGCAGTATTCCGAATACATGGAACTCGACCTCGGCACGGTCGTCCCCTCCATCGCCGGTCCCAAGCGTCCGCAGGACCGCATCCGCCTCGACGAGGCCAAGAAGACGTTCGAGGAAACGCTGCCGGATTACGAGACGGCGAAGACCTGCCAGAACCCGGTTGCGGTTCACACCGACTTCCGTGGCGACTTCGAGATTAAGAACGGCGACGTCGCCATCGCATCGATCACCAGCTGCACCAACACCTCCAACCCCTCGGTGATGATCGCCGCCGGATTGCTCGCCCGAGCTGCTCGGGCCCACGGCCTCAAGCCCAAGCCGTGGGTCAAGACCTCGCTGGCCCCGGGTTCGCAGGTCGTGGCCGACTATCTCAAGAAAGCCGGTTTGCAGGAGGACCTGGATGCATTGGGTTACGAGCTCGTCGGCTTCGGCTGCACCACCTGCATCGGCAACTCCGGCCCGCTGCTGCCCGAGATTTCCAAGGCGGTCAACGACAACGACCTGACGATGACCTCGGTGCTCTCCGGCAACCGCAACTTCGAAGGCCGCATCAGCCCCGACGTCAAGATGAACTACCTGGCCTCGCCGCCCCTGGTCATCGCCTACGCCATCGCCGGCACGCTCGACTTCGACTTCGAGGCGCAACCGCTCGGCCGCGACGCCGAAACCGGCCGCGAGATCTTCCTGCGCGACATCTGGCCGACCAACGAGGAGGTCACCAAGGTCGTCTCGGCGTCCGTCAGCCGCGAGATGTTCGTGCGTGACTACGCCGACGTCTTCGAAGGCGACGAACGCTGGAAATCGCTCGACGTGCCGGCAGGCGAGCGGTTCGCATGGGACCCGGACTCCACATATGTGCGCCGCCAGGTCTTCTTCGACGGCATGGGCGCCAAGCCACGGCCGGTCGAAGACGTGCGCGGCGCCCGCGTGCTGGCCCTGCTCGGCGATTCGGTGACCACCGACCACATCTCGCCGGCCGGCGCGTTCCCCGCCTCGAGCCCCGCCGGCAAATACCTGGTCGCGCACGGCATCGACCCCAAGGACTTCAACTCCTACGGGTCGCGGCGCGGCAACCACGAGGTCATGGTGCGTGGCACCTTCGGCAACATCCGCCTGCGCAACCTTCTGCTCGCCTCGATGGGCGAGGAGGTGCGCCCCGGCGGGTTCACGTTTGATTTCGTGAGTGGCAAGCCCGCCACGATCTTCGACGCCTCGCTCGACTACCGCAAGGCCGGCACCCCGCTGGTCGTGCTGGCGGGCGGCGAATACGGCACCGGCTCCTCGCGCGACTGGGCCGCCAAGGGCACGCTGATGCTCGGCGTCAGGGTCGTCATCGCCCGCAGCTTCGAGCGCATCCACCGCTCCAACCTCATCGGCATGGGCGTGCTGCCCCTGCAGTTCCCCGCCGGCGAGTCGGCGGCGTCGCTGGGCCTGGACGGCACGGAGACCTACGACTTCACGGGCATGGACGCGCTCAACGACGGAGCGATCCCCAAGACCATCCGCGTCACCGCCGCCAAGCCGGGCCGGCGGCCCGTCGAGTTCGACGCCACGGTGCGCATCGACACACCCGGCGAGGCCGACTACTACCGAAACGGCGGCATCCTGCAGTATGTGCTGCGCGGGCTGATGGGCGAGTGAACGCAAAACGGGCGATGGATTTCGAGGAATGGCGGAAACAGCCAATCCCGAGCATCCATCGCCCGTTTGCGAAATGGGCCGTCTAAAGATCGGCCCTCTCCACGATGCGGCTCAGCAGCACGCGGTTGGCGTCGAGCTTGGCGCAGGCCGAGGAGAGCTCCGCCTTCACCGTGCGCTCGGAAATCATCATGGCCTCGGCGATTTCCGCGTTCGACAGCCCATCGGCGGCCAGTTGCGCCGCCTGGCGCTCGCGTTCCCCGAGCTTGGCGAGCTGCCTTCTCGCCTCGTCGCGGCGCGAGCGGAATCGGTCCCTCTCCATGTCCCTCATCAATTGCCGCTGGCTGTCGGCGTTGAACTGGGGGTCGCCCATGCACACGGCCCTGATGTGCTTGACGATGTCCTCGGCCGGGTCAGTTTTCGCCACGAATCCCTCGGCCCCGGCCTCGATCGCCCGCTGCACCGTTGTGGAGGGGCTCAGGGCAGTGAGGATCAGCACATGCGGCCTCGGTTCGAGGGCGAGCATGCGCCGGGTCGCCTCGATGCCGTTCATGCCGGGCATGTCGATGTCCATTAGCACCACATCCGGATGCTCACGGGTGGCATGGTCCAAGGCCTGGGCGCCGTCGTTCGCCGTCGACAGCACTTGTATCGCGCCATTCGAGGACTCGGTGAGGAGTATCGACATGGTCTGGCAGATCAGCGGATCGTCGTCGATGACGCTGACGGTGATGGGGCTTGCCTGGCCGTGCCCCGCGGCGTTTTCCTCGCGCATACCATCATCTTACAAAACACCGGTCGATGGCGTGCGATCCGCCGGATTATTGGGCGATCCAGGGCAGCGAGACGTCGAGGTGGAAGAGTCCACGCTCGTCGACGCCGTACCGGCAATTCCCGCCGGCCGCATGGGCCCGCCGTTCCAATCCCGGCAGCCCGGCTCCTCCACGCGGCTCCCGGGCCGGCGCATCCGTGCCCGCCGGCACCACCGGATTGCTCAGATGGACATGGACGCCGGTCTCGGGGCGTGCGGTGACCTCGAGGCTGACCGGCGCGCCCGCCGCATGCTTGCGCGCGTTGGTCAGGCCCTCCTGGATCGCGCGGTAGGCCACCTTGCCGATGCTGTCGTTCAGGTCGCTCAGCTGCTGGATGTCGATCCATGTCGACAGCTTCGCGCCGGCATCGGTGGACGAGGCCAGCAGCTCCTGCAGGGAGGCCCGGCTCAGCGACGTGTCGTCGCCCGCCGCCAGCGCCTCGACGGCGGCCTGCGGGTCACGCAGCATGTCGATGACCGTATGCGCCTCGTCGACCGCCTGCGCGGCCTGGCTTCTGATCCGTTGTGATTCCTTGTTGGCGCTGTCCGCCAGCTGCCGCAGCGTTCCGGCGTCGAGCCCGTCGCCGTCGTTCGTCGTGCGGGCCAGATCGGCCAGCTTGCGCGTCTGGATCGTCAGCGCGTTCGCGTTCATCGCCACCAGCGACAGGGTGTGGGCCAGGGTGTCGTGGGCCTCGACGGCGATGGCGTCGGAAAGTTGCTGGCGGCTCAGGTCCGTGCGCAGGGAATCGGCATGGGTCTGCGCCGCGTCGGCCTTGAGCGCCGTCGTCCTCAGCTGCGCCCGCGAACGGATGTGCAGGCCGATCAGGGCAGCGACGAGCACGCTGAGCAGCGCGGCGCCCACCGCGGTGGCGCGTATCGTGGCCATGCCTGAGGTGAGGACGATGGGGTCGCGGCTGGTGTCGGCGCGGGGTTTGGCGAACCACAGGGCCCACACCGAGTCGTTCAGCGGCTGGAAGGTGTCGCGCAGCTGGGCCGTCACCGCTACGGCCGTGGCCAGAAGCACCGCCGTCAGCGAGTGTTTCCTTCCTGCCCGCCTCGCCAGCAGCGAGCTCAGCGCCATCGTCGAGAGTATCGAATCGAAGGGGAAGGCCAGCACCAGCAGACAGGAGAGGGCGAAGACGTATTCGGGGTATGCCGACCTCGCGAGGAAGACGAGGCCCACGACGAGCGCCAGGAGCAGTGAGAGCAGGCCCCAGAGCAATCCCGCTCCGCCATGGCTGACGGCATCCTGCATGATGAATATGGTCTCGATCGCGCACATCAGGCCGGCGACGACGACCATGGCGACGGTGCACGGCCGCCGGGTGTCGACGTCGACGATCTCGGCGTCGTCCAATGAGATGCCGCACAGGAGCAGCAGATGTCGCAGGCTGGCTATGAAAGAGGTCATGACGTCATTCTATGGGATGCGCGTCCGGCCCGCCATTGGACCAACGGGCCGCAAAAGCCGGCGGCGTTGCCCTTTCGGGTGGGCAGATTGTCCCGTTGGTCCAATGGCGGGGCACGTCGCGATGGGAAACAATGGGGTATACGACGCGTTGCCGGAAGCCCGTTTCGCTCCCGCGGCGCGCCGGCAACAAGACCAAGACGGAAGAGGATATCGTGTCGGATTCACCACAGCCGTTCAACGGCGATCAGCATATTGGAAACAGCGGAAACAACGGCCCCAACGAGCCATATCGTGACCCGTCTCGTACCGAGCAGGGCACAGCCGGTCAGGGCCAGGGCGTCGGCGCAGGCCAGCCCACGGCCGCGGGGCCGTCCGCGCCTGCGTACGCCGGGCAGGATCCGTTCCCCACGATCGCGAATCCGGCTCCCGCCTCGCGCCGCCCCGCCTCTGGTGGCAGGAGGGCACGTCCCGAGCATCTGTCGGCCTGCGGGGTGACGGCGCTGGTGCTGGGCATCGTCGGCACCGTGCTGAGCTTTATCCCCATCGTCAACAACGTCGCCGCGATCCTCGGCATCATCGGCTTGGTGTTTGGCGTCATCGGCCTGGTCGGAGTGTTCAGGGGCAAGAAGCGCGGCAAGGGCATCACCATCGCCGGTGCGGTGCTGAGCGTGCTCGCCATCGTCATCACGCTGGGCCTGCAGTCGAGTCTCAGCAAGGCGATCGACAAGGCCGATCCCACCTACCACACCACCACCTCACAGCAGGCCAAGGGCAAGTCGCATGCCAAGACGCAGGACACCGAAGGCGACCTGCAGAGCGGCCACGTCAAGATTGTCTCGGTGGCGCGCAGCGACAACGACTACAACAACGCGCCCACGGTGCTGGTCACCTACCAATGGACCAACAAGACCGACAGGAACCAGTCGTTCGGCGTGGTGATGCACGCCCAGGCGTTCCAGAACGGGCAGGAGCTCGACACCGCCGTCTACAACACCTATCCGCAGGGACCGCAGGGCTATGACGAGAATTCGGCGCTCGCCCAGGTGCAGCCCAGCGCGCAGGGGACCGCCACGGTCGGCTACGTGCTGGTCGATGATTCGCCGGTCACCATCGAGGTCGGCGACATGTTCTCGGTGACGGACAAGGCCAAGGTCACGCACGTCTATAACCTGTGATCGCAAAACGGGCGATGGTTGCGAGGAATGGCGGAAAATGCCAATCCTTGAAACCATCGCCCGTTTTTTCCAAACGGAACGGCTCACCGGTCGTTGTCGCCGAAGAGCTGCAGCAGGTAGAGGAACATGTTGACGAAGTCCAGGTAGAGGTTCAGCGCGCAGACGATCGAGATGCGGTTGAGCGTCGCCGCGTCGCCGGAACGCTCGGCCATGTCGAACATGGCGCGCGTCTGCTGGGCGTCGTACATCGTCAGGCCCGCGAAGACGACCAGGCCGATCGCGGCGGTGACCATGAGCGTGGTCTGCGAGGGGGCGAGGAACATCATGATGACCTCGCCGACCATCAGCACCAGCAGCGCCACCATCAGGATCGGGCCGGCCTTGAGCATGTCCTTCTTGGTGGTCAGCGAGAGCATCGTGAGCACGAAGAAGAACGCGACGCACAGGCCCAGCGCCACACCGATGGACGGCAGGCTGTAGACCTCGAAGATGGAGGCGAGCGTGAAGCCCGTCAGGGCCGCGTAGATGTAGAACATCGCCCGCGCGGTGCCCACGCTGATCCGTTCGATGCGCCAGCTCAGGGCCACGGCGATGACCACCTGCACCACGGCCAGGCCGATCCAGCCCAGCGCGCCCGTGGCCATCAGGAAGCCGTCGAGGGCGCCGGTCATCTGCGTGAACACGGCCACCACGGCCGTCAGCAGCAGGCCCAGCGTCATCTCGCCGTAGGCCTTGGTGGTGGAGGAGCGCCGCGCGCGCTCGAAGGAATAGGCGGCCTGCCCGTTCATCGTCATGGCCGGCGAGCCGTTGCCGCCTCCCGCATAGCCCTGGGGATACTGCGGCTGCGCGTAGGGCTGGCCGTAGACCGGTCCCTGCTGGCCGCCCATATAGGGATTGTATTGGGGCTGGTTGCTCTGTCCGTAGCCCTGGCCGTAGGGCTGGTTGCCGTAGTTCTGGTTATAGGGCTGCCCGTAAGGTGCCTGCTGTCCGTAAGGCTCCTGCGCGCCGCCGTTACCCTGGGGCCTGTTTCCGAAAGCCATGCCCGCTCCTTCTGTCGATGACCTTGCCTGTCTCATTATGCACAGAGTCTATCGGCGGCCGCTGGCAATTGGCTGAGTGTGAACAGCGAGGATGGTGGGAACGGCCGGCTTCCGGCCGGGCGTTCCCCGACCCGGCCGGAAGCCGAGGGGAGGGAGCGCCGGATGGCACCGGGACAGACTTATTGCTTGGGGTCGAAGGCCTGCGAGGTCGGGGCCTCCTCCTGCTGCGGGGCGCCGTTGATGTCGCGGTGGATGTTCTGCATCTGCGTCTCGATGTTCTGCAGGCTGCGCGCGCAGTCGAGCAGCGTCTGGGAGTGCTCGCTGAACTTGGCGTCGGGCAGGTCGGACTTGTAGCGTAGCGCGTGCTCCAGGCTCGCCCAGTAATCCATGGCGATGGTGCGGAACTGGACCTCGACCGGGGTGTAGTGCTCGCCGGTGGAGAGGAAGACCGGCACCGCGTAGATCACGTGCAGGCTGCGGTAGCCGTTGGGCTTGGGGTTCTTGATGTAGTCCTTGACGCGCAGCACCTGGATGTCGGACTGGCTGGAAAGGTAGTTGGCCACCGAATAGACGTCGTCGCGGTAGTTGCAGATCACGCGGATGCCGGCCACATCGAAGAGGTTGTCGCGTATCGCCTCGGTCGAGAGCGGCAGCTTGCGGCGTTGCAGCTTGCCGAGGATGGAATTGACGGATTTGAGGCGACGTTCCATATGGTGGATCGGGTCGTGCGAGAAGTGGACGTGGAACTCGCTGTCGAGCACCTCCAGCTTCGTGCTGATCTCGTACATCGCGCCTTCGTAGACCTGCATCATGTCGATGAATTCGTCGATCTGCTCGCGGGGGAAGAGGGTTCCGACCCCGGCGCCGTTGCCGTTCTTCGTCGCTTTCTCGAGCCTCGCCTGGATCTCCGAGGTATTGATGCGTTCATGTCGATCGAGTATCACAATTCCCATCATAGCCTGTGGGCTGCCGCCCGGCTGGGAATCTTCTGGACATCGGCGGGGAATGCGGGCATATGCTGCGGCGGAAACGTGGTGTGGAGGCCGTCTCCTACAATCGCTGCTTATGGACAGCACAGGACGAGGCACGCAAGGCGACGGGGGCGCGGGGCGCAGGGTCGTCTCCATCATCGGCCCCACCGCCTCGGGCAAGACGGGACTGGGCATCGCGCTCGCCCGCGCGCTCGCAGGCCGGGGCGAGAAGGCCGAGATCGTCAACGCCGACGCCTACCAGATGTACCGCGGCATGGACGTGGGCACCGCCAAGGCCAGCGCCGCCGAGCGCGCCGCCGTGCCGCACCACCTCATCGACATCATCGGCCCGGACGAGACGATGAGCGTGGCCCGGTTCCAGGGCCTGGCGAGGGGCAAGGTCGCCGAGCTGGAGGCGAGGGGGGTGCGCCCGATCCTGGTCGGCGGTTCCGGGCTCTACGCCCGCGCCGCCATCGACGACATCAGCTTTCCCGGCACGGACCCGCAGGTGCGCGCCCGGCTCGAACGGCGCGAGAAAGACGAGGGGCCGGGAGCGCTGTTCGACGAACTGAAGGCGAAGGACCCCGAGGCCGCCGAGCGCATGGACCCGCACAACCCGCGCCGCACCATCCGCGCGCTCGAGGTCATCGAGGTGACCGGCCGCCCCTATTCCGCCAGCCTGCCGCGCTACCGCTACGTCATCCCCTCCGTGCAGATCGGGCTCGACCTGCCGCGCGAGGCGCTCGACCGGCGCATCGACATCCGCACCCGGCAGATGCGCGAGCAGGGGTTCGTCGACGAGGTGCGCCGGCTGCGCGGATCGCTGAGCGTGACCGCCGCCCGCGCCCTGGGCTACCAGCAGATCGGCCGTTTCCTCGACGGGGAGATCGGCGAGGACGAGGCGTTCGCCGACATCGCGCAGAAGACCAAGCGCCTGGCCCGCAAGCAGATGGGCTGGTTCGGCCGCGACCCGCGCATCCACTGGCTCGACGCCCTTGACGGCGATCTGACGGCCAAGGCGCTCGCGGTGGTGGAGCGTGCCGACGCGGGGGAGTACGACGGGGCCGACGCGGACGCCGACCGGCGCCACGTCACGCACCATCTGGGCGACATCGCCGCATAGGTCATCGGTCCAAGGCGTTGGCGGCTGGTTCGGCGCAGGCGAAACGATCGAAAACTCCGTTGTCGCGATAGGCTTTGCGCGCGCTCAGTGGGCGGGGCCCTGGTCCCAGCCGGCGATCAGGAAGACGCGGGTCAGGTTGGCCGGCCGCGCGATCGCGTCGAAGAGCCGGAGGAAGCCGCCGGTGTCGGCGTCGAGCGTCATGGCCTTGGCCCGCAGGTAGTCGTCGCGCCGGACCGGGCCCCAGTCGAGGTCCCAGCCGTTGGTGTGTGCGAAGCGGGAGACGAAGATGCGCAGCACCATGTCGTTGCCGTAGTCGAAGGGACGCAGCGTGGTCAGCTCGTCGGCCAGACGCGCCAGCGCACGAATGAAAGTGGTCCTGTTGGCGGTGATGCCGCGCCGCCGCTCGGCGAGAGAGGCGACGATATTGGCCGCGCCCGTCTCGATCAGCGTCGCCGGGAAATACGGCGTTTCCGGCCGGTCGTGGCGCCGCAGCTCGCCCGCGCCGGGCCTGGCGCCCACGAATATCCTGCGGTGGATCGACCTGAGCTCGCCGAGGCCGCCGTCCTCGAGCCAGCCCATTTCCACCGCGCGGACCGAGCGCGCGAAGACGCGGTCGGCCAGCAGCGTGGACCGGTCGGCGGCAGCGTTGGTGGCGTTGGCGGTGCCCGCGTTGGCAGTGCCTGAGGTCGCGGTACTTGCGCCCCGGTCCTGCCCGGCATGTTGCGAAGCGCCGGATTCCGCGGCCTCCAGGAGCCGTTCGACGCCGTGATCGCCGCGCTGGTAGTGGTTCGTCGCCGCGACCATGGGCCGGCCCGGGCGCAATTGGGAAAGCTCGCAGTTCTTGTAGGTGAATGCCACGGCACTCGCGCGTTCTGCAGGGGTCATACCGCCATCTTAGGTCCCCGGCCCCTCGGCCGCGCCGGTTGTGCCGGAGTCAGGCGCCGCGAGCCGTTGCCCCCGTTGGCCGCAAGGGCGGGGCATGACGTAGAATCGCACATGTTATGGTACGTAGAGCGAAATCGAGCGGCACATCCAAAAAGACCCGTGGCGGCAAGGCCAAAGGGTCCTCCCGGCGAGCCGGCAAGGCGGACGACACCACCAAGGTGATGCCGGCGGACGGCCCGTTCTGGCGCCGGTACCCCAAGCAGTGCCGCATCGCCGGCTTCTTCGTGCTGCTCATCCTCGCCATCATGTTCTGCGCCTCCGAATGGTTCCGCGTCGACGGGTTCCTCGGCCGCTGGCTGCACATGCTGGCCGCGGGCGTGCTCGGCGTGATGAGCGTGGTGCTCCCGGTCTTCCTGGTCGTCTCGGCGGTCGGCCTGCTGCTCGACCCGGAGAAGCACAAGGGCAGCCTGCGTGTGGTCATCGGCTGCGCGCTGCTGCTCTTCTCCATCTGCTCGATCGTCGACGCCATCGTCGCCGCGCCCTCGCACCGCTTCAACATGACGGTGCTGCGCCGGGCCGGCGGCATCCTCGGCTTCGTGCTCGGCTCTCCGTTGGCATGGGGGCTCTCCCGCATCTTCGCCGTGCTCATCTTCGTGGTGGTGGCGGCGTTCGCGCTCGTGCTCATCGCCAGGCTCGACATCTCCCAGTTCGCCGAGCGGATGCATGACTCGTGGCGGCGGCGTCGCGACGGCAAGTCCGGTGACGGTGACGGCGACGAGTTCGACGACGATCAGGAGCGGTTCCCGAACGAGGTCCGTGTCGGTGAGGGAACGTTGGAACTCGCCGAGGGCGTGCCCACGCACGACGGTGACGACGACGGTGCGGCCGATGACGCCTCCCGCCCGCGCAGGCATGGCATAGGCGCGTTCTTCTCCCGGATCTTCGGCCATGGCGCCGACGACGACGGCGTGGCGAAGCTCGAGCGGTATGCCGGCGACGAGGCCTTCGACAGGGCGGCCGACCTCAACGGCCAGACCGACGAGACGCCCATCGTAGACCCGGTCACCGGCGAGATCACCAACGCCTCCGCCTCCGGCCCGGCTACCGCGCCCATGCCGTCCGCGTCGATGCCGGCCGTCGCCTCCACCCAACCCGTCTCGCATGCCGGTGGCAGCGATGACAGCGAAACGTCCCAACCCGATCCGTGGTCGGCCATCGACGAGGATGGCAGCGTCTCGCCGGCGCTGGTCAAGGGCGTGCCCGGGGGAGCGGCCAACCTCGGCCCCTCCGTGGCCAACAGCTTCTACGATCCCAGCGGGGCCGCGGGCGGCGATGCGAAGGCCACGCCATCCGGCGGCGCGGACGACGCTCCGACCGAACCGGAGGCTCCCTACCAGCTGCCCAGCCTCGACATCCTGGTCCACGGCAAGCCGCACGCCACCCGCACCAAGGCCAACGACAACGTCATCCGCGCCCTGGGTGCCACCTTCCAGCAGTTCCACGTCGACGCCAAGGTCGTCGGCTTCCTGCGTGGCCCGTCGGTGACCCAGTACGAGGTCGAGCTCGGCCCCGGCGTCAAGGTCGAGAAGGTCACCAACCTGCGACGCAACATCGCCTACGCCGTGGCCTCCACCGACGTGCGCATCCTCTCGCCGATCCCCGGCAAGTCCGCCATCGGCATCGAGATCCCCAACGTCGACCGCGAGATCGTGCACCTGGGCGACGTGCTGCGCAGCGACAAGGCCAGGAACGACCCCAACCCGATGCTCGCCGGCGTCGGCAAGGACGTCGAGGGCCATTTCGTCACCGCCGACCTCACCAAGATGCCGCACCTCTTGGTCGCCGGCGCCACCGGATCCGGCAAGTCCAGCTTCATCAACTCCATGCTCACCTCGATCATCATGCGCGCCACCCCCGAGGAAGTCCGCCTGATCATGGTCGACCCCAAGCGCGTGGAGCTCTCCGCCTATGCCGGCATCCCACACCTGCTGACGCCGATCATCACCGACCCCAAGAAGGCCGCGCAGGCGCTGGAATGGGTCGTCAAGGAGATGGACGCCCGTTACGACGACCTGCAGTTCTTCGGCTTCCGCCATATCAAGGACTTCAACAAGGCCGTGCGCGCGGGCAAGGTCCACGCCCCGCTCGGCTCGAAGCGCAAGGTCGCTCCCTACCCCTACATCGTCGTGGTCGTCGACGAGATGGCCGACCTGATGATGCTGGCCAAGAACGACGTCGAAAGCTCCATCCAGCGCATCACCCAGCTGGCGCGAGCCGCGGGCGTGCACCTGGTGCTGGCCACCCAGCGCCCCTCGGTCGACGTGATCACCGGCCTGATCAAGGCCAACATCCCCTCGCGCCTGGCCTTCGCCACCTCCTCGGCCACCGACTCGCGCGTCATCCTCGACGCCACGGGCGCCGAGTCGCTGATCGGCCAGGGCGACGCCCTCTTCCTGCCGATGGGCTCGGCCAAGCCGATCCGCGTGCAGGGCTCCTGGGTCGGCGAGTCCGAGATCCGCCAGGCCGTCGAGTTCGTGCGCACCCAGCGCAAGCCGCACTACCGCGAGGACATCGAGCAGATGGCCCAGCAGGCCGAGGAGCGCGAGGCCCATCCTGACGAAGAGATCGGCGACGACATGGACACGCTGCTGGAGGCGGCCAAGCTGGTGGTCACCACGCAGTTCGGCTCCACCTCGATGCTGCAGCGCAAGCTGCGCATCGGTTTCGCCAAGGCCGGCCGTATGATGGACCTCCTGGAGTCGCGCGGCGTGGTCGGCCCCTCCGAGGGCTCCAAGGCGCGCGAGGTGCTGGTCCAGCCGCAGGACCTGCCCCAGGTCCTCGACTTCATTCAGGGCAAGACCTCCTCGATCGGGTCTAGCGCCGCCGCTGTCGCAGGCGGTTCCGCGGGTGTGGCGGACGCGGCCTGAGCGCGATCTTCCGTCCGACGGCTTCTCCGGTGTCTTGGATGGAGACGGACTGTCCAAGCGGGCGCGCTGGGCGGCCGGGCTGTGTGTCGGTATCGCCGCTGCGCTAAGGTGAATCCTATGCAAGAACGAGATGAACATCAGTCGCTGCTCGATGGCTGGAACAGCCCGCCCAACCTGGTCACCTATACCCGTATCGTCCTGGTCCTGATCTTCCTCTGGGCCGACATCGCGGCCGGTCCGTGGGGCACCGGCAACCCGTGGCTGCGTTTCACCGCCGCGATCCTGTTCATCGTCGCCGCCTCGACCGACAAGCTCGACGGCTGGATGGCGCGCACCTACAACCAGGTCACCGAGCTGGGCAAGCTGATGGATCCCATCGCCGACAAGCTCCTGACCTGCTCGGCGCTCATCGTCGCCTCCGCCTTCGGCGAGGTCAGCTGGTGGATCACCGCCCTCTTCCTCATCCGAGAGGTCGGCATCACGGTCATGCGCTTCTTCGTCATCGACACCGGCGGCAAGGTCATCGCCGCCGCCAAAGCCGGCAAATACAAGACGCTCACCCAGTGCATCGGCCTGGGCATGCTGCTGATGCCGGTGTGGACGCTCTCGCCGGACCGCACGGTCCCCTCGGCGCTCTTTGGCCTCGGCGTGGGGGCGCCGCTGTGGTGGAGCGTCTACTATTGGGCCACCTACATCCTGATCTTCGTGGCGCTGCTGCTGTGCCTCTATTCCGGTTACATCTACCTGCGCAACGTCAGCCGCGCCCGCAAGGAAGCCTGATCCAAGCCACAGTCGCCACGGTGCCCGGGCAGCCCGGCCCGTGGCGTCCGACCGGCCGTCGTCGTGCATGTGCGCGTCGGCGGCCGTTGGCTTTTCGGGGTAAGCTCGGGTTGACGGCCGCCGTGCGCGGCGTCGACGGATCGGTAAGGAGCGGGCCATGGATGCCAATGAGGACGCCAACGAGGCGGTGGAAGCGATGGGGGTCATCGACGAGGGCGACATCGCCGGCATCGAGCGGGAGTGCGACGCCATGGCCGCGCGCGTGCTCGAATGGTGCCGCGGCAACGAGATGAGGGTCGCCTCGGCCGAATCGCTCACCGGCGGCCTGCTCGCCGACGCCTTCGTCCGCATCCCCGGCGCCTCCGATGTCTTCCTGGGCTCCGCGGTCACCTACGACATCGCCGCCAAGGCCTCGCTGCTGGGCGTCGACGCCGGCTTGCTCAAGCGCGAGGGCGCGGTCCATCCCGAGGTGGCGTGTCAGATGGCGCAATCGACCGCCGATCTCTACGACCAGCCGGAATATCATGGCCGTGTCATCGGCCTGTCGACCACGGGCGTGGCCGGTCCCGGCCCCGACGGCGACAAGCCCGCGGGCCTGGTCTACATAGGCGTGCGCATCCCGCCGTGCGTAAGGGGAGGGGCGGCGCGTGCCAAGGCGTTCGAGCTGCGTCTTTCCGGCTCCAGGGAACGCATCCGCCGGCTGACGGTACTCAATGTTCTGTACGCTGTGACGCGTCTCACAGTCATGAATAAGGAATAATTTACGCTCAGGGCTGTTAGGCATAGTGAATCACGTAAGTAGCGTAATTGCAGAAAGAGGGTGGCGTAATGGAGACAATGACTCGTACACAGGAGCGGATGAGGATGAACACGGTTTCGATGGATTCGCAGCGCCCGGATGACGCGCGCAACAAGGATCTGACCCCGGCCCAGAAGCGTGCGGTCGCGTTCGCGCAGCAGCAGGTGTTGAAGGCCCGGGCGGCGAAGAAGGCCAAGGACGAGCGCCAGGCCGCCCTCAACCGGATGTGGCAGGAAGAGGACAACGAGCGTTCCAAGCCGCGCATGATGTCGCGCCGGCACGAGGAGAGCGCCGACGGCCGCGACATCTCGCTGCGCGAGGCGATCGGCCATGTGCTGCGCGACCTGCGCACCCGCGACCACAAGACCCTGCGCGAGGTCAGCGAGAAGGCCGGGGTCTCGCTCGGCTACCTTTCCGAGGTCGAGCGCGGGCAGAAGGAGGCGAGCTCCGAGCTGCTGGCGTCCATCGCCGAATCGCTGGGACTGAGCACCTCGCAGATGCTGCGCCTGGTGGCCGACTACCTCGATTCCTCCGAGGTCTGAGCGCCGCCGGCAAACCGCGGTTTGCTTTTCGATTGGCCCTTCGTCGTGATGGCGGAGGGCCTTTTGCGTTGCGGCGCGGGCGGTTTCGGTTTTCGTGTTTGCCCGGTATGCTGGGGACGTGCGTGAACGTGAATTCTGGCAATTGCTCGACGAGGTCCTCGGCCATGCCTACGGCCGCTCGATCGCCCAGGACCAGGTGCTGACCAAGCTCGACGGCATGACGGTCGTCCAGGCGCTCGCGGCCGGCGTGGAGCCGCGCGTCGTCTGGAACGTATTGTGCGACCAGCTCCAGGTTCCCGACGGGAAACGCTGGGGCAAGGACCACAACGCGCCGCCGATGCCGGCCCGTTAGACGGGGTCGCCGGGGGTTTCGGCAGGCTGGCGCGGGCCGGTTCGCCGGGCGCGCGGAAAGTTATCCACAATCTGATTCGATTCCGCGGATATATTCGAACAAATGTTCGCATATGGATATATACTGTTGGGAAGAAAGCATGAGGCAACGTTGGTGTCTTGTGGTCTGTTGGTTCGAAAAGCCCGGAAAATCACGGCGTGTCGAAATGCCAACCGTTCGACCACATAACCCCGTTTGGCTTGTGTGGCCGTAATCCGCCCCCGTAGGGTGGGAAGCGCAAGGCAAACGAACGCTCAAGGAGAACGAATGGCACAGAAGAACACATCGAAAGACGGCAAGGTCAAGAACCTCAAGATCGGCGAGGCCAAGGGCCAGGAGATCGACCCGCGTAGGCAGGCCGCGCTCGACACCGCGCTCAAGCAGGTCGAGAAGAGCTTCGGCAAGGGGTCGGCCATGCGGCTGGGCGACAAGCCCGTGCAGAACGTCGAGGTCATCCCCACCGGCTCGCTCGCCCTCGACATGGCGCTGGGCATCGGCGGGCTGCCGCGCGGCAGGATCGTGGAGATCTACGGTCCGGAGTCCTCCGGCAAGACCACGCTGGCGCTGCATGCGGTGGCCAACGCGCAGAAGGGCGGCGGTGTGGCGGCCTACATCGACGCCGAGCACGCGCTCGACCCGGTCTACGCCAAGAAGCTCGGGGTCGACACCGATTCCCTGATCATCTCCCAGCCCGACAACGGCGAGCAGGCGCTCGAGATCGCCGACATGCTGGTGCGCAGCGGCGCGCTCGACATCGTGGTCATCGACTCGGTGGCCGCCCTGGTGCCCAAGGCCGAGATCGAGGGCGAGATGGGCGACAGCCACGTCGGCCTGCAGGCCAGGCTCATGAGCCAGGCGCTGCGCAAGATGGCCGGCGCGCTGGCCCAGTCCGGCACCACGGCCATCTTCATCAACCAGCTGCGCGAGAAGATCGGCGTGTTCTTCGGCAGTCCGGAGACCACCACCGGCGGCAAGGCGCTTAAGTTCTACGCCTCGGTGCGCCTCGACATCAGGCGCATCCAGACCCTCAAGAACGGCGACGAGGCGGTGGGCAACCGCACCAAGGTCAAGGTCGTCAAGAACAAGATGGCCCCGCCCTTCAAGTTTGCCGAGTTCGACATCCTCTACGGCGAGGGCATCTCCAAGGAGGGCTCCGTGCTCGACATGGCCATCCAGTGCGACGTCGTCAAGAAGTCCGGCTCCTGGTTCACCTACGAGGGCGACCAGCTGGGGCAGGGACGCGAGAACGTGCGCCAGTTCCTCAAGGACAACCCGGCGCTCACCGACGAGATCGAGCACAAGGTCAAGGTGAAGTACGGCATCATCCCCGACGACTCCGCCGACGGCGACGGGGAAGGCACCGAGGGCGGGTCCGACGCTTCCGCCGAGGCCTCGGCGAATGATGACGCCAAGGCCGGCGCAAGCGAAGCCTGACCGTGATCAGCGTCGAGGATTTCCTGGGCCGCCATCCCGTCCCCCAGGGCGAGGATGACGGCCCTGCGCGACCCGGTGGACGCGCCGCGCGCCAATCTGGCGGCGATGACGCCGTGCGCCGGTCGTCGGATGCCATGGCCAGAGAACCTGATTCGCTCGGTTCGGAAGGCCGGGGGAGAGCCGGTTCGGCGGGACAGTCATGGACGCAGGTCTCCGACAGGCAAGAGGACGATGGCTCGTATGGCTGGGAATCGCCATCCCGTGGCGGCAACGGCTCGCGGGTGCGGAGGCCGTCATCGTATGGCGGCAATGGTTCGCACGGTCGGACGCCGTCATCGCTGAGCGAAGACAAGGAATCGCGGGAGCATGCGCGCAAGCGCAGACGCAGCGCGTCGCCCACCCATGCGGTCGCGATCACCAGCGCCTACACCAGCGGTTTCGGCGGCAGTCTGGACGATGACGAACAGCCAGTCAGACGCGGGAAATACCGCCGTGGATCATGGGGGCGCGGGAAGTCGCGCAAGCGGTACCGCACCGGCGCTCCGGTGAGGCGTGTCCCCGATGACCCCGCGGACGTCGAGGCGTGCCGCGAGGCCGCGCTGACGTTGCTCGACGCCGCCGCCCGTTCCTCCGGCGCGCTGGTCAAGCGGCTTGTGACCAAGGGCTACGACCCGGTCGTCTCCCAACAGGTGGTCGACCGTCTGGTCGAGATCCATCTGATCGACGACGAGGATTACGCGCGCTCGGTCATCCGCGCCTGCTCGTCGAGGATGCTCGGCGCCCGTGGTTCCCTGATGGAGCTGAGGCGCAAGGGCGTCGAGGACCATCTGGCCTCGCAGGTGGTGGCCGAGGCCCGCGAGCAGGGCGTCTTCGAGGACAGCGTATGGCAGCTCGGCCGCAGGATGGCCGCCAAGACCGAGGGGTTGGACCGGCAGGTGCGCCGTCGCCGGTTCTGGTCCGCCGGAGGCCGCAAGGGCCACGATCCCGAGGCGCTGCGCCGTGTGGCCCATGAGCTCTTCGACGGTGGGAACGCCGACTGAGCCATCTGAGGGGCGGGACTTGGCCGAGGTGATGGCGGTCGGCTCAAAGCGGCGGGCGGCCGTGCCCGCGTGCGCATCGCTGCCTGTGAAGTGTGGTGAGACCCCTTATACCCCGGGTTCTGTCGTGCTGTTGCGCACGGATGACCATCCATCTCGACCTGACGTCGCCGCCAGGCTCTAGCGGCCTACCCGAAGGCGGGGCGGGCAGCCCCTGCCGGATGTGGCATCCGACGTGCCTTCTGCTTGGCCTTGCTCCCGATGAGGCTTGCCATGCGGCCTGCTGTTGCCAGAGGCCCGGTGGTCTCTTACACCGCCGTTTCACCCTTACCCGGCCGAAGCCGGGCGGTCTGTTCTCTGCTGCGCTTGCTCTCAGGTCGCCCTGGGCGGATGTTGTCCGCCATCGTGCCCTGTGGAGCCCGGAAGTTCCTCAGCTGCGCCGAACGCAGCCGCGGTCATCAAGAGGTCTCAAGATTTCAATTGTAGCAAACCACTGCGCACCTGCGGCCCCAAGCAAGCGAATGGCGTATTATCCGGCCAGGTTCCGCCCCGCCCGCAGCGTGTCGTCTAGACTGGAAGCACCGATGGCATCGAGGCCATCGGCACGTAAGCGGCCTTCGGGTCGCTGATTGACCAGGAGGTCCACATGGATATCATCGTCACCGGGCGTCATATGCAGGTAAGCCAGAAGTTCCGCGATGTCGTCGAAACCAAAATGAATCGTGTGACCGGCATCGCGCCCCGCGCGCAGCGCGCGGAGATCGTGGTGAGCCGTGAGGGCAATCCCAGGCAGGCCGACACCGCCAAGCGCGTCGAGATCACGGTCATCGACGGGGCGACGGTGGTGCGCGCCGAGGCGTCGAGCTCCGACGAGTTCAGCGCCCTCGATATCGCGCTCGACAAGCTGACGCTGCGCCTGCGCCGCGCCAAGGACCGCAAGATGACCCGTCGCCGCCGCGACTCGCGCAAGATCGTCGACAAGGGGGTCCTGCCGTTGGACGAGCCGGTCAAGCCGGAGCCTCCGCAGATGCAGGATGCCGAGCCGGGGGAGCCGAAGCCGCCGGCCCCCGTCACCGACAGCCCGCAGGAGGCCGTCTCCTCCGACCTCGGCCCCGGCCAGTCCGTGGAGGTGCAGGTGGGCGACACCCCGATCGTCATCCGCCGCAAGCTGCACATCGCCGAACCGATGTCGATCGACGAGGCGCTCTACGAGATGGAGCTCATCGGCCACGACTTCTTCCTCTTCGTCAACAAGGAGACCAACCGTCCCTCAGTCGTCTACCGCCGCCACGGCTGGAGCTACGGCGTCTTCGAGATCGACACCGCCGAGCACGTCAAGGCCGCCGGCGCCGCTCCCAAGGATGCGATGTGAAGGTGAATGTCCGAATGGATAACGCGATGAGCCGATAAGGAATGGGACGGGAGATTTGATTCCGCGTCAAGGAGGTCTCTTCCGTCCCGCCGTTCCAGGAGGCACCGGGCCCGCCGGCCAACCAACAGGCCGGCGGGCCCTTTCATGCCGTCATGGCCCGATGGCACGCATGCGCACTGGTAAGCGACGGAAGAGCAAGCGAAAGAACGGCGAGCCGCGCGCCCGGGAGCGAAAGCGCTGGAACGAAGCCGAAAATCTGTGCCGTCGCGTAGAATGTGGAATAGTCTGTGCCGAGTGCAATTACTCGGTCTTGCTCGTTTATGGGAAACGAACTAGGGAGCGAAATTGGTAGATATCGTCGAC
This sequence comes from Bifidobacterium sp. ESL0763, assembly GCF_029433395.1. GTDB lineage: Bacteria > Actinomycetota > Actinomycetes > Actinomycetales > Bifidobacteriaceae > Bifidobacterium. Next base: position 1,095,744 of record NZ_JAQTHW010000002.1, on the reverse strand, counting down.
AAGGCCCTGCGTATGGGCGAAGGCCATCAGCTCAAGAAGCTCGAGAACGTGGCCAAAGCGACCAATGCGCACGAGGATGAGATCGCGGCGCTGAGCGACGAGGAGCTCGCCGGCCAGACGGCGAAATTCAAGGAGCGTCTCGACAACGGCGAGGACCTCGACAAGCTGATGCCGGAGGCGTTCGCCACGGTGCGCGAGGTCTCCAAGCGCACGCTGGGCCAGCGCCACTTCGACGTGCAGCTGATGGGCGGCGCGGCCCTGCACTGGGGCAACATCGCCGAGATGAAGACCGGCGAAGGCAAGACCCTGGTCGCCACGCTTCCCTCCTACCTCAACGCCCTGAGCGGCGAGGGCGTGCACGTCGTGACCGTCAACGACTACCTCGCCAGCTACCAGAGCGAGCTGATGGGCCGTATCTTCCGCTTCCTGAAGATGGATGTCGGCTGCATCATCACCGACCAGAAGCCCGCCGAGCGCCGCAAGCAGTACCAGGCCGACATCACCTACGGCACCAACAACGAGTTCGGCTTCGACTACCTGCGCGACAACATGGCCTGGGACAAGGGCGAGCTGGTGCAGCGCGGCCACCACTACGCCATCGTCGACGAGGTCGACTCCATCCTCATCGACGAGGCCCGTACGCCTCTGATCATCTCCGGGCCGGCCGAGGGCGGCGTGACCCGCTGGTACCGCCAGTTCGCCAAGCTCGTCACCAAGCTCACCCGCGACGAGGACTACGAGGTCGACGAGAAGAAGAAGGTCGTCGGCATCCTCGACCCGGGCATCACCAAGGTGGAGGACTTCCTGGGCATCGACAACCTCTACGAGCCCAGCAACACCGCGCTGATCGGCTACCTCAACAACGCCATCAAGGCCAAGGAGCTCTTCCTGCGCGACAAGGACTACGTCGTCACCGGCGGCGAGGTGCTCATCGTCGACGAGCACACCGGCCGCGTGCTGCCCGGCCGCCGCTACAACGAGGGCCTGCACCAGGCCATCGAGGCCAAGGAGGGCGTGGAGGTCAAGGCCGAGAACCAGACCTTCGCCACCATCACCCTGCAGAACTACTTCCGCATGTACGACAAGCTCGCTGGCATGACCGGCACCGCCGAGACCGAGGCCGCCGAGTTCATGAACACCTACAAGCTGGGCGTGCTGCCGATCCCGACCAACAAGCCGATGATCCGCATCGACAACGACGACCTGATCTACCGCACCAAGAAGGAGAAGCTCACCGCCATCATCAAGGATGTGGCGAAGCGCTACCGCAAGGGTCAGCCGGTGCTGCTGGGCACCGCCTCCGTCGAGTCCTCCGAGGTCGTCTCCTCGCTGCTCGACGTGGCCAAGATTCCCCACCAGGTCCTCAACGCCAAGCACCACGAGAAGGAGGCGGCGGTCGTCGCCGTCGCCGGACGCAAGGGCGCGGTCACCGTGGCCACCAACATGGCCGGCCGAGGCACCGACATCATGCTCGGCGGCAACGTCGAGTTCCTCGCCGACCAGAAGCTCAAGGGCGAGGGCTATTCCGCCGACGACACCCCGGAGGAGTACGAGAAGCGCTGGCCCGGCACCCTGGCCGAGATGAAGGAGCAGGCCAAGGACGAGCACGAGGAGGTCACCAAGCTCGGCGGCCTCTACGTGCTGGGCACCGAGCGCCACGAGTCCCGCCGCATCGACAACCAGCTGCGCGGCCGTTCCGGCCGACAGGGCGATCCGGGCGAGTCCCGCTTCTACCTGAGCCTGCAGGACGACCTGATGCGCCTCTTCAACACCCAGCTGGTGGCCCGCGTGATGTCGAAGGGCCTGCCGGAGGGCGAGCCCATCGAGTCCAAGAGCGTCTCCAAGGGCGTGCGCGCCGCGCAGAAGTCCGTGGAGTCGCGCAACTTCGAGATGCGTAAGAACGTCCTGAAATACGACGACGTGATGAACAAGCAGCGCAAGGTCATCTACGCGGAGCGCCAGGCCGTGCTGCGCGGCGTCGACATCCACAAGGACGTCCTGCGCTTCATCTCCGAGACGATCGGCAGCTACATCAAGGGCGCCAACAACGGCAGCGACAAGCCCGGCGACTGGGACTTCAAGGGGCTTTTCGAGGCGCTCAAGAGCGTCTACCCGGTGGGCGTCGAGCAGGAGGACGCCAAGAAGGCCACCGAGGGGCTCAAGGGCGACAAGGCCGCCAAGGCCCTGCAGGACCTGCTCTACGACGACGCCAAGGAGCAGTACGAGGGCTTCAAGGACCAGATCGGCGAGGACGGCCTCGGCCAGCTCGAGCGCCGCGTGGTGCTCGCCGTGCTCGACCGCAAGTGGCGCGAGCACCTCTACGAGATGGACTATCTCAAGGACGGCATCGGCCTGCGTGGCATGGGCCAGCGCGACCCGCTGGTCGAGTACCAGCGCGAGGGCTACCAGATGTACAACAAGATGATCGACGCCATCAAGGAGGAGAGCGTGCAGCTGCTCTTCCACGTCGACATCGAGCAGGTCGCCAAGAGCGAGGACGCCGAGACCCAGGACGAGGAGACGAGCGAGACGGACCAGGCCGTCGACGAGGCGGTCGAGGCCGTTGACGGCGCGACCGACGAGGCCGAGGAACCGTCGGCCACCGTCACCTCCGCGCCCGCCGATCCGGATGCCGCCGACGAGGATGCCGACGAGGAGCAGGCCGCCGGCGAGGAATCCGGCAGGAAGGGCGAGGCCGCCGGCATCGTCGGCCCCGCGCCGCTGAGCCACGCCGACGCCAAGATCGCGCCGAACAAGCGCCCGAAGTCCGACGAGCTCAAGAGCCCGTGGGCCGACGGCCGGACCTTCCCCGGCACCTCGCGCAACGCGCCGTGCCCCTGCGGTTCCGGACGCAAGTACAAGATGTGCCACGGGCAGAACGAGAAGAAGTAGCCCCGCAGGCGCTTCGATGACATGTGGCGGGTCGGCCTTCGGGCTGGCCCGCCACACGTCGTATATGAGCGTGCGGGAGGCCACGGATGGTCCGCATGCGAGCTCCTCGGCTCACGGGACAGGATATGCGCCGGTATGTGGCGGTCGGGTCGAGGCGGACACCGGCCTGCGCGACCGCTTCAAGGCGGCCTACGCCATCGCCGAGAGAACGGTGGACTCCGGCGCGGCGATGGACCTGCTCGACCGCTGGATCGAGGTGGCGAACGCCGCCGAGTGAGGCGCGGTCCCAGGTATCGATACGAAAAAGACGTGGGAAGTGTCCGGAGCGATCCGGTCCCTCCCGCGCCTTTGCCATGCCAAGCGTCTGCTGGCGGACATCCACGGTCTCAGCCGGCGTGGCGCACCCTGGCGGCGGACTCGCCGATGGTGAGCGTCAGCGGCAGGCGGATGTTGTTCTCAAGCGGGCGCTCGTCCGACCCGTCGCTCTGCAGCAGCAGGTTGAAGGCCACGGAGGCCATGTCGTCGATGGGCTGGGTGAGCGTGGTGAGCGTGGGGTGGAGCCACTTGCCGATGCGGATGCCGTCGCAGCCGACCACCGAAAGGTCGCGGGGGATCGAGATCGAGTACTGCTTGCAGGCCGATATGAGCCCGATTGCCACGATGTCGGAGCCGGCGAAGACCGCCGTGGGCCGTTCCTCCAGCTGAATGAGATAGGTGAGCACGTTGGCGCCGTACTCCTCGGTGTAGGGCCCGGAGAAGACGAGCTTGGAGTCGAAGGGGATGCCGGCGTCCCTCAGCGCCGCCTTGTAGCCGCGCAGGCGCTCGGTGGCGGTGCTGAGCTTGTTGGGCCCGGAGATGTGGGCGATGCGGCGGTGGCCCAGGCCGATGAGGTAGGAGGTCGCCTGGTAGGCGCCGGAGTAGTTGTCGACGGCGACGATGTTGGGCTTGGGGTTGTCGGGGATCGAGATGTCCTCGTCGAGAAGCACCAGCTTGGTCTCGGAGTTGGCGAGGTGGTTGAGCGCCGCGTTGGTGCGGTGCATGCCGGCGTAGATGAGGCCGGCGAAGCGCCCCGAGCGCACCACCGTGTTGACCAGCTTCGACTCCATGCGCGCCTGGCGGTTGGAGGCCATGATCTCCAGGACGAGGTTGTTGGCCTGGGCGCGGGTGATCAGCGCGTCCGAAAGCGCCGAATAGAAGGGGTTGGTCAGTTCGGGGATGATCAGCGCCACCTCGGTGTTGGAGGAGGGGGTGTTCGCGGCGAAGCGCGACGACTGGCGCACGTAGCCCAGCTCCTTGGCGGCCTTGGCGATCTTCTCCTCGGTGTCGGCCCTGACCGCCAGCTGCCCGTGGAAGTACCGGGAGACCGTGGAGGTGGAGACCCCGGCCTTGCGCGCCACCTGTGAGAGAGAAACCATGGCTTTCCTTATCGTCCTCGTCCGAGCCGGGCTCCTTGCCCGTTGCGCCTGCGTTGCGTGCCGGGTCGTGGAGCCTTGCGGTCCGCGGTTCGTCGACGGCGCGGCAGTTTCTATCAACAGTCTATACGTCGTCGGGCCCAAGCGGCAGGTTCATCTCCCCGCCGGCCATGCCGCTGTGGAGACGGCCGTGATTTGACAATGTGAGATATCTTGATACCATGAAAGCAATGTTGCGCAACGTTACGCAACATTTGATGTTCGCACATTCACCGTTGAAAGGGTGCACATGGCCAAGGTATTGCTTGCCGGAGAGTCGTGGATCTCATCCACCACCGAATACAAGGGCTTCGATTCATTCACCAGCACGCGGCTGGAGATCGGCTGCCAAAAACTGCTGGACGCCCTGCGCGCCCAGGGCCACGAGGTCACGCATCTGCTGGCCCACGACGTGCAGCGCGATTTCCCGACGACGATGGAGGAGCTGAGGCGCTATGACGTGGTGCTGCTTTCCGACATCGGCTCGAATTCTTTGCTGCTCTCTTCCCAGGTCTTCGACCAGGGCCGGCCTATGCCCAACCGCATGGCGTTGCTGCGCGACTGGGTCAAGGACGGCGGCGGCCTGATGATGGCCGGCGGCTACCTCTCCTTCGGCGGGTTCGAGGGCAAGGCGCACTACGCCGGCACCCCCGTCGAGCAGGCCCTGCCCGTCTCGATCCTGCCCTACGACGACCGCGTCGAGGCGCCCCAGGGCGTCACTCCGCGCTGCGTCGCCCCCGGCTCGATCGCCGACGGCCTCGGCGAGTTCCCCGCGATCCTCGGCTACCAGCGCGCCACGGCCAAGCCGGACAGCGAGGTGCTGATGAGGGTGGGCGACGAGCCGCTGCTCATCACCGGCTCGTTCGGCGCCGGGCGCTCGCTGGCCTACATGTCGGACGTCGCCCCGCACTGGGCCCCCGAACAGTTCATGGACTGGCCCCATTACGGCGAGTTCTTCTCCCGCTGCATCGACTGGCTGGCCGGCAAGGACTGACGCCGCCGGCCGCCCGTCGGCAGCCCGATTCCATTTTTGACAACGAAGTGAAAGAACGAAACAACCAGAAAGAAGAGATCATATGAGTGATACGGAACAGTCATCCGCAAAAACCCCGGGCGGAAAGAAGGCCATAGCCGTCCCGCTCCTGTTCATCGCCACGGTGCTGGCCGGCATGCTCTCGCCGATGCAGTCCGCGGTCAACGGCCAGGTGGGCAAGGAGCTGGGAGACGGCAACGCCTCCGCGGTCGTCTCCTTCGGCTCCGGCCTGGTCGTCATGGCCGTCATCATCCTTGCGCGCCGCTCCACCAGGCGCCAGTTCGCCTCGATCCCCGGCAAGATTCGGTCACGCTCCATCCCCTGGTGGAACTGGCTGGCCGGCTGCTGCGGCGCCATGGTCGTCTTCTCCGAAGGCGCCACGGCCTCCATCCTCGGCGTCGCCACCTTCCAGACCGCGCTGATCTCCGGCATGGTCATCTCCGGGCTGCTGTGCGACCGCTTCGGCATCGGCGTCGACGTCAAGCAGCCCTTCAACGTCCCCCGTATCCTCGGCGCCCTGCTCGCCATCGCCGCCACCGTGCTCGTGGTGCTGCCCAGCTGGCAGGCGCCCTCGATGATCGCGCTGGTCATCCTGCCCTTCCTCGCGGGCCTGCTCGCCGGATGGCAGCCCGCCGGCAACGACGCCGTCGCCCGCCAGACCGGTTCGATGCTGGTCTCCATCACCTGGAACTTCATCGTCGGCTTCTGCGTGCTCGGCGCGGTGCTCGTGGTGCGCATCCTGCTCGGTGGTGTCAAATTCCACCTGCCCACCACCTGGTGGATGTACCTCGGCGGCCCGCTCGGCCTGCTCTCCATCGCGCTGATGGCGCTGCTGGTGCGCGGCCTCGGCCTGCTGCTGCTCGGCCTGGCCTCCACCGCCGGCCAGCTCATCGGCTCCGTGCTCATCGACCTGCTGGTGCCGGCCCTCGGCAGCCACGTCTACATGGTCACCGTCCTCGGCGCCCTGGTCGCCCTCGTCGGCGCCGGGATCGCCATGGTCCCCTCGGCCAAGAAAGAGGAGACGATCGAACGCTAGACGATGGCATGCGCCGCTGCCGGCGCTGGGGTCGGCGGCGGCGCCACCATGCGAGACAACGCCAATGACAAAGGAGTTATGCAATGTGCACAGGCATTGAGATGATCAGCAAACAGGGCCACCCCTATTGGGGCAGGACCCAGGACTTCGAACAGAACTTCGAATACGCGGGGATCAGGATACCGGCGGGGACGATGATCGAATCCACCTACACGCCGTTTCGCACCAAACGCGCGGTGATGGGCATCGTATGGGCGCAGGACGTCCACCGATATCCGGTGGTGCTCGACGGCATCAACGACAAGGGCATCTGCGGCGGCTCGTTCTACTTCGACCACTTCTTCCGCTACGCGCCCACCGACGAGATCCGCAAATCCGGCAAGACGGCCCTGCGCGGCGAGGAACTGGTGACCTGGATCCTGACCCAATACGCCACGCTCGACGAGATCGCCGAGAACCTCAACGACGACCTCGGCATCACCACCGACAAGGGCCCCATGATGGGCATGTCGGTGCCGCAGCACGCCGTCTTCCAGGACGAAAGCGGCCGGTCCATCGTCGTGGAGCCCTCGAAGGAGAACGGCTTCCGCGTCTTCGACAACAAGCTGGGCGTCTTCACCAACGCGCCCACCTTCGACTGGCACCTGAACAACGTCAAGACGCATCTGGAGCGCTCCACCTACCGCACCTACACCTACCGCGACGACGAGCCGATCGACACGATCCCGCTCGGCGAGCCCACCAGCGGCCTGGTCGGCATCCCCGCCGACTACAAGCCGGAATCGCGCTTCCTGCGCGCCGCCTACGCCAAGCTGCTGTCGGTCGAGGTCGACGACGGCGAGGCGGTCAACCAGATCTTCCAGCTGCTCGGCTGCGAGAACACGCCCAAGGGGCTGCTGCGCATCAGGCAGGACGACGGCACGATCTTCGCCTGGACCCAATACACCGCGGTCTACGACATCGTCAACAAGGCGCTCTACGCGCACACCTACGACAACCGCACCGTCCGCCTGCTCGAGTTCGGCGACCCGGAGCGGTGGGGGCAGACGCAGTACTTCCGCTTCTACGGCGACAAGCCGATCTACGTGCCCTTCGAACGGTGGTGATTCCGGCTTGCTTCCGATACGCGAGTGGCGGCTGGCATGCCTTGGATTTCCCAGGTGCGTGCCAGCCGCCACTCGCGTATGCCCTTGTGCCTCAGTGGCTCGGGCCTTTTATGACCTGTAGCCGAAGGGCGTCCCCGCTCAGACGCGGGAGCCGTCGTCGAAATAGTCGCTGCGGGTCTGGCTGTGGCCGCGGTGCTGGATGATGAGCCCCGCCGCGCCCACCAGCGCGCACAGGCCGAACACCGTGGCCAGCATGCCCGCCATGCGCGGCACCAGGGCCGTGGCGATGATGCCGAGCACGCCCACCACCAGCAGCGCCCAGAACACCACCTTCACCGCGTCGAGATGGCCGAGACGGGGGTTCGGCGGCGTGAAATCGCTGCCCTCGTCCATGACCGCGTCGGTGTCCAGCCAGCTGGAACCCTGGAAGTCCCTGGGGCCGTGGCCCGCGGAAGGACCGCCGCCGGCGAACGCGTCGTCGTCGAGCTCATCGACCGAGAGCAGCCGCTCCTTTTCCTGGCGCTTGGCATGGCGTTCGAAGCGCCTGGCCTGGCGCGACCTGCTTACCTCGTCGAGATCGTCGGCATGCTCGGAGGCGAAGCGCTGCCACACCTCGTCCGGCTCGTCAGCGTCATTGGTATCCTTGGGGCTAGTCATAGCATTCACTCTAATCGGCCGGTCGGCCAATTCCGCCGGCCGCCGCAAGGCTTGGTGAAAAGGAAAGGGACCGGTCCATGTTGTATTGGTTTTTCGTTCGCGGGCTGGGGCCGATCGCCAAGTGGCGCATGCATCCCAAAGGCGTCGGCGTGGCCAACATCCCGAAAAGGGGAGGGGCCATCATCGCGGCGAACCATCTGGCCGTCATCGACGACGCGCTGATCCCGCTCACCAGCCCGCGCATGGTGCACTTCATGGGCAAGGCCGAGTATTTCGAAGGCAAGGGCATCAAGGGCCGGTTCATCAAATGGTGGTTCAGCTCGGTCGGCGTCTTCCCCGTGGACCGTTCCGGCGGCTCGAAGTCGCTGGGCGCGCTGGCCCACGCCCGCGAGATCATCGAGGACGGCCATCTCTTCGGCATCCACGTGGAGGGTACGCGCAGCCCCGACGGCCGGCTCTACCGCGGGCATACCGGCGTGGCCAAGCTGGCGCTGGAGACCGGATGCGACATCATCCCCACCGCCCTCATCGGCAGCCGCCAGCTGCAGATGCCCGGCCAGGTCATCCCCTCCTCCGGACACACCACGGTGGTCTACGGCAAGCCGATCCACGTGGCCAGGGTCGACCCGGAGACCATCACCCACGACCAGCTGCGCGGGCTGACCGACCGTGTCACCTGCGAGATCGCGAAGCTCAGCGGCCAGGAATACGTCGACGAATACGCGCAGAAGGTCAAGGCGCGCCTGAAGGCCCAGGCCTCGTCGACGAAGCAGGAAGCCGGGACGCCGGCCAAGGCCTGAAATCGCAAAAACGGTAACCGGGAGCCGCCGCGAATCCCGGGACGCGATGTTCGCCTGGCCGCGTCGTCGAACATGCCATCGATCGGCGACGCCCATGTATGCTCATTTGCAGGTTGCGGATATCCGTGCTCGATGCGGACCGTCGTCCCCGAGGCGCTGCGGCCTGTCCACCACCGATACGAAGAGGGTCGGCAGGCGCCTAGACGACAGTCAACGTGACGACGGTGGGATTGCCGTTGGCGTCGCGCACGCGGACCTGCTGGCCCGGATCCGGCGACTGCAGGCGCACGGTGTGGGTCAGGTCGCCCAGCGGCGCCGAGATCTTGACCTTGAGCCCGAGGGCCTCCAGCATCCGCTGCGCCTCGCCGCTGCCCTTGCCGCGCACGTCGGGGATCGTGACGGTCTCGGGGCCCTTGGAGACCACGATGTCGACCGAATCGCCCCAGTGCAGCTGCGTGCCGGCCTTGATCGACGAGGAGACGATGACACCGGCGTCGACGGTGTCGCTGAACTGCTCGGTGTAGTTCGCCTTGAGCTTGGCGTCGTCGAGCGCGACCTGCGCCTCCTGGCGGGAACGGCCGACGATGTCGGGCATGCTCACCGGCATCGGCCCCTTCGACAGCACCACGACCACCTTGTGGTTGTGGGCCACCCTGGCGCCGGGTTTCGGGGTGATGGACTGCACCGCGCCCGCCGGCAGGGTCTCGGAATACTCGTCGGCGCCCTGCCGGTGCACGACCTTGGTGAATCCGGCCTTTTTCAGCGCGGCGAGCGGCTTCCTGCCGTCGGCGCTCTTCGGGTCGAGGATGTCCTTGGGCACGGTGGCCTGGCGCACGCCGCGCGAGACGACCACCCTGAGCTTGCCGGAGCGGCGCTTGCTCACGTGCGAGCCCACGGAGCCGGGGTCGGTGGAGATGATATTGCCGGCCTTGACGGTGTCGCTGTAGTCGCGTCGCACCTGATAGGGGACGCCGGCGACCTTGAGCGTGCTCTCGTAGGGGCTCCAGCGCACGTCGGCGATCCTGCACGAGCCCTGCGACGGGCAGCTCAGCTGGTCCGGCTTGGGCACGTTCCAATAGCTTCCCGGCCCCCAGAAATACCACCACGCGCCGCCCAGCGCGGCGAGCAGGACGAAGGCCGCGGCGAGTGCGGCGATGACGATCGGCTGGCGGTTGGCGCGCTTCGCGGCCGGTGCGCTTGCGGAAGTGGTCGTGCCTGTCCCGGTGCTGCTTTTCGCCTTATCGGCCGTCGGCTCGGCCTGCGCCATGCGCGCGTCGAGCGGGGGGAGGGTGGTGGTCGGCTCGCCGGCGGCCTTCGAGCCGTCGTTGGCCAGGGTGCGCCCGTTGATGGCCTGTGTGGCGGCGTTGGAGGCGGATGGCATGCCGGGTTCGCGGTATCGCGCGGCGGTGGGCGATGGTGCCGTATTCGTCGTGCCGGCCAGGTCCGTGGCGCCGGGCTGGGTGGACGGCGTGCCGGGCAGGGCCGTGGTCGCCGCCGTGGTCTGGCGCGGGGGAGCCGGCACCTGGGGCCGCGTCCGGTCGTCGAGGGCCGTGGCAGCCGCCGGCGTGCCGGATTGCGTGCCGGCGAGTCCGGCCGCCGTTGCGGCAGCGGTTGCGGCGGCGCGGCGGAACGACCATGCCTTGCCGTCCAGCCCCGCGCTCAGCGTCTTTAGCTGGCGCCACGCCACGGTGGCGTCGGCCGGCCGCGCCGAGATGTCGCGCTGGGTGAGGGAGGCGACGAAGGCGTCGATCGTCGGATCGATGCCGGGGCACACCGAGCTGATCGGCGGCACATCCTCGTGCACATGCTTGAAGACCATGGTCACCGGGTTGCCGGAGGCGAAGGGCACCTGCCCGGCGAGCATCTCCCAGGCCATGATCCCCACCGAATACAGGTCGCCCTGCGGGGTGGCCTCGTTGTTCTCGATGATCTCCGGGGCGAGGTAGGCGGCCGTGCCCAACAGCATGCCGGTGGTGGAGAGCGTGGCCTGGCTGACCGCCTTGGCCAGCCCGAAGTCGGTGATCTGCACCCGCCCGCGGTCGTTCAGCAGGATGTTCTCGGGCTTGATGTCGCGGTGCACCACGCCGGCCTGGTGCGCGGCGGAAAGCCCATCGAGGGTCTGCGAGACGATGCGCACGGTCTCGCGCACGCTCAGCGCCCCGCGCTCCTCCATCTCATGGCGCAGGTTGACGCCGTGCACGTATTCCATGACCAGGAAGTCGAGGTTATGCCAGGTGCCGGTGTCGTAGACCTGGACGATGTGGGGGTTGCTGATGGCCGCGGCGCTGCGGGCCTCGCGGTGGAAGCGTTCGACGAACTGGTCGCGGTGGGGGCCTTCGGCCAGCTGGGTGTGCATCACCTTGATCGCCACCGTGCGCTCGAGCCGCTCGTCCATCGCCTGGTAGACCGTGGCCATGCCGCCGTCGGCGATCTTGGCGAGCACACGGTATCGCCCTTCGATGGTGGGCGTCTGGTCGGTCTGGCTCATGGGGTGGCTGGCATTCCTTGACTCGGGGTTCGTGACCATTACATTTTACAAGCCCCGAGGTACTAGGGGCGGCAGTATGGCCACGGTTGGATATCGACGTCTGCTATGGGCCGGTATGGGCGCCGCGCTCAGCGCAGCGACCCGGGGACGAAGGCGAGGCACGCCCGCCGCAGCGTCGCACGGCCTGAGGCATCGGCGATGGCCGTGTCGATGGCCTTGTCCGCGCGGTTCCACAGGCTCCGTATGCGCTTGCGTGAGGCGTCGATGGCGCCGGTCGAGGCGAACAGCGCCAGGGCCTCGCGCACCTCGTCGTCGCCGCGCCGCGGTGCCTGGTACATGGCGATCAGGGTCCGCCGCTCCGGTTCGTCGGCGCGCATGAGCGCATCGGCGAGCAGCACGGTGCGCTTGCCCTCGCGGATGTCGCCGCCCACGGGCTTGCCGGTGCGCGCCGGGTCTCCGGTGACGTCGAGGAGGTCGTCGGCCAACTGGAAGGCCACACCGAGCGGCAGGCCGATCGCGCGCGCGGCCGCCTTGGCGTGGTCCGGATCGACGCCCGAGGCGGCGAGGCCGAGCATGATCGGGGCGATGGTGGTGTAGCTCGCGGTCTTCCATGCGAAGACGTTGAGCGAGGCGCTTGCCAGCCGTTCTGGCTCCTCAAGGGGCAGGCCTTCGGCGGCGAGGTCGAGGGATTGGCCGATCTCGATGGCCCGCTGCATGGCGAGGAACGCCGAGATGCCGGCGCCAGGATTGGCCAGGCCGTGGCCGGTGAGGGCGTTGACGGCGATGCTTGCGGCGGCGGTGGCCAGCATATTGCCCAGCATCAGCGCCAGGCCGTTTCCGGACGATTCGCTTCCCGTCGCCTCGCCCAGCGCCGCGTGGGCGCTGGGACGTCCGCGGCGCAGGGGGGAGTCGTCGATGAGGTCGTCGTGGATGAGCGCGCTGGTCTGGTGGATTTCGATGGCGCAGGCGAGGTCGAGCATCGCCCCGTGTGCCTGCGCTGGTTGCTCTGCGGCGATGGGCGCCACGGATATGCCCGTCCCGTAGGCGGCGAGCGCGAGACGGGCGCGCAGACGCTTGCCGCCCGCGTTGGAGGCCGCCGCCTGGCCGCGCAACGCCCGCATGGTCGGTTCGAGCGCCGCGTCGACGCAACCCGGCTCCCCGGTCGCCATCCAGGCGTTGGTCAGCTCCTCGATGCGTCGGTCGATCGTCCGGTTATCCACACTCGTTGACATATCTCGAGGTTATCCACAACGCCATACTTGCCCTCGAATCGTTGAGATTCCAACGCTGACAACCGTTCGACCACAGTGGCCGAAATATCGCCTCCGAAACGCGGAAATGTGCCATAGTTCAAGAACCGGCCGGCTGCGCGACCCCACATCGGGTAGGCGCGGACGCCGACCGGACAACCAACGACAAGGAAAGGAATGGCAGCCATGCGAGGTGACGACAAGATGAGGAACGACGGAAACCGACGGGGCAAGGAGCACATGACCGGGCAAGATCGCCGTGACGAGGCGATGGAAGGACCGGATGCGGAGGTGATGACCGCCAGGGAGGATGCGCGGCGGGGAAAGGCCGGCCGTGCCGGTGACGGGACGCGCGTCCATGCGCCGGCGAAACGGCGGGACTCCTCACGGCCCGGGGCGTCGGGGCGGCATGGGCGGTGCGAGGAGGAACGCCCGGACCGCAAGGAACGCAGGCGGCGCGGATGTGGTTGCCGGGCTGGTGCCGAAGGGTGCGAGAGGACATATGAGGATTGGGATGAGGACCTGGATGAGACCATGGATCAGAATCCGGACGAGGACCTGTATGAGGATCCGGGCGAGGCCATGGACCGGGGCCCGGACGATGACGGGGAATTCGACCTCGACGACCTGGAGGAGCTGGCCGCCGCCCTGCACTGCCGGTGCATGGAGCGGGGCGTGGCCGAGGCGGGCCAGGAGTGGCTGGATGAGCCGTTCGCGCAGTGGAACGAGAACCTCGAGCGCGGACGGGCGAGGATGGGCCGCGAGTGCGCCTGCCGGCTCGTGGTGGCGATGGCCGACGCGCTCGCCGCCCGTGACGCGCTGATCCTCTCGCTGGTCGGCGGTCTCAGGGGCGAGGGGGCGACGGCGACCATGCTCGGCTGTGCCACGCATCCGCACGAGCCCGACAATGTGAGATTGCTCTACCGTGGGCTCGACCGGGCGTTCAACGACGCCTCGCTGCGGCCCGATGCCCGCCGCCTGCGCGCCGGCATCGGCATGCTGCGCGATCTGGCGGCGCGCGCTCCCGGCCGCTTCCGCGTGCAGCCGCTGTGCGTGGTGGCCTACACCCTGTGGTGGCTGGGGGAGGACGAGGCCGGCGGCTATGCCAGGCTCGCCCTGGAACGCGACGGATCGTGCGTGCTGGCGCGCATCATCTGCTCGGCGATCGAGGACGAGGTGTGCCCGGCATGGCGCCAATGACGCGTCCGCATCGCGCCGGCGGACGAAATTGTGCGAAACGGGAATAATCGTCGCCACAAGATGGTTAACTCCTATGTTGGGGCATTGCCATGAGATGAGCTCGCGCCGTGGATAATGGGCGCTCCACTACCGTATTCGTTCAGGAGGATGAGTTTGGCCAAGAAGGAACAGGCAAAAGCGTCGAAGGTCGATCAGGGGAAGGCCGATGCCAAGGATGAGGTGAAGGACGCGGCTTCCGCCTCGCATACGTCGGGCAAGGGCAAGACCACGGCGAAGAAGTCGGGTTCCGCGGCCAAGAAGAAGGAGACCGCCTCCACCGCCAAGAAGAAGGCGTCGTCCACAGCCGGCAGGAAGACCTCGAAGCCCGCCGCCAAATCCACCGCCAAGAAGCCTTCCAAGAACGGTGAGAAGGAGGAGGCGAAGGCGACTTCCAAGGCGGCCGCCAAGGCTACGGCCGAGAAGAAGGCGTCCAAGCCCGCCAAATCCTCCAAGGCGGACGCGAAGCACGAGGATGAGGAACCCAGGGACCAGGACCTCGAGCAGAACGAGGACGAGGTCGACGAGATGGAAGATGACGACGCCCAGTCCCCGGATGAGGGCGATGGCGGCACCGATGCCAGCGACGAGGCCGTCTCGCACCACCGGGCCGCGGCGCTGCCGAAGGCCAAGGGCGCGTTCGTGGTCAACGACCGGGACGATGACGACGACAACCTGACCCCCTCCGGCAACCCGAAGCGCAGGGTCGTGGCCGCCGGCGCCACCGCAGACCCGGTCAAGGACTACCTGAAGCAGATCGGCCGCGTCAACCTGCTGAACGCCGAGCAGGAGGTCGACCTCTCGGAGCGCATCGAGGCCGGGCTCTACGCCCAGCACCTGCTCAACACCGAGTCCGAGGGCATGGACTTCAAGCGCAAGCGCGAGCTCAAGTGGGCGTCGAACGACGGCAAGAAGGCCAAGGACCACCTGCTGGAGGCCAACCTGCGTCTCGTGGTCTCGCTGGCCAAGCGCTACACCGGCCGCGGCATGCTCTTCCTTGACCTGATCCAGGAAGGCAACCTGGGCCTGATCCGCGCCGTCGAGAAGTTCGACTGGAAGAAGGGCTTCAAGTTCTCCACCTACGCCACCTGGTGGATCCGCCAGGCCATCACCCGCGCCATGGCCGACCAGGCCCGCACCATCCGCGTGCCCGTCCACATGGTCGAGGTCATCAACAAGCTTTCCCGCGTCCAGCGCCAGATGCTGCAGGACCTGGGCCGCGAGCCCACGCCCGACGAGCTGGCCCGCGAGCTCGACATGCCCGTCGAGAAGGTGCAGGAAGTGCAGAAGTACGGCCGCGAGCCGATCAGCCTGCACACCCCGCTCGGCGAGGACGGCGACTCCGAGTTCGGCGACCTCATCGAGGACACCGACGCGATCGCGCCCAGCGAGGCCGTCGCCTTCTCCCTGCTGCAGGAGCAGTTCAAGCAGGTGCTGGAGACGCTCTCGCCCCGCGAGGCCGGCGTCATCAAGATGCGCTACGGCCTCGAGGACGGCCAGCCCAAGACCCTCGACGACATCGGCCGCGTCTACGGGGTGACCCGTGAGCGTATCCGCCAGATCGAATCGAAGACCATGTCGAAGCTGCGCCATCCCTCGCGCTCGCAGACGCTGCGCGACTTCCTCGACCAGTGATCGCGTCCCGGACCCGCCGTTGGCTTTCGCCGCGGCGGGTTCCGCTTTTCGCATGCGTGCGCCAAGGCTCGCGCATGGCGGTGTTGGCGAGGCTGTTGGGTATTCTGGTGGCTTGTGGTTTTCAGGGCCATGCGGACGAGATATGAGGTAAATGACGAATGGTTGAGGAATACAGTGCCAAGAACCTGTCGGTGTTGGAGGGGCTCGACGCCGTACGCAAGCGCCCCGGCATGTATATCGGCACCACCGACAGCCTCGGGCTCATGCACTGCCTGTGGGAGATCATCGACAACTCCGTCGACGAGGCGCTCGCCGGCGCCTGCGATAAGATCGTGGTCACCCTGCACACCGACGGCTCCATCGAGGTGGCCGACAACGGCCGCGGCATCCCCGTCGACGTGGAGAAGAAGACCAAGCTCACCGGCGTCGAGGTCGTGCTGACCAAGCTGCACGCCGGCGCGAAATTCGGCAACTCCTCCTACGGCGCCTCCGGCGGCCTGCACGGCGTCGGCTCCTCGGTGGTCAACGCCCTGAGCTCGCGCCTCGACGTCGAGGTCGACCGCAACGGCAAGACCTACCACATGGCGTTCCACCAGGGCCATCCCGGCGTCTACGACGACCCGGACGCCGAGCACCGCTCACCCGACAACAAGTTCAAAAAGACCCGCAAGAACAAGCCCACCGAGCTCGAGGTGATCGGCAAGGTGACGCCCAGGACCACCGGCACCCGCATCCGCTACTGGGCCGACCCGGAGATCTTCAACGACACCGCGCGCTTCAGCTACGAGCAGCTCATCGACCGCGTGCGCCAGACCAGCTTTTTGGTGCCGGGCCTGAAGATCGTGGTCATCGACGAGAACATCCCGGAGACTGGCGACGCTGCGATCGATGACATGTTCGAGGTCGATGCGCCCGAAGGCGAGGGCGCGCAGGCCGATCTCGCCACCGCCAGCGCGCAGTCCGACGAGGGGTCGCAGTCAACCGAGAATGCCGATGCCATCGCCGATACGGCAACTGCTGGCGCGGTCGAAACGGATGATGCCGCCCGTGGCGACGAGAACGCCCATGACGGCGATGACGCGGCCCAAGGCCAGCCGGAAGGCACCGCGGACCAGCCCGCCGCCGTCGATCCCGCCTCCGCATCGCTGGTGGATGCCGCGGCCAAGCCCGGCCACAAGCGCGTCGAGGAGTTCCTGCACACCGGCGGCGTGAAGGACTTCGTCGACTTCCTCTCCCACGGCGAGCCCGTCTCGTCGATCTGGCACATCAGCGGCGACGACACCTACGTCGAGGAGACCCAGGCCGTCGACGACAACGGCGACCTGCATGCACGGAAGACCGAGCGCGACTGCCAGGTCAACATCGCGCTGCGCTGGATCAACGGCTACGACACCACCATCCGCAGCTTCGTCAACGTGGTGGAGACACCCGGCGGCGGCATGCACGTCGACGGCTTCCTGCAGGGCATCACCCGCCAGATACGCAAGGCCGTGGAGGCCAACGCCCGCAAGCTCAAGGTCAACCTCAAGGATTCCAAGACCAGGATCGAGCGCGACGACATCCTCGCCGGTCTGGTGGCCGTGGTCACCGTGCGCATCGCCGAACCGCAGTTCCAGGGCCAGACCAAGGACGTGCTCGGCACCGCCCCCGTGCGCCCGATCGTCTCGAGGATGACCGACAAGCAGTTCGGCGAGATGATCACCGGGGCCAAGCGCGGCTACAAGGAGCAGTCCGGCCGCGTGCTCGAGAAGATCGCCGGCGAGATGCACGCGCGCATCCAGGCGCGCAAGACCAAGGAGGTCACCCGCCGCAAGAATGCGCTCGAATCCGCCTCGATGCCCTCCAAGCTCTCCGACTGCCAGCCGGGCAACGACGACGTGGCCGAGCTGTTCATCGTCGAGGGCGACTCCGCGCTGGGCACCGCCAAGGCCGCCCGCAACTCCGGCTTCCAGGCCCTGCTGCCCATCAGGGGCAAGATCTTGAACGTGCAGAAGGCCAGCATGAACCAGATCCTGGCCAACAAGGAGTGCTCGGCGATCATCCAGGTGATCGGCGCCGGGTCCGGGGCGAACTTCGACGTCACCCAGACCCGCTACAACAAGGTCATCATGATGACCGACGCCGACGTCGACGGCGCGCACATCCGCATTTTGCTGCTCACGCTCTTCTACCGCTTCATGCGCCCGCTGATCAGCCACGGCCACGTCTACGCCGCCGTGCCGCCGCTGCACCGCATCGCGCTGGCCGGCAAGCACAAGGGCGAGTTCATCTACACCTATTCCGACGACGAGCTGGCCGGCAAGCTGGCCGACCTCGACAGGAAGGGCATCGCCTACAATCCCGACGTGCAGCGCTACAAGGGCCTGGGCGAGATGGACGCCGACCAGCTGGCCGACACCACCATGGACCCGCGCAGCCGCATGCTGCGCCGCATCTCCATGGAGGAGGCCGAGGACGCCAGCGGCATCTTCACGCTGCTGATGGGCGACGAGGTGCCCCCGCGCCGCCAGTTCATCGTCGACAACGCCGACGACTTCGACCGCAGCAAGATCGACACCTGATCGCCGGGCCATGGTCGGCGCCGCAGGTGCCGTCGCCATCGCCGTTGCCCCGGTTTCCCGAGCGTGACGGCATTGCCATGACGGACGCGGGCGGTGCCGGTTCCGTGTCACTGCGACGTCAGCGGGTGTGGGCATAATCGAACATATGTACGAATGCCTGAATCCGTTCTCGGCTCCCGTCCGGGAGTGGTTCTCGCATGCGTTCGCCGCGCCCACCGACGCGCAATCCGGGGCCTGGCCGCATATCCTGGCGGGGGAGAACGTCCTGGTGGTCGCGCCCACCGGCTCCGGCAAGACCCTCGCCGCGTTCCTCGGCGCCATCGACGGGCTGATCGGCGGGCGATCACACACATCAGGCAAAGCCGACAAACCCAGCAAATCCGGCAAAGCCGACAAGGCCGGTAAACCCGACGAGCCGGGTGTCAGGGTGCTCTATATCTCGCCGCTCAAAGCGCTGGGCGCCGACGTCGAACGCAACCTGCGGGTGCCGCTGGAAGGCATCGCCGCGCAGTGCGACGCCATGGGCATCCCGGTTCCCGGCATCGACGTGGCCATCCGCACGGGCGACACCACGGCCAAGGAGCGCCGCCGCATCGCCGCGCATCCGCCCGACATCCTCATCACCACCCCCGAGTCGCTCTACCTGCTGCTGACCTCCAAGGCCCGCCGCATCCTCAAAACCGTCGAGACCGTCATCGTCGACGAGGTGCACGCGCTCGCGGCCACCAAACGCGGGGCGCATCTGGCGCTGAGCCTGGAACGGCTCGATCTGCTGACTGGCCGGCGGGTGCAGCGCATCGGGCTTTCGGCGACGGTCAATCCGCCGAAGGAGGCCGCGTCCTTCCTGGGCGGCGACCAGTCCGTTACTATCGTCGATGGCGCGGATCCGGTGCATATGGACCTGAACATCGTCGAACCCGTGGCGGACATGGGCGCGCTGGGCGCGTCCTCCGGCGACGGCGACGGATTTCATATCGGCGACACCGGCGAAAGCGACGGGAAACCGGGTGTGAAATCCGGCAGCGGCGGCGATGGAGGCCCGCGCCGTATCAGCGGCGTCACCTCCGCCATGCGTGCGTTGGCCAAGACCCGCAAGGATCTCGCCGGCAATGGTTCCGGCGATATGACCGATGGCCCGAACCGCACCAAGCGCGGCGACCATTCCTCGCCGGCCGCCTCCGCCTCGCACTCGGTCTGGCCGGCGGTCGAACGCAGCATTTTGGACGAGGTCCTGAGCCACCACAGCACGCTGGTGTTCGTCAACTCACGCGGCCTGGCCGAGCGCCTCACCGCCCGCCTCAACGACCTGTACGCCGAGACCGAGTGCGGCGCCGAGGCCGGCAACCGTGCCTACGGCGACGGCCGGCACTACGATTCCGTCGTCGGCTCCTCCTCGGCCCTGGTCGGCTCGCACCCGAAGTCCGAGACCATCGCCATGGCCCACCACGGCTCCGTCTCCAAAGCGCGGCGCAAGATCATCGAGGACGACCTGAAACACGGCTGCCTGCGCTGCGTGGTCGCCACCAGCAGCCTCGAGCTCGGCATCGACATGGGCTCGGTCGACATGGTCATCCAGGTCGCGCCGCCGCTCTCCGTCTCCTCCGGCCTGCAGCGCGTCGGCAGGGCGGACCATCGCGTCGGCGGCGTCTCGCACGCGCTGTTCTATCCACTCACCCGTCAGGAGCTCATCACCTCCACCGCCACCGTCGAAGGCATGCGGCAAAGCGAGATCGAACCCTTGGCCGTGCGCCATAATCCGCTCGACATCCTGGCCCAGCAGACGGTCGCCGCGGCCGCGATGGACGACCTCGGCTCTGACGACTGGTACACGGCCGTGCGCCGCAGCGCCCCGTTCGCCACGCTCTCGCGGGACATGTTCGACAACGTCATCGGCATGCTCACCGGCGCCTACAATTCCGAGGAGTTCTCCGCCTTCCGGCCGCCGCTGCAACTCAACGCCGAACAGGGCATTATCTCCGCCCGCCCCGGAGCGCAGCGTCTCGCCGTCACCAGCGGCGGCACGATTCCCGACCGTGGCACCTACACCGTCGTGCTGCCCGAAGCCGACGCCGGTTCCGGACGCAAGAAGGTGGGGGAGCTGGACGAGGAGATGGTCTACGAATCCCGCGTCGGCGACATCATCACACTCGGCACCTCCACCTGGCAGATCGACCAGATCACCAACGACCGCGTGGTGGTCACCCCGGCGCCCGGACGCACCGCGCGACTGCCGTTCTGGCATGGCGAAGGGCCGGGGCGTGACGCCGGATTCGGCGCGCTGCTGGGCGCGTTCGTCCGCGAGATCGGCGACGGACTGGTGTCGACGTCATCGCCGTCTTCCGATGCCGCAACGGATATGGACCAATCAACGGTGACGTCGCCGACAGTCCGGGCCGACGGGAGCGATGCCGGACCCCATTTCGATGCCGCCACCGAGCAACGCCTGCGCGACGACGGATTGGATGACAATGGCCGCGCCAACCTCGCCCGCCTGCTCGCCGAACAGAAGGCCGCCATCGGCGCGTTGCCCACCGACAGGACCCTCGTCGTGGAGCGTTGTCAGGACGAGGAGGGCGACTGGCGCGTCATCCTGCACTCGCCATACGGCCGTCGTGTGCATGAGCCGTGGGCGCTCGCCGTCACCAACCGGCTCAAGCGCCAATACGGCTTCGACGGCCAGACCTACGCCACCGATGACGGCATCGTGGTGCGCCTGCCCGAGCAGGACAGCCATGCAAGCGCCGCCGACCTGTTCGCATTCGACGCCGACGAATTGCTGCGCGACGTGGAGGAGGAGATCGGCGACTCGGTGCTCTTCGCCACCCGGTTCCGCGAATGCGCCGCCCGTTCGCTCTACATGCCGAGGATGAACCCCGGCAAGCGCGTGCCGCTGTGGCAGCAGCGCCTGCGCGCCTCCGAACTGCTCGCGGCGGCCAAGACCCAGCACAATTTCCCGCTGGTCTTGGAAACCGCCCGCGAATGCCTGCAGGACGTCTATGACCTGCCGGCGTTGAGGCGGCTGATGACCGACATCGATGAAGGCAACATCGAAGTCCGTGACGTCGAGACGCAGAGCCCGTCGCCGTTCGCCCAGAACCTCCTGTTCGGCTTCGTGGGTTCGGTGATGTACGAATACGATTCACCGCAGGCCGAACGCCGGGCCTCGCTTCTGGCGATGGATCCGGAGGTCCTGGAGGAGCTGCTGGGCAGCGGGCACATCGCCGACGCGCTCGATCCGAAGGCCATCACACAAATTCAGGAGGAGCTGAGCCACCGGCGGTTCTGGAACGAGCTCGAACCCGATGACGTGGCCGGCCGGGTGACGCGCTTCGCCAAGACCCATGGGCCGTTCACCGCCGACCAGGCCGTCGCGGATCTGGGCCTGGACGCGGCCACGGTGGTCCACGAGCTTGATGACCTGAAGGCGCGCGGCGCGCTGATGACCGGCGAATTCACGCGAGATTCGCCGGGCGTGCAATACCTGCACCGCGAGGTGTTCCGTCGCATCCGCTCGCGCTCGCGGACGCTGACACGCAAGTCCCTGAAACCGGTCAGTCCCGAGACCTACCAATCGTGGCTGCTGGCCCGGCAGGGAATCGGCGCGGAAACGGACGGAGACGCCCTCCGGCAAGGCGCGTCCGATCGCCGGTATGCGCCCGATGGCGGGGAAATGGAGGAAAGCGAGTCGATCGAAGACGCTTCGCCGGACTCCCGGTCCGCTTCGCTACGGTTGAGCGGAACCGACGGGCTGCTGCGCGCCATCGAGCAGTTGGAGGGCATGCCGCTGCCTGCGGCGATGTGGGAGTCGGCGGTGTTGCCGTCCAGGGTGCCCGATTTCAGCCCGTCGATGCTCGACGAGCTGCTTGCGGCCGGCGAGGTCATGTGGGTGGGCTCGAAGGACGAAAGCGCGGCCACTGGTCCGGAATCGGCCACGAGGCCCGGCAAGATCGCGTTCTATCTCGCCGATTCGCCGTTGCTGACGGGTGTTGACAATCGGCGCAATTTGCCTGGCGGACCGGATGGTGAGAGTGTGAGACGTCGACTTGCGCAGAATCCAACGGTTGACAGGCGTGCCAACGACGGCAAGTCCCCATCCGATGCCGTTTCGGCGGATCAGGGAGATTCCGTCGGCGATGGCATCGTCTCATTGCTGTCACTCGGCGGCTCCTATCGTGCGGAACAATTGGAAGCGCGATGGCAGCTTCATAGCGGAGACAGGCCACAGGAGGTCGTGGACCCTCTGACCGGTGAGATCCATATGGCGTCCGCCAACGGCACGGCTTTCGAACGGGAACTGTGGTCGTTGGTGTGGCGTGGCGACGTGACCAATTCGTCGTTCGCTCCGGTCCGTGCGCTGTTGCGTCAGGGGAATGGCGCTCGAACTGCCGGCCGTTCGTATGCGCGGGCGTCGCGTGGCCGTTATCGTCTCCATGCCCGGGCACGGGTCGAGCGCAGGCCCCGGTTGCCGGAGACCCTGGCCGGCCTGTGGTCGGCCGTGTCGAGACCGGAGGACGTGGGGCCGGAGGCGCGTGCCATCGCGCAGGTCGAGACGCTGCTTGACTGTTACGGCATCATCGCCCCGCCGCTGATGGACATGGACCCGGGAAATGTGAGATTCGCGGATATCTACCCGGTGTTGAGGCGGATGGAGGCTACGGGCACGTTGGTCCGTGGCATGTTCGTCCGTGGTCTTTCCGCAGTGCAGTTCGCCGAACGCGCCACTATCGATCAATTGCGTCAGTGGCGAGTGCAGGACGCTCCGTTGGCGGTGGTGCTGGATGCCGCCGATCCCGCGAGTCTTGCCGGTGGAGCGGTCACATGGCCATCGTTAGACACGTCCGATGATACGGCCGATATCACCAAAAAGAGCGGTGTCGAAACCGATCAGGAGAACGATTCGCTTGCTGTCCAACCCGCTGATGTGGACGTTGCTGAAGCAATGAGAGATTCGCCGGGAGATGAGGGGAAACGTGATTCAGGCAAGTCATCGGTTCCGTCGGATGGCACTGTGCCGTTTCCTGCCGTTACCGCGGTCGCGCATAGGCATGGGAAACCGGTACGGCCCCGGCGCTTGGTCGGTTCCATGGTCATCTTCATCGAAGGCAAGCCGGTGCTCTACGCCATTCCGTCCAGCCACCATCTGCTGTGTTTCAGGGCTACCGATTTCGGGCTTCGGCGTGCCATCGCACAACTGGCCGATACCTTGCGCTCGCAGTATGCGTCAGGCCCGCGGTCGGACAACAGGCGTGGCAGCGTCACCTTCCGCGATGTCAACGGAGAGCCCTTAACAGCCCTGAATCGCTACACGCAGCCGCTACGCACCGCCGGGTTCACGCCGTCGCCGCAGGGCATGCGGCTCTATCGGTAGCGAGGCGCTGGCGAGCCGTCGCGCCCTTGGGGATACATCGCAGGATTCGTCTTCGGTGATGGATGTTCCATAGGGGCGTCATCGCTTGGGTATTCACGAATATCGGGGATACCGATCATGGCGGAATCGTAGAAATCGTAGAAATCGTCGAAACGTCGAAGCCGATGGGATATCCGATACCTATGGAAATGCCGGGATCCCCAACGCTCCAGGAATCCCGGCATCGCTCAGCCGGCAGCTCAGCTCGCGTACTCGATCGGCGCGGCGAGCTCCACACCCGAGCCGTCGCGGCGCATGTCCGGCTTCGGCAGCTCGATTGGCGAGCCGGCGGAGGTGCTGGCGTGCATCGGGTAGGTGCCCACGCAGGCGAAGGTCAGCGTGTTCTGCCCCTTGAGGAAGCGCTGGGAACGCACGCCTCGCGTGCCGCGCCCCTTGGTCGGGTACATCTCGAGCGGCGTGAGCTTGGCCGCGCCGTTCTCGGTGCCGGGCAGGGCCGCGTCGTCGCCGGCCACGGTGAGCACCAGCGCCCCGGAGGCCGAGAACATGCCGTTGTCGCCCTCCTCGTAGGTCCAGGCCACCTTGCCGGCCGGCACCACATTGAAGGCGGCCACATGCGCGCCGTCCGCCAGCTTGATGCCGTTCATGCCGCCGGCCGTGCGTCCCTGCGGCCGCACCGCCTTGGCCTCGAAGGTCAGCAGCGAGGAGTCGGAGGAGACGAAGACGATGCGGTCGTCGTCGGCGGCCGGTGCGGCGAACACCACCTCGTCGCCGTCCTTCAAGTCGATGACCGGCCAGGAGTCCATGGTGCTGGGCGATTCGCGGTTCCAGCGCTTGACCATGCCGTGGCGTGTGCCCAGCCCCAGCGGCGCCAGGGCCTCGGCCAATGCGTCGTCACCGTTGGCAGAGTCATTGCCGTCGACCGGAGCGCCCATGGCGATGGCGGCCACCACATGCTCGCCGGCGACGGGGTCGGTGCTCTCGGTCATGCCCAGCAGCTCGTCGGCACGCACGCCGCCGGTCAGGTCCACCGGTCCGGAGACGGCCAGGGAAGGCAGGTCCGCCACCTGCGCGAGCACCAGACGGCCCGCTGAGGTGATGAGCGCGTACTTGGCAAGCGTGGTCGCCGCGAAGATGGAGACGATCTGGTCGTCATGGCCGCGTTGGTCGCCGGCGGCGCGCGAACGCCACACGTCGAGGGCGCTCGGCGTCATGCGGGCGATGAGGCCGGTGGCGCTCAACGCCACGGTGCACGGTTCGTCGTCCAGCCGCAGCGCCTGCTCCGCCTCGTCGCCGCGCCCCGCCTTCTTGGCCTTGGCCGCCGCGGCGACGTCGGCCGCCACCGAGGAGAGGGTGTTGGCGGTGTGGATCGCGGCGATTGCCGAGGAATCGGGATTGTCTCCAGCGGCCCCGGCTCCGGCGGCGGTGTCGGCCAGCGAGGTGACCGGCGTGAGGCTGCCGTCCTCGGCCTTGTCGAGCAGCACCGTGCGGCGCGGGCTGCCCCACTTCTCGACGGCCTCGTCCATCTCGGCGACCACGACTTCGTCGAGCCGCTGGCGCGAGGAGAGGATCGCGTTGAGCTCCTCGATCTTCCGCTTCAGCTCGTCCTGCTCGGCCTCGAGCTCGATGCGGCTCATCTTGGTCAGGCGGCGCAGACGAAGATCGAGAATGTATTGCGCCTGGATCTCGTCGAGGTCGAAGACGGCCATCAGCCGTGTCTTGGCGCTTTCGGCGTTCTCGGAGGTGCGGATGACCTGGATGACCTCGTCGATGTCGACCATCGCCAACAGCATGCCCTCCACCAGATGCAGCCGCTCCTGCGCCTTCTTCAGACGGTATTCGCTGCGCCGGTGGATCACGTTGCGCCGGTGCTCCACCCACACCTCGAGCATCTCCTTCAAGCCCATGGTGTGCGGGCGGCCGTGCACCAGCGCCACGTTGTTCATGGCGAAGTTGTCTTCCAGGGGGGTGTTCCTGAAGAGCTGGGCGAGCACGGCGTTGGGGTCGAAGCCGGTCTTGATCTCGATGACGATGCGGGTGCCGTTGTGGCGGTCGGTCAGGTCGATCGCGCCCGAGACTCCCTCGATCTTGTGGTTCTTCACGCCCGCCGATATGCGCTCCAGCACACGTTCCGGGCCCACCATGAACGGCAGCTCGGTCACCACGATCGCCTTCTTGCGCGCGGTGACGTTCTCGATGTGGGTGGCCGAACGCGTGGTGAGCGTGCCACGGCCGGTCTCGTAGGCCTCGCGGATGCCGTCGCGGCCGATGACGATGCCGCCGCCCGGCCAGTCGGGGCCCGGCACGTAGCGCATCAGCTCCTCGAGCGTGGCATCGGGATGGGCCATCAGGTGCTTGGCGGCGGCGATCACCTCGCCGAGGTTGTGGGTGGCCATGTTGGTGGCCATGCCCACCGCGATGCCCGAGGCGCCGTTGACCAAGAGGTTCGGGATGGCGGCCGGCAGCACGTCGGGTTCCTTGAGCTTGTTGTCGTAGTTGGGGGAGAAGTCGACGGTGTCCTCGTCGATGTTCGCGTTCATTCCCAGCGCCGCGGGGGCCAGCCTGGCCTCGGTGTAGCGCGAGGCGGCGGGGCCGTCGTCCAGCGAGCCGAAGTTGCCGTGCCCGTCCACCAGCGGCAGGCGCATGGCGAAGGGCTGGGCCAGGCGCACCATGGCCTCGTAGATGGAGGAGTCGCCGTGCGGGTGCAGCTTGCCCATCACCTCGCCGACGGCGCGCGCCGACTTCATGTAGGCCTTGTCGGGGGTGAGGTTCATCTGGCCCATCTGGTAGATGATGCGCCGCTGCACCGGCTTCATGCCGTCCCGGGCGTCCGGCAGGGCGCGCGCGTAGATCACCGAATAGGCGTATTCGAGGAACGACTTGCTCATCTCGTCGTCGAGGGGCGTCTCGACGATGTTCTCCTTGACCGTGTGCGGGTCATACGACGGTTTGGCCGGTTTGCGACGTTGAGCCATGCTGGTGCGAACTCCTTGACACTAAAAGACAATCAGTTCGAAGTGTAGTGGTTGGCCTCGTCGGTGGCCGCCTGCTCGACTGTCGGCGCGGGCCGTGGCGCGTCTGGCTTCCGAGCGTGGTTCCGTCGCCACGGGAGAGGACAGGCGCCGTCGTGGTTTTCGCCTCGCGGTGATTGAATGAGGCTATGAGTATCGAAGTGCCGGACGAAACCCAACTGCTTTCCATGACGCGGCCCGCCACCTACGGCGACCAAGTGGCGCAAGACGTGGGGCATGCGGCAGAACCAGGAGACGCCGGAACCACGAATATGGATGGGAACCGGACCGGCGGAAACGAGCGTGGCGGGGCGTTGCACCTGTCCTCCATCCTGCCGGCGTTGAGCGCCTCCATCGGCACGCCGGTCGCCACCAGGGTCCACCGCGACCCGGAATCGCTGCGCCGTACCCTCGGGTTCCCGCAGGCCCGCTCGGCCATCGTCGTGCTCGTGGACGGCATGGGCTACTGGAACATCAACCTGCGCCGCGGGCACGCGCCCTACCTGCGCTCGCTGATGGGCCACAGCGAGAACCAGCGTCCGATCGCCACCTGCGCTCCCAGCACCACCGTCGCCGCGATGGCCACCTTCGGCACCGGCACCTGCCCCGGCATGACCGGTATGGCGGGCTACACCGAGCGCAATCCGAACACCGGCGGGCTCTGCCAGCTCATCCAGTTCAGGGACGCACCGGGCCCCGAGGAGCTGCAGCGCGAGCCCACGGTCTTCGAGCTGCTCGCCGCCAAGGGCGTGCGCGTCACCAGTTCCGGGCTTCCCAAATTCGCCTTCTCGCCGCTCACCCGCGCGGCGCTGCGCGGCACCCATTACGTCAGCGGCGGCTCGCCCCGCCAGCGCGTGCTCAACGCCTGCAAGGCCGCCGAGGAACCGGGGCTGATCTACCTCTACATCCGCGACGCCGACAAGACCGGGCACAACTACGGCTGGCATTCCGACCGCTGGATCGCCGCCTTCGAGTCCATCGACGCGCAGCTGGCGCTGTTGCGACGTTTCGCGCCGAAGGGCACCCTGATCGTCATCACCGCCGACCACGGCATGATCCAGACCGACCCCGAGGCGCGTATCGACGTCGCCGAGCATGGCGAGCTGGGCCGCGGCGTCGCCCTGGTGGGCGGCGAGCCGCGTTCGGTAATGCTCTACGCGGAGCCGGACGAGGACCCGGAGGCCATCGCCGGGCGCTGGCGGGACTTCCTGGGCGACCGAGCCGAGGTGCGAACCAAGGCGGAGGCGATCGGCCAGGGGATGTTCGGACCGGTCGAGGAGCGCGTGGAGCCGGTGCTCGGCGATGTGCTGGTCTCGGCCGCCTCACGCGTCACCATCGTCGACTCGCGCACGCAGAGCGACGCCGCCACCCGCCTGCCCAGCGTCCACGGCTCGCTGACCCATATGGAATCGGACATCCCCTGCCTGATCGACATGGCATAGCGAAACGGCGGCCCGGCGGGGTTGCCGGCATCGAGCCATCCTCGCCGAGCCGCCGTTGACGGTCCGTGGCCTGTGTCCGCGCCTATTCGCCGAAGAGGATCTCGTCCCAGCTCGGCACCGCCGAACGCTTCGACCTGCGCCCGGAACGGCCCTTGGCCTTGCCCTTGGCGCTCCGCTTGCGTCCTTTCGGCTCTTCTGGCTCTTCCGGCTCCCGCTCCGGGGACGTCACGTTGTTCCCACCCTCATCGACGTCGAGATGCGGTTGCGGCACGATCGCGTCCATGACCTGCGTCTTCGTACGGTCGGGCAGCGGCAACGACGACAGCGCGTTGACCGGCACCGTGCCCTGCGCGCCGAATCCGCCGGCCTGGACTGAGGTTGCGTTCGCCGGGACGCCCGTATTCGCGCCGGTTCCCGCGTCCACGCCCGGAGCCTGGGCCGAACCGGCGGCGGAAAGCTGGCCGTCCTGGCGATGGGGCGCATAGGCGGCCTGCTCCTGCCATGCCACGTTCCCCTGCTCGATGCGGCGGGAGAGCGGCTGGCCCTGCACGCCGGAATCCGCGGGAGCGGCCTCGACGCCCTCGTCGCGCGCCGTCGTGTCCGTGGCGTCGCTCTGTGCGATGGGGGAGTCCGGCTCCATCCCATTCGCGGCGCCCCGGCCGTCGTCGTGTCCCTCGCCTCCGCGCGGCGAGCCGACCTCGCCGAAGAGGATCTGCGCGGCGACGTTGCGGCATTCCACCGTGTTGTCGTGCATGTTCCACGTCCACTCGGCGCGAACGCGGTTACGCGCGGTGCGGAACGCGGCGGTGATCCTCCACGGTTCGCGGCTTCGGCGTGTCGCGCTCCACGATACCGATTCCATGCCGATGCGGGCGGCCGCCAGCGTGCGGGCAATGAGGTCGCGCACCGAATGCACCTGGCTCTCCTTGGGGGCCGGCACGCTCAGGAACTGCTCGATGGCGTACTGCTTCTCGGTCTGCACCGCCGCGGAGAAACGGCGCACCAGCACCTCGCTCAGCCCGTATTTCTCGGCGACGTCCTTGGGCTCCATGCCCGCGCGGATAAGTCCCTGAATCCTTGATATCGGTAGGGTTTGCACCATGTTCGGACTGGCCGTCATCCCCGCTTCGCTGCGGATCTGGCGTGCCTCGAGCAGCGCCCGCTCGAGCGCGTCGTCGAGCGTCACCGCGAACCGGATCCCGCCGGCGCGGAAGACCAGGTCGCCGTCGTCGTCGACATGGTCGAGTTGTGCCTTCTCATACGAATCCATCGGCATACGCACCACTTTCCGTCTCACACAACAGTCTATAGAATATAAGCTTATTCCATGGTGTTCCTCGTGTCGTGCTTTACGAATTCGGCAAATCGTGTATCCTATAGCCCGTAAAAGACGATTTATTCTTTTCTGTCATGGAATAACCGATCAGCAGTCGAAAGGAATTGCCCGATGGCACAAGACTACGATGCGCCCCGCAGCAAGGACAAGGACGAGGATGAGGAATCGCTGCAGGCCCTGAGCAAAAGCAACCGCAACTCGGCGACCGACATCGACGACGACGAGAACGCCATCGCCGAGGACTACGAGCTGCCCGGCGCCGACCTGAGCAACGAGGACGCCTCGGTGACCGTCATCCCCATGCAGGGCGACGAGTTCATCTGCGCCGAATGCTTCCTCGTAAAGCACCGCAGCCAGCTGGACCACGTCAACGAGGACGGCCAGCCGGTATGCAAGGAGTGCGCCGCCTGATGGCCTACGACGAATCCTACGACGAGCCCGAAAACACCGAGGTGCTCATCAAGGTGGGCGACGACGGCAAGGCCCCCGCTCTGCGCTACGCCCACGCCGGCGACGCCGGGGCCGACCTGTGCGCCACCATCGAGGTGACGCTCAAACCTTTTGAGCGCGCCCTGGTGCCCACCGGCGTCAGCCTGGCACTGCCCAACGGCTACGTCGGCCTGGTCCACCCGCGCAGTGGCCTGGCCGTGCGTCAGGGCGTCACGGTGCTCAACGCGCCGGGCACCATCGACGCCGGCTACCGCGGCGAGATCAAGGTGCCGCTGATCAACCTCGACCCGGAGCATACCGCCGTCTTCCATCCCGGCGACCGGATCGCCCAGCTGGTCATCCAGCGCTACGTCGAGGCGAGGTTCGTGCCGGCGCGCCTGCTGCCGGGCTCCGACAGGGCCGAACGCGGCTTCGGATCGACCGGGGTGGCCACGGCCGGCCACTGACGTCGGCCCGGACCCGGCGACATGCGGACCGGGCGGAGCGGAGGCGTTGCGCGAGCGGTTACAATGGGCAGCAGAGACCTGAAGGGGGCGGGGATGACCGAGAGGAAACCGGAGAGCTATTTGTCTCGCGTGCTGGGATGCGAGGTCAGCGATGACGCCCTCGACCCGTTGGAGCCGATCGAGCGCGTCTGCCGCGTCCATTATCCGAACAACGACCTCGGTGTGCTGGAACGCGCCTATCGCCGAGCCGTCTACCAGCACCGCGACCAGCGCCGCCGCTCCGGCGAGCCCTACATCATCCATCCGCTCGCCGTCGCCCAGATCCTGGCCGACCTGGGCATGGGCCCCACCGTGGTGGCCGCCGGCCTGCTGCACGACACGGTGGAGGACACCGACTACACGCTCGAGCAGTGCCGTGAGGAGTTCGGCGACACCGTGGCCGGCCTGGTCGACGGGGTCACCAAGCTCACCAACATGGAGGTGGGCGATTCGGCGCAGGCCGAGACCATCCGCAAGATGGTGGTGGCCATGAGCCGCGACGTGCGTGTGCTGGTCGTCAAGCTCGCCGACCGTCTGCACAACGCCCGCACCTGGCGCTACGTCAAGCCCGCCAACGCCCAGAAGAAGGCCCGCGAGACCCTCGACGTCTACGCGCCCCTGGCCAACAGGCTGGGTATGAACGCCATCAAGACCGAGCTCGAGGAACTGAGCTTCAAGGTGCTCTATCCGAAAATCTACAACGAGATCGTGGTGCTGGTGACCCGCCGGGCCGGCCAGCGCGACGTCTACTTGAAGCAGATTCTCGACGAGATCAACGAGGACCTCGCCGACCAGCACATCAAGGCCACCGTCACCGGCCGGCCGAAGGACTACTTCTCGATCTACCAGAAGATGATCGTGCGCGGCCACGATTTCTCCAACATCTACGACCTGATCGGCGTGCGCATCATCGTCGACACCATCCCCGACTGCTACGCGGTGCTCGGCGCCGTCCACGCCCGCTGGAGCCCGGTGCCCGGCAGGTTCAAGGACTACATCGCCATGCCGAAGATGAACATGTACCAGAGCCTGCACACCACGGTGGTGGGCCCCGGCGGCAAGCCCGTCGAGATCCAGATCCGCACCTGGGACATGCACCGGCGCAGCGAGTTCGGCATCGCCGCACACTGGAAGTACAAGGAGAACGGGCAGGCCGGCCGCAAGCTCAGCGAGCCCGACAAGAACGACAAGCGGCGCGAGGACGACGAGGCCGGGGAGGGCAAGGAGCTCAGCGAGGCCGACAACCTCAAGTGGATCCAGCGCCTGGCCGACTGGACCAGCGAGACCCCCGACTCCGACGAGTTCCTGGGCTCGCTCAAGGAGGACCTGGGCGCGGCCGAGGTCTACGTGTTCACCCCCAAGGGCAAGATCATCTCCCTGCCGGCCAAGGCCACGCCCATCGACTTCGCCTACGCGGTGCACACCGAGGTGGGCCACCGCACCATGGGCGCGCGCGTCAACGGCCGCCTGGTGCCGCTGGACACCGTGCTCGAAAGCGGCGACACCGTGGAGGTGCTCACCTCCAAATCCGAGACCGCCGGCCCCTCGCGCGACTGGCTGAGCTTCGTCAAGAGCCCCAAGGCGCGCAACAAGATCCGCCAGTGGTTCAGCAAGGAGCGCCGCAGCGAGGCCATCGACGAGGGTCGCGACGAGCTGACGCGCGCCATGCGCAAGCGCAGCCTGCCGATCGCCTCGCTGCTGACCCCGCAGGCCCTGGTGGGCATCGCCGACGAGCTCAACTTCGACAACGCCGACGCCGTGTTCGCCGCCATCGGCGACGGCCGCGTCTCCACCCAGAACGTCATCTCCCGACTGGTCAAGGACGCCGGCACCGACGAGGTGGCCGCCGACGTGGAGCAGGAGGAGCTGCCGCTCAAGCGCATCGAGCGCAAGAGCAAGAAGAACAGCAAGCTCGGCGTCTCCGTCAAGGGCGTGGGCGACGTGTGGGTCAAGCTCGCCCGCTGCTGCACCCCGGTGCCCGGCGACAAGATCGTCGGCTTCATCACCCGCAACCAGGGCGTCTCGGTGCACCGCGCCGACTGCCAGAACATGATCGACCTCGAGAAGCACCAGGGCGACCGCGTCGTCGAGGTGGAGTGGACCAGCGCCAAGGGCCTGTTCATGGTCAAGATCCAGGTGGAGGCGCTCGACCGTCCCCACCTGCTCAGCGACGTCACCCAGGTGCTCTCCGACCACGGGGTCAACATCATCAACGCCGCCGTCACCACCGGCTCCGACCGCGTGGCCATCAGCCAGTTCGAGTTCGAGATGGCCGACCCGCAGCACATGAACACCCTGCTCAACGCGGTGCGCAAGATCGACGGCGTCTTCGACGTCTACCGCATCACCGGCGCCAAGGGCTCCTCCGAGCCCCGCATGCGCCGCATGTAGCGCCTGCCGTCCCCGTTTCCTCGGCATCCACAGTCCCCGCGAGTGTGATTATCTCTGCATACGTACTAAAGATACAGAGATAATCACGGAAAACGTGGCAAAAGTGTGATTATCTCTGCATGCAAGGCAAGTGTGCGGAGTTGCTCTCAAAAAATGCCCGAAAAGTGAGATTATCTCTGCACGGGCCACGACGCACGAGGTCCCCGTCACCGGCGGTTGTCAGTGACGGGGACCTCGTAAGTCCGGAAGGGCTCGCGCCTACTTCACGATCTCCACGGAGACGATGCCCGCGGGCTCGAGCGGCATGTCGCTGCCGTCGGTGGGCAGGGCCTCGAGCTTCTTGACCACGGCCTTGGAGGCGTCATCGACGACCTCGCCGAAGATGGTGTGGTGGCCGTTGAGCCAGGGGGTGGGAACGGTGGTGATGAAGAACTGCGATCCGTTGGTGCCGTGCACCTTGCCATCGGCGCCGCGGCGCACGCCGGCGTTGGCCATCGCGAGCTTGAAGGGCTCGTCGAAGGCCAGGTCGGAGACGATCTCGTCGTCGAAGTCATAGCCCGGGCCGCCGGTGCCGTTGCCCAGCGGGCAGCCGCCCTGGATCATGAAGTCCTTGATGATGCGGTGGAAGGTCAGGCCGTCGTAGAACCGGTCGTGTGACTTCTCGCCGGTGATCGGGTTCGTCCATTCCTTCTCGCCGGTGGCGAGGCCGACGAAGTTCTTGACGGTCTCCGGCGTCTTGTCGTCGAAGAGGTTCAGGGCGATGTCGCCCTCTGTGGTATGCATGATTACATTGGTCATAGGCTCCAGTTTCCCACTTTACCCAGACGTGGCCGCCCCGCGCCGCCGAAGAACCCGCTATAACGAAACCGTATAGGCACGCGGCCGTGTCCCGCCGCCGGGGCCGTTAGAGTAGCCAAGGTAACGGGACGAATCCCGCCCGCACACCGTTCCGGCGCGACCTGGCGCAGGGCGCACGCGGGCCACACGAGAGGAAACGCATATGTCAGACAACAGCCAATCGCCCAAGGGCGCCGCATCCGGCGGCTTCGAGGAGCCGGTGCGCGTCAACCACACCGCCCGCAACATCGTCATCGCCGTCGTGGTGGTGGCCCTGATCGCCGTCATCGCCTTCTTCGGCTACCGCGGCTTCGCCGGCAAGCAGACCGCCGCCGCCAAGGGCTCCAAGGAGAACCCGGTGAAGATCGGCGTGGTCGGCAAGACCAGCCCGGAGTGGCCGATCTTCAAGGCCGCCGCGCAGAAGCAGGGCATCTACGTCGACCTGGTCGACTTCCAGGACTACACCTCCGAGAACCCGGCCCTCGATTCCGGCGACCTCGACATGAACGAGTTCCAGCACATCCTCTACCTGGCCGACTACAACCTGAAGAACCACAAGGACCTGCAGCCCATCGGCGGCGTGGCCCTCTACCCGCTGGGTGTCTACTCCACCAAGGCCAAGAGCGTCAAGGACGTGCCCGCCGGCTCCGAGGTGCCGATCCCCAACGACGAGACCAACCAGGCGCGCGCCATCGGCGTGCTCAACCAGGCCGGCCTGATCAAGCTCAAGCACCCGTGGACGCCGTTCACCGAGCCCAGCGACATCGACACCGAGGCCTCCAAGGTCAAGGTCACGCCGCTGAAGGCCGAGCAGGTGGCCAACAGCCTCAAGGACCCGCAGGTGGGCGCCGGCGTGATGAACACGCACTATGTGCGCGACGCCGGGCTCAAGTCCTCCGACGCCATCTACAAGGACGACGCCACCAAGAAGGAGTCCAAGCCCTACATCAACATCTTCGCGGTGCGCAAGGCCGACGTCAACAACCCGACCTACAAGAAGCTCATCAAGATCTACCAGACCCAGCCGGTCTTCGACCAGCTGATGAAGATCTCCGACAACTCGGCCTCGCTGGCCAACCACTACAGCGCCGCCGACCTGCAGAAGATCATGACCCAGGTGCAGGCCCAGGAGAAGGCCTCCCAGAAGAAGTGAGCGCCTGTCCGCCCGCGCCTGACAGGGCGGCATGAGGGCCTGCCGATGCGCCGCGCGCCGCCGATGGAAGGCGGGGCGCGGCGCATAGGTAGGCCATGGCGCATAATGGACGGGGCTTTCGGGCCGGTCGCGACACGTCGGGCCGGCCCGGGCATCGAAACACAGCAAGGAAAGGTGGGTGACCGGATGGCAACGCCGATCATCGAACTCGACCACGTGGTCAAGGAGTTCAAGTCACGCTCAGCCGAGGGGAGGGGCGTGCGCGCGGTCGACGATGTGACCCTTTCGATCGAGGAAGGCGACGTCTACGGCATCATCGGCTACTCCGGGGCCGGCAAGTCGACGCTGGTGCGCATGATCAACGCGCTGGAGCGGCCGAGCGGCGGCATCGTGACGGTGATGGGCGAGCGGATCGAGGGCCTGCCCGAGTCCAAGCTGCGTCCGCTGCGCCAGAAGATCGGCATGATCTTCCAGCAGTTCAACCTCTTCTCCACCAAGACCGTGGCCCAGAACATCGCCTACCCGCTGCAGCTCGACCACTGGCGCAAGGACTACCAGGCCAAGCGCGTCGACCAGCTGCTGAAGTTCGTGGGCCTCGAGGACCACGCCGACAAATATCCCTCGCAGCTTTCCGGCGGCCAGAAGCAGCGCGTCGGCATCGCCCGCGCCCTGGCCACCAACCCGAAGATCCTCCTGGCCGACGAGGCCACCAGCGCCCTCGACCCGGAGACCACCGGCGAGGTGCTCGACCTGCTGCGCCAGGTCAACGAGGAGCTCGGCGTCACCATCGTGCTGATCACCCACCAGATGAGCGTCGTCCAGCAGATCGCCAAGCACGTGGCCGTGATGAGCGCCGGGCGCGTGGTCGAGTCCGGCGACGCCTACAGCGTCTTCGCCGCCCCCCGCCAGGAGGTCACCAAGCGCTTCATCGCCACCGCCATCTCCGGGCTGCCCGGCGCCGACCGCGTCGCCAAGCTGCACCAGCAGTGGGACGACCGCATCGTCACCGTGCTCATCCGCCAGAAGGACGTGGCGCGCGAGGACGGCCAGGTGCCTTCCTCCGGCCAGAACATCTCCTCGCTGATCGCCCAGCACGGCGTCTCCACCAATCTGCTCTACGGCGGCATCGACACGGTCTCCGGCACCGCCATCGGCGCGATGACCTACGAGCTCGACTCCTCGTCCGGCGACGTCGACGCCTTCCTGGCCGACCTCGCGCGCGACAGCGACGTCTTCGACTTCGGCACGGCGGCCTCGCCGGTCGACTATGACGAGGCGGTCACCACGCCCATGGGCCGCAAGGGGAATGCGAACAAGGGCGCGGACACGAACGTGAAGTCGAACGATGATGCGGCGGCAACGGCCGTCGGCAAGGCAGGGGAGGAACGGCAATGAGCGCAATTCTCGGACTTTCGGGCGCCACCGCCACAGTGGCGCAGGGCAAGGCACTGGTCCTGGCGAGCAACCAGGACTGGTCGGTGCTCAAGCCGATGCTCTTCCAATCGGTGGCCGAGACCCTCGAGATGGTGCTGGTCACCCTCGTCGTCGGCGGCATCCTCGGCCTGGTGCTCGGCGTGGTGCTCTACGGCACGCGCCCCGGCAACCTCTTCGAGAACTCGGTGGTCTACCGCGTGCTCGACATCATCGTCAACATCGTGCGCCCCATCCCGTTCATCATCTTCCTGGCGGCCATCCAGCCGCTGACCATGAAGGTGGTCGGCACCTCCATCGGCACCCTGGCGGCGATCTTCCCCATGGTCATCATGGCCACCTTCGCCACCTCGCGCCTGGTCGAGCAGAACCTCGTGCCCGTCGACTCGGGCGTCATCGAGGCGGCGCGGGCGATGGGCGCCTCCAAGCTCACCATCATCCGCACGGTGCTCATCCCCGAGGCGCTCGGCCCGTTGATCCTGGCCTACGCCTTCCTGTTCATCTCGATCCTCGACATGTCCGCGATGGCCGGCTACATCGGCGGCGGCGGCCTCGGTAACTTCGCCATCGCCTACGGCTACCAGAAGTTCGACCCGACGGTCACCTGGACCGCCGTGATCATCATGATCGTGCTGGTGCAGGTGGTGCAGGCCATCGCCAACGCCTTCGCCAAGCACATCCTCAAGCGCCAGGGTTAGGCCAAGCCGGCAGGGCGCATAGGTTTCGGCGGCGGGAGCCGCCAGCAGAAAGTGAGTCATCCATATGAGTGAGAACCACATCGAACCAGTCCACATCGAGATCGGCGACGACATCCTCGCTGTGCGCCGCCACCTCCACCAGTACCCGGAGCTGGGCTTCAAGGAGTTCGAGACCACGAAATACCTGCGCGACCTGCTGGCCGGCCACGGCATCGAGGTGCTCGACACCGACCTGGAGACCGGCCTGGTCGCCGAGATCAAAGGCGAGCACCCCGGCCCGCGCGTCGCGATGCGCGCCGACATCGACGGCCTGCCGATCGTGGAGGCCACCGGCTCGCCCTACACCTCCAAAAACGAGGGTGTGATGATGGGCTGCGGCCACGACGTGCACTCCAGCGGCCTGCTGGCGGCGGCGTTCTGGCTGGCCGACCATCGCGACCGCATCCACGGCTCGGTCGTCATCCTCTTCCAGCCCTCCGAGGAGACCAGCGAAGGCGCCCAGTACGTCATCCGCGTCGGCGCTCTCGGCAAGATCGACGCCATCATCGGCACCCACAACAACCCCGACTACAAGCCCGGCCAGATCGCCGTGGGCGAGACGCCCATGATGGCCGGCTGCGTGCGCTTCCACGTCACCTTCAACGCCGAGGGCACCCACGGCGCCTACCCCGAGGCCGGCACGGGCCCCATCGAGGCGCTCTCCTCCTCGATCCTCGCCCTGCAGACCATCGTGAGCCGCAACATCGCGCCCTTCCGCCCCGTGGTGCTCTCTGTCACCGAGATCCACGGCGGCGACGTCTGGAACGTGGTGCCCGCCCACGCCGGGTTCACCGGCACCGTCCGCTACTTCTACGAGGACGACGGCAAGCTGGTCGAGCGCCGCTTCCACGAGGTGGTCGAATCCACCGCCGCGGCCTACGGCATCACCGCCGACATCGACTACGACACCGTGGCCGGCCCGCTGGTCAGCGACAGGCACCTGGCCGAGGTCGTGGCCAAGGACGTGCCCGGCTACGCCGACCTGCAGCCGATCCACCCGTCGATGGGCGGCGAGGACTTCTACAACTACACCACCCTGGCCCCGATGGTCTTCGCGTTCATCGGCTCCAACGGCACCCCGGGCCACCACAACCTGCACTCCCCGGAGTTCGTGGCCTTCGACGGCGCGATCGAGACCACCGCCGAGTTCTACGCCAACGCCGCGCTGCGCGTCGCCGACGAGCTGGAGCGCTAGCTCCACGAGGATTTCCAGGTTCGACCGCCTGTCCTTCGCCTTTCGGGGCGTCGGGCGGGCGGTCGTTCGTCTATCCATGCCGCAACCGGCGAGGTGTGGGGGAGTAGACACGGCATGGCCGCCCGTGCCGCGGTTCCGGGCTTCGCATCGGCGGGCCGGGCGGATATGATGGAGGCATGACTCAACTACGTTTCGCCCTGGCCCAGATCGACACCTGCGTGGGAGACCTCAACGGCAACGCCGCCGCCATCCTGCAATTCGCGCGCATGGCCGCGATGAACGACGCCCAGGTGGTGGCCTTCCCCGAGATGACGGTCACCGGCTACCCGATCGAGGACCTCGCCTTCCGCGCCACGTTCCGAGCGGCCGCGGCCGGCAAGGCCGAGCAACTGGCCAAGACGCTGGAACGCGAGGGGCTGGGCGGCCTCTATGTGGTGGTCGGCACCGTCGGAACCGTCCACGACGACGGTTCGGCGGCCGATGGCGACGGTGGCTCCACGGCGCGCGACCTCGGCGCAGTGGGCGGCGCCAACGACTCCGACAAGCCGACCAACCGGCTGGTCGTGCTGCATGGCGGCACGGTGTGCTCCGCCTACGACAAGCATTTCCTGCCCAACTACGGCGTCTTCGACGAGTTCCGCATCTTCGCGGCCGGGCAGCGCTCCGTCGTCCTCGACATCGATGGCGTGAAAGTCGGCGTGGCCATCTGCGAGGACATCTGGCAGGACGGCGGCCCGGTGGCCGAACTGGCGACGCGCGGCATCGACGTGCTGCTGACCATCAACGGCTCGCCCTACGAGGAGGGCAAGACGCACACGCGCCTCGACCTGGCCCGCCGCCGCGCCAGCGAGGTCAAGGCCCCGGTCATCTACGTCAACCAGGTCGGCGGCCAGGACGACCTCATCTTCGACGGCGGCAGCTTCGTGGTCGACCGCGACGGCACGCTGCTCGAGCGCTCGCCGATGTTCGTCGAGAACCTGGAATACTTCGATTTCGACTCCGAACGGCAACACCAGAAGGTCGGTTACCTCGCCCCGCCGCGCGACCCGGACGAGGAGGTCTACACCGCCTGCGTGCTGGGGCTCAAGGACTATATGGCCAAGAACCGTTTCGAAGGCGTGGTGCTCGGCCTCTCCGGCGGCATCGACTCGGCGCTCGTGGCGGCCATGGCGGCCGATGCGGTGGGCGGCGAACACGTGCAGGGCGTCTCCATGCCCAGCATGTACTCCTCCGACGGCTCCAAGGACGACGCGGCCGACCTGGCCGCCAACATCGGCGCCAAATACGACATCCAGCCCATCGAACCACTGTTCAAGGCGTTCCAGGGCCAGCTGGAGCTCGACGGGGTGGCCGCCGAGAACCTGCAGGCGCGCATCCGCGGCGTCATCGTCATGGCCTATTCCAATTCCAGGAACCTGCTGGCGCTCGCCACCGGCAACAAGTCCGAGCTGGCCTGTGGCTACTCCACCATCTACGGCGATGCGGTGGGCGGTTACGCGCCGATCAAGGACCTGCTGAAGACCCGCGTCTGGGAGCTCTCGCGCTGGCGCAACCGCGCGGCGGCCGAGGGCGTCGGCGTCGGCGGACTGCAGGTTGTGGGCAATGAGCACGGTGGAGCGGGTGTCCCCTTGAAGGACGGGGTGATGATCCCGGTGGCCAGCATCGAGAAGGCGCCGAGCGCCGAGCTGCGCCCCGGGCAGAAGGACTCCGACTCCCTGCCCGAATACGCGTTGCTCGACCAGGTCCTCGAGGCCTATATCGAGAAGGCCCACGGCCGTGCCGACCTCAAGGCCGACGGCTTCGACGAAGGCACCGTCGACACGGTGATGCGCCTGGTCGACCGCGCCGAGTGGAAGCGCCGCCAGTACCCGCTCGGCTCCAAGGTCACCTCCTTGGCCTTCGGCCGTGACCGCCGTCTGCCCATCACCAGCGCCTTCCGCGAGTAGCGAGACGCGATCGGTGCCGGCCGAGGAACCGTGGCCGGCACCGTCGGTGAGCCTCCGGCCTTGGCCCGCTCGTCCGCACCGGCCGGTCCTAAGCCCTGAGAGGAACGGTGGGGAAGCGGCCATCGAGGCTAGTGTGGGAACGGTCCATCACACGAACGGGGGAGGGCAGCATGGCTGTTCAGGAGCATGACACCGAAGGCGCGTCGGAGCGCAGGCAATGGTATTTCAACACCGTCACCGGCGAGCCCGAGCTGGGCAAGCTCTCGCCGGCCAACCAGCGCAGCGGTCCCTATAAGTCCCGCAAGGACGCCGAGGACGCCTGGAAGATCGCGCGCGAACGCAACCTGATCTGGGACGAGGAGAACCGCAAGTGGGACAGCTGGGGCTCGGGCAGGGTCTGAGCTCCCCTCGCCGGTTCGCCGGGCCCGGCCGGTGAGCCGTGTTGCATGTGAGGCAAGGCACCCGTATCCGCCCATATCCCGATGGTTGCCGGCGAGGGTGGTGCGTCGCGAATTGTCAATGAGAACTGCGTCACATCGGGGAACATCCACCTGCCGGGCTTGACAGAGCAATGGCCCGTTTTGCTGTGCGTTTGTTGCAAAACGTGCGATTATCATGCCTTTGAGGTCACAAATAGTTCCCCTATGGTGAGAATAACCCGAGATAATTAGACAAATTAAAATCTTAAAAGTGACGTAGCTCACATTTTTTTGGCGGGTTTGTGAGATATCACACTCTACAATGGAGGTGAACGCAACGTGAAGAAGCGTTGCTCCATAAAAAGGAGTGATAAATGACAGCAGTTGAGAAGACCGCTCTCTCCGAGCAGGACCTTCAGGCAAAGGCGTGGAACGGCTTTACCGGAGGAAACTGGCAAAAAGAGATCGACGTTCGTGATTTCATCCAGAAGAACTACACGCCCTATGACGGCGACGAGTCGTTCCTTGCCAAGGCCACTCCCAAGACGAAGGAAATGTGGAAGTTCCTTGACGACAAGTACCTCGCCGTGGAGCGCAAGCAGCGCATCTACGACGTGGACACCCACACTCCCGCCGGCATCACCAACTTCGGCCCGGGCTACATCATGGACAAGGAGCACGACAACGTGATCGTCGGCCTGCAGACCGACGAGCCCTGCAAGCGCGCCATGATGCCGAACGGCGGCTGGCGTATGGTCGAGCAGGCCATCAAGGAGGCCGGCAAGGAAGTCGACCCCAACATCAAGACGATCTTCACCAAGTATCGCAAGACCCACAACGACGGCGTGTTCGGCGTCTACACCAAGCAGATCAAGCTCGCCCGCCACAACAAGATCCTCACCGGCCTGCCCGATGCCTACGGCCGTGGCCGCATCATCGGCGACTATCGCCGCGTGGCCCTCTATGGCGTCAACTACCTGATCGCCAAGAAGAAGGAAGACAAGGACTCGATCCCCTATCGCAACGACTTCACCGAGGCCGAGATCGAGCATTGGATCCGCTTCCGCGAAGAGCACGCCGACCAGATCAAGGCCCTGAAGGAGCTCATCGCCCTGGGCAATGAGTATGGCCTCGACCTCTCCCGCCCGGCGCAGACCGCGCAGGAAGCCGTGCAGTGGACCTACATGGGCTACCTCGCCAGCGTCAAGAGCCAGGACGGCGCCGCCATGAGCTTCGGCCGTGTCTCCGCCTTCTTCGACTCCTACTTCGAGCGCGACCTGAAGAACGGCGTGCTCGACGAGACCGGCGCCCAGGAGATCATCGACCAGATCGTCATGAAGCTGCGTATCGTGCGCTTCCTGCGTACCAAGGACTACGACAACATCTTCTCGGGCGATCCGTACTGGGCCACCTGGTCCGACGCCGGCTTCGCCGACGACGGCCGCCACATGGTCACCAAGACCTCGTTCCGTCTGCTCGCCACCCTGACCCTCGACCACCTGGGCCCCGGCCCCGAGCCGAACATCACGATCTTCTGGGATTCCAAGCTGCCTGAGGGCTACAAGCGCTTCTGCGCCCGCATCTCCATCGACACCTCGGCCATCCAATATGAGTCCGATCGCGACATCCGCAACCACTGGGGCGACGACGCCGCCATCGCCTGCTGCGTCTCCCCGATGCGTGTCGGCAAGCAGATGCAGTTCTTCGGCGCCCGCGTGAACTCGGCCAAGGCCCTGCTCTACGCGATCAACGGCGGCCGCGACGAGATGACCGGCATGCAGGTCATCGACAAGGGCATCATCGACCCGATCAAGCCCGAAGCCGACGGCACCCTCGACTACCAGAAGGTCAAGGACAACTACGAGAAGGCCCTCGAGTGGCTCTCGGAGA
This sequence comes from Bifidobacterium sp. ESL0763, assembly GCF_029433395.1. GTDB lineage: Bacteria > Actinomycetota > Actinomycetes > Actinomycetales > Bifidobacteriaceae > Bifidobacterium. The sequence continues at coordinate 1,053,511 of NZ_JAQTHW010000002.1, read as the reverse complement.
CCTACATCGAAGCGCTGAACATCATCCATTACATGCATGACAAGTATGCCTATGAGTCCATCGAGATGGCCCTGCACGACAAGGAAGTCTACCGCACCCTCGGCTGCGGCATGTCCGGCCTGTCGATCGCGGCCGACTCCTTGAGCGCCCTGAAGTACGCGAAGGTCTACCCGATCTACAACAAGGACGCCAAGAACCTCGAAGGCCACGAGAACGAGTACGTCGAAGGCGCCGATGACGACCTGGTGGTCGGCTATCGCACCGTCGGTGACTTCCCGATCTATGGCAACGACGACGACCGCGCCGACGACCTGGCCAAGTGGACCGTCTCCACCGTCATGGCCCAGATCAAGGCCCTGCCGATCTATCGCAACGCGGTTCCGACCCAGTCCATCCTGACCATCACCTCCAACGTGGTCTATGGCAAGGCGACCGGCTCCTTCCCGAGCGGACATAAGAAGGGCGAGCCTTACGCCCCCGGTGCCAACCCGGAGAACGGCATGGATTCGCACGGTATGCTGCCCTCGATGTTCTCGGTCGGCAAGATCGACTACAACGACGCGCTCGACGGCATCTCGTTGACCAACACGATCACCCCCGACGGCCTCGGCCGCGACGAGGAGGAGCGTGTCGGCAACCTGGTCGGTATCCTCGACGCCGGCAACGGCCATGGCCTCTACCACGCGAACATCAACGTGCTGCGCAAGGAGCAGCTTGAGGACGCCGTGAAGCACCCCGAAAAGTACCCGCACCTCACCGTGCGCGTCTCGGGCTACGCGGTGAACTTTGTCAAGCTCACCCGCGAGCAGCAGCTCGACGTGATCTCGCGTACGTTCCACCAGGGCGCCGTCACCGAGTGAGGTGACCGGTCTCCAGTGAGACGCTAGTACGAAGCACGAGGGGGTGGGGCAGTCTGCTCCGCCCCCTCTCTTCGTCACGTCTCCCGTTCGATGGAATTAGCCCTTCCATCAAACGGCGTTTCGCCCGGGCGACATCGCCTCGGGCGGGCAATGACAATGAACGGTAGAATGAAGGCAGGGCACGACGAGCAGTTCAGAAGGAGGGCAATGATGTCCGACACCACTCAATTCCGTACCACGACCCAGCATATGCTCAAGGAGTCCAAGGTATATGCCAGCCATACTTTGATGGGTGGTCTCTCAGGCTTCGAATCCCCGATCGGCCTCGACCGGCACGACCGCATCAACGCGTTGCGCACCGGCGACATCGGCTTCGTGCATTCCTGGGACATCAACACCTCGGTCGACGGGCCGGGCACGCGCATGACGGTGTTCATGAGCGGCTGCCCCCTGCGCTGCCAGTTCTGCCAGAACCCCGACACCTGGAAGATGCGCGACGGCCAGCCGGTTTACCTCGACGAGATGATCGAGCGCGTCAGCCGCTACCAGGACGTCTTCGACAACACCGGCGGCGGAGTCACCTTCTCAGGCGGCGAGTCCATGATGCAGTCCGCCTTTGTCTCGCGCGTCTTCCACGCCGTGCGTCAGAAGGGCATCCGCACCTGCCTCGACACCTCCGGGTTCCTCAACCGCAACTACACCGACGAGATGATCGACGACATCGACCTGTGCCTGCTCGACGTCAAGTCCGGCGACGAGGAGACCTACCGCAAGGTCACCGGCTGCACCCTGGCGCCCACCATCGAGTTCGGCAAGCGCCTGGCGAAGGCCGGCAAGAAGATCTGGGTGCGTTTCGTGCTCGTGCCGGGGCTCACCGACAGCGTCGAGAACGTCGAGAACGTCGCCAACATCGTGGAGTCGTTCGGCGACGCCGTCGAGCATATCGACGTGCTGCCCTTCCACCAGCTGGGCCGCCCGAAGTGGCATGAGCTCAACATCCCCTACCCCCTGGAGAAGAAGGAGGGGCCGAGCAAGGAGCTCAAGAAGCGCGTGCGCGACCAGTTCAAGGCCCACGGCTTCGAGGTCTACTAAACCTTCGGCGGAATCCATCGGCCGCAAGACCGAGCGCGGCCGGTGCCGCACCTGATGCGATACCGGTCCCATAAGGATATTCGTCCACGGCGTCCACCGTTCTTCCCAGGCCTGCCCAAGGCCCGGAGTATGGTGGACGCCGTATTTCATAGTGGAGCGCCCGACGCGAGGCGTCCGCCGGTTCGACGAATCGGCAGGGCGGCGCGTCATGTGGCGCATGGTCAGAAGAAAACGGGAGCGTGCGGTTGAGCGACGAGCCTAGGTTGCAGTCAGAGCCCAGGGGAGGGGTGCCCCGGGTCACCGATACGCCCGAGGGATTCGAAGAGGCCTGCGAGCGTCTGGCGCAAGGTACCGGATCGGTGGCGGCCGACGCCGAACGCGCCTCCGGCTACCGCTACGGCCACGAGGACTGGCTCGTGCAGTTCAAACGTACCGGTTCCGGCATCGTGCTGCTCGATCCGATCGCGCTGGGCCGAGCCGGGGCCGACTGGGAGGAGTTCAACCGGGCGGTGGGCGACGCCACATGGATCATCCACGACTCGCTGCAGGATCTGCCCGGCTTCGCCGACCTCGGCATGAGGCCGCAGCGCCTGTTCGACACCGAGATCGCCGCGAGGCTGCTGGGTCTGAAGCACTTCGGCCTCGCCGCGGTGACCGCGCACTATCTGGGCATCACCCTGGCCAAGGAGCATTCGGCGGCCGACTGGTCCTACCGCCCGCTGCCACGCGACTGGCGCAACTACGCGGCGCTCGACGTGGAGCTGCTCATCGAGCTCGAGGATCGTATGCGCGCCGAGCTCAAGGCCCAGGGCAAGGATGGCTGGGCCGAGGAGGAGTTCGCGGCCGCGCTGGCCAAGGGCACCGGGCCGCAGCCGGTGCACCCCACCCCGTGGATGCGCATCTCGCATTTCACCGTGCTGGGCCACGACCGGCGGGGCCAGGCCGTCGCCAAGGCGCTCTGGGAGAAGCGCGACGAGCTCGCCCGCGCCGACGACATCGCGCCCACCCTGCTGCTCTCCGACGCCGCGATCATCGAGGCGGCCCGCAAGAAACCGCACAACGCCCGCCAGTTCCGCGCCATCCGCAGCCTCAACGAGCGGGTGCGGATCCATATGGGCAACGAGCAGGACAAGATGTTCGAGCGCTACGCCCCCATCCAGCGCTCGGTCAAGCCCAAGGTGTGGAAGGAGACCATCCAGGAGGCTTTGAAGCTCAGGCCGAGCCAGTGGCCGCAGCCGCAGGCGCCGAGCAGGTCGGCGAACGCCAACGCGCCCCGCTCGATGCGCTACTGGGCCGAGCACCATCCCGACCGTTTCGCCAGGCTGAAGGCCGCGCGCGCGGCGGTGGCCTCCATCGCCTCCGACACCCGCACCCCGGTCGACATCGTCATCAAGCCGCAGATCATCCGCAACCTGTGTTGGCACGACGACCCGGCCCATATCGACATACCCGGTTTCCTGCGCGAACAGGGGGCCCGCGAGTGGCAGATTGCCTTGGTCTCAGAGTCCGTAACTCGCGCTATTATGTAACGGTTGCCTTAGGGCAGATGTAGTCGAAATAACCGTCAGGAGCACTAGCGTGAAAATCAGCGTGAGGAATCTCGAGCCCACCAAGGTGAAGCTCACCGTCACTGTCGACCCGGAAGAGTTCGACCCCTATCTTGACCAGGCCCGCAAGGATATCGCCAAGCAGATCAGCGTCCCGGGCTTCCGCAAGGGCCACGTGCCCGGCCCGATCATCGACCAGCGCGTCGGATTCGGCGCCGTGGCGGGCGAGGCCGCCAACCGTGGTGTGCCGGACCTGTATTCCAAGGCTTTGGAAGAGAAGAAGATCCGCCCGATGGCCCAGCCCGAGCTGGACGTCAAGGAGCTGCCGACCAGCTCCAAGGACGACACCAAGGTGAAGTTCGTCGCCACCGTCGAGCGTCGCCCCGACATCGAGCTGCCGGCACTGGAGGGCATGGAGCTCGACGTGCCGAAGGCCGAGGTCAAGGACGAGGACGTCGACAAGCGCCTCGAGAACCTGCGCCAGCGTTTCGGCACCCTTGTGGGCGTCGACCGCCCCGCCAAGAAGGGTGACTTCGCCAACATCGACCTCACCGCCGCCATCGACGGCGAGGACGTCGACTCCCAGGAAGGCGTGAGCTACGAGCTCGGCAGCGGCAAGCTGCTCGACGGCATCGACGAGGCCCTCGACGGCCTCTCCGCCGGCGAGGAGACCACCTTCGAGGGCACGCTGGAAAGCGGCGAGCACGAGGGCGAGAAGGCCCAGATCAAGGTCAAGGTCAACTCGGTGAAGGCCGAGGAGCTGCCCAAGCTCGACGACGACTTCGCCCAGGAGGCTTCCGAGTTCGACACGCTCGACGAGCTCAAGGCCGACATCCGCAAGGCCTGCGAGAAGGACGGCGAGGGCCGCCAGGCCAACGACGCGCGCGACGCGTTCATCGCCAAGCTCAAGGACGGCGTTGACATCCCGCTGCCCAAGGGCGTGCTCGAGGAGATGACGCAGGAGCGCCTCAAGCAGGTCACCGCCGATCCCGAGAAGGCCACCAAGGACCAGAAGAAGGAGGCCGGCGAGGCCGCCGAGAAGGAGCTCAAGGACCAGATCGTGCTCGACACCCTGGCCGAGCAGCTCGAGGTCAAGGTCTCCCAGATGGACGTCACCAACTTCCTCGCCTCCATCGCCCAGCAGTACGGCATGGACCCGAGCGCCTTCATCAACGCGATCGTCAACAACGGCCAGCTGGGCTCCGCCGTGCAGGAAGTGGGCCGCTCCAAGGGTCTGCTCGCCGGCATGCGCGCCGTCAAGTTCACCTGCGAGGGCAAGGAGCTCGACCTGAGCGCCTTCCTCGGTGAGGACGAGGCCGCCGAGCAAGCCGAGGAGAGCGAGAGCGTCGAAGCCGCCTCCGCCGCCGCTGCCGTCGCCGACGAGGTCTCCAAGGAGGGCAAGGGCGAGTGATCGCCTTGCCGCCTTCGGCCGTGGTCGGGCGCGTGCGATGCGATGGCGTCGCGTGCGGCTGGGCATGACGGCCGAATGAGTAGCATATGAGGAACCCGGGGCAGGCGCTCCGGGTTCCTTTCGTTTTGGTCCTGAGGCCATCGCCGAGCGTGGGAACGGTTGGCGCGGCGGGCGGCGGACCGGCGAAAAGGAAACGACGAGGTCGGGAGGCCTGCGGATGAGGAATGATGAGGGCGGCCACGCCATCGGGCGGTTGCTGAGGGCCCTGCTCGCCGTGGCGGTGCTGGGGGTCGCCGTCGGCGTGGGCTCCGGGCTGCTGGGCGTGATGCTCAACTGGGTGGAGCGCCTGATGCTCGGCTATATCGAGAACCCGCTCGACCCTAGCCCCTACCAGGTCGTGCCGTGGCGCCGCGTCGCCTCGGTGGTGGCCGGCTCCGTGTTCGCCGCCGTGGCCTGGTGGCTGCTGTGCGGCAAGACCACCAAGGTGCCCTCGGTCAACAAGGCCGTGGCGGGGGAGCGCATGCCCGTCTGGCAGACCGTGGTGCATGTGCTGCTGCAGATCTTCATCGTCGGCGCCGGTTCGTCGATCGGCCGTGAGGTGGCCCCGCGCGAGTTCGGCGCGATGCTCGGCCAGCGCTTCGCCGCCCTCACCGGCATCCGTGACGAGCATGACCGCAAGGTGGTGGTCGCCGCGGCCGCCGCCGCAGGCCTGGCCGGGGTCTACGACGCCCCTCTGGCCGGCGCGTTCTTCGCCATCGAGATCCTCCTGGCCGACATCTCCATCGAGACGGTCGCCATGGCGCTGGGCACCTCCGTGCTCTCCGCCTATGTCGCCTCGCTGATCCGAGGACGCGGCACCTTCTACGGCATGGCGGCCATGGGCAAGGCCGTGGTCCCCACGCTGGGCCTGACGCTTTTCGCCGTCCTCGCCGGCGCGGTCTGCGGAGTGGCCGGGGCGCTCTTCCGCAAGGGCTCGCAGTGGGCCGAGGGCCACAAGCCCCAGGGCGCCGGCATCCTCTGGATGATGCCGCTGGCCGCCCTGGCGACCGGCGTGGTGGCGATATGGCTGCCGCAGGTGATGGGCAACGGCCGCTCCGTGGCCCAGTACGCCTTCGCCGCCACCGCTGGCAAGGCGGGTGGCCTGGTGCCGATCCTGCTGGCGCTTTTCGCCGCCAAGGCCGTGCTCACCCTGGGCACCATCCGCGCCGGCGCCTCCGGAGGCGTGCTGCAGCCGGGCATCTCACTGGGGGCGAGCCTCGGCGCGCTGCTCGGCTTCGCGTGGGTCTTGGTGAGCCCCGGTGACACCGTCACCGCCTGCGCGCTGGTGGGGGCGTGCTCGTTGCTCGCCGCCTCACAGCAGGCGCCGCTGATGGCGATGTGCTTGGTGATGGAGCTGACGCGCGCGCCGATGGCCTTCTTCGTGCCGGTCGGCCTCGGCGTCGCGGTCTCGGCCCTGGTCTCCAAGGCCTTCCTCGAGGCCTCGAAACGCCTTGTTTCCACCGCTGAGCGCAAAACGAAACGAAGTGTCGCATAAGTGCGGGTAATATCGGTATCGTAATAATACGTGAATATCAAGGAGATACGGTGGCAGGATTGCTGACATCTACGCCGTCGATGGATGAGGGCGACTCCGCCCCCTCCATCACGGATCCGATTTTCAACAGGCTCCTCAAGGAGCGCATCATCTGGCTCGGTGACGAGGTCAAGGATTCCAACGCCAATGTCATCTGCGCGCAGATGCTGATGCTCGCGGCCGAGGATCCGAAGAAGGACATCTGGCTCTACATCAACTCTCCCGGCGGCTCCGTGACCGCGGGCATGGCCATCTACGACACCATGCAGCTCATCGAGCCCGACGTGGCCACCGTGGCCGTCGGCATGGCCGCCTCCATGGCCCAGTTCCTGCTCTCCAGCGGCACCAAGGGCAAGCGTTTCGCGACCTCCCACACCCGCATCCTGATGCACCAGCCTTCGGGCGGCATCGGCGGCACCGCCACCGACGTGCGCATCAACGCCGAGCTGATCATGGACATGAAGAAGACCATGTCGCAGCTCACCGCCGACCAGACCGGCCACACCCTCGAGGAGATCTACCGCGACAACGAGTACGATCACTGGTTCACCGCCCAGCAGGCGCTGGACTACGGGTTCTTCGACAAGATCGTGACCACGCCGGGCAGCATGCGCACGGCGAAGGCAGGGGAGTGAAACATGGCAAGTGAAGAAGCGAAGTTCGTGGCCCGTGCCGAGCGCCTCGCCGGCCCCCGTGGCGTGGCCGGGTTCAGGCCGCAGAGCCGTTATGTGATGCCACAGTTCAGCGAGAAGACGCCCTACGGCATGAAGACCCAGGACGCGTATTCGCGCCTGTTCGAGGACCGCATCATCTTCATGGGCGTGCAGGTCGACGACACCTCGGCCGACGACATCATGGCCCAGCTCCTGGTCCTGGAGAGCCAGGACCCCAACCGCGACGTGATGATGTACATCAACTCGCCCGGCGGCTCGATGACCGCGATGACCGCGATCTACGACACCATGCAGTACATCAAGCCCGACGTGCAGACCGTCTGCCTGGGGCAGGCCGCCTCCGCCGCCGCCGTCATCCTCGCCGCCGGCACCAAGGGCAAGCGCCTCATGCTGCCCAACGCCCGCGTCCTGATTCACCAGCCGGCCATCGACCAGGGGGCCGGCAAAGCCACCGAGATCGAGATCCAGGCCAAGGAGATGCTGCGCATGCGCGAATGGCTCGAGAACACGCTGGCCAAGCACACCGGCCAGTCCGCCGAGCGCATCCGCAAGGACATCGAGGTCGACACCTTCCTGACGGCCCCCGAGGCCAAGGACTACGGCATGGTCGACGAGGTGCTCGCCAACCGCAAGTGACCCTGATGTCACCCGAGAAGACCACCGGTACCCCTCGCGTTCGCGCGTGAGGGGTATCGTCGTATGTGGAGACGAAACGGCCAAGAGGAGGCGGCATGGCAGACGTGGTCAGCTACGGCGAGGGGATCCCACGTTGCTCGTTCTGCGGCAAGACGGAGCGCCAGGTGCACAAGCTGGTGACCGGGCAGGCCGCGGCGATATGCGACGAATGCATCGAGCTGTGCGTCGACATCATCTCCGACGAGCGCGAGCACGACGCCGGGGCGAACGCGCTGAGGCTGCCGAAACCCCCCGAGATCTACGCCTACCTCGACCGCTTCGTGGTGGGGCAGGCGCGGGCCAAGCGCACGCTCTCCGTCGCCGTCTACAACCACTACAAGCGCGTCAACATGGAGCTCGGCGAGGCCGCCGGCGCGCTGAAGCCGCAGAACGGCAAGTCCGGCAAGGCGGGGAAGCCCGCCAAGGCCGGCCGGGGAGGCGGGGCGCTCGACGAGGTGCGCGTGGCCAAGTCCAACATCCTGCTGCTCGGGCCCACCGGCGTGGGCAAGACCTACCTGGCGCAGACGCTGGCCCGCGTGATGAACGTGCCGTTCGTCATCGTCGACGCCACCACGCTCACCGAGGCCGGCTATATCGGCGACGACGTGGAATCGGTGCTGCAGCGCCTGCTGCAGGCCGCCGACGGCGACGTGGCGCGCGCCCAGCATGGCATCGTCTACATCGACGAGATCGACAAGATCGCGCGCAAGAGCGGCGAGAGCTCGTCCATCACCCGCGACGTCAGCGGCGAGGGCGTGCAGCAGGCGTTGCTCAAGATCCTCGAGGGCACCATCGCCTCGGTGCCGCTGCAGGGCGAGGGCACGCGCAAGCACCGCGACCAGAACACCGTCAAGATGGACACGCGCGACATCCTCTTCATCTGCGGCGGCGCATTCGTCGGCCTCGACAGGATCGTCGAGAAGCGCCTGGGAGCGCACGAAAGCGGATTCGCGGCCTCGTGGCAGCGCGAGCAGGAAACGGTCGCCCAGGAGGCGCTGAGGCATGTCGACGCGGACGATCTGGAGGAGTTCGGGCTGTTGCCGGAGTTCATCGGCCGCCTGCCCGTCGTCAGCGTGCTCGACGAGCTGGGGGAGCAGGACCTGCGCGACATCCTCGTGCGCCCGGCCAACGCCCTGGTCAAGCAGTACCGCAAGCTCTTCGCGGTGGACGGGGTGCGCCTGTCCTTCACCGACGAGGCCATCGCCGCCATCGCGGCCGTCTCTATGCGCGAGGGGACCGGTGCCAGGGGGCTACGCGCCATCATCGAGCGCACCCTCGAGGAGACCATGTTCCGCCTGCCCGAGATGGACGACGTGGGGCAGGTCATCGTCGACAAGGCCGCCGTCAGTGGCGCGGGCGCGCCCAAGCTGGTCGCCGCCTCCGAGGGGCATGGCGGCGTGCTCGGCCGGCGCAAGGTCGCCGCGGCATGAGAGGCGTTGCCATAGGTGACTTTGGTGTGATGCCGGGGCGTGAGGGTTGCCAAGGCGAGACTCTGGATGTGGCATGAGAATGATTGCGGTGTGGCAGTCGCAGTGTGGCTGCGTCGTGTCCGCGTGGCCCATGCGACACGCCATGGTTGTGCGATGGGAATGGCTATGGTAATCTAAACGAGTTGTCAGGGACGAATGTTCTTGACGATTGCGCCCGTAGCCCAATGGATTAGAGCAGCTGACTACGGATCAGCAGGTTACAGGTTCGAATCCTGCCGGGCGCACTTTCTTTTCTTGATTTCCTTCCACAATATTTGATGTATCGATTATGTATGTGAATCGAAATAGTTAGTATACTGGATTTGTCTTCTATGGGTGGTGGCTCACTGGGATATAGCCGGCGAATGAGGCTTTATCCCGGTGAGGCCATAGTGGACGCTAGGCATATCGCCTTTTTGTGAGGCCTCGGCCCCGGTGCTTGGAAACAGACGCCGGGGCCGAGGTGTACTCCACATGAAACGGTATGCTTAAATTGTTGGTTGTGGCATCGCAAACCTTTTGGATATTAGGCGGCAATAAAGCTTTTGCCGAAAGGGGTCGCAATCGACATCGGGACATCAGTCCCTTTCAGTGCAAGGTCGTAGCCCAGTTCTGGTAACAAGACCGGGCCACGGTGCATCGTAGCCAAGGTGAGTTCTTGCCAATCTCGGTCCGTGCGCTCCGCCTTTATGCCACGGCCTTTCGTGGTGTGGTTCGCAGATCTAAGCCGAGTTCTCGAATGGCGCTGAGAATGGTCCTGAACGAGGGATTGGCATTGCGCCTGAGCGAGTGGTAGAGGCTGGTGCGTCCCACGTCGGCGCGGTGGGCGATGTCGCTCATCTTGCGTTCGGCGCTGGCGGCCTCTCCGAGCACCGCGAGCATGAGGTCGGCGGCTTCCTGGTCGTCATCCAGATCGGCAGCTTCAGCAAAGCTGTCGTCGATGAAGTCCTCGATCTCCTCCTTGCTCCTGAGGTGGTCGGAGATGTCGTATTCCCTGAATGTGGTCATGATGTGGTTCCTTTGTTCCTTCTTTGGTATATTTCGGGATTCTGCGCTCGAGTCGGGCTTTATGGTCCTGCCGGCGTCCGTTCCTTCCACTCCCTGCACATCCGTTTGGCTCGGGCGATGTCCCGACGCTGCGAGCCCTTGTCGCCACCGGCGAGAAGAAGGATCAGCTCGCGGCCGGAGAACGTGTAGTAGACCCGGTAGCCCGGACCCTTGTGGAAGCGGCGCTCATGCACGCCGTCCTTCAGGTCCTTGCTGTCTCCGGTCACTTTGCCCGTGGCCTTTATGCGCTCGATCCAGAAGTTGATGCTGTTCCTGGCGTGGGTGTCCGCCAAGGTGTCAATCCATTGTTCGAACTCGTCAGAAGCCATTACTTTCATGTCAATAGTGTATCTTACAGAAGACACTTTGTCCATCTGGTCCTCAATTTATCGGAATGGGGATGATCGACGGAGAGACGGCCGAGGGCTTCAGGTATGGCGAACGAAACGTGGGCGTTGCGGTGACTTTGCGCCGCAACGCCCACGATGGGAATCTACAGACTCGCTCTTTGCTTGTTACTGCCTGTAATAGACATATTCCGCAGGGTCGATATCGTCCATCGCTGGGCCTCCCATGCCAATGATGCGATCCCTGGTCTTGTCGGTGTCGTCAGCGGTGAAACCATAATGACCTGAGGAATCAGACGATGGAACCGCGGTGCCGGCGGGAATGAAGATGTGTTTGACGTAACTTCCCGCATTGCCGCCGCCTGTGTCTTCCTGCTCGGCAAAACCGTCGAACAGCTTCGGCGTCACCCATTGGACCGTACGGTCGTTGATTTGGGCACTGCCACTGGGGCAGCTGCTCTGGAAGGTGAGTGTGCCTCCTCTGGCGTTGACCCAAGTGCCGGCGATCGAGGAACAGTCGCCTTGGGCGATTTGCTTGATGTCCATGCCCTTCTTGGCCTTCGAGGACTTGGCGTTCTTGCCGCCCATGAAGTAATAGGTGTCCGCCATGGTTGGACGTGGGTTCATGTGGCGCGCCATGAGCTCCAAGTGGGGCCGGGAGGTGTCGATGTCGTCTGGATCGTTCTCGGTGCCCTCATAGGCCCGGGAGCAGATGTCGTCGTTGGGGCAGACGGTGACGTTCTTCGGGTAATAGATGATGTCGGTGGGCCATATGGCTTCGGCCATGACGCAGTTGGGGTAGGTGACGTTCGGGTCCATGCATTGTGGTCCGCGGGTGTCCATCAGTTCCACGATGCCGGTGCTGCCCACGCCGCCCTTGACCCAGTTGTTCTCCGTGGGGATGGCGAGCTTGGGCTGTGTGCCGCTTTGGCTATCGCTGTCGTCGTTGCCATCGGATTGGTTGGAAGTGTAGGAGCCGTCCTTGCCGATGGTGATGCAGTCGTTGCCGGAGGTGCACCACTGGCCGGCGATCGAGGAGAAGTCGCCCTGCCGCAGCTGGTCGACGTTGGCGGTGCCGTCATTCGACGAGGAGCTGGCGGTCTCGCAGGTCTTCTGCGCGCCGTTGACCACGTCGATGCGGCATTGGAAGTTCGTCTTGGCGCTTTCCTGCCACTTGTGGTTGAGCGACGCCATCAGCTTGTTGGCCTGGTCCTCCTTGTCCTTGAGCTTCTGCTGCGAGGCCGTGGAGACGACGCCGCCCTCGCGGTAGTAGGCGCATGAGGCGCTCTGGCAGAAGGGCTCCTGGCCTTGGTAAAGCGTGGCGTTTGCGGGGATGATGCGGTCCCTGCTCGAGTCGGTGGGGTCATCGCCGATGGAGGTGCCCGCAGCAAAGCTCGGGGAGGCGTTGTAGAGCTTGGCGCCCTGCTGGACGGTGACCAGGAAGTAGATGTCGGGTGCCGCTCCATGATGCTCCACACGTGCGCCGTCCTGATAGAGCGTGTGCTGGGTCTTGGGAATCCGGTCGAGATAGTTCGGATTGAAGAGGTTGTTGTTCTTGTCCGGCTCACGCAGACGGTAGGGCGGGGTGCTGCCGGGCACCGGGTTCTGCGGGGTCAGCACGCCCTTCGAGATCTTCATCCACGCGCCGTCCGAGTTCGTCCAGGTCCCGTCGAGGCTGGAGTAGTCGCCCTTGGCGATGGCGTCCATGTCGATGCCGTGCTTCTTGGCCTCGGCGTCGTTCTGCTTCTTCTGCTGCTCCACCGAGGCGATTGCATGCTCGACGGGGGAGAGCTGCACTTCAGTGTTGTGCTTTTCGTCCATGACGTGCTGGGCGGAATCGTGCACCTTACCGCGCGAGGTGTCGTAGTTCGCCGCGGCCTGCTCGATCTTCAGGGAGTAGTTGTTGATCTCGGTGACGTTGAACGTGTTGAGCTGGTGGCGGGTCAGGACTCTCACCCGGATGGGCCTGCGGCTCCTGCGGACCACCGTCTCGTACTTGGTGACCACAGCGGGATGCTGGACATCGCCCTCGTCGACCTGGCCGGCCGTTTTGTTGCTTTTCGCGATCGTGGCGTCGAGCTGCTTGTGCGCGTCCTTGAGCCGGGTGACCGCTTTGTCGTAGCGGGAGATGGCGTAGGAGCGGGAATGCGTGGTGTAGTGGTGGTAGCCGAAACCGGCGGCGATCCCGATGACGATCAGGATCAGGAGCGCGATGAGCGCGATGCGGATGGTCCTCTTGCTGATGGTGATGCCGTCCTTGTCATCCTTGCCTGCGTCCGACTTGCCCTTGGAAGAAGCCTTGGTGTCGGCGGCATCGGACTGGCTCGGAATGAACGCGGCGGGCGCGGCGGCGACGGGTGTGATGCCGGTCTGGGTGGCGTCGACGAGCTGGGACTTGGTGGTTTCCGGCTCGGTGCCAGGCCTCGGCGGCAGCGCCACCTGCATCGTGGGTGCGGTGGGTTCGGCACCGGCGGCAGCGTCGGCGTCCGCGTCGATGTCGGATTCGGCGGCGTCAATTGCGTCGGCGGTGGTGCCGGTATCGGACTTTGGCGTGTCTTCTGCGGACTGCGAGACTGCCGCGTTGGATTCAGGGGATGCCTTGTCCGCTTCGACGGTATCGGTGCCAAGTTCGGCAATGTTCTTGGCAGGCTTCGCCTTTGCGGCTTCCGTGGTGGCGGGCTTCTTGGTTTTTCCGGTGTCGGATTGCGCGACCGCCTTGTTGGAATCGGCGGTGTCGGTGGGCTTCGAGGCCTTACCTGCTGTAGGTTTCTCGGAGGTCTTCGTCGCCTTGGAGGTTCTGGTTGCCTTGGGTTTTGTGGCTTTCCCGGCGGCCTTGGTCTTGGTGGCCGTCTTGGTCTTTGTATTTGACTTGGCTTTTGAGACAGACTTGGAAGTTTTGGCTCTCGTGGCTTTCGCTGTCGTCTTGGTCTTCGCGGTGGCCTTGGTCGTCCTGGCCTTTGTGGCGGGCTTGGCTTTCGCAGTCGTCTTGGCCTTTGTGGTCGACTTGGTTTTCTGGTCTGCGGTACGCTTCACGTTTTCGGACTGGCCGGACTTTCCCTGCGCCGCACTGGGCTTCGAATTCGGCTTCTTCCCGGTCTTCTCGCTCTGGTCTGCCACTGTTCCTCTTTCGACATTGAATGGCTTACGCTATGACGGTAATTTTACCATTCACAGGTGGCGATTCCGTTGAAAGAGGGCGGAGGTGTGTTGCGTTTTTCGCGCGCGTTTTCGCCTCAGTTCGCGGGGCAGGAGGATTGTGCGCCGGTGACCATGTCGAGCCGGCACTGCAGGGCGGCCTTGGCCTTCTGTTCCCACTGCTTGTCGAGCGAGGCGAGGTCGTTCTTGGCGGTGTTCACCTTGTCGTTGAGTTTCTGCTGCGAGGCCTCGGAGACGTTGCCGCCCGCGCGGTAGTAGGCGCACGAGGGATTGAGGACGGTGGGATAGGGATGACTGTCATCTCCATCGGTTCGGGTGGTGTCCGGATTGGAGCAAGGAGGGTACTGCCCCTGGCTGAATGAGGGGACGTAGGGAATGATGCGGTCCTGGGACTGGTCGGTGGGATCAGGATCCGATTCGTCGAGGTTAAAGGGAGCGGTGTTATCGAATTCGGCGTTCTTCTCGACGACCAGAAGGTTCGCCTGGAAATCCACGGAGTGCCCATGGTGGTCCACGAAGGCGCCACCCTGGACCAGTTCGGTCTGGGTGCCGGGCATGCCGTGCTCGACGCACTGGCTTCTGTAGCCGTTGCATGCGTGCAGGTGGTAAGGCGGGGTCGTGCCCTCGAAGCCCCACTGCGGGGTGAGTATGCCGTGGGAGATCTTGATCCACTTGCCGTTGGAGTTCGTCCAGGTGCCGTCGAGGCTGGAGTAGTCGCCCCGCTCGATGGCGTCGATGTTGACGCCGTTGTTGGCGGCCTCGGTGTCGTTGGCCTTCTTCTGCGCCTCGGCGGCGGTGACGGCGTCCTTGGCCGGCTTGAGCACCTTGTCGGCGGCGGTCTTGGAATCGACGACTTTCTGTGCCGCCTTGGTGACGTCGGCCGCGGCGTTCTCGAAGTCGCCGGCCAGGTCGTCGAGCGACTGCGTGGCGTTGCGCAGGTCGGTGGTGCTGGCGGATTCGGTGTCGTGCACGCTCACCGCGGGCCTGGAGTTCTCGACCTTCCGGGTCTTTTTCATCGCCGAATCGTAGTCGTCGATGAGGCTCGCGTCCTCCACCTGGCTGTCGTCGATCTGGCCGGCCGCGGACTTCGCCTTGCTCACTGAGGAGCGCAGATCGCCGCGCGCGTCGGCGAGGCGGTGCGAGGCCTTCTGGTAGCGCGAAAGGGCGTAGGAGTGGGAATGCTGGGAGTAGAAGTGGAAGCCGACGCCGCCGCAGGCCAGCAGCACGGCCACCGCGGCGACCGCAGCGATGATGATGTTCCGCTTCTTATGGCCGTTGCTGGCGCCGGGCTGCGGGACCGGATCGCCGGGCAGGGGCACGGTGGGCGGCATGGGCACCGCGGCGCCCGAGGGAAGGGGAGGGATATTGAGATCCTGCGTGCTGTATGCGTCGTTCCTCTGCAATTTGGCGTCCCTCCCTGCTTCAATGACAGTATTGACGGTTCTGCCCATCTCTCTGATATGCACGATACCATGTGCCCGGAATCGGGGAGTCCGCCAAGGCGTTGTGCGGCGTGCGTTCCAGCGGTGGGACTGGACACCCGGCGATGCCGGTTTCGACGACGGGGCGATGGCGGACAAAGGAAGGTGAACGATGGCGATCGAGGACATGGATGCCGAAGGGCTCGGAAAGAAGCAGGATGTGGCCGATACGTCCGGCAACGCAGACAAAGCCCGGACGACCGGTTCGGCCGATACGACCAATCAGACCGATACGACCAATCAGGCCGATACGCAGGCGGGGCATGGCGAGGCACCGGCATGGGAGACGCACCGCAGCGGCTCGGTGCTCATGCGCGGGGCGATGATCCCGCAACACAGCGCCGACAGGAACCTGCTGAGCGCGGACCATGGCGATGATGGCGACGACGGCCATGGGGACGGCGCCGGCGGGCAAGGCACAAACGACGCACCCGCCAACGGCAAGGGCCGTGCGGGCCTGCGCGACCCGGCGTGGAGGCACGGCGACCCGTGGCGCGTGCTGCGCATCCAGTCCGAATTCGTGGAGGGCTTCGACGCGCTCGCGGGGCTGGGGCGTGCGCTGAGCGTGTTCGGCTCGGCCAGGGTGAGGCCCGACGAGCCGGAATACCACGCGGCGGTGCGCATGGGCGAGGCGGCGGCGCGCGCCGGCATCACCGTGATCACCGGTGGCGGCCCGGGCATCATGGAGGCCGCCAACCGCGGCGCGGCCGAGCAAGGAGGCACGTCGGTGGGCCTCGGCATCGAGCTGCCGCACGAGGAGGGGCTCAACCAGTGGGTCAACCTGGGAATGAACTTCCGCTACTTCTTCGTGCGCAAGATGATGTTCGTGAAGTATTCCTCGGCCGTCATCATCTGCCCCGGCGGCTTCGGCACCCTCGACGAGATGTTCGAGATCCTCACCCTGGTGCAGACCAACAAGACCTCGCCCAAGCCCGTGGTGCTCTACGACTCCGCGTATTGGAAGGGGCTGTTCGCCTGGCTTTCCGGCACGGTGCGCGAGCGCGGCCTCATCGCCCAGGCCGACATCGACCGGATCCACTTCGTCGACGACCCGGACGAGGCCGTGCGCGTGGCCATCGAGGGGATGGTCAAGTAATCAGGCAGGGCCGGGCGAGCGTTGGCCGGCCCTGCGGCTCAGCGCTTGCAGGCGACCAGCAGGCCGGTGCCCAGCGAGGTGAGGACGGTCTCGAAGCGGTCGTCCTCCTCGATCTGGCCGAGCAAGGCCTTCATGGCTTGTGGTTTGTCCGGCTCGCCGGAGGCCACGCCCGCCATGTCGGCGAAGGCGACGCGGCCGCCCGTCTTGAGCAGATGGTGCGCCTGCTCGAAGGTGGGCTCGTAGTTGGAGGCGTTGCCCGAGACGACAATGAGGTCGTAGCTCTCGGCGTTGAGGCGCGGCAGGAAGGCGGCCGGTGAGGTGTTGACCGCACGCAGCGTGGTGTGCGAGGCCTCCTGGTCGTTCAGGTCCGAGAAGATGCGGCGGATGATGGTGATGCCGCGCGCCGAGGAATCCACGGCCGTCAGCTGGCCCGCGCCGTCGAGGCCGGCGACCAGCTGCAGCGCCTCCACGATCGCGCCGGTGCCGACGCTGATGATGGAGTCGGCCTTGAGCGTGCGCACCATGAAACGCAGCAGACCCGCCTGGGCGGCCGAACCCTGCCGCAGGCCCGAACGCTCGGCTTCCTGCCGGGCCTTGGAAAGCGACTCGCCCTCGAGCTGCAGGGCGTGCGTCTCGGCGAGCTGGCAGGCCTTGGCCATATCGGTATATGTTGTGTTATCCATGGTTTCCTACTCTACTATCCCCACGGTCATGGCGGTCTCGCAGGGCCACGCGGGTTGGCGCGGATGCCGTGGCTTTGCGTCTGTGTCTGCCTGTGTCCGCGGACCGGACGCGTGCGTGGTTGTGTTCGTGCGGCTTGTTCGCGGCCTAGTCGCCGTTGACCTTGGTGGTCAGCTGCCACATCTCCTCGCCGACGTCGATGCCGCGCGGGCACTGCCGCGAGCAGGCGCGCACCGACTGGCAGGCCGTGATGCCGTCCTGCGTGGCGATGGCCTTCAGCCGCTCGTCGGCGGCCTGGTCGCGCGAGTCGTTGATGAAACGCGCCTGGGCGATGAGCGCCGCCGGACCGACGAACGCCTCGCCGCCCGCGTAGACCGGGCAGCTGCCCTCGCACACCCCGCAGGAGATGCAGTTGCTCAGCAGCTCGTAGCGTTTCAGCTGCTCCGGGCTCTGCAGGTATTCGAACATGTCGATCTTGCCATCGGCGGTGCGGGCGAGCTTGCCGTCAGCCTTGAGGTAGGGCGCCAGGCGCTTGATCTGCGCCATCATCTGGTCGATGTCGGCGATGAGGTCGCGCAGCACCGGGAAGCCGGGGAGCGGGGCGAGCTCGATGACGCCCAGATGCGAGGGGTGATTGGTGTGCGGCGCGGCTTGCGGGGTGGCGGAGGTGTCGCCTGCCGTCTCGTTTGATGCGTTATCGGTATTGATATTGGTGTCGGTGTCGGCATCACCATCGCTCGGCGAACCGGTGCGCCGGAATCTCTCGTCGGCGCTGGAAGCGGCCCCGTGCGCCGACCGTTCCGGTTTCGCGTACTGCGTGACCTTGGCCGTGCACAGCAGGGTGGGGGTGCCGTTGATCGCCACCGCGTCGGAGCCGCAGATGCCGTGGCCGCACGAATAGCGGAAGGCCAGCGTCGGGTCGAGGGTGCGCTTGATGGACAACAGGCAGTCCAGCACGGTCTCGCCGCCGTGCACGGCGATGGTGTAGTCCTGCGTCCAGCGCTTGCCGCGCGTCCTGCGGCGGGGTTTCGGCGCCGACGGCGAATCGCCGAACGGACTCGACGACCTGCGCGAGGCGAACGGGCTTGAGGAGGCTCTGGATGCTTTCGACGCGAACGGGCTCGACGACCTGCGTCCGGCGCGTTCGGGCCTCGCCGTGAACCTGTGCACCCGTATGGTCACCGCGGTGGCCCCGCCCCCAAGATCGCCCATGGATTCCGCTCCCATCGCCGCTTTCACGCTTCTTCCTTCCTCCGTCAGTCTGCCACCAGCCGTGGCCGTCAGTAGCCCCGCGCCTGGGGCGGCATGTCGACGATGCGGACCGGCTGCCAGGAGACTCCGCCATGTGCGTCGGCCATCGAGTGCAGCAGGAAACAGCCGTCGTCGCGCTCGGGGAAATCGGTGCGCGCGAATGAGCCGCGCGACTCGTGGCGCTCCTGCGAGGCCCTGAGCATGGCCTTGGCCAGCTGGAGCAGGTTGCCGACCTCCCAGATCGCCGTGAGCTCCTGGTTGAAGGCAGGTGAATCGGAATGCGGGCGCAACGCCGCGGCACGATCGGTCAGATTGAGCTCGATCTCCTTGATGGCCTTGTCGATGCTCGTCGCGTCGCAGCGCACCGCCACCGCGCGCTCCATGGTCGTGCCCAGTTCGGCGAGCAGTTGGTACGGGTTGTCGTCCCGCGGCTGCCCGGCGTCGGCGGCTGGTTCGGGTGTGGCGCCGGTATCGGTTCCAGTGGTGGTATCCGTCGTTTCGGCGCTCGCGGCATCGGCGAGCAGAGCGGTGACGCTCTTCGCGCGCTTTTTGGCGGCCTGCCGTACGCAGGCGTATTCCTTGGCGAAGTCGGCGCCGGGCTCATCACCGTTCTGTGGGGTTTGCTGCGGGGATTCCGCCTCCATCTCGGCCGTCTCGCCGAGGCGACGGGCGATGGCCTCGCCCGCTCGGGTGCCGAAGAGGCAGGCGTCGAGCAGGCTGTTGCCGCCGAGCCTGTTGGCCCCGTGCACGCCCACGCACGAGCATTCTCCGGCCGCGAACAGGCCGTCGACGATCCACCTGGCGCCGTCGGACCATTGGTAGACCTCGCCATCGGTGGTGATGGGGATGCCGCCCATCGTGTAGTGTGCCGTGGGCTTGACGGGCACCCAGTCCTCGCTCGGCTCCAGGCCCGCGTAGTCGCGGATGGTCTCCACCACCTGGGGCAGGGCCTCCTCCATATGAGTCTTGTCGATGCCCGTCATGTCGAGCCACACACAGTCCTTCGGCCCGTCGGGATCTTTGGGGTCGGCCACGCCACGCCCCGCGTCCACCTCGGCCATGATCGAACGGCTGACCACGTCTCGGGCGGCCAGGTCCTTGTGCTCGGGGGCATAACGCTGCATGAACGCCTCGCCCTGCGCGTTGCGCAGCACGCCGCCGTCGCCGCGCGAGGCTTCCGAAAGCAGGATGCCGGTGTGGGCCAGGCCCGTCGGATGGAACTGCACGAACTCGCTGTCCTCCAGCTGCAGGCCGGCCCTGAGCGCCAGCGCCATGCCGTCGCCGGTCAGGTCGTAGCTGTTGGAGGTGGTGTGGAAGAGGCGGCCGGCGCCCCCGGTGGCGACGAGCACGTTGCGCGCGCCGATCGCATGGGTCTTGCCGGTGTGGGTGTCGAAGGCGACGATGCCGCGCGCCCGGCGTTCGCCTTGTGTTCCGTCGGTGGTGCCGTCTGTTTGGCTGGCGTTGGGCTCGGTGTCGAGCACCAGGTCGGTGACGTACCATTCCTCGGCGAACCTGACGCCTTCGGCCACGCACTGCTGCCACAGGGCGTAGAGGATCTGATGGCCGATGCGGTCGGCGGCGTAGGCCGCGCGGCGCACCGGGGCCTTGCCGTAGTCGGCGGTGTGGCCGCCGAACCTGCGCTGGGCGATATGCCCGTCGGCGGTGCGCGAGAAGGCGACGCCGCTGCGTTCGAGGTTGACCACCGTCTGCGGGGCGTACTGGGCGAGAATCCTCGCCGCGTCCTGGTCGACCAGCCAGTCGCCGCCCTTGACCGTGTCGTAATAATGCCAGTGCCAGTCGTCGTGCTCCAGGTTGCCTAGGCTCGCGGCGATGCCGCCCTCGGCCGAACCGGTATGGCTGCGCAACGGCTGCAATTTCGAGACGACCAGCAGCCTCGGCGTGTGCCCCTGCGCCTTCAGCTGCCTGAACCGTTCGCTCCTCACGATGCCCAGCGCCGCCGAAAGCCCGGCCGCGCCGGCGCCGATGATCACCGCATCGTATGTTTCCTCACACTCAGAATCCATACCCCTGATTCTCGCACAGGGCCTGACAGAGCGCGGGCGCGGCGTTCCGGACATGGCAGGTGGGCTTGGCGAGGGCATAATAGGGGTATGAGCGCACCATTCAACAGCAAGGTCTACGAGGTCGTCAAACGCATTCCCGAGGGGAAAGTGGCCACCTACGGGCAGGTGGCGGCGCTCGCCGGCGCGCCCCGCAACGCGAGGTTCGTGGGCTACGCGCTGCACGCCAACCCGGAGCCGGGCGTGATTGCCTGCCACCGCGTCGTCTTCCGCGACGGTTCCTTGGCCCCGGGCTTCGCCTTCGGCGGCCCCGACCGGCAGCGGGCGCTGCTCGAGGACGAGGGCGTCCGGTTCGTGCCGCCCGCCGCTGGCCACGACAACGCCGGCGCGCCCGGCTGGCTCGTCGACCTCAGCCGCTGCCAGTGGCAATGCTGACCGTCCCCGATTTCAGGCGCACCATCCCCAGCAGCTCCATCTCGCCCAACGCCGCCTCCAATGCGCCGACGTTCCAAGGATTCCGGGTGGCAGAGGATTGGTCTGTCTGAATCCGGCTCGCCTGAAGTCGGTCCGTCTGGGGCTTGGCCGTGCGCAGGCCGTCCGCTTGCGGGTCGTTTGCTCGGGCCTTGCCGGGTTGGGGTTTGCCTGGCTGTGGCTTGCCTGTCCGAGGTTTGCCTGGTTCGGGTTTGCTTGGTCGGGGTCCACTCGACCGGGACCCATTCGATGGGGACCTGGCCGTCTGCGATTCGTTCTTTCGCGTCTTGCCGGACGTCGTCCCGCGCAGCGTCGCCAGGATGGCCTCGCGTGTGGCGGGCATTCCTTGCCGACGGCAGCGGCGTACCGCCGTGAGTACCTCGCGCTGCTTGGGTGATGGCTCGTCCTTGCCGATGAAGCCGGCGGCGTCACCCGCACCGGATTTGCGTGTGCCGGGGCTGCGAGTGCTGGCAGACTGATCGGTGACTGTCGCCTTGTGGGGGTCGGTTGTCGGGTCGGCTGTCGGGCCGGTGCCGGTAGCCGTTGCCGTGCTGGTTTGGCCTTGCCCGCTGCGTTGAACCGTCGACGGGATATGGGTCTTGCCGCGGCGCGGAAGGTCGATGGCGATCTGCGTGGCCTGCGTTCCCTGTGTTTCGTGTGTGTTCCCCGCTTGCCGGCTGCTCCCGGTTTCCGCTCGGGTGGCGATAGCTTCCGTACGGGGCCCATTGGCTTTGTTGACCGTGTCGTCATCATCTGCGGTTCCGCCCGCTGGCCGGGTATTGGCACCGGTATTGGTATTGGTATCGGCACCGACATCGGTACCGTCCCCATCGGCGTCGGCGTCAACGCCGTCGGCCGGCGGATGGGCCGCGTGGCAGATCTCGTCGATGGCGTTGACCGAGGTGAGGATGGAGGCGCGATGGTCGCGGATGAGCCAATTGCAGCCGGTGTTGCCCGGCCGGTTGATGTTGCCAGGCGCCGCGTAGACCTCACGGCCGAGGTCGGCGGCCCAGTTGGCGGTGTTGAGCGCCCCGGACCGGCTGCGGGCCTGGGCGACGACGACGGTGGAGGCCAGCGCGGCGATGATGCGGTTGCGCAACAGGAAACGCCGCGCCTCGGGGATGGTGCCGGGACACAGCTCGCTGACGAGCGCCCCATGGTGGGCCACGATGCGTTCGAAAAGCCTGCGGTTGCGTTCCGGGCCGATGTGGTTGAGACCGCCGGCGAACACCGCGACGGTGCGTCCTGCCTCGTCCGGCCCCAGCATCGACATGGTGTCCAACGCGCCCCAATGGGCCGCCGCATCGGCGCCGAACGCGCCGCCCGAAACCACCAGATGCCCCTGCTGCGAGGCTTTCTTGGCGATCGTGCGCGCCACATAGCGTCCGTACTCGTCGACCCCGCGCGAGCCCACCACCGCCAACGGATGGGAGCAGCTGACCAGGGCCTGCGGCTCGCCGAAGCCCCACAGGCACAGCGGCGAGGCCCAGTTCTTGCGGATCGACAGGTCGTCGAGCTGCCGGGGCCAGCAGGGGCTCGACGGGCCGATGATCCATTGCGCGCCGTCCATGCTCAGCCAGGCCCTGAGCCCGTCCGCGTCCTTGCAAGGCAGCTGCGCCAGCCGGCCCTTCCAGCGTTCGAGCGCGTGGTGGAAGGAATCCATGCCACGGGCGTTGACCGAGCGTCCCCACCTGGCCGTGCCCGTCGCGAACGCCTTGTCGAGACGGCCGCGCTGCCGGGCGCCCTGCCCGCTGGCCGCGATGAGACGCAAGGCCTCGACGGCGCTGCCCGCGCCCTTGATCGTGGCGAAGAGCAGAGCGTCGGCCCCGTCGATGCAGAAGGTGAGGATGGCGCGGGCGAGGGTGTCGTCGTCGATCGCCGGCATCGGCGCCGGCTGCCCGTCCAAGGGCCGTGGCGCGACTGGTCGGGTGCCGTCGCGGTCGTAGACGTGGTTGCTGTCGAAGTCCATCATGTCTCCCTTGTTCTCAGGGCGATGCCCTGCATCATCTCGTCATGGCCGGGCGAGGTCCTGCCGCCCAGGTCGGCCAGCGTCCAGGCCAGGCGCATGGCCCGGTCCGCCCCGCGCAGGCTGAGCCGCGAGTCCTCGAGCGCCAGGTCGATGAGCTTCAACGCCGAGCGCGAGGTGTTGGCGCGCATCCACGAGCCGCTGGCCTCGGCGTTGCAGGTCCACCGCTGGGCCGCATAGCGGCTGCGCGCCACCTGCCGTGCGGCGATGACCCGGGCGCGCATCTCGGCGCTGGTGGTCTGGCGGGCCGAGGGCGTCTGGATGATGTGGTCGATCGGCGGCACCTCCACCTGGATGTCGATGCGGTCAAGGATGGGGCCGGAAAGCCTGGAGAAATAGCGGATTCGGTCCTTCTCGCGGCACGTGCACCGCTCGCCGTCGCCATAGCCATAGCCGCACGGGCAGGGATTGGCCGCCATCACCAGCTGGAAGCGCGCCGGATAGTAGGTGGTCCCCTTGGCCCGTGAGAGCGAGACGTAGCCGGATTCCAACGGTTCGCGCAGGGTCTGCAGCGTGCGCGGCGAGAACTCCGGCGCCTCGTCCATGAACAGCACCCCGCGGTGGGCGCGCGTGATCGCCCCGGGCTTGGCCACCCCCGATCCGCCGCCGACCAGCGAGGCCGTGGAAGCGGTGTGGTGGGGTGCCTCGAAGGGTGGCACGTCGGTGATGCCGTAGGCCGCGAGCGTGCCGCACAGCGAGCGCACCGAGGCCACTTCGAGCTGCGCCTGCTCGTCGAGTGGGCACATGATCCCTGGCATCCTCGAGGCCAGCATCGTCTTGCCCGAACCGGGAGGTCCGGTCATCAGCAGGTGGTGCCCGCCGGCCGCCGCCACCTCGAGCGCCCACTTGGTGTGCTCCTGGCCCAGCACCTCCGCCATGTCGCCAGGCGCCGTCCGTCGTTCCCCGGTTGTGGCCGCGTCGTCGGGCTGGGCCGCCGGACGGGCGTCGTCGAGATGGTAGCGGGCCTTGCCGCCCATCAGCTCGATGAGCTCGCCCAGGTGGCGCACGCCGGTGACGTCGAGGCCCTCCACCAGCTCGGCCTCCTCGACGTTGGCCTGCGGCACGATCATCCGCCCGATGCCGTGCTCGCGGGCGTAGAGCCCGATCGGCAGCACGCCGTTGACGGGCAGCACCGAGCCGTCGAGGTTCAGCTCGCCGAGCACGATGGTGTCGGCCAGGCAGTCGTGCGGGATGTGGTTCGCCGCGCTCAGCACGCTGGTGGCGATGGCCAGGTCGTGCGAGGAGCCGCGTTTGGGCATCGAGGCGGGGGAGAGGTTCACCGTCACGCGCGTCTCGGGCCACTTGAACCCGCTGGCCTGGCACGCCGATTTCACCCGCTCGCGCGCCTCGCTCAACGAGGCGTCGGGCAGGCCGATGATGGAGAAGTAGGGCAGGCCGGGCGAGATGAACGCCTGCATCTGGATGGCGAAGGCCTTGAGCCCGATCAGGCCCACCGAAAGCGCGCTGCCGATGGTCATCAGAACGCCCCCGGAATATGCTCGACATGCGGCTTGCCGCCCCGCACGAGGATGGAGACGGCGTCGAAGCGGATGCCCGTGCGCGGCACCGACCTGCCGGGGCCGGCCAGCCACAGCGAGGCCGCGTGGTGCAGGTTCGCCTGCTTGTGCGCGGTGATCGCCGCCTGGGGCACGCCATAGCGTTGCGTGCGCCGGGTCTTCACCTCCACGAAGACGACCATCCGCTCGCCGGTGAGCATGATGATGTCGAGCTCGCCGAAACGGGTGCGCCAGTTGCTCGCCAACGGCCGCCAGCCCATGCGCGCCAGCCAGAGCGCGGCATAGCGCTCGCCGGCCGCTCCCAGCTGCTTGGCGCCCAGGTCGGGGGAGACGAGCAGCGCCTCCACCGCGTCCAGCTCGTCGTCGCTTGGCGGCTCGAAGGCCGTGTCCGCCTCGAAGGCGGCGTCGGCTTGCAGCGAGTCCGCGCCGTCGTCGGGACCCGTGCCCGGCGGCGCCATGCCCGTCTCCTGGGCGCGTCGCCCGCGCCCGTCGATGCCGTCGGGCTCGCTGGCTCCGTTGAACTCGATGGTTCCGTCAGACCCGCCGGTCTCGTCGACGTGGCCGCCGAAATAATTGGTGTGGGCGTATGCCGCCCTGTTGTTCGTTGCTGTGCTCATGCCTCGAGTACATCACGGCTGTCGGCTGGATGGAAGGATTATCGGTCGATGTGGATAAACGGTTGGCGATTTCCGTTTTTTCGGCGTGTCTGTGGATAACTTTCGATGATCGGCGCTCGATGTGGATAACACTGTGCGTTTCCGGCACTTGGGAATATAACGTCCGATAGAAAAGGTGCGGATACGAGAAACCGCCGGAATCCCAAGAAAACCAAGGGTTCCGACGGTTCGATTCGAAGGGTCTCGGCCGACTAGCCTACTAGCCGACCAATCCGGTCAGCTCGCCGAGGTCGAGCTCGAAGCTGACGCCACGGTCCTCGAAATGCGGCTGGTGGCGCGTGGACTCCATGGCGTGGCGCACGAACTCGCCGGCCACCCGGGCCGATTCGCCCAGGCCCTTGCCGGCCATCACCGCGCCGCACAGCGCCGAGGCGAAGGCGTCGCCCGTGCCGTGGATCATGTAGGGCAGCTTGTCGTGCGCGAGCTCGATGCGGGCGGCGGCCCCGGCAGAGGCGCTGCCCACGAAGTTACGCAGCTTGCCGTCGCCGCGGTCGATGCCCTTGAGCACGACGTTCCTGGCGCCGAGGTCCAGCAGCGCGCCGACCCACTCGGTCGCCTCGTCGTCACTCAGGTTCTGGCCCGGGTAGTCGCGTCCGGTGAGGATGGACGCCTCGGTGAGGTTCGGCATCAGGACGTCCGCCCCGTCGACGAGCGTCTTGACCGCCTCGCACATCTCCTTCGAATAGGTGGGGTACATCTGCCCGCCGTCGCCCATCACCGGGTCCACCAGGCGCAGCGCCTTGGGGTATTCGCGGTAGAGGCGCTTGATGATGTCGACCTGCTCGGCCGAGCCGAGGAAGCCGGAATAGACGCCGTCGAGATCCACGTCGATCTTGCGCCAGGCGTCGAGATAGCCGGAAAGGATATCCGTGGTGTCGTGGAAGGTATAGACCGGGAACTTGGTGTGCGCGCTGAACAGGGCGGTGGGCACCGGGCACACGTCGCAGCCGCACGCCGAGAGGATCGGGATGGCCGCCGTCAGCGAGCACTTGCCGTAGCCGCACATGTCGTGCACGGCCGCCACGCGGGGAATGTATTGGGGGTTGCGCTCATAGAGCGTCGTGTCTTCTTGCATTTCATGACCTTTCAGAAAGTCTATGAATAATATCCGCGTCCGCCCCGGGCGGGATTGCCCGCGACGTCGCTGCCTCCGACTCTAGCCCCACGCCTGCGCGCGTGCGCTTCGAGGGCCGAAGGATGAATCGTGCCGCGGTCTCCCGCAGCGTTGGGCGTTTGGGGCGGCACGGGTCTTGAAGACGTTATAGATAACCGGGATAGCCACGCGCTTGCCGCGCCCCGCCGCCGGGTTTAGGCTCGGAAACGAAGGAACACCGGATGATGAACCCTGACACCAAAGGAGACCATGATGAGCGAGACCAAGACCCCCGACCAGACCCCCAAGCGTTACCATTTCGAGACGCTGCAGCTGCACGTCGGCCAGGAGAGCGCGGACCCGGCCACCGACGCGCGCGCCGTGCCGATCTACGCGACCACCAGCTACGTCTTCCATGATTTCGACCACGCCGAGGCCCGCTTCGCGCTCGAGGACGAGGGCAACATCTACGGGCGCCTGACCAACTCCACCGAGGACGTCTTCGAACGTCGCATGGCCGCGCTCGAGGGCGGCACCGCGGCGCTCGCCCTGGCCAGCGGCGCGGCGGCCGTGGAGGCGGCGATCCGCAACATCACGCAGACCGGCGACCACATCGTCTCCTCCTCGCACATCTACGGCGGCACCTTCAACCTCATGCGCCACACCCTGCCGCGCGACGGCATCACCACCACCTTCGTCGACCCGGCTGACCCGCAGAACTTCGAGGACGCCATCCAGGACAACACCAAGCTCGTCTACTTCGAGACCTTCGGCAACCCCAACGCCGACCTGCCCGATTTCGAGGCCATCTCGGCGATCGCGCACGCGCACGGCCTGCCGGTCTTCGTCGACAACACCTTCGCCACCCCCTACCTCTTCCGTCCGCTCGAGAACGGCGCGGACATCGTGGTGGAATCGGCCACCAAGTTCATCGGCGGGCACGGCACCACGCTCGGCGGCATCATCGTCGAGGGCGGCCACTTCGACTGGGCCGCGGTACCCGGCCGCTTCCCGACGCTCACGGAGCCCGACCCCTCCTACCATGGCCTCAACTTCTACGAGGCGCTGGGCGGCACCGCCTTCGTCACCCGCGCCCGCGCCATCTTCCTGCGCGACACCGGCGCCTGCATCAGCCCGTTCGCCGCGTGGCTGCTGCTGCAGGGCACCGAGACGCTGTCGCTGCGCGTCGAACGCCACGTCCAGAACGCGCTGAAGGTGGTCGAGTACCTTCAGACCGTTCCCGAGGTCGAGTCCGTCTCGCACCCCTCCATCCCCGGGCGCCCCGACCACGACCTCTACGAGAAGTACTTCCCGAACGGCGCCGGCTCGATCTTCACCTTCGACATCAAGGGCGGCAAGGACGCGGCGCGCGTCTTCGTCGACAACCTGCACCTCTTCAGCCTCTTGGCCAACGTCGCCGACGTCAAGAGCCTGGTGGTGCACCCGGCGTCCACCACCCACGCCCAGGAGACGCGCGAGGAGCTGGAGAGCCAGGGCATCCACCAGGGCACCATCCGCCTGTCGATCGGCACCGAATACATCGACGACATCCTCGACGACCTCAGGGGCGCCTTCGAGGCCGTGCGCGCCTCCGGCCTGGCCAGGTAGCGACAGCTGAGGCAGCCGTCCACGACGCAATCGCGCCATAAACAAGCCACTGAGATGAGCTCAGCGGCCCGTTTATGGCGCGATTTGTTGTTTCCGCCATTTTCGAGCCGCTGGGTACGCGTCAGTGGCTCGTTTATGGCGCAACCGTGGTGGCGTTCGCTGTCCGGCTCCTATCGTTTCAAGGTGTTGCCGACGATTGGCATGGCGGGTTGAGGGGCCTTCGTGTTGTCTGATGGCAACGACCACGCCATTTGTGTTGCGGAACGTCTGGAAACTGGATGCTCTAATAAAAAGAGAGCAAAATCACATTTGTCTAGTTACGGCATTACTTTTTTAATTAATATCGGAGAAAATCCTGAGGTTGTTTGGATTTTCGATGAGGCTGTTGGAATATGGAAAGAGGGATGTCATGCGAGAGAGGCTTAAGGCGACGTTGGGTATCGTGGTCGCGGCGGCCATGCTGGCGATCCCCGCGCTGGCCAGCGGCGATGAGACGTCGTCGCAAATGGCCGGGGGGCAGGTTGCTGAGCGGACGGTAGATGCTGCTTCGTCCAATGGCAAAGGTGCCGGAGCTCCTGGTGGCGATGAAGCGGATAACGCCGGTGTTTCCGCAAATAAGAGCGCCAATCGACAAAGTGCCGGGTCGAAGGATGCGGCCAACAAGAAGTCTTCTTCGACGCCTTCGGCCCAATCCGATTCCGAACAGCCGGCGGCGATCTGCTCGGAGTCCAGCGCCACCGACCCAGGTGCGTCCAACGTGAACGGCCATTGGGAGCTTTCGCCCAATGCCGAGTATGGCGGCTGCACGTTGACGATCACCGCCACGACTCCCGGTGCCGACAACGAGTACGATCTGGCGACGAGCGGGGTGATTGATGGAAGGGAATTCCGTTCTGACCATTTCGACAATGTCACCAGCATCGTTTTCGAGGGACCGGGCAAGACGAGGTTTCCTGAGGACTCAGGCTCCATGTTCAACAATAACAATAAAGTGGCGTCTTTCATAAGTGGCGATTTCGTTGATACCAGTCATGTCACGGATATGTCTTCAATGTTTTCGGGGTGGGACAGTAATGAATCGTTGAAACAGATTGATGTCGCGAAATGGGATACGAGTCGTGTTACGGATATGTCTTGGATGTTCTCCAACTCCGGCGTCGTCGATGTGGATTTGTCGGGCTGGGCTACTGCGGATGGCAGCAGTGTTGAAATGTCCTATATGTTCAATGAGTGCCATGATGTCAAAAATGTGGTATTCGGGAGATTGCGTCCGAACGATTTGTCTGAACTATTTTATGACGATGAGTCTTTGGAACATGCCGATCTTAATAATCTTAAGCCTGATGATAGGCATGGTACTTGTTATTTCGATTTGGCTTTCAGCAATTGTAAGAATTTGAGACATCTTGATATCAGCGGTTTTGATGCGTCCAAAGTGGTTATGCAGGCCACTATGTTTGATGGGACCGGGTTGGAAACGGTGAATTTCTTCAATAGCGATGCCTCTGAGCTTTACTTCGGAGCTCTGCCGACCAGTCTTCGGGAGATCACCGTCGGGCCTAACACCAAGCTGCCACGATTGGAATTCGAGGATGAACTTGGAGGCCAACCAGATCCTTGGGAATGGGTTCAGCTTCCGGTTCCTGGCACTGTCTCCGAAAAAGTGGATGCCACGCAGGTTTATAACGGTGGTTGGTCAGATAATGAATTGGTCGATCGCATCAACGGTAACGACCCCACCCGTGTGGGGACGTATGTGTTGCGTCGGAAGTACAAGGTGACGATGGATGCGAATGCGCCGGAGAAGACTTCTGCGAAGTGCACTTCGCAGTCATGTACGGCCGCCGATGCCAAGACGGTGGAGCGCGAGCTCTCCGGTGGCGTGGGCACGGATGTGCCGGCTGCCACTTATGACAGGGACGGCAATGTCGTCAGGCGATGGAACGCGGGCACGATCGACACCATGCACTTCACGGAGAAGGCTCCGGCAAGCCCGTTCGAGCTGATGGATGTCAGCGGGCAGCGTGCGGACGGGAGCTACCAGTTCGTGGGCTGGAACACGGCGGCCGACGGTACGGGCAAGGCCTACCGGAAGGGTGACCCGCTGGATATCGAAGGCGATACGACGCTCTATGCCCAATGGGCTCCCAGTTCGCTAAGTGTCGTCGTCTCTCCCTTGCCGTCGGCTTCTTCGTCGGTGACAGGGCAGACGCCGATGCGCGCTGCGGGTTCCCGTCTGCCGCTCGTCCGTTCGTCGGTGGCGGCGCCATCCTCGCAGGGGCGTGACGCGATTGCCGGCGCGCCGCATGCGCAGAAGCGGGGCAGTATGCCGAGATGCGGTGCCGATAGTGCCTCATATGTGCTGGACCTTGCAGGGTATCGTGTGCTGGCCAATGGGTCGGCATGCGAGACTTCGGAAGCGGTGTCATCGCCGGCTGGCGTACGCCGGGTATCGCTGTTGCCCTGGTGGATTGTGCTGGTTGTCCTCGGTCTGGTTGTGGCGTTGGCATATACCCGTCGCAACAGGACGATTTATGCGCGGCATCGCAGAGACGAGAACGACTGACCGGTAGATTGGATAGGCGGATCCCGGGTCTGCCTGTAGCAGCCGCGACCATTGCAATCGCGCCATAAACAAGCCACTGGGATGAGCTCAGCGGCCCGTTTATGGCGCGATTTGTTGTTTCCGCCATTTTTGAGCCGCTGGGTGCGCGTCAGTGGCTTGTTTATGGCGTAATCGTGGGACTGGCGCCGCCAGACGCGTAGCTGTGGCGGTCGCCACCGGATGCCCGCCTATCGGTCGCGTTCGAGCAGGCGGTGCTCGGCGTCGTCGAACGCGAGGCCCAGCAGTATCCGGTCGTCGATGGCATCGGCGTCGAGCCCGAGCTGCCAGATGTGGCCCAGGGCCGCCCGCAGGCTCCACACCCCCTGCGCGAACCACCAGATCGCCCGTCGATAGTCGTGCTCGTCATGTCGGTACGTCTCGCCGTGCGGAGCGGTGTATTCCAGGGTGTAGCCGCCATGCCTGCGCACGACGCACACCTTGCCCCGCTCGCGCCGGCCCACACTATAGAGCGAGGGGCTCACATGGCGGGCGATGACCGCCGGCAGCTGCCAGGGCCGGCCATATCCGTGGCCTCCCGGTCCCTCGTCACAGAAGGCATCGAGGTCGTCCAATTCCCGCTGACGCTCGGGCGTGGGCCGGTCTCGCGACCACAGCAGCCTGTCCGTCTCATCGAATTTCTGGGCGAGCCACAGCGCCGCCTCCTGCGGTGTGGTCAGCCGCGCGTCGAAATCGAGGACGTAGCTGCGCTCGAGGCCGATCGAATACGCCGAATAGCCGCCGCGCGTCGCCACGAACCCATAGACCTCGCCCTGGTGCTTCCAGCAGGTGATGCCCCTGAGCCACGGGGCGCCCAGGGCGTAATCGCGGTCGCCGATGCCGGGAACGTGGAGGAACAGCACGTTCCCGCAGCCCTCGTCGACGCTCAGCCGCGCGCCATAGCGGTCGCAGACCACCTGCAGGAGCCGTTGCAGGCGCGTCAGCCGCTCGAGTCCGTCCTCGTCGATGCGGTCGAGGCCCCTGGGGTCCCTCAGCGTCTCCTCGGTGACTCCCTGGCCCAGCTGGGTGGTGATCTGAAGTCCGTGTTCCTTTGGCATCCGCCGCTCTTTCCGCCGTCATCGCCTGTATGTGCCCACACCATTCTATCGTTCCTCCGGCGTTCCGGCCCGCATCATCCCCGAGGATGACACGGCGGGCCCGGGGCATGAAATGGCGGCGATAATTCGTTCCCAGGCACGATGGAACGGCCCGGAAAACGGCCATATATTGAGAATCGATTCAACCCGAACCGACCTCAACGAAGGAGCCAAGATGAACTTCCGGCACCATCAACATCCCCACGATACCAACGATTTCAACGCCATCGTCAACCCCGGAAACGTCGCCGGCGCGAACGGCGCGGACCCGCGGACGCACCGGCCGCCCTTCGCCGTCGAGGCCATGGACCTCGTGAAGGACTACGGCTCCGGCGAAAACGCGGTGCACGCCCTGCGCGGCGTCAACGTCGGCTTCGAACGCGGCCGCTTCACCGCCATCATGGGCCCCTCCGGCTCGGGCAAGTCCACGCTCATGCACACCCTCGCCGGCCTGGACTCGGCCAGCGGCGGCCACATCATGCTCGACGGCGAGGACGTCACCACGATGAACGACAACCAGCTGACCATGCTGCGCCGCCACAAGATCGGCTTCATCTTCCAGAGCTTCAACCTGCTGCCGATGTTCACCGCCAAGCAGAACATCCTCATGCCCCTGACGCTGGCCGGCGGCAAGGTCGACCGGCGGTGGTTCGACCAGCTCGTCGGCACCCTGGGGCTCGGCGACAGGCTGGGGCACCGGCCCAACGAGCTCTCCGGCGGCCAGCAGCAGCGCGTCGCCATCGCCCGCGCCCTGATCGCCAGGCCGCAGGTCGTCTTCGCCGACGAGCCCACCGGCAACCTCGACTCCGTGGCCAGCGCCGAGGTGCTCGGCTTCCTGCGCGACTCGGTGCGCGAGCTGGGGCAGACGGTCGTGATGGTCACCCACGACGCGGTGGCCGCTTCCTACGCCGACCGCGCCATTGTCTTCGCCGACGGCCGCATCGTCTCCGACGTGCGCGAGCCCAAGGCCGAGCAGATGAGCGGGCTGCTGATGGAACTGAGCGAACGGGCGGCGCGGCAGGCGCGGCGCATGCCGAGCATGGACCAGCTCATCGGCGCCGATGCCACGGCGACCGGCACCGCAACAGCCGGCACCGCCAAGCCCCAGCATGCGAAGTCCACGCGCTGAGCGGCAAGGGAAACGAAGCGAAGGAAGCACCATGTTCTCGACAACACTGAAACTCATGAAAAAGAGCGCCAGGACGCTCATCCCCGCCGGCATCGCGATCCTCATCGGCACCGCGTTCATCGCCGCCACCTTCCTGTTCGGAAACGCCATGGACGGCGCCCTGCGCACGCAGCTGACGGCCCAATACGCCGGCGCGGACTACGTCGCCCAGATGACAGGCGCCTATAGCGACGGCAACGCCGAACCCACCACCATCGACGACATGCACCTCAACCAGGTGCGCGGCGTCGACGGCGTCGACGGCACCCACGTGGTGATCAACGAGGAAGGCAAGGTCGGCAAGGGCACGCAATCGACGGCCACGCTCTTCGGGCTCGGCACCGGTGACGAGAAGCTGCAAAGCGTGCGCGTCACCGCCGGCCGCCTGCCCGACGACGGCGCCGACGAGACCGCGATCCCCGAGGCCCTCGCCACCAAGATCCACGCCAGGCTCGGCCAGCGCATCACCGTCTCCTCCTCCGACTCCGGCAAGTCGCTGGCCACCACGGCCAAGCTGGTGGGCCTGACCCACGACGACACCGGCGCCTACGCGGTCTACGACGGGCTGACCCTGGTCTCCGAGCCGGTGCTCGCCAAGGTCATGGGCCTGCGCTCCGCCGGCCAGGTGACGGCCATCACCCTGCTCGTCGACGTGGACCAGGCGAAGGCGGGGCAGGCGCTCCCGCAGATCAAGCGCATCCTCGGCCACCGCTTCAGCGTCGACACCCGGCAGCACATCGCCGACGAATCCATGAAGGACATGAGCGCCGGCGGCACCACCCCGGTCAAGGCCTTCCTCATGGCCTTCGGCATCCTGGCGATGCTCGTGGCCGCCCTCGTCATCGCCAACACCTTCCAGGTCATGGTCGCCCAGCGCCGCCGCACCCTGGCCCTGCTGCGCACCATCGGCGCGAAAAAAGGCCAGCTCTACCGCTCCGTGCTCTTCGAGGCCGGCGTGCTGGGCCTGGTCTCCTCGGCGCTGGGCATCCTCGCCGCCGTGGGGCTGATGGCGCTGATGGGCGCCACCAAGACCGGCACGCTCAACGGCCAGCCGATGGGCGTCACGCTCACCTGGCCCACGGTCGTGGTGCCGTTGGCGTTCGGCGTCGTGATGACCGTGCTCGCCTCCCTGTCTTCGGCACGTTCGGCGACCCGCGTGACGCCTCTGGAGGCGTTGCGCCCCATCGAGGCGAGCGACAACCGCAAGGCCGGCGTGGCGCGTGCGGCGATCGGCGTGCTGATGCTCGTGGCCGGCCTGGCGCTCTGCGTCTTCGGCGCCACCCGGATGCCCGTGGTGCTCGCCCATCCCGTCCACGACGGCAGCAGCACGCTCTATGCCGTCGCCCTGCTCGCCGCGGTCGGCGGATGCGCCCTGGTCTTCGTCGCCCTCGCGCTCACGGCCGTCTTCTGGATGCCGGTGCTCATGCGTGGCGTCGGCGCGCTGGTCGCCCATATCGGCCCCTCCGCCAAGATCGCCGACGCGAACATCCAGAAGAACCCTCGCCGCGTGGCCGCCACCGGCGTCGCGCTGCTGATCGGCGTGACCCTCGTCTCCACCATCGCCACGGGAGCCGCCAGCGCCAAACAGACCATGAACGCCACGCTCGACGCGCACTACAGCGTGGACGTGGTGGCCCGCGGCGACGGCCTCACCGCCGATCGGGCCCGCAAGGTCGCCAAGGTGGACGGCGTGAGTCACTCGCTCTACCTGCCCACCGCCAGCGCGCGGCTCGACACCGACGGCAACGCGGGCGGCAATGCGAACGGCAACGCGAACGGCAGGAAGGCGAGCGCGCTGCTGGTGGGCGTGCCCTCGCGCCAGGCCCTGCAGAAGGTGATGCGCGCCGACATCTCCGGCGTCGCCATCGACGGCGAGCACGCCCTGGCACCGAAACTGGACGCCAACGGCAAGAAGATCACCGCTCTCGGCGGGCAGGCCACCTTCAGCGCGGCCAGCCAGGACGGGTCGGGCCGCCGCGTCACCCTGCCGCTCAAGACCACCCAGGTCGACTACCGGCAGCTCACCGGAGCCTACTCCATGGTCGTCTTCGTCGACCAGTCACGCCTCGACGCCGCGCAGGTCAAGACCGACGGGCATATCCTGCTGGCCAGCCTCTCCACCTCCTCGTCCTCGCTGGGCGAGACCTTCGAGCAGGTGCAGGCGGCGCTCGGCGACGGGCAGGGCGTCGACATCTCCGGGCCGGTCGCCCAGCGCGTGCAGTGGAACACCCTCGTCGACCGCATGATGCAGCTGCTGGTCGGCCTGCTCGCCGTGGCGGTGCTCATCGCCCTGATCGGCGTGGCCAACACCCTGAGCCTGTCGGTGATCGAACGCACCCGCGAATCGGCCACCCTGCGGGCCATCGGCATGACGCGCCGGCAGCTCAAGCGCTCGCTGGCCTGCGAGTCGCTGCTGATCTCGCTGGTCAGCGGCGTGGCGGGCGTCGTGCTGGGCACCGGCTTCGGCTGGCTCGGCTCCTACATGTACTGCAGCCTCATCGGCGACCCGGTTTACCTCTTCGACTGGCGCTTCAACGGCGCGGTGCTGCTCGTCGCCGCGGTGGCGGCCCTGCTGGCGAGCGTGCTGCCTGCCAGGCGCGCGGTGAGGACTCCGCCGGTCGCCGCGCTCGCCGAGGCGTAGGTTTCCGGTTCGGCGGATAGCGCAAGGGGAATGGCCATGTTCGGCCATTCCCCTTTTCGCATATGTGGAATCGGAAATCACACCACCTTGTTGTCGTAGGCGAAGACGACGGCCTGCACCCGGTCGCGGGCGTGGATCTTGGCGAGGATGTGGGCCACATGCGTCTTGACGGTGGGCAGGCTGATGAACAGCTTGTCGGCGATCTCCTGGTTCGACAGGCCATGCGCCACCTCGATGAGCACCTCGCGCTCGCGCTCGGTCAGCTCGTCGAGCTCCGGGTCGTGGTAGTCCGGGTTTGGCTCATGTGGCTCCTGTGTGCCGTCCGTGTCCGCGCGCCCGAATCCGTCCTCGGTCATCTTCTCGATGAGCCGCTTGGTGGCGGTGGGGGCGATGATCGCGTTGCCCTGGTGCACGGTGCGGATCGAGGAGAGCAGGGTCTCGGGCTCGGTGTCCTTGAGCAGGAACCCGGAGGCGCCGACGTTGATCGCGCTCATCACGTACTCGTCCAGGTCGAAGGTCGTCAGGATGATCACGCGGGTCTCGCCGTGCGCCGCGCTCCCGCCGTTCTTCGCCAGGTAGGCCTCGGCGTCGGTGATGCGCTTGGTCGCCTCGATGCCGTCCATGCCGGGCATGCGCACGTCCATCAGCACCACGTCGGGGTGCAGCTCCAGGCTCAGCGACACGGCCTCCTCGCCGTTGCCCGCCTGACCGATGACCTCCATGTCGCTCTGCGAGTCGATGACCATGGCGAACCCGGCCCTCACCAGCTCCTGATCGTCGGCGATAAGGACTGTGATCGGCTGTGTTTCACTCATGGTTCCACCTTAACAACACGCGGCGGCAATCGGGAAGGGGTGGGGAGCTGAGGGAAGAGGGGTTGGTTTCTATTCGTCATTCAGCGCCGCGCGTTCATCGGCCCGACCGGGTGCAGCAGCGGCTTCTGGGCCCCGTGCCCCTCGTCGCTGTCGCCGGTCTCGCGCAGCACCCGCAGCAGCGAGCGCATGCGCCGCAACGCCTCCCGGCCCTGCTCGCCGATGGCCTCGAACGCCTTGGCGATGTCCTCAGGGGCCGCCTGAACGCCGTCGTCGTCCGCCGCGTCGAGCAGCTCCAGCCCGCGTTCGGTCTGCTCGATCACCGTGCTCAGGGTCGCGCTCACCTCGCCCTGCATCGCCGATCCGATGCGCTCGCGTTCCCGGTTCGCCGCCATCACGCCCTGCCTGTCGGCCTCGGCGCGCAACGCCTCCTGGCGGGTACGCAGCACTAGCGCGTTGCGGCCGTTGGCCCGGGTCCACAGCGCCGCCGCGATCACCAGCGCGCACAGCGCCAGGCTCACCCCGCCGACGCTTGCCGCCAGCACCCAGTATTGCTCGCGCCCCTGCCACCACGTTGCGGGGAAGGAGCGGACGCCCCTGAGCCAGAGCACCGGCGTCTCGTATCCGGCGAAGAGCAGCACGATCTTGCCGGTGAAGAGCGCCGAGTCGACCAGCGCCAGCAGGCTCGCCCACGCCGGCGCGCGGCCCTTGCCGTAGAGGCACACCGAGTAGAGGGAGAGCAGGGCGAATATCACCGAGACCGGCACCGGCCGCAGGAACAGGCAGCCGGCCGCCGCGCCGAAGGCCACGCACAGGGCGCTGGCCCGTGGCATGCGGCGCCTGAGGGCCAGAGGCAGGATGAGCAGCAGGCTCACGGCGGCGAAGCCGAGGTATCGCGGCGAAAGGGACAGCAGGACGTGCTCGGGGGCGATCAGCAGGCTGTCGGCGCGGTAATGGCCGGCGAAGCTCTCCAGCGGGCTGCCGATGAGCAGCAGCGCGAGGGTGGTGACGACGTCGACCAGCAGGTAATGGCGGTCGAACCAGTGCGAGGCGCGCTCCACCCAGTTCGCCTCCTCGCCGGTGTTGGCCACGGTGTCGGTTGCCGGGGAGGGCACGGCGGTTGGGGAACCGGCATAGGGCCCGGCATTGGTGCCGGATGCGATGGCGGACTTGGGATCGGTTCCGGAATCGGTGTGGGCAACGGTATCGCTTGCGATGCCTGTTTCGGCATTCGTGCTGGTATCGGTGCCGGAATTGCCTGCGCGCCGTTCCCTCGCTATTGGTTCATCGCCATGTTGCCGCTGGCGGCACATGGAACGCCAGGCATGCTCCAGCCTGGCAAGTTGCGAGAACAGCAATGCCTTGATTCTGACGACGGGGGAGTCCGAGGGAAGCCCGTCGGATTCGGCGTGCGACCGCGCCGTTGACGTTGACGCCGTTCGCGCCG
Source organism: Bifidobacterium sp. ESL0763 (assembly GCF_029433395.1). GTDB lineage: Bacteria > Actinomycetota > Actinomycetes > Actinomycetales > Bifidobacteriaceae > Bifidobacterium. Next base: position 1,015,971 of record NZ_JAQTHW010000002.1, on the reverse strand, counting down.
CCGATGATTCCAGAAATGCGTTGGTAGCTTGCGGGTCATCCCGCGCTGCCGATGACGCGATGGTGGTCTGAGGGTCGGGCTGCGCTGTGGATGACGTGGTCGTGGGCCGTGAATCGTGGTGTTCGGCCGATGCCGTATCCGCGTCGAGCGGCACGTCGAAAGCGACTTCGAAGCCTTGCCCGGAGTCTTTCGGACCGTAGGCCAGATGCCCTCCGGCGGCCTCGATACGCTCTCGCATGCCGATCAGACCGTAGCCACCACGGTGCCCGCCGGCGTTGTCATTGTGGCTGCCTGCTTTGCTATCGGGGCTGGCTGCATCATTGTCGTGGTCGTCTGTATCGCCATTGTGGGCACTGGCTTCAGTCGTTTCATCGACTTCGCAAGCTTCGTGGATTTCATTATCGCTTCCGGCATCTTTGCCAATGCCCGATACTCCGCGCCCGTCATCGCTGACCAGGACATGCAACCTGCCCGCGTCCCACCGTTCCTCCACGCGCACATGCGCGCCGGCCCCCGCGTGCTTGCGAGCGTTGGTCAGCGCCTCCTGGACGGCGCGGTAGACGGCGAAGCCGCACTGCGCGTCGAGCGAGTCGGGCCGAGCGTCACTGGTGACCATGCGCGTCACCCGCCCGCCTTCCTGCCGCGCCGTGGCGTCGGCCTGGCGCACGAGCCCCTCGATCTCGCCGTAGCCGGGGCGTTCATGCGCGCCGGAGGAGGCGAAGACGTCGAGCAGCGCGTTCATGTCCTCGAGCGCGCGGCGCGACTCATGGCGGATGGTCAGCATGGTCTTGCGGGCGAGATGCGGGTCGTGCGCGCCGGCGTAGCGTCCGCCGTCCGCCTGGACGATGACGGTGGACAGCGTGTGCGCCACCACGTCGTGCATGTCGCGGGCGATGCGCGCGCGTTCGGCCGTGCGGGCGATGCGGCGTTCCTCGGCCTCGCGGGCGGCGATGGACTCGTTGCGCTCGCGCAGCAGCCGGGCCGTGGCGAGCCGGGCGCGGGTCCAATAGGCGACGAAGCATGCGGCGAGCAGAGCGATGAGGATGGGGACGTCGACGACCAGCGACGCCTCGGCGAGCGTCCAGCCGCACCGGGCGCTCATCCCGGAATCGTAGAAGACGTTGCAGGCCTGGTAGGTCTGGCTCGCCCGGTCCATGCCGCCGCCGTCGCGCGGCCCCAACACCGGTCCGATCTCCAGCGCCCACGCGATGACGGGCCCGGCGGCCAGGGCCATGAGCAACGCCAGCGCCATGAACGCCCGGCCGTGCCTCGGATCGCCGTAGACGATGACCGAATAGAGCATCACCATGGCCATCAGGTCGGGCAGCGCGATCGCCGGCCCCGCCAGCAGCTGCGCCGCCACCAGCCCCGCGAAGGCCAGTGTGGAGGCCTGTGGCGCCACGCGACGGAACGCCACCGGCACCACCAGCGCGCACGACCACGCGAACTGCCGATACTGGCCGTAGCCCACCAGCAGGCCGGGCTCGTAGCCCCTGGCCAGGAACGCGAAATAGAGCACGAGGGCGGCGAGCAGCGTGTCGGCGGCCAGTGGATGGCGCCGTGACCATGCCGTCATGCTCGCGAGTCTGCCCATACCTCCAAGGCTAGCGCGTCGCCTGGCGAGGCGTCATCGTTCCCAGGGATGAATCCGTCCGGTTCCGGCGCGCGACACCGCTTCGGCGGGTCGTGCGCGACGCTGCTAGGGTGGACGTGAAACGTTACTCGAACAACGTTGCGTGAGAGAAGACGAGAGAATATCCGAAGGGGAAAGCAATGACGTTGCTTGCGAAATACTATGTGCCCGGCCTTGCCGTCGAGGACCATTCCATCAAGGTGCCGCTCGACTGGCGGATCAACACCGTGGGCAAGGGGTTCACCGGCGAGACGCTGAGCCTGTTCTACCGCGTGGTCTGCGCCCCCGAGCACGCCGGCGACGACCTACCGCTGCTGGTCTTCCTGCAGGGAGGCCCGGGGGGAGCGGGGCCGCGTCCGCTGAACCCGACGAGCGACGGCTGGCTGGCCGAGGCCATCAAGCATTTCCGCGTCGTGCTGCCCGACCAGCGTGGCACCGGCCGTTCCTCCTGCGTCGACTCGAACGCGATGGGGCGCATCGAGGGGGCGCGCGAGCAGGCCGAATACCTCAAGTTCTTCCTCGCCGGCTCCATCGTGCGCGACTTCGAGCACCTGCGCCGCACGGCGTTCGACGGCCGCAAATGGGTGACACTGGGGCAGAGCTACGGCGGCTTCCTGACCCTGGCTTATCTCTCCCTTTATCCCGAGGCGGTCACCGCCAGCTTCACCACCGGCGGCATCCCGCATGTCCCGGCCAACGCGCGCGAGGTCTACGAGCACACGTTCCCGCGCATGGAACGCAAGACGCGCCTCTATTACCAGCGCTACCCGCAGGACATCGAGCGCGTGGCCACCGTGGCCGACCGCCTCGCCTCCCGCCGGGGCAGGGACGCCATCACTCTGCCCAACGGCGACCCGCTCACCGTCGAGCGCCTGCAGACCCTGGGTTCCGACTTCGGCATGCAGCCCAGCCCCGAGCGCCTGCACTGGCTGATGGACACGGCCTTCGCCTCGGGCAACGGCATCGCCAACGTCCATGCCCCGCTGGGCGACCAGTTCCTCGCCTCGGTGATGCAGGCCACCGCCTCCACCCCGCTCTATTGGCCGCTGCAGGAGTTCATCTACGCCGACGGCGAGCTCGACGAGCCCATCGGCTGGGCCGCCCAGCAGGTGCGCGACGAGCACCCCGAATTCGCCGTCGACCACCGGCCGCTGCTGTTCACCGGCGAGGCGATGTTCCCGTGGATGTTCGAGCAGGAGCGCGCCCTGCGTCCGTTCAGGGCGGCGATGGACGTGCTCATGGCCGACACCCATTTCGGCAAGGTCTACGATCCCCTCCGGCTCAAGCGCAACGAGGTGCCGCTGCAGGCCGCGGTCTACTACGACGACATGTACGTCGACTCCGGCATGCAGCTCGACACGCTCTCGCGCGTGGGCAACTCGCACGCCTGGGTCACCAACGAATACCAGCACGACGGCATCCACCACGGCGGCAGGGTCTTCGACCACCTCTACCGCCTGGCGCTTGACCGGGGCGACCTGGAGGGCGTGGCCTGAGGGATTCGCGTTGGTTGGCGCTGGCTCGTGTGGCTTGTGCCGACTCGTGTTGACTCGTACCAATTCGCGTTGGTTCCGTCGATCGGTTGCTGCCGTGTTCGCAGCGACGGCGAATGGAACCGAATTGTCGGGAAACCGCGTTCGCGCCGCGCTTGGGGCCGCGGTTGTCTATGCTGATGACGAGACGGTCCTTCACACGGTCCGGCGGCCTCGGCCAAACAGGTCGCCGCGCGCCGGGCAGGCGGTGACGGACGGATAACGGCGACATCGACAGACAGCGACACGCAACGCGACAGCAAGGAGTTCTTATGGCAAGCGATATCAACGACATCACGGTGGGCTTCATCGGATTCGGCAACATGGCCCAGGGCATCGCCAAGGGACTGGTCAACGGGGGAGTCGTCGACGGCTCGCGGATCGTGGCCAACTCCGGTCATTTCGACAAGGCCCAGGCCGCCACCTCCGCCATCGGTGCCAAGGCCGTGCATGGCGCGAAGGAGACCGTGGCCGCCGCCGACGTGGTGGTCGTCGCCGTCAAGCCCAACCAGATCGAGACGGCGCTCGCCGATGTGCTCGACGACCTGAAAGACGACGGCAAGTTCGTCGTCTCCATCGCCGCCGGCCGCAACCTCGACTATTATCAGGGCCTTCTGGGCGAGGGCGCGCACGTGCAGTGCGTCATCCCCAACACCCCCGTCGAGGTCGGGCAGGGCATCTTCGTCACCGAGAACGCCAACACGTTGAGCGACGCCCAGCGCGCGACCTTCGAGGCGCTCTTCGGCCCGATCGCCCTGATCGAGCGCGTCGACTCCCCGCTGATGGACATCGGCTCGTCGGTGGCCGGCTGCGCGCCCGCGTTCACCGCCATCTACATCGAGGCGCTCGCCGACGCCGGCGTGAAGTACGGCCTCAAGCGCGAGACCGCCTACCGCCTGGCCGCCAAGATGACCGAGGGCGTCGGTGCGCTCTACATGGCCACCGGCACCAACCCCGGCGCGATGAAGGACGCCGTCTGCTCGCCCGGCGGCACCACCATCAAGGGCGTGACAGAGCTGGAGAAGCAGGGCTTCCGAGGCGCCGTTATCAGCGGCGTCGACGCCATCCAGAACGGCTGAGATTTTCAGTTCTCGCTTCCAGGCGTCGCGTGGCTTCCGGCTGCGCGACGCTTTTCCATATGCTGCCCATGGCTGCTCATGGCTGTCCGGTGGTGGGGGAGCGCGAAGGATTCGATGCTGTGTTTCGGGATTCAGGGGCTTGGGACGTGGAGAGACACGGGTTTCCGTGGCCGCGCTGCGCCCTGTGCCCTCGTACCGGTCTTATCGGCGTCACGTCAGTCTAGCTTTTTATATGACGGCCAACATGACTGCGCGAGGCCACGGCGGCGCCGGCGCATCCCATCACCGCGAGCAGCAGTCCGGCCAGGATGACCCACTGCCCGCCGGTCAGCGGCAGCCCTGCGACGGGGGTGTGCCTCCACACCGCATAGATCACCAGGGTCGTGCCGTCGGTGTTGGTGGCGATGGTGGCGCCGGCGTCGGTGTATTGGGGCTCGGTCGCATGCGGGCTGCCCGCCCATCCCAGGAAGTCGTTGCCATTGCGCGTCGGGACCTTGCCGGGGACGGCCGGTGTGCCGTTGTCGTGGTCGGGCCAGTCCGCGACCGGCGTGATTCCCGTGCCGTCTTGCCGGTGTCGGTGCAGGTGGCCTTAGGTGCGGGGACGTTACGTTGTATCGGGCCGCTTGTGCCTTTGATTTGTGCGGCCGCTGACGGCTGCGCGTCGCCCAGTTTCGGTACGGCGTGACGTGTCAGATCGGTGGTTGGAAGCGCGGCGGAACGGGACGATATGCGTGGTGAGCGTGACGGTTTGGCGGTCGGCTGCGCAGCTGCGGCCAATGACGGTGCGCTCGGGCTCAGGCTTTCTGCCGCGGCATCATCGTGACGGGGGGGGTAGCGGTTTTGGCCTGTGCCGGCGACGGGACCGTGGTCAGGGCGAGGCAGGCGGCGCAGGCCAGCGCCGCGCACGCCGCGAGCATCCGCCTCATGCCGTGCGCCAGATCCGCCATAGCGTTGCCGTTCCCCTCGCTGTCGCCGTCTGTGGCGGCCTCGTTCTCCTGCCGTCACCTTCGCCGGAATCGACGAATCGGACGGATTATTCTCAATCTATATATTACATATGGCATGGCCCGTCGCCAAAGTGGGCCAAGGCACCGGTATCGTGTTGTCGGCTGGCCGGTTTCCCGGTGGGGCCGAACCGTGTCCTCGCGTCAGGGCGAAAACCTATAGTTCGTTATATCGAAATGTTGCGCGACGCTGCGGGCGCCTGTGGCCATGGCGGCTTGCGGAAGTGCGGCGGACGGAGAGGGGTGCGTATGCCGAGGTTGGTGCTGGCGTCCAAGCCCATCGGCGCCGTGAGGGCGATCGTGCGCAACCATATCAGGGTCTCGGGCCTCAAGCTGGCCTACATTCCCACCGCCGACGCCAACGACTGGTCCAGGTTCGCCCGTCCCGTCATCCGCTTCCTGCTGCGCCGCGCCGGATTCCGCGTCCACCAGCTCGACATCGCACGGGCCGGAGGGCGCGAGATCGACTGGGCGCTGCGCCATTGCGACGCCATCTACGTCGGCGGCGGCAACACCTTCTACCTGCTGCAGGAACTGCGCCGCACCGGCGCGGACGAGCTGCTGATCGGGGCCGTCGAACGCGGCAGCCTCTACATCGGCGTCTCGGCGGGCGCGGTGGTCATCGCCCCGGACATCGGCTACATCGCCGCCATGGACGACCGCCGGGCCGCCTCCTCGCTGCGCGACACCAGGGGTCTGCGGCTCGTCGACTTCCATATCGTCCCGCACCTGGGCGACTCGGCGATGGGCCGGGCGGCGAAAAGGATCGCGCGCCGTTTCGGCGACCGGCTGCGCCTCCACCTGCTCGACGACGACCATGCCATCGTCATCGACGCGCCGGCCGGCGTCCACGTGCCGCGGGAATGACACGGACGCGAACCACGGGAATACGGCAATACAGCCATATAAAAATCAATCAATGAATGAATAACAGAATAAAAAAAGACCCGCCCGGCGGCACCATGGAATCATGGAAGCCGCCGGGCGGGCCGTTCAAACCGACAACCGGCCCATCACGGACGATGGGGGCTCACGTCGATCTCGTCGAGCGGGATGATGTGGGTGTGGTTCTTGATTTTGTAGCCGAAGTAGAGGATCAGCACCAGCGGCACGCTCAGGTAGGTGATGCCGATCTCCTTCCAGTCGAAGTTGATGATGGCGCTGATGTTCTGCCCGCAGATGATCGCGATGCACAGGATGAGCGCGAGGATCGGTCCGAGCGGGAAGAGCTTGGCGTGGTACTTGAGCTCCGAGAGCTTGTGGCCCTGCTTGATGAAGGCCCTGCGGAAGCGGAAGTGGCTCAGCGCGATGCCCACCCAGGCGATGAAGCCGGTGAGGCCCGAGGCGGCGACCAGCCACATGTAGATCTTCTGGCCGTAGATCGACGTCGAGAACGCGAGCAGCGCGATGATGGTCGTGACGGCCAGGGAGGCCAGCGGGATGCCGTGCTTGGTGGTCTTGGAGAAGATCTTCGGCGCGTAGTGGTCCTCGGAGAGCGAGTAGAGCATCCTGGTGGAGGCGTACATGCCGGAGTTTGCCGAGGAGATCACGGCGGTGAGCACCACCGCGTTCATCAGGCTCGCCGCGAAGGCGAGGCCGGCGCGCTTGAAGACCAGGGTGAACGGGGACATGGCGATGTCGCCGTTGGCCGAGGAGAGCAGGTTCGGGCTGGTGTAGGGGATGAGCGCCGCGATGACGACGATCGAGAGGATGTAGAAGATCAGGATGCGCCAGAAGACGCTGTTGATCGCCTTCGGCACGGCGTGCTCCGGGTCCTTGGACTCGCCCGCGGTCACGCCCACGAGCTCGGTGCCCTGGAAGGAGAAGCCCGCGATGAGGAAGACGCTCAGGATCGCCGGGATGCCGCCGACGAACGGGGCGTCCTTGTAGGTGAAGTTGCTGAAGCCGACCGCCGGCTTGAACATGATGCCGAAGATCATGCAGAAGCCGAGGATGAGGAAGACGACCACGGTGACGATCTTGATCAGCGAGAGCCAGTATTCCGTCTCGCCGAACGCGGAGACGGTCAGCGCGTTGATGATCAGGATGAAGGCGAGCACCAAAAGGCTCCAGATCCAGCCTGGGGTCTTGGGCAGCCAGTACTGCATGAGGATGGCCGCCGTGGAGATGTCGACGGCGATGGTGATGGCCCAGTTGAGCCAGTAGTTCCAGCCCATTGCGAAGCCGAGCGCCGGGTCGACGTACTTGGCGTTGTATGTGGCGAACGAGCCGGAGACCGGCTGGTTGGTGGCGAGCTCGCCGAGGCTGGTCATCAGGAAGTAGACCATGATGCCCATGGCCAGGTAGGCGACGAGTCCGCCGCCCGGGCCGGCCTTCGAGATGGTCGAGCCGGAGGTCATGAACAGGCCCGTGCCGATGCAGCCGCCGAGGGCGATCATCGAGACATGGCGGGTCTTGAGGTTCCTCTGGACGCCGTTGTCGCTTGCTTTGCTTTCGGTCGCCTTCGTGGCGCCCTGGGGCTTCCCGGCAGGGGAAGGGGCCTCGTCTGTATGTGCGGTCGGTACCGACATACCATTCCTCTCTCTAGGGAAAAGGCTATGTGGCCGAACCTTGTTGCGGAACACATCCCGGTGTTCACGAACCGATGATGCATCCCTCTCGAAGATTCCACCAACGATATTTCATCAATAGCGCTTCACGGACGTGTCCGCGACAGTCCCGTGCCTATTGGGCCCGGGCCCAACCATCAGCGCTGAATGCCGCCAACAATTTCGGCTGGAGCCCTGTTCATCCGCGGTCATCGACGCAATCCCGTCTCGCGCGGCCTACTGGTGGATCCAGCGACCTCTTCTGTGAATATTGGATAGGAATACTATAGGTGATTTTGGGGACAAAATATACGAACACCTGCATATTCATCTATTTTCAATGTATCGCCAGAGCTTTGTGTCGTATGAGATTCAGGGGAAAACAAGCTCATTTTTTATTCATTTTTTTATTGGATATACAGTGTGTTTATGACATATTTTACGCCGTCTGCGACATTCGTCACAGCGCCGGATCCTTGGCCGGGGCGGGTGCGACGGTTCAGGTGCGATGCCATGGCGGCGCGACGGCGTTTCCGCAATCGCGCGGGGTGCGCTTCGTCCAGCTTGCCCTTAGACTTGAGGTATGTCTTTAACCATCGGAATCGTCGGTCTGCCCAATGTCGGCAAGTCCACCATGTTCAACGCCCTCACCCGCAACAACGTGCTTGCGGAGAACTATCCGTTCGCCACCATCGAGCCCAACACCGGCATCGTGCCGCTGCCCGACAAGCGCCTGCCCGTGCTCGCCGAGCTGGTGGGCACCGAGAAGATCGTGCCCGCCACCGTCACCTTCGTCGACATCGCCGGCATCGTCAAGGGCGCCAGCGAGGGCGAGGGCCTGGGCAACAAGTTCCTGGCCAACATCCGCGAGGCCGACGCGATCTGCGAGGTCGTGCGCGCCTTCAAGGACGACGACATCGTGCACGTCAACGGACGCGTGGACCCCGCCGACGACGTGGAGACCATCAACACCGAGCTGATGCTCGCCGACCTGCAGACCATCGAGAACTCGCTGCCCAAGATCGAGAAGGACCTGCGCGGCAAGAAGGTCGAGCAGAGCTACGTCGACGCGGTCAAGAAGGCCCAGGAGATCCTCGAGGCCGGGGAGACCATCGACCACGCCGCGTCCGCCGGCAAGATCGACAAGGCCGACATCTACGACCTGCACCTGATGACCGCCAAGCCGTTCATCTACGTCTTCAATGTCGACGACACCGAGCTGGGCGATAAGGACTTCCAGAAGCAACTCGCCGATTCCGTGGCGCCCGCGCAGTCGATCTTCCTCAACGCGCAGTTCGAATCCGACCTCACCGAGCTCGACGAGGCCGACGCCCGAGAGATGCTCGTCGACGCCGGCCTGAAGGAATCCGGCCTCGACCAGCTGGCCCGCGTCGGCTTCGACGTGCTCGGCCTGCAGACCTTCCTGACCGCCGGCGTCAAGGAAGTGCGCGCCTGGCAGATCCACCAGGGCTGGACCGCCCCGCAGGCCGCCGGCGTGATCCACAGCGATTTCGAGCGTGGCTTCATCAAGGCCGACATCGTCTCCTACGATGATTTCGTCGCCGCCAAGGGCAGCATGAACGAGATCAAGGAGGAGGGCAAGCTCCGCCAGGAGGGCCGTGACTACGTGATGCAGGACGGCGACATCGTGGACTTCAAGTTCAACGTGTGAATGTGCGAGGCTCACATTTTTTGAGAGTGTCAAAAAAATGTGAGCCTCGAAATTTTTGAGGACGCTCGAAAATCGTTGGAAATCCGCGGTTTTTGGCTCGCGGCGAATGTTCGTTCCTGTTCGTTTGGCTCACATTTTTTCGGGGCGTCGAAAAAATGTGAGCCTCGTTGTCTCATTCGGCGAAAACTGGTCGCTCATCCAGCCGGATTTCCCCGGTTCCATTCCACTCCGCCAGCCAACCGATGACGGTCGGGTCGTCATCCAGATACCAGGCGCTCAGCTGGTCGTTGAACGTGTCGCGGGCGGGCGGCTCAGTCGGGACGGCGAGGATGTCAGGGGAACCCAGCCGCAACAGCAGGCCATTGGCGGCGAGCAGGGCGGTGCGCTTGTTGCCATCGCCGAACGGCTGCATCTTCGCCAAGGTGGCGAACATATGTGAGGCGCGGTGCAGTGCCGGCGAAGATTGCGATGGTTCGGTCCCGTGTCCGCTGTTCGAAGGCGAGGCGCCGCCGTCGCCTGTGGCCAGGTCCAGCTCGTGTTCGATCGCTGCTTCGTCGGGAACCGGCGGGGTGTAGGTGCCTCGACGGGTGGAGACGATGACGTTCTCGGCCGTTCTCAGCACGCCGGGTTCCATCGCCGCCGTCCGGGTCATCTTCGCGTTGATGCCTGTGAACCATGCCAGGTCCATGGGGTGGGCTGAGTAGTCATATTCAATGACATATGACGAGGCGTCTTTCAGGTCGCACAGCAGCGCATAATCGTTGCGCGATCCGACGACCTGGGGATTGCCGGTGCGCAGGAACTCCTCGGTGGCCATGCGCGAGGTATTGAGCCCGTCGAAGGTGCGCCCCATCCGATATAGCAGCCCGGCGAGTCCCTTGACGGTCATCAGAGGGGAGGCATTGCGCTGTGTTGCCATGATTCGTTCTCCTCGCCGACGTAACCAATCGAAATTCTATGGTGAACAGTCTGATCGCCATGGCTTTCGATTATAGAAGATGCCACGCAATATTTCCTAGATCGTGGATTTCCTTTACACTGACAATTAGAACAACGCAGTATTGAGGCATCCGTTCAATCGGGTTAAGCCGTTCTTGTAAGGAGATGCTGAATGGTTGAGATCGACGGTATTGTCCATGCCGACGATCCCGGTGAGGAATTGAAGGTTACGTCCGCGCGGGTGACCGACGATTACATCATGCTGGTCACCTTCTCGACTGGTGAAACCAGGCTTTGTGATTTCACCGAGTTGTTCGATGAGGTCCCGGCCTTTGAGCCGCTGAAAGACGAGAAGGCGTTTGAGGATGTCGCCGTCGTGCACGGCGTGCCCATGTGGCAGAACGGTTCCATCGATATTTTCCCGACCTACCTATACGACCATTCCTATGAATACGAGTCGCATGGAGAATTGGTTTCCGTCTGAATGTTTCGGGAACGACCATGTGCGAGGCTCACATTTTTTGAGAGTGTCAAAAAAATGTGAGCCTCGAAATTTTTGAGGACATTCGACAATCGTTGGAAATTCGCGGTTTTTGGCTCGCGGCGAATGTTCGTTCCTGTTCGTTTGGCTCACATTTTTTCGGGGCGTCGAAAAAATGTGAGCCGGGCGCCCGAACCTGGGTGATAATGGGAGGGTATTTCATTCTTCTGAAAGGAATCGATATGGCAGATCAGCGACGTGTGGTGATTCTGGGCGGGCATGGCAAGGTGGCGTTGCTCGCCGAGCCGAAACTGAAGGAGGAGGGCTTCGCGGTGGACGCGGTCATCCGCAACCCGGCGCAGTCCGACGACGTGCGCGCGGCGGGCGCCAATCCGGTCGTCTTCGACATGGAGCATGCCAACGTCGACGCCTTCGCCGAGCTCTTCGAGGGCGCCGTGGCCGTCGTCTTCTCCGCAGGCGCCGGCGGCGACGACCCGGTGCGCACGCATGCGGTCGACTACCAGGCCGCCGTCAACGCGATGGACGCCGCGCAGAAGGCCGGCGTGCGCCGCTTCGTGATGGTCTCCTATGACACCGCCAGCCGCGACCCGGAGTCGATGGGCTGGCCCGAGTCGTTCGTGCCCTATGCCCGCGCCAAGCACGACGCCGACGCCCACCTGCGCGACAGCTCTCTGGACTACACCATCCTCGGCCCCGGCGTGCTCACCCTCGAGCCCGAGAGCGACAAGATCGTGCTGAGCGACGACCATGCGATGATCGACGGCAAGCCGGCCACGGCCGAGCAGCGCGCCACCTCCAGGGGCAATGTCGCGGCGGTCATCGCCCGCGTGCTGGGCGCCGACGTCGCCAAGCGCAAGACCATCGCCTTCTACGATGGCGACAAGCCGATCGACGAGACCCTCATCTGAAAGTACCTCGTGCCGCTTTCGCGGTCCCATCGCCGTTCCCGTGGATTTGAGCCCGGGAACGGCGATTTTCATACTCTCGGTGGCCCGTCGCGACCGGTCGACCGGCACCCTGTGGTTAGATGGATTGATAGGCAATGCCCAAAACGGCGAAACCGACGAACCGAAAGGCCATCATGCAGCAGAAACAGTACGTGTGCGAGAAATGCGGGTGCCAGCGCTACACCTCCGACCAGTTCCAGGCGACCGGTGGCGAGTTCGCCAAGCTCTTCAACGTCCAGAACAAGAAGTTCATCACCGTCAGCTGCGCGCAATGCGGCTACACCGAGCTCTACCGCGCCGAGACCGACGCCGGCATGAACATCCTCGACTTCCTGATGAACTGAGAGGAGCGGTTCGTTCGTCCTCCGCCATTTTCGGCTCGTCAAGCTGTCACCCTGCTCCGGACACCGAGTAGGCATCAGGTATATTGCGCATTCCGGCACCCGATATCGAGGAAGCGCAAAGTTCGATGAAAACCTCGATGTTCGCTGATTCCGGTTCCCCTATCGCCCGGTTGCCGTTTGCGCTAGGCTGGGCCGTGGATTTCGGCTTGACTCCGATATGAAAGAGGGCGCGCCATGACGATCGCATTGAAACGGGTCTACGAGGCGGCGGATGAGGCGGACGGTTGCCGCGTGCTGGTCGACCGGCTCTGGCCGCGCGGCGTCTCGAAGGCGAAGGCGCGGCTCGACCTGTGGTTGAAGGAAATCGGCCCCAGCACCGAGCTGCGCAAGTGGTTCGGCCACGACCCCGCGAGGTTCGAGGAGTTCGCCGGGCGCTACCGCAAGGAGCTCGACGCCAACGGCGAGGCGGTCGACCGGTTGGCGGCGCTGTGCCGGGAGCGCGGGAAGGTCACGCTGCTCTACGGCGCCAAGGATCCGGAGCGCAACCAGGCCGTGGTGCTGCGCGGCTATCTCGAGAAGCGCCTAGGTCTCGCCTAGGGCGCGCGCGTAAATATTATGGTGGGGAATCGAGATAACCCCTGCGCATAAGCCCTCCGCCGCGTTATCATTGAGCTATGGCGACTGTGACGTTATCGATACCGAGGGCAAGGCGGCGCGAGCGTGCCATCTCCGACTATTTCCGCATGTGGGTGACGCGGGATTTCGACGGACTGGACTCGTGCTTCGCCCCCGATTGCGTCTACGAGCAGAGCAACGGCCATATCTACGAGAACCGTAACCAGATCCACCTGTGGATCGCCGACGAGCTGGACCGCGTGGTCGTGCTCAACTGGAAGATCGCCAATTTCACCCATGCGCGCGGCCGTGAGGGCCAGCCCTCCATCACCGTCTTCTGGACGTTCGCCGCCAAGGATGGCGACGGCGAGCCGTACGACTTCGACGGCGCCTCGGTCATCGAGTTCAACCGGAAGAACAAGATCAAGAGGGTCCGCGAGTTCCGCGCCCAATCCCATCGCGACTATCCCTACAAAGGTGAGTAGGGCAGACTGGTTATATAGTCGATTCCAAAAGTTGAGTCGAGGAGACTCAAGTTTTGTTCACCATAGGTTAAATCCTGGAAGCGGGACCGGGAATATCGGTTGGTCATAGTGACACACAAAGACTTGGAGCCGCAAGGTTCCGGAGCGTGTCGCCGGTGGCCGGACGTGTTGGCGGCCGCGGGCGTCATGGCTTGCCTCATCGTTTCAAGGAGTATTGATTATGGCTATGTTTCCGGATCTGATGCATGATGCGTTCTCCGATTTCTTCGACGACCCGTTCTTCGCCGGCTGGCGCGACTCGACGCCGCGCATCGGCAACCCCGTCTCCTCGGCGAACATGATGAAGACCGATGTGCGCGAGACCGACAAGGCCTACGACGTCTCGATCGACATGCCCGGCTTCAACAAGGACGACATCTCGCTCGAGCTGCATGACGGCTACCTGACCGTCTCGGCCAAGCGCGACGAGCACCACGACGAGAAGGGCGAGGAGGGCAAGTGGCTGCGCCGCGAACGCTACGCCGGCTCCTGCTCGCGCAGCTTCTACGTCGGCGACGAGGTGAAGGACCCTGACGTGCACGCCAGCTATAAGGACGGCACCCTGAACCTCGAGATCGCCAAGAAGCAGCCGGCCCCGAAGGTCGAGCCCATGCACCAGATCGCCATCGAGGGCTGATACGGGCGATCGGTCGATTTGCTGATTGATTGACAAGCTGACTGACTGATTGACAGATTGACTGGCAGACAGGCCATCCGGTTGGATGAAGGCAACCGGATGGCCTGTTCGCGTGTTCGCTGGGGTGATTGGTAAGGGTCGTTCGGCGATGTGTCGTCCAGCCCGAAGCGTCGTTTTTTGGTGGTGTTGTCTGATGGGATGTTCGATGGTTCACTCGATGGGGTGTTTTCCGATGGGGGTTTCCGGTGAGTTCTGAGTATCGGCCATTCGATTATCACGCTGGCAAGGTCGGCGAGACCGTGCGATAATGGCCATGGATATATGAGCGCAACGAGGCAATAGCGGAAACGAGGCAAGGCACATGGGCATGCCATTGGATTTGTATGTGATCCGGCACGGCGAGTCGGAGGCGAACGTCATCGTCAAGGCGGGGGAGCACGGCGACAATTCCCTGTTCACGCAGGACAACGTCACCGTGCCCGACCGTTCGTGGAGGCTCACGGCGACCGGACGCAAGCAGGCCTACTGCATCGGCCGCTGGCTGGTCGAGCAGCAGCAGCTCTTCGACCGCTACCTCGTCTCGCCCTACGTGCGCACCCGCGAGACCGCGGCGACGATGGCGCTGCCCAAGGCCAAATGGGAGGAGACGCGCGTGCTGCGCGAACGCTCCTGGGGAGAGATCAGCACCGTGACCCAGGAGGTCTTCAAGACCAACTACGAGCGCAACTGGATGTTCAAGAAGACCGACCCGCTCTACTGGCGTCCGCCGGCCGGCGAATCCATCGCCGACGTGGCCGAGAACCGCGCCCACAACCTGCTCACCTCGCTCAACCGCCGCGCCGAGGCCCAGTCCGTCATCGCGGTGACCCACGGCGACTTCATGCTCTCGCTGATGCTCACCCTCGAGGACCTCTCCGACGAGGAGTTCCTGCGCCGCGCCGACAGCGACAACTGGAAGATCACCAACTGCACCTGTCTGCACTATTCGCGCCGCGACCCCAACACCGGCCGCACCGACGAGCGCATCCACTTCGAGCAGACCGCCCGCCCCGTCTACGACAAGGACACCGGCCGCTGGGTCGTCAAGGTCGACCCGTGGCGCGAGTTCCAACGTCCCCTGCTCTCCAACGGAGACCTGGTGGACGTCGTCCAGTCCGTCACCCCTCACCTCTGAGTCGGCGCGTTTCGACTGACGTGCGTTCTGATTGACGTAGCCGGGCGGAGATATACGATGTTCGGGACGCTCCTTGGCCGCTCGGCCATGTCTTACGCCCGAACATCGCATATCTCCGCCCAGCTACTCAACGATGAGAGTGATAAGGCCGCTGGATAATTAATGTCGAGGTGTTCCGGACTGAGCTTATAAGCGGAATAAAAAACAGTCATAGGTTGAGTCTTGGGAGTCGGTTGTTGTTCGATGTCCACGTAATGAACGCGACACGCCGATTGTCCAAACGTGCATTAAACTATCGCAAGGCGCGCGACGAAAGCAAGGCCGCGCGGTGAATCCCCTATTTTTCAATCAGTGGCGGAAGTATGCCCAAAAAGGAGAGCGAAGGATGAGCAACATGTTCACCTGGAAATTGCACGGCGACGGCAAGACGTTGAATCCCGGTGAGGTGATCGACCCCGACGAGCGCATGACGTGGGGCCGGACGGCGGGCATTGGAGCCCAGCACGTGATCGCGATGTTCGGCGCGACGTTCCTGGTGCCGATACTGACGCATTTCGATCCGTCGACGACATTGTTCTTCACGGCGATGTCCACGGCGCTGTTCCTGTTGATCAACAAAAACAAGCTACCCAGTTATCTGGGTAGCTCGTTTGGTTTTATAGCCCCTATCACGGCCGTCGAGGCCGAGAAGGGCGTCGGTGGCGGCATCCCCGCGGCGGGCTTCGGCATCATGTGCACCGGCATCCTGCTGGCGCTGGTCGGCGTTCTCGTGCACTTCGCCGGCGCCAAGTGGATCGACATCATCATGCCGCCGGTGGTCAACGGCGCCATTGTCGCCATCATCGGCTTCAACCTGGCCCCCTCGGTGTGGAACAACTTCCAGAAGGCGCC
Source organism: Bifidobacterium sp. ESL0763 (assembly GCF_029433395.1). Taxonomy (GTDB): domain Bacteria; phylum Actinomycetota; class Actinomycetes; order Actinomycetales; family Bifidobacteriaceae; genus Bifidobacterium. Next base: position 999,929 of record NZ_JAQTHW010000002.1, on the reverse strand, counting down.
CGACACCGCCGCGGTGACCCTGGTCGCCGTGCTGCTGATCGCGGTGCTCTTCAAGGGCCTGATCGGCCGCCTCAACATCCTGCTCGGTGTGCTGGTCGGATACGCCTACGCCTGCTTCCGCGGGCAGGTGGACTTCGCCGCGGTGGCCAAGGCCTCGTGGATCGGCTTCCCCCAGTTCCACATGCCACAGGCCGACTTCTCGGTGCTGCCCATGTTCATCCCGGTGGTCATGGTTTTGATCGCCGAGAACGTCGGCCACGTCAAGTCGGTAGCCCAGATGACCGGTCGCGACTATGACGACCAGATCGGCACCGCGCTCTTCGCCGATGGCCTGGGGACCACGATCGCCGGCTTCGGCGGCGGCTCCGGCACCACCACCTACGGCGAGAACATCGGCGTGATGGCCGCCACCCGCGTCTACTCCACCGCCGCTTACTGGTGCGCCGCCGCATTCGCGCTCATCCTGAGCCTGTGCCCGAAGTTCGGCGCGGTCATCAACACGATTCCCTCCGGCGTGCTCGGCGGTGTGACCACGCTGCTCTACGGCATGATCGGCATGGTCGGCGTGCGCATCTGGGTCGACAACCAGGTCGACTTCGGCAAGCCCTTGAACAACATGACCGCCGCGGTCACCATGATCATCGGCATCGCCGACTTCGGCTTCGCCATCAGCGGGGTCAAGTTCAACGGCATCGCCATCGGCACCGTCGCGGTGCTGGTGATGTACCACGGCCTGAGGGCCATCGGCCGGGCGACCGGCGCGATCGCCAAGGACGACGACGGCCTGAAGAAGCCGGAAGTGGCGGACAAGCGCTGAGCCTTGCTCCCGCCGACGAGGGCGGCCGGCTGAAAAGATGCCGGTATTTGCCTTCGCCGGTGGCGGCCGGCCATCCCATGCGAACCGTGTGGGGTGGCCGGCCGCTTCTGGTATGGCGGGCGCTTTCGTGCCTTGGTTCGGAAACGAAGGCGGGAGAGGGGTCCTGCCGGTAGATGCGGATATGCCCGAGCGCTGGGGATTACGTTATCGGGGCGAGCGTCATCCTCGTACCGACAAAGGTAGTACTTTCTTGACGTATCGTCATCCTTTTGACAGGCGCGGTCGTGGGCTATATAGTCTGTGTAAGTCATCAAGGTCGAGTGCTGCGAGGGGTAGCGAATGAGTGTTCACGTTGTCATCATGGGTGTTTCCGGCTGCGGCAAGACCACCGTCGCGCAGGCGGTGGCCGACCGCCTCGGCCTCGTGATGGCCGAAGGCGACGACTTCCACCCCAAGGCCAACGTGGAGAAGATGAGCCACGGCATCCCGCTCGGCGACGAGGACCGCTGGCCCTGGCTGAGGATCATCAACGAATGGATGATTGACCAGGATCGGCAGGGCAAGGGCACCGTCGTCTCGTGCTCGGCGCTGAAGAAGGCCTACCGCGATGTGCTGCGCCATGACCTCGATGTGCTCTTCGTCCATCTTTCCGGCTCCCAGGAGCTGATCGGCACGCGCCTGGCCAAGCGCACGGGCCACTACATGCCGCCGTCGTTGCTGCCCAGCCAGTTCGCCGATCTGCAGCCGCTCGAACCGGGGGAGAATGGCGTCGAGATCGGCATCGAGGGCACGCCCGAGCAGGTCGAGGACCAGGCCCTTGCTGCCGTCAGGGACTACCTGGCCAAGCAACAGGCCGAGTAAGGGTTCCGCTTCTTTTTGTCGGCCGTGCGAATCCGGATATCGGTTTCACGCGGCCTATGAGTCATATCCTCGTGTGTCCACTGGTCGTGAGCGTCTCGCTCTTGTGATGCCACGGGCATGCCGCCACAACATAGGTAGGCCACATCCGCCGGTGACGATGAGAAATCGTGCCCGCCAATGAATGTGGCTTCCTCATTGCCCGCGCGTGCTGCCGCTGACCTCGGTGACGATGTCGGACATGGCCTTGCGGGCCATCTCGGGGTTGCCCTCCCAGATCGCCTCGGCCACGTCCTCGTGCGCCAGCAGCATCTCGTGCTTGGGCTCGCTGGGGTAGAGCCCCTGCTCCACCCTGCCGGTGAGCACGATGTCGACCAGCGAGGAGAGCGAGGAGAAGAGGTCGTTGCCGCTGTGGCGCAGGATCTCGTTGTGGAAACGCAGGTCGAGGCGATGGAACTCGTCCATGTTGCCGGCCTCGCCGTTCTTGCGCAGCTCCATGGCCAGCACCGGCATCAGCGCGCGGGTCTCCACCGGCGCCCGCAGCGCGGCCTGGGCGGCGGCGAAGGGCTCGACCGCCAGACGCAGCTCCGTCAAGGCGATGAGCTCCTGCTTGCGCTGCTTGGAGTGCAGCTTCCAGGTGATCACCTGGGTGTCGAGCGAGAGCCATTCGCCCAGGTCCTGGGCGATCAGCCCGACGCGCTTCTTGATGACGATGGCGTGCGCCGACTCCAACGAATGCGCGGTCTCGCGCGCCACGGTCCTCGAGATCGAGAAACGCTGCTGGATGTCGTTGAGCGTCATGCTCTCCCCGGTCTTCCACCGGCCCTCGATGATGTCGACGGCCAGCTCCTCGGCGATGGCGCTGTGCAGCACGGTACTGCTCTTGTTCGTCAGGCTCGAGGGGGCGATGGGGGAGCTCGGGGTCACCGCGGTGGGCATGGAGAACGCCTTCAGGCGCTCGCTGGCGGGCGTGGCCCGGCGGAGGTTGCGCGACCTTGGCCGCCGTTTGCTCGATGCGGTCTTGGAAGAGGATGACGTATGCATACCATTGAGAGTATCAAACAGATATAAAAAATACTAAATGAAGTTATCATCCCCACTAATTTTTTAAAAGTACTCCCTTTAAAGAAAAGGGTAATCAATGTAATCGATATGGTACGCTCATTGGGTATCACTATTCTCATCTGGAGGAATCTATGCAGCTAGGCATGATCGGACTGGGCCGTATGGGCGGCAACATGGCGAAGAGGATCCGCGAGGCCGGGCACGAGGTCGTGGGCTACGACCTGAGCCCGGAGTCCGGTCGCGACGTCGACAGCCTCGAGGCGCTGGTCTCCAGGCTCGACGCCCCGCGCACCGTGTGGATCATGGTCCCCGCCGGCAAGGCGACCGACGAGACGCTCGACGCGCTGATGGGCCTGCTCCAGGCCGGCGACATGGTCATCAACGGCGGCAACTGCCGCTACAGCGACGACAAGCTCAACGCCGAGAAGCTGGCGAAGAACGGCATCGAATACATGGACTGCGGCGTCTCCGGCGGCGTGTGGGGCGAGGAACGCGGCTACGCGCTGATGGCCGGCGGCACCGACGAGGAATACGAGCGCGCCCTGCCGATCTTCGAGGCGCTGAAGCCGGAAGGCAAGAACGGACTGGTGCACGCCGGCCCGGTCGGCGGCGGCCATTTCGCCAAGATGGTGCATAACGGCATCGAATACGGCATGATGCAGGCGTTCGGCGAGGGCTTCGCCACCATGGAACGCAGCGAATACATCGGCAACCCGGCCGAGGTCATGGCCTCCTGGCGCGCCGGCAGCGTGGTCGACTCCTGGCTGCTCGACCTGGTGGTCCGCGCCATGAAGGACGACCCGGACCTCAAGGGCATGCCGCCGGTGGCCGACGAGACCGGCGAGGCCCGCTGGACTATCGAGGCGGCGGCCGAGCTCGGCGTGCCCACCCCGGCCATCAGCGCCGGCCTGTTCACGCGCCAGGCCTCGCGCGGCGGCGCCGACGACGTGCTGCGCGTGGTCACCGCGATGCGCAACCAGTTCGGCGGCCACATCACCAAGGCGTGAGCGCCGAGACGAGCCGATGGCCATGACTGGCCGAACCAGTGACGGCGATGGGATGGTGGATGCCGTTACTGACCAGCATTGGCACGCAGAAAGCCCCGCGGAATACGAACCGTCGGGGCTTTTCCTATATTCCATGTTCAACCGTCAACTGCCAGCAGGCAGATGACGTGGCATGGCCGATCGCCGATGGTCTGACGACAAAGGCGACGCTGGAAACCATCCTCGCGTCGCCTTTGCCTAATCCATCGGCGATCGGACCAACGGCCCGATGACCGTCGTCGCCTCACTCCGACACGGCCACGCCCTCGGCCTTGGACGGGTCGCCGCCGTGACGCCGCGAGCGGATGAGGCTGTCGACCACGCCGATGACGATGCCCAGGGCCGCTGGGATGAGCCAGGTCAGCTGCGCGCCGTAGAGCGGCAGGGTGGCCAGGGCGTCGCTGGCGGCCGCCACCGGCAGGCCGAAGACCGCCAGCAGCTTCACCACGCAGTCGACGATGCTGAAGATCGCCACCAGCAGCACCGTCCAGAAGTAGACGCGCGGGAACCTCGAGGAGAACGGCCTCTCGACGAGGTTGAGCGCCACGAGCACGATGGCGATGGGGTAGAGCGCGCCGAGCACCGGCAGCGAGACGGTGATGATGGCGCTCAGCCCTGCGTTGGAGACCACGAAGCTGAAGATCGCGAAGACCACGGTCCACGCGCGGTAGCGCACCGGATGGCCGAGGACGGTGGGGAAGTGTTCCTCGAAATAGGTGGCGCAGGTGGAGATCAGGCCGGTGCAGACGTTGAAGCAGGCCAGCACGAAGATGAGCCCGACGAAAAGCGTGCCGACGGAGCCGAAGGCCGAGGTGGTGATGTTGGTGAGCACCGTGGCGCCCGTGTCGTTCTTGCCGTTGGCCGGCCTGATCGACCCGCTCACCGCGCCGATGAAGGAGAGGGCGGAATAGATGAGGATGAGCAGGACGCCTGTGCTGGCCCCGGCGATGCTGATCTCGCGGCGGTTGGCCCTGGTCTCGGTGACGCCGAACTGCGAGATGTTGGCGGAGATGACAATGCCGAAGTAGAGCGCCGCCAGCAGGTCCATGGTCTGGTAGCCGTTGACGAAGCCGTAGACCAGGGCGCCGTGTGCGTACTCGCCGAAGGGCTGGCGCAGCGCGCCGTGGCCGATGAAGACGCAGGAGACGAACATGACCACGATCAGCGCCAACAGCAACGGGCCCATCACGCGGCCCAGCGACTTGGAGAGGCGCTCGGGGTGCTGGCTCAGGATGAAGGAGAGCGCGAAGAAGACAAGGGAATAGACCAGCAGCGCCAGGCGGTTGTTCTCGCCGAAGAAGGGCGTGATCGCCATCTCGTAGGAGGTGGTGGCCGTGCGCGGGATGGCGAAGCAGGGGCCGATGGCCATGATGATGACGAAGGCCAGGATGGCGGCGAACCTGGGGGAGACGCGGGAGGCGAGGCGCTCGAAGCCGCCGGCCGAGGCCACGGCCAGCACGCCCAGGATCGGCAGGCCGACCGCGGAGACGATGAAGCCGATGGTGGCCGGCACCGACGCCGACTGCGACTGCGCGCCCATCAGCGGCGGGAAGATGAGGTTGCCCGCCCCGAAGAACATCGAGAAGAAGGTGAAGGCCACGACCAGCCTCTTGCCGTAGGGCAGCCCCGCCGGTTTCGCCGTTGCCGTCGTGGTCGCGGCCGCCGGATGCTCCGTCGCCGCCGGATCTTTCGTCGTTTCGGCGGATGGGGCCCCACCCTCGCCTTGGGACTCCGCCTTGTGGGTGGAAGTCGCGCCGTTCGCCATGTTCGTGTCCTTTCGTCGCTTGCCGTGTCCGCGCGCCCGCCCATGTGATTGGTGCGGCGGCGCGGCATGGCCACGCGTTCACTATAGTCACCGCATATCGCCTTGCCAAGGATGCGCGGCGTCGCCATGTGGAACGCCGGCGGGTCGAAGGGTACGCGCACGCTAGACTGGCTCTTGTTTCGCTCGCCGGCGAGCTCCGGCGGCGATCCCAGGCAGAGAGATGGAGGCGTGTCGGATGGTGGTGGGGCAAGGTGCCAGGCTCAAGGCGTTCAGATTCGTGTTCGCGCGGACGCTGCCGATATGCATCAGCTTCATGTTCACCGGGATGTCCTACGGCCTGCTGATGTATTCCAAGGGATTTCCCTTCGTCTACCCGGCGCTCATGGCCGCCACCATCTTCGCCGGCTCCATGGAATTCGTGCTCGTCGATCTGCTGGTCAGCGCCTTCAACCCCTTCGCGGCCCTCATTCTCACCCTCATGGTCAACGGCCGCCACTTCTTCTACGGGCTTTCGATGCTGGGACCCTACCGTAACATGGGCTGGAAGAAGCCGTTCCTGATCTTCTGGATGTGCGACGAGACCTTCGCCATCAACTCCTCGATGCGGGTGCCCGAGGGCATCGACCGCGGATGGGCCTACCTGTGGGTCTCGCTGCTCGACTACTGCTATTGGGTCGGCGGCGCGATGCTCGGCTGGCTCATCGGCGGCATCCTGCCGTTCTCCACCAAGGGCGTCGGCTTCGCCATGGTCGCCATGTTCGTCTCGATCCTGCTCGACCAGTGGAAGGCCTCGCCGCACACCCTGCGCGGGCATGTCCCCGTGCTGGTGGGCCTGGTCGCCTCGGTGGCCTGCCTGGCCGTCTTCGGCCCGCAGCGCTTCATGCTCCCGGCCCTGGTGGCGATGCTGGTGGTCTTCCAGCTGCTGCGTCCCTATCTTGAGAAGCCCCATGACAAGGGCCTGCCCGCAGGAGTGGACACGAAGCCCGGGGACGCCGGAAAGACCGCCGCGGACGGCACCGCGGAGACGACGAAGGAGGTGGCGCGATGATGACCATGACCGTGTGGCAATCCATCATTATCATCGCCATCGTGAGCCTGACGACTATCTTCACGCGTTTCGCGATGTTCATCCTCTTCCCCGAGTCGAAGATCCCGCCGAAGTTCGTGCGCTACCTGGGCGACGTGCTGCCGCCGGCCATCACCGGCATGCTCGTGGTCTACTCGCTCAAGGACGTCACGCCGTTCAGCGGCAACCACGGCGCCCCCGAGGCGATCGCGGTGCTGGTCATGGTCCTCTTCTACCGCTGGCGCCACAACAGCCTGCTGGCCATCTTCGTGGGCACCATCCTCTACATGGCGCTGGTGCAGACCGTCTTCGCCTGAGGGAACGCGGCCGGGAACGCGGAATCGGCGGCCACTGGCGGTGGCCACGGATACCGGGCATGGCGAAGCGTGAGCGGGGCCACACCTTTCGCTAGAATGGGACCATGTCTTTCTTCGACCTATTAGGCGGGTTCCCCGACCCGCGCAACCGCTTCGGCGCCAATCGTCACGAGGGCTCGGACGACGATGACGATCCCACGATCCTCAATGTCGAGACCAACGGCGACGCCCCGCATGCCTCCGGTCGCTCCGGCCGGTTCAACTGGCCCCCGAGGCCGGGCGGCCCGCGCATCACCAGGACCAGGTCCAAGGCCCCGCGTCCGGGCCTCTCCCGGGGCACGAAGGTCTTCCTCGGCATCGTGATCGTGCTGGCGGTACTGCTGGCCCTGGTCTTCGGGCTCGACCGCTTCATCACCGACCTGATGTGGTACGGCCAGCTCGGCTTCCAGTCGGTGGTCTGGACCCAGCTGTGGACCAAGGTAGGGCTGTGGGTGGCCTTCGCCGTGCTGATGGCGCTGGTCAGCTACCTGGCCGCCACCATGGCGATCCGCACCCGTCCCGATTCCGCCGACGGCTCAACCATCCGCATCAAGGGCGACGTCGTCGAGGTCGGCAAGTCGGTCAGCTCCAAGACGGCGCGCCGCGTGGCGGTCGTCATCTCGCTGATCGTCGGCCTGGTCTTCGGCTCGCGCTTCAACGCCAACTGGTCCGAGGTGCTGCTGATGTTCAACGCGCAGTCCTTCGGCGTGCGTGACCCGCAGTTCGGCATCGACAACGGCTTCTACGTCTTCGTGCTGCCCGGGCTCAAGCTCATGCTCTCGGCGCTGACGATGCTGCTGCTCTTCGGGCTCATCTTCTCGGTCATCACGCATTTCGCCATGGGTGGCATCCGCGTGACCATGCCGGTCGACGGCCACGGCATCGTCTCCATGACCCGGCACGCCCGCCATCAGATCTCCATCTGGTTCGTGCTCAACATGCTGGTCTGGGCGGTGCGCCATGCGGTGGGCGCCTTCGACGACCTCACCGAGCAGGGCAGCCGCTTCACCGGCGCCGACTACACCACGGTGCACGTGGGCATCCCGGTGACCTTCATCCTCGCCGGCGTGATCGCCGTGCTCGGGCTGGTGCTGGGCGTCTGGCTCTTCGCCTCGCACGCCCTCGAGCGCCCCTCCGCCGCATCGGCCCCGGTCGGCCGCGCGGTGAAGGCGTGGAAGCTTCCGGTCGTCTCGGTCGCCGCGGCCGTGGTGGTCGCGCTCATCCTCGGCGTCGTCTGGCCCATGCTCCTGCAGCGTTTCCAGGTCAGCCCCAACGAGCAGGAGATGGAATCGACCTATATCTCGCGCAACATCAAGGCCACGCAACAGGCCTACGGACTCGACAAGGTGAAGGTGGACCAATACCAGGCCACCACCCAGGGCCATTCCGGCGCGCTGGCCAACGATCCCGAGACCACCGCGCAGATCCGTCTGCTCGACCCCGAGGTCATCTCGCCGACGTTCAAGCAGCTGCAGCAGTCCAAGCAGTACTACATGTTCGCCGATTCCCTGGCGGTCGACAAGTACGACATTGACGGCAAGAGCCAGGACACGGTGATCGCCGCCCGCGAGCTCAACGTCAAGGGCAACGACAACCGCAACTGGGTCAACGACCACACCGTCTTCACCCACGGCTACGGCGTCGTGGCGGCCTACGGCAACAAGGTGACCAGCGACGGCAACCCCGAGTTCTTCGAATCCGGCATCCCCACCCAGGGCAAGCTCACCAAGAGCCAGCACTACGAGCCGCGCATCTACTTCTCCCCGAACTCGCCGGACTATTCCGTGGTCGGCTCGCCCAAGGGCAGCAAGCCCTGGGAGTTCGACTACCCGCAGGGCTCCACCGGCGCCTCCAACACGTTCGAGGGCAACGGCGGGCCGAAGGTCAACAACCTCTTCACGCGTCTGCTCTATGCCATCCGCTTCGGCAGCGACCAGATCTTCTTCTCCGACCGCGTCACCCCCGATTCGCAGATCCTCTACGACCGCAGCCCGCGGGAGCGTGTGGCCAAGGTGGCTCCGTATCTCACCCTTGACGGGCGTGTGTACCCGGCGGTGGTCAACGGCCGCGTGAAGTGGATCGTCGACGGCTACACGACCTCCGACGCCTACCCGTATTCGCAGACCACCGACCTCGGCGTGGCCACGAAGGACTCCACCACGGTGGCCTCCAAGACCATCCAGGGCCTGCAGTCGCAGCCGGCCAACTACATCCGCAATTCGGTCAAGGCCACGGTCGACGCCTACGACGGCTCGGTGAACCTCTACGTCTGGGACCAGCAGGACCCGGTGATCAAGGCCTGGCAGAAGATCTTCCCCGGCCAATACCACCCGCTCTCGCAGATCTCCGGCCAGCTGATGAGCCACCTGCGCTACCCGGAGAGCCTCTTCAAGGTGCAGCGCCAGCTGCTGGCCAAATACCATGTGACCAGCGCCGGCCAGTTCTTCTCCGGCGAGGACTTCTGGCAGACGCCCGTCGATCCCACCCAGCTGCCGGGGGAGCAGAAGAGGCACGTGCTGCAGCCGCCGTACTATCTGACGCTCAAGACGGGCGGATCCAAGGAGCCGCTCTTCTCGCTGACCTCCACCTACATCCCCGCCGGCACCTCCACGCGCGAGATCCTCACCGGATTCCTCTCCGTGGACTCCGACGCCGGGTCGACTCCGGGCAAGGTCGGGCCGAACTATGGCACCATACGTTTGCAGGAGCTGCCGAAGGACTCGAACGTGCCGGGCCCGGGCCAGGCGCAGAACAACTTCAACTCCAACGCCGACGTCTCCAAGGAGCTCAACCTTCTGGAACAGGGCTCCACCAAGGTGCGGCGCGGCAACCTGCTGACGCTTCCGTTGGGCGGCGGACTGGTCTACATCGAGCCGGTCTATGTGCAGTCCAACGGTCCGACCAGCTTCCCGCTGCTCAAGAAGGTCCTCGTGGCCTTCGGCGACCAGGTCGGGTTCGCCGACACCCTCGACGAGGCGCTCGACCAGGTCTTCGGCGGCGACTCCGGAGCCTCGGCCGGCGACGCGGAGAACACGGGTGGCGCATCCTCGTCGACGCCGCAGGCCGACACCTCCAAGAAGGGCAAGGACGCGGCGAAATCCGGGCAATCCGGCGCGGCCGCGTCGAACCCCGACCTGAAGGACGCGCTGAGCAAGGCGGGGCAGGCCATGAAGGACTCCGACGCCGCGATGAAGCGTGGCGACTGGGCCGGCTACGGCAAGGCCCAGCAGGAGCTCAACGACCAGCTCAACCGCGCCCTGCAGCTCGAGGGGCAGCAATAGGGCTCGGCGGCCGTGTCACCTCGACGGCCGCAAGGCGTTGAGGCCGCATGATGGCATGGAATGATGGCGGTTCGCCCGTTCCATGCCATCATTCATCATGGATAATGGTTGAGGGATGGTCGAACGGCATTCGAACGATGGTTGAAAGCCGTTCGGACGATATGAGGAACAGGGAAGCGAGCGAGGAAATGGTTGCGCACAACGTGGAGCCTTTGAAGGCGAGGATCAGGGACGCGAACGATGGCGACATCCAGGCCATCACCGACATCTACAACGAGGCGGTGGTGACCTTCACCTCCACCGCCGACCTGAGGCCGCAGACCCTCGACGAGCGGCGCGCATGGGTCGAAAGCCACCGGCCGCGCGCGCAATATCCCGTGGTCGTCATCACCGACGGGGACGGCACGGTGGTCGGCTTCGGCTCCCTGTCGCGCTACAACTACCGCGAGGGCTACGACGGCGTGCTCGAGCTGAGCTACTACATCGCCGGATCGGCCAGGCGCCGGGGCTACGGCTCGGCCATGGTCGAATGGCTCGTCGCCCGCGCCAAAAAGCTCGGCGCCCACATGGCCGTGGCGCTGATCTTCGCCATCAACGACGGGTCGAACGCGCTGATGCGCAAGTACGGCTTCACCCGCTTCGGCATGCTGCCGCAGGCGAGCTGGGACGGCAAGGGCTACCTCGACGTGAACTACTGGTACCAGGACCTGCGATAGGGGATCGGCCGGATCGGCGCAGGGATTTCGGAGTCGGCGATGGAGTCCGGTTCCTCCGCCCGGCGTTCGCCTCACGGTCCGGCGCGACCTGGTTCGCCCCTGCGCGGTATGCGGCGCGCGGGTCTCTTGCAGCCGGTACCATGGAGATGTTGATCGTCGCATTCGGCGGCTTTTGTCATGCCCGGATGCAGGCGAAACCAAGGTGGATGGCGTCACCGCCCCACCTGACGGCGTATTCGAAAAGGAACACACGAGGCAATGGCATCTGATTTTTGGCTGGTCGCGGGGTTGGGCAACCCCGGCAGGAAGTACGAGGGCACCCGGCACAACATGGGCTTCATGGTCGCCGACGTGCTGGCCGAGCGCTGGTCGGTGACGCTGAGCGACCACAAGGGCCTGGCCGAGCTGGGCAAGGGCATCATGAGGCTCGACGGACGCGCCATGAAGTTCTTCCTGGCCAAGCCGCTGACCTACATGAACGATTCCGGCAACGCCGTCTCGTCGATCTGCAACTACTACGACATCGAGCCTGACCACGTCGTGGCCATCCACGACGACATGGACCTCGACTTCGGGCGCATCAAGGTGAAGGCCGGCGGCTCGGCGGGCGGGCACAACGGCATCCGTTCCATCGACAAGTCGCTCGGCACCAACAAGTACGCCCGGGTGCGCATGGGCACCGGCCACGCCGCCCGCGGCCCGCACGCCCACGAGAACACCGTCAACTGGGTGCTCGGCGGCTTCTCCGGCGCCCAGCGCAAGGAGCTTCCCGACTTCCTGGCCGACGGCGCCGACGCGGCCGAGACCATCATGTTCTCCGGCCTCGCCGAGGCGCAGGAGCGCTTCAATGGCCGCTGAGGCACAAGGCCGCACGGGCCATGCCGCCAGCGAAGGCAAACGCACAGGTAGGCAGGCGAAGGAAACGGACACCACGGCAACGCAGCAGGCAACGGCAACACCGGCAGGCAAGACCACACCAAAGGCTGAAGGCACGACCGGCATGGCGGGCGCGCTGGCAGGGTTCCTGCCCCGGCTGGAGGACGACGGCGCCTTCCGCGACCTGCTCGCCGACCAGATCGAACCGCCCGAGGGCGCGGCCGACCAGGCGCTGAGCGTCGGCGCGCCCCTCGGCATCCGCCCGGCCCTCGCCGCCGCACGCGCCCAGTATTCGCCGGTGGTGCTCATCGTGCCCTCGAGCCGCGAGGCCGAGGAGACCGTCAACGCCATCCGTTCCTGGTACGGGGGAGACCCCCATGAGGTGAGCCAGCTCGAGGCCTGGGAGACGCTGCCGCACGAGCGCCTGTCGCCGCGCGCCGACACCGTGGCCAGCCGCATGGCCGTCTTCCGCAGGCTCTGCCATCCGCAGGCCGGCAGCGCCATGTTCGGCCCCATCCGCATCCTGGTGATGCCGGTGCGCTCGCTCATCCAGCCGGTGGTCGCGGGCCTCGGCGACGTGGAGCCGCTGGTGTTCAGGGTGGGCCATGAGATCGCGCTGGACGAGGTATCGGCCCGATTGGTCGAGAACGCCTACACCCGCGTCGACCTGGTGGTCAACCGCGGCGAGTTCGCCGTGCGTGGCGGCATCGTCGACGTGTTCCCGCCGACCCTGCCGCACCCGGTGCGCATCGAGTTCTTCGGCGACGAGATCGACACCATCAGGGAGTTCCACGCCTCCGACCAGCGCACCTACGGCGACGGCGTCGATGTCGTCTGGGCGACGCCCTGCCGCGAGCTGCAGCTGACCGACAAGGTCCGCGCCCGCGCCAAAACGCTCATCGGCCAGATCCCCAACGCCGACGACATGCTGCAATCCATCGCCGACTCCATCCCGGTGGAAGGCATGGAGTCGCTGATCCCCGCGCTGATCGACGACATGCAGCCGGTCTCGGCGATGCTGCCCAAAGACGCCGTCATCATGCTGAGCGACCCGGAGAAGCTGCGCCGTTCAGCCGCCGACCTCGCCAAGACCGCCAACGAGTTCCTCGCCGCCAGCTGGCATGTGGCGGCCAGCGGCCACGGCGCCGGCGCACCCATCAGCTTCGAAGAGGCCAGCTTCCTCGACTTCGACGAGACCATCGGCTCCCTGGAGTTCTCAGACCACCAGGTCTGGCGGCTCACCAGCTTCGGCGTCGACGAGGCCATCGCCGGCCACGTCCAGCTGGACGCCAAGATGCCCGAGGAATACCGCGGCGACGAGCAGCGCGCGAGAACCGGCGTGGAGGGGCTGATCGACGACGGGTTCGAGGTCACCCTCACCGCCGCCGCCAACGGCACGCTCTCGCGCCTGACCCGCGCCCTCAACCAGACCGGCGTCACCCGCTTCGACACCGTGCGCTCGCAGGCCATGGACGGCTTCGTCGACGCTTCCGCCAGGTTCGCTCTGCTCACCGAGCGCGACCTGACCGGCAGGACCAGCGCCGTCGCCCAACGCAAGACCCGTCGTCGCCGCCACAAGGCCATCGACCTGATGGAACTCAAGGCCGGCGACTACATCGTCCACGAGCAGCACGGCATCGGCCGCTTCGTCGAGATGCGCCAGCGCACCACCGGCGTGGGCGCCAACCGCGCCACCCGCGAATACCTCGTCATCGAGTACGCGCCCTCGAAACGCAACGCCCCGGCCGACAAGCTCTTCATCCCCACCGACCAGCTCGACCAGATCTCCAAATACATCGGCGCCGACAAACCAAAGCTCAACAAGCTCGGCGGCTCCGACTGGTCGCAGACCAAGGCCAAGGCGCGCAAGCACGTGCGGCAGATCGCCGACGACCTGGTCAAGCTCTATTCCGCGCGCCAGCAGGCCAAGGGCTTCGCCTTCAGCCCCGATACCCCGTGGCAGAAGGAGCTGGAGGAGGCCTTCCCCTACCAGGAGACCGCCGACCAGCTCACCACCATCGACGAGGTGAAGGCCGACATGGAGAAGCCGGTGCCGATGGACCGCCTGATCTGCGGCGACGTCGGCTTCGGCAAGACCGAGATCGCCGTGCGCGCGGCGTTCAAGGCGATCCAGGACGGCAAGCAGGTCGCGCTGCTGGCGCCGACCACGCTGTTGGTGCAGCAGCATTACGAGACGTTCACCGAACGCTACGAGGGCTTCCCGGTCACCGTGGCCGCGATGAGCCGATTCCAGACCAAGAAGGAGATCGACGAGACCCTCAAGGGCCTCGAGTCCGGCGAGGTCGACCTGGTCATCGGCACCCACAAGCTGCTGAACCCCAAGATCAGGTTCAAGGACCTGGGTCTGCTGATCATCGACGAGGAGCAGCGTTTCGGCGTCGAGCACAAGGAGACCCTGAAGGCGCTGCGCACCAACATCGACGTGCTCTCGCTTTCCGCCACCCCGATTCCGCGCACCCTGGAGATGGCGGTCACCGGCATCCGCGAGATGTCGACGCTGGCCACGCCTCCCGAGGACCGCCTGCCCGTGCTCACCTACGTGGGCGCCCAGGAGGACGCGCAGGTCACCGCCGCCGTCCGGCGGGAGCTGCTGCGCGGCGGCCAGGTCTTCTACGTGCACAACCGGGTCAACGACATCGACAAGGTCTCCGCCAAGATCCACGAGCTGGTGCCCGAGGCGCGCATCGGCATCGCCCACGGCAAGATGGGGGAGAAGCAGCTCGACCGCATCATCCAGGACTTCTGGCATCGCGACATCGACGTGCTGGTGTGCACCACGATCATCGAGACGGGCCTCGATATCAGCAACGCCAACACGCTGATCGTCGACCACGCCGACCATTTCGGCCTCAGCCAGCTCCACCAGCTGCGAGGACGTGTCGGCCGCGGCCGCGAACGCGCCTACGCCTATTTCCTCTACGACCCGTCGAAGCCCATGACCCAGCAGTCGCACGACCGCCTGGCCACCATCGCGCAGAACACCGCGCTCGGCTCCGGCTTCGACGTGGCGATGAAGGACCTCGAGCTGCGCGGCACGGGCAACCTGCTGGGCGGTGAACAGAGCGGCCACATCGAGGGCGTCGGCTTCGACCTCTACGTGCGCATGGTCTCCGAGGCCGTCGAGCAATACAAGGAGCCGGAGCGCAAGGAGTCGGTCGCGGTCACCATCGACCTGCCCATCGAGGCCTCGATCCCGGTGGACTACATCGACTCCGACAAGCTGCGCCTCGAGGCCTACCGCAAGCTGGCCGGCGCCCGCAGCGAGCAGGACCTCACCGACCTGCGCGAGGAGCTCACCGACCGCTACGGCCCGCTGCCCGAGCAGTTCGACACCCTCTTCGACGTCGCCCGCCTGCGCGGCCGCGCCCGCGCGCTCGGTATCTCCGAGATCGTCGCCCAGGGCAGGCGCGTGCGCGTCGCCAAGGTCGACCCGCCCGAATCGTTGCAGATGCGCATCTCGCGGATCTACAAGGGCGCGCAGTACCGCCCGGTCACCCACACCTGGCTCATCCCCGCGCCGTTCGCCGGCAGCCTGGGCGGCAAGCCGATGACCAGCCCCGAGGTGATGGGCTGGGCCGACCAGCTGCTGGACGACCTGGCATACAAGGTGATGTGAACGCTAACGACAATCGGCTTCCTGTCTTGCTTTTCGTCCAACAAAGCCGGTAAGCTGGAAACCGATAATGTAGTCAACTGTAAGGAGCGGTTGTGGCAGCAATTGAAAGCGTCTACGCACGCGAAATTCTTGATTCCCGTGGAAATCCGACCGTCGAGGTCGTGCTCAACACCGTCGACGGCGCCGAGGGCCTGGGCCTGGTTCCCTCCGGTGCTTCCACCGGTGAGGCGGAGGCCTGGGAGCGTCGCGACGGCGACAAGTCCCGTTACCAGGGCAAGGGTGTCCTCGACGCGGTGAAGGCCGTCAACGAGGTCATCGCCCCCAAGGTCATCGGCATGGACGCCACCGACCAGCGCGCCCTCGACGAGACCATGATCGAGCTCGACGGCACCCCCAACAAGGGCAAGCTCGGCGCCAACGCCATCCTCGGCGTCTCGCTCGCGGCCCTCTACGCCGCCGCCGACTCCGCCGACCTGCCGCTCTACCGCTATCTCGGCGGCACCAACGGCCACATCCTGCCGGTGCCGAACATGAACATCATGAACGGCGGCGCCCACGCGGACTTCGCCACCGACATCCAGGAATACATGATCTCCCCCTACGGCTTCGACACCTACAGGGAAGCCCTGCGCGCCGGCGTCGAGGTCTATCACACCCTGAAGTCCATCTTGAAGAAGGACGGCCACGAGACCGGCCTCGGCGACGAGGGCGGCTTCGCTCCGAAGATGAAGACCAACGAGGATTCCCTCAAGTACATCATGCAGGCCATCGAGGCCGCCGGCTATGAGCCCGGCAAGCAGATCGGCCTGTGCCTCGACGTGGCGTCCTCCGAGTTCTACAACAAGGACACCGACAAGTACCACTTCGACGGCGCCGACCGCGATGCCGACTACATGCTGGACTACTACAAGGAGCTCGTCTCCAAGTACCCGCTGGTCTCCATCGAGGATCCGTTCGCCGAGGAGGATTGGGCCGCCTGGCAGAAGATCACCGCCGCGATGGGCGACAAGCTCCAGTTCGTCGGCGACGACCTGCTGGTCACCAATCCGAAGCGCCTGCAGAAGGGCATCGACCTGAAGGCCGCGAACTCCCTGCTGGTCAAGCTCAACCAGATCGGCTCCGTCACCGAGACGCTCGACGCCATCGAGCTCGCCACGGCCAACGGCTTCACCTCCATGGTCTCCCACCGTTCCGGCGAGACCTCGGACACCACCATCGCCGATCTCGCCGTCGCCAAGAACACCCGTCAGATCAAGACCGGCGCCCCGGCCCGTGGCGAGCGCATCGCGAAGTACAACCGCCTGCTCGAGATCGAGGAGGAGCTTGGCTCCACCGCCGAGTACGCCGGCTATTCCGCCTTCAAGGCCTGCAAGAAGTACACGAAGTAACCCCGCTTCGGCATGTTTGCGCCATGGGCATCGCCCGTGGCCCGCGTGCCAAGGCATGAGGTGATCTGATTGCCCGTCGCATCCGCAGCAAGTCGAATGCGACGGGTAATTTCTTGTTATATGAGCACATCGAGCCGCGAACGCGCCACCGGCCGCAACACCGGTCATGCCACCGGGCGTGGCACCGGGCGCGCCAACGCGACATCGAAGACGAAGCGGAAAGCGAAGAGGGGGGACTTCGGCCCGCTCGCCCTCTTCATCGTCGTGGTCGTCGTGGCCCTGGGCGTCATCCAGCTGGCCACCACCATCTTCAGCTACAGCCAGAGCGTCACCGAGCTCAACGGCCTCAAACGCCAGGAATCCCAGCTGGTCACCAAGAAGGCGAACCTCGAGAACGACATCTCGCGCTGGAACGACAAGGCATACGTCACCGCCCAGGCCAGGCAGCGGCTCGGTTTCGTCTTTCCCGGCGAGCAGTCGATTCATGTGGAGCATCCCGAGGCGGTCACCGGCATCAAGTCCAAGGACGAGGCCAAGACGGTGAGCCCCGACGAGGACTCGCGCGCCCTGCCGTGGTACAGCGAGCTGGCCTACGGCTTCAAGAAGGCCGACGAGCCGCTGCCCTCGCAGCGCAAGGACATGACGCCGACGTCAAGCGACACGGGCGAGTCCGGCACGAAGTCGGACGACAAGGCGAAAACCGACAGGAAAAAGGACGCCAAGAAGCGGGATTCCAAGAAGAAAGCCAAGGCGGACAAGGCGACGGCCCGGTCGAAGTCGCGGGAATCCAAGTCGGCAGCCCGCAGCTAGCGGCAGCCTGGGCGAGTCGATTGACCGGTATGGCCAGACAACGTGGCGACGAGGCGCCTGACGGCAGGACGTCTGACGGCGTTCGACGCCATATGCTTGGATAGGCGGGTAGACAGACGTGAACGAAACGGAAGTCGATGCGGCCGGAGCCGGATCGACGCCTTGGTTTTCAAAAGGAAGGCATCGCGGTTTGGAACAACGGCAAGCACACGCGCCATCGGTTGGCGACGAGACGAATTCGCAGCAAGTCCTTGAGCGGCAGGCCCAGGCGCTGGTCGACCGGGTGATGGCCGACCCCGCCACCGACAGGGACATCGCCATGGCCGGCAAGCAGCTCGGACGCTACCCCCGCGGCATGGTGGCCGTGGGCGCTCGGTGCGTGTGCGGCAGACCGCTGGCCGTGGTCACCAGGCCCCAGCTGCCCGACGGCACGCCGTTCCCCACCACCTGCTACCTGACCAGCCCCGAGGCCGTCAAGGCCGTCTCCCACGTGGAGGCCGACGGGACGATGAAGGACTATACCGAACTCGTCGAACATGACGAGCAGGTCCATGCCGCCTACGAGCGCGCCCACAGGCTCTACCTCGCCTTCCGCCACGAGCTGGCCGAACGCGTGGGCGACAGCGAGGAACACATCAAGGGCACGAGCGCGGGCGGCATGCCGGTGCGCGTCAAATGCCTGCACGCCATCCTGGCGCAGACGCTGGTGATGGGCCGGGGCGCCAACCCCATCGGCGACATGGTCCTGGAACGCATCGCCGACGAATTCGACCCCACGGTCTGCCGCTGCACCACGACGCTGGACGAGCCGGGGGAGTAGGGGCGACTGGCTGGGGCGGAGTGGTCGGATCGGACAGGCCGAGCCGAGGCCGGTGAACGGAATGCGAAGGCCGCAGTGCCAGGTCATTGGAGCAAACGTCAAGACGCGGAGGAAGACGCCCGAGGGCGCCATGATCGCG
Organism: Bifidobacterium sp. ESL0763; assembly: GCF_029433395.1. Classification (GTDB taxonomy): domain Bacteria; phylum Actinomycetota; class Actinomycetes; order Actinomycetales; family Bifidobacteriaceae; genus Bifidobacterium. The sequence continues at coordinate 981,289 of NZ_JAQTHW010000002.1, read as the reverse complement.
GAGGGAAGCAAGGATGGAACACGGAACGGACATGCCGTCGGGGAAATCGGTGACGGTCGCGGGCATCGACTGCGGCACCAATTCGATACGCCTGAAGATCTCGCGGGTGCGGGCCGACGGCACCGGCGAGGACATTGTGCCCAGATTGCTGCGCGTCATCCGCCTGGGCGAGGACGTCGACAAGAACCACCGGTTCTCCGATGACGCCCTGCAACGCGCCTACACCGCCGCCCACGAGTTCGCCGAGGTGCTCGGCCGCCATCCGGTCGACGGCCTGCGCTTCGTGGCCACCTCGGCCACGCGTGACGCCGCGAACCGCCAGGAGTTCGAGGACGGCATCGAATCCATCCTCGGCGTGCGCCCCGAGGTCATCGCCGGCACCGAGGAGGCCGCGCTGAGCTTCCTCGGCGCCACCAGCATCGTGCCGCGCGACGGGTTGGCCGCCCCATACCTCGTGGTCGACCTGGGCGGAGGGTCGACCGAGATGGTGCTCGGCGGCGACGGGCAGACGGCGCCGGCCACCCAGGTGCAGGCCGCCTTCTCGATGAACATCGGATCGGTGCGCATGACCGAGCGCCACCTGCGCGACGACCCGCCCACCGCCGCGCAGATCGCCGAGGCCGAGGCGGACATCGACCGGCATATCGACGAGGCGTTCGAACATGTGCCCGCGGGCAGGGCGCGCACCATCATCGGCGTCTCCGGATCGGTGACCACGATGACCGCTCTGGTGCTGGGGCTCAAGGAATACGACCACAGCAAGGTCGACGGTGTGCGCGTGGTCAACCAGGACGTCTTCGCCGTCGACGACCGCTTCCTCAAGATGACCCGTGCCGAACGCGCCACCTACAAGACCATCCATCCCGGCCGCGTCGACGTGGTGGGCGGAGGCGCGCTGGTCTGGAACCGCGTGCTGAGGCGGGTCAGCGAGGCGGCGAGCGCCGACCACGGCCAGCCCATCGACTCGTTCGTCTCCAGCGACCACGGCCTGCTCGACGGCATCGTCCTCGACTACGGTATGAGGCTGCTGCGGGGCTGAGGACGTTCATGAAGTACCCCGGTGGGACTCGAACCCACAGGAGATGGCTGATATAGCGGCTGGCAGCTGACGGATGGCTTCTCCACGCGTCATTGTCGAAGCGATGGGAGCGGGCATCGACGCCACGCGCGTGGGCTGGGTGGAAGAGGCTGCCCAGGCCGTTTTCGATGCCTGTCTGCGACGTCCACAAGGTACCCGAAACGGGTAGAGGGCATATGACATAATGGGCATCTGTCGGCCTGGTGCCGATGTGCTCCCGTGGCGGAATTGGTAGACGCAGCTGACTTAAAATCAGCCGCCATTGGCTTGTGGGTTCGAGTCCCACCGGGAGTACCGCTTGATCGTCGAGGCAACGGTACGTTATTGGTATTGCGCATGTGGCATCATTTCTCTTTCCGCCACGCCGATTTCCTTGTTTCCGCTGTGCCGCTTAATTCTCCATCTCACTAACTGGTCAACGCATGACCGCCGGCGCGCAGGCCGCCTTATACTGGCCCGCAACCTATCAAATTCCGACAAAGGTGGACCGATATGGCAAAGGTGGCAACGGCAGGAGAAGGCGGCATGACGGCCGGGAGACGGGGAGGCGCGATGCTCATCGTCGCGCTCATGGCCGGTTACTCGGTGGTCTACATGGACAAGAGCATGATCTCGACGGCCATCATCCCCATCTCCTCGCGTTTCCACCTTGACGCGGGGCAGACGGGCCTGATCATGTCGGCGTTCTTCCTGGGCTACTCGCTCATGCAGATCCCCGGCGGCTGGCTGGCCGACAGGTTCGGCGCCAAGCGCGTGCTCATGGTCTCCGTGCTCGTCATCGCGGCCTTCGCCTTCCTCTTCGGGGCGATGAGCGGACTGGTGCTCTTCATGGTCATGCGCTTCTTCGCGGGCATGGGCCACGGCGGCTATCCGCCCAGCTGCACCAAGGCCGTCGCCGAGAACTTCCCGCGCGAGCGGCGCACCTTCGTCCAGTCGCTGATCCTGTCGACCTCCGGCATCGGCGGCATCCTGGCCTACACGCTCGGCGCGCAGCTGGTCACGGCCAACTGGAGGATCGCCTACGACGTGCTCGGCGCGCTCTACCTGCTCGCCTTCATGCTCATCGCCATCTTCGTGCCCTCCCACAAGGGTGAGGCGGCCCGGGCGGCCAAGGCCAAGTCCGAGGCGCGGGCCGGCGACGAGGCGGCCGCCAGGGCCGACGCCCCCAAGGTCGGCTTCAAGGACGTCATCACCAACCGCAACGTGCTGGTCCTCTTCCTGGCCATGCTGCTGCTGAACCTGGTGCTCTACGGCAACATGTCATGGCTTCCGTCCTACATCACCAAGACCTTCTCCCTGACGATCAACCAGGCCAGCCTGCTGCTCGCCATCAACGCCGTGTTCTCCACGGCCGCCACCATCTTCTCCGGGTCGCTGCTCTCCAAGCTCTTCCTCGGCCGCGAGAAGGCCGCGGTCGCCGGGTCCTGCCTCATCGTGGCGGCGCTGATCGTCGCCTTCGTGATGTCGCGCAACCTGGTGCTCTCCCTGGTCCTGCTCATCATCATCAGCATCGTGTGCACCCTGGCGTTCACCGGCATCTTCACCTGGCCGCACAAGATCATGGACGCCGAGATCATCGGCTCCTCCATCGGCGTGGTCAACACCGGCGGCACCCTCGGCGGCTTCATCGCCCCGATGCTCATCGGGCAGCTGATCAAGGCCTCGGGCGGCTCGTTCACCAACGCGTTCCTCTTCCTGGCCGGCGCGGGCGTGGCCTGCGCGCTGGTGGTGCTGCTGGTGAAGACCGACGCCAGGAAGAAGGCCTAGCCGCCGGCGCGGGCGTGGCCTGCGCACGATGGCGCATCCGTGCGCCCGATATGTGAGGCAGCAGTCGCCCCGCGTTGTGCCGTGGGCGTTGCCACGGGTCGGGCGATGACTAGAATGGGCAGAATGTTCAGTATTCTCGATATGTTCAAGATCGGCGTGGGGCCCAGCTCCTCGCACACCGTCGGCCCGATGGTCGCCGCGTCGCGTTTCGTCACCTCGCTGCGGCGCACGCAGCGGCTTGAACGCACCGCCCGTGTGCGGGCGACGCTCTACGGCTCGCTGTCGCTCACGGGCCTCGGCCACGGCACCGACCGCGCCGTGGTGGCCGGCCTGGAGGGCAACGTGCCCGCCACGGTCGACACCGAGCATCTGCTCAACATCAAGGACGAATGCGAGAACAGCGGCACGCTGCGGCTCGGCGGCAGCCACGCGATCGCCTTCGACTACGGCCGCGACGTCGTCTTCGAGCAGTGGAAGCGCCTGGCGCCCCATCCCAACGGGCTGCGCTTCGAGGCCTATGACGCCGAGGGAGGCAAGCTCGACGAACAGGTCTGGTACTCCATCGGCGGCGGCTTCGTGCGCCAGGGCCACGCCGACGACCTGCTCATCGGCATCCACGACAAGGCCCCGGAGGGCTCCACGTTCGCCGACGAGGACGTGGACGACGACGATGACTTCGCCCCCGAGGCGCCCTACCACTTCCATTCCGGCGACGAGCTGGTCGCCCTGTGCCAGCGCGAGGGCAAAAGCATCTCGCAGATCGTATGGGCCAACGAGACCGCGGTGCGTCCGGCCGAGGACGTGCGCGCCGACCTGCTGCGCGTCTGGCACAGCATGAGCGACTGCATCTACGCGGGATGCACCAGCACCCAGAAGACGCTGCCCGGCGGACTGGACGTGCCGCGGCGCGCCCCCAAGATCTACCGGCGGCTCGCCGGCAACGCCGACATCCTCAACCGCGACGTGCGCCGGCCCGACGTGGCGATGGAATCCTCCGAATGCACCTGGGTCGACCTGTTCGCCATGGCCGTCAACGAGGAGAACGCCGGGGGAGGGCGCATCGTCACCGCGCCCACCAACGGCTCGGCGGGCATCATCCCCGCGGTGCTGGAATACTACTGGCATTTCGCCGGATCGGCCGACGAGGACGGCGTGATCCGCTTCCTGCTGGCCGCCGGCGCGGTCGGCTACCTCTTCAAGCGCAACGCCTCGATCTCCGGAGCGGAGGTCGGCTGCCAGGGCGAGGTGGGATCCGCCTGCTCCATGGCCGCCGCCGGGCTGTGCGAGGTGATGGGCGGCACCCCGGCGCAGGTCGAGAACGCCGCCGAGATCGGCATCGAGCACCATCTGGGGCTGACCTGCGACCCGGTGGGCGGCCTGGTGCAGATCCCCTGCATCGAGCGCAACGCCATGGCCGCCAACACCGCCGTCAACGCCGTGCGCGTCTCGCTGCTGGGCGACGGCTCGCACATGGTCAGCCTCGACCAGGCCATCAAGACGATGAAGGACACCGGCGCCGACATGATGAGCGAATACAAGGAGACCTCCAAGGGAGGCCTCGCCGTCAACGTCGTGGAGTGCTGAGAGGCTCCGCCGCGCACGCCCGCCGGTGTCACGTTTTTGCGCACGTTTTGCCGCTCCGGACGCCGACGCGTCCGCGGTGGTGCTAACCTGAATGACATTGCGAATCTAACAAGGAGGCCTGAGATGGCTGCGAACATGCCCGAAGTGAACGCCGAGTTCGGCGCCAGCCCCAAGATCGATTTCCCCGCCGGCCCGGCGCCCGCGGGACTCAAGTCCGTCGAACTGGTGGAGGGCGACGGGCCCATGGTGCGCGCCGGCGACACGATCAGCGTCAACTACCACGGCGTGGTCTGGGGCAAGGACACGCCCTTCGACTCGAGCTTCGACCGCGGCCAGCCGGCCAGCTTCGGCATCGGCGTCGGCCAGGTCATCCAGGGCTGGGACCGCACGGTGCCGGGCCACAACGTCGGCTCCAGGCTCGTGGTCTCCATCCCGCCGGAATACGGCTACGGGCGCCGTGGCATGCCCCAGGCCGGCATCGGCGGCGACGACACGCTCGTCTTCGTCATCGACATCGTCGCAAAGCGCTGAGCCGCGCCCGCGCCGAGGCGAATCCACCCATCACCCACACATCAACGAAGCTAAGGGGTTATTCATGGCAGAGGAAGAAAAGACCGTACTGCTCACGCAGGAGGCGTTCGAGAAGCTCCAGAAGGAACTGGCGTACCGCCAGGGCGACTATCGTGACGAGATCACCCAGCGCATAGCCACCGCGCGCGCCGAGGGCGACCTGAGCGAGAACGGCGGCTACCAGGCCGCCCGCGAGGAGCAAGGCAAGAACGAGGGACGCATCAACGAGCTGATCGTCAAGCTGCGCAACACCAAGATCCTCACGGCCCCGCCGGCCGGCACCGTGGGCAACGGCTCGCTGGTCACCGTGGAGCTGGCTGGCCGCGAGATGGTCTACGTGCTTGGCTCGCGCGACATCGCCGTGGCCACCGACTACGACGTCATCAGCCCGGAATCGCCCATCGGCGCGGCGATCATGGGCGCCAAGAGCGGCGACACCGTCAGCTACCAGGCCCCCAACGGCCGCGACATCTCCGTGACCATCAAGGACGCCAAGCCCCTGAAGTAACGGGCGCATATCGCTTGTTCGATATCGGCAAGGCGGCGCAACGCTTCCCATCAAAGGGCGTTGCGCCGCCTTTCGCATGCCCGGGGAGGGCTAGCGCAGGGCGACGATGACCATGTAGATGGCGACTATGTGGCAGGCGTAGCCGGCGACGGTGCCCAGGTGGAAGATCTCGTGGAAGCCGAAGACGCGGGGCCAGGGGTCCGGGCGGCGCCTGGCGTAGACGATGGCGCCGGCGATATAGCACACGCCGCCGGCCACCAGCAGGGCCACGACCACCGGACCCGCGGCGGGCGAGGTCCAGAAGAGGCCCATGAAGGCCACGCCGGAGACGCCGAAGACGATGTAGACGAAGGTGTAGAGCCAGCGCGGGGCGTTGATCCAGATGACGTGGATGACCAGCGCCGCCAGCGTGCACACCCACATGCTCGCGATGATGGTGTCGCGCCACTGGTGCCCGAGGGCGAAGGAGACCGGGGTGTAGGTGCCGGCGATCAGCAGGAAGATGTTCATGTGGTCGACGCGGCGCAGGATGTCGGTGACGCGCGGCGACCAGTCGCCCAGATGGTAGGTGGCGGAATTGGTGAAGAGCACCAGCGAGCAGGTCATGAACACGGCGCACGCCCATTTCAGCGCCGCCCCGTGCGCCAGGCAGATGAGCACGATGCCGGCGGCCAGCGACAGGGGAGCGGCAACGGCGTGGATCCAGCCGCGCAGCAGCGGCTTGGGCCGGCCGTGCACGTCGAGGCGGGTCTTGCGTTCGATCTCGGCGGGGACGATGCCCTCCACCTTGGCCGCATGCACCTCGCCCTTGGCGATGATGGTCGAGGCCCGCCATTCGGCACGGCGTCGGATGGCATCGGCACGGTCGTGGGCGGAGGCGCGGATCTTGGTGGCCTTGGCGTCGAGCGCCCGCTTGCGGGCCAACGTCACGGCCTCGCGAGCGCGGCGGGTCTCGTCTTCGTCTGGCATCGGACCTCCAAGCATCGGGCGGAACAGCTGAGGGAACATCGGCTACGAGAACGTAACCTACGCCATCGTAACCTCGGTTTGTGACAAAATCCATCGGCCGTTCACCCTCCGCCCACCAGCCGGTTCGGCCAACCGGTCTATGATGGAGGGCATGGCAGATTTTGATGAGATCCTTGCGACCCAATCCGATTTCGACGCCGGCGACCGCGAATGGCTGCACCTGCTGGTCTCCGACTGGCAGGTGGTGGCGGACCTGAGCTTCGCCGACCTGCTGCTGGTCATCAGGCGCGACGACGGCCGCTACGTGATCGCCGAGCAGTGCAGGCCCTCCACCGTGATGACCCTGCGCAGCGACGACGCGGTGGGCAAGGAGGTGCCCGCCGACGTGCTGCCCGAGATCAAAACGGCGATGGAATCCAACGGGGTGCTGCACTCCACCACGCTGCGCAAGGTGGACTCGGCCACCGTCTGCAACGTCTACGCGCCGGTGCACTGCGGCAACAAGGTGCTGGGCATGGTGGTGCGAGAGACCGACATGTCGACCCGCGAGTCCAACGGCCGCTACGAGTCCGAGAGCATCAACGCCGGCAAGCAGCTCTATTCCATGATCACCCAGGGCCGGTTCCCCTACCACGACGCGATGATGAGCCAGCGGCACAACGCCCGCGTCTCCGACGGATTCATCATCCTCAACGCCGACGGCATCGTGCGTTACGCGGCCCCGAACGCCATCAGCTGCTTCCGCAGGCTGGGCACGCTCGACCAGATGGAGGGCCATTACCTCAGCGAGGTCGGCACCAGGCTGCTGCGCGACGGCGACCCGGTGCCCGAAAGCCTGCCGCTGGTGCTCAGCGGCAAGGCGGCCGTGGACTGCGAGCTCTCCGCCAGCAACTCCGTGGTCTCGATGCGCTCGCTGCCGCTCTACGAGGGCGGCAAGCGCTCCGGCGCCATCGTGCTGTGCCGCGACGTCACCGAGCTGCGCCGCCGCGAGCAGGAGCTGCAGACCAAGGACGCCACCATCTCCGAGATCCACCACCGCGTGAAGAACAACCTGCAGACCGTCTCGGCCCTGCTGCGCCTGCAGGCGCGCAAGACCAAGTCCGACGAGGTCAAGCAGGAGCTCAAGGAGGCGCAGCGGCGCGTGCAGACCATCGCCACCGTGCACGAGGGGCTGAGCCAGACCGTCGACGAGATCGTGGACTACGACGCCGTGATCTCCAACCTGCTGAAGATGAGCGTGGACCTGGCGACCATGAAGGACCAGCACATCGCCATCCGCTACGTGGGCAAGTTCGGCATGATGCCGGCGCAGGACGCCACCCCGCTCTCGCTGGTGCTCACCGAGCTGATCACCAACGCCGTCGAGCACGGCTTCGAGGGGCGCATGGAGGGCAACATCACCATCTCCGTGGGGCGCAGCGGCAACAACCTCAACGTCGTGGTCGAGGACGACGGCTCCGGGCTGGCCACCGAGGAGAACAACGGCATGGCCCGTTCCTCGGGCTCCGGGCTGGGCACCCAGATCATCAACACCTTCGTCACCAACGATTTCGGCGGCACGGTGCGCTGGGAGGATCGCCACGGCGGCGGCACGCGCGTGGTGCTCGACATGAAGCTGCGCGCCGCGCAGGACGGCGGCGACGAGTACTGAGCCGTGACGTCCGTTCCGGTTCGGCCCGTCCCGGTTCCGCTTTAGGCCAAGAGGTTTATAGGACTGGCGTAGGGGCGGAACATGGCCGCAGATACGGCGATGCCCGGTGATTCGACAATCGATCGAATCACCGGGCATCACTCATATTTCGTGGCCTGTCGCCTGCGAACCGTTCATGTCGGCACATGCGGCGGAGCAGATCATGCGTTCGCCCTCATCCCATATAGCCACAGGGACGCGGGCGAACGATACGAAAGGCGGGGCTCAGACCTGCATCTGCATGTTCTGCGAACGGCGGGCACGCATGGCGCGGCGCTTCAGGGCGCGTCGCTCGTCCTCGCTCAGTCCGCCCCAGACACCGTAATCCTGGTTGGTGTCGAGCGCGCACTTCAGGCAGGCGTCGATGACCTTGCAGGTGCGGCAGATGGCCTTGGCCTCCTCGATCTGCTGGTAGGCGGCCCCGGTGTTGCCGACCGGGAAGAAGAGCTCCGGATCCTTGTCGCGGCAGGCGGCTTTCGCGCGCCAATCAAACGCATTGCTCATAAATCGAATACCTTCCTTGAATGCATATTCCCTTATTAGATAAGCACGAAACCATTCGTTTTTCAAGGGTTTTATGGCGAAATATGAACTTATTTGCGTTCCGGGCCCCGATTGTGGCGTTCCTGGGGCGCGAAGCACTGGACCAGACGAGCCTCGGCGGCCTCGAGAAGGACGGCCCTGCCCGGGGTGCCAAAATCGTCATGGCCGAGCGTCGAGAGCAGCGACGAGGGCACGCCGTCCATCAGGTCGACCGGGCGCTCGCCGGTGGGAAAGACGAGGCGGACCAGGCTCTGCTCGGGCACACGCACATGCCGGGTGTTCTCCACGGCGAAGACCACCACGCAGTTGGCGTCCGCGATCGCCCGGCGCAGGGCCTGCGCGTCGTTGTCGACGGCCAGCGGGTCCATGAGATCGTCGGCGTCGTCGACCAGCCAGATCTTCTTGGGGAATGCTGGTGGCGCCGTGGGGCCCGCCGCCGGCCGGGAGGGCGAACGGGTGTGGAGTGTCCAGGTTCTGAATCCGGCGGGCTCCCTGACGGTGCGCTGCAGCATGAGGCCGGGAGCGCCGCGCAGCCGGCCGGCCAGCTGGTCGAGCAGCGTGCTCTTGCCCTTGCCCGGCCCGCCGATGACGGCGATGTTGCCGCGGTCCAGGGGCAGGAGCGCCGGCGAGAGCGTGAACCCGTCGTCGGCGATGCCGAAGGGCACGCGCTCCGGGTCGGACTGTCTGCTGCCGCAGTCGCCTTCGTCGCCTCTGCCTGCCGCGGCCAAGGCGGGCAGGGGAGGGGTGAAGAGCGTGGCGGCGTCGGCCTCGCCCATGAACCTCGCGGCCAGCCGCACCTGGGCCACCAGCGCGTCGATGTCGGCGATGGGCGCGCAGCGGAACGGCTCGACGTCCTCGCCGTCGTTGCGGTAGGCGCAGCCGGGCGCCTTCGGGCTGATGCGCGAGGCCTGCGGGCCGCCGAGCAGCTCGTGGGACTGCATGCCGTCGCGCACCCGTAGGCAGATATCGAGGCTCATGTTCGCCTTCATCCCGTCGGTGACCTGTCCCAGCGGGTTCTGCGTGCAGGCGATCAGGTGCATGCCCAGCGAGCGGCCCAGGGAGGCGATGGACATGAGCCGGTCCATGTAATCGGGCAGCTGGTCCTTCAGCGCGTGGAACTCGTCGATGACGATGACCAGCAGCGGGGGAGGCCGGTCGAGCCCGGAGACGTCGGCGGCGGACGCCTCGGCGACCAGCCGCTCCCGCCGTTTGAGCTCGGCCTCCAACGCAAGCAGTGCCCGGACCGCGTGCCGGAGGTTGAGGTCGCAGACGTTGCCGACGGTGTGGGGCAGCGCGGCGAGTCCGCTGAAGGCGGAACCGCCCTTGAAGTCCATGAACACGAAGTTGAGGCGGCTGGGCGGGTTGGCCAGCGCCATGGCCATGCACCAGCTCTGCAGGAACACCGACTTGCCCGATCCGGTGGTGCCCGCCACCAGGGCGTGCGGCCCCTGGCGGCGCAGGTCGATAGTGAAGACGCCGTCGCGGCCCATGCCGATCTGCGATTCGAGGGTGGGCGGGGCGAGCCAGCGGCACACGATCCGGCGCCACGGCATCGCTGTGCCGCCGTCTGGGCCCTGCAATGATTCGAAGCTCGCGGCGGGCAGGGAGGAGAAATCGTCGGATTCTCCGTCGTCGATGGCGGTCGCTGTCCCGGTCGCATCGGCTCCGGTCTCGCCGGCTGGTTGGCTGTCGGAGCCGGCGAGCGTGAAGAGCAGGAACGAGGCGAAGGTCGCCAGCAGGTTGGGCACCAGGATGGCGACGAAGAGCCATTGGCGCGCGACGATCATGACCGCGAGCATCACGGCCTGCGAGACGAACGGCGAGGCATAGGCCATCGCCCGTATCCGCGCCGTCGCGGCCGCGCTCGGGTGCCAGCCGTGCCGAGGTTTCCTGTCTTTCCGGTCTTTGGCGTAGGTATCCTTCGCGTCGGTGCCCTTGGCGCGGCTGGCCCTGCGGTGTCGTTTCATTGCCATGGCCCCATTGTGGGCGGGAGCGAGCGGCGTTGACAAGCGATGCGGGGCACTGTGGTCGAACGGTTGGCCGATGTGGATAACCGTGTCGCCGACCGGCTCAACGGCTGATCCGCCCATGCGTCTCAGGTGTCAGATGAGCATCGTGGATACCGGATATCCCTTGGTTCCGAAAGCCTCTAGGGACGGAAAGGAAGGCACAGAGGCGAACTCCTATTGCGTGACGTTCTCGGCGGCGGTGCCCACCGTTCCCGGCTTGTGCACGCCGTGCGCCAGGTCGTCGAACAGCCCTTGGTTGCGCGCGTCGTCGAGCAACACCGCCGACCCGACGCCGTCGACGTAGTATTCCGGGTCGGTCCAATAGACGGAGCCGGTGATGCCCTGCTTGCCGGTGGCGGACTTGAAGGCCCGGGCCATGCTCAGCAGCGTGGCCGGGTTGGTCCTGCGGTCCACCTGCACCGCCTTCAGGGTGGCCTGCGCCAGGCCCTTGACCTTGCTCGGGCTGCCCAGAGTCGAGGAGGAGAGCGCCTTCGACATGATCGCGCCGATGAGCTGGCGCTGGCGTGCGGCACGGCCGAAATCGCCCTGCGGGTCGGAATAGCGCATCCTGGAGAACGCCAGGGCGCTGCCGCCGTCGACTGTGTGGCAGCCGGACTGCCATTTCATGCCGGAGTAAGGGTCGTCCACGTCGTGGTCGTAGCACAGCCTCACGCCGCCGAGCGCGTTGACCACGTTGTTGAGCCCCGAGAACTTGATCTGGGCGACGTGGTCGATCTTCTGGCCGGTGATGTCTTCGACCGCGCCGACCAGCGAGCTTTTGCCGTAGAGCTCGGAGACCGCGTTGATCTTCATGTAGTCGCCGTCGTACTTGACCAGCGAGTCGCGCGGGATGGAGACGAGCGAGGAGTTGCCGTGCACGGGCTTGGTGAGCACTAGGATGGTGTCGGTGCGGAAGCCGGGGGTGTCGGACTCGGTGCCGCCGATGCCGGAGGAGTCGCGCTCGTCGGAGCCGAGGATGAGCCATGAGGTGCCCACCGTGTCGGACTTGTCGGTGAGCCAGTCGCCCTTGTCGAGCTGGCCGTTGACCCAGTTCCAGCATCCGAAGAGCGTCAGGGCGATGGCGAGGACGAGGATGACCAGGGTGATGAGTATGCGGTGGTGGTGCTTGCGCGGCTTGCCGTTGGCGTCCTCCGGGGTGCGGGGCGTGTTCGAGACGACGGCCGCGGCCGTGGTGCCGCTTTTGCGTGCGGTGGTTCTTGTGGCGTTGCGTGAGGAGCCGGTGGTAGAGCGTCGGCGTTGGCGCAGGGGCGTGTAGGCGGCCGGCTGGTCGCTGCCCGCCCGCGACGGTGACGGCGCTGCGCTGGCAGCGGCGGGGATGCCGCTTTTGCGTGCGGTGGTTCTTCCGGTGGTGGAGCGTCGGCGTTGGCGCAGGGGCCTGTAGGCGGCCGGCTGGTCGCTGTCCGCCCGCGACGGCGACGCCGACGAGGACCTGGATTGGGCGGATGCGGGAGTGTGCCTGTGGGTGCCGGTCGGTATGAAACTCGGTGGATTGCCCTGTGCTCCGTCTCCGTCCGTTCCCCTGGCCATGCTACCTCCCCAAAAATACGACTGTTCTACTTTTACTCGTCATATCTTCGAGTGGGGTGTGTCACCGCTTACTCTGCGCAGGAACCGCACATACGGTCACGTTCAGATACTGGTAGGCGATTCCGATGTACTGGCCGGTCTGCGGGTCGCGGATCGAGCCGTCGTCCGGGTCGACGGTGCCGCCGGTGACCGGGTCGACGAGCGTGCCGTCGGGCATGTCGATCAGCCCGGTCTTGGCGTCGAGCGTGCCGCCGTTGCCGGAGTCCTGCTGGCCCTGGGCATCCTGGCCGCCACCCTGCTGGGCCGTGCCGCCCTGGGCGGAACCGGACTGCGAGGATGATGCGCCCGCGTCGGCGGCCTCGGTCAGCGGCTGGTTGTCGCGCAGCTTCTGCCAGGTGGCGTCGGCGCTGTCGCTCCACACCACGCGGTTGGGGTCGCTGGGCGCGGGCACCACCGAGATGGTCTGGGTGTAGAGGTGGTCCACCTTGAAATGCTTGAGGCTCACGGCCAGGCCGACCAGCGTGCCCGGGTGGGCGAGGCCGGAGGAGATGCTCAGCGAGCCCAGCGCCGAGTTGGCCAGACGGTAGAGCTGGCCGCTGTGGGTCATGATGTTCTTCGAGAGGGCCTGGTTCATCAGCTCCTTGATGAGGTACTGCTGGCGGGTCGTGCGCATGATGTCGGAGCCGTCGGTGCCGGTGCCGTGGCGCATGCGGGCGTACTGCGTCGCCTGGTTGCCGTCGAGGTGCTGCAGGCCGCGCTTGACGTCGAGGTCGGTGTATTCGTCGCGCATGTCGGTGGGAATGCACATGTCCACGCCGCCGATGGCGTCGATCATGCTCTTCAGGCCCTGGAAATCGACGACGATGAAGTGCTGGAGGTTGAGGCCGGTCAGCGAGTTGACGGCGTTGACCGTGCAGCTCGCGGCGCTGGCCAGGTCGCCGCCCGTCTGCCAGGCGGAGGCGAACACGGAGTTGAACATCACGTTGTAGCGCGCCGGCATCGTGCCACGGGAGGTGTTGCAGCTGGGCACGTCGACCATCGAGTCGCGCGGGATGGAGACGATGTTGATATAGGAGCGGTCGGCGCTGATCTGCACGACCATCGCGGTGTCGGCGTTGTGCTCGTCGGAGTCGTCCTCGTAGGCGGGGTTGGAACCGCCCAGCGCGGAATTGTCGCCGCCGTCCCTGGTGTCCTGGCCGAGCAGCAGGAACTCGATCGGCTTGCCGGCGTTCGGGTCGACCGGATCCTCCTTGACCACGCCCTTCTGGGCGATGACATGGACGTTCTTGGGCGCGAGCATGAGCGAGATCACTCCGGCCCCCGCGGCGCTGCCTACGAAACCGAGGGCGGCGACCACCACCATGGCGATGGCGCGGCGGAGCCTATGGCGCACCACATAGATGGTGCCATGGCGTGGCTTGATCTGGCGCCAGCCATTGATATTGGGAACGCTCTTCTCGTCCAAACGGTGGGATGCCACGGTTTCCGCCTTCCTTTTCGCCGCACGCTCTGACGCGGGCCGATTGAGGAGCCTTTGATGCAATCTGCCGACAATTGTAAGCCGAACGGTAGGATTTTCCCGCTCCTGGCGCCATTCTGGCACCGTCGAGCGGCTCTGGCCCCGCATCCGTTGCGCGCTACCAGACAGTAATAGGGTATCAACCGTAAAGGTTCCTGAGAGCGCGGGCGGCTAAGCGAGGCCCTCGCGTACACTGGAGGGCATGAGTTCCAACACGAGCGTCGATGTACAGCGGATTGTTGCGGTGGCCATGGGGCAGCGTTCCCCGCAGGAAGGCCAGAGCGTCAACCGCAGCGTGGCGGCGGTGATCGCCGTCGAAGGCGACTCACGTTTCCTGCCCGAGACGCTCTGTGCAGTGCTCGCCCAACGTGTCCTTCCCGGCGTCATCGTCATCGCCGACTGCACCGGGGCCACCACGCAGCCGCTGGCGACCGACTTCAACGTCGAGGGCGGCCAGGGGACGGGCCGTCTGTCGGAGGTGACGCTTCCCGATCCTCCCCAGCGCGTCGAGGTGCGCCTCGCCCGCGCCACCGGTGCCAGGTCGTTCTACGGGGCCGTGCGCGAGGCCATGCGCTACGCCAAGCTCCCCGCCTCGGTGAAGGCGCTGTGGCTGCTGCATGACGACTCCCGACCGGCCGACGGGCATTGCCTGGAGCGGCTGGTCGAGGCCTGGCGCAACACGCCCACTGTCTCGCTGCTGGGCGCCAAGCAGCTGGATTGGAGCGGGGAGAGGCTGCACGACGTGGGCAGCTATGCCGGCCGGCACCGCCTGGAGAGCCTGGTGGTGCGCGACGAGCCGGACCAGGAGCAGTACGACGCCAGGAACGACGTCTTCGCCGTCTCGCTGGCCGGGGCGTTGCTGCCGCTGCAGACTCTGCACGACATCGGCGAGCCCGACCCGTGGTTCACCTCCTACGGGGAGTCGGCCGACTTCTCGCGGCGCATCTGCCTGAAGGGCGGCCGCGTGGTCGTGGTCTCCAAGGCCCGCATCGCCCACCGCCAGGCGCGGCTCGAAGGAGTGCGCACCAGGGCGGGGGAGCCGCTCGACGAGGACGGACCCGCCGTCGACTCCACCATGGCCCGCCTCGACGCCGGCCAGCGCTACTACTTCACCGACATGCGCCCCGCGCTCTGGCCGCTGCTCTGGATCGCCGGGCTCTTCCGCGCGCTGTGGCTGGCCTGCAGGCAGCTCTTCGCCAAGAATCCCTACCGCTCGTGGTGTGAGCTGTGCATGCCGTGGAAGGCGTTGGCGCAGATGCCCAGGATGCTCGGCGCGCGCCATCGGGCCGCCTCCGGGCGTCGCATCTCCGCCTCCCAGCTGGCGTTGCTCGAGGCCGACCGCGGGCAGATCCGCGAATACAAGAGGCGCGCCCGGGTCTTCGCCAGCCAGCGCGACACCGTGCTGCTGAGCCCCCTGGCCCAGGCGCATCTGCGCCGGCGCCGCATACGCCGTTTCACCGGCGCGGCGCTCATGGCCCTGGTCGCTTTCGCCGTGGTGGCGTGGATGGACTGGGGCGTGCTGCGCCAGGCGCTGACCGGGGCGAGCCCGTACTCGGTCTCCCTGCTGCCCAGCGCCGCCGGCTTCCGGCAGCTGTTCTCGGCCGCCACCACCCCATGGGCCTTTGGCGTCGGGGCCGGCGTGGCTGCGCCTCCGGCACCCTGGCTGCTGGTCTGGCTGCTCGCCTCCCTACTCACCCTGGGCCATCCGGCGGTGGCCCTGTCACTGATGCTCTTCCTCGCCGCCCCCGCGGCCGCGCTCTCGTTCTGGGCCCTGGCGGGCATCTTCACCCGCTCCGACTCCGTGCGTCTGGTCTCCGGACTGCTGTGGGTGGCGCTGGGCCTGGCGCTGGGACTGTTCGGCGCGGCCGACATGCCGATGCTGACGCTGATGGTCTTCCTGCCCGCCGCCTTCGCCTTCGTCTTCAGGGCCGTGGGCATGTACCACACCGAAGAGCCGGTGAAGCCGCATTCCTCGGTGCAGGCGGCGGCCTGCGCCTCCCTATGCTTCGCCGCCGCGGTGTGCGCCGAACCGCAGCTGGTGCTGCCGTTGGCGCTTGTCTTCGTGTTCTTCATCCTCACCGTGCGCTCGCACCGCACCATGCTCCTGCTCATCCCCATCCCCTCGCTGTTCGCGCTGGCTCCCACGCTGGTGGACGTGGTGCGGCATGCGGGCGACGGCGCGTGGCGGCAGGTCTTCGCCGATGTCTCCGTGCCCGCCGCATCGGCGCCCGCGCCCGCATCGTCCAACCTCCTGCAGGTGCTGGCCGGGGCCTTCGGGCTCAAGCCGGCGGTCAATGTCTACGATCTTTCGGCCTACACCCCCGAGATCATCGGCGTGCTGGCCGTGCTGCTGGCGGTGGTCGTCATCGCGCTGGCGGCGCTCTTCGTGCCGCTCATCCTGCGCGCCTCGCGGATGATGTGGGGCGTGGTCGTCGCGGGCCTGGCGCTGGCGCTGGCGGACGTGCGCATCGCCGTGGCGCCGGGCATCGACCATACCTTCGCCGCCTCGGCGCTGCCGGGCGTCACGCTGGCCATGCTCGCCCTGCTCTGCTGCGTGTGCATGGTGGCCGGCAACGCCGCCAAGCATTACCGGCCCCTGAGGACCTCCGCCTCCGACGCCGAGAAGGCCGATGACGTTTCGAACGGTGTCAAGGCCCGCCGCGTCGCCGTGCGTGCCGGCCGCGTGCTGCTGGTCGTCGTGCTGCTCGCCGCCACCTGCCTCTGGTCGGCCTACGGGGCGCTGCGCCGGCCGAACACCGTCGCCTCCTCGCAGGCGGGACTGCCCATGGTCGCCGTCGACTACCTTTCCAGCAATCCGAGCCACCGGGTGCTGGCGCTGAAGGCCGAAAGCGAGAACAAGGTCGACTTCACCGTCATGCGCTCCCGGAGGGGCGACCTGGCCGACGCCTCGCCCGCGTGGAGGGCGCGTGAGGTCTCCGGCGTCACCGACGCCGCGCAGAGCGCCCTCGCCGACGCCAGCGCGAGCCTGATCGCCAACGAGGACACCCATGCCGTTGAGACGATCACCAAGCTCGGCTTCGGCGGCATCTACGTCGTCGCCGGCGACACGCCCTCCGACAAGGCCGCCTCGCACCGTCTGACCGGCAACATCAACGCCAGTGACGGCGCGCAGTCGTTGGTCAGCGCGGCATCAGGCACCTATTATCGACTCGGCGTCGCCGGGCAGAACGGCCATGGCGTCGCCTCGGCCGGCTGGCGCCAGGCCGCGACGAGCGGATGGCGGTATGTGTGGATGTGGGGCTTCGCGTTGGTGCTGGTCATCTACGTGTTGGTGGCCTTGCCCAAAGGCCGTAGGTATGGTAAGGAGCAGGCATGAGCGAGCATGACGATCGGCGGGATACCTCCGCGCCCAAGTCCCGGAAAGGGGTCTACCGCGCCCTGCTGGCGGCGGTGACGCTCGTCGCGTTGCTCGTGGCCGTCGCGGTGCTGCTGGCCCCGTGGCCCTCCTGGCTCGTCGACCCGGCCGGAGGCACGGGCTCGGCCGGCGCGCGCCGCGTCCACCAGACGGAGCTGACCTATTACTGCCCGTCGAGGATGGCGCTTTCCGACACCGGCACATACGGCGACAGCCAGTTCCAGGCCAACGACGGCGACATGGTCTCCTCGGCTCGCTACGGCGCCTTCGGATCGGTCTACCGCGCCACCGTCAGCCCGCTGACCAACGGCAGCCAGGCCAGCGCCGACACGCTCAAGGGGCCCGGCAGCGAGACCGGTTCCTCCGTCAAGACGCTCTCCGGCTCGCTCGACCAGGGCTCACGCGTCTTCGACACCCACCTGCTGAAAGCGAAGTCCGGCACTGGCGCCACCGCCTCCATCGCCTCGTGGGCCACCACCGGCGACCTGCAGGGCTTGGCCGCCACCACCTGCCAGGTGCCGTCCCTGCGCCACGACTTCCTGCTCGACGGCACCCAGACGGGCACCACCCAGCAGCTCGTCGTCGCCAATCCCTCCTCCAAGGCCACCTCGCTGCAGGTGCGGGTCTGGGACACCAAGCACGGCCAGCCGCTTCAGCTCTCCACGGGCAGCACGCTCAACGTGGGGGCCAACGGCGAGTCGACGATGGAACTCTCCTCGGCCGTGCCGGGGGCCGACGGGCTGTTCGTGTCCGTCGGCGGCGGCGAGACGCCCGTCGCGGCGCTGGTGCGCAGCGTGCGCATGGACGGACTGGACGCCAAGGGATCCGATTTCGTCGCGCCGGTGGGCCGCGAGTCCAACGACGTCTACCTGCCCGGCATCGACGAGGGCGACCAGGTGAGGCTGCTGATGCGCGCCAGCCAGGACGGCGACGCCACCGTCACCTGGGTCAACGACAAGGGCACGCCCCAGAAGGCCACCGCCCAGCATCTCGAGGCGGGCAAGGTGGTGGTGGCCGACCTGTCGGCCGCGCCCCAGGGCGCCATGGGCCTGCGTGTCTCCGGTTCCGCGAAGCTCAACGCCGAGGCCAGCGTGACCCGTTCCGGCGACGGCGGCCATGTCGATTTCGCCTTCGTCTCGCCCGCCGCGCCCGCGGCTCGCTCGGCCATCGCCCTGCCCGACAGGACCGACGGCGAGCTGACGCTGCTCAACGATTCCGACAAGGCGGCCAACGCCACCATCCACGCCTATGACGGGCAGGGCCGCGAGGCAGGCAGCAGGATCGTCAACATTCCGGCCCGCGCCGGCGTTCGGGTGAATCCCGGCGACATCGGCGGCAACGTCTCGACGCTCACCCTCGTCGGCGGCGACCACATCGAATGGGGCATGCGCCTGAGTCAGTCGGACGTCTCCGGCGCCGGACTGGTGGGCGTGGCCTACGTCTCGCCTTCCTCGCTCGAGCGGCAGAGCACGGAGGTATGGGCCAAGGCCGACCGCTCCATCGTGCGCTGAGAACACTGCGGGCCATGGGAACATCTGTCCCGTGGCCCGTTTCCGTCTCTTTTGTGGCAGACGGGGTTCAGAGCTCGGTGCCCGTCCAGTCCGGGTCGATCTCCTCCGGGCGACGGCCGTAGAGATCGCCCAGCCGCGCGGCCAACGCGTCGCGGATCGCCCACTGCAGGTGGTAGCGGTCGGGATGGTGCATCTGCATCGGCATGCGGTAGAGCACGATGCGCGCGGGAATGCCGTGCGCCGCGGGGAAGCATTGCGAAGTGACGCGGCTGTGCGCCTGCCACGGCACGGGGTCGGAGGGCGGCACGTCCTCGACGGCGAACTGCACCGGGCCCACCAGGTTCGGCCACGCCTGGGAGAGCCTGCGCAGCTGGGAGACGACCAGGTCGTCGAACATGCCGCCATTGGTGCGGTAGCGCGGCAGGCGACGGCCGAACATGGGCGTCCTGACGCCGCGCCCGTGACGGTTGCGGTATATGCGGGCTTGCCAAGGTGGTCGCAACATACCTTTACCTTAAGACTAGGCACGGGCATCATAGGGCCCGCCCACAGGGGCGGCCGCGGTGCGTGCGCAGTGGCGGAAACGGAGTGACGATGGCTGACGAGACGGGGATCCTGGGGGCCTGGCACGGCCTCGACCTCGCCGCGGCCGCCTCGCAGGCGCGGCTCGTCGCCTTCGACCTCGACAACACCCTGGCGCGCTCCAAGAAGCCGATGCGCGCCGATATGGCCGCCCGTCTGGAACGGTTGAGCCTTTCCCTCGACGTCGCCATCATCACCGGCGGCAGCTACTCCCTGGTGCGCTCGCAGGTGCTCGACGTGCTCGCTCCGCGCACCAGGCGCTCCGCCATCCACGCGATGCCCACCAGCGGCGCCTGCTATTACCGCTGGGAGGGCGGGCAGTGGCGCTGCGTCTACACCATGGAGCTGCCCGCCGGCGATCGCGAGCGCGCCAAGGCGGCGCTGGAACGCAACGCCAGACGGCAGGGCATCTGGGGCGAACAGGCATGGGGCGAGCGCATCGAGGACCGCGGCAGCCAGGTCACTTTCTCCGCTCTGGGCCAGCGGGCACCGGTGGAGGCCAAGGAACGCTGGGACCCGAACAATGAGAAGAAGGACAGGCTCGCCCTCGCCGTGGCGGCCGAGTTGCCCGACCTCGTCGTGCGTTCCGCGGGCTCCACCAGCGTCGACGTCTCCGCGCGCGGGGTCGACAAGGCCCACGCTGTGCGGCATCTGTGCGCCGAGCTGGGCTGCGGGGTCGGCCAGGTGGTGTTCGTCGGCGACCGCATGGACCCGGAGGGCAACGACTATCCGGCCGCCGTGATGGGGACCTTGCCGATCAGGGTCGACGGGCCCGACGAGACCCTCGAGGTGTGCGACCGGCTCATCGCCGGGCTCGCCTGAGCGCGGACGGACGTATTGGCGCTTGTGGTCGCAGAGGCGCGACACTCCCGGAGATCCCGATAGGGGCCGAGTATTCGTCCACAACCGCCGGTTCCGCTGGCTTCGGCACTTTCGCCCCACTAGCGTGTGGTGCCATGACCGATGACGATATGGGCATCGCCGACCTGCCGTTGGCGTTGGCGAGGGAATTCAGGGACCTGCTGCTGCCCCGTGGCTGCGCCGGATGCGACGCGCCCGACGAGGTGCTCTGCCCGCGCTGCCTCGCCCTCTTCGAAGGCGCCCACGAACGTTCCCTGCCGTCGATGCGGCAGGCGTGGTGCCATGCCTGCGCCTTCTACGAGGGTGCCGCGCGCCGGGCCATCCTCTCGTGGAAGGACCACGGCGACGAGGAATGCGACCGCGTGTTCGCCCGCTGCCTGGCGGACCTGGCGCTGCGGACCGCCGACCTCGAGAGCCCGGCACGGGAGCGTGATGGTGACGCGCCCGGGGTGTTGCTGGTGCCCGCCCCCTCCTCGCCGGCCTCCAAGCGCCGCCGTGGCCGCTGGCAGATGGCGCCCGTCGTCAGGATGATGGCGCGGATCCTCGCGGACGAAGGCGTCGCCGCTCGGCCGTTGCCCATCCTCCGGCTCAACGGCGTACGGGGCAAATCGGTGCAGGCCAACGGTTCCCTCGCCCGTTCGCGCAGGATCGACGGGCACGTGAGGGCCGTGCGGCGCGTCGACGACGGGGCCGCCCTGGTGCTCGTCGTCGACGACATCGTCACCACCGGCTCGACGATGGGGCAGTGCGTCAAGGCCCTGCGGGCCGCCGGCGCCGGGCAGGTGGCGGGCCTTGCCCTGGCGTGCACAGCCCCTAGGGGCGGCCGGCCATGAGGGCATGGCGTCGCATGGGTGGCCGGGGCGGTCCGCGGCGTTCAGTCGGCGTGGGCGACGGCCATCTCGCTCCACCGCGTCGTCGCGCGGGGCGAGAGCATCCCGCGGCGCATCGTCCATGAGGCCCCGGTGTCGTCATCGTTGCGTCCCAGGCCTCGTATGCCGCCATAGCCGATGCCGACGCGCGCCGGACCGAACTTCCTGGCGGCCTCGTCGAGCACCGAGCCCAGATGGTGCTCGTCCTTGTTGGCCTCCAGGCCGGCGAGGGTGGTGAAACGCCCCGCGTCGCGCAATCCCATCAGCAGCACCCCGGCCCGGACGTAGCGGGCATGGGGATCGTAGCGGTCGCGCAGCGCGTCGCAGGCGGCCTTGCCGATGGCTAGCGGGTCGTTGCTCGGGTCGCCGAGCATCTGCGCGCCGCGGATCGTCTGGTAGCTGCCGGGCGGGCCGAAGGGGCTGGTCGCGCAGAACGCCGAGACCAGCGAGCACAGGCTGCCCTGCCTGCGCAGCCGTCGGCACGCCTTCTGCGAGTAGACGCTCAGCGCCTGGCTCATGCGCGCGAAGTCGGTGATGGGCGAGGAGAACATGCGTGAGCACAGGATCTCGCCTTTGCGCCTGCCGTCGTTGGCGCTGGCGTCGTCGGGCACGCAGGGCACGCCGTTGAGTTCGAGCACCGTGCGCTCCAGGAGGATGGAGAAGCGGTGGCGGATGTCGACATGGTCGTGCCGTTTCAGGTCGAGGGCGGTGACGATGCCCAGACCCTGCAATTTTTTGGTCATCCTGCGGCCCACGCCCCAGACGTCGCCCACGCTCACCTCGGCGAGCGCCCGGTCGCCGTATTCGCGCTCGATGTCGCTCCACAGCGCCACGCCTCCGGATTCGGGGTGGCGCTTGGCCCAATGGTTGGTCACCTTGGCCAGCGTCTTGGTGGGGGCGATGCCGACGCTCACCGGAATGCCCACGCCGGCGAGCGTCGCCCGCCGCATGCGCCGCGAGATGGCGGCCAGCCGCCGTTCGTCGTCGGCGGGGGAGAAGAAGCACTCGTCGATGGAATAGACCTCCTGGCCGGGCAGGAACGTGGCCATCAGCGACATCATGCGCGCCGAGAGGCTGGCATAGAGCTCGTAGTTGGAGCTCCTGGCCACCACGCCGTCGAGTCTGGCTCGTTCGCGCATGGAGAACCACGGCGTGCCCTCCCGGATGCCCAGTCGTTTCGCCTCCTCGCTCCTGGCCACCACGCAGCCGTCGTTGTTGGAGAGCACGACCACGGGCCTGCCTTCCAGGCTCGGATCGAACACGCGCTCGCAGGAGGCGAAGAAGTTGTTGGCGTCGGCCAGCACCATGAACCGTTTCGCCATGGCGCCCTAGCCGCGCGAGGCGGCACGCTGGCCGCGCTGGTCGGGGAAGTGGTAGACGGTGGCGCCCCGTTGGTGCGTGGGGGAGGACGCCACCGGGTTCTGCGCGGCCTGGCGGCCGGTCCGGTTCTCGCGCCGGGAGCGCATGCCCGGACGGGTGACGCCGGCCATCGGCTCGCCGAAGCGGCGCCGGCGGCTCTGCGGATGGAAGTTGCCCACCACCACGCCCCAGACCACCAGTTCGGCCGCGTCGGACGACATGAAGTCGGGGTAGCGGGGGTTCTCGGCGTGCAGCACCGGCGTCGAACCGCGCATGATGAGCCGTTTGACGGTCAGCTCGTCGTCGAGGATGGCCACCACCACGTCGCCGGCCTGCGGTTCGAGGGAGCGGTCGACCACCAGCAGGTCGCCGTCCCAGATGCCCGCGCCCTCCATGGAATCGCCGGCCACGGTGATGATGAAGGTGGTGTCGGGGTGGGCGATGACGTGCTCGTCGAAGCTGAAGTCGCCCGCGAAATAGTCCTGCGCCACCGACGGGAAGCCGGCGTGCACCGACTCCAGCGCGGCCGGCACGGGCGTCGGCGCCAGCGCCGGCCTGAAGATGCGCGTGACGGTGCAATCCACCCGGTCATCCGCGGCCGTGGCCGCCCTCCGCACAACGCCCATCGCTTGCCTCCTGTGTTCGAACATTTGTTCGATTCCAGTATGGCGGAGGCTTCGGACAAGCCGGTGGATCCCAGTGGTCCCTAGGCCCGGGCGGACTCGGCGACGTGGTACTTGGGCAGCGATATCTCGAAGTCGGCGCCGCGGCTGTCGTCGACGACCCTGACGTTGCCGCCGTGCAGCTGCGCCGCCCAGCGGGCGATCGACAGCCCGAGCCCGGTGCCGCCGGACTCGGTGCCCGGTCCCGTCTTGCCCTTGACGAAGCGGCGGAAGATGTCGGCGCGCTTCTCGCGGGGGATCTGCGAGCCGAAGTTGACCACGTTGGTCACCACGGTGCCGTGCTGCCGGTCCTCGCGCGCCTGGATGAGCACGGTGGTGTTGTCGGCCGAATGCTTGAACGCGTTGGCGATGATGTTGGTGAACAGCTGGCGCAGCCGGTCCTGATCGCCCTCCAGCGTGATGGATTTCGGCACCTGGACGACGATGTCGTGGGCGTGGCCCGCGTCGGCGATCTCCAGGGGCTTGAGCGTCTCGTCGATGAAGTCGGCGAAGTTGAACCGTTCGATGTCCAGGCTCGCCGCGCCGGCCTCCATGCGCGAGAGGTCGAGCAGGAAGGCGATCAGGTCGGAGAGCCGGTGGGTCTGGTTGAGGATGCCCTCCAGGTTGGCGGGGGTGGGCTCCACCACGCCGTCGGCGAGGTTCTCGAGCATCGCCTGCAGGGCCGAGACCGGCGTGCGCAGCTCGTGGCTGACGTTGGCCACCATGTCGCGGCGCATCTGGTCGGCGTGCTGCAGCTCTCCGGCCATCTCGTTGAAGGATTCGGCGAGCTGGCCCACCTCGTCGTTGCTGGTGTCGTCGGTCTTGACGCGCACCGTGTAGTCGCCGTCGGCCATGGCCTCGGCGGCGTCGCGCATCTGGCGCAGGGGGGTGGTCAGCCCGCGGGAGAAGAAGTAGGTGATGCCCAGGGCCACCACCAGGGTCAGGGGCATGGCGATCCAGCCGCTCAGGCCCACCTTGAGCAGGAACCAGGCCATCACGAAGGCGATGGCGGTGGCGACGAGGATGATGAAGCTCAGCTCCACCTTCAACGAGGAGAACAGCCCTATCGGCCGTTCGCTTTTGAGCAGTTTCTTCGAACGTTTCGACGTCGGTGCGGTCAAGACGCTTCCTTTCCTGGACCTCTGTGCTTCGGGGCGCATACGGACGGGCGCGGCTCCCGGACCTTGCCGGGGCCGCGCCCGAAGAACATCAATCTCTCACGCCTGGACGGTCTCGCCCGGCTGGGCCGGCGGCTCGAAGGCGTAGCCGACGCCGTGGGCGGTGCGGATCATGTCGCTGCCCAGCTTGTGGCGCAGCGCCTTGACGTGCGAGTCGACGGTGCGGGTGCCCGAGGCGTCTGGCCAGTCCCACACCTCCTCGAGCAGCTTCTCGCGCTTGAAGACGGACTTCGGCTTGCGCGCCAGGGTGGCCAGCAGATCGAACTCGGTGGGGGTCAGGTGCACCTGCTTGCCGTCCTGGGTGACGATGCGCTGGCGCGGGTCGATGACGAGCGTGCCGAAATCGAGCACCTTCTCGTTCTCGTTGTTCTTGGCGATGATCGCGGCACGCTCGACGCGGCGCAGCAGGGCCTCGCAGCGGGCGATGAGCTCGCGCGGGGAGAAGGGCTTGGTCATGTAGTCGTCGGCGCCGGCCGAAAGCCCCATCACCTTGTCGGCCTCGGAATCGCGGGCGGTGAGCATGAGCACGGGCACCGGGCGCTCGGCGATGATGCGCTTGGTGGCCTCGATGCCGTCCATCACCGGCAGCATGATGTCCATGATGACCAGATCGGGCTTGAGCTGGTTGGCGGCACGCACCGCACTGGCCCCATCCGAAGCCACCCGCGCGCTCCAGCCGTTGGCCGTGATGCGCTGCGCGATGGCCGTCGCCAGGTCGGGTTCGTCCTCGACCACCAAGATGGTTCGTGGCGTCTTCTGATGTGCCGAAGCGTTGAGCATGTATCCTCCACCTCTTGAAAACTTGCAGCAAAGCACCAATTATAGGAGCTGGCACACCCAAGGCGGCGAGGGCGCACCGCGGCGTGCCGGCCTGTGGGCGCAAGGCAAACGTCCGAGGCGCATGGGAGACTGATGGAAGTAAATTGCTTGGGTTCGCCCGTTCTCGGAGGTTTCATGGGATATAAAATCGGCGATGTCGTCGTCTATCCGCGTCACGGTGCCGCGAGGGTGGTGGCATATACGAAGCATACCGTCAAGGGCGTCACCCGCGACTACCTGCAGCTTTCCGTGCTCTCCAGCGACGGCCTCGTCATCGAGGTGCCGGAGGAGAACGCCAAGAAGGTCGGCATCCGCAACATCGTCGACGGCAAGGAGGTGGCGAAGGTCTTCGAGATCCTGCGCACCCCCATCGTCGACAACGAGAAGATGAACTGGTCGCGGCGCTACAAGCTCAACGTCGAGAAGATCGCCACCGGCGAGGTCAACAAGATCGCCGAGGTCGTGCGCGACCTGGCCCAGCGCGACGTCGACGAGCACGGCCTGTCCGCCGGCGAGAAGCGCATGCTGATCCGCGCGCGCAACATCCTCACCTCGGAGATCGCCCTTTCCGAGAAGATCGAGGAGGAGGAGGCGCAGCACCTGCTCGACGTGAACCTCGGTTACGCCGAACCGAGCGCCGAGGACGCCAAGCACCATTCCAAGGCCCCCGCCGAGCCCGCCAACAAGACGCTGGCTCGCCTCGACGCCGAACACAAGGACGACAAGAAGAAAAAGAAGAAGTAGCCGTCCGGGCCTCGGCCCCGCGCTCTTCGTCAAGCTTATACGGCATGCGGTTCCGCTCCATCGGGGTGGGGCCGCATCGTCGTATCCGGGCGGATGAAGGCGTACGTGGTCGCGCGTGCGGGGTTGCCTATATGGGAAACGGTGAACGCACGTCCGCCGACGGAAGCGTGGCGTCGCCCTCAGCGGGAACGCAGCGCCTCGACGGCCTTGGCTGCCGCCCAGAAGAGCGTCGAGATGGTGACGATGATGAAGCTCGGGGGAGCGGCGAACATCGCGGAGAGCACCAGCCCGCCCCAGATCGACACCAGACACACGGCGCTCGCCAGCACCATCGAGGCGAAGGGCGAGCCGGCGAGGATGTTGGCGGTGGCCGCCGGGGTGACCACCAGCGCGAAGATGAGCAGGGTGCCCACCGCCGGCACGGCGATGGTGATGACACCGGCCATGATCGCCATGAACAGCACGTTCATCAGCCCGATCGGCACGCCCTTGGCCTGCGCCACCTGCTCGTCCAGGGAGCTGAAGAGCATCGGCCGGTAGACCACCGCCAGCACCGCGAGCAGCAGCGCGTCGAAGACGGCGAAGCCCACGACCTGCCCGGTGGTGATCGTCAGGATCGAGCCGAAGAGGATCGACTGCATCTGCTGGGCGGCGGAGCTGGACATGCGGGCGAAGAAGAGGCCCAGGCCGGTGGCGAAGGCGAGCACGGTGCCGGTGGCGATCTCGCGCTGCGAGGCCCGCTTGCCCAGCGCCCCGATCACCAGCGCGCCGCCGAGCGCGAAGACACCGAGTCCCAGCGAGACCGGCAGGCCGAGCAGCACCGCCCCCGTGGCGCCCGGCAGGCCGATGTGGGCCAGGGCGTGGGCGGCGAAGGTGGAATGGCGGGCGATGGTGAAATAGCCCATCACGCCCGCGGCCAGGGCGATGCACAGTCCGGCGAGGAAGGCGTTGAGCATGAACGGCGCGGTGAGGATCGAGCGCCACTGCGGCTCGAAGAAGGTGTTCCAGGCGTTCATCGGCGTTCCTCGCTTCGCTTTTGGTGCCGGCCGTCCGTCGCGGATGCGTCTTGCGGGGCGGATGCGGCGTTGGCCTCGGCATGGCGGTGGTGGTGGAATTGCGCGACCTCGGCGGGGCAGTGCGTGTCCGGCCGAACCGCCGCCGGCTCGTCGGGGCTCGGGGTGACGAACATGTCGCCCTGCGGGGTGGTGACCACCTGCACGGTCGTGCCGTAGAGGTGGGTGAGCAGGTCGGCGTCGAGCACCTCGTTCATCCTCGCGTAGTGCGGATGGCCGTCGATCAGGTAGACGGCGCCGTCGAGGATGGGCAGCAGCATGTTGAGGTCGTGGGCCACCACCTGGATGGTCATGCCCATCTCGTGGTTGAGGCGGGCGAGCACGTGTACCGTCTCGCGCTGGGAGGCGAGGTCGAGGTTCGCCAGCGGCTCGTCGAGCATCAGCAGCCTCGGGCCGCCCACCAAGGCCTGGGCGATGGCGACGCGTTGGCGCAGCCCGCCGGAGAGCTCGGAGAGGCGGCGGTCGGCCTTGTCCTCGACGCCGACGAAGCGCATCGCCTCGCGCACCCGGGCGCGCTGCCGCCTGGTGACCGGATGGATGCCGAACCTCATGCCCGTCAGGCCCAGCAGGACGGCCTGGCCCGCGGTGATGTTGGAATCGATGTCGTTGGTGTAGTTCTGCGGCACATAGCCGATGGCGTGGTTCATCGAGCCCGGCTTGCCGCCCAGCACCGTCAGCGAGCCACTCGCCAGGGGCAGCAGGCCGAGCTCGGCCTTCATCATCGTGGTCTTGCCGGCGCCGTTGGTGCCCACGATCGCGGTGATCGAGCCCGCGGCGATGGAGAGGTTGCCGTTGCTCCAGATCGTGCGCTCGCCGCGCCGGACGCTGGCGTTCGTGAATCTGAGCGCGATCTCACCGCCGTCGTCGTGGTGACGGTGCCCGTGCCTGTCCGTGCTTGCGCCATGCGGCGTGCCGTCATCGTCGGCGGCCGTCGCCGGCCGGTCCTGCGCGTGCGTCGCGCCTCCGGAAATGTGTGGCCGCATGCTCCCGTGCCTTCCGTCATGCCATGGTACCGATGATGCTGATGGTTATATCCTGAATCCTGACATTGACAATCATTTTCAAATAGCTGAATGTCATGGTTCGTATGGGGAAGGTCATCAAGATCTCGAACGCCGCCTAGGCCTTGCCGGCCGCCCGCGAGACCGCGTCGGCAAGCGAGCCCACCCAGACGGTGAGGTCCCTCTGCCCCTCGGGCATCTGCTCGGTGACGTCGACGACGGGCACCTTGCCTTGTTTCGCCGAGTCGACGAGCAGGGTGGTGGTGCCGTTGGACTCCTGGACGTTGTCGATCAGCAGGTCGATGCCGCGCTTGGCGATCAGGTTCTGGAAGTCGCGCAGGTCGCCGGGCGCCGGCTCGCCCTCGGAGTTGACGGCCCGCGCGTAGCCCTCCGGCGTCCGGTCGTCGAGGCCCATGTCGGCCATGAGATAGTAGGCCACCGCCTCGGTGGCGCCATAGGAGGCGTGGCGGTGTCGCTTGGAGAAGTCCGCCATCCTCCTGTCGAGCCTGCCCTCGTCGGCGCGCCAGGCCTTGAGCCGGGACTGGAACGCCTTGGCCTTGCCCGGCCGAGCCTTGGCGAACGCGTCGGCGAGCTCGGTGGCCATGGCCCGGCGCGCGTCCTTGGAGAACCAGAGGTGGGCGTTGTCGCCCTCGCCCGCGCCCACGGCGTCGGCCGCGTCGACCCGGATCGAGGACCTGACGATGCTCTTGGTGGCCCACGAGTCGTAGCCGGCGCCGTTGGTCACCACGATCGCCGCCTTCTGGATGGCCGCGATGTCGCTGGTACGCGGCTCGAAGTCATGCGCGTCGACGGACACCGAATGGACGATCGAGGTCACGTGGACGTCCTTGCCGCCGATCCGCCGCGCCAGCGAGCCCCACTGGTTGATCGAGGCGACCACCGTGATCGGCCCCCGCCCTGTCGCGGCCTTGCTCTGCTCGTTGTCTCCGGACGGGCCGCACGCCGCCAGCCCCAGCGCCATGCAGATGGCCGAGGCGAGCGCGACGAGCCCGTGCCATGCCGGCCGGCGATTGCCAAGATGTGTCATAGGGGCTCCGTTGTGCTTGCGCCGCCACGTGCCGGCGGCTTTCGATTGGTGCATCCATTATCGAGGGCTATGCTGACAACGGCCGCCGGGTGGGCACCGTGGCCATGAGTTCGGAAACGATGGCGGTTTCGCGCCCGCGTTGTGCCCACGGTTTATTCTGGAGCGGTACGCATCTCCGGCCTGGGGCCGGACGGATCGGAAGGGGATGGGCATGCCGCAGAGACTCGATGGCAAGGCCGTGGCCGCGTCGGTCAAGAAGGACCTCGCCGCAAGGGTGGAGCGCCTGAAGGCGAGGGGCGTCGAACCGGGACTGGGGACCATCCTGGTCGGCGACGACGTCGGGTCGCGCAAATACGTGGCGGGCAAGCACCGCGACTGCGCCGAGGTCGGCATCCGCTCCATCGGCGTCGAGCTGCCCGGCGACGCGGGGGAGGACGACATCCTCGCGGCCGTGGACCGCCTCAACGCCGACCCGGCCTGCACCGGCTACATCGTCCAGCTGCCGTTGCCCCGGGGCGTTGACGAGCGACGGGTGATCGAACGCATCGACCCGGCCAAGGACGCCGACGGCATGCACCCCTACAACCTGGGCGAGCTCGTGCTGCACATCGACGGCCGGTCCGCCGCCCCCAAGCCCTGCACCCCCCGCGGCGTCATCACGCTGCTGGACCACTACGGCATCGACCTTGAGGGCAGGGACGTGTGCGTGGTGGGCAGGGGCATCACCATCGGCCGCACCATCGGCCTGATGCTTTCCGCCCGCAACGTCAACGCCACCGTCACCCTGTGCCACACCGGCACGCGCGACATCGCCGCGCACCTGCGCACCGCCGACGTGGTGGTCGCGGCCGTCGGCCAGGCGGACTTTGTGAAACCCGGCGACATCAAGCCGGGCGCGGTGCTCGTCGACGTCGGCGTCTCGCGCGTCTACGACGAGGCCGAGGGCCGCTGGCGCGTCAGGGGCGACGTCGACAAGGCCTGCCAGCCGCTCGCCTCCGCCTACACGCCCAACCCCGGCGGCGTCGGGCCGATGACCCGTGCGATGCTGCTGGCCAACGTGGTCGAGATCGCCGAGCGCGCCGCCGGCGTCGACTGACCGGACGGCCGGCGGTCACGACGCCTGGACACGCCCGGAATCGCCGGGATGGTTTGGCCAGGGGCTCGGGTAGTCTTTCTAGTGCGAAGGCATGTGTCGTCGCATATAACTGAAGAACGATATTATCCATCCAACTAATAACAAAGAAACCACGTTTAATGGCAGAGAACAATAACGAGGTCACCAAGGTAGCGATCAACGACATCGGTACCGAAGAGGACTTCATCAAGGCAGTCGATTCCACCATCAAGAATTTCGATGATGGTGATTTGGTCCAGGGCACGGTCGTTAAGATCGATCACGACGAGGTGCTGCTCGACATCGGCTACAAGACCGAGGGTGTCATTCCCTCCCGCGAACTTTCCATCAAGAAGGACGTCCATCCCGATGACGTCGTCGAGATCGGCGATACCGTCGAGGCCCTTGTCGTCACCAAGGAAGACAAGGAAGGCCGTCTCATCCTGTCCAAGAAGCGTGCCCAGTACGAGCGCGCCTGGGGCGATATCGAGAAGATCAAGAACGACGACGGCGTGGTCGAAGGCACCGTCATCGAGGCTGTCAAGGGCGGCCTGATCGTCGACATCGGCCTGCGTGGCTTCCTGCCCGCCTCCCTGGTCGAGATGCGTCGCGTCCGCGACCTCTCGCCCTACATCGGCCAGAAGATCAAGGCCAAGATCCTCGAGCTCGACAAGAACCGCAACAACGTGGTGCTCTCCCGTCGCCAGTATCTCGAGGAGACCCAGTCCGAGGTCCGCGAGACCTTCATGGCCCAGCTCAAGAAGGGCCAGATCCGCGAGGGCACCGTCTCCTCCATCGTCAACTTCGGCGCGTTCGTCGACCTGGGCGGCGTGGACGGACTCATCCACGTCTCCGAGCTCTCCTGGAAGCACATCGACCACCCGTCCGAGGTCGTCAAGGTCGGCGACAAGGTCACCGTCGAGGTGCTCGACGTCGACATGGACCGCGAGCGCATCTCGCTGTCCCTCAAGGCGACGCAGGAGGATCCGTGGCAGCGCTTCGCACGCACCCACGTTCCCGGCCAGATCGTCAAGGGCAAGGTCACCAAGATCGTGCAGTTCGGCACCTTCGTCTCCGTCGAGGACGGCATCGAGGGCCTGGTCCACACCTCCGAGCTCGCCAACCGCCACGTCGACAACCCCGAGACCGTCGTCAAGCAGGGCGAGGAGATCTTCGTCAAGGTCATCGACGTCGATCTCGACCGCCGCCGCATCTCCCTGTCCCTGAAGCAGGCCGACGACTCCGTCGATCCGTCCAGCGAGGACTTCGATCCGGCGATCTACGGCATGCCTGCCGACTACGACGAGGATGGCAACTACAAGTACCCCGAAGGCTTCGACCCGGAGACCAACGAATGGATCGCCGGCTACGAGAAGCAGCGCGAGGAGTGGGAGAACCAGTACGCGGCCGCCCACGACCTGTGGGAGCAGCACAAGGCGTTCGTGGCCAAGCAGATCGAAGGCGCGGCCGAGTCCGCCGCCGAGGATGGCCAGGGTTCGCGCGCCGAGAAGGCCCACGAGGAATCCACCAAGTACTCCTCCAACAGCGAGTCCGAGGGCACGCTTGCCGGTTCCGACAAGCTCGCCGCCCTGCGCGAGGAGCTGCTCAAGGAGAAGAAGTGAGTCACTAAAGGTGATATCACGCTGATTCCGTGAGGAAAGGGTCGGTACGGAGAGAGTCCGTGCCGGCCCTTTTCGCTTTGGTTTTCGTGTTGCGTCGTTATCTATGATGGGTGTGGCGGCCGGCATCGGTTCCGGCAATGGAGGTTCGCATGAGGATAGGGTTGACCGGGGGCATCGCGGCCGGCAAAAGCACCGTCGCCGCGCATCTGAGGGAGCTGGGGGCCCATCTCATCGATTATGACCGACTGGCTCGTCAGGTGGTGGAACCGGGCGGCGAGGGCATGCGTCGGATTGCCGGGGAATTCGGGGCCAAGGCGGTGAATTCCGACGGCTCGTTGAACCGCGAGTGGATGGCCGATCACGTCTTTTCGCCGCAAGCAGCTCCTGACGCCAGAAAGCGGCTTGACGACATCGAGCATCCGCTGATCTACCGGCGGGCGCAGGAGCTGGAACGCGAGATCGACCGGGAATACGGGATGAGCACCGTCGAACACGGGAACGCCGGACGGCTGTCCTTGAGTCCTGTCATCGTCCATGACGTGCCGCTTTTGGCCGAGGTCATCGACACCATTCCCTTCGCCTTCGACCATATCCTTTCCGTCGAGGCGCCCGAGGAGGTGCGCATCGAGAGGATGGAGCGCACGCGGGGGATGAGCCGCGCGCAGGCCGAGGGCAGGATACGCCACCAGCCGGGCCGGGAACGGCGCGAGACCATCGCCGACACCGTCATCGACTCGACACAGCCAGTCGAACAGATGTTCGAACGTCTTGATATGCTGTTCGCACAATGGCAATGAACGGGGCGGCGTCCGCCGTAAGGTAAATGCTGCGTGCCGCATGCGCCGTGGACGAGGTCGCGCGTGCGGGCGGGGGTGGCCACCAAAGGGTGGTCCGAAGGCGAAAGGAGATAGGCAGGCATGGGGTTCAACATCGAGCGGTCGCACCATCCGCTGGTCGTCAAGGCGCCATACGAGCCTTCGGGGGACCAGCCCGAGGCCATCGACGAGATCGCGCGGCGCATCAACAACGGCGAGAACGATGTGGTGCTTATGGGTGCCACCGGCACCGGCAAGACCGCGACCACCGCCTGGCTCATCGAGAAGCTGCAGCGGCCCACGCTGATATTGGAGCCCAACAAGACCCTGGCGGCCCAGCTGTGCGCCGAATTTCGCGAGCTGATGCCCGACAACGCCGTGAGCTACTTCGTCTCCTACTACGACTACTACCAGCCCGAGGCCTACATCCCGCAAACGGACACCTACATCGAGAAGGACTCCAACGTCAACGACGACGTCGAGCGCCTGCGCCATGCGGCCACGGCGAACCTGCTGACCCGCGACGACTGCGTGGTGGTGGCCACCGTCTCCTGCATCTATGGCCTGGGCACCCCGGAGGAGTATGCCGGGCGCATGCTCTTCCTGCACGAGGGCCAGCAGATCGACCGCGACACCCTGCTACGCAAGTTCGTCTCCATGCAGTACAAGCGCAACGACATCGCCTTCACCCGCGGCACCTTCCGCGTGCGCGGCGACACCGTCGAGATCATCCCGGTCTACGAGGAACTGGCCATCCGCATCGAGTTCTTCGGCGACGAGATCGACCGCATCTCCACGCTGCACCCGCTCACCGGCGACATCATCGCCCACGAGACGCAGGTCCACATCTTCCCGGCCTCGCACTACATCGCCGGCCCCGAGCGCACCGAGCACGCGTTGAAGACCATCAAGGAGGAGCTGGTCGGCCGCACCGCCGAGCTGCGCAAGCAGGGCAAGGAGTTGGAGGCGCAGCGTCTCGAGATGCGCACCAATTATGATCTGGAGATGATCCAGCAGGTCGGCTTCTGCTCCGGCATCGAGAACTACTCCCGCCACTTCGACCAGCGCAAGCCCGGCAGTCCGCCGCACACCCTGCTCGACTTCTTCCCCGACGACTTCCTGCTCGTGATCGACGAGTCCCACGTCACCGTCCCGCAGATCGGCGGCATGTACGAGGGCGACGCCAGCCGCAAGCGCACCTTGGTGGAGAACGGGTTCCGCCTGCCCTCCGCGATGGACAACCGGCCGCTGAAATGGCCGGAGTTCCTCGACCGCATCGGCCAGACCGTCTACCTCTCCGCCACCCCCGGCGACTACGAGCTCGGGCTTTCCGACGGCGTGGTGGAGCAGGTCATCAGGCCCACCGGCCTGCTGGATCCGAAGATCGACGTGCGCCCCGTGAAGGGGCAGATCGACGACCTGCTCGGCGAGATCAAGGACAGAGTGTCCAAGCACGAGCGCGTGCTGGTGACGACGCTGACCAAGAAAATGGCCGAGGACCTCACCGACTACCTGCTGGAACGCGACATCAAGGTGGAATACCTGCACTCCGACGTCGACACGCTGCGGCGCGTGGAGCTCTTGCGCGAGCTGCGCGAGGGCAAGATCGACGTCATCGTCGGCATCAACCTGCTGCGCGAGGGCCTGGATCTGCCCGAGGTCTCCCTGGTGGCGATCCTCGACGCCGACAAGGAAGGCTTCCTGCGCTCGCACCGCTCCCTGATCCAGACCATCGGCCGCGCCGCGCGCAACGTCTCCGGCACGGTGATCATGTACGCCGACGAGATCACCGAGGCGATGGAGACGGCCATCAGCGAGACCAACCGCCGTCGTGAGAAGCAGATCGCCTACAACAAGGAGCACGGCATCGACCCGAAGCCGCTGGTCAAGAAGATCAGCGACGTCACCGACATGCTGGCCAAAGAAGACGTGGATACGGAAACGCTGCTGGCCGGCGGCTACCGCGACGAGAAACGCGCTGGGTCCAACAAGCGCATCGCCCTGACGAGCCTCGACGAGAAGGACCTGCAGAAGCACCACGACGACATCGTCAACGCCGGCCTGCCCGCCCAGGACCTCGCCGACCTCATCCGCCAGATGAGCGAGCAGATGCACACGGCCGCCGAGCAGCTGCAGTTCGAGCTCGCCGCCCGCCTGCGCGACGAGATCCGCGACCTGAAGAAGGAACTGCGCCAGATCACCGAGGCGCAGAAGTAGGGGAGCGCCGCGGCTTTGGGAGAGTGCGACCACGTCCTGAAGCCTGGTGTCTGGGCAGGGGCTGTTCGCACCCGTAGCTTGGCATCCGATGGCATGGTGCTCGGTCGCCATGGTGCCCGGCTGATATGGTGTCTCACCTGTCGTGGCCGTCGCGTCGTGTCTGGCGGCAGATATGTGTCGTCATGGCCATGACGACACACCGTCTCTCGGTGGCGTGCCGTCATCGTCACATGTGAATCGTTTCGATAACGTAGCCCAGCATGGTGATTTCGTGCCGGTGCCTGCGATTTTTCGGATCCGTTTCGGTCGGATGCCATGACCCATGGACCGCGTCAGTGGCATTGTCCGGGTCCCCTTGTCGCCAGCGTTCGATGGTGATGAAAGTGAATCGTTTCACCGGTGTTTCGTACGGCTTCTTCCTCGATTCGTCCGACAGGCGCTTTTGCCAGTAATGACGCGGCAAATGGGCGGTGCAGGACAAAATGACTAAGCGAGTATAGAGACCCCTTGCGCCGGTTGTCAAAATTATTGCCATATGGTACAGTTCTGAACTGTTATTTTGCTGTGCGAAGTTGTGATGAAGGGCACATAGTGATTCCTCTCTCAGCGATCGTCGCACGGTGGGTAGCAAGAGAAAAAACAGGAGAAAAATATGATAGGTTTTCTAAAGATTCAGCACAAGCCGGCCGTGCCTGCTGACAAGGCCGAGTCGGTGTTCGTCAGGTACAAATGGCTGTCCCTGGTCGGCGTCTTCATCGGTTATGCCGCGTTCTACATCGTGCGCAACAACTTCACGCTCTCGACCCCGGAGCTTCAGGGCCAGCTGCACCTGACCAAGGGCGAGGTCGGCATGCTCTCCAGCTGCCTGCTCATCGCCTACGGCCTGGGCAAGGGCTTCATGAGCGCGCTGGCCGACAAGGCCAATCCGAAGCGCTTCATGGTCACCGGCCTGGTCATCTGCGCCATCCTCAACATCGGCCTGGCGTTCTTCGGCGTCAACGTGTGGGCGACCGCCTTCATCCTCATCCTCCTGGGCCTGTTCCAGGGCATGGGCGTGGGCCCGGCGTTCATCACGCTCTCCACCTGGTTCAAGAAGAAGGACCGCGGCTTCATCACCTCGATCTGGAACTGCTCCCACAACGTGGGCGGCGGCCTGGTCTCCCCGCTCGCCGGCTTCATGCTCGGCGTGGTCGGCACCGGCAGCTGGCGCTTCGCCTACTACATCTTCCCGGCCATCATCGCGATCATCGTCGCGGTCGTCATCTACTTCCTGATCAAGGGCCGCCCCGAGGAAGAGGGCCTGCAGCCCCTCGAGGAGACCAAGCAGGAGCAGGGCGACGTCGACTTCAAGGACCTCTCGTCCTGGCAGATCCTGACCAAGTACGTCTTCACCAACCCGGGCGCCTGGCTCGTCTCCTTCATGGACACCTTCGTCTACATGATCCGCTTCGGCATCCTCACCTGGATTCCGATCTTCCTCACCCAGGCCAAGGGCTTCAGCCACGGCCAGATGATGGTGGCGTTCACCTTCTTCGAGTGGGCCGCCATCCCGTCGACGCTGCTCGCCGGCATCATCTCCGACAAGCTCTTCAAGGGCCACCGCATGCCGCCGGCCATCATCTCCCTGGTGATCATCGTCTTCTGCATCATCGGCTACTGGACCAGCTCCTCGGTCGTCGCGGTCACCGTGTTCGCCGCCCTCGCCGGCTGCCTGGTCTACATCCCGCAGTTCCTTGACTCCGTGCAGACCATGGAGGTCGTGCCGCCGTTCGCCGTCGGCTCCACCGTCGGCCTGCGTGGCTTCATGAGCTACGTCCTCGGCTCCACCTGCGGCACCAGCCTCCTCGGCGTCGCCGTCGACCACTACGGCTGGAACGCCGGCCTGGTCATGCTGCTGGTCGCCGTGGTGCTCTGCACCATCTGCGCCATCTTCCTCCACATCTTCACCCTGAAGAAGGAGAAGGCCGCCAAGCAGGCCGCCTGATGACGCCTCGCTGACCTAGGTCAGCGGCTATCAACCACACGTTCCCGGCAGGTATTCCGCATACTTGCCGGGAACGTTTTTTCATGCCCGGGCGCGATTCGCATGCCGGGCGCGAGGAGCGGGGGAGTGGCGAGCCGTGGTCACCGCTATCCCGTAGGGTGAGCATATGGCCGAAACTCCCTTAGCGTTCATGATCGTCACCTATGCTGTACTCGCCGTGTTCTTCGTGGCCGACCTCTTCGTCGTCGGCAGGAAGCCGCACGTGCCCGGCACCAAGGAGTGCGTGCAGCACATCGCCTTCTTCGTGGCCGCGGCCCTCGTCTTCGGTGGCCTGGTCTGGTGGGTCTCCGGCTCGAAGCCGGCCCTGGAGTTCTATTCCGGGTGGCTCACCGAATACTCGCTGAGCATCGACAACCTCTTCGTCTTCGTCATCATCATGACCAACTTCGCGGTGCCCCGCAAACTGCAGAAATACGTGCTGAGCGTGGGCATCGCCATCGCGCTGGTCCTGCGCGGCATCTTCATCTTCGTGGGCGCCGCCATCATCGAGCGCTTCACCTGGGTCTTCTTCATCTTCGGCGCCTTCCTCATCTACACCGCCGTCAAGCTGGTGGCCGGCGACGACGGGGACGAGGAATACCACGAGAACGCCATCATCCACGCGCTGCGCAAGGTCGTCAAGGTCACCGACAGCTACGACGGCGAGAAGCTGCGCACCACCATCGACGGCAAGCGCTTCTTCACCCCCATGCTCATCGTCTTCCTGACCATCGGCACCACAGACGTGATGTTCGCCTTCGACTCCATCCCCGCCATCTTCGGGCTCACCCGCGACCCGTTCATCGTCTTCACCTCCAACATCTTCGCCCTGCTCGGCCTCCAGCAGCTCTACTTCCTGCTCGGCGCCCTGCTCGACAAGCTCGAGTACCTGCCCTACGGCCTGGCGGCGGTGCTCGGATTCATCGGCGTGAAGCTGGTGATGGAGGCGCTGCACGGCAACTCGCTGCCGTTCATCAACGGCGGCAACCCGATCACGCAGGTGCCCGAGATCCCCACATGGGTCTCCCTGGCCGTTATCGTCGTCGCCATCGGCGCGGCCGCCCTGGCCAGCGTCGTCAAGATGCGCCGGCAGGACGCGAAGGCGCAATAGCACATAGACGCCATGGGTGCGTTTGCCTAGTGATAGCAAGGGACAAGAGGCATTGTGAGCGCTCACATCAAACCGTATGTCGCCCCTTCGCCGTGTTGGTGGATGCTAGTAGAATGGTCTTACGTGTTGCGGGCCAGAGTCCGCAGGCAAACATGTCACCAAAGAATAGGCAGGTACCCATGAGGAAAGCAAAGATCGTAGACACCATCGGTCCGGCGAGCGAATCGCTGGAGAACCTGACCGAGCTGGTGAAGAACGGCATGGACGTCGCGCGCCTCAACCGCTCTCACGGCACCACCGACGACCACCTGAAGGTCTACAACAACCTCCGCCAGGCCGGCAAGACCACCGGTCGCAACGTCGCCGCGCTCGTCGACCTGCAGGGCCCGAAGATCCGCTGCGGCTGGTTCAAGAAGAACGCCGAGGGCGAGGACAAGGTCCAGCTCAAGGCCGGCCAGGAGTTCGTCATCACCACCGACGACGTCGAGGGCGACGAGCACATCACCTCCACCACCTTCAAGGGCCTGCCCGGCGACTGCCACGTCGGCGACCCGATCCTGATCGACGACGGCAAGGTCCGCCTCGAGGTCACCAAGGTCGAGGGCAACAACGTGCACACCAAGGTCGTCGTGGCCGGACCGGTCTCCAGCCACAAGGGCATCAACCTGCCGGGCGTGGCCGTGAGCCTGCCGGCGCTGACCGAGAAGGACGAGGCCGACCTGCGCTGGGCCATCCAGACCGGCGCCGACATCATCGCCATGTCCTTCGTGCGCTTCGCCACCGACATCGACCGCGCCCATGAGATCATGGACGAGGAGGGCCGCCGCATCCCGATCGTCGCGAAGATCGAGAAGCCGCAGGCCGTCGAGAACCTCGAGGACATCGTCAAGGCGTTCGACGGCATCATGGTCGCCCGCGGCGACATGGCCGTCGAGATGCCGTTCGAGGAGGTGCCGCTGGTCACCAAGCGCTGCATCGAGCTCGCCCGCCAGTACGCCAAGCCCGTCATCGTGGCCACCGAGGTCCTGGGCTCCATGGTCAACTCGCCGATTCCGACCCGCGCCGAGGCGTCCGATTGCGCCAACGCGGTGCTCGACGGCGCTGACGCGACCATGACCTCCAACGAGACCGCCGTCGGCAGCTATCCGGTGCAGACCGTCAACACGATGGCCCGCATCTCCGGCTACGCCACCGAGCACGGCTTCGACCGCATCCCCTCCATCTCCAACCTCGACATGTCCTCGACCGGCGCCGTCTCCTCGGCCGCCGTCGATCTCGCCAACAAGATCAACGCCAAGGCGATCGTGGCCTACACGCAGACCGGTTCCACCGTGCACCGCGTCTCCCGCGAGCGTCCGTCCGCCCCGATCTACGGCGTGACCAACAACGAGCACACCTATCACTGGCTGGCCCTGAGCTGGGGCACCGAGGCGTTCTGCGTCAAGGAGAACTACCACGACAAGAGCCGCAAGCAGCTGATGATCTTCACCGACAAGCTGCTGCGCGACGCCGGCAAGGTCGTCAACGGCGACAAGATCGTCGTGCTCTCGGCCGCGCAGGGCGAGCAGAAGGCGGGTCGCACCGACTCGATCTACGTGCACACCGTGGGCGCTTGCGACAGCGAGTGACACTCGTTTGACGTCAGTGCGCATGGGGTGAGCGGCAAGTCCGCCCGCCCTATGGCTTGAATTGCGAATGCGTGCCGGTTCCGGAAGATTCCGGGCCGGCACGACTCATGTTCCGGCCGGGTTTCCGCTTCTGCCAGCGGTTTCGACTGCGCCGTTGGCTCCCGCGCCACATGGTTCGTCGGGCGGAAGTCGGCGGAGGCGTACATCACGTCGATGAGGTCGGGTTGACTCCGTGCCACATGGTTCGTCGGGCGGAAGAGCAAAAGATGCAGGAGACACGCAAAATATGCAATGGTCTGACCTACGTCGCTTCATCATGATAGTTTGAAAGGGTTGCAATCGTTGGGTTGCGTCCAGATACAAGCCCTTGTATCCCAATTGGTAGAGGAAACAGCCTCAAAATCTGTGCAGTGTGGGTTCGAGTCCCACCAAGGGCACGTGGCCCACTCCCCGTCGGGAGCTCTGTGGCATTCAGCTCGGTCTCTACATCCCTGCCACTACGGGTCGGGATGGTCGGACGACAATCAAAGTGGAAACGGATATGGTTATGGACGAGATTCTTACCGATGACGAATTGAAGGCGGCGGCCCAGGGTGACGAGGCCGCCAAGGACGCCGAGCAGGCCGGCAAGCCCGAGGAGAAGCACACCAAGCCCACCGTCGTGGTGGCCGAGGACGAGTCGGTCAACCGCATGGACCTGGTGGCCATGCTCGAGGACAACGGCTACCAGGTCGTCGGCGAGGCCGCCAACGGCGAGGAAGCGGTGGAGCTCACCCGCAAGGAGCGCCCCGACGTGGTGTGCATGGACGTGAAGATGCCGCGCATGGACGGCATCACCGCCGCCGGCACGATCTGCGACGAGAACATCGCCCCCGTGGTCATGCTCACCGCCTATTCGCAGACCGACCTGGTCAAGCAGGCCACCGGCGCGGGCGCCATGGCCTACGTCACCAAGCCCTATGAGGAATCCAAGCTGCTGCCGGCCCTCGAGGTCGCCATGGGCCGCTTCGCCGAGATCAACGACCTGCTCGACACCGTCGAGCGCAACGAGGGCAAGCTCAAGGAAGTCGAGTCCAAGCTCAAGGAGGCCGAGGCGAAGGCCGAGAAGGCCGAGAACACGCTCGAGGAGCGCAAGCTCGTCGACCGCGCCAAGGGCCTGCTGATGGACAAGGCCGACTTCTCCGAGCAGGGCGCCTTCCGCTGGATCCAGAAGACCTCCATGGACCAGCGCATCCCCAAGAAGCGCCTGGCCATGGCCATCATCGCCAAGTACGGCGATCCGAAGCCCGCGCAGGACAAGCGCTGAGCCATAAATCTCACCATTCGCCTGTCGTCTCCTCTGCGAGTCGGCAGGCGATATTTGTATAGTTAGAGCAGACGGCGGAAACACCAACGAGCGAGGGCATGACTTATGAGTGACGAGAACAAAGAGGCATCCGGCAAGGGCGAGGGCACGCTGCTGGTGGTGGACGGCCATTCCCTGGCATTCCGCGCCTACTTCGCGCTGCCGGTGGAGAGCTTCTCCACCTCGGCCGGCCAACCCACCAACGCCGTGTGGGGCTTCGCGACGATGCTCGCCCAGGTGCTCGACAACGAGAAGCCGGACCATCTCGCCGTCGCCTTCGACATGGCCGGCGGCACCTTCCGCAACAAGATGCTCCCGCAGTACAAGGGCACCCGCGACGCCGCGCCCGAGGAACTGCTGAGCCAGCTGCCGATCATCCAGGAGCTGCTGAAGGCGCTGGGCGTGCGCTACATCGAGAAGCAGGGCTTCGAGGGCGACGACATCATCGGCACCATGGCCTCGATGGGGGAGAGCGCCGGCTACAAGACACTGGTGCTTTCCGGCGACCGCGACGCCTTCCAGCTGATCGACGACGACATCACCGTGCTCTACCCGGGCCACCACTTCAAGGACCTCAAGCACATGACCCCGCAGGCCATCGTCGACAAATACAAGGTCACCCCCCAGCAGTACCCGGACCTCGCGGCGATGCGCGGCGAGACGGCCGACAACATCCCCGGCGTGCCCGGCGTCGGCGACGGCTACGCGGCCAAGTGGATCAACCAGTACGGCGGCCTCGAGGGCATCATCGAGCACGCCGACGAGCTG
Organism: Bifidobacterium sp. ESL0763; assembly: GCF_029433395.1. Classification (GTDB taxonomy): domain Bacteria; phylum Actinomycetota; class Actinomycetes; order Actinomycetales; family Bifidobacteriaceae; genus Bifidobacterium. Next base: position 939,778 of record NZ_JAQTHW010000002.1, on the reverse strand, counting down.
CCCGGCAAGAAAGGGCAGGCGCTGCGCGACAACATCGAGCAGGTCAAGCTCAACCGCCGCGTCAACGCCGTGCTGCGTGACATGGACCTCGGCGTTTCCATCGACGACTTCACCCTGGGCGGCATGGACATGGGCAAGGTCAACGCCATCTTCGCCAAGCTCGAGTTCGGCACCCGCTCGAAGAACCGGCTGGTCAAGGCGTTCAACGGCGGTACGATGCCGGAGGACGCCGACGCCGGCGCCGACCTCGCGGCCGCCGAGGACGACGAGGTGAGCGTCGTCGAGCCGAACGTCACCGTGATCGGCGACGCCGGCCAGCTGGGCGACTGGATCGGCAGGAACATCGCCTCCGCGTTCGCCGCGGACCCCTCCGGCCTCGCGGACCATGCCTTGGAGGCGTTCGGCGTCGACGGCGAGGGCGCTGCCACGCCGCAGGCCGATGCGCAGGCCGATGCGGACGACGGTGCCGACGGCAAGGCGGACGAGCAGGCCATCATCGACGGTGCCACAGGCCCCGAGCTGGTCGACCACGACATGCAATGCGCAGAGCGGGTGGGCCATTCGTGGGTGGTCCACGCCGAAGGACGCTCGAAGCCGGGCGATGCCAGGCTCGAGGCCGTGGCGCTGCTCGCCGGAAGCGAGGCGGCCGTGCTCGACGCGCGGACGATCGACGACGCCATGCGCGACGAATTGAACACCCTTCTGGGCGCCTACCGCCATTCGATGGTGGTGCACGGCTACAAGGAGCACCTGCACCTCTTCGCCTCGGCCGGCGTCAGCCTGGGCCGTCCGCTCTTCGACACCAAGCTCGCCGGCTACCTGGTCCACCCCGACTTCCACGCCGACACGTTGGAGAAGGCCGCCGAGCACTTCCTGAAGATCGACGTCGCCGAGGAACAGCCCAAGCAGGCGCAGGGCGAGCTCGACCTCGGCGGGGGCGACGGACAGGAGCAGGCGGGCGAGGACGAGCTGCTGCGCCAGGACGCCGTACGGCACGCCGCGCTCGTGCGGGCGCTCGCCGACTTCCTGAAGACCCCGATCGACCGGCGCAGGCAGTTCGGCCTGCTGCGCTCCATCGAGCTGCCGGTCTCGCAGGCGCTGCACGGCATCGAGGACAACGGCGCGAAGGTGGACCTCGGACGCATGCACGAGCTGCTCGACGCCTTCTCCGCGGACGCCGGCCAGGCCCAGCAGATCGCCTTCGACGCCGCCGGCCACGAGCTCAACCTGCAGAGCCCGAAGCAGCTGCGCACGGTGCTCTTTGAGGAGATGGGCCTCAAGCCCTCGCGCAAGACCAAGTCCGGCTCCTACACCACCAACGCCGCCACCCTGCAGAACCTCTATGTCAAGTACGCCAACGACGAGAAGGCCAGCGACTTCCTCGGCGCGCTGCTGCGCCACCGCGAGACCAACAAGCTGAAGCAGATCGCGCAGACGCTGCTGGAGGCGGTCAATCCGCGTGACGGCCGCATCCACACCACCTTCGAGCAGACCGTCGCCGCCACCGGGCGCCTGAGCTCGGTCGACCCGAACCTGCAGAACATCCCCAACCGCAACGCTGCCGGCCGCGAGATCCGCTCCGCGTTCGTGCCCGGCGAGGGCTTCGAGTCGCTGCTGAGCTGCGACTACTCGCAGGTCGAGCTGCGCATCATGGCCGACCTCTCCGGCGACGAGTCGCTGATCGAGGCGTTCAAGTCCGGCGCCGACTTCCACCGTTACGTGGCCAGCCTGGTCTACGACATCCCGGTCGACGAGATCAGCTCCGACCAGCGCAGCCACGTCAAGGCGATGAGCTACGGCCTGGCCTACGGGCTGAGCACCTACGGGCTGAGCCAGCAGCTCAAGATCAGCCCCGCCGAGGCCGACGTGCTCAAATCCAAGTATTTCGCCACTTTTGGGCGTGTGCACGACTACCTCGAGTCGCTGGTCGCCACCGCGCGCCAGAAAGGCTACACCGAGACGATGTTCGGCCGCCGGCGCTACTTCCCGGGGCTCAAGTCCTCACGCCGCCAGGTGCGCGACGCCGCCGAGCGCGGCGCGCTCAACGCCCCGATCCAGGGTTCCGCCGCCGACATCATGAAGATCGCCATGATCCGCGCCGACCACGCGTTGCGCGAAGCAGGGGTCAAGAGCCGCGTGATCCTGCAGATCCACGACGAACTGGTGCTTGAGGTCGCGCCGGGGGAGAGCGAACAGGTCAGTGAGTTGGTGCGCGACGCCATGGAGCATGCCGTCGACCTGGCCGTGCCGCTGGACGTCTCCATCGGCATCGGCTCCGACTGGCAGGCGGCCGCGCACTGACGGTTTCCGTTTCCAAAGCGGCATGGAGGTTTCGTGGAACCGTGGAATTCCAAGGTATTTAAAACCCGTCCGCCGAATCCGGAATGACAAGGAGGGACAATATGGCAGACAAGGACGCACCGACGCTCGCCCAGGTCGTCGAGGTCTTGCAGGAGCTCTATCCGCTCGACTACGCCGAGGATTGGGACCATCCCGGTCTCATCGTCGGCGACCCGCACGACAGGGTCGCCCGCATCGTCTTCGCGGCCGACCCCACCATGGCCACCATCGACCGGGCGCTCGCCGTCAGGGCCGATCTGCTGGTCTGCCACCATCCGCTTTTCTTCCGCTCGGTGCACGAGGTCTCGGGGCTCGGCGTGCACGGGGCCATCGCCGGCAAGCTCTATCGGGCGCACTGCGCGCTGTGGGTGGGGCACACCAACGCCGACGTCGCCTACCGTGGCGTCGCCCAGGCCGCCGCCGACGCCCTCGGGCTGACCGATCAGCGTCCGCTCGTCGACTCGGGAATCGTCCAGCATGGCCAGGCCGTGGGGCTGGGACGCGTCGGCGAGCTGGCACGCCCGGTGCCGCTGCGCGATTTCGCCGCCACCGTGGCGGACGTGGTGCCGGCGACCACCTATGGCATCCAGGTGGCCGGCGACCTCGACGCCACGGTGCGCACGGTCGCGGTGCTGCCGGGCTCGGGCGACTCGAACTTCGACGATGTGCGCGCGTGCGGCGCGGACGTCTATGTCACCAGCGACCTGCGCCACCATCCGGCCACCGACGCACTCGAACAGGCCAGGTACGAGGCCTCCCTGCGTGCCGATGGCATCGGACTCGGCGGCGCCGGCACCCGTATCGGCGACATGTCGCCGGCGACCATGCGCCCAGCGTTGATCAACACGCCGCATTCGGCCATCGAATCGCTCTGGTTCTGCTATGCCCTCGACGACATCGCCGACGGAGTGGAGCGACGCACCGGCCATCGCCCGGAGACCCAGTGGCTGCGGCAGAGCACCGATCCCTGGCAGATGGTGCTGGGGCGCGAAGGCGGCGAGTGACATGCACGGTCGATACGGCCGACGGATGTGGAATCGAGGAACGATGGTCAATGAGCACGGGGCCGATGACAAGAGGCCCGCTGATACCGCGGATGGGGCCGACGATACGATGATGACGCCGGAACCCTCTCATGACGTCTCGGCGTTGCGGCGCGGGGTCAACGCGAAGCTGGGCGAGACGCCGGACAGCATCGACATGGAGGCGCCCGCCACCGTGGTGGGCCAGGAGACGAAGTACCGCGGCGCCATCTTCCACGTGGACGACATGGAACTGGCCCTGGCCAAACGTGACGGCGGTACGGTCCATATCCATCGTCAGATCGTGCGGCACCCCGGAGCGGTGGTCATGCTGGTGCACGACGTGAGGCGCGACCGCTACCTGGTCGAGCGTGAATACCGCGTGGGGCCCAACGGCTTCGCCTACGGTATTCCGGCCGGGCTGATGGACGAGGGGGAGACGGCGCGGCAGGCCGCCCTGCGCGAGCTGCGCGAGGAGACGGGCGTCGTGCCCGAGACCGAGGACTCGATTCGCATCCGCCGGATCGCACGGACCTATTCCTCCGAGGGCATGACCGACGAGCGCTCGTATGTGCTCGGCATCGACCTCGACGGCTGGACGCAGGGAGCGCGGCACTTCGACCGCGACGAGCACGTGCAGTCCGCGTGGGTCAGCTGGGAGGAGCTGCAGGGCGTGGGACTCATGGGCGCCAACTCCATCATCGCCATCCAGTCCGAGCAGCTGCGCCGGCTCAGAGCCGAACCGGACAGGTAGACGCGATCGATGGGCTCCGTAGTGCGATCGGAGTGATTGAATCATTGGTGGCTGCATTGGTTTAGCCATACTGCCGGTCCGTTGGGTCTGATTGGCCGACTTGTTGAATCCGGTTGGTCGGGTAGTGCTGACCGACATATCTATCTGATCGACGGGGATGTTTCGATGGTGTCGGGACCCGGCTCGACCCGACCCGGCCGAAACGTCCTGCCTTCATTGTGTCGCGGCGATGCGCGAATGCAGGCGGTGACCGATCTCGATGGTGTCGGGAATCTCCTCGGCGTGCGCGCGTGGCGGTGTGGCGCTCGCGGACGATTCGGCGTCGGCGTCACTTTCGGTGGCGGCGTTCCCGTGCAGCACCTGGGCGATCACACGGTCGGCCTCGATGGCCGCGATCTGCCGTGAGAAGACGATGAACCAGCCCAGGAACACCATTCCGGCCAGGGCCTCGACGTTGGTCAGCGTGTTGGCGCCGCCGAGCCATTGCACCAGCGCGGCCGCGCACAGGGCGATGCCCAGATAGCCGGCCACGTAGATCGCCAGCGAGAGCTGCGGGGCGAGCCACGGCAGCAGGATGAGCAGCAGCCCCATCACCACGACCAGGCCATGCGCCGAGAAGTTGTGCAGCTTCGGGTGCGGGGTGTAGCGGAAGGTGCCGATGCCCACGAACGCCGCCCCGGAGAGGGCGAGCATCGCCGACAGACAGGTCAGGCGCAGACGGTAGTGGCGAATGCGGCTGCCTGATCGCAGCGGTCCCTGGTCCTGGTGCCATTGCCGGCGCTGGCGGTAGGTGGTGATGAGCTCGGAGACCGCGAAGTAGCTGACGATGACCACGCAGACGCCCGCCAGGATGAGCGTGGAGTCGAACATGCGCGCCGCGAAGGTGGTGCGGTCACCGAGCTGGGAGAAGTTGTTGCGCGACCAATCCGGGTCGTCGGTGGTCAGGCCGGCCACGCTCACCCCGGAGACGACGAAGAACGGCAGCAGGCCCGCCAGCGTCTTCGCGTCCATTAGCTCCGCCTGCACGAAGGTGAGGTAGCCCGCCACGCCCGCCGCACCGGCACAGATCGCCACCAGGTAGTCGTGGAACATCGGGCCCATCAGGTTGCCGGCGAAGCTCAGTGCGGCGAAGGCCGTCAGGAAGAGGGTGGAGGCGTAGACCGTCGCCAGCGCCAGGATCTCGACGATGCGGCGCAGGATGGCGAACCATCGGTTGCGCGGGCTCAGGGAGCTCGAGCGGTGCGAATAGCCGACGATGAACGAGACGGTGCCGCAGGCCGCGACGATGATCGCGCAGGCCACGAAGAGGCGGCGGCTGAGCATGAGCCCGGCGGGGAACAGGGAGACGCAGGCCCACATCGCCCCGGCGCCCACGATCGCGCAGACGATGAAGGAGAGCAGCCCCGAGGCCTCCGCGCGCTGGTGCAATCCCATCTGTGCCTCCCGGTGGTTGAGTTCGCCTTTGCCGTTGTCATTCTAGCGAGTCGTTGGCACATCCCGGGTTATACTGGAGTATTGTGCTTGTGGCCGCCTTTATGGTGGCCGGTCGGCCGTGCTTCGGGCGGTTGGCGGAGCACATCGGGATGTAGCGCAGCTTGGTAGCGCGCCTGCTTTGGGAGCAGGATGTCGCAGGTTCAAATCCTGTCATCCCGACTCAGAACCCTTGGAATTTCAATGTTTCTAGGCGTTGTGATTTCAGCCGTTTTTGCTTCCAGACACGATTCAGACACGATGACTTACAATTTCGGTGTTTCCGTCTTCTATGGAATTGTGGACATATCTCCGTGGTTTCGATGATTTAGTCCGTGTTTTGTAATGGTAAATGAACCAAGGATTCGATGTTGAAGACTAGCTTGCCCGTATCGCCGACTGGCGCACATGGAGCAATGTCTACCTCATCATCGGCCTGCTCATGGAAACCCTCGGCTACAACATCACCTACCGGTATACGACAGGGATGAATAATTGATGAAAGAGATTTGGGCAAATCGTTGTAGAAACGTGTGCACGGTCGTGGTCTTGTACGGTTGATGGCGTTTTACCGATACTGTTATGTCAGCTAGCACTCGGCGTAATATGGTTTACCGCTTTCAAGCAACGTCCCGTTGGATTCGTGAATTGGTTTTCTTCCATTTGTTCTCTGTTGATTAGCATCGCCCCTTTGCTGCTAGTCTTATAGATAGATTGTTAGCGGTTGTTTTTTTGGTGCTGTTTCTAGGGGCTGGGACGTGATGCGTGGTAGCAAAAAAGTTGTGGTAGAACTGGAGTCTTTGCGTATAAGCGACATTGATACGTCAGGGCAGGCGGAGGCTTTCGCAAAACGTATAGCCGGTGGCCACAGGACCTTTTTTCTCCAAGGCAGTTGGGGTAGTGGCAAGACCGAATATCTGGAGAAAGTCAAAAAGACCGATGCAATGAAAGACTACAGATTCATCGATCTTGCATTGTGGAAGCCGACGAACAGGAATACTTTGGCCCAGAACCTGTTCTCCGCCACTTTCCCTAGGTTTGCGAAAATCGTTTACGGAACAGGTCTGGTTCTGCTTGTCTTTGCGGTCACCGGAGCCATCCTTTTGGCCCTACAGGGCAGCATTCCCGTATTGGGAAAACTGAACTCACTCACTCTGCCGGTGACGGTCATATCCGTGGTTCTGACGACCTTGCGTGGATTTCTGAATAGCAGGTGGTTCGATACTGATCGCCTCCTGTTTACGGTCTCAATCCGATCGCTGACGAGTATACGACGGCCAAAGGTCTTGGTCATAGACGATTTCGACCGTTTGGACGAAGCTCTTCAGAAAGAACTCTACACGCTCTTCAATGCCGTCCATGGCTATACCGCAATCATATTCGTCGGTGACCAATGGAATCTCAAATCTTTCAAAGACAATTATCTGAACAAGATTATCGACCAGAAAATTATGCTTCCCCTTCCATTGCAGTCCGGAAACGTCGCCCAGAGAATCCGCGAGGCGGTCGCTGAATTGCTGGGGAAGGACGTCGACCTGTCATCGGTGGAAACCATGTTCGTGTACGAGCATCGTACGGCCCGGGACGCGAACAGATTCCTTGCCTATGCGGAAGCCGAGTTCATCGGACAAGACAAAAAGGGTAGGGTCCAGCCTGACCAGGAACTTTTCGTTATCTATCTGTACCTGTTCCATCCGCGTGAGTACGAGAAACTGTACTATGACCACTGGCTGCCCAAGAAAGATTCGAACGCCACCGATCCGGTCACAGCCGGGTTGTTCAAAAATATGAAGGAAACCGATTCGAACGAGGCCAAGGAGGAGACGGCGAAGCCATTAGTCGAGCAATACATGGACTTCATGTTCCAGCCTAGAAACACGAACCCCACCGACTTCAGCAGCAATTCTTCGGCATACTTCATCAACGAGCTCGCCAACAAGCACGCTGTACTGCAACTCAGAGAAGTCATCGACGACGAGCAGACACTCGCCAAGATGTTCGACACTGATGATCTCACCCATTCCGCGGACTATGAGGAGTTCCTCGATTATGTGGACAGGATGGGGGGTGATGAATACTCCGCCGTTCAGAACCGTATGGAAGCCAACGCGATATCTGTCATGCATTCGGAGGTGCGGCATGTGCCGAATCGGCTCGTGAAACTCATCTTCGACAAAAGGCTGAAACAGACGACCAAGCGGTTCGCGGATTCCGATTTCAAGCAAATCCAGGAAATGGATGACGCATGTTTGCAGGCGTTCGAGTCCATATTCGACGATGCCGAACGAAAAATCGGAATCACGGTCAGCCCGGCAGAACGAATGTATTGCTATCGTTCCTGCCTGAACCTTTATGGAACAATATCGTCAATTGGCGGTGGCTTGGCCTTGACCACATCGGTAATCAATGAGCGTGGGGTCAGTCGATATTTCGATGCAGTCGCCAAAAGAATCGAGCAACGCAAGGACTATGGCGACCGCCCATATGATGCGGAAGCCCTCATTGTCCAATTGGGTTTCCGGTTCTGGCTGGACGGGCCCATCAATCCTACGCAGCATCCCGATTTTCAATCGAAAGCGGAATCCATAGAAAAACTCGACCCTGCGGAATACCGGGCATTCTGGAAGGCATATCAGATTGAACCCACAAAACAGAATGAAAAGTACCTGCTACAGGGTGGAGCCGCGCTTGAGTTTGATCATGATACCCAGCCGTATGAAACTCATGTGCTCAATAGACTTATACAGGAATGTGAAGAATAACGTTGTTATAGATTTTCTTGGATTTTGTGTTTGGTGAAATTATGCTTAACATGCCGAATAGGGAGTTTTTGTCATCATTATGAGGTAAGTTTTTCCCTATGAGTGATGAATTAGTACTTGATGTGGACACTGAGAAGCGGCCTACGCGTGATGACGAGGCGGCCGGGCTGATCGCCCGTTTGCGGGAGTCGATGACTCGTCGACAGTTGGCGGAATCAATGGGTGTGTCAACTTCGACGGTGGAGCGTTGGGAGCTAGGCACGGTTCCGTGCAAGCCGGCCTATATTCCCGCGTTGCAGGATCTGTACCATGGCACCACCAAGGAGACAGGGAAGGATTTCCGCACGGTCGATTTGTTCGCAGGTATCGGCGGGATCCGTCGCGGGTTCGCATCGGCGGGCGGGCACGCGGTGTTCTCCTCGGAGTGGAACGAGTTCTCGACGCGCACCTACCGGACCAACTACGGGTTCGAGGAGAGCATGGCGGGGGACATCACCGAGGTCGACGCCAACGACATCCCGGACTGCGACGTGGTGTTGGCGGGCTTCCCTTGCCAACCCTTCAGCGTGGCTGGGGTGTCGAAGAAGCGTAGCCTCGGGCGAGAGACGGGCTTTCGCGACAAAACGCAGGGGACACTGTTCTTCGACGTGGCGCGTATCATCGCCGCTAAGCGGCCGGCCGCGTTCCTGTTGGAGAACGTGAAGAACCTGACCAGTCACGACCGGGGTCGCACCTTCAAGGTTATCCTCGACACGCTCAAGGACGAACTAGGCTATGAGGTCCACTGGAAGGTCATCGACGGCCAGCATTTCGTCCCGCAGCATCGTGAACGCATCTACATCGCCGGCTTCCGTTCCGAGACGGACTTCACTTGGGACGACCTCGAGTTCCCCGAGCGCAAGCCGGTTCTCTCTGACATTCTGCATAAGACCGATGGTAGCGAGCCCTATCTGCCGTGGGACAGCGACCGGTTCTTCGATTTTGAGAAATGCAAGGTCCAAGACAAGTACACACTCACCCCGCGCCTGTGGCAGTACCTGCAGGACTACAAGAAGAAGCACGAGGCCTTAGGTCACGGATTCGGGTACGGGCTGGTCACCCCGGACATGGTCTCGCGCACCCTGTCGGCGCGCTACCACAAGGACGGATCCGAGATCCTCGTTAAGCAGGAGGGGAAGCGGCCGCGCCGTCTCACCCCGCGCGAGTGCGCTCGCCTGATGGGCTACCCCGATGACTTCCGTATCCCGGTGTCCGACACGCAGGCCTACCGGCAGTTCGGCAACAGCGTGGTCGTCCCGGCCGTGGCCGAGGTCGCTCGCATCATGCGTCCCCATATCCTCAAGGTCATGCAGCAGGACGACATGGGTCAGAAGGGAAAAAGCGTCGAAGCGGAGGACAAGGCCATCAGCAAGGCCCGCAAGCGCGCCGTCGAAGGGGCCAGCTTCAACTGACCGGTCATCCCGTTCTCCCAGCCGCCAAGTATCATCGGGTGGCATGAACGATGATGCGACGCGGCAATGGTACGACCAGGCGACGATCGGGCAGGTCCACGACCTGCTCGCCGACCAAGGCGCGAAAAGCGTATGGGTCAAGCGCCTGGTAAGGAACAACAACAGCAAACAACAGGTGTGGTTCGCCAACGATCTCTCCGACCTGTCCTTCCTGCCCTTGGGCACACCCACGTTCGCGGCGGGGAAGTCGGGCAAGCCCAAGGCCGGCGCGCCCGTCGTGCAGATACCCGTCCCGTGGCGATGGGTCAACCCGCGAGGCGCGTTTGAAGCCCCGAATACGCGGCTGTGCTACTACCCGCAGTATCCTGAGGTGCGCCTCTCGGGCTTCCTACAGGGTTGCAGGGAATCGCCCAGCGAGCTGATGAATCCCGAAAAGCGCGGCTACGAGGAAGGACGCTGCTTGTTCCTCGGCCCTGTCGCGGGTGAGAACGGCGAACCCGACCATGTCGTCGCGCTTATCGTGGGTGCTTTTTCGCCGGCAGCTGGATATGTCCAACAAATGAAGGGTTTCAGGCCCGGGCATCTTTGCCCGGTCGTGTTCGAAGATGGTCACGAAATCGGTGATTTCTCCGTGCTGGAACAGGCGTTGCTCAAGATCATCGGTCGCAAGATCGTTCCATGGAGGAACGTGGAGGGCTGTGAGCCCATCCGGCCATACGTCGCTCCGAACGCGCCAGGCCTCACGCTGGAGGCCGAGCTCGGTATTGGTGAGAACGCCATCCCCGGTCCCGACTTCGATGTCTGGGAGCTCAAGGCCATCGCTCAGAAGGACCTCGCCAAACGAAGCGCCCACCGTGTCACCCTGTTCACTCCGCAACCAGACGCAGGGTGGGCCAAGGAGCATTCCACCGTCGAGTTCGTCCAAAAATTCGGACATGTCAACAAGTTCGATTCCGCGCACGAGCCAGTCGAATACTATTTCACGACCAAGGACTTCGACCGTCCCGATGAGGACAGCCCAGAAAAACTTCTGAAACTCAGGCTCACTGGGTTCATCGATGACAGACATTTCGACACGGCCGGCATGGTAGAACTCGTCGACAAAAGGACCGGGGAAGTTGCTGCAGGATGGTCGTACCTGAAATTGCTCGAGCACTGGCAACGCAAACACAACCGCGCCGCCTATGTCCCCTATCTCAAGACCGGTACGGGCGAGGACACCCTCGTGGAATTCGGGCCACTTTTGACTTTGGGCCTGTCGACATCCTTTGGTCTGTTCCTTCAGGCGTTCAACGACGGCAAGGCCGCCTACGATCCCGGCGACAAAGCCAAACTCGTCAACGGCTCATGGACGCCCCACCCAAGATCTCAATTCCGCATCAGCACCAAGAACCTGAACGCGATCTACTACCAGGTCGAGGAACGCGATCTCTCCGGCAAGGAAGAGGCCCGAATAATTCCCGGGCTGTACTCACGCATTAAAGAAAATAGTCGATGAGCCGTGTTCGACGAATACCATTGTGCCATGACGGTGCATGTCGTATTGAGGGTAACAACATTTTCGGCCAGTGAGGAGTGAAATATGGAGGAAGAAAAACCGGACGATTTGGCAAGTATCTTTTCCGAGCTGGAGCAAAAGCTGGGAAAGGAAGCGAATGCGGTACGCGAGGCCTTTTCCCATAATGGTTCTGCGGGCACAGGACTTGAGAACATCGTAAAGGCCTTTCTCTCCAAACTCCTGCCGCAGAAAATAGGAATCGTAAGCGGCGAAGCAATAGACAGCAACGGTCATCGCAGCCGGCAACTCGACCTGATCCTTTACGACAAAAACCAGATGCCCGTGTTCATGTACACCGAATTCAGCGATATGGCATTGGTCCCCGTCGAGGCAATCCTTGGCGTGATTGAGGTGAAGACGACTCTCACCGTGGACGAGCTCAAGACCTGTTGTACAAATTGCCAGAGCATCAAGAAACTTTCACGTGTAGCCTACCGCCCGCAACCAATTGAACGAAAGAGAACAATGGGAGGCAGAGAGTGGAATGAACTGCCAATCTATTATTCGGTCTTCGCGGTAAATAGCCGAGTCAACGACATCGCAGGAAAATTGGACGACATACAAATCGAAACCGCCTTTGACAGGCGAATCGATTCATTGATTTGCCTCAACCAAGAAGTCGACCTGAACGCTGAAATCAATCTATGCAATGCTGATATTCAGCCGCTTTATTTGTATCGTTGCTTGGATAATGACGATGTACTTGTTGGCTTACAAACAAAGTATCCACTGGTATTGTGGTTTGTTTCCTTGTTCACGGCTTTAACGGAATATAACCTTCGGCCTTTGGATCTTGTGAAATATATTCCGGCCGAGTCGGTTAATATCACAAGCACTTTTAACAGCAAAAAGGCAATAGAAAAATTGCTAAACAAATTCAGGAAGCAAGCTGAAATGCAATACGGCTTGTCTGATGGGGTATTGGGCCGAGTATTCGCACACGAAGGTAGCCTTGATGATGTCTATGAAATCCTCAGAACAGGAAAATACAGAATCAAAGATGCGACGCCTGAAAATGTAAAGAGAATCCTAGCCGAAGCGGTAATTGACAGCCGTGAAATGTCTAGGCAGGAGTGGGCCCAGAAAATTAGGGATACGGGGAAAGGGGATGAGTTTAAAGCAAAGGTTGCCAAGTACGGTATTTTTTCCTTCTGAGTTTGGCAAGGAGTATTGGTTGCTGCGCTGTGGATTTGAAATGGTTTGATTCACACTGAGGAATGAGTTAATGGAAATTGTAGTGACAATATTTATTTGGCTTTTTGCGATTTCTATCGTAAGCTTATTGCTTTCTGCCTTCATTGTTTCGTACCGTGGTAACACTGGTACGGATTATGAGGCTGCAACTGAGAAGACCATCAGAGCTTTTTGTCTTTCTACGTGCCGTTGGGCGACGGTTAGGGATAAAAGGGTTGCTCGTTGGTGGTTCATAGTTTCGGACTTGATTTGCATTTTATGTTGCTGTGTGTTGTCGTTGTCGGATCTATTCTTTCTCTGCAACCTTCCAAGTCAAAAAGTTTTGAATCTTTTGGCTTAGGGAATGTTTGTCGCGTGCATTCTGTCATTACTTCTTATCGGTATCAACTTGAAACAACATTCCATCCCGGTTGCGGTTGCCTCGGCTGTACATATGATAGCCACATTTGGGATGCTTGTTGTCATTTTAAGTGCTTTATCTTTATTCAAAATTGGGAGGGCTAACGACGATACTAGAACCGTTATTATTGCCGTAACAGTTCTTGTCTGTGTTCCTGAAATGGTTTCAGTAATCTATGCGTTTCATGATATATCGAAGAAAACAAATGTCTACTGGTTCGTTCGGACATCTTTATACCCAATTTTTAGCTGTTTGACATTGCTGTGGTTGCACTTCTCAGTATTAGATGTACCTGATCTCTTTAAAGGGTTACTCGGCACTCTCATCGGATTCGTCCTGTTTTCTTATGCTAAACAGCTTTGGGATGAACGCATTTATCCGATTAAGTCTGAAACCGAAACTCATAAAGAAAAATGATAGGGTGACATGCTTCTTCGTGTCACCGTAATAATAGTCCATCTTTTGATCAGTCGCAATATGTTCTAAAATCGGATATTTGATTTCAGGACTTGATGTCCCAGACACGATTCAGACACGATGACCTCCGGCATTTACCGTTTCCAACCGTCTCTACCGTTTTCCGGATGGTGCGGGTTTTCCTTGGAATACCAGCGTTATCGGCAGTTTCCGGTATTGTCCGTTACCAGTCGTTTTAACTGTCAATCTAACAGGATGTCGCAGGTTCGAATCCTGTCATCCCGACTTTTGGTTTCCGTGGAATTTCAGCGTTTCCTATGGCTTCCGGTCTTGCGGGTGTCCGATGGCTGTCCGTGAATGATGCTTGTTGAACGTCCGCTTGCGTTGGATGGACACTTGAATCGGCACTGTCCGATATCGTTGGGGCATGCCCAGACACGCACAGCAGCGGACCTTCCTCGTCAAGGTTCTGAAAACCGTTCTTACGATACTCGCGATCGTCTGTTGGCTGGCGGCGCTCCTGTTCTGCTCTGTCGCATTCTCCCTGATATCGAAGAATTTCGCCGCGTTCTTGGTGGGCATGCTGATTGCCGTCCTGCCATGCTCCCTGGTCGGCTGGCTGTTCTGGTATCTTTCGAGGAAGATCGGTCATAAGGCGAGCGATGGTATGGCCGGCGCGACCGAAATACGAGCCAAGGGATTGCGACCGCAAAATCAGCCGATAGTCGTGTCTGACTTCACGTGGCAGGCAGAGGCTTCCGGCGCGGCCCGGCAACCATCCATTCGACCAATCGTTCAGTCGGTTCAGTCGGACGAACGGCCAGAAATTCAGCCGGTCGAATGTCTGGGCATTAAGACAGCCGCCCAACGGACTGTCCAAGCATCAACGCAGAGAGGCGACGAAGCCATGCTCACATCCATAATCCAGACACCCAACGATGACGGTCCTTATTGTCTCGATCCGGGATTCGTCGCCGCGGCCAAGACCGCTGACTGCGCAGTCATCGATACGGAGACAACAGGCTCTGGTAAACCGCCACGTCTTCTTGACATCGGCGTCGTCCTCATTGAGAACGCTCGGGTAACGGCGACGTTTTCCCAGCTCGTCAATCCGGAGGTATCGAATACATTCGGAGCCGCGGCAATCAACCACATCACGCAGGATATGCTTGTCGGGCAGCCCTCTCCCGGTCAGGTGCTGGCGCCGGTGCTCGATGCCATCCGTAGCCTTCCTTTGATGGGCCACAATCTCTCCTACGACATTGGCATCATTAACAATGAGGCTGGATTGGCAGGGTTGTCCGGATTGAGGCCGCCGCGGACCGTGGATACTATGGACCTCAGCAAGGTGATGTTTCCCGGAGACAAAGTGTCCCATACCCTCGAGAGCTTGCTCGACCGCTTGGGCGTCGAATAACCGGAACAGCACAGGGCGCTTTCCGATGCCTTGCAGACCTGGCAGGCGTATCAGCTGTTGCAGGAGATGGATGGTCCGCGAGCTGAGACTGCAGAGGAAAGGCGGCGTGCGAAACGAAGGAACAAGGCCAAGACCAATGCCGTGATGCGCGCCAGAAGCCTTTCCGGGCAAAAGACCGACCCCGTCAACGAGAAGCCGGAAGGCGCCGAACTCGAGGCGCATGGCGGAGAGAACCTCAGCGGTGGTTCCTTATATCAGAAAACCTTGCGCAAGTATCCGCGCGGATCGTATTTCTGGGTCACCTTGGTCAAGGATTTCATTCCGAGCGGTAAGTACGAAGGCTATCCCACCGTTTTCATATACATGGATGGCGAGGAGATCGGATTCCTGGGCGCGCGACTCATGGCCAAGCACTGGGGCCAGATACCGGATGGGCCGGTGATGGCGCTCGCGCACACTAGCAATTGCGCCGACGAGACGAAACCGTACAAAGTCAGGCTCGAACTGCCACAAGCCCATGAGCCCGTCGATCTTTCGCCTTATGCGAGGCGCGCGTCGAACGAGGCATAACGTTTGCGGATGGTCGTATGGCCATGTTTCTACGGTGACATGGACGATGGCGGATCTTGCGGGTTTTGTGGCTCCGCGATCGTCAGACTTCGGACCTGGACCCGGCCTCGCCCCTGGCCTTGCGCAGCACGGCGTCGAGCAGGCCGGGGAAGGCCTCGTCGAACTCGGCGCGGCGCAGTCGCGCGCTCTGCTTGACACCATGGTGGTCGCGCCACACCAGCCCGGCGCCGCGCAGCACCTTGAAATGGTGGGAGGCTGCGGTCTTGGTGATGCCCAGCGCTCGGTAGATGTCGCCGCAGGGCATCTCCCCGTTGGCGTCGAGCAGCGCGACGATGCGCAGGCGCAGCGGGTCGCCCAGCGCCGAAAGCGCCTGGGTGATGGTGACGTCCTTGGGGTCGGTGTGCAGTTGGTCTCTCATGGTGACCATGGTACAATCCCCAAAGTAGTTCAATACATATTGAACCAATTATGATGCCAACATTCAACAGAGCAGGAGAGTGACCATGATAGACCAGGCGATTACCGAAGAGACCGACCGTTTCGTCGCCGCACGCGACGCCTACCGGCAAGCCAGCCCGAAGGTGGTGGGCGACTTCCTGGTTATGAAGGCCGACGCGTTGCGGCCCGGCGCGCTAGATGGCGGGACCAAGGCGCTGATCGCGGTGCTGATGGGTGTGGCCCGCGGCAGCGAACGGTGCATCATGACGCATGTGCGCGCGGCCGCCGACGCCGGCGTCACCCGCGAGCAGCTCGTCGAGGGACTCGACATGGCGATCGTCTTCGGTGGCGCCCCGCAATACGGCTACGCCAGCTATGCGCTGAGCGCCTACGACACCTATGTCGCCTGACGCGGCGCAGCCGCGGATGCGCTCGCGGGCGGTGGGGCCGGCAACCGTGACGCGATGGCGGTGTTGACTTCACGCGCTTCAGGTGTTTAGAGTGGTGCGTTGGTGGTGTCATCACGGACGAGATGCTGCCGAACGACGGTCCAGGGGATGCTGGAACAAGCGCGAACGGCGTGCGAAAGGACGCGTGCCGCGACCGGGAAAGAGACGATGATGACGATACTTGACGAGGACTACCGACTGAACGACGGACTGACGATTCCCAAGCTGGGATTCGGCACCTGGCTGATCGACGACGACAAGGCCGCCGCGGCGGTGAAGACCGCGATCGGCTCCGGTTACCGCTACATCGACACGGCTCAGGCCTACGAGAACGAGCGCGGTGTGGGCGAGGGCATCCGCGATTCCGGCGCTCGGCGCGAGGACCTCTTCGTGTGCACCAAGATCCAGGCCGAATACAAGGACTACCAGACCGCCAAGGACTCCATCGACACCTCCCTGGAGGCGCTCGGCCTCGACTACGTCGACCTGCTGCTCATCCACGCGCCGGAACCCTGGGCCCACTTCCACGAGGGCGACCACTGCTTCGCCGGCAACCTCGAGGTCTGGCGGGCCATGGAGGAGGCGCAGAAGGCGGGCAAGGTCCGTTCCATCGGCGTCTCCAACTTCGAGAACGTCGACCTCGACAACATCCTCGAGCACGGCGAGGTCAAGCCCGTGGTCAACCAGCTGCTCACCCACGTAGGCAACACACGCTTCGACCTGCTCGACTACGCCAAGGAGCACGGCATCCTGGTCGAAGCCTATTCGCCCATCGCGCACGGCAAGATGGGCGAGGACGAGACCCTGAACGCCATGGCCAGGCGCTACGGCGTCTCGGTGCCGCAGCTGATGATCCGCTACTGCCTCGAGCTCGGCACGGTGCCGCTGCCCAAGGCCTCCTCCAAGGCCCATATCGACGCCAACGCGCAGGTCGACTTCGCGATCTCCGAGGAGGACATGGCCACGTTGCTCGCCATGCCGCATTTCGACGGCTACGGCGACGCCAAGCAGTTCCAGGTGTTCAGCGGCAAGTAAGGCCGGCGGAGAATACGGTAAGCACCGCGGTGACGCCAAAGGCGGCAGGACGGTGACGCAACACCGGCACGGCGGTGACGCAACGGCGGCGGCGAGGACGATCGATTGCCCTCGCCGCCGTCGTCGTTTCGGCGTCTAGATGCCCCATTCGGCCCACGTGCCGTCGAACCTGCATTCGTCCAGCGCCTGCGCGGCGTCCTGGCGCATGGTCTTGCTCGGCGCCTCGTTCCCCAGCCGGCTGATCGACCCCGAGGCCTCGCTCGGCAATTGGCCAAGGTAATCGACGTCGATCCGCTCGATACCACCGCTGAGGTAGCCGTCCACGTTGACCTCGGCGATGATGAGGTCGGGCTGGGCGAAGGCGAAGACCAGCCACAGGCCGACGACGCCGAACAGGGCCAGACGGAAGAGGTTGGTGCGCGGGCGCAGCAGCCGCAGCACGGTCACGGCCAGCAGGAACGCGATCGCCACCATGCCCCAATAGGTCAGCAGGCGCAGGCGCGTCAGGCCGTATTCGCCCACGTAAAGGCTCATGCGCCAGGCCGCCGAGACCAGCATGACCACCGTGGAGGCGAGGAGCACCAGCTCCAGGCACAGCAGCGAGACCGCGCGCTCCTGCCCACGGCGCAGGTGGATGCACGCCATCACGATGACCAGGTTGATGGCCGTGACCGCGACAAGCTGGAAGAAGCCGGCGCGGGCGTAGGCGGCGTAACCGCCGAAGCGCTTGAGCGTGTCCACACCGCCGAACAGATACGAGGACTGGATGGCCACGAAGACCAGGTAGACCACGTCGAGCATGGCGAGCATCGTGCCGAGCGCCGCCGTGGGCGCGGATGCATGCGAGAGCGAGGCACCGGCGAACGGCTGCACCTTGGGGTGGGGATGGTGCAGCGCGAAGAGCAGCGAGAACGCGATCGGGGTGAGCAGTGCGAGGCCGATGGCGTTCAGGGCGCAGTGGTAGAGGTCGATATGGTTCAGCGCCTCGTCGATGTGCTCGACGATCCAGGCGAAGTTGCCATCGGCGCTGCACAGGGCGGGCACCACGACGACCATGATGCCGAGCGCGCACCCCGCGCCCGCCGCCACGCCGCCGATCGTGCGCCCGTGGCCGTGCGTCGAGGAGGAGAGGATGCGGCGGATGACCGGCCAGTTCCTGAACTGCTCGGTGAGGAAGGTGGTGGCGCCGTCCTCGAGGCCATGCAGCCCGAAGAGCCCAGTGTCGTCCCCCTTGCAGATCAGCAGGTAGGTCAGGGGCAGCGTGACCGCCAGGGCGAAGGCGTTGAGGATGCGGATCCACGCGGCCTGCGAGAAGGCCGGCACGCACATCAGCAGCGCCGTGCAGGCCAGCAGCGCGTACGACCATTTCGACAGCCTGCGCTTGGACGCCTGTGGGTCGCGCTTGCTCCTGAGGAACCACGCGCAGGCGAGGAATGCCAGCAGGCAGGCGGAGAGCGCCATGCCGCCGATGAGCGTGAAGATGCCGGTCGGGTAGACGTTGGCGTCGCACACGGTCCAGAGCAGCGCGAGGGCCAGGCCACAGGCCAGCGAGAGCCTGTCGGCCTTCGTCAGCGGTTCGACGATGGCCAGTGGTTTGGCGATTGCGGATGGCTTGTCAATCGCAGGTTCGGCGATGGCCGATGCGGGTTGATTTTGGGCGCACTTATCCATATCCATGGGTCATGTCCTTTTCGATGTCGGCTTGGAATCGGCCGAATGGTTGATGTTGCTAGGGGTTAAAGCCAGTGGTTACGGGATTGTCGGTTAAAAGCGGTCGGACACTATTCCGTGCCCGGAGATTCCGGAGACTCCGGCGGTTCCGGCTCGTAATGGAGCAGGTCGGCCGGCTGGCAGCCGAGTTCGGCGCAGATGGCGGCCAGGGTGGTGAAGCGTACCGCGCGCGCCTTGCCGGTCTTGAGGATCGAGAGGTTCGCCACCGTCACGCCCACCCGTTGGGAGAGTTCGGTGAGCGTCATGCGCCGTTGCGCGAGGATGTTGTCGAGGGTTATCGTGATGCGTCCCATGTCAGATCACCAGGTCGTTGTCAGTCTTGAGCTCGGTGGCGGCGGCGGTCAGCGAGGCGAGGGCCGAGGAGACCACGGCGAGCACCAGGCAGAAGACGAACGCCATGGCCAGCCCGAGCGGCACGAGCCGGCGGCTGTCTGCGGTGGCGGCGAGGACCACCACCAGTTCCGCCAGCCACACGACCGCCGAGACCGCGAAGGCCACGCCGATGGTCCGCAGCCGGCGCACGTTGCCGGAAGTGAAGGTCTCCTCGCGTCCGATCGCCGAGAACAGGCGCCACGCGCAGACGGCGACGACGGCCAGTGGCAGCATGCCGAGCGCCGCGAGCAGGGCCGAGCCGCGCTTGAGCTCGCCGGCCCGTTCGGCCGCGGGGATCACGATGAGCGGCAGCGCCAGGCAGATCGCGACCACGCAGGCGTCGGTGGCCTCGAGCAGGATGGCGAGCGTGTGGTGGGGGATGTGCGCGCGGCGTCGCCCGCCGTCCCGGCCGCTCCCGCCGGGTGTGTTCGGCAGGGTCCGGTCCCGGTCCGGGCCGTGGTGGTGTTGCAGCTCCATGTCTCTCCTTCGTCGGTGGTGTCTTTCCTGCCATCATAACCGCTTCATATCGTTTTTCAATAAAAAGCATATCGTTTTTCGATATTATCACAATTGAGTATTGAACGATGGCGGGCGGATGGCGAGGTCCTCTTTCGGGTGTTGGCATTGGGGAAATGTAGGGATGCTTGTTGCGGGAGCGTTACTTCATCGAGTTGTTATTTAGTATAATATAAAATATTGACTAAAATATTGGACAAATTTACAAAAAAGTTTAAGTATTGATGTAATATTCCTCACAGCAGAGTTTCCTATTAGGCCATGAGGAGTCATATGCGTCGCACGACGGGAAGATGAGCTTCGGGAAAGTCGTCTGAAGGCGCGGAAGCATTCGATTCGCCCACTGGCCTGGTGCGCGGGGATGCGATAAGTCCGAACTTGGGTTGCGTGGGAGAAGAAACCTTCGAAGAAGGGTATTGACTGATGAATATTCGTAGGGGAATGCAAGGCGTCATCGGCGTGACGCTTTCGGCGGCGATGCTGCTCGCCATGGGCGTCGCCGGTGTCTCTTCCGCCCAAGCCGCCGAACCCGGCAAAGTGGATCTGAACGCCAACCCTACGGGCAGCATCACCGTCAATCACGCGACCGTAGGCCATACCTATGCCGCCGTCAAGGTGGGCGTGTACGCGCTTGCCGACGACTCGGGCGACGGCAGGATGATCAGCAGCCTTTCGATTGATTCCACGGGCAATGCCGCCGTCGACTCGGCGGTGGCGGATGCGGCGCATTCGGTCGATCCCGCCGCTCCCTCCGCGGGCAACGTCATCGGATGGGTCGCCCAGCACTGGCTTGGATATGCGGATGGCCACCAAGCGAACAATGCCGACAAGACCTCCGGCGCATCACCATATTCAGGGTCGCTGCGCAAATTCGTGCAGAAGCTGGATCGTGAGAAGAAAAGCGGAAGCAACAACAGGGCGCTGGACTTCGCCGGCAGCGCGAATAAGGCGTCGGTCGCCCAAGGCGATACGAGCGCGGTGTTCGGCAACCTCGGCATCGGCCTCTACATGATCGAGGACACGACCAGCCTTCCCGCCGCATCCGGCACCGCCGACGGCGTCAGCGTGCCGAACGGCATCCCCATGTTCGCCGGCACCACCATCGGCTCCTCGTACACCCAGATCGGTGTGGCCGGGTCCGCCACGCCCTTCACCCTCGGTTCGGTCGAAGCCAAGCAGAAGGCCGTGAAGGTCGCCAAGGCGCTCACCGACGGGCAGGCGGTCGATGGCGAATACCTGTCATATAAGGTGACCTCCAAAGTGCCGCTCTGGACGGGCTTCGACCACTATTACTTCGAGGTCATCGATCGGCCGAGCGCGGCATTCGCCGGAGGCGATATCAAGGACCTTACGGTCGCCGTCGGCGGTGACGAGCTGCGGGAAGGCACCGACTTCACCGTGTCGACCGGCAGGAACCCGGACGGAACGTATCCCGCCGACGCCGATGGGTCCTACCATATCGTATTCACCAACATCGAGCAGCATGACGTGGATGCTCCCATCGTCATCACCTACAAGATGAAGGTGACGAATGCCGGCGATGACGAAGGTGTCGTCAACTCGGCGGTGATCGAGCATTCCGGCAAGAACGACGGGCAATGCGCCGGTCTGGACGCCGATTACCAGCATGCCCACCAGGAGCTGGGTTGCGTCACCCGGACCATGCCCGGTGACGATAGCACGGTCACCTCGGTCGTCTATTCCGTGACCATCCGCAATTACTCCGCGCATGATTCCAGCGCGGCCGTGACGGATGCGGATCTCACCGCGGGCTCGAGGTTCAAGGTATTCGACAACGGCACCGATCCCGCCCACGCCAATGCGCTGACCTTCAAGCTGACCGCGTCGGCCGGCGGCGACGCCGAATACACGTACGATCCGGCAGGCACGGTCAGCGAGATCGGTGGCGACGGCTTCAAGACCCTGTCCATCAAGGGGCTGGCCGAGACGACCTATGCCTTCATCCAAACCAAGACGCCGGGCGAGTCCGGGAAAAGCACCAAGTCCTCGTTCACGGTGGCCATCGCGAAGCCGACGGATCCGAGCCGGTACAAGGCCAACTTCAGGTTCACCGACACCGACTCCCGGGGGCTGGCGCAGATCGATGGCGACCACGACCACAGCAAGGAAGGGGACAACGAGTCCGCGAACCTCAACGTGAGGGTCCTCAATGTCGGCTCGAGCATCGGCCTGCCCATGACCGGCGGTGTGGGATTCCTTTTCCTGCTGGTCGCGCTCGCCGTCGTGTCCGGCGTCGTCGCCAGTACCGCAGCGCCTCGCCGTCGCAACGTATTCGGCAGCGGCAAGTGAGCGATGCATCCAGGACTATGAGTGGTCGTAAGTGACGTGGGACGGTGTTGATGAGCGACGGAAACGTTGGCGAAATGAAATCCGCTGAAAGGCAGGAACGCCCTGTGGGGCCCCTGTCTTTCGAGCAGGTCATGACGCGCCGGCGCCGAAAACCCACCGTCTACCGTGCGGCGCTTGGGGTGCTGCACACGTCGCTCGTGCTGCTGACGGTGATGACGGTTTTGTGGGTCCCGGTCAGCAGGACCGTCGGCGCCCGTCGGGAGCATGCCGCCTCCGACGCGTCAAGCCATGAAACGGCACAATGGCCGCAGGACAGGATCCGGGCGCAATATCGTGACGCGGTTGACTACAACCACGGGATCGTGGCGTCGGGCCAGCGCTCGTTGGGCGAGGCCCTCGATCCGTTCGTCGATGGCGCCGGCGACGATTCCCTATCGGCAAAGGACACGGAATACCAGTCCATGATGCAGTCGGACAACGGCGTGATGGGCACCATCCGAATCCCCAAGATATCGGCCCGGCTGCCCATCTACCACGGTACGTCGAAGGACACCCTGCAGATGGGCGTGGGCCACCTTTACGGCACCAGCCTGCCGGTCGGGGGCCAATCGACGAACAGCGTACTCACCGGTCACCGCGGGCTCGTCGACGCCGAGCTGTTCACCAGGCTTGACGAGTTGACGAAGGACGACGTCATCTACATCAAGGCGTTGAACCGCACTTTGGGTTACCGGGTCACGGGCATCAACGTGGTGGAGCCCAACGACGTGCACCTCTACAAGGTCGTGCCGGGCAAGGACCTGATCACGCTGATGACCTGCACGCCGTACGGAGTCAATACCCAACGGCTGGTCATCACGGCGCAACGCGGGAGGATCCCCGAAGAGGTTCCTCCCTACGGCGGCGACCAGGATGCCGTGTTCGCGGCGTCGGCCGTCGGTGGCGTCGTGCTGCTCGCCGGCCTGGCATGGGCGATATGCCGCGATCGCCGGCTGTCGGTCGGACGGGGTCGTCACGTGGCGGCGGCCGAGAACGCGGCCCCGGGCGCAGGGCCCCCGTTCGGGCCGAGTGGAGGTTCCACGGAACCGGATGGTGCGATGCGAAACGATGGAAACGTGCGGAAAATTGACGGAAGGCGGTGGCTATGTTGAAAGATGGGAAAGGCATGAACGCTCTGTGGCGGAGGTTCGGGCATGCGCTTGCGGCCGGGGTCTCGGCCATGATGGTGGTCGGTCTGTTCGCCGTGGGCTCGCAGGCCATGGCTCAGAACCCGTCGAATGGCGGTCAGCCGAATAGGGTCGATGAGACCGCCGACGTTTCGAAGCGCGGCGTGGCACCCGCCCAGGAAACGTGCCCGACCGATCTATCCGACTGGCAGGATTGGATGGCCGGCAGCCACGAGCAATGGAGGATATTGGCGCCGAATCAAGGCGGCAACACCACCGGTGATTGCGTCCTGACGGTCAGCGGCGGCGATTCCAGCGGCAAGGATTTCAGGGCCGATGCCGACAATCCCACCATTCCGTGGTTGCAGGATGACTACACGTCCGGCACGAACGGCAACACGTATCATCTGCTCAGGAACGCCATCACCCGTGTCGAGCTTACCGGCGGCGACGTCTACTTCTACGCCTCGAAACCGGCAAATGCCGACTGCAAGCCCGGCACGGCCGACGAATCGGGGGTCTGTGCGGTCGGCGACCAGTATGCGGCCCCCCGAAAGGGCCTGTTCTCGAACATGCCGTATCTGAAGGCGTTCGATCTCGGAAGCGCCAATCTGACCTTGCAGAACGCCGCGGCCAGCTGCCTGTTCTACAACGATCCCGAGCTGCAGAGCGTCGATACCGGTGATGGCACGCATGCCGTTGCCTTCGAAAGCGTCACCGCCGCTGGCGCCCCCTCGGATGACCTGCTGACGCTTGATTATGTGTTCGCCCATGACGCGAAGCTGCCAAGCGTGGACCTGTCCCGTCTCGATCTGACGAATGTCGGCGGCGTCCAGGGCATTTTCGCCGATACGGATCTGCACGCCCTTGACCTCGGCGCACCGGGTGGTGGCAGGCAAAGCGGCGTCACCGATATGAGCCACATGTTCCAGGGCGCCGAGCTGGCCGATCTCAGTGATGGACCGTCCACGCTCAGGAGCCTGCTGGACATGGCGCATGTCACCGATATGAGCCATATGTTCGAGAACGCCACCGGAGTGCTCTCGCAGGTGCTGGGACTGTCGAACCTCGACCTGAGCGGTGTCACCAATGCCAGGGACATGTTCAAAGGGGCCAGGTCCCTGCGGGCGGGCGTGAGCGCCGGGAGCGTCGCCGACCGGTCGATCGCCCTGCCGAATTGGGATTTCGCAGGCACGACGGATATCAGCGGCATGTTCCAAGGGGCCGATTTCACCGGCATCGATGTCTCCGGTTGGCAATTCCGAGGCACCGGTGTCGCCAACATGAATGGGACATTCGCCGACGACCCGGCACTGGGCAACATCACCGGTCTGGGGGCATGGGGCACCGGCGGCGTCACCGACATGACCGGCGTCTTCGAGGGCGACACCCATCTGACGGCTCTCGATATCGGCTCCTGGAACACCCGCAACGCCCAGGCGAACATGGCCGGCATGCTGCCCCCGAACCTGCAGCGGCTCTCTGTCGGAGCGCAGACGAAATTGGCGGACAACGCTTTCGACGGCGACCAGTACGGCGACAGAAAATGGGTGAAGGCCAAGGACGCCGGCGGCGACATCGCCCTCGCGTCGCGCACCGTGGTGGGTCTTGACGCCGCGCTGCTGAAGCTGACCGGGAAGGCGAATGGCTCCTTCGCCGGCACGTACGCGAGGCAGTACGTCGTCACCTACTACGCCAACGCCGACGACACCGTGATTCCCAAATCCCGCAAAGACTCCAGCACGCTGGTCTATGGCGATACGCTGACGTTGCCGGACGCGACCGAATTCGCGTGGATCGGCCATACACTCACCAAGTGGAGCACCGCGGAGACCGCAGGAGCCGGACAGGAGCATGCGTTGAAGGAATCCGTGGCGCTCGCCAGTGAGAGCGACTCCTTGGATTTGTACGCGAATTGGAAATTGGTGTACCTGAAATCCATACACGTGAAATTCGGCGAATCCAAGTATGTGATGGGCCAGACCATTTCCGGCACGTTCACGGGCGCGCCGTCCAGCGCCACCATGGATAATCTCAAGGTGACGATCACATGGCCGCAAAAGGACGGAACCCCGGGGAAGGGCGGCGACACGACCTTGGTCCATCCGGCGACGCTCGACGCCAAGGGCAACGGCACATGGGTGTTCGACGGCAGCGAGACCGCGACGCATAAGCATCATGAAGGGCCGATAAAGGTCAGGGTCAATTGGATCACGGCGAAGGACGTGGGCACGGCGAGCTCCCCGGACAACGCAATGCTCTATGACCCGGTGACCAGCATACCGATGACCGGTGGCGGCGTGTATATCGTGCTGGCGGTCGCATCGCTGCTTGGCGCCGGATGCGTGCTCAGCGGACGGCTGATCAGGCGGTACGACTCGCAAGTCGACAGTGACTGACGTGGGGGGGCCGTCGGCGGTGGTGATGCCACGGCACCGACCGGCCTGTTCGGACCGATGTGAAAAGGCGGGTGGGTCGCACACGATATGGCGTGCGACCCACCCGCCGTGTCGTCTATGTCGCCTCGACCTTGCCACGGCGACATAGGTCGGTGTCGCGGACTACTTGCCGATCTCGGCCAGGTCCAGACCGAGGGCTTCGGCAACGCGGGTGCCGTAATCCGGGTCGGCCATGTAGAACTGGCGGGTCTCGAGCACCTGGATCTCGTGGGCGTGCTCGCCCTCGACCTGGCCCAGGCCACCCGCGATGGTGGCGACCAGACGCTGCTTCTCGTCCTCGCTCAGGATACGGTAGAGGTCGCCGGCGGCGGAGAAGTTGTCGGGCTCGTAGGCGGCGTAGTTGCCGGTCCTGCCTTCCAAGGCGTCGCCGTGGTTGCGGGCGGAGGTGTCCTCGGCCGGGCCGTCGAAGCTGTTCGGTTCGTAGTCGACGGCGCCGTCCTGCGCGTTGTTCGACATGAAGCCGTCGCGCTCGTAGTTGTGCACCTCGTTGAGCGGGCGGTTGACCTTTAGCTGCTCGTAGTTGGCGCCGAGGCGGTAGCGTGCGGCGTCCTTGTAGGCGAAGATGCGGCCCTGCAGCATCTTGTCGGGGGAGGGCTCGATGCCCGGCACGAAGTTGGCCGGCGCGAACGCTGCCTCCTCCACGTCCTCGAAGTAGTTGTCGGGGTTGCGGTTGAGGGTGAACTCGCCGATCTCGATCAGCGGGTAGTCCTTGTGGGAGACGACCTTAGTGATGTCGAAGATGTCGTGCTTGTAGTTGAGGCCCTCCTCGTAGGGCAGGATCTGCACGCAGACCTTCCACGACGGGTAGTTCTCGGACTCGATGGCGTCGAAGAGCTCGTGCAGCAGGTAGTCGGTGTCCTCGCTGGAGGCCTTGATGGCGGCCTCCTCGCTCATGTTCTGCACGCCCTGCTCGCTCATGAAGTGGTACTTGACCCAGAAGGCGGTGCCGTCGGCGGTGACCCACTTGAAGGTGTGGCTGCCGTAGCCGTTCATGGTGCGGTAGCTGGCCGGGTTGCCGCGGTCGCCCATCAGGTAGGTCACCTGATGCACGGTCTCGGGGGAGTGCGCCCAGAAATCCCACTGGCGGGTCGCGTTGCGCAGGTGGGTGCGCGGGTCGCGCTTCTGGGAGTGGATGAAGTCGGGGAACTTCAGCGGGTCCTGGATGAAGAAGGTCGGGGTGTTGTTGCCCACGATGTCGTAGTTGCCCTGCTGGGTGTAGAAGCGCAGCGCGAAGCCGCGCACGTCGCGCAGGGTGTCGGGGTAGCCGAGCTCGCCGGCCACCTGGGAGAAGCGAAGGAAGACCGGGGTCTCCTTACCGACGCCTGTGAAGACGTCGGCCTTGGTGTACTCGCTCATGTCGCGGGTGAGCTTGAAGGTGCCGTAGGCGCCGGCGCCCTTGGCGTGCACCACGCGCTCGGGGATGCGCTCGCGGTTGAAGTGGGCCAGCTTCTCGACCAGCTGGTAGTCCTGCAGGAGCACCGGGCCACGCACGCCGGCGGTCTGCGAATGGTTGTTGTCGGCCCAGGGCTGCCCGGAGGCGGTGTTGAGCGTATCGGTCATACTATCCTCTTTTCATCATGGATGTCAGGCCACCATAACAACGTGATGCGCTCCACACAAGGGTTTTCGCGGCTACTGTGATGTTCCACACGTCTGCGAGACGGCGCGTCCCGCAGGGCGCAGACGGCGCTTGCAGAGGCACGGTTGCGACGGCGCTTTGGCGCGACGAAATCCGTTCGCCAAGCGACTGGCTAGACTGGGAGGCATGCGTTTGCTACTGCCGCCTTCCGAAGGCAAGACCGCCCCAAAAAGCGGGCCGTCGTTCGACATGGATTCCCTCTCGTTCCCCGAACTCAACGACGCCAGGGCCGAGGTGCTTGCGGCGCTGCTGCGGGTCTCGCGTGGCGAGGACGCCGCGAAGGTCCTGAAGGTGGGGAAGAAGGGAATGGCCGAGGTCGTCGCCCAGCGCGATTTCGACCAACTGCCGTGCGCGCCGGCACGCGAGGTCTATACGGGGGTGCTTTACGACGCGGCCCGGCTGCGCGAGGGCGACGACGTGCTCATCTTTTCGGGACTGTTCGGCGTGACGAGTGGAGAGGACCCGATCCCCGCCTACCGGCTCTCCATGAACGTCTCGCTGCCGGGCATCGGACCGCTCAAGACCTTCTGGCGCCAGGCGCTCGCCGGCTGGGATCCGGACGATGGGCAGGGCGGCGAAGCGAGCGTCGAGCTGCGCTCGGGCCTGTATCGGGTCACCAAACCCGAGCCGGCCAACGGCGATGAAGGCCCGTGGTGGGATGTGCGGATCACCAACTCGGAAGGCAAGACCATCTCCCACATGGCCAAGCACTACCGTGGCCTGCTGGCTCGGGCCCTCCTCGACGCGCGCACCGATGACGTCGAACAAGTCGCGTGCACGCTCGGTACCGTCAGCGTCGAGGAATCAACCGGCGTCCGCCTGCTCACCCTGGTTCCCAACGGCCTCTGATTGCGCAGGCTCACTCCCAGCGGGCGCGAGCGGGGTTGAGGCCCTGGGCCCTGGCGGCGGCGTCGATGGCCTCGTGCAGCCAGGCGGCCAGGCCGGGCTCGATGTCGTCGTAATGTCTTGCGAAGCGCTCGTCGGCGGCGTACATCCGACCGAGCAGCACGTGCATCGACGGGCTCACCTCGAACTGGGGGATCGAGCGCCGATGCTCCTCGACCAGCGCGTTCGCCTCGATGCTGCCGGGCCTCACTCCGCGCCGTTTCGCCTCGCCCAGCTGCCGCTCGACGTTCCTCATCCGTTCGCCTGCCTCCCGCCGTTGCCCGTCGGTGGTGGAGGCCTTGCGCTCGGCGTACTCCATCCACTGTGTGCTCTCGCCCCAGCGCCTCTGTGCTTCGGCCTGGAGCTCGTGCATTGTTTTGTCCGTCGTGTCCGCCATGGTGGACCCCTTCCGTGCGATGTCGATGAGCCGGTCAAGCCTGCCCAGGTCGCCGCGCAGATCGCGGATCCTGGCATCGATGGCGTCGCGTTGCTTGGCGAGCGTCTCGATGACCTCCGGTGCCGCGGCCTCAAGCAGCGGTCCGATGTCGGCGCCTGGAATGCCCAGCTCCTTGTAAGTCAGCAGACGGCGAAGGCGGTTGAGGTCCCGCACGCGGTACTCGCGGTAGCCGTTGGGGCCGCGTCGGGGCGTGAGAAGGCCGAGCCCGTCCCAATGGCGAAGCATGCGCACGCTCACGTGGAACATCCGCGAGACCTCGCCCACGCTCAGGGCCTCTTGTTCGGCGAGGGGACGGTCGTCATCGCCTGCGTTGGAGGTGCCGGAGCCGTCGGTGCGAGCATGGCCCTGCGGTTCCGTGTCGTCGCGGCGGTTGCGCCGGTCATGCCGACACGGTTCTTCGCTTTCCTCCATCATCGCTTCCCTCTCTTTCGCGTTCGTCGTTGCCGGGCGACCACGGGTGTGGCCGCCAACAACGACGCTAGGGCCTGACATCGTGTCAGGGTCAAGGACACGCGGCGTGTCGCGGGGTCTGAACCGTCATCGCCGACACGCTCCCTCCTTGACAGGACTTTGATGGGGAGGTCGCGCCTTGACGGCATCCATGATAGCTTCCATCCACGCGGATCGGCTCGCTGGCTATACTTGAGACGTGGCCGTGATCATCGGCCTGGAAGAGACCGCAGAGACGAGAGTGGGGGTCGGCGTGGCACGAGGGCGCGATCAGGAACCGTTCGACGAACCGGCGCAGCAGCCGTTCGACCAGGAGCCCGGCGATGGGGGCCATGGCGCCGATATGGGCATGAACACCGGAACCGACGGCGGCAATGGTGTTGGCGCCGGATCGTTAGGCGAGCCCGGTGGCGCCGCCTGGCCCGGCCAAAACAACTCGGACGCGACCGGATGGCAAGCCAATGGTCCCGTGCCCCAGACGTGGCAGGCCGATGGTGCTCAGAACGCTGTCCCCGTTTACCAGGAGACGCGGAACCCCTACGTGGTGGGGGCGCAGGCTCCCTACCAGCAAGTACCGGACTCGTACCCGCAGCCGCAACCCTATGTCGCCGCGGATGCCCAGGGCAACCCCTACGTGAAGACGGTCGGGAAGCGCTCGCGGGGACCGGTGTTCGCGGTCATCGCCGTGATCGTCGCCGTGGCCATGATCGCCGGCGGCGTGGTATTCCTGCATTCGCCGCGCGGCCGAGTGGCGTTGATGAGGATGCATATGACACACCAGCCCACGGCCCTGGACTATCCCTATAGCGAGCAGGAGAAGATTGCCCAGCTCGGCAGCAAGCTCGACAGCGCGATCTCGGACATCGACACTGACGACTCCATCTCAAGCAAGGACGTCCAGAAGATCGAGGATCTGCTCAAGCAGATCAAGACGGAGGACGCGACCTTCGCCAAGCGCTCCGAGATGCGCAAGCCGCATGCGAAGCTGCGTCTGCAACGTTACCTCAAGGCGTCCGGCGACGAGCAGGCGCAGGTCGAAGAGTTCCTCGGCAACCAGAAGGCCGTCACCAAGGCGGTCAAGACCTGTGGCTCGTTCCCGTTCGACCCGATGGACGACATCCAGTACGGCAAATACGTGAAGGTCGACGCCTCGTGCCGCGCCGCGCTCGAGCCGCTGGCCGCCTCGAAAAACCAGTCCGCCCAGCAGCTCGCCACGCAGGTCGGCGCGGTGGTCGACAAGGGCCGCGCCGGCGCCGATACGCTGCACTCCATGGCGGGCCAGGACCAGGGCGGCGGCATCAGCGACCAGGAGAGCCAGGCGATGGACGCCGCCGACATCTCGGGCGAGGTCAGCGACATGCAGTACCAGTACGCCCGCGACCTGCGCAAGGCGCGCGAGGCCTGCCACGCCGATTGGAAACTTGACCGGCTGATCGAGGCCCTGGCCTACGACGGCGACCCCAGCCTGCCGACGCAGTACTATGGCGACGACGCCGATGACAAAAAGGCCGTGAAGGCGCTCGACAAGCTCGAGCTGGCCCATGACACGCTCGACCAGGACATCGAGAACATGAACGTGACCGGCATGGGCGAGCTGGATGCCGACGACGCCGCCGACCTCAACACCGACATCGCCGATATCCAGCAGGCCCACGACGCGCTCTCCAAGCTGCCGGTCGCCTCGGATGCGAAGTACCGCCCCGCGTGGGACAAGTACGAGAAGAGCTATGCCAAGGAACTGGCCATCGACCAGGACTACGCGGCCAACATCGTGCAGGTCTCGACCGCCAAGGGAGCCTGCACGACCGCGCCGGAGGCCATCGGAAGCGACGAGCGGCAGACCGGCATCTATGCCGATTACATCAACACCTGCAAGGCGGCGCTCGCACCCTTCGATGGCACCCAGAACGAGCCGCTGGCCAAGATGTACGCCCTTTCCAGCGCCCGCATGGACAGCATGCAGGAGACCCTGACGAAGATGCAGGCGCGCGTCGCCACCAAAAAATCCAGTGAACGCTACGACATGGATTCGCGTTTCGACAGACTCAAGCGGCAGCTGGACGTCAGCATCGAGCAGGACGACGGCGATTCGGCGTTCACCCACTTCGGCGACAGTCTCGCCAATCAGCGCAAGAAGGCCAAGCTCGAACAGTCGTTGGACGACCTGCGCCGGTCGGTCAATTCGTAGATCATCGGCGCCACCGACCGCGCTTCGATGGTGTAGAACCATGGTGAAGACGTGGCGTACAGCGTAATTGCATTACATCATAAGGTATATCATTATACACTGTTATGTCTTTGTCCTTCAGACGGGACGACATCGATAGCAAGGGAGATCAGATGACAGACCAGCGCGATATGCAAGGCGGCGGCGCGCCGATGAACGGCGACCAGCCAATGCCCCAGGGGCAGCCGGACATGGGCCAGGCGCCGATGCCCGCCAACGATGGCATGGCAGGAGCCCCCGCGCCGCAGGGCCAGGGTGCCTTCGACGGCCAGCAAGCCGGATTCCCCGGTGCCGACCAGCAGCCGCAGATGGACGGACAGATGCCTGCCCAGGGCCAGATGCCCGCCCAAGGCCAGATGCCCTATGATGGCCAGTCCATGCAGGGCGCCCAGCCCGGCTACCAGCCCGAAGGCATGGCGGTCGGCCCCGACGGCCAGCCGATGCAGCCGGGCATGCCCGTCGAGCAGAAGAAGGGCATGAGCAAGAACGCCAAGATCGTCGTCACCGTCGTCGTCGCCATCGTGGTCGTGGTGGCTGTGGTGCTCGGCCTCGACGTAGCCGGCGTCATCGGCGGGCCCAAGGAGAAGGATTACCGCGCGGCCCAGTCGGACGTCAACGAGATGTCGCACACCTTCACCTCCATGACCGCCGACTTCGTCACCGCCTCCTACGGCGCCAGCACCGACGGCATCAGCAAGTCCGAGCTCTCGCAGTTCAAGAGCAGCATGAAGAAGAACGAGCAGGCCAACAAGGACTTCAAGAATCTCAAGGTCATGAAGGATCCGGACGTCAAGGCCGCCTACGAGGCCTACGCCCCGAAGGCCGACAGCTTCAACGCCTACATGGGCGACCTCATCAAGTCGATGCAGGGCATGTCGGAGGTCAAGCAGGCCTGCACCAACAACGTGGAGAGCGACACCGTCGGCAGCAGCTTCTACAAGGAATACGACACGTTCATCGCCGGCTGCACCGCCAAGCTCCAGTCCGTGGGCAAGGTGCCGAACAAGCCGGTCGCCGACTTCCTGGGCAGCATGCAGGACTACGTCAACAAGAAGAACGACATCCTCAAGCAGATGGAGGCCCTGGGCGACCCCGACACCTTCAGCTCCAACGCGCAGATCGACCAGGTCAACGGCCTCGTCGACCAGTTCAACGCCGTCGAGGTGCCGATGGACAGCGCCACGACCCTGCAGGAGGCCATCACCAAGGACGTCTCCAACATCGACCCGACCAGCAAGCTCGACAAGCTCAAGAGCGTCGTCGACAAGGGCGCCCGGGCCAAGCGCGGCTCCGTGCTCTAGCCCCGGTTCGGACGTGGACGAGGGCCGGCGAGTGTAGGGGAGTTCCCCTAGAATTGTTGCTATGAACAGCGTAGTAACCCCGGCTCCGGCCTCCTCGAACGAATCCAATCAGGCGTCAACGCCATCGCAGTCAGCCACCGCGGAAAACCCGTGGCCGGCACCGCGGGCGTTGGCGCCTTTGCATGCCTCGGTGACGGTGCCGGGCAGCAAGTCGCTTTCCAACCGCTACCTCATCCTCGCCGCGCTCGGCTCCGGCCCCGTCACGATCTCCGAGCTGCTGCGCTCCCGCGACACCGACCTGATGGCCGATGCGTTGAGGGCGCTGAGCGTCGGCGTCACCTACGATGCCGCCGACGGCACGCGCGTGACGGTCACCCCGCCGAAGTCCGGCGTCTTCAAGGGCGCCACCGGCGTCTACTGCGGGCTGGCCGGCACGGTGATGCGCTTTGTGCCCGGGCTGGCGATGTTCGCCGACGGCCCGGTCCGCTTCGACGGCGACGAGCAGGCCTACGCCAGGCCCATGCACCCGCTGCTCGACGGTCTGACCCAGCTCGGCGCGCGCATCGACTACGAGGGCAAGAAGGGATTCCTGCCCTTCACGCTCACGCCTCCCGATTGGCATGCCGGGGCCTCGGCGTCGGCCGCGCAAGTGGCCATCGATTCCTCCGCGTCCTCGCAGTTCGTCTCCGGGCTGCTGCTCATCGGCTCGCGCCTGCCGCACGGGCTCGACCTGCGCCACCAGGGCGAGAAGGTGCCGAGCATGCCGCACATCCGCATGACCATGGCCGACGTGAACGCCGCCGGCGGGCAGGCGACGATGCCCGAGACCGCC
Organism: Bifidobacterium sp. ESL0763; assembly: GCF_029433395.1. GTDB lineage: Bacteria > Actinomycetota > Actinomycetes > Actinomycetales > Bifidobacteriaceae > Bifidobacterium. The sequence goes on along the minus strand of NZ_JAQTHW010000002.1, from coordinate 906,156 downwards.
CATTGGACGGTGGAGCACCGTGATCTGAGGCTTCCCGACGGCGTGGTCGTCGAACCCGACCTGTCGAACGCCGCGCCGTTCCTGGGCGCCGCCATGATCGCCGGGGGAGAGGTGGACGTGCCCAACTGGCCCGCCGCCACCACCCAGCCTGGAGGCCTGCTGCCGGGCATCCTGCAGCATATGGGCGCCCACGTCACCTACGGCGGACGTCCCTACGACGAGGCCATGGCTTCGGCCGCGAATGGCGGCGACGTGCCGCGCAACGCCACGCTGGGCGTGTCGATGGACGGGCAGATCCATGGGCTGGGGGAGTACGACCTGTCCGCCGCAGGCGAGATCACCCCGAGCATCGCCGCCCTGGCCACGCTCGCGGATTCGCCCTCCCGGCTCGAGGGCATCGGCCATCTGCGTGGCCACGAGACCAACAGGCTGGCAGCTCTGGTCACCGAGATCACGCGCATCGGCGCGCAGGCCGAGGAACTGCCTGACGGACTGCTCATCACCCCGGTGCCGGCCGACCGGCTGCACGGCGCGGTGATGGAGAGCTACGCCGACCACCGCATGGCCACCTTCGGCGCCATGATCGGGCTGGCCGTCGATGGCGTGAAGGTGCGCGACATCGCCACCACGCGCAAGACCATACCCGATTTCCCCGGCATGTGGCATGCCATGCTCGGCTGAGGCTACACCCGACCATGCTTTGAGGTGACCGGTCAGTGCGATTCGTCGCCTTTGACGGTTTGAAGGTCGCAACGAATACGAAAGGGCCTGTCCCACGCGAATCGATACCGTGTGGGACAGGCCCTTGAGTTTTCCTACCGTGCCTCAAGGCCGGCCCGTGTCGTCATCGAAGGAATCAGCGACGAAACAGCCGGCCAATCGGCGTCGGCTCACTTGCTGAAGACGTTGCCGTAGGTGTCCTTGCCTTCGGTGGCGATCTTGTCGGCCTTGTGGGCGATCGCCAGCTCCTCGTTGGTGGGGATGACGGCGATGATCACGGAGCTGTCGGGCGTGGAGATGACGCGCGGCTCCTTGGAGTGCTCGGCGTTCTTCGCCTCGTCGAGCTTCACGCCGAAGGGCTCGAGCTTCTTGCACACGCGTGCGCGCACCTGGTCGTCGTTCTCGCCGACGCCGGCGGTGAAGGTGATCACGTCCACGCCGCCCATCTGCGCGGCGTAGTTGCCGATGTAGCCGACGATGCGGTGGATGTAGACGCCCATGGCGGTGATGGCGTCCTCGTTGCCTTCCTTGATCAGGCGGTCGACCTCGCGCATGTCGCCGAAGCCGGTCATGCCCATCATGCCCGACTGCTTGTTGAAGAGGGTGTCGAGCTGGTCGACGTCCATGTGCGCGTTGCGGATCAGGTGGAAGACCACGGCCGGGTCGATGTCGCCGGTGCGGCTGCCCATCATCAGGCCCTCGAGCGGGGTCAGGCCCATGGAGGTGTCGACGGGACGCCCGGAGATCTGCGCGGAGGCGGAGGCGCCGTTGCCGATGTGCAGCACGATCTGCTTGAGGCCCTCGGCGGGCTTTCCGACCACGCCGGGCACCACGGAGCCGATGTACTCGTGGCTGGTGCCGTGCGCGCCATAGCGGCGGATCTTGTACTTCTCGGCGACCTCCTTGTTGAGGGCGTAGGTGCTGGCTTCCTTGGGCAGCTGGAAGAAGAAGGAGGAGTCGAAGACGAAGACCTGCGGCACGTCGGGCAGCAGCTGCTCCATCACTTCGGCGCCGGTGGCCTCGGGGCCGTTGTGCAGCGGCGCGAGCACGGCGAGGTCCTTGACCTGCTGGATGGTCTTGTCGGTGACCAGCGCGGGCTTCGGGAAGACGGAGCCGCCCTGCACCACACGGTGGCCGACGGCGACGATGCCGGATTCCTTCAGATTCGGGCCGTACTCCTCGAAGAAGCCGAGGACGCGCTTCAGGCCGTCGGCATGCGTCTTGATGGGCTCGTCGAGCTCGTGCTTCTCGCCGTTGTACTCGTGCTTGTAGTGGCCATCGATGGGCTCGCCGATCTTCTCCACCAGGCCGCTCGCAAGGGCCCCACCGGTTTCGAGATCCACCAGCTGGTACTTGATCGAGCTGGAACCTGAATTGATGACAAGGACGGTTTTCGCCATTGTTCGCATCCTCCAAATAGATAAATCGATCCGTGGGTTTCGCCACGGCTACCAAACGTCCAGTTTACTCACGTGAGCTTACAAAGAAGTGGCTTTACATAGCTTTTATCTGACGACGTTGAGTCGTTGGACTCTAGAATGGCCTTTCCGTGGCTGCTCCGGGCTGAGCCGTTGAGCAGATAGTCGTGTGGACTATCTGTAGGCGAAGTGAGCGCGTCCACACGCGCGAAGGCGAAATCGTTAGATTTTGTTCGGCCATATTGTATGCCGCAGAAAGTCGATTCCGGACCTCAACTAATCAATGAGATCTTGCATTTTGGAAGAGTCAATACGAAAGTATCCTCTCAGACATGAGTTGGAGGCTGTAATAACCTTTCTCGGGTATAAGACTCGGCCGAGCGGCCCGGAGCGTCCCGTGAAGGGTTATTGCAGCCTCCAACGACCAACCATCCAAATTGGTTGGAATCCAAAGTAATCCTAGGTGGTTGGAAGGGGAGAGGGACGACTACTGCTGCGCCTCCACCGCGGTGAGGGCGACCGTGTTGATGATGTCCTCGACCAGGGCACCGCGCGAGAGATCGTTGACCGGCTTGTTCAGGCCCTGGAGCACCGGGCCGATGGCGACGGCGCCGGAGGTACGCTGCACGGCCTTGTAGGCGATGTTGCCTGCGGCCAGCGACGGGAAGACGAACACGTTGACGTGTCCGGCGACGTCGTTGCCCTTGGCCTTGGTGGCGGCCACGGTGGGCGACCAGGCGGCGTCGAACTGGATGGAGCCAACGGCCGGCAGATCCGGGGCCTTCTCGTGCACGAGCTTGGTGGCCTCCTCGACCAGGTCGACGTCCGGGCCCTTGCCGGAACCTAGGGTGGAGTAGCAGAGCATGCCCACCTTGGGGTCGACGCCGAAGGCACGCGCGGTCTGCGCGGACTGGACGGCGATGTCGGCCAGCTGCTCGGCGTTCGGATTGAGGTTGATGGCGCAGTCGGCGAAGACGGCCACGTGGTCCTTGAAGCACATCAGGAACGCGCCGGAGACCAGCGAGGCGCCGGGCTTGGTCTTGATGACCTGCAGTGCCGGACGCACCGTGTTGGCGGTGGAGTTGATGGAGCCGGAGACCAGGCCGTCGGCCTTGCCGAGCACGACGAGCATGGTGCCGAAGTAGCTCGGGTCGGTCAGCTGCTTGCGGGCCTGCTCCTCGGTCATGCCCTTCTTGGCGCGCAGCTCGCAGAGCTTGGCGACCATGGGCTTGAGGACCTCCTCATCGTCCATCGGCTGGTAGCTGGCCTTGGAAAGCGAATCCAGGCCGAGCTCCTTGCCGCGCTCGAGGATGGCGTCCCTGTCGCCGACGATGATTAGATCGACGATGTCGCGGGAGAGCAGGTAGTCGGCCGCCTTGATGATGCGGTCCTCGCTGCCTTCGGGCAGCACGATGGTCTTCTTGTGGGCCTTGGCGCTGGCCAGCAGACCGTTCTGGAAGGCGTACGGGGTGGTCGGGGCATCGAAGCTCGTGCCGGCGGCCTCGACGACCTGGGCCGCGGGGGCGTTGTCGTCGAAGGCCTTCGCGGCCTTTTCTGCGGCGTCGGCGCCCTCACCGGGGAAGTCGGTGGCCGGGATGGTCCACACCGGGACGGAGGAGCCTTCCAACGCCTTCCTGGCGTCGGCGGCCTTCTCGTCGGTGCAGCCGGTGACGAACACGCCCGCCACCTTGCCGCCGGCCTTCTCCACGCTGGCGGTGCAGGCCTCGACGGTGGCCTTCACCTGCTCGCCGTCGCGCGGGATGGTGCAGATGGCGAGGAAGGTCTTGGCCTTGAGGTCGGCGGCCACGTCGGCGTCGAAGCCGAAGCCTTCGGGGTCGAAGACCTTCGAGCCGTCGCGTCCCACGATGACCATGGTGTCCGGATCGGTGCGCTCGAGCTCGGCGGCGTAGGCGGCGACGATGTCACCGCGCGCGGCGCCCTTGTCCTTGCGGGCGCACTTGGGGCACACACCCCGCACCTGCTCGACGCTCTGGCCGGCGTTGGCGGCCTTGAGCAGTTCGGCGCTGAGCGTCTCCTTCCTGCAGGCCACCGGGCGGAACAGGGCGGTCTTGCCCTTGGCGGCCAGGGCCCTGATCACGCCGTAGGCGACCACGTTGCGGCCGTTGCCGCCTTCCGGACTGGCGATATAGATGACTTCGTTTGTCACGATGCAACTCCTTTGTGCGTTTGCGCACGATCATGTGATCTACACGATATCGATCGCTTCCATCTTAGGCGCAGGTGTGACGTAGGCGACAGTTCGCGTCGGCAACGCAGAAGGGCACCGGACCGAAATCCGATGCCCTTCTGGCTGGGTGTCAGGCTGCGAGGCCTAGGCGAGCGTCACTGCGCTCACTCGTTGTCGCTGCCGGTGCTCATGGCGGCCTTGGCGGCGGCCTCCCTGTCCTGGTTCTTCACGTCGGAGTAGACGAACCCGGTGTAGTCGGGGTGGTCGAAGCCCTTCTCGACGGCGAAGTCGAAGGCGTCCTTGCGGAACTGCTCCAGCTTGTCGATCTCGTGGGCGTACTTCTTGGCGTCGACCGTGCGCAGCACCTCGGCGGTGAGCTCGTAGCGGTCCATGTCGTTGACACGCACCATGTCGTAGGGAGTCGTGGTGGAACCCTGCTCCTTGTAGCCGTGAACGTTGAAGTTGTCGTGGTTCGGACGGTCGTAGATGATGGCGTGGATGTCGTGCGCGTAGGAATGGTACGCGAAGAGGACCGGCTTGTCGGCGGTGAAGAGATCGGTGAACTCCTCGTCGCTCAGGGCCTCGTCGTTCTCCTTGGGGCTCTGCAGCTTCAGGGTGTCGACGACGTTGACCACCTTGAACTTGATGCCGAACTCCCGGAGCTTCTCGCTGGCGGCCATGATCTCGAGGGTCGGCACGTCGCCGACGCACGCGAGCACGATCTGCGCCTCGTCGTTGTCCTTGGCGGTGGAGGCCCACTTCCACTCGGCGGCGCCCTTCTCGAGCTCGGCACGGGCCTCGTCGAGGGTCACCCAGGTGGCGGCGGGCTGCTTGCCGGCGAAGATGGCGTTGATCTTGTTGGTGGACTTGAAGGCCTTCTCGGCGACGGCCAGCAGCATGTTGGCGTCGGCGGGGAAGTACTCGGCCACCACGTGGTCGTTGTTGAACGTCTTGTTCAGCAGCACGGAGCTCACGCCCGGGTCCTGGTGCGAGAAGCCGTTGTGGTCCTGGCGCCAGACGTGAGAGGAGATCAGCATGTTGATCGAGGCGACGGGCTTGCGCCACGGGATGTGGCGCACGGTGGCCTCGAGCCACTTGGCATGCTGGTTGAGCATGGAGTCGATGACGTGGCCGAAGGACTCGTAGGTGCTCCAGATGCCGTGGCGGCCCGTGAGCACGTAGCCCTCCAGGAAGCCTTCCATCTGGTGCTCGGAGAGCATCTCGATGACCTGGCCGGTAACGCCCAGGTGCTCGTCGGTCTGGCCGGAGAGATAGCCGTTGTCCCACTGCTTGTCGGTGACCTCATAGGCGGCCTGCAGGCGGTTGGACGCGGTCTCGTCGGGTCCGAAGATGCGGAAGGAATCCGGGTTCATCTTGATGACGTCACGGGTGTAGTTGCCCAGCTGGCGGGTGGCCTCGAGCTGGCCCCAGCCGTGGCCGAACTCCTTGACCTGCTTGATCTCGTAGTCGTCGAGCACGGGCAGCTTGAGGTCCTCGCGGATGCGGCCGCCGTTGGCGTTCGGGTTCTGGCCGATGCGCAGTTCGCCCTTGGGCATGAACGCGGTGACCTCCGGCTTGATGGCGCCCTTCTCGTCGAAGAGCTCCTCCGGCTTGTAGGACTCCATCCAGCCCTTGAGGACCTGGAAGTGGGCCTCGGTGTCGCGGGCGCTGGCCAGCGGCACCTGGTGGGCGCGCCAGGAACCCTCGGTCTTCTGGCCGTCGATGTACTTCGGGCAGGTCCAGCCCTTCGGCGTGCGGAAGATGATCATCGGGTAGGTGGGGCGGTCCATGTCGTCGGTCTGGGCCTTGGCCTTGATGTCGCAGATCTTGTCGAAGACCTCTTCGAGCAGGTCGGCGAAGCGGCGGTGGATGGACATGTGGTCCTCGTCGTCGAAGCCGGCGACGAACTCGTAGGGCTCGTAGCCCATGCCCTCGAAGAACTCGTGCAGCTCCTCATCGGGGATGCGGGAGAGGATGGAGGGGTTGGCGATCTTGTAGCCGTTCAAGTGCAGGATCGGCAGCACGATGCCGTCGGTGCGCGGGTTGACGAGCTTGTTCGACTGCCAGCTGGTGGCCAGCGGGCCGGTCTCGGCCTCGCCGTCGCCGACCACGGCCGCCACGAGCAGGCTCGGGTTGTTCATGATGGCACCGTAGGCGTGGCTCAGCGCGTAGCCCAGCTCGCCGCCCTCGTGCATCGAGCCCGGGGTCTCCGGGGCGAAGTGGGAGGGGATGCCGCCCGGATAGGAGAACTGGCGGAAGAACTTCTGCAGTCCGGCCTCATCCTTGGTGATCTTCGGATAATACTCGGTGTAGGTGCCGTCGATGTAGGACTGGGCGACGCCCGCAGGGCCGCCGTGGCCCGGGCCCATGATGAACACGGTGTTCTGCTGGTGGTCGGCGATGAGGCGGTTGATGTGGCCGAAGAGGAAGTTCAGGCCCGGAGTGGTGCCCCAGTGGCCCACGAGGCGGTACTTGACGTCCTTGCGGGTGAAGGGTTCCTTCATCAGGGGGTTGTCGCGCAGATAGATCTGGCCGATGGAGAGGTAGTTCGCGGTCCTCCAGTACTTGTCGACTCCTTCGAGGGCCTCTTGCGAGACCGGCTTGCCGAGCTTCTTCCACGGGGTGCCAATAACAGGACTGGTCATATATGCTCCTGTACTCCTGCACACATGGTGTGCAATTGATTATTCTTTTTCAGGCGCAAACCGTTGCTATGTCGCTGCTGCTTGGGTCTGCGCCCAATCGAGGCCCACTTTACGTGCTCTGCCTGACTTTTGGCCGTTTTTTTGCTTCTGTGTCGCCAATTGTTATGGAAATGTTAGAAAACAGAGGAAAAGCACAAGGAAATGTTCGTTTTCCGCACGGAGAAACGAACGTGACAAACGTTGAAATGAAGCCAAAAACACTGCTATTCCGGGGCTTAGGTATGTTCGATTCACAGAAAACACACGCGGCGTGTTGTTTTTTGCGATGTTTCTTTCTGTGGTTTTCGGGGGTGTACGCTCTTGGCGGCGCTTTGTCGCCTTGGGCCGCGAAAATAGGGAGTGCCCTTAATATACGATGTATCCATCGCAAACTCGAAACCGGTTGGGAGAATCATGGCAAAAGGACCAGTCCTCGTCGTTGACTTCGGTGCGCAGTACGCGCAGCTTATCGCCAGGCGCGTGCGCGAGGCGCATGTCTATTCGGAATTGGTGCCCCATTCCATGCCGGTTTCGCAGATGCTCGCCAAGGATCCGAAGGCCATCATCCTCTCCGGCGGCCCCGCCTCGGTCTATGAGCCCGGAGCGCCGGACATCGACAAGAGCATCTTCGACGCCGGGGTGCCGGTGCTGGGCATCTGCTATGGCTTCCAGGTCATGGCCAACGAGCTCGGGGGCAAGGTCGACAAGGCCGCGCTGGGCGAATACGGCAAGACCGAGGCCGTGATCGACGACGCCAAGGGCGTGCTCGCCGGCTCGCCCGACGACCAGAGCACGTGGATGAGCCACGGGGTCGCCGTCGAGAAGGCCCCCGAGGGCTTCGAGGTGCTCGCGCACACCCAGGGCGCCCCCGTCGCCGCCATGCAGGACGAGTCGCGCAAGCTCTACGGCGTGCAGTGGCATCCGGAGGTGAGGCACACCCCGCTGGGCCAGGACCTCTTCACCACGTTCCTGCACCAGTGCGCCGGCCTGCCCAGCGACTGGGACGCCGACAACATCATCGACACGCAGGTGAAGAAAATCCGCGAGGAGGTCGGCGACGCCGAGGTCATCTGCGGGCTCTCCGGCGGCGTGGACTCCGCCGTCGCGGCCACCCTGGTGCACAAGGCCATCGGCGACCAGCTCACCTGCGTGTTCGTCGACCATGGCATGCTGCGCAAGGGCGAGGCCGAGCAGGTGCGCCACGACTTCGTCGAGGCCACGGGCATCAGGCTCATCGAGGTGGACGCCTCCGAGGAGTTCCTCACCGCGCTGAAGGGCGTCACCGAGCCGGAGCGCAAGCGCAAGATCATCGGCGAGAAGTTCATCCGCACCTTCGAGGCGGCCCAGAAGCGGGTCCTCGAGGAGGCCGGCGCGCGCGGCAAGGAAGTCAAGTTCCTCGTGCAAGGCACGCTCTACCCGGACGTCGTGGAGTCCGGCGGCGGCGACGGCACGGCCAACATCAAGTCGCACCATAACGTCGGCGGCCTGCCCGACGACGTCAAGTTCAAGCTCATCGAGCCGCTGCGCAGCCTGTTCAAGGACGAGGTGCGCGCCATCGGCACCAAGCTCGGCCTGCCCGAATCCATGGTCTGGCGCCAGCCGTTCCCCGGCCCGGGCCTGGGCATCCGCATCATCGGCGAGATCACCAAGGAACGCCTCGACCTGCTGCGCGAGGCCGACGCCATCGCCCGCGAGGAGATGAGCAAGGCCGGCCTCGACCGCGACATCTGGCAGTGCCCGGTGGTGCTGCTGGCCAACGTCCATTCCGTGGGCGTGCAGGGCGACGAGCGCACCTATGGCTCGCCGATCGTGCTGCGTCCGATCTCCTCGGACGACGCGATGACCGCCGACTGGTACCGCCTGCCCTACGACGTGCTGGCCACGATCTCCACGCGCATCACCAACGAGTGCCGCGGCATCAACCGTGTGGTGCTCGACTGCACCTCCAAGCCGCCGGCCACCATCGAGTGGGAGTGAGCCCGGCCCGCTGACCTGACGGTGCCGTATCCGCGTATCGAAATGGATACGGCACCTTTTCTTTGCGTTTTGTCGGCGGCATCGTCGCAATCCGCCACCGATATAGGTTGCGGATTGGCATGGCTCCGGTGAGGAGCATGAATGCCGAACGGATGCGATATTCCGTTTCCCGTTTGCCGATTCCGATGGAGAATCTGGAATATCGTCGACTTGATCCGACTGATCGGTGATATATTCGTGCGTTCGACAATATGAGACATTGCCGGAATCGCTCACAACGGGTGATGGCCAGCATGAAGGATTCCTACCAGGGAAGGAAAGCGAAGCATGGACAACGAACTGAAATTCAGGTATGCCAAGCGAGAAGACGTCGCGCTGATTCTGAAATTCATCAAGGAGCTCGCCGATTACGAGAAGATGCTGGACGAGGTCGTGGCCGACGAAGCCACCCTCGAGGAGTGGCTGTTCGACAAGCAGAAGGCGGAGGTCATCTTCGCCTGCCTAGACGGCAGGGAGATCGGCTTCGCGCTGTTCTTCCATAACTTCTCGACGTTCCTGGGCAGAGCCGGTCTCTATCTGGAGGACCTGTACGTCTCGCCGGAATACCGGGGTCACGGTTACGGAAAGGCCATATTGAAACAGCTGGCGAGGACCGCCGTCGAGCGCAAATGCGGGCGCTTGGAATGGTGGTGCCTGGACTGGAACAAGCCGAGCATCGATTTCTACCTGTCGCTGGGTGCCGAGCAGATGTCCGACTGGACGACGTACCGGCTGGCCGGCGATACGCTGAAGGAACTCGCGCAATAGACATGTGGGCGTCGGCCGATGACCGGGAGCAAGTCTGTCGGCGGGTCGGTTACGGTTGAGCATTGAGGATTATGGTTTTGGGGCCCGTAATCGTGGAATCAACGTCCGTTCCTCAATGGAATACGTATCAACAATGGCAATGCGGCAATGGTCCCCGCCGGTCAGGGCGGGAGACGATGGTTGCTGCCGAATATGAGCAAGTGGCTTAGGAGGATGAATAGTGAGCGAGCATACGAGTAGGAACGCATGGCTGGTCGTGATGGGATTGATACTGGCCGGCGCGAACCTGCGTATGCCGATCACCATGATGCCGCCGCTGCTCACCGACCTGAAGGCCGAGATCGGCCTGCCCACCTCACTGGCCGGCCTGCTGACCACCATCCCGTTGCTGGGATTCGCGCTCGCCTCGCCGCTGATGGGCAAGTTCGGCGCCAGGCACGGCAGCGTGAAGGTGCTGGTCGCCTCGCTGGCCATCCTGAGCGTCGGCAGCTACCTGCGCGTCATCCCCTCGCCGTGGGCGCTGATGGTCGGCACCGCCGTGCTGGGCATCGGCATCGCGGGAGGCAACGTGCTGCTGCCCGCGGTCATCAAGGACCGCTTCCCGGACCACATCGCGGCCATGACCACGCTCTACACCATGGCCCAGGTGATCGTCGCCTCGCTCGGCACCGCCGCCTCGGGCGTCGTGGCCGCCAAGGTCGGCATCAAGTCCTGCATGTCGCTCTTCTCGCTGATGGGCCCCATCGCGCTGGTGGCATGGCTCGCCATCTGGATGCTGCGCCGGCGCTCCGGCGCCTCGTCGCCGGCCGGCGTCCCCACTGCCGAACAGAGCCGCCCGATGGTCGACAGGACGCCGTGGCGCTCGCCGCTGGCCTGGGTGATCCTGGCCTACTTCGGCATGCAGTCGATGCTCTATTACTCCCTGCTCACCTGGCTGCCCTCGATATGGCAGGAGGCCGGCTTCAGCACGGTGGCCGCGGGTAACCTCGCCACGATATTCCAGCTGACCGGCATGCCGCTGACGCTCACCGTGCCGATGATTGCCGAACGCAGGCACGGGCTGACCATCATCAACGTCATCGTCGGCGGGGGATTCGCCTTGGGGGTGCTGGGCATCCTCGTGCCGGGCGCGAACCTGCCGCTCAACGTGGTGGCCTCCGCCCTGATGGGCATGGCCTCGGCCGCGGCCTTCAGCATCTGCGTGATCTTCTTCCAGAAGCGCACCTCGAACGCCGCCGACACCGCCCGGCTTTCCGGCATGGCCCAGTCCGGCGGCTACCTGCTCGCGGCGGTCGGCCCGGTGGCGCTCGGCGCCCTCAATGGCGTGCTGCACTCCTGGACGCCCATCATCGTGCTGGTGCTCGTCGTCGTCGCGCTGATGTTCGCCGCGGGAATCGTCGTCATCCGCCGCCGCGACATCTACGAATAGGGCAACGCGGAAGGCCGATGCGGCGCCTGGCCTGCGCGGCTAGGGGCGGATGCCGTCGAGCAGTGCCTCGATCTCCGTGCGGCGTTGCCGCTCGTCCATGTCCTGCGATCGGAACAGCTCCAGTATCTGGCGGGCGACGTCAAGGGTCTCCTTGTCCCGTTCGCCGGCGTCCGTCAACGTCGACAGGTTGAGGAACGTCTCGAGCGAATGCGGGTCGCCTTGCTGCAACGCCCTCTGGATGATGCCGCGCAGCATGATTTTGAGATTGCGCGAGTTCCTGCGGTTCTCCCGACGGCGTTCCAGATAGGGCAGGAAGAGCGCCACCAGCACCGCGGCGGTCTCCGCCACCGCCGTGGCCCATTCCGCAAGCGATCCGATTTCCATGTTGTCTCCTTGACGAAGTGGCGAAAATGCAAAACCACAGTGTACACCTCTCCGTCGGGAGGCGGGGGTGTCGCCGTCATCGTCGCGTTTCCATGCGTCAAGGTCCGTGGGCCAGGGTGCGCTTTTGCGACGCGTGAACTCGGCAAGTGGTTTAATGGAGTGACGGATTCGCATTTTTCGAAAGGACATGCCATGAACGAGAACGAGGCCATGGACCTGCTGCGCAGGTTCGTCGGGATGCACACCGAGAACGGCAACGAGAAGATCGTCGCCGACGAGATCAAGTCGATCTTCGACGCCGCAGGCATCGACAGCAAGGTGCTGACGCTCGACGAGGACCCGAAGCGAGCCAACCTGGTCGCCGAGGTCGGCCACGGCGAGCCGGTGCTCGGCATCACCGGCCACATGGACACCGTCTCCGCCCAGCAGGATGGCTGGGAGCGCGACCCGTTCTCCTTGGTCGAGGAAGGCGACATGCTCTACGGCCGCGGCGTCACCGACATGAAGGCCGGCTTGGCGGCGATGGTCGCGGCCATGGTCAACCTGAAGAAGCACGAGGGGCAGATGCACGGCACCGTGCGCTTCCTGGCCACCGCCGGCGAGGAGGTCGGCATGCCCGGCGCCACCGCGCTGCAGGCCCAGGGCTACATGAAGGGCGTCGAGGCGCTGCTGGTGGGCGAGCCTTCCGGCTACAACATCGTCTACGCCACCAAGGGCGAGCTCAACCTCAACATCGCGATGAAGGGCAAGGCCGCGCACAGCTCCACGCCGGCCGCCGGCATCAACGCCGTTGAGCACCTGCTCGAGTTCCTCGGCACCATCTCCCAGCGCATCAAGGGCGCGGCCGAGGGCAAGAGCAATCCCGACCTGGGCGAGACCGTCTTCAACATCGACGTCATCCGCGGCGGCCAGCAGGTCAACGCCATCCCCGAATCGGCCAGCGCCGAGATCAACATGCGCATCATCCCAGAGTTCGACAACAAGGCGATCCTCGCGATTCTCGACGACGAGGTGGCCAGGTTCAACGCCAGCCACAAGGCCACCGTCTCCTACACCGTCGGCATGGACATCGTCCCCGCCATCGGCCCCAAGGACGCCAGGCTCCTCAACATCGTCAAGTCCGTGGGGGAGCGGCACCTGAAGGCTCAGGGCAAGGCCGCCGAGATCCCGGTGTTCGGCGTCTCCGGCGGCACCGACGGCAGCGTGCTGCTGCTCGACAGCCCCAAGGACACGGCCTACGTGATGTTCGGACCGGGCAACGACACCATGCACTGCGTCAACGAGAGTCTGCCGAAGTCGATGTTCCTCGACTTCCTCGGCATCTACGACGAGATCATCGACGAATACATGGGCATCGGGAAGTAAGCGGTGTGACGTCGCCGCCTTTCGCCGGAACGTGACGGACGACGGCGGCGTCTCGTAGGTAACGGGAAGGCCGGCCGGTCCTTGCGGGGATCGGCCGGCCTTCTTGTATGTTCGCTCGGGCTTGGTCGTCGCGGTGCGGTCACTGCTTCTTCGCGTCGTCCTGGCCGGTGTTGACCAGGAAATGCGACTCGTCGGGCAGCACCGCCGCCAGGATGATGGCCACCACGAACGATACCGCGATGCAGTTGGTGGCGAAGATTGACTGGAAGAGCTGCGGGAACTGGGAGAAGATGCCGCCCACCTCGGTGAAGCCGATGCCGATGGTCAGCGACAGGGCCGCGATGGTGGTGTTGCGCTGGGTGAAGCCCGCCTCGGCGATCATCTGGAAGCCGGAGAGGATGATGTTGCCGAACATCATGATCGTGCAGCCGCCCAGCACCGCCTGGGGCATCGAGTTGAACACCTGGGCCACGGCCGGCACGAAGCTGGCCAGGATGAGGATGAAGCCGCCGGAGAGGATGACCTTGCGGTTGACCACCTTGGTGACCGCCACCAGCCCGATGTTCTGGGCGAAGGAGGTCAGCGGCAGGCAGCCGAAGAGACCGGAGACCGTGGAGATCAGGCCGTCGCCCGCGATCGCGCCCGAGGTCTCGCGGTCGGTGGGCAGCCGGTCGAGCCCGACCTTGGAAAGCGCGGCGGTGTCGCCGAGCACCTCGACCGAGGAAACCACGTAGAGCAGGGCGAAGGAGATGATCGAGCCGGCGTCGAAGGTCGGTTTGAACGGCATGAGATGCGGCACGCTGACCACCTGGAGGCCGGCGAAGCCGGCGAAGCTGACCTTGCCCATGAAGATGGCGACCACATAGCCGACCACCAGGCCGAAGAGTACCGAAAGCTGTTTGGCGGTGCCCTTCATCAGCAGCTGGAAGGCCAGGCAGGCGACCAGCGAGATAAGGCCCAGCGTCAGGTTCTGCCAGCTGCCGAAGTCCTTGGCCCCCGAGCCGCCGCCGAACGAGGAGGCGCCGGTGGAGAGCAGGGAGAAGCCGATGGAGGTCACCACCACCGCCGAGACGATCGGCGGCACGTACTTCTTCCAGAAGGTGGCGGTCAGGCCCAGCGCCAGCTCGATGAGACCACCGACGATGATGGCGCCGACCAGGGCGCCGTAGCCCTGCTTGCCGACGATGGCCGTGGCCGCGGCCACGTAGGTGAAGGAGATGCCGGTGACCATCGGCAGGCGGCTGCCGACCCGCCAGATCGGGTAGAGCTGCAGACAGGTGCCGAGACCGGCGACGAGCAGGCCGTTCTGGATGATGATCGCCGACTGCTCGGAGCTCAGGTGGGCGGCGGAGGTCACTAGGAAGATGGGGGCCAGGTTGGCCACGAACATGGCCAGCACATGCTGCAGGCCGAAGGGCAGGCCGCGCCAGAAGGAGATCCTGCCGTTGAGGCTGCGCAGGGCCTGCTGCGTGGACATGGCCGGTTCGTTTTCGGCGTCGCCGCGGCCCTTGTGGAACAGACGGGCGAGCGGATTGGCGGGAGAGGCGTGGCCGTTCGCGGGGTTTGCCGATGGCGACGGACCGGAGACGTCGCCGGAGCCATGCGACTGTGATGTGGGGGAAGTGGTGGTTGAATCCTGGATGCCGGTGGTGCCGTGCCGTGAATTCTGATCAGTGCTCAAAGGGTCTCTTTTCCTGATGAAATTGAGATAGTGCTGATGCGACCATTCTACGCGGGGTGCCAACAGCGGGGCCCATGGCGTTTTATCGGCGTGCGACGTGCCGTACGGGCCCATACCAGGTGTGCGTATCCAAACGGCACTGTTGCATTGTTGACAGCTGGGTTCTGGCGGTGTTCATGCTCCAACGGTGTTGTTGGAGCAATGACGGCCATAGGTATACCGAGGTTCATATTCCAACAGTGGTGTTGGATGAGTGACGTTCTGCGCCCATTAGTGTCCATATTTCAACAGTGGTGTTGGATTGATGACAGTCTGCGTCCTTTGGCGTTCATATTCCAACAGTGGTGTTGGTTGAGTGACGTTCGGCGTCCATTGGTGTTCATATTCCAACAGTGGTGTTGGATGAGTGACGTTCGGCGTCCGCTGGCGGCCGTATTCCAACAGTGCTGTTGGATAATGAACGCCGGGAATGCAAAAAAGTCCGTATTCCAACGGTGCTGTTGGAATACGGACTTTTTGCCACTGATGACGACGTCGTACAATGGTGCGAGACGCCGCGGAACCGTGCTAGGCGAACTCGACGGTGCCCTTCTCGCCGTCCATGGACTTGACGATGGCCAGGGAGGCGACGTCGTAGCCGGCCGCGCGCAGCTCCTTGCCGCCGCGCTGGAAGCCCTTCTCGATGGCGATGCCGATGCCCTCGATCTTCACGCCGGCCTCGTTGCAGATGTCGATGAGCCCGCTCATGGCCTTGCCGTTGGCGAGGAAGTCGTCGATCAGCAGGACGTGCTCGCCGGCGGTGAGGAAGCGTTTGGAGACGATGACCGGGAATTCCTTTTGCTTGGTGTAGGAGTAGACGCGGGCGGTGTACTGGTCGCCGTCGAGGTTGATGGACTGGGTCTTCTTGGCGAAGACGACGGGGCAGTTGCCGAAGTGGCGGGCAGCCACGCACGCGATGCCGATGCCGCTGGCCTCGATGGTGAGGATCTTGTCGATGTGCCGGTCGGCGAAGATACGGGCCCACTCGGCGCCCATGCGGTCGAAGAGCGTCACGTCGCACTGGTGGTTGAGGAAGGCGTCGACCTTGAGCACATCGCCCGGCTTCACGGTTCCGTCGCGGCGAATCCTGTCTTCCAGTTCCTTCATATCCCAGCCTCTCGTTAAGCGTGTGGTCGCAGGCGACGCCCACGCGCCGCGCATATATGGAGTATGAGCATAATCTCTGGCGGTGACGTTGATAAGCGCAATCTGGCATCCGTCATCGATTCCGCTTATATCCTGCGCGATCCGACCGCGTCGCCGCGTGCCGTGGGCGCTATCTCGTGTGGCATATGCCGGATATGGCCGGATGCGAGGACACGGATATAGGGTATTTCTGCATGGCGAAATGGGCGGAATCATCGAATCTCCTATGGCAAAAGTGGCAGGCCAGCCGAAATCTCCTATGGTAAAACTGGCAGATTCATGGAAATCTCCTATGGTAAATCTGGCAGAATGGCCGAAATCTCCTATGGTAAAACTGGCACGGCGTATGATTCCGGTCGCTGGAAACGTCACGACGCCACGCTCCGGTACCCAGGAACGCCGCGTTCGATAGCGCCGCCGCTCCCGTTTCGCAAGACCAGCTCGTGTGGTAGAAATGGAGACCTATGGCAGGCGGGGCGCGGCGGCAGGCGGCGCTCGCGAAAGGCCGAGGTGAAGGGAATTGGTGTGCAGCAGGATCCGGATGTGATGGCACGGAGCGCCGAGGAACTCCTCGGCGGATTGAACCCCCAGCAGGCGAAGGCGGTGCAATACCGTGGCGCGGCGCTGCTGATCGGCGCGGGGGCCGGGTCAGGCAAGACCCGCGTGCTCACCCGCCGTGTGGCGTGGATCCTCTCGCAGTTCGGCGCCTGGCCCAGCCAGATCCTGGCCATCACCTTCACCAACAAGGCGGCCGCCGAGATGCGCGAGAGGCTCGAGGCCCTGATCGGCCCAGTGGCGCAGCGCATGTGGATATCGACCTTCCATTCGGCCTGCGTGCGCATCCTGCGACGCGACGGCAAGGCCATCGGCCTCAATTCCGGCTTCTCCATCTACGACACCGCCGACAGCCAGCGGCTGGTCAAGCTCATCGGCACCAGCCTCAACATCGACCTCAAGCGCTACACGCCGCGCGCCATCCTCTCCCAGATCTCCGACTACAAAAACCGGCTCGTCGGCGTCAAGGACATGCTCAGGACCTACGCGCCTGATTACCGGCCGGGCCAGCGCGGCTACCAGATCGGCCAGCCCGGCAACGCGGAGGAGGTCTACGCGGTCGTCTACGCCGAATACCAATACCGCCTCGCCGCGGCCAACGCCGTGGACTTCGACGACCTGATCGTGCGCACCGTGGAGCTGCTGCACGACCATCCCGAGGTGGCCGCCTACTACCGCCATAAGTTCCGCTACATCCTGGTCGACGAGTACCAGGACACCAACCACGCCCAATACGTGCTGGTGCGCGAGCTCTCCGGCATCGACGCCGCCGACCGGCCGGCCATGGGCCCGGCTGCACCTCAGGGCGCGCGGGCCGCGGGAGGCGACGGGCCGGCGTGGGTCACCGTCGTGGGCGATTCCGACCAGTCGATCTACGCCTTCCGCGGCGCCGACATCAGCAACATCCAGGACTTCGAGAAGGACTTCCCGGGCGCGCTGACGATCATGCTCGAGCAGAATTACCGCTCCACGCAGACCATCCTCGACGCCGCCAACGCCGTGATCTCCAAGAACACCGGCCGCAAGCCCAAGAAGCTCTGGACCGCCCTGGGCAAGGGGGAGCCGATCGTCGGCTATGCGGCCGACAACGCCCAGCAGGAGGGCGGCTGGATCGCCAACGAGATCGCGAACCTCAGGAGCGAGCACGGCTACCGCTACTCCGACATGGCCATCATGTACCGCGCCAATGCCCAGTCGCGCGCGCTGGAGGAGGCGCTGATCAACGCCGGCATTCCCTATCAGCTCGTCGGCGGCACGCGTTTCTACGAGCGCCGCGAGGTCAAGGACGCCATCGCCTACCTGCAGGCCATCACCAACCCCGCCGACTCGGTGAACATGCGCCGCATCATGAACACCCCCAAGCGCGGGCTGGGAGCGAAGGCCGAATCCGTGGTCGCCGGTTTCGCCGAGGCGCACGGCATGCCCTTCTGGAACACCATCGACCAGATGGACCAGATTCCCGACCTGCCCACCCGCACCCGCACCAAGCTGCGCGAGTTCCGCGACCTGATGCGCGGCCTGGCCACGTTCGCCGCAGAACATGACTCCAAGCCCTCCGAGGTCGTCGCCGAGGTGCTCGACAAGTCGACCCTGCTTGCCGAGCTCCAGCGTTCCACCGACCCGCAGGACGCCTCGCGCGTCGAGAATCTCTCGCAGCTGCAATCGGTGGCCGCCGAGTTCGAGCAGAAGACGCCCGACGCCACGCTTTCCGGGTTCCTGGAGACCACCGCGCTGGTGGCCGACTCCGACCAGCTGCCCGACGAGGGGGAGGACACCGGCAAGGTCACCCTCATGACGCTGCACACCGCCAAGGGCCTGGAATATCCGGTCGTTTTCCTCACGGGCATGGAGCAGGGCACCTTCCCGCACTCGCGTTCGCTGGAGGACGAGCAGGAGCTCAGCGAGGAGCGACGCCTGGCCTACGTGGGTATCACCCGCGCCAAGCAGCGCCTCTACGTCACCCGCGCGGCGGTGCGTTCGCAGTGGGGGCAGGCCAACGACATGATGCCCAGCCAGTTCCTCGACGAGATTCCCGACGACCTGATCGAATGGAAGCGGCGTGAGGCCGGCGTGGAGCGCATGCGTTCCGGCTGGGGCGGCGGCGACTTCGACGACGAGTTCGGCGGCTGGGACGATGACGACGGCTTCTCCAGCGGTCCCACGTTCGGCGGTTCCGGCTCCGGTTACGGTTCGCGTTCCTCCGGCGGCTCGCGCTCCGGTTACGGCTCGGGCCATTCCGGCTACGGTTCGTCGTATGGTTCCGGGTATTCCGGCTATAGCTCTTCATACGGTTCCCGTTCCGGCTCGCGTTCGGGCTATGGCTCCGGCCACCGTTCCTCGTCCTCGCGCTCGGGTCGTTCCGGCTACGGCTCCCGCTCCTATGGCGGTTCCTCGTATTCCTCCGGCTCGCACACCCGGGGCGGCAAGGTGACCACACGCCGCACCGCGCCGAAATCGTCCTCGCGCTCGGTGCCCGCCTCGTCACTGAAGAAGGACAACAAGCTGAGCATCGCCGACTTCGCGATCGGCGACAAAATCACCCACGACCAGTACGGCCTCGGCACCGTCGTCGACACGCAGGACAAGGGCCGCAACTCCATCATCACCGTCGACTTCGGGTCAGACGGCGTCAAGCGGCTGATGCTGCGCGTCGCCCCGATCGAGAAGCTCTAGCCGCCTCGAAGCCACGTTCGCGCACACTGCGCCTGGCAGAAACCGCCCACCGGTTCGCATGACCGGTGGGCGGTTGCCATTTCGCAGGGGGAGCGGTGATGCGGTTCCCGCTCTCTATATATATTCTTTTTTGGAGGATTGTCTGATCGCAGCTCGCGACGTTCGGCACTGAAGCAGCTTCATATATAGAGGAGCATCCGAAACGAACCCGCCATCGGGCATGAAAAAGTGGTGGGAAACCACATCGGGTTTCCCACCACGCAGTGACCGCTCACCGGAAGGCAAGCGATGCCATCGGGGGACTAGTCCTCCAACAGCTTGGCCCGCAGGGCCTTGACCTTGTCGGGGCCGAATCCGAGCGCCTTGTCGGCGTAGGTGTAGATGTCGCCGTACTCATCGTTGATGAGCTTCAAGGCATAGACCAGGTAGTCCTCCTTGACGTAGAGCGCCACCGACAGGGCGTCCAGGGAATCCTGGTCGTAGCCCTTGGCCCTGAACTGCTCGATCAGGCTGTTGTTCTCCTTGACCCGCTCGCCGTTGGTCTTCATGAAGTCGGCGAACACCTGGTCGTTGTCCACGTCCAGCAGCCACAGGATGAAGGCGGCGGCCAGGCCGGTGCGGTCCTTGCCCGCGAAGCAATGGAACAGGGTGGAACCCGTCTCATTGTCGAGGACCAGGTCGAGGAAGTGGCCGAAGCCCTTCTGCGCGCCGGGCTCGAGCACCATCTGGTGATAGGTGTTGAGCATGTGGTCGTCCACCTTGGACTTCTGGCCGAAGGCCGCGAAGTCGTCGAGGCTGACGTCCACGGCGTGCACCATGCCCAGCAGGTCCAGGGAGATCCACTTGACGCCCTCGAGCTCGTCGTCGGGCTGTCCGTCGATCTCCTTGGGACGGCGGAAGTCGATGATCTCGCTGAGGTGGTAGGTGTCCACAAGCTCGCGCTTGCTCTCCTCGTCAAGGCCGACGGGCTGGCCGGAACGAAGCACCAGGTGCTCGCGGATCTTCTGGCCGTTGCGGTTTCTCATGCCGCCGAGGTCTCTGAAATTCGTCAGGTTCATGCGGCCAACCTCTTCGCGGCGCGGGTCTTGCGCTCCTCGGTGATCGCGCACACGGCCAGCAGGATCACCGACAGGGCGATGGCGACGTAGAGGACGCTGAAGGTGTCATTCCAGCCGTGCAGCACATGGCCGAAGATGTTCAAGCCGCTCTTGGTGGAGTCCGCGATGCGGCCCAGCAGCACCTTGGCGGTGGAGTCGCCGAACAGATAGGCGAACGCGCCGGAGAGGCCGCCGGAAAGCACGTTGGCCTTCTTGGGGATCAGGTTGAGCATCGTGACGGGGATGAGCAGCTGGGGTCCGAAGACGAACATGCCCAGGAAGAACAGCGAGACGTAGATGACCGTCGGGGTCTTGCCGTACTGGTAGCCGAGCATGGCGAAGGTCAGGCAGACCGCGCACACCGTGGCGACCAGGCCCGGGCGACCGCCGATGAAATCGGAGATGAAGCCCCACATCAGGCAGCCGATCAGCGCGCCGGCCTCGAAGTAGGTGATCGTCAGCGCACCCTGGGTGGTCGTGAAGTGCAGCTCCTCGACCACGCGCAGCGGCGCCCAGTTGTCGATGCCGATGCGCACCAGGTAGACGAAGACGTTGGCGAGGCACAGGATCCACACCCACGGGTTGCCCAGCAGGTACTTGCGGAAGATGAACCAGGTGGACTCGCCCTTGGACTCGACGTCCTCCTGCTTGAGTGGCTCGTCGAAGATCTCCTCGGGGGAGGCCCAGCCGAGGTCCTCAGGACGGTTCTTGCCGATGAAGAAGGAGATGACGGCGATGATCATCGCGACGATGGCCGGGATGATGAACATGCCGGCGACGTGGCCGTGGGCGAAGGTCTGCGCGCACCAGAGCGCGAAGATGCCCGCGAGGCCGGAGCCGATGTTGTGCGAGGCGTTCCAGACGCCGGTATAGCGCCCGTAGCTCTTCTTGGTGGTCCAGCCGGAGATCACGTTGCAGCACGAGGGTCCGCCCGCGCACTGGCAGGCGCCGTTGAGCGCCCAGAGCACCAGCAGCCAGCCCATCGGCACGTGGTTCATGGTGAACAGGCAGCCGATGGCGATGACGACGATGGAGGAGAAGAAGAGCATCAGCGACACCATCTTCTTCGTGTCCTTGTTGGCCACCAGGTAGGCCACCACGATCTTGCCGAATCCGTAGACCAGCGAGAACACGAAGCCGATCGTGCCCAGCTCCGCGGTGGTGAAGCCGAGCTGGCTCTTCATCAGCGGCTGGGCCGCCTTAAAGTTGTTGCGGATCAGGTACATCGTGCTGTAGAGGATGATGATCATCGAATACGGCTTCAGGAACTCCCGGAACCAGCGCTTGCGCTGTTCGGGCAGCGGTATGTCGATCTTCGGGACATGCTTCTCGTATTGAAGGTTGAAGGTATTGCTCGCCATCACATCCCCCTGGTCTCAGAAGCGTGAAGAAGGGAATCCTCGCGCGAAGCGGCGCGGAACGAACCGGCCCTTCCCGCACGGTACCGGGCGATGCTCTCGCCCTCTAAGGGAACTCTCGATCTCAAGGTTACTCCTTTGTGTTTATTTATATTCGGTATCAATATGGCAAAAACGTCTCTGTTTCCATCGCGTTGTTGCCTCGCCATATGACAAGGAAGACATTACAGTCATCACAAGGATTTGTCAAAATTTTAGAAAATAATTTTACATATGTAAAAAATGATGTTATGTTGTTACCGGTTTCGCAGAGAAACCAATCGCGAGACGTGCGCGGACCCAATCCCGCGGTTTCCGTTACGATTCAGGTAGCGGACGCCGGCGGGCCCCATCGACGCGGTGGGGGACGGGCGCCGGGCGCCATGAGCGGCGCGCCGGGCCAAGCGGGCGCCGATCCCGCGATGACACAACGAAAGGTATTAGTCAAGATGAACAAGCGGACACTGGCCACCTATATCGATCACACCTACCTCAAGCCCGAGGCCACCCGCGCCGAGATCGTCAAGATCTGCGACGAGGCCAAGGAATACCACACCGCTTCGGTCTGCGTGAACTCCTGCTGGTCAAAGCTCGTCACCGAGCAGCTCGCCGGCAGCGGCGTCAACACCTGCTGCGTCGTCGGCTTCCCCCTGGGTGCCGGCAGCAGCGCCTCCAAGGCCTTCGAGGCCGAGCAGGCCATCGCGGACGGCGCCGAGGAGATCGACATGGTCATCAACATCGGCCTGCTGCTCGGCGGCGAGGACGACGCGGTCGAGGCCGACATCAAGGCCGTGGCCGACGCGGTGCACAAGACCGGCAAGGTGCTCAAGGTCATCATCGAGTGCTCCTTCCTCGACGACGACCAGAAGGTCCGCGCCTGCGAGCTGAGCGAGAAGGCCGGCGCCGACTTCGTCAAGACCTCCACCGGCTTCAGCGCCTCGGGCGCCACGGCCGCCGACGTCGCGCTGATGCGCAAGACCGTGGGCGACCGCCTCGGCGTCAAGGCCGCCGGCGGCATCCACAGCTACGACGAGGCCATGGCCATGATCGACGCGGGCGCCAACCGCCTCGGTGTCAGCGCCACCATCAAGATCCTCGCGGGCGCGAAGGAGGACTAGTCCATGAGATACAAGCGTATCTTCGGCCTGGTCATGGATTCGATCGGGACCGGCGAGGCCCCCGACGCCGCCAAGTACGACGACGAGGGTTCCGACACCCTCGGCTCCATCGGCCGGTTCTTCGATGGCGCGCTGCGTCTGCCCAACTTCGCCAGGCTCGGCATCTCCAATCTGCGCGACGAGCCCATCCAGGGCGTCCCCGCCGCCGAGCATCCGATCGGCTGCTTCGGCAAGATGAGCGAGGTGTCGCTGAGCAAGGACAGCATGAGCGGCCACTGGGAGATGATGCAGCTTCCCGTCATGCAGACGCTGAGCTACTTCCCCAATGGCTTCCCCGACGACCTGCTCGACAAGATCTCCGAGTTCTCCGGACGCAAGATCGTGGGCAACCGCCCCGAATCGGGCACCAAGATCATCGAGGAGCTCGGCGAGCACCAGATGGAGACCGGCGACCTGATCATCTACACCTCCGGCGACTCCGTGCTGCAGATCGCGGCGCATGAGGACGTCATCCCGGTGGAGGAGCTCTACCGCATCTCCGAATACGCGCGCAGCCTGGTCAACGGCCCCGACTACCTGGTCGGCCGCATCATCGCCCGCCCGTACGTCGGGGCCGGCAAGGGCCATTTCACCAGGACGGCCAACCGCCACGACTTCACGCTCAAGCCCATCGGCAAGACGACGCTGGACTACCTGCAGGAGGCCGGTGTCAAGACCATCGGCGTCGGCAAGATCAACGACATCTTCTCGGGCGTGGGCCTCGACGAGGGCTACCACAACGAGAGCAACATGGACGGCATGGACCACGTCGACCACGTCATGGAGCAGGACTTCACCGGTTTCTGCTTCACCAACCTCGTCGACTTCGACGCCATGTACGGCCACCGCCGCAACCCGCAGGGTGACGGCCAGGCCCTCATGGACCTCGACGCGCGCCTCGGCAGGGTCATCGACAACATGCATGACGACGACCTGCTGATGATCACGGCCGACCATGGCAACGATCCGTGCTTCAAGGGCACGGACCACACCAGGGAGTTCGTGCCGCTGCTGGCCTACTCGCCCAGCATGAAAGAGCCGGGCAGCCTCGGCGCCCGCACGACCTTCGCCGACTTCGGCGCCACGATCCTCGACAACTTCGGGGTCGCCGGCCCGTCGAACGGCACCAGCTATCTCGACAGCCTGCGCTGACGGGATTCCGCCGGCCCGGTGCGGCCATGGTTGCTACCATGGTCGTGCGAGGCAGGCAACAGACCCGCACGGCGGATTCCCGCATGACGCGCGGCATGGGCGGCCGCCGACCTATCACGGCCGGCCGTCCGTGCCGGGCCCTGCGGATTCGCCGGCGGGCAATGACGAAAGGCGAGGCGCACCACCATGTCCGAACGCTACGAACGCAAGAAGCTGGCCCAGAGCATCACCGTGGCCAGGCTCTACTACGAGGATGCCCTCGACCAGACCGAGATCGCCCACAACCTGGGCATCTCGCGGCCCACGGTCTCCAGGCTGCTGAAGCTGGCCCGCAAGACCGGGGTCATCAAGATCGAGATCAACAACCCGTTCGTCAACGCCGAGGACCTGGGCGTCCAGCTGGTCGAGAAGTACAAGCTGAACATCCATGTGGTGCCCAACAACTACAACGGCGAGGTCTCCGTGCTCGACGGCATCGGGGCCTACACCGCCCAGTACCTCTCGCAGACCCTCAAGCCCAAGGACGTCATCGGCCTGGGCTGGGGCAACACGATCCACTCGGTCACCGAGCACATGCCACGGGTGCCGATGCCGGACGTGCAGGTGGTGCAGCTCAAGGGCGGCATCAACCTCGGCTACGAGCACACGTACGCCAACGAGAGCGTCACGCAGATGGCCTACGCGCTGGGCGCGACCCCGCATTTCCTTCCCCTCCCGCCGTTCTTCGACAGCGACGTGACCAAGGAGATCGTCGAGCAGGACAAGTTCATCAAGAGCACGCTCGAGCTCGGACGCACGGCCAACATCGCCCTGTTCACCGTCGGCACGGTGCGCAACGACGCCCTGCTCTTCCGGCTCGGCTACTTCGACGCCAAGCAGAAGGCGGCGCTGCAGCGCAAGGCCGTCGGCGACGTCGTCTCGCGGTTCATCGACCGCGACGGCAACGTGGTCAGCGACAGCCTCAACGACCGCACCGTGGGCATCGGGCTGGACGACCTGAAGGCCAAGAAGCATTCGATCGTGGTGGCGGCGGGCATCCTCAAGGCCCCCGTCGTCCACGCGGTGATGAAGGCCGGATACGCCAATGAGTTCATCGTCGACCAGGCGATAGCCCAGGAACTACTTACCTACAACAACGAGGTGTGAATACCATGCGAATGGTTGATGTTATCGACAAGAAGCGCAACGGCGGCGAGCTGAGCGACGAGGAGATCGGGTTCTTCGTCTCCGGCGTCGTGAGCGGCGAGATCCCCGACTACCAGACCAGCGCGCTGCTCATGTCGATCTATTTCAGGGGCATGAACGACCACGAGCGTTCCCAGCTCACCCTTGAGATGATGCGCTCCGGCGACCGGCTCGACCTGTCGGGTATCCCCGGCGTCAAGGTCGACAAGCACTCCACCGGCGGCGTGGGCGACAAGGTCAGCCTGCCGCTGGCGGCCATGGTGGCGGCCACGGGCGTCCCCGTCCCGATGATCTCGGGGCGCGGCCTGGGCCACACGGGCGGCACGCTCGACAAGCTCGAGGCCATCCCCGGCTACCAGGTCGAGATCGGCGAGCAGGACTTCATCGACCAGGTCAAAAACGAGGGCTTGGCGATCATCGGCGCCACCGGCAACATCGCGCCGGCCGACAAGAAGATCTACGCGCTGCGCGACGTGACCGACACCGTCGACTCCATCCCGCTGATCGCCAGCTCCATCATGAGCAAGAAGATCGCCTCCGGCACCGACGCGCTGGTCATCGACGTGAAGACCGGGGCGGGCGCCTTCATGAAGACGCTCGAGAAATCCGAGGAACTCGCCAAGGCGCTGGTCGGCATCGGCAAGGGCGTGGGCATGGAGTGCATGGCCGTCATCTCCGACATGAACCAGCCGCTGGGCCGCAAGGTCGGCAACACCCTCGAGATCGAGGAGACCCTCGACATCCTCAAAGGCAAGGGCCCGAAGGACCTGCTCGAGCTGGTGCTCACCCTCGGCAGCTACATGGTCGTGCTCGGCGGCAAGGCCGCCGACGAGAAGGAGGCACGTGCCAGGCTCGAGGCCACCATCGCCGACGGCTCCGCGCTCGAGCGCTTCCGTGCCATGGTCGTCGCCCAGGGCGGCGACGGACGCGTGGTCGACGACTACAGCCTCATGCCGCACGCCAAGTACCGCATCGAGCTGCCGGCCAAGCGCGCCGGGCACGTCACCCGCATGCTCGCCGACGAGGTGGGCATCGCCAGCATGAAGCTCGGCGGCGGCCGCGAGAAGGCCGACGACCAGCTCGACTACGGCGTGGGCATCGAGCTCAACAAGAAGGTCGGCGACGAGGTGGAGGCGGGCGAGTCCCTGCTCACCATCTGCAGCGACCGCGAGAACGTCGACGACATCAAGGAGCTGCTCTACGGCTGCATCGAGATCGGCGACGAGGCGAAGCCCTACCCGATGGTATACAAGATCGTCAAGTAAGGCCTTCGAAGAGTCGGCATCGGCTTGGTGTGCCCCGTCCGTGCGGCGGGGCACACCCGTATACATACGGCCCCCATGCGCGCCATGGGCCAGGGCGTATCCGGCGGAGAAGGCCGCACGTGCATATAATCTGGTAGGGAATCCGCAAACCGAGATACAAGGAACATGATGGGGATAATTGCGCAGATCATCGTAGGCATCATCATCGAGGCGGTCATCTGCCTCGTGCAATGGCGTGCGGTGCGCCCGCCGGAATCGTTCAACGACGGCGATACCATGGTCGACGGCCAGGCCTACGAGCCGATGGATGACGCCCACGCCAACGCCGACTACCAGGGCAGCGTCAACCGCTACCTGCAGCCCTCGGGAAGCGACGACAGTGCGGCGATCATCGTCTATGTGCTGTGCGGCATCGTCGGCGGCGTCTTCTTCGTCTACCTGTCGCTGGCCTATTCGGCCATCTGCACGGTGCTGATCACCATCGTCGTGCTGCAATACATTGTCTCGATGGCGCTGATGGCCCGCAACCACTCCTTCGAATACAACAGGAACCGCTTCCTCTCGCGCCTGCTCGAGTTCGTCTTCCTCCTCGTCATCACCGTCTACACCTGCGCGGCGCTCAACGACTCGCGCCTCGAGGGCAGTTTCTCCAAGCTGCTGCAGGGCACCGACGGGGTGTGGCACCGCAAGTTCATCGACGACTTCATTACCATCGGCCGCAACGTGCCCTCCTGGCAGTTCACCGACTGGCTCGACGCCATCCAGCTGACCGCCGGCGCCATCATGTGCCTGTGCTTCCTGGTGTGGATGATGCTCGACTCGATGGGCATGTTCGTCATCGCCGGCAACTTCGTGCCCGCCCGCAGCGGAGGCTTCATGGCGGGCAAGGCCTGGACCTTCAACTCCATCACCCGCCGCGACACCGTGCACAAGATGCTCTGGTCGCTGCTCGCCCTGATCCTGAGCTCCCGCGCGGTGGTCGCCATCATCGTCTGGGTCTACGAGCTCATCGCCAACTTCATCAGCAACTCCTACACCCACTGAGCGCACGTTCTCGCCGCGGTGGGGGACGGGCCGTCGCTCGTCCGTACCCTGCGGGTAAAATGAATACTTGTGCCTGCCACGAGGCGGGCATTATCTGGAGTCTTAGCCCATCAGTGGGTCGGCGGCGTGCCCGGCAACGGGGAGCGTCGTTGGCGCTTGGCGCCTAGAAGCACTGGAGAGGCCCGGCTCAGCGCGGGTTCGCAAGGCCCGCGTTCCGTTCAGATAACGACAGAATACAAAGGAACAACAGAATGACTAACATTCAGCGTTCTCGCCGTCAGGTGCGCCTTTCGCGCGCCCTCGGCATCGCACTGACCCCCAAGGCTCAGCGCATCTTCGAGAAGCGTCCGTACGCCCCCGGCGAGCACGGCCGCACGCGTCGCCGCACCGAATCCGATTACGCGGTTCGTCTGCGCGAGAAGCAGCGTCTGCGCGCCCAGTACGGTCTCTCCGAGAAGCAGCTTCGCGCCGCTTATGAGAAGGGCACCCACACCAAGGGCCAGACCGGCGAGGCAATGCTCGTCGATCTCGAGACCCGTCTCGACGCCCTGGTGCTGCGTTCGGGCTTCGCCCGCACGACCGCCCAGGCCCGCCAGTTCGTGGTGCACCGCCACATCATGGTCGACGGCAACGTGGTGGACCGTCCGTCCTACCGCGTCAAGCCCGGCCAGACCATCCAGGTCAAGCCGAAGAGCCAGACCATGGTTCCCTTCCAGATCGCCGCAGAGGGCGTGCACCGCGATGTGCTGCCCGCCGTCCCCGGATACCTGGACGTCAACCTTCCCTCGCTCAAGGCGACCCTGACCCGCAAGCCGGAGACTTCCGAGATTCCGGTCGAGGTCAACATCCAGTACGTGGTCGAGTACTACGCCCACTAAAGACTGAATCCCATAAAATTTAAGGACATACATACAGCCGGTGCCCCACGAGTTCGCTCGCGGGGCACCGTGCTATTTCCGGGAATGGATGAGACCGACAGGCGAGGAGAGACATCGGAAGGCCTTGCTTGCTTGTCGTTTGTATGTCTCCCTCAGGCGCCGATCAGCGAGTTGACGACACTCGAGACCAGAGCCATGACCACCGCGCCCACGGCGGCCGCGAGCACGCCCGAGACCGTCACGCCCACGCCGAAAAGCGTCAGGGCGAGCCACGATGCCAGCTCCATGCACACCCAGTTGACGAGCATCAGCGCCACCAGCGCGGCCAGGCCCAGCGACATAACCGTCAGCGGCAGCGCCAGGACCTGGGTGACCGCGTTCATCACCGGGCGCAGCGAGGCGTTGATCAGGGCCAGGAACAGCGCGAAGGCGGCGATGCCCAGGATCGGCGGGTGGCCGATCGGGCGCATGCCGGGCAGAAGGACGACCATCACCGCCGCGGCGATGGTCAGGACGATCCAGCGTGTCAGAAATCCATGCATAGGCGCCATTATGCCAGACCTTGGCCGCCGTGTCGTCCATTACGTCCTCGGTGAGATAATAGAGCCATGTTGCTGCATCTTCATCTGGTCCGCCACGGGCAGACCTATTTCAACCGCTACAACCGCCTGCAGGGCTGGTCGAACTCGCCGCTGACGAAGGCCGGGCTCGCCGACGCCGACAGGGCGGGGGAGAAGCTCAAGGACCTCGATTTCGCCGCCGCTTACTGCTCCGACACCACCCGGGCCGTCGAGACCGCGCGCCGCATCCTCGACATCAACGAGCAAGCCGGACATCGACGCCCCGAGCTCACCGACGACATGCGTTTCAGGGAGCAGTTCTACGGCTATTTCGAAGGCCAGGACATGGCGATGGCCTGGTGGGCGGCCGGCGCCCCGCACGGCGCCAAGACCTACAACGAGATCGTCGAGCGCTACGGGCTCAAGGGCACGCGTGACTTCCTCAAGGAGGCCGACCCCTTCCACGACGCCGAAAGCGACGCGGAATACTGGAAGCGCGTGGAGGCCGGTTTCGCGCTGATCGCCGCCAACTCCGCGCTGCACGACGGCGACGACGTGCTCCAGATCTCGCACGGCAACACCCTGCTGAGCCTGATGCACCGTTTCGCCCCCGCCGGCTACGACCTCTCGCAGCGCCCGGCCAACGGCAGCGTGACCACACTCGATTTCGACACCGCCAAGCCCATCGGCGAGGCCATCGCCGTGGTCGCCTACAACCAGTGAGCCGGGCCCGAAGCGTCGCGGGCGTTGGGTAACGTGGAGCAATATTGTGTGTGAAGTCGCCGAGGCGACCGAAGGAAAGAGGCTCACATGAGTATCGGAGACATCGCGGGGCTCATCGCCGCCATAGCCTTCGCCGTGCTGGCGGGGTTCCTGATCTATCCGCTCATCCGGCTGGGCAAGCTGTTCGACCAGCTCGCGCAGACCGTCAAGGACTCCGGCGAGCACGCCATCCCTGCGCTCGACGAGGGCGTGACCACCGTGCGCCAGGTCAACAAGTCGCTCGAGGACGTCAACCGCATCTCCTCGGCGGCCTCCACCACCGCGCGCAACGTCGGGGCGCTCACCGACCTCTACGGCTCGTTCCTCGGCAAGCCCGTCATCAAGCTGGCCTCGTCGGCCTACGCGTTCAAGACCACCATGCAGGGCTTCCTCTCCAAGCACCACGGCGGCAAGGGCACCTCCGGCGCGACGGCGGCAGGCAAGCAAGGCAGGAAGTGAGAGATGGTAAAACGGATCTTCTGGGTGTCCCTCGGCTTCGCCATGGGCGTCGTCGCCGTCTCGAAGGCCGAGGCCTACGTGCGTGCCAACACGCCCGACAAGGCACGGCAGTTCGTGCTCGGCCCCGACGAGGACCATGTGGCGGTGCGGACCCTGCGCGGCCTGCTCGGCGAGTTCAACGAGACCAGGCGCAGCCGCGAAAGCGAGCTCAACGAGCGCTACGCCCACCACGGCGGCCGGCGCGACTGACAGGTCACTGCCGACACCACCAAGACACTTAGCAAACTGAGAAGAAATCTCGCAGTATACGGCTGCGACCAAGGCCAAGGAGCAATTCAAAGCAATGCGCACCTCTGAAATCGCAAAGCGTTTCCAACACTATTTCGAGAACCAAGGCCATCTGGTCCTGCCCTCGGCATCGCTGATCTCGCCGAACCCGACCACGCTGTTCACCATCGCCGGTATGGTGCCCTTCATCCCGTACCTGCTCGGCGAGCAGACCCCGCCCAGCCGGCGTGTGACCAGCAACCAGAAGTGCGTGCGCACCCTCGACATCGACGAGGTTGGCAAGACCACCCGCCACGGCACCTTCTTCCAGATGGTCGGCAACTTCTCCTTCGGCGACTACTTCAAGGCCGAGGCCATCCACTACGCATGGGACCTGCTGACCACCCCGCAGAGCAAGGGCGGCCTGGGCTTCGACCCCGAGACGCTGTGGGTCACCACCTACACCGACGACGACGAGGCGCGCAGCCTCTGGGCCAACGAGGGCATGGACCCCGAGCACATGGAGATCCTCGGCATGGAGGACAACTTCTGGACCACCGGCGGCCCCGGCCCCGGCGGCCCCTGCTCCGAGATCTACGTCGACCGCGGCCCCAAGTACGGCAAGGAGGGCGGCCCCTCGGCCGACGACAACCGCTATATCGAGATCTGGGACCTGGTCTTCGAGAACTACGCCGTAGACAACGTCAAGTCCAAGACCGACCTGCACATCGTCGGCGAGCTCGAGCACAAGAACATCGACACCGGCGCCGGCCTGGAGCGCATGGCCTACCTGCTGCAGGGCAAGGAGAACATCTACGAGACCGATGAGATCTACCCGGTCATCGAGGCCGCGGAGAAGGTCTCCGGCCACCAGTACGGCGAGGACCAGGAATCCGACGTGCGCTTCCGCGTCGTGGCCGACCACGTGCGCAGTGCGCTGATGATCATGAGCGACGGCGTGCGCCCCAGCAACGTGGGCCGCGGCTACGTGCTGCGCCGCCTGCTGCGCCGCACCGTGCGCTCGATGAGGATGCTCGGGGTCAACGACCCGGTGCTGCCCACCCTGCTGCCGGTCTCCAAGGACGCGATGGCCGCCAGCTACCCGGAGCTCAACGACACCTTCCACGACGTCTCCGAGGCCGCCTACGGCGAGGAGGACGCCTTCCGCCGGACCCTCGAGAAGGGCACCACCATCCTCGACACCGCCGTGAAGAAGGCCAGGAAGTCCGAGGACTCTGAGATCTCCGGCAAGGACGCGTTCACCCTGCACGACACCTACGGCTTCCCGATCGAGCTGACCCGCGAGATGGCCGAGGAGCAAGGCGTGAAGGTCGACGAGAAGGGCTTCCGCGAGCTGATGGACGAGCAGAAATCCCGCGCCCGCGCCGACGCCCTGAAGAAGCGCCACAACGTTGACGTCAGCGTCTACGACGACTTCAAGAAGACGCTTGCCGAGCCGATCGAATTCCTCGGCTACCACGACCATTCCAGCCGCTCGTCCGTCATCGGCATCTTCGTCGAGGGCCAGGGCGGCGTCGAGAGCATTGAGGGGCCGGCCAACGTCGAGATCGTGCTCGACCGCACTCCGTTCTACGCGGAGCAGGGCGGCCAGCAGGCCGACGAGGGCGAGATGATCTCCGACGACGGCGCCGTGCTCGAGGTCGACGACGTGCAGAAGCCGATCAAGGACCTGACGGTGCACAGCTGCCGCCTGACCGAAGGCACGCTCAAGGTCGGCGACCACGTCAACGCGACCATCGACGAGGAGCGCCGCCACGGACTGGCCCGCTCCCACACCGCCACCCACATGCTGCACAAGGCGCTGCGCGGGGTGCTCGGCGAGCAGGCCACCCAGCGCGGCTCGCTCGTGGCGCCTGACTACCTGCACTTCGACTTCCAGTGGCCCCAGGCCATGAGCGCCGAGGAGATCGACAAGGTCGAGGAGCGCGTCGTCGAGCGCGCCTGCAACGACCTGCCGGTCAAGATGGAGGAAATGGACTACAAGGACGCCCTCGACCTCGGCGCCATGCATCTGTTCGGCGAGAAGTACGGCGACCGCGTGCGCGTGGTGACCATCGGCGAGGACGCGTGGAGCCGAGAGCTGTGCGGAGGCACCCACCTCGACGCCACCGGCAAGGTCGGCGAGTTCGTCATCACCTCCGAGTCCTCAGTGGGCTCCGGCGTGCGCCGCATCGAGGCGTTCATGGGCAGGAAGGCCTACGAATACAACCACAGCCAGCACAAGACGGTCTCCGCGCTGGCCGACGACCTCAAGGCGCGCCCCGAGGAGCTGCGCGAGCGTGTGTGCACCCTGGAGGCCAAGGTCAGGGAGGCCGACCAGAAGCTCAACGCGCTCTACGAGTCCCAGCTCGAGGCCACCGTGCCCGGCCTGGTCGAGCAGGCGCAGGCCGAGGCCGACGCCCCTGTCGCGCTGGCGGCGGCGAACGTGGGCCACTTCGGCTCCTTCGACGCGCTGCGCAAGACCGTGATGGACGTGCGCGCCAAGCTCGGCGACGGCAAGCCTGCGGTCGTCGCGCTCTGCGGCGTCAACGAGACCGGCAAGCCCATGGTGGCCGTGGCCACCAACGACGGCGCGCGCCAGGCGGGCCTCAAGGCCGGCGACCTCGTGCGCGTGGCCTCCAAGGTGCTCGGCGGCGGTGGCGGCGGCAAGCCGGACTTCGCCCAGGGTGGCGGCGCCGACGCGTCCAAGGTCGACGAGGCGCTCAAGGCGCTGCGCCAGGCCGTCTCGCAGGGCTGAGGCGCCATGGCATGGTTGGGCGTTGACCTGGGCGATGCCAGGGTGGGGCTGGCGCTGAGCGACCCCGAACTGACCCTGGCGCACCCCGAAGGCAACATCGAGGCCATGGGCGATTCCTTCCGCGCCCTCGACGACGTGGTGGACTTCATCGCCGGCCACGACGTCGAACGCGTGGTGGTCGGCCTGCCGTTGCTGCTCAACGGCGAGGCCGGCAAAAGCGCCAAGAAGGCCCGTCGCTGGGCCTCCAACCTGGTCCGCAGGCTCGCCAACGCCCAGGAGGACGGACGCGAGGGACTCGACGAGATCCCCGAGGTCGAGCTCGTCGACGAACGGCTCACCACCGTCAGCGCCCACCACCAGCTGAGCCAGGCGCACGTGGGCAGCAGGAGCCATCGGCCCGTGGTCGACCAGCAGTCGGCCGTGCTGATCCTGCAATCCGCGCTCGACGGCCGGCCACGACAGAGAGAAGAGTGATGGCAAAGGACATCAACGAGCTTTTCGACACGCATGCCGAATGGGTCGACAACGAGGAGGAGCAGGGCGGTGCCGAACCGCCGGCGCCCCCACGCTCGCGCGCCGAGATTCGACAGCGCCGCGCCCTGAAGCGGCGCAAGCGCACCCTTGTCGCCATCATCGTCATCGTCGTCGTGGCCCTGTTGGGCACCTGCACGTTCTTCGGCGTGCGCACCGTGCGCCACATCCGCGCCGCGAACCGTGCGCAGGTCCAGATGCCCGATTATCCCGGCCCCGGCTACGGCGAGGTCCAGTTCACCATCAACACCGGCGAAGGCACCGAGCACATCGCCAAACGTCTCGTGCGCGCCCAGGTCGTCAAGTCAGCCACCACCTTCTCCAGCACCGTGGCGGCCAACGGCAGCACCGTCTATCCAGGCACCTACACCCTGAAGAAGCACATGGCCTGCGCCAAGGTCGTCTCCATCCTCTCCGACCAGAGCAAGGCCACCGGATTCCTCGAGGTCCGCGCCGGCGAACGCAGCTCGCAGGTCATCGCCGACGCCGCGAAACTCTCCGGCATCGACCAGTCTCAGTTCGACGCCATCGTCAACGGCGGCGGCGCGGGGATCCTGCCCGCGGAGGCCGGCGGCAAGTTCGAAGGATGGTTCGAGCCCGGATCCTACCAAGTCAAGGGCAAGAAGGACGCCGGCGCGATCCTCAAGCAGATGGTCGACAAGCGTGTCGCCAGGCTCGACGCGCTCAAGGTGCCCACCGGCGCCCAGCGCGAGCAGACGCTCATCATCGCCTCCATCGCCGAATCCGAGGTAAACCTGCCGCAGTACTACGGCAAGGTGACGCGCGTCATCCTCAACCGCATCGACCAAGGCATGGTGCTGGGCATGGACTCCACCGTCGCCTACGGCGCCAACGTGAGCCCCGGCGATCTGACCGAGGCGATGCTCGAGGACGCCTCCGACCCCTACAACACCCGCGTCAACCCGGGCCTGCCGCCCACGCCCATCAGCTCGCCGGGCACCCAGGCCATCAAGGCCGCGATGGCGCCCACGCCGGGTGACTGGCTCTACTTCGTGACCACGAACCTGCAGACCGGCGAGACGAAATTCGCCGACAACGAGGCCGATTTCGAACAGCTCAAGCAGGAATACAAGAGCTCCAACAAGGACGCCAACTGAGTCGTCGCCAGTCGGCCGTGGCCTGACGGATGCGGCTTTTCGGGTCGATCGCGGCCGTCATCGCGTCATCTTGCCATCGAGGCGTTGCCCGCCAATGGCTTGGCACTGTTTTGCCATCGTCACGCCGGACCAGTGGAGTCGGACTTGTCATGGTCTCACGCGTAGGCGGCCATGAGGCCATGGGCGATGGCGACCACCGCCGACGCCACGATGACCGGCACGAACGGCATGCCCGGCGAAGGTCTCCGACCAGATGATGCCAATGGAGCACTCTCGATTTCAAGAGGGGCGGCCCTGCCTTGAGAATCCGAAGACGTAAGGTCCGAAGATGAGGATATAGCGGCTTTCCGCATCCGTCGGTAGGCCAGCCAGACCATATACGCCACCCACAGCCCGATCCACGCCAGACCGAGCAGTCCCATCGCCAGCCACCAGCGCAGGAACGCCCCGAGGCCGAACACGCCGACGCTGTGGCCCAGCAGCCAGGTGCAGGTCACGTCGCCCATCCCCAGCGAGCCATGGGCCAGGCGTGCGGCCGCCAGCTGCAGCGAGGCGCCGGCGACGCCATAGAGCATGGGCATCAGCAGCAACGAGGGCCGTGCGGCGATGGTGGCGTGCAACGCCAGCACACCCAGCTGCGCCAGCATCGCGGCGAACACCCAACTGCGGGGCACGCGGCGGCGCGCCATGTCCTCGACGCATAGGGCGAGTCCACAGACCAGACCGGGAACCATGTCAATGTAGAGCATATCGGTAAGATAGGCGGTAACCCTGTTTTTGGACGAATCCGCGCGGAATCTTCTGGACGGATGTCGTGGACGACGAAGGAGCGAATATGTTGCGTTGGCAGACCGCCGGAGAATCACACGGCGAGGCGTTGGTGGCCATGATCGAGGGACTGCCGGCCGGCGTCGAGGTGAGCGCCCGGGACGTGGTCGACGCGTTGGCGCGCCGCCGCCTGGGCTACGGCCGTGGCTCGCGCATGAAATTCGAGCAGGACAAGGTCCGCATGCTCACCGGCGTGCGGCAGGGCCTGACGCTCGGCTCGCCCGTCGCCATCGAGATTGCCAATACCGAATGGCCCAAGTGGACCGAGGTCATGAGCGCCGAGAAGCTCGACCACGAGCTGCCGCGCACTGGCCGCAACGCGCCTCTGACCCGGCCGCGCCCGGGCCACGCCGACCTGACGGGCATGCGCAAATACGGCTTCGACGACGCCAGGGGAGTGCTGGAACGCTCGAGCGCCCGCGAGACCGCCTCGCGCGTGGCGCTGGGCGCGGTGGCCGCCCGGTTCCTGAAGCAGGCCTTCGGCATCCGCACCGTCGCCCACGTGGTGGCCCTCGGCGGCGTCGAGGCCCACGGTGCGGCCCCCACGCCTTCCGACGTCGAGTCGCTGGACGCCTCCCCGGTGCGCACGCTCGACAAGAGCGCCGA
Organism: Bifidobacterium sp. ESL0763; assembly: GCF_029433395.1. Lineage (GTDB taxonomy): Bacteria > Actinomycetota > Actinomycetes > Actinomycetales > Bifidobacteriaceae > Bifidobacterium. Next base: position 870,026 of record NZ_JAQTHW010000002.1, on the reverse strand, counting down.
ACAGGCGATGGTCGCTCGCATCGACGAGGCGAAGTCCGAGGCCGACACCCTCGGCGGAGTGGTCGAGGTGATCGCCTACGGCGTGCCCGCGGGCATCGGCACCTACGTGGAGTCCGACCGCAGGCTCGACGGCGCCCTGGCAGGCGCGGTGATGAGCATCCAGGCCATCAAGGGCGTGGAGATCGGCGACGGCTTCGAAGAGGCCAGGCGCCCCGGCTCGAAGGCCCACGACGAGATGACCACCGACGACAACGGCCACATCGTGCGTCTCTCCAACCGTGCCGGCGGCATCGAGGGCGGCATGTCCAACGGCCAGCCGATCCGCGTGCGTGCCGCCATGAAGCCGATTCCCTCCATCCCCAGGGCCCTGCGCACCGTCGACGTGGCCACCGGAGACGACGCCAAGGCCATCAACCAGCGTTCCGACAGCACCGCCGTGCCCGCCGCCTCCGTGGTGGTGGAGGCCATGGTGCGCCTCACCCTGGCCCGCCTCGCGCTCGACAAGTTCGGCGGCGACAGCGTCGAGGAGGTCCGCCGCAACGTGCAGGGCTACCTCGCCTCCTGGCCCGAGCACATGCGCTGAGTCCTCCTTTGGGTCTTCGTGGCCGTCCGGACGGAAACGGACGGCCACGGGCTAAACTAGACAACCGTAAGCAAAATCACGAGAAGGTGCGGGCAGTATGAACGAACATCGTCCCTTCGCCGTCGTCATCGGCATGCCGGGCGCGGGCAAGACCCGGGTGGGCCGCGAGGCCGCGAGAATGCTCGGCATGGGCTTCGCAGACTCCGACCAGCGCATCGAGCGCGAGACCGGAATGCCGATTCCCGAATACTTCGAACGCCACGGGGAACGCGCTTTCCGCAAGGTCGAGGCCGACGTCATCGACCACCTGCTCCATTCCTTCGACGGGCTGCTCGCCCTGGGCGGCGGCGCCCCGATGACTCCGTCCACACGCCGTGAGCTCGAGGAATACGCCGAGGCCGGCGGCAGGGTCGTCTATCTCGAGGCCGACCGGCGCGAGGCCATGGAACGCGCCTCGCGTTCCGGCGGCCGCCCGATGCTCGACGGCGACGCCGAGCGGCGCTGGATGTCCCTGTTCGAGCAGCGCGACCCTGTCTTCCGCGCCGTCGCCAACATGCATGTGCACACCCACGGTTCCACACCACGCAATGCGGCGAGAAAGCTGAGCAATATGATCGACGAACGCATCATCCACATCACCGGTTCCGGCATCGAGCCCTACGACGTGTGCATAGGCGAGGGGGCGCTCAACCAGCTGCCCGACGCGCTGGGCGAGGGCGTGCTGCGCGTCGCCCTGATCCACACCCAGCCGGTGCAGCGCCACAGCGACCAGGCCCGCGCCCTGCTGCGCCAGGCCGGCTACGACGTCTACGACATGCTCATTTCCGACGCCGAGCAGGGCAAGACCATCGACGTGGCCAAGACCATCTGGAAGCGGCTCGGAGAGATCGGCTTCACCCGTTCCGACGCCATCGTCGGCCTCGGCGGGGGAGCGGCCACCGACCTCGCCGGCTTCATCGCCGCCACCTGGATGCGCGGCATCCGCTACGTCAACTGCCCCACCTCGCTGCTGGCCATGGTCGACGCCTCCACCGGCGGCAAGACCGGCATCAACACCGACGAGGGCAAGAACCTCGTCGGCTCCTTCTACACACCCGCGGCGGTGCTCGCCGACCTGCGCACGTTCAACACGCTGCCGCGCGACATCTTCATCGAGGGGCTGGGCGAGGTGGCCAAGTCCGGCTTCATCCGCGACACCACGATCCTCGACATCCTCCAGCAGCACGCCGACGAGCTGAGGCATTTCGACGGCGACGACTTCCTGGGCACGCCGCTTGAGGACGTGGTCGCCGAGCTCATCGAACGCACGGTGCGTGTCAAGGCCTACCACGTCTCCCAGGACCTCAAGGAGGCCGGCCTGCGCGAGTTCCTCAACTACGGGCACACCCTGGCCCACGCCATCGAGAAGATCGAGCGTTTCCGCTGGAGGCACGGCAACGCGGTGGCCGTCGGATGCGTCTACGCCGCTGAGCTCGCCGAAATCCTCGGCCACATCGACCGTAAGACCGTCGAGCTGCACCGCACGGTCTTCTCCTCGCTCGGCCTGCCGATCTCGTGGAGCGGCGGGAACTGGGACGACGTGCTCGCCCTGATGCACAAGGACAAGAAGGCCCGTGGCAACACCCTGCGCTTCGTCATCCTCGACGCGCTCGGCCATCCCGCCCACCTCGAGGACCCGCCCCAGGACGCGCTCGTCGAGGCGTTCAGGCGCATCCGCGGCTGAGGACCGCGCCACCAAAGCTCGCACAAAAGGGTGGATGGATTCCAGGCAACGGCCGGATTCCGGCGTTTCCCGAATCCCGTCCATCGCAAAGTGCGGGTGCGATATGCGATAAGTTTTCCAACCAACCATGAAGGGACAGCATATGACCAAGGTAATCGTCGTCAACGGACCCAACCTCGGGCGCCTGGGAGTGCGCGAGCCCGACATCTACGGCCGCCAGGACCTTGAGACCCTGCGCGAGGATTGCGCGCGGTGGGGCAAGGCGCTCGGCCTCGAGACCGAGGTGCGCCAGTCCGACGACGAGGCCGAGGTCATCGGCTGGATGCACCGCGCCGTCGACGAGGGGACCCCGGTGGTGATGAACCCCGCCGCCTTCACCCACTACAGCTACGGTCTCTCCGACGCCGCCAAGATGGTCACCGACGCCGGCCTGCCCCTGATGGAGGTGCACATCTCCAACCCCTCCGCCCGCGACGCCTTCCGCAAGTACAGCGTCATCAGTCCAGTGGCCACCGGCACTATCACCGGCATGGGCTTCTACGGCTACAAGCTCGCCCTCGACGCCGTCGCCCACCTGCTCGCCGACCGGACGTAAGCCTGATGATGTTGGATTATTGACTATTAGCGTTCTATGTGGCCATAATCCAATAATGATGTTGGATTATGGCCTCACACCTCTGCTTAGAGGTATTATTCTTCTAATAATGTTGGTATATTGCCTTTAGCGACGTGTATCTGGTTATATCCTAACAATAACGTTTGGCCAGTGTGCGCAGGCGGTATTCATCGACACCTTGGTATTCCCGCGGCAACCAGCTTGCCGGCCAATCGTGCGGGCCGGAGTAGATCCTCATACTGAAAGCGGATAATGTCGTCCACGCCCTGTCGTTTGAGATCCTCTTCACGCCTGAGTTGCTGGTGCACCTTTGCTTCGATATAGGTTCGTCCGCCCGCTGATTGCATCACATACTTTTGCATGCCGTCGTATTCTCCCACAATGCAACGGTTGTCGGGCAGGCGCCATGCGAAATCGACGCGATAGGGCTGGCGCGATGGATCCGAGTTGGGGAACGGTACCTGCAATCGGGGAACTATGAAACCCAATTCGATCATGGTTGCCCGTGCCAACGATTCTCCGCTGTTCTCGCTCAGGGGATTCATCTCGTCGATCAGGCGGTTGATGTCCGTTTTGTCGCAACGCATCGTTCTGCAGGCTTCGAGTATCGCCGTTTTGCCGGTACCTTTTCGACTTGCGGAATCGAAAAGCGCGAGCGCGTCGCGAAACGGCAGTCGTCTGGCGAGTACCACGAGGGTTTGCGGGATATCCGTGACGTTGATCATCTCCACGCTTTCGATATGGGGATGATGCAGGTAGACCCGTTCGAGCCTCGCATGGTTATGCGCCCCCTGACCGGTGTCGGTGGCGATGTGGATGTGGTGCAAACGATGGAGCGCATAGCTGTGGTCGAGACCATGGACGCTGGCAGCGGATAATCCGGTGAAGATCCAGTTTGGATGCAATTGCGCGAGCGCCCTGATGGTGGCGAGGTCCTGCTCGATCGGATTGAGCGAGTTCCAGAACGATTCGCGGACGAAGACGCAGGGATATGGTGAAAGCAGTTCGCCGCATTTATAGCGTCGGTGCAGCGCGCGGTACTCGGGGCTTGCGCCACATGCAAGGCAGCTATGTGCGCATTGGGCCCGGTCAAGCATGGTCTCGATGTGTTTGTTGTGTCTCATAAAAGCGAAGATATGGGGAGCGGCCCAGACGGCGCAAGCTGGTGCGACGACTGTGGTCGAACGGTTTTAGTTATCCACATTCTGGCGTGTCGTATGTTGGCCGGTTGGCGTCACGGTTGGCCTGATCATGCGTTTGATGGTTGGCTGTGGATGCGGCTGACGTTGCGATGATGTTGGATTATTGACGGTTATGAAACGTGGAAGGCATTGTTTTTACGACAATGTTGGAACAATAACGATTATTGTCTCTGCGCGTCATTAATTTGACGAAACCGTTGGAATATGGACGGTCAGAGGCTTTCTGCGGTACCAATTTTGCGATACCGTTGGAATGCGACCGCGTTGAAGCGAGGTCGGGCTATTCGCAGCCCGTCATGGAGGGGCTTACGGACACGCCGCGTCAATAGGCGCTGATAGACTGAAGTTCCATGGTCAAAGATACAAAAGATAGTTCCCATGGGCATGTCACCAAGCACATTTTCGTCACCGGTGGCGTCGTTTCATCCCTCGGCAAGGGCCTGACAGCATCCTCTCTCGGTCGTCTCCTGCGCAGCCGTGGCCTGCGCGTCCTGCAGCAGAAGCTCGATCCCTACATCAACGTGGACCCGGGCACGATGAACCCGTTCCAGCACGGTGAGGTCTACGTCACCGAGGACGGCGCGGAGCCCGATCTCGACATCGGCCACTACGAGCGCTTCCTCGACGTCTTCCTTTCCCAGAAGGCCAACGTCACCACCGGCCAGATCTACCAGTCCGTGCTCGACAAGGAGCGCGCCGGCAAGTACCTCGGCCAGTGCGTCCAGGTCATCCCGCACATCACCAACGAGATCAAGAGCCGCATGCGCGCCCAGGCCGCGGACGACGTCGACGTGATCATCACCGAGATCGGCGGCACCGTCGGCGACATCGAGTCGCAGCCCTTCCTCGAGGCTGCGCGTGAGGTCAAGCGCGAACTCGGCCCTCACAACTGCATGTTCGTGCACGTCTCCCTGGTGCCCTACCTGCCGGCGGCCCACGAGCTGAAGACCAAGCCGACCCAGCACTCCGTGATGACCCTGCGTCAGCTGGGCATCACCCCCGATGCGCTCGTGCTGCGCAGCGACCGCCCCCTGAACCAGTCCATCAAGGACAAGATCTCCCTGATGTGCGACGTCGACGAGAACGGCGTGGTCAACTGCGTGGACGCCCCGAGCATCTACGACGTGCCGAAGATCCTGCACAACGAGGGCCTCGACGCCTACGTCTGCAAGACCCTCGAGGTCCAGGTCCACGACGTCGACTGGGCCGAGTGGGACGACCTGCTGGAGCGGGTGCACCACCCCAAGCAGGAGGTCAACATCGCCATCGTCGGCAAGTACATCGATTTGCCCGACGCCTACCTCTCCGTCATCGAGGCCGTCAAGGCCGGCGGTTTCGGCAACTACGCCAAGGCGAACGTCAAGCTCGTCGCGGCCGACCTGTGCGAGAGCGAGGCCGGAGCCGACACCGAGCTGCGTGACATGGATGGCATCATCATTCCCGGCGGCTTCGGCATCCGCGGCATCGAGGGCAAGGTCGGCGCGCTGCGCTATGCCCGCGAGCACAAGCTGCCCGCGCTGGGCCTGTGCCTCGGCCTGCAGTGCATGGTCATCGAGTACGCCCGCGACGTCCTCGAGCTCGAGGACGCGGACTCCTCCGAGTTCGAGCCCGGCTGCAAGAACCCGGTGATCGCCACGATGGAGGAGCAGAAGGACATCCTGGCCAATTCCGACATGGGCCACACGATGCGCCTGGGCTCCTACCCGGCCAAGCTCAAGGAAGGCTCGCTGGTCGCCTCGCTCTACGGCACCACCGACGTCACCGAGCGCCACCGCCACCGCTACGAGGTCAACGTGGCCTACAAGAAGCCGCTGCAGGAGGCCGGCCTCGAGATCTCGGGCCAGAGCCCGGACGGCGAGCTCACCGAGTTCGTCGAGCTGCCCCAGGACGTGCACCCCTTCTACGTGGGCACGCAGGCGCACCCCGAGTTCAAGTCCCGTCCGACCAAGCCGCACCCGCTCTTCCAGGGGCTGGTGAAGGCCGCGCTCGACCATCAGGAGGCGCGCAAGTCCGGCGAGCAGTCGCAGGGCTGAGCCTTTCACGATTGAGCCCGTCGCCGACCAGGGCGTGACGGGCCGGCGAGCAGGGGATTCCGTTTCGGCGGGGTCCCCTGCTCTCGTAATAGGGCCGTGGCAGCGCAAACGAATGTAATGTGAACTAAATCACTTTCGCCATCGCTGGCGTTTCGGCCTCGAACCCTAGTAATCAGGCTTCGATTCTGTTAGGTTGGTAGGTGAGTCAGTCTAGATATGGGAGGCAGCGTACGGTGACACAACAACCAACGCCAAGCGCCGCGTCGGACACGGAGATGAGCCAGTATGTGGCCGATCGCGAACGTGTCAACGAGGACAAGATAAAACAGGATGACGAGATCATCGACCAGTTCGGCGACTACAGCTACGGATGGCATGATTCCGACGCCGCCGGCGAGGCCGCGAAGAAGGGCATCGACGAGAACGTCGTGCGCGAGATCTCGGCCGACAAGGGCGAGCCCGAATGGATGCTCGAGATGAGGCTCAAGGGCTACCGCGCCTTTGTCGACAAGCCCATGCCCAAGTGGGGCGTGGACCTCTCCGACTTCGACGCCGACGACTTCAAGTACTACGTCAAGCCGATCGACAAGCCCGCCAAGAGCTGGGACGATCTGCCCACCGACATCCGCACCACCTACGACAAGCTGGGCATCCCGGACGCCGAGAAGAAGCGTCTGGTCTCCGGCGTCGCGGCGCAGTACGAGTCCGAGGTCATCTACAACTCCATCCAGGAGGACCTGAAGAAGCAGGGCGTGATCTTCACCGACACCGACACCGCGCTTCGCGAGTACCCTGACATCGTCAAGAAGTACTTCGCCACGGTCATCCCCTTCGACGACAACAAGTTCGCGGCGTTGAACACCGCGGCGTGGTCTGGCGGCTCGTTCGTCTACGTTCCGAAGGGCGTCCACGTCGACATCCCGCTGCAGGCATACTTCCGCATCAACACGCCGAACATGGGTCAGTTCGAGCGCACGCTGATCATCGCGGAGGAGGGCTCCTACGTCCACTACGTCGAGGGCTGCACCGCGCCGATCTACGCGACCGACTCGCTGCACGCCGCCAACGTGGAGATCATCGTCGGCAAGAACGCGCGCGTGCGCTACACCACCGTGCAGAACTGGTCGAACAACGTCTACAACCTGGTCACCCAGCGCGCCTACGTCAAGGAGGGCGGCACCATGGAATGGGTCGACGGCAACATCGGCTCCAAGGCCAGCATGAAGTACCCCTCGTGCATTCTCGCCGAGCCGTACGCCAAGGCCTCCACCATGTCGCTGAGCTTCGCCGGCAAGGGCCAGTACCAGGACACGGGCGCCAAGATGATCCATCTGGCCCCGCACACCAGCTCCACCATCGTCGCCAAGTCGATCTCGCGCGGCGGCGGACGCTGCGCCTACCGCGGCCTGGTCAAGGTCATCGACGGCGCCAAGGACTCGAGCTCCTCGGTGGTCTGCGACACGCTGCTGGTCGACGACTACTCGCGTTCCGACACCTATCCGCACGTCGACATCCGCGAGGACGACGTGACGATGGCGCACGAGGCGACCGTCTCGAAGGTCTCCGAGGACCAGCTCTTCTACCTGATGAGCCGCGGGCTCGAGGAGAAGGAGGCCATGGGCATGATCGTGCGCGGCTTCGTCGAGCCGATCAGCCGCGAGCTTCCCATGGAATACGCGTTGGAGCTCAACAGGCTTGTCGAGCTGCAGATGGAAGGATCGGTGGGCTGAGCGATGGCCGAACAAGAAGTGAATATCCCAGTGGCGGATCCCAACGATCCCTACGCGATGCCGGCGGCCATGCCGTCCAGCGCCGACAACCAGACGCGCTCGTTCGAGGTCGACGACTTCAAGGTGCCGACCCGCAAGCAGGAGGACTGGCGCTACACGCCGCTCGAGCGCATCAGCGAGTTCTTCGACGTCTTCGAGCCCAGCGGCGAGACCAAGGTCACCGTCAGCAACATCGACGGCACGCCCGTCGACGCCTCCCAGGTCGTAAGGAGCGTCGTCGAGCGCGGAGAGGCTCCCTCCGGCACGGTGATGAAGCCCAACGACCGCGTCTCGGCCGTGGAGTGGAACAGCGGCGGCAAGTCCGTCGTGGTCTCCGTCTCCGGCGAGCTCAGCCAGCCCGTCCTGGTCGACGTCGAGGGCCATGGCGCCGACCTTGACTCCCTGCATCTGGTGCTCCAGGTCGCCGATAGGACGCATGGCGACATCGTGGTGCGCCACCAGGGCCTGGCCCGGCTCGCCGAGGGCGTGGAGATCGTCGTCGGGCGCGACGCCCACGTCTCCACCACCTTCGTGCAGGAATGGGACAGGGCCTCCAAGCATGTCGGCAACCAGCGCATCCACGTCGGCGAGGGCTCGTCCCTGCGCCACGCGGTGGTCACGCTGGGCGGCGACATCGTGCGCCTGCGCATGGACCAGGACTTCGGCGGCCCCCAGAGCGAGCTCAACATGCTCGGCATCTACTTCGCCGAGGCCGGCCAGCACCTGGAGCACCGCACGATGGTGGTGCACAACTTTGCCGACTGCAAGTCCCGCGTGGTCTACAAGGGCGCGCTCGACGGCAAGGACGCGCATTCGACGTGGGTCGGCAACGCGCTGATCCAGCCGACCGCGCCCAACACCGACTCCTACGAGCTCAACCGCAATCTGGTGCTCACGCCCGGGCCGGTGGCCGATTCGGAGCCGAACCTGGAGATCGAGAACGGCAACATCATCGGCGCGGGCCACGCCAGCTCCGTGGGCCACTTCGACGACGAGGAGCTCTTCTACCTGCAGTCGCGCGGCATCACGGAATCCGACGCGCGCAAGCTCGTGGTCCGTGGCTTCTTCGCCGACCTCATCGAACAGATCGGCGTGCCCAGCATCGCCGAACATCTCATGAATGTAATCGACCGCAGGCTCGCGCGCGGTGAAAGCGCGGACATGCAAGCGGTATTGGAGGATAAGTAAATGTCAACATTGGAAATCAAGGATCTCTACGCATCGGTGGAGACCAAGGAAGGCCGCAAGCAGATCCTGAAGGGCGCCACGCTCACCGTCAAGTCCGGTGAGACCCACGCCATCATGGGCCCCAACGGAAGCGGCAAGTCCACCCTGGCCTACACGCTGGCCGGCCACCCGAAGTACTTCGTCGACTCCGGCCAGGCCCTGCTCGACGGCGAGGACATCCTCAAGATGACCGCCGACGAGCGTGCCAAGGCGGGCCTGTTCCTGGCCATGCAGTACCCGGTGGAGGTGCCCGGCGTCTCCATGACCAACTTCCTGCGCACTGCCAAGACGGAGGTAGATGGCAAGGCCCCGGCCATCCGCACCTGGACCAAGGACCTGCAGGACGCGATGAAGAACCTGCGCATGGATAAGAAGTTCGCCTCTCGTTCCGTCAACGAGGGCTTCTCCGGCGGCGAGAAGAAGCGCGCCGAGGTGCTGCAGCTGGAGCTCTTGAAGCCGAAGTTCGCCATCATGGACGAGACCGATTCCGGCCTCGACGTTGACGCGCTGCGCATCGTCTCCGAGGGCGTGAACCGCGCCAAGGCCAACACCGGCCTGGGCATCATGCTCATCACCCACTACACCCGCATCCTCAAGTACATCAAGCCGGACATCGTGCACGTCTTCGCAGGCGGCAAGTTCGTCAAGACCGGCGGGCCGGAGCTGGCCGATGAGCTGGAGGAGACCGGGTACGATCAGTACCTGCCGGAAGGGGCCACCGAGTCCGCGATGGCGTGACGGTCTCTGATCTGACCGGTCGGTTTTGGCTGACTTTTTGCGATCGGCTCGCTTTGGGCGGTTGGTCGCGGGTTGGGGAAAATATACAATGCTTCGGCACCCTCAAGGCCGGTAGGCCAAGCTTTATGCCTCAGCATCGTATATTTTCCCCAACCCACTTATGTAACGTACACGGTCAGGGTTTGTGTTGAGGGCTTTGGCGGATTCCGATACTTCGAGTATCGGAATCCGCGCTCCGCTCTCTTTAGTTGCGGTTCCAGCTTCGGCGCGTTTGGTTGTTGCTGGGATTACGATTGAGTTGGATTTGGCTGAGTGGTGGAGATCGGGATATGCCGTTCTCGACCGTATGACTTGGCCGAGCGGCCCGGAGCGTGTCGAGAATGGCATATCCCGATCTCCGGCACGTCGGTCCGGGTGTTGTATGGATGTTAAGAAGAGGGAAGAAGGAAAGATGACTGACTTCCTTGAGATTCGCAAGCAGTTTCCCATTTTGGATCAGGAGGTGCATGGGCACCGGCTCGTGTACTTCGACTCTTCGGCCACGGCGCAGAAGCCGCAGTGCGTGATCGACGCCGAGAGCGAGTTCTACGAGACCATCAACGCCGGCGTGCACCGCGGGGCCCATGAGCTCGCCTCACGCAGCACCGTCGCCTTCGAACAGGCCCGCGCCAAGGTCGCCAAGCTCGTCGGCGCCGGCTATGAGGAGGGCGGAGAGGAGGTCGTCGTCACCGCCGGGGCCACCGCGGGGCTCAACCTGCTGGCCACCGCCATCGGCAACGCCTCGCTGGGACGCGGGGGAGAGGCCGCCAAGCGCTTTGCCGTTGGTCCCGGCGATGAGATCGTGGTCTCCAAGGCCGAGCACCATTCGGTGCTGCTGCCCTTCCAGGAGCTGGCCCTGCGTACCGGAGCGACCCTGAAGTGGTTCGACCTCACCGACGACGGGCGCGTGCGCTCCGACACCGCCAACGAGGTCATCACCGAGCGCACCAAGGTCGTGGCGGTCACCCACATCAGCAACGTCACCGGCGCCATCACCGACATCGCACCCATCGTCAAGCGCGCGCACGAGGTCGGCGCCATCTTCATCCTCGACGCCTGCCAGTCCGTGCCGCACCTGAAGATCGACTTCCACGCCATGGACGTGGACTTCGCCGCATGGAGCGCCCACAAGATGTACGGGCCCACCGGCGTCGGCTTCCTCTATGGCAAGCGCGAGCTGCTCGAGGCGCTACCGCCGGCCAGCTTCGGCGGGTCGATGGTCGAGCTCGCCTGGATGGATAAGCCGGCGCAGTACATGGCGCCGCCGGAGCGTTTCGAGGCTGGCACCCAGCCGGTCGCCCAAGTCGTGGCCGCGGGCGTGGCCGCCGACTGGATGCGAGGCATCGGCATGGAGAACCTCATGGCCCACGAGCGCACCATCACCGACGAGCTGCTGAAGATCGGCGAGGTTCCCGGGTTCAGGATCATCGGCCCCGCCGACGCCAAGGATCGCGTCGGCACCGTCTCCTTCGACGTCGACGGCGTGCATCCGCACGATGTCGGCCAGTTCTTCGACGCGCAGGGCATCGCCGTGCGCGTGGGCCACCATTGCGCCCAGCCGGTGCACCGCCACTTCGGGCTCTTCGCCTCCACGCGCGCCTCCACCGGCATCTACAACACCGTCGACGAGGCGAAGCAGGTCGTCGACGTGGCAGCAAAAGTCCGTCCGTTCTTTGAGGTGTGAGCATGAGTGATTTCGGTATGAGTGACGATGACCTCCAGCAGATGTACCAGGAGGTCATCCTCGATGCCTCCAAGCATCCGCACGGCAAGGAAAGCTTCGCCGTGGACGTGACGCAGGAGGAGGGCGGTGCCAGCGGCGACACCACCGTGCGTGCCAGCCACGAGTACTGCACGCCGGGGGAGTCGCACCAGTTCAACCCGACCTGCGGCGACCAGGTGACCGTCCACGTCGAGGTCTCCGACAAGGAGCCGCGCAGGATCGAGCGCCTGGTGTGGGACGGCAGCGGCTGCTCCATCTCCACGGCCAGCCTGTCGATGATGGTCGACCTGGTGGACGGCAAGAGCGTCGACGAGGCCATGCGCCTCGAATCGATCTTCCAGAAGCTGATGAAGTCGCGCGGCGCCGGGCTCGACGACGACACGGACGCCGAGGCCATCGGCGACGCCGTCGTCTTCCAAGGCGTCTCCAAGTACCCGATGCGCATCAAGTGCGCGCTACTGGGCTGGGCCGGCCTCAAGGACTCGCTGGCCAAGGCGCTGGCGGCGGACAAGGGCTGAGGGCGTGGCTGTTCCGATGTCGAACACTGTTGGAATATGTTCGTCAGATGAGCTTGATTGGATATATTTTCCCGATGGTGTTGGAATATGTACGTCAGACAGTGGCAAACGGCCGTATCCATATGATGCCGTGGGAATGATGGCAGCAAGGCAATGACGGTGATCAGCAGTATGATGACGTCAACACAAAGGAAAGAACATGACGGACAACGACAATCTCGTACCCGCCCCGGCCTCGTCGGTGCTCGACTCCGCCGCCAAGGCGCTGGGCAGCGAGGAGAAAGGCAGGCAGGCCATGGCCAATCCACAAGCCGTCGGCGATCTGAATGACGACGAAACGACCGGCCAGGACGCCACCACGGCCGCAGGCGGCAAGGCCGGCGATCCGCAGGGCGAGATCCCGCTGACGGCAATCGACGACATCGGGCGTGCCACGGCCGCCGACGTGCGCGAGGCCCTGCACCAGGTCATCGACCCGGAGCTCGGCATCGACGTGGTCGACCTGGGCCTGGTCTACGGCATCGAGATCGACGAGAAGGGCCGTGCCATCATCACGATGACGCTGACCACGCCGGCCTGCCCGCTCACCGACCTCATCGAGGACGAATGCGCCTCCACCCTGGCCGGATTGGTCGAGGAGTTCCGCATTGACTGGACCTGGAAGCCGCGCTGGACGCTCGACATGATCCGCCCGGAAGGCCGTGAGCAGCTCGAGGCCATCGGCTTCAACTTCGACAACATGCCCAAGTACTGACAGTCATATATGTGAGTGATGCCGTTGCCTGTCAGCGTTTTGTAGCTGTCAACTGATTATCGGCTACAAAACGCTGACAGGCAACGATTTTGTCATGGGTTTGTAGCTTCTTGCCGCGTGTTGGCTACAAACCGATGGCTGGAAGCGGCTTAGCCATCTATTTGAAGCTTTTGCCTTGAGCGATGCCGCAAACCCATGGTGAATCTTCTGTGTCGTGGTAGGCCAAGTCGTCGTCCACCAACTGGCAACCGTCACGTCGATCGACCACGCTTGGCAGATGGCCGCTCAGTCCCTGATGACGGTGCGCTTGGGGACGATGGTGATGCCGTCGCGCACCACGAACCCGCGGGCGCGGTCGTGCTCGTGGTCGATGCCCACCGTGGCGTTCTCCTCCAGGATGACGTTCTTGTCGAGGATCGCCTTGCACACCCGGGCGCGGCGGCCGACGATGACGCCGTCGAAGAGGATGGAGTCGACGACCTGCGACCACGAGTTGATGCGCACGTTGGGCGAGAGCACGGAATGCTGCACGTCGCCGCCCGAGACGATGACGCCCGGCGAGATGATGGACTCGGTGGCCCGCCCGATGCGGTTGGTCTCCGAGCGCACGAACTTGGCCGGCGGAAGGTTGCCGGAGAGCGTGTATATCGGCCAGTCCTGGTTGTAGAGGTTGAACGGCGGACGGTACTCGATCAGGTCCATGTGCGCGTCGTAGAACTGGCTGATGGTGCCCACGTCGCGCCAGTAGGCGTGATCGTACTCGGTGGCGCCGGGAACCTCGTTGGCGCTGAAGTCGTAGACGCCGGCCTCGTGGCGCGAGGCGAAGTAGGGGGCGATGTCGCCGCCCATGTCGTGCTTGGTGTTCTCGGCCTTCTCGTCGCGGGCCAGCGCCTCGAAGAGCGCGTCCGTGTCGGCGATGTAGTTGCCCATGGAGGCCAGGATCTGGTCGGGGGCGTCGGGCAGGCCCTCGGTGGTCTTCGGCTTCTCCTTGAAGCCACGGATCATATGCGGATGCGCCGGGTCGACGTCGATGACGCCGAACTGGTCGGAGGAGGCGATGGGCTGGCGGATGCCGGCCACCGTGAATTTCGCCCCGGACTCGATGTGCTGTTTCAGCATCTGGTTGAAGTCCATGCGGTAGACGTGGTCGGCGCCGACGATGACCACGTAGTCCGGCCGCTCGTCCTCGATGATGTTGATGGTCTGGAAGACCGCGTCCGCAGAGCCGAGGTACCAGTGCTTGCCGAGCCGCTGCTGGGCCGGCACGGGGGAGACGTAGGCGTCGAGCAGCGGGGAGAAGCGCCACACCTTGGAGATGTGGCGGTCGAGGGAATGCGACTTGTATTGGGTGAGCACCACGATCTGCTGGTAGCCGGAATTGACGAGGTTGCTCAGCGGGAAGTCGACCAGCCGGTAGACGCCTCCGAACGGCACCGCGGGCTTGGCTCGGTCGCGGGTCAGGGGCATCAGCCGGGTGCCCTCGCCGCCCGCCAGGACTATCGCCAACACTTTGGGATTCTTCGCCACGACGACCTCCTCGAACCGATGGCAGGGACCCTCGTGGTCCACCATCCTCTTGCCGCTTCGCTGCCCTCACTCTATCGGAGTGAGAAGACGGTCGATTCCCGCCGAAGCGTTAAGCGGAGGATTGGCTCAGTCCACTTGTCCCAGCACAGTCAGTGCCGCACGCGCGTGGCGTAGAAGGCGACGGCGCTCGAGGCGGCCACGTTGAGGCTGTCGACGCCGTTGCTCATGGGGATCTTGACGGTCAGGTCGGTGTTGGCGATGGTGCGGTGCGACAGCCCGTCACCCTCGGTGCCGAAGATCAGGGCGAGCCGTTCGATGTGGTCGGGCTCGGCGGCATCGTTGTTCAGGCGCCGGGTCAGCTCGTCCAGACTGATTGAGTCGTCGGTCAGGGCCATGGCCACGGTGGTGAAGCCGAGATCGTTGAGCTCCCTGAGCCCACGGGCCGGCCAGTATTTCCGGTCCTCCTGCTTGGTGTGCTTTTCGGATTCGGCATCGCCGTCGCCGTCCCGTTCCGGAAGCGTCTCGGCGTCGATGCGGGTCCATGGCACCTGGAAGACCGTGCCCATCGACACGCGCGCGGCACGGCGGTAGAGCGGGTCGCCGCAGGAGGGCGTGGCCAGCACCGCGTCGACGTCGAGGGCCGCGGCCGAACGCATGAGCGCGCCGACGTTGGTGTGGTCGACGATGTCCTCCATCACCGCGACGCGCCGCGCCCCACGGCAGAGCTCGGCGACGGTGGGCAGCTTCCAGCGCCGCATGGCCGCCAGCGCGCCACGGTGCAGCCGGTAGCCGGTCAGTTTTTTCAGCTGCTCTGGCGTGGCGACGTAGACAGGGATGTCATCGCCCCAGCGCGCCTCGATGCGCCTGAACATGTCGCCCATGCCCTCCAGCCAGGGTTCCTCGACCAGCAGCGAGACCGGCTCGCGCCCGGCTGCCAGGGCGCGGTCGATGACCTTGGGGGATTCGGCGATGAAGATGCCCTTCTCGGGCTCGAGCCGGTTGCGCAGCTGCGCCTCGGTCAGGCTCACGTAGGCGGCCACCCGTTCGTCGTCGATCGACTCGATGCTGATGATCCGCATGCGTCTCGCCTCGTGCTTTCCTCGTGGTTGCTGATGGGTTTGTTTCGTTATCGCTTACGGAATCCGACTCTACCAGTGTCGCCTCCGTCCGGCGCATACGGTCGGCACCGGTCGTCGCTGCCTTGTCGTTACTTCGTCGCTTCGGCGGGTTCCGAAACGGGGGAATGCTTGCCTGATGGACGTGCCAGCGCGCGCAGGCAGGTCAGTCCGCAGAGCATCCACAGCGGCGCCATGGGCA
This sequence comes from Bifidobacterium sp. ESL0763, assembly GCF_029433395.1. GTDB lineage: Bacteria > Actinomycetota > Actinomycetes > Actinomycetales > Bifidobacteriaceae > Bifidobacterium. Next base: position 854,257 of record NZ_JAQTHW010000002.1, on the reverse strand, counting down.
GGAAGTAGCGGTATTGCATGCCGTTGACGCCCGCCATGCCGGCCGGGGTGTACTGCAGGTAGAGCGCCAGGTAGGTCAGCAGCATGATGCCCACCGGCATCAGGTAGCTCAGCCAGATGAAGACCAGCTCGCGTGCCCGCATGCGGCGCATGCACGTGGCCACGACCATGACGACGAACAGCAGCGCCAGCAGGACCAGGATCAGCGCCGCCGCCTTCCTCGAGAACCCGCCGAGCGTCTGGACGTGCACGATGGCGTAGATGATGGCGCCGAGGGCGTTCAGGAAGCCCGAGGGACTGGCGAGGATGGCGTGCTTGCGGGCCACCATGGTCTCGTAGGAGACGACCACCGGGGCGTTGGTGTACCAGCCGTTGCTCGTCATCCAGTAGGCGAGCCACCCCAGCGCGCACACCACGGCCACCACCATGATGGCCAGGCATGCCTTGAACGGCACCGGCGCCCGCAGGCCCTTGGCCGCCATTGCGATGCGGTTGTGGCCATCGCCGTCGTCGCGCGAGCCTGGAACCGCGTCACCGGCATTCGCCTCACGCGCGGCCAGTCCCTTCTGCCAGAACGGCACGAGCAGGACCAGCACGACGATCGGCGCGTAGATGAACTTGCACATCGCCAGCACCACGCCGACCACGCCGAGCCCGACACCGCCGAGCGCGGAGATCCGCCGCTTGAACGCCCGGTAGAGCATGCAGGCGAAGAGCGTCGACATCACCTGGGTGAAGGGGTCGGCGGAGATGGCGAACAGTTCTGCCGGGAAGATGAAGCAGTGCAGGTTGAGGAAGGGGATGAGCAGGCCCACCACGATGCGCCACTCAGGCAGCAGCGCCACCGCGAGCCCGAGGAAGAGCGAGCAGATCAGCAGGGTGACGGCCTCGGTGAGGTAGTAGGTCACCCTCGCCGAGAGATTGAACAACGAGCCGATGCCGAAGCCGATGATCTGCGGGGCGTAGACCACGGGGCTGTTGGTGGCGGTGTTGTTGAACGGCGCATCCTCGCCCCGCGCGTCGCTGACATCGACGGTGTCCTGGCGCAGCGTGGTCACGTCGGCGTGCTCAAGCGAGTAGTCGATCCATTTCCAACTCACCTTGCCGCCCACGTTCTCGTTGCCCGCGCTGGATTCGATCTGCGAGTCGACGTGATGGGTCTTGCTGCCGTTCATGATCGCCGAGATGCGGTAGGTGTGCGGCCAGACGTCCGGGGTGTAGCCGGCGGGGGTGCGCAGCATGCCCCACGAGCCGATGAGCAGGGCGAGCAGCACGGTGACCAGCGGCATGAGCCGGCGCAGCAACGCGATTCGTTTGGCCCACATTGCCTTGGATGACGTGCCCTTCGAAGGTTCGGCGTCGTTGCCGTTCGTGTGTGCCTGTTCCTGTGGTTCGGTCTTCGTCCGCGACCGCTGCCGCGTCGCTGCCTGCGCTTGTGCCTGTTCCTGCTTCGGGGCGCCCATCGTCTTCTTTCTTCCACTACTTGCCGGTAATACGTGCGATTATATCGGCAGTCGCCGAAGATATGCGACGGCCGGCGGCCGGATGTCGGGGTAGCGAGGTGGCGCATATACGGGAGCGCCGATACCTGGTCGTGGATACCTGTCGTCGGAGATCGGATGGAGCCGGTGCGCATCGTCGTTTCCTGTCGCTATGCCATGGCCGTGGCGACGCTTGCCGGCAGCCATCGACCGTAGGGCAGAAGCGGGATGAAACCCATGATTCCCATACGCCTGCGGAAGGTCGCGCGGCGCTGCGACACACCTTTGCATGATTTTCGAGCCATGGTGTATAGTACTATCTGTTGCTTGACGACACCTGCCCAGGTGGCGGAATGGTAGACGCGCTAGCTTGAGGTGCTAGTTCCTATAATTTTACAGGAGTACGGGTTCAACTCCCGTTCTGGGCACGATAATCGAAGACATGAGACCCCTTGGAATCCAAGGGGTCTTGTTGTATCCGCAAACGTCATGGCGCTGCAAGGAGGCGGCGAAAAGGCGCGGTTTCAGCGAAACGTAATATACAAAACGCCCCCGCTTGTTGTCGTGTCCGGTTATCGTGGGCACATGACCAACCCACTCTATGTCATCGAGCCCGACCATGACGACGTGCCGCTCAACAGCGACGCGCTGCACGCCGGATGGACCATCGAGCTGCCCGCACCGGTGAAACGTCATGCCATCGGCGCGATGAGGCTCGCGGCCGGCGACCGGCTGCAGCTCTCCGACGGGCAGGGCCTGCGCATCAACGCCGAGATCGTCGACAGCGGCAACGGGGTGGCCAGGGTCATCGACTTCATCACCGAGCCGCGCCCCGTCACCCGTCTGGCGCTGGTGCAGGCGCTCGCGAAGACCGGCCACGACACCGCCGCCGTCGACATGGCCACGCAGATCGGCGTCGACGAGGTGATCCCCTGGCAAGCGGAACGCTCCATCGCCAAGTGGAAGGCCGGCAAGACCGACCGCAGATGGAACCAGACGCTCGTGGCCGCCACCGAACAGTCCCGCCGCGCATGGAAGCCCGAACTCGACGAGTGCGTCAACGGCAAGGGCGTGGTGGCGATCTGCCGCCGGGCGTGCGTGCATGGCGACCTGGTCGTCGTGCTGCACCAGGACGCCACCACCACCTGGGCCGGAGTGGAGGAGCGCGTCGCCGCCATGGAGCAACGCTGCCTCGACGACGGCAGGCCCAGGAGCGTCTACGTGGTGGTGGGCCCCGAGGGCGGCATCGGCGACGACGAGATCGAGCGGTTCACCGAGGCGGGCGCCGAGGTCTGCGTGCTGGGAAGCAACATCATGCGAGCCTCCACGGCCGGCCCCGTGGCGCTCTCGCTGCTGGCCCGGGCGCTGGGACGTTTCGCCTGACATATCACACGGATGCCTTCGTGGCGCGGACGGCGAAACGATGCGCCACAATATCCTTGCACGCTAATAGCATGGAATCCCAGGGGCGCATCGTGCCCCGCAAGCTTTGAGCAAGGAGCATTATGGCTGACGATTGCCTGTTTTGCAAGATCATCGCCGGGGACATCCCGAGCGACAAGGTCTACGAGGACGACACCACCTACGCGTTCAAGGACATCAACCCCAAGGCGAAGGTGCATGTGCTGGTCGTGCCGAAGACGCACTGCGCCAACGTCACCGAACTGGCGAAGTCCGACCCGGCCGAGCTCGCCCACATCGTCGAGGTGGCGCAGTCCATCGCCGACCGCGAGTTCCACGGGGCCTACCGCCTGATCTTCAACACCGGCGAGGACGCCGGCCAGTCCGTGCTGCACGCCCACGCCCACGTGCTCACTGGCGAAAAGCTGGAGGAGTAGCGAGGGGTGGCAAGCGCGAAACGAGTCATCACCATTCCCACCACCCTCGACCCGGTGGCGGTGCTGGGGCCCGGCGACGACGTGCTGCGTGAGGTGGAACGCGCGTTCCCCGAAGTGGCCGTGCTCGTGCGGGGCAACCGCATCCAGATATCCGCGTATTCCGCGCGCGACGAGGTCGAGGCCGACAAGGCCGCCGACGTGTTCGCCACGATCATCGACTCCGCCTATCAGTCGCCCGTCCAGGCCGCCAACGTGCGCCGCATGCTCGAGGCGCGCGAGGTCGGCAGGCACGTCGGGCTCGACGGCAGGAAGACGATGGGTACCGCGTCGCGCCACCGTACCGGCAACGGCCGTTCGGTGAGGTCCGGCGGGGCAGAACATGCCGTGACCCAGGAGTTCGCGAACCAGGCGTCGGCGGAGCGTGCGCGCGTGTCTTCGGGCACCGGCGCCGAAACCGAGGGCGCAAGCCGCCGCAAGCCGCGTGTGCCCGGGGTCATCACCATGGCCGCGGGCGAGCCGGTGCGCGCCAAGACCGCAGGCCAGGTCTTCTATGTGGGCGCGATCGAGGAGAACACCATCACCTTCGCCATCGGACCGGCCGGCACCGGCAAGACCTACCTCGCCGTGGCCAAGGCCGTGCGCGCCTTCCGCGACGGGCTGGTGAGCCGCATCATCCTCACGCGTCCGGCCGTCGAGGCAGGGGAGAGCCTCGGCTTTTTGCCCGGCACGTTGAACGACAAGGTCGACCCCTACCTGCGCCCGCTCTACGACGCGCTGTCCGACATGCTCGGCGCCGGCCAGCTGCACCGCTATATGGCCGACGGCACCATCGAGGTCGCGCCGCTGGCCTACATGCGCGGCCGCACGCTGAACGACGCCTTCGTCATCCTCGACGAGGCACAGAACACCACCGCCCAGCAGATGAAGATGTTCCTCACGCGCCTCGGCTTCAACACCAAGATGGTCATCACCGGCGACGTCACCCAGATCGACCTGACCGTGCCCAATTCCGGGCTGCGCTCCATCGAATCGATCCTCGGCGGCATCGACGACATCGCCTTCGTGCACCTTGGCGCCAAGGACGTGGTCCGCCACGCGCTGGTCGGCAAGATCGTCAAGGCCTATGACGCCAGCGACGCCGCCAGGCAGAGGCGTGGCAAGGGCGGCAAAGACGAGGGTGGCAATGGCGGGCGTGCCAACGAGAAGCGCACCAATGCCAAGCGCGAGCAAGGGGGAGCGGCGTGAGCGTCGGGGTGACCAACGAGACCGTCTGGCGGATCGATCCCAAGATCTTCTCGGAGCTTGGGCTGTGGGTGATGGACCGGATGCAGGTGAGCACGAAATCCGACCTCACCATCCTCTTCGTCGACCCGGACCCGATCGCGCAGCTGCACCTGCGCTGGATGCAGCTGGAAGGCCCCACCGACGTGATGAGCTTCCCGATGGACGAGCTGCGACCCGGCGTCGACGGCGTGAGCATGGAGGGCGTGCTCGGCGACATCGTCATCTGCCCGTGGGTCGCCTGCCAGCAGGCCGCCGCCGCGGGACACTCCACCATGGAGGAGATGATGCTCCTCGCCATCCATGGCACCCTGCACCTGCTGGGCTACGACCACGTCGACCCGGAGCAGGAACGGCAGATGTTCGGCCTGCAGCGCCAGCTGCTGCTCACCTTCTTCGCGGTGCGCGGCCGATCGGTCGACGACGCCGTCCTGCCGCCCGGATCGGAGAACCTGCTCGACCGATGGGACGCCGAGCACAACCGCGACGGGAATGGCGGCAAGGGCGGTGCGAGGCGCCTCGAAGGCGGACAGGAAGGCAAGCGGGAATGATCGCCGACCTGCCCGATGGACAGGGTTTCCGGACGGGGTATCCCCGCAAGGTTTTCGTAATCGCAGTTTGTGAAGTGGTTTCTGAAAGGAACGTTGATAGCAGATGGACGCATTGACGGTAGTGACCATGGCCGTGCTGGCCGTGGTCGCCGCATTGCTCGTATGGCTTTCGCTGATCATGGCCTCCAGCGAATCGGCGGTGCCGAGGGTCACCCGGGCCAGCCTCAACAACCGGATCCTCGAGGTGCAGACCGACGACGAGCTCGGCCACTTCTCGCAGGTCAAGCAGATCGCCAGGATCCACAAGGTCCAGCGGCTCATCGTCGACCGGCACGCCACCTCGGGCTCCTGCGCCTTCTTCAGGATCTTCTGCAACGTCTTCGACGGCGTGCTCGTGGCCGTCATCGCCATGCTGCTCGACGCCCCGCTGTGGGCCGTGCTGGTGGCCGGCGTGGTGTTCGCGCTGGTCGTGGCCGTGGTCTCGGTGCTGCTGCGCCCGCGTTCCACCGGCGTCTCCAAGCCGCTTGACGTCATGCTGGGCTATGCCGGCGTCATCTCGCTGGCCGTCTCGCTCACCCCGTTCGCCAAGATCGGGCAGGACACCGCCCAGCGCCGCCGAGAGGAGCAGAAGGAGCTCTCCGACGACGAGGAGCTGGAGAAGATGCAGCGCGAGCAGGGGCGCGCCACCATCGACCGGCTCGTGGAGGCCGACGACTTCGACCCCGAGGTAGCCGAGATGCTGCGCAACGTGCTCACCCTCTCCGAGACCCTGACCCGCGAGATCATGGTGCCGCGCACCGACATGATCTGCGTGGACGACGACGAGACACTCGAACGCTTCCTGCAGCTGTGCTCGCGTTCCGGCTTCTCGCGCATCCCGGTGATCGGCGAGGACGTGGACGACCTCAAGGGCATGGCCTACCTCAAGGACGCCGTGCGCGCCACCTCCTTCAACCCCGAGGCCCGCGGCCGCACCATGGAATCGATATGCCGCGATCCGATGCTCGTGCCGGAATCCAAACCGGTCGATGACCTCTTCCATGAGATGCAGCGCACCCGCCAGCACGTGGCGGTGGTGGTCGACGAGTACGGTGGCATCGCCGGACTGGTGACCATCGAGGACGCCATCGAGCAGATCGTCGGCGAGCTGGAGGACGAGCACGACCGCGTGCAGCACGAGGACCCCAAGCGCATCGGCGAGCACGTCTGGCAGATGCCCGCGCGCACGCCCATCGCCGACCTCGAGGAGCTTTTCGAGGTCGACATCGACGAGGACGACGTCGACACGGTCTACGGCCTGCTGACCAAGCTGCTCGGCCGTGTGCCGCTGGTCGGCATGAGCGCCGTGACCCGCGGCCTCAAGCTCACCGCCTCCGATTCGGCCGGGCGGCGCAAGAAGGTCTCGATGATCGTCGTCGAACCCGAATCGCTCCGGCACGGCGGTGACGGCGCCGACGAAAGCAATGACAACGACACCGAGCATGGCACGAACCACGCCACCAACGACGCAAAGGACACGAACACGCATGACTGAAGAACAGCACACCGATCAGGCCAAGCACGCCGACGCGAAACGCAAGCCCTACCGCTCCGGCTTCGTCGCGGTGGTGGGCCGCCCGAACGTCGGCAAGTCGACGCTCATCAACGCCCTCGTGGGCACCCAGATCGCCATCGCCTCCTCCCGTCCGGAGACCACGCGCAAGGCCATCCGCGGCATCGTCACCACCGACGACGCCCAGCTCGTGCTGGTCGACACCCCCGGCATCCACCGTCCGCGCACCCTGCTCGGCCAGCGGCTCAACGACATCGTCGACGAATCGCTCTCTGACGTTCAGGAGGTCGCGTTCCTGCTGCCCGCCGACCAGGAGATCGGGCCCGGTGACAAGCGCATCCTCAGCCGCCTGCGCGGTGAGTTCGCGCGCAAGGTCAAGGACGGCAGTGAAAGCGGCAAGCAGCATGCCGGTGCCGGCAAAGGCGGCAACGATTCTCAAAACGGTAAGCACGAAAGCGACTACGAGCACGGCAAATTCGTTTGGAAGGTGCCGCTGATCGCCATCGTCACCAAGATCGACGAGCTCAACCGCCAGGAGCTGATGGCCAAGCTCATCGAGATCAGCCAGTTCGCGGATTTCACCGACGTGGTGCCGGTCAGCGCCCTGGGCCACGACAATGTGGCCGAGGTCAAGCGTGTGCTGATTGACAACATGCCCGAAGGTCCGCAGATGTATCCCGACGACCAGGTCACCGAGGAGAAGCCCGAGGACACCATCGCCGAGCTGGTGCGCGGCGCGTTCCTGGAGGAGCTGGACGACGAGCTGCCGCATTCGCTGGCCGTGGTCGTCGACTCCATCGACCGCCCGGGCGAATCCGACAACCCCGAGACGGCCGACGGCAAGGCCCACGTCATGGTCTCCATCTACGTGGAGCGCAATTCGCAGAAGCCCATCATCATCGGCCACCGCGCCGAGCATCTGGTGCGGGTGAAGAAGAAGCTGCGCACCGCCGTCAACCGCATCGTCGGGCAGAAGTCCAAGCTCGACCTGCACGTCAAGGTCGCGAAGAGCTGGCAGTCCGACCCCAAGCAGCTCGAGCGCCTCGGTTTCTGAACGGCCTCATAGACACGGCAACGGCCGGACGGTCTCGGTTGCGGTTCATTGAACCGTTTCCATGGCCGTCCGGCCGCTGGCATCAGTGGGCTGAGGCCTTACTTCTTCTTGGTGTACATCCGGGTGGCGAGCAGCTTCTCGTAGCGCTTGATGACCGCGGGACGCTTGACCTTCATCGAGGCGGTGAGCAGCCCGTTCTCCTGGGTGAACTCCTCGGGCAGCAGGATGAACTTGCGCACCGACTCGGCGCGCGAGACGCCTTCGTTGGCCTTGTCGACGGCCTTCTGCACCTCGGCGCGCACCACGGCGTTGCCGCACGCCTCCTCCATCGGCATGTCGCGGTCGAGGCCGGCGGCGTCGAGCCAGGAGCGTAGCGAGGTCTCGTCGAGGGTGATGAGCGCGGAGATGAACGGGCGCTTGTCGCCGAGCACGAGCGCCTGGGAGACGAACTCGCAGCGCTGGATGATCTCTTCGATGGGGCCGGGGGCCACGTTCTTGCCGCCGGCGGTGATGATGAGGTCCTTCTTGCGGCCGGTGATGTAGAGGAAGCCGTCGTCGCTGATGCGCCCCAGGTCGCCGGTGGCGTACCAGCCGTCGGGTGTGAAGGCGAGTTCGGTGGCCTCGTCGTTCTTGTGGTAGCGGGGGAAGACGCAGGTGCCCTTGACCTGGATCTCACCGTCGGCGGCCAAGCGGATCGTGAAGCCCGGATAGGGCACGCCGACCGAGCCCTCGCGGAACGGGGTGCCCTTGGGGTTGAAGGCGCAGGGCGCGGTGGTCTCGGTGAGGCCGTAGCCCTCATAGGCGGGCACGTCGGCGCCGCGGAAGAAGGCGAGCAGCTCCGGGTCGAGCGGGGCGCCCCCGGCCACGAACCATTCGGCATGGCCGCCGAGCACCTGGCGCAGCGACTTGTAGACGATGGGGTCGAAGGCGGCGCGGCGGGCGCGGGCGGCGAAGCTGGCCTGGCCGGTCTCGCTCATCTGGCGCTCGTACTCCTGGGCGGCGACCACGGCGGCGGCGAACGCGACTCCCTTGGCGCCATGGCCGGCCTTCTGCGAGGCGGCGTTGTAGACCTTCTCGAGCACGCGTGGCACGAGGATGGTGACGGCGGGCTTGGCCACCTGCAGGTCGCCGATCAGCGTCTTGATGCCGCCGGCGATGTAGATGCGCAGGTCGCTGGCCACCACGATGTAGTTGACGGCGCGGGCGAAGGTGTGCGCCTGCGGCAGGAAGAGCAGCACCGACTTGCCCTTCTTCTTCAGCAGCTTGGGCATGTAGTCTCGCAGGTTGAGCGCGGTGGTGCAGTAGTGCTCATGGGTCATCTCCACACCCTTGGGCGCCGCGGTGGAGCCGGAGGTGTAGACGATGGAGCACAGGTCGGTCTTCTTCACCGAGTCGATGCGCTGGTCGAGCGTCTCGTCGTCGACGGACTTGCCGTAGGCCTTCAGCTCATCGAGAGCGCCGGACTCCAGCGTGTAGATCTTCTCGAGCGTGGGGCAGTCCTCCACGGCGCCGTCGGCCTCCTGGCGCATGGCGAGCGTCTCGACGATGAGCAGACGGGAGTCGGAGTTGTTGACGATGTTGCGGATCTGCTCGGCGGAATCGGTGTCGTAGATGGTGGCGAGCACGCCGCCCACGGCCATGACCGCGGCGTCGACCACGTCCCATTCGTAGGAGGTGTGGCACATGAACGAGACGCCGTCGCCCTTGCCGATGCCGTAGTGCATCAGTCCCTTGGCCACCTCGCGCACCTCGGCCAGGAACTCGTTGGCGGTACGGGTGACCCACTGGCCGTCGGACTTGAAGCTGTAGAGCGGCTCGTCGCCCATGCGCTCGGCGCGCTCGGCGTAGAGGTCGTAGATCGACATGCCCTCGTCGAGCGGCTCGTTGCCGGCGGTGGAGACGGTCAGCAGTCCGCTTTCCTCGTCGGTGTAGATCGTGGTGGGGTAGCCGGGGCCCCACTCGTGGCTTTTCGGCAGCGTCGAGACGTCGACCGGCTTGACGGCGGCCAGATGGCGGTCATCGTTGAAATCGGGGGATTCCGGTCCCTCGTTGTTGACCGGATGGACGAAATCGCCGCCCAGGTGGAAGGCCTTCTGGCTCAGCTTGAGCGTTTGCTCTTTCAACGAGTTGATGACGGACACGTATGCACTCCTCGACAATTTGACTTCGTTTATTCGTTACCTTCGATAGTAGTGGATTCGTCGTCTCCCGTCACCTTACGGTAGCGTAGGAAACGGCGTCATAGAGCCTTTTGTGAGCTATCGCGCATCGCCGCGCGGGCACATGTGATGCCAGTGGCGCAAACGATTTCAGCACCCCGAGGTGTGCCGGAACGACTGGGCGACGAACGAGCCGACCGTATTCCAAAAACGCCTCGGATCGACGGCGGCGGCCATCGCGTGCCCCGCATCGGCGACCAGCAGCTTGCGTCTGGTGGGGCTGGCGCAGTCGCGGAAGTTCCCGTCGAGGTTGGCCGGGGCGACCAGTCGGTCGGCGCCGGATTGGATGAAGAGCATGGGGATGCGGACGCGGCGCAGGGAGGGGCCGCAGTCGGCCTCGCGCAGCCCGTAGCCGGCGCGGCGGCGCGTGATGAGGTCCAGCGTGTGCAGCACCGGCACGCGCAAGGCCCATGGGATATGACGGGAACGGCGGATGACGTGCGCGCACTGGCGCCACGCGTCGTGGTAGCCGTCTTGGCAGACCGCGGCGATGACGTTGCCGGGCAGGCGGCGCTCGCCCACGGCCATCATCACCGCGGAGGCGCCCATGCCGACGCCGAAGAGCAGGATCCCCGCCTGTCGGTCGCGCGCGACTAGCCCCTCGGCCCAACGCAGCAGGTCGCGGTTCTCGAGCAGGCCCATGCCCGCATATCGTCCTCCGCTGGGAGCGTGGGCACGGTTGGCCGGGGTGAGCACGTGGAAGCCGAGGCGCGCCAGGCGGTGTGCGTACAGGGCCATATCCGCCGGTCCGCCCAGGTAGTCGTGGCAGCAGATGGCATAGAGATGGCGCGGGGGATCGGCGCGGTCGGGATCGAGCATCCATCCGGTGAGCCTGGTGTGGTCAGCCGCACCGATGGTGACCTCTCGCTTCGCCTCCTCGAACCATCGGGTGGCCTCCGTCCGCTCCTCGGCGACATGGGGGTCGGTCCGATCCGAGGCTGCGGCGATTCCGCCGTTGTCAATGGCATCGCAGGCGTCATCGTCAATCCCACCGCTTGCGCCCCGGCGTCCGCGTCCCGGCTCCATCATCGACCTGAACAGATGGTCCGCCATGGCGTAGGTCGCGCCGGCGCCCAGCGCGGCAGTCAGCGAGGTGGCGGCGAGCAGACGGCCGGTCCATCTGCTGCCGGCGGATCGTTGCACCATGGGGCTCCCTTTCGATGGCGACGCGGAATGAAAAAGCGTATGCACCCATGGTAGGCGTCGCCGGCGAACTGGCGCAATGTCGCCGTCTCTGATAGACTTAGAGAGTTGTTTTGGCGGGTGCCGGGCTTCGGCCCGAACGCCTGTCGCGCTTTGGCGAGGGGAAGCGATTCCCGTTATCGACTGGGCTGAATGATGTGTCCGCCTTGCGGACGTTCCTTTCGGCGCATCGGTGCGCCGAAACAACACAATGAATTAAGTCGGTCGTCGGCGATGCCGTTTTCACGGTACGCGCCGGACCGAAGGAACAATGAAGGAGCACATCATGGCAAACACCATCACGCTTTCCGGTGAGGTCCGCACCGAGTTCGGCAAGGGCGTCGCCCGCCGCATGCGCGTGGCCCAGCAGATTCCGGCCACCATCTACGCCGGCGGCAACGAGCCCGTCTTCGTCAAGCTGCCGATGAAGGAGACCACCCTGGCGCTGCGTCGCACGAACGCGCTGTTCACCATCGAGTACGGCAAGGACTCCAAGCTCGCCGTCGTCAAGGACGTGCAGCGCAACCCCGTCAAGCGCATCGTCGAGCACATCGACTTCTACGAGGTCAAGGCCGGCGAGAAGATCGAGGTCACCGTGCCCGTCTTCGCCGTGGGCACCCCGAAGGGCGCGGCCGTCGCGTTCGTCGACATGCAGACCCTGCTGGTCCGCGCCGACGTGGCCAACCTGCCCGAGCGCATCGACGCCAACGTCGAAGGCCTGCAGGACGGCGAGAAGGTCTTTGCCAAGGACCTCGAGCTGCCCGAGGGCGTCGAGCTCGTCGACATCAAGGACGATGACTCCGTCGTCTCCGTCGAGATCCCCGAGGATGCCACCGCATCCACCGCCGAGGCCACCGAGACCGAAGGCGCCGAGGGCGAGGCCGCCGAGGGTGCCGAGGGCGAGGCTGCCGATGGCGACGCCGCCGCTGCCGATGGCGACGCCGAGGAGAAGTAAGGGCATCGCTCAATCCGAGCTCATGGGCCCCGCTCTTGGGGCCTGACGGAAAAGTCCACCTTCGGGTGGGCTTTTTCATTATGTGAACCATTCCACCCACTTCACGCGCCCGGTGTGCCACAGTGGCACCATAAGCCGCAGCCACAAGCGTACGGCGACAACAGATCCAGAGGCCGCATGGCGGTCACCGCGAAGAAGAAGTGAAAATGACTGAGCAAACCCATCATGATCCCACAGCGTTGAACAAGCTCGCCGAGCCGTTCGACATCATGCCCAACCCCCATCCGGCCAGCGACGAGAAACGCAACCAGCTGATCGACAAGCCCGCCTTCGGCCAGCTCTTCAGCGACAACATGACCCACATGGTCTGGCACAAGTCCAGCGGCTGGGGCGACCGCAAGGTCGAGCCCTACGGCCCGCTGGCGATGGAACCGGGCGCCTCGGTCCTGCACTATGCCCAGGAATGCTTCGAAGGCCTCAAGGCCTACCGCCACGCCGACGGCAGCACCTGGCTCTTCCGCCCCGACGCCAACGCCGAGCGCTTCTCCAACTCAGCCAAGCGCCTCTACCTGCCGCCGCTCTCCGAGGACGACTTCCTCGGCTCGGTCGCCGCGCTGGTGAAGAAGGACGTCGACTGGGTGCCCAGCCGCCGCGAATACACGCTCTACATGCGCCCGTTCATGTTCGCCTCCGAGGCGTTCCTCGGTGTGCGCGCCCCGCAGACCGTCGACTACTGCGTCATCGCCTCGCCTTCCGGCCCCTACTTCACGGGCGGCGTCAAGCCGGTGAGCATCTGGGTGGAGGACAAGTGGTTCCGCACCGGCCCCGGCGGCACCGGCTTCGCCAAGTGCGGCGGCAACTACGCGGCGTCCCTGCTGGGCGAGTACCGCGGCGCAGACCACGGCTGCGAGCAGGTCTGCTTCGTCGACGCGGCCACCAAGACCTACCTTGAGGAGCTCGGCGGCATGAACATGTTCACCGTGCACAAGGACGGCCACCTGGAGACCCCGTCGCTCACCGGCAACATCCTTCCCGGCGTCACCCGCCGTTCGCTCATCCAGCTGGCGCAGGACCACGGCCGTGACGTCGTGGAGACCATGATCAAGCTCGACGACCTCTTGGAGGACATCAAGTCCGGCGAGGTCACCGAGGTCTTCGCCTGCGGCACCGCCGCCATCATCACCCCGATCGGCCGCTTCAAGTCCGAGACCTTCGACGTCGAGGTCAACGGCAACAAGTCCGGCGACCTCACGCTGCAGCTGCGCAACGAGCTGCTCGGCATCCAGCTCGGCGAGATCGAGGATCCGCACGACTGGATGTGGAAGGTCTGCTGAACGGCTTCGCCGATTGCCGGCTTCGAGGTTTGAAGCGGCCTGCATTGTTTCCTTGGGTTTGGAGACGATGCAGGCCGCTTTGTATGTGCGGATTCGGTCTGAATCGCTGCGCCGCTTCAACGAAACGCTGCAATAAACCCAAGGATTACAGTATTGCATGCGAACAGAGTGTTGGATAGCCGTGTTTGGCCGTTACCTGGTATATTCTTCAATTATTCAAACGAATATGCAAAGGATGTGCGACATGCAGTTGGCGCTGGAAAGTAACGTGTTTTTCTGGGCCATCGAATATATCGCGACTTTCTGCTGCGGCCTTTTGGGCGGGCTGTGTGCCGTCAAGAAAAAGTATGATTTCATCGCCATCCTCCTGACCGTCTGGCTCACCGGCCTCGGCGGAGGCATCATCCGTGACGTGCTGCTCGGTGCCTTGCCACCTGTCGGTGTTTCCGACAGGGGATTGGTCATCACCTCATTGATTACCGGTGTCGCCGTCGCTGTCATCTATCCCGAGGTCGACAGGCTCAAATGGCCGATGGTGGCGCTTGACGCCTTGGCGTTGGGGCTGTATGCGGTCAATGGGACGCAAAAGGCGCTGATCTATCACACCTCCGGCATGACCGCCGTCTTCATGGGGCTGATCACGGCCATCGGGGGAGGCCTCATCCGCGACATGCTCCTGAACGATGTGCCTGCTGTCATCCGCGACAGCCACTGGTACACCGTGCCCGCGCTGATCGGCAGTGTCCTGACGGTCTTCGTCACCCGGGCCTATCAGGGCGGGCATATCCCGTTCGCGCTCGAAGTGGCTTTCGATATCGCCATCGTCGCCTTCGTAGTCATCCTACGTGTGCTCTCCGTCCGCTTCGATTGGAAGGTACCGGGGGCGATCAAACGCCATCATGCGTTGCTGCCGTTGCCGGTCAAGAGCGACGACGAAAAAGCTGACGGTAACCATTGACATGTATCAACGGTTTTTGCGCTGGGGATGAAGGGTAGTCGGGCGCGGATGTCAAGCTTGGTCCGCTTTATCGAAATCGGTCTTTGCGGATTCAGTGATTGACGGCTTTTCGTTGTTTACCGATTCGATGGTGTCTTCTTCGTCGTCGCCATCGTGTTGGTGGTGGTGAACAAGGACAAGATCATGGCTTGGTACCGCCGTAATCGTAGCCCCAAGCACACCTACCGTGGCTGGCGCTCACCGCTGTTCATCTTCACTTTGGCGGCGTTCCTCTTCTTCGCGCTGACCAGGATTTCGTTCTGAGCCACGGCTCCGACGCGGCAGAGTCGACAGTACAAATAACAAAACTCCTCCAACTTCCACATGATGGAAACCGGAGGAGTTCTTACCGACCCTAAGGTCGATGCCTAAAGCGAAAGGCTCACAGGGCGTTGATCGCCGTGGCGAGGCTCGACTTGCGGTTGGCGGCCTGGTTCTTGTGAATCACGCCCGCGCCAGCGGCCTTGTCGAGCTTCTGGCCCGCGATCTTGTACGCGGCCTCGGCGGCGGACTTGTCGCCCGTCTCGATGGCCTGGCGGGTGTTGCGAATCGCGGTCTTCAGGCCGGACTTCACCGCCACGTTGCGCTTGTGCGCCTTTTCGTTGGTCAGCACGCGCTTCTTCTGCGACTTAATGTTTGCCACAATTTCTCCAAACAACGGTTTCTTTTAAGGACATACAAGCGTTCATGATAGCACTTCAGCAGGATTTATCGTCATCGGCCACTTCTAGACAAATATAGCGGAATTGTATCCGCTTGGTTCTATGATGTGTGACAAGGTTTGTCGTATTGATTGAGCATCGTTGCCGCCCGATTCGACGAGGGCCGGAACAAGAGTGGAACCGGCCTGCGCAAGGCCGGCGACAGCGGGGCGTCGAAGGAAGTGCGTGCCCATGAGCAGCAGAAGGATCATGAAGGCCCTGGCGCTTGTCACCGCCGCCTGCGCCCTGATGGGCACCGGCGCCATCGCCTCGGCGCAGCAGCCCGACGCCGCGAAACAGGGCACCACGCAATCTGCGCAAGGTGGCCAGCAGGCCAAGGATCAGGGCAGTGCTAAGCAAAAGCAGACGCCAAACGACGGGCAGACCGCTGCGAATACCGCCCAACAACAGGATGACGCGGCAAACCAGGCACCTGCGAATGTCAATGGCCAGACTGACCAAGGCGACCAGACTGGTCAGAACGGCGTCGCCCCGCAGGATGACCCGCCCGCAAACCCTGTACCTTGCACGCCGAAGGATGACACCAATGACTGGGGATTCAATTGGAGCCTTGATGCCTCATGTACGCTGCATATCACCGGACTTGGAAGGTTCGCGAGAACCCTTGGCATTGGTAAGGATTGGGCAGGAGAGAACGGCAATTTCAATGTCAATGATACCGTCGTCAAGATCAGCGTGGACACCATGGAGGCTTCTCATTTGCCTGAAGGAGAAGTCATTGTTGGGTCACAACTGTTTGCGAACATGCCTAATCTCACCTCTATTGAAGGACTCAACAAGCTTGATTTCAGCCATACTGGGGCTATGGACTACATGTTCTACAATGATCCTAAGCTTAAAAGCGTGGATCTGACCGGCGTGGATACTCACAAAGTCACCGATATGCATTCCATGTTCGCAGGTCCTGAGACCAAGAAGATAGACGAAAATGGCCATCAGACCGAGAAAACGGACTATGCTTTAAGCAGCGTGACCTTCGGCCCTGATTTCGACACCTCAAGCGTCACCGACATGAGCTGGATGTTCGAGAATTGCGAGAACCTCACCACCCTTGATCTGAGCATGTTCGACACTCACAACGTCACCACGATGAAATCCATGTTTGACACTGACAACGTGGACAACGGCACCGATAATCCGGCGATGCACTATTACGCCTTCAAGGGCAAGCTCAGGAGCATCAAGTTCGGCCAGAAGTTCGACACCTCCAAGGTCACCGACATGAGTCAGATGTTTTCCAGCGACAATCAGCTGGAAAGCCTTGACGTCAGCCACTTCAACACCGGCAACGTCACCACCATGGCAAGCATGTTCAGCAACCTCGCGAAGCCGACCGTCATCGACGTCAGCGGGTTCGACACCAGCAAGTGCACCAACATGGCCTTCATGTTCAACGGGGACCTGAATGTGCTGAAGCTCGACGTCGGCGGGTTCGACATGAGCCACGTCACCACCACCGAGTGCATGTTCCAGAGCTGCCAGTCGGTGACCTCTCTGGCCGTCAGCGAATTCGACACCGCCAACGACACCAGCATGCAATATATGTTCTTTGGCTGCAAGGCCCTGACCACACTCAACGTCAGCGGGTTCAACACCGCCAAGTGCACCAGCATGAAACGCATGTTCGCCGGCGACGAGAACCTCATCGCCTTGGACGTCAGCCATTTCAACACCTCGCTGGTGCACAACATGGAGGGCATGTTCGTCAACTGCTTACAGGTGACCAACCTGAACGTATCGGGATTCGACACCGGCAACGCCATTGAGATGGCCAGCATGTTCGCCTATGACTGGCACGTGGCCGAGCTTGACGTCTCGCATTTCAACACCAGCAAGGTCGGCACCGTCGCCGACAAGGACAAGACCTGCAACAGCACGTGGGACGGCAGCTATAACACAGACGGCTCACCAGCGTATCAGTATACGTGCAACACCACGATGGAGGAGATGTTCACCAACTGCTACAAGGTCACGCATATCAATGCCGGCGCCTTCGACACCTCGAATGTCACGGGCATGAAGGACATGTTCAGCCGTGACGATTCCATGGAAAGCCTCAACCTCGGCAGCTTCGACACCTCCAAGGTGACCGACATGGACAACATGTTCTCCCAGATCAATATCGGTCTCAAGGTCATCGTGCTCAGCCAGGATATGCGTGTGCCTGCCGGCACGACCCACAAGAATATGTTCCTCGGACTGGATTACGTTCCCGACTGGGTGCAGGTCGATCCGCCGGGCATCGCCACCGAGAGCTGGCCATGGGGACAGATGGTCGGCGGCGCCGGCCTGGCGCCCGATTTCCCCACCTCCGGCAACGCACAGCGCACGGGGCCCACCACCTATGTGCACGACGGCTGGGTGGCCCTGAAGTTCGAGCCCAACAATCCGGCCAACGGCGGCAATTCGTCCAGCATGGCCGGTGTCACCGGCACGATGGACGTCTACGCGGCCAAGCCCGGCGCCACCCTGGATGAGATGCCGGTCAACCACTACACCATCGCCGGCCGTCGCTTCGTGCATTGGAACACCAAGGATAATGACTCCGGCAGCACCTACAAGGTCGGTGACTCCTACACCGTTCCCTCCTCCACCGACAAGAACACGACGATATCGTTCTACGCCCACTGGTTCACCCTGCCGGCCCAGCCGCTCGTCACCAAGGTGGAGCAGGTGGGGCATGCGGTCAACGGCTCGATACCCACTGACGGCAGCGCCAAGGTCAATGTCACCGTCAAATATACTGCGCCGGAAGCGACGAACACTGCTGCAACGCTGAAGATCTATGCCAAGCCCGGCCGCAACAGCTTCCTCACGGAAGCCGACGTCTTGAAGTTCCCCATCATCTCCAAGACCGGTGCCGATATACCAAGCGGCACGGCGGGCGACGAGGTGACTAACACCTTCTCCGTGAAAGCGTCGGACATCAAGTTCCTCGACAACTACCCGGACTTCAACTGGACATTCACTGTCATCGAGAATCTCACCGGCGTCGACGGCGAGCAGTCCGACTGGAAGGCCTACTACGGCGCGGGTTCGCACCTCGATTTCGCCCCGCCCGTCATCAAGGCCGACGCCGAGTGCTACCGGGTAACGGGCAAGAGCACCGACGCCATGACCGGCCTGCTGGCCGACAACAAGACCGGACTTACGGCCCCCACCGCCTCGGACGGCTGGGACACCAGTGTCTCCGGTGAACCTGCGGCCCCGGCGTTCCCGCACCATGAGAAGGCCGGCAATTCCATGACCTTCATGTGGCCGGACGAACCCGGCAGTGAGCCAGCGACCGCATCCTCCGACCCGCTCAACGGCAAGTGGAGCGTGCACGTGGATGACATCACGCAGCTCACCGAACCCGTCGGCATCGTGTCCACTGACAGTCTTGGCAATCAGTCCTACCCGACGACGGTGCAACTCGTGTTCACGCCCGTCATCGATAAGGTGACCAGCCCCACCACTGTCAAGGGTGAGCTTCCGGCCGGATCTATGGTGAAGGTCAAACTTTCGCATCTGGCGCCTGTCGGCGACTCGTGGACCAAGCTCGACCTCGGTTTCCGCCCGCTGCGCAACAGTCTGCCTGACAATCGCAGTGATCTGACCAATATGGGCACGACGTTCATCAGCTTTAGCAGAGGGCTGTGCAGCGCGTCCACCGACGTCGGCTGCGCCGATACCACCGTGGCCGAGACCGGTGACGAAGCGACCGCCGTGGTCGATGTGCCCGTCGACGCCTCGCACCCCTTCACCCAATACCCAAGCCTGGAATGGACCATCGAGGCCAGGGCCGAGGTTGGTGCGCAGTCGAGCGGCGTCGCCAAGATGCACCAGCTGCTCGATATGGAGCCTCCGAGCATCGCGCCGACGAAGAACACTTTCAACACCAACGAGAAGGTCACCGGCCAGCTGTGGAACTCCACACGAACGGACAATGAGGCGCCTGCCTGGACCGTTGACCACGACTCGGCTCCGGTCAATCCGGCCCGCGGCCCCGAACTCGCCGCCAAGCTCAAGGTCACCTGGCCCGACGGCACCACCGCGAACTCGGATGATGATCCGGGTGTGGTGAGCGTGGACGGCAACGGCGGCTTCTCGCTGACCGTGCCCGACGGCATGAAGGCCGGCACGGCGGAGCTCTATGCCACCGACACCAAGGGCAACGAATCCTACAGGGGCTCCGTCGAGCTCAAGCTGCCCTACGTGATGCTTGGCAAGCTGCCATTCACCGGCTCCGATTCGGCCCGGACACGCCTCGTGCTCGGCGCCATCACGCTGGCCATCCTGGTGACGGGAGCGGTCGTCAGTCGTCGAAGGCTGCGTCGCCGCCTCTAGATTTGCCCACCTTGGCCGATAGGATGGAGGCAGAACGAAGGCGGAGCCATGCGGTTGCGCCGTGGAAGCCAGAAGGAGCGCATTGGTGGTCGAATCGAAGAACAAACCCGGGTATACCGACCAGTCGCTGATCCGCAACTTCTGCATCATCGCCCACATCGACCACGGCAAGTCCACGGTGGCCGACCGCATCCTCCAGTTTTCTGGCATCGTGCCCAAGCGCGAGATGCACGACCGCTTCCTCGACCGCATGGACATCGAGCAGGAGCGCGGCATCACCATCAAGTCGCAGGCCGTGCGCGTGCCGTGGACCTTCGACGGCAAGGAATACACGCTCGGCATGATCGACACCCCCGGCCACGTCGACTTCACTTACGAGGTCTCGCGTGCCCTGGCCGCCTGCGAGGGCGCGGTGCTCCTGGTCGACGCCACGCAGGGCATCGAGGCGCAGACGCTCTCCAACCTCTACATGGCCATCGAGGACGACCTCACCATCATCCCGGTGCTCAACAAGATCGACCTGCCCAGCGCCGAGCCCGACAAGCACGCCGAGGAGATCGCGAACCTCTTGGGATGCAAGCCCAGCGATGTGCTGCGCGTCTCCGGCAAGACCGGCGAGGGTGTCAAGGACCTCCTGGACCAGATCGTCCTCGAGATCCCCGCACCACACGGCGACGCCGAGGCCCCGGCCCGCGCGCTGATCTTCGACTCCGTCTACGACTCCTACCGCGGCATCGTCACCTACATCCGCATGGTCGACGGCGAGCTCAAAAGCCGCGAGAAGGTGCACATGATGGGCATCGGCATGACCCACGAACCCATCGAGATCGGCGTGATCAGCCCCGACATGACCCCCACCAAGGCGCTCGGCGCCGGCGAGGTGGGCTATGTGATCACCGGTGCCAAGGACGTCAGCCAATCCAAGGTGGGCGACACCGTCACCTCCGCGCTGCGCCCGGCCAGCGAGCCGTTGCCCGGTTATCGCGACCCGCATCCGATGGTCTACGCCGGCATCTTCCCGATCGACAACGCCCAGTTCCCCGAGCTGCGAGACGCGCTCGACAAGCTCAAGCTCAACGACGCGGCCCTGACCTACGTGCCCGAGACCTCCGTGGCGCTGGGCTTCGGCTTCCGCTGCGGGTTCCTGGGCCTGCTGCACATGGAGATCGTGGTCGAGCGCCTCAGCCGCGAGTTCGGCCTCGACCTGATCTCCACCGCGCCCAACGTGACCTACAAGGTGACCGCCGAGGATGGGGTGGTGCACGAGGTCAAGAACCCGAGCGAGTTCCCCGACGGCAAGATCAAGAGGATCGTGGAGCCCATGGTCGCCGCCGACATCATCGCGCCCAAGGAGTTCATCGGCTCGGTGATGGAGCTGTGCCAGGACCACCGCGGCGAGATGGGCACCATGGAGTACCTGAGCCCGGAGCGCGTCGAGATGCACTACCGCATCCCGCTGGCCGAGATCGTCTTCGACTTCTTCGACCAACTCAAGAGCCGCACCAAGGGCTATGCCTCGCTCGACTACCATGAGGACGGCGAGCAGGCCGCGGACCTCGTTAAGGTCGACATCCTCATCCAGGGCGAGAAGGTGGACGCGTTCAGCGCCATCGTCCACCGCGACAAGTCCTACAGTTACGGCGTGATGATGACCAAGAAGCTGCAGAAGCTCATTCCGCGCCAGCAGTTCGAGATCCCCATCCAGGCGGCCATCGGTTCGCGCATCATCGCCCGCGAGAACATCCGCGCGCTGCGCAAGGACGTGCTCGCCAAATGCTACGGCGGCGACATCACCCGTAAGCGCAAGCTCTTGGAGAAACAGAAGGCCGGCAAGAAGCGCATGAAGATGCTCGGCCATGTCGAGGTGCCGCAGGAGGCGTTCGTCGCCGCGCTGTCCACCGGCAGCGCCGGAGGCGGCAAGTCCATGGACATCGACACCAAGAACAAGATCCGCGCCGCCGAAAAGGCCGTGAAGTAAAGCAGCCGGCGGGACCGAGCGCGAAAACCGCCATAAACGAGCCGCTGACGCGCGCCAAGCGGCTCGTTTATGGCGTGATTTTCAGGTTGCGCCATTTTTACGCCGCTGAGTGCGTGTCAGCGGCTTGTTTATGGCGCAAATCGGGTGGTTGGATGATCGGCGGGTCGTACGGAAAGAAGGGCGGCATCCATGACGATGGGGTTGGACGAGGCGATCCGGGTGCGCCATGCCGTGCGGCACTATACCGACAGGCCGATTCCACCTGAAACCGCCGATGAGCTGCAACGCACCATCGACCGGTGCAACCGCGAAGGCGACCTGAACATGCAGCTGAGACTCAACGACCCCGCCGCCTTCGAGGGGTTCCTCACCGACTACGGCATCTACCGGGGCGCGCGCAACCTCGTCGCCATCGTCTCCGACAAAACGCCCGACTGGGAGGAACGCTGCGGCTACTACGGCGCGCATGTGCTGCTGCGGGCCACGCAGCTCGGCCTCGACACCGGATGGGTGCGGCAGTTCGGGCGGCACCTGCGCAAGCACATCGCGCTGGAACAGGGGGAGCGGCCGAGGTTCGCCATCGTGATGGGCTATGGCGTCAACCATGGCCACCAGCACAAGTCCAAGCGCTACGACCAGGTCGCGCGCGTGCCCGACGGCATGGCGACGCCCGCCTGGTTCCACGCCGGCATCGAGGCCGCGTTGCTCGCGCCCACCTCGCTCAACCAGCAGAAGTTCACATTCGTCCTGCATCCCGACGGCCGCACGGTGGAGGCCAAAGCCGGTTTCGGCCCCTGCACCCGTACCGACCTCGGCATCGCGAAATACCATTTCGAGATCGGCGCCGGTGGCGATACGGATTTCATGTGGACGTGAATGCAATCTCGTTTTCCATCTTACCGTTTACGTTCTGCGTTATTTGTCAAAATGCACGTCACTGCCGAAAAGACGGCGCCAATCCTCGACGATTTCGTCAAAGTTCTGTCTGATTGCAGTTTCGATAAGCTTGACATGCTTCGTCGAAAGGTGGCCATGGTTATGAGCCACAGCCACCGTGCAGTCACTGTGCAGAACAAAGCGCGCACGGATCTCTTTGAGATCCGTGCGCGACGTGGACATGGACGCCATGCTCTTTGTTGAGCGTGCTGAAGTAGATGCTGTAGCCGGCGAGGAAGAAGACCTCAGGCCTGGGCGTATTCCCGGTCGATAGACCTGAATTCGTCGATCATGGGCTTGACGCGGTCGAACCAATGTTTGAGGAAGGAAACGCCTTCCTTGCCGAATGTGGAGGAGACGATGTTGCCGTGGTTATCCATCAGTGCTGTGCGGTCGAAACCCTGTTCGGAGATGCGCAGCGAGTCGTTGTCCCACTGGGTCTTGATGCCGTCGATGATGAACACGTTCTCGTCGCTCATGTCTCCTCCTTCGTATGTCTCGACTTGTTTTCCATTATAACGTATGCGTTGGTTGGGATGCGCGAAATGTGTGGCCTCAAGCTAGACTGAAACGTTATGTTCGAAGTGTATATTCATGTGCCATTCTGCTACCGGCGGTGCGGATACTGCGATTTCAATACGTATACGGCTGTCGATATGGGTGGAGGCGCCTCACGTGGCAATTATGCGAACCTTGCCATCGGCGAGATGCGGCTGGTGCGCGCGTGGCAGGAGCGGCACGGCATCGACGAGCCGGCGGCGTCGACCGTGTTCTTCGGGGGAGGGACGCCGACGCTGCTGCCGGCCGAGGACCTCGGACGGATGCTGCAAGCGGTGCGTGAGACTTGGGGCATCCAGGATGGCGCGGAGGTCACCACCGAAGCCAACCCCGACACCGTCGACGAGCGATACTTGGAAACGTTGGCCGCGGCGGGGTTCACCCGTGTCTCCTTTGGCATGCAATCGGCCGTGCCGCATGTGCTCAAAACGCTCGACCGCACGCATACGCCCGCCAATGTCGTCGCCGGAGTCAGGGCGGCGAACAAGGTCGGGCTGCGCTCCAGCGTCGACCTCATCTATGGGGCGCCCGGCGAGAGCATGGACGATTGGCGTACGTCCGTCGAGACGGCCATCGAACTGGGGGTCAACCATATCTCGGCGTATGCGCTCACTGTCGAGCCGACCACGAAGATGGGCCGGCAGATCAAGGCCGGGCAGATCGCCAAACCCGATGACGACGACGAGGCGGCAAAATACGAGCTCGCGGACGACCTCTTCTCACAGGCCGGGTTGCAATGGTACGAGATCTCCAACTGGGCGCGGCCAGGCTATGAGAGCCGGCACAACCTCGGATATTGGCGCAACGTAGACTGGGCGGGCATCGGTCCGGGAGCGCATTCGCACTACCGCACCTCCAACGTCGGCGCGTGGCAGGAGCATGCGGACGGCGGCGCTCGCGATGTCGACGAGAATGGGTTCAGGAAAACCGGATTGTCACAAGCGGGCAATGATGGTCCGGCGATGGGCGCGGATTCGGGCACGTCGTTGGCCGGTGTCGAATCGTATGGCGTCGAAGCCGAAATCGACGATCGCACGTCCGACGGCTCCCATGGCGACTGCATACGGCAAAACAAGCGTTCGCACGACATCGCCGGGGAGGATGAATCCAGCGATATCGGCACCCCAAGCAGCGGCAACGTTTCCGGTGTCGCAGGAAGCGGCCTTGGCGACTGTGTCGACAACGAAACCGGCGGGCGCTCGGACGACAACCAGTTCGGCATCCGTGCCTGGGACATCGCTCACCCGCGAAAGTGGGCCGAGGCGATGGCTGCCGGAGCCGTGCCGTGGGCTGGAAGCGAAGCCATCACCCACGGGGAGAACCTCGAGGAAACGGTCATGCTCGGGCTGCGCCTGCATGAGGGACTTGACATCTCGCGCGTCGAACAGGCTTCCGGGCGTGCGGTCGACGGTGCGCGGCTCGCAGGCATCGAACGTGACGGGCTGATCGAGATTCGCGATGGCGGCCGCATCGTCCCCACGCGCCAGGGGAGGCTGCTCAATGACACGGTCATCGCCGAGGTGCTCGACATCTGCGGTTGGTAATGCCGGCGTTGTGGCATCGGCACCGAATCGACGTGATGGCTTCATCTCCGTAGGCGGATAATGGCGAACGCGTCGAAAAGCAGATAAATGGCGTAGGAATGCTGCTTTTGAACGCCGCTGACTGATTGACTGCGTTCAAAAGCAGAAGATTCGGGGCTGAAGTCTGCTTTTCGACGCCGGATATGCGGAGATAATCACATAATTCACCGTAAAAGTGTGATTGGCTCTGCAGATGAGGCGAGGAATAGTGCGACGTCGCAATAACTCATCCGAATCGATAGCCTCGTGTCCATAATGTGGAAGAATCTGCACGAAAGTGGTCCTCGACACATTCGTGCCATAGCCGCACGCTAGTCTGTGAAAGCACTCGCTTCCGTATGGCGAGGCGAGAGAAACAAGAGGTGATGGTGATGAGCGACAGGACCCCACTCGATTTGAGCATCCACCGTCCGCAGGGCATGTACGATCCCGCGGCCGAGCACGACGCGTGCGGAGTCGGCATGGTCACCACCCTCAACAGGAAACCGGAGCGCAGGATCGTCGACGACGCCATCGAGGTGCTCGTCAACCTCAACCACCGCGGGGCCGTGGGCGCCGAGGAGAACACCGGTGACGGAGCAGGCATCCTCATGGCCATGCCCGACGAATTCATCCGTTCGGCCGTGGGTGACATCGAGCTGCCGGAGCAAGGCCATTACGCGGCCGGCATCGCCTTCCTCGACCGCGACCTCGCCAGGTCCAGTGCCCAGAAAAGCCAGATCGCCGGCATCGTGAGCGAAGAGGGGCTGCAGGTCCTCGCGTGGCGCACGGTGCCGACCAATCCGGACGGACTGGGGCTGCAGGCGCTCGCATCCATGCCGTCCTTCGAGATGCTGGTGATGGCCTCCGCGCCGCGGGCCGGCAGGAGCCTGGGCGGCCTCGACCTCGAGCGCAAGGCCTTCCGCGTGCGCAAGCGCGTCGAGCATGAGGCCGGCGTCTATTTCGCCTCGCTTTCCGCCCGCACCATCACCTACAAGGGCATGCTCACCACGATGCAGCTGACGAGCTTCTTCCCGGACCTCACCGCGGCAAGCATGAAGACCACCATCGCCATCGTCCACTCACGCTTCTCCACCAACACGTTCCCGAGCTGGCCGTTGGCACAGCCGTTCCGCATGATCGCGCACAACGGCGAGATCAACACCATCCAAGGCAACCGCAACTGGCTCTCCGCGCGCGAGGGCAGCTTCTCCAGCGAGCTTTTGGGCGAATTCGAGCCGCTGCTGCCCATCGCGACGCCGGGCTACTCCGACTCCGGCACCTTCGACGAGTGCCTGGAACTGCTGCATCTGGCCGGGCGCAGCCTGCCGCACGCCGTGCTGATGCTGCTGCCGCCCGCCTGGGAGAAGGATCGCACGCTTGACCCCGACATCCGTGCGTTCTACGAATACAACAACAGCCTCATCGAGCCATGGGACGGCCCGGCCGACATCGTCTTCACCGACGGCACCATCGTCGGCGCCCAGCTCGACCGCAACGGCTTCCGCCCCGGCCGCTGGCAGGTCACCGACGATGGCTACGTGGTGCTGGCCAGCGAGGCCGGCGTGCTGCCAGAGACCGATCCCAAGCGCATCACGGCCAAGGGGCGGCTCGAACCGGGCAAGATGTTCCTGATCGACACCGCCGCAGGGCGCATGGTCCCCGACGAGGAGATCAAGCGAACGCTCGCCACCGGCCATCCCTACCGCCAGTGGATCGAAGGCAACGCCGTGCGCCTTTCCGACCTGCCAGCGCGCGAGCATGTGCGCCATTCCAACGTCTCCGTCGTGCGTCGCCAACGCGCGTTCGGCTATACGCTGGAGGACCTGAAGATCCTGCTCGCCCCGATGGCCGACACCGGCAAGGAGCCGATCGGTGCGATGGGCAACGACGCGCCGCAGCCGGTGCTCTCCAAACACAGCCGCATGCTCTTCGACTACTTCACCCAGAAATTCGCCCAGGTCACCAATCCGCCGCTGGACTGGGAACGCGAGGAGATCGTCACGTCGCTGGCCTCCGCCATCGGCCCGGAGCCCAACCTGTTGGAGGACCAGGAACTCTCGGCCAAGAAGATCGTCATCCCCGACCCAGTCGTCGACTCCGACGAGATGGCCCAGCTCAAGCGCCTCGACCGCGCCAAGGTGCTCGGCGGCTACTACAAGCCCTTCGTGGTCCACGGCCTCTACCAGGTAGCGGGCGGAGGCAGGGCCCTCAAGGCGAGGCTCGACGAGATCTTCGGAGAGGTGGACCGGGCCATCGCCGACGGCAGGAACTTCATCGTGCTCTCCGACCGCGACTCCAACCACACCTGGGGGCCGATCCCGTCGCTGCTGCTGACCAGCGCCGTGCAGCACCACCTGCTGCGCACCCACACCCGCACGCAGGTCTCGATGGCCGTCGAGGCCGGCGACGTGCGCGAGATCCACCATGTCGCCCTGCTCATCGCCTACGGCGCGGCCTGCGTCAACCCGTACCTCGCCTTCGAATCCGTGGAGGACCTCGCCCGCGGCGGATTCCTCAAGGTCGACGCCAAAACCGGCCTGGACAACCTGCGGCACGCGCTCTCCACCGGCGTGATGAAGATCATGAGCAAGATGGGCGTCTCCACCATCATGAGCTACCGCGGCGCGCAGCTCTTCGAAGCCGTGGGCCTCAACCGGGACGTCATCGACGAATACTTCACCGGCACCACCTCGCGCGTCGGCGGCATCGGCCTCGACGAGATCGCCGAGGAGGTCGCCACCCGCCACCGCGTCGCCTATCCGAACCAGTGGACCGCCACCCCTCACCGCAGGCTGAGGCTTGGCGGCGAATACAAGTGGCGTCGCACCGGCGAGGACCACCTCAACGACCCGGAATCCGTGTTCCTGCTCCAGCAGGCCACCCAGCGCGGTGACTACGGCCTGTTCAAGCGCTATTCGCGGCACGTCAACGACACCTCCAACCGGCTGATGACCCTGCGAGGGCTCATGAAATTTGCCGGCGGCCGCAAGCCCATCCCGATCGAGGAGGTCGAGCCGGAAAGCGAGATCGTCAAGCGCTTCTCGACCGGCGCGATGAGCTACGGGTCCATTTCGCAGGAGGCTCACGAAACGCTCGCCATCGCGATGAACTCCATCGGGGCGCGCTCCAATTCCGGCGAGGGCGGCGAGTCCGACGACCGCATCGAGGACCCGAAGCGCTCCAGCCGCATCAAGCAGATCGCCTCGGCGCGTTTCGGCGTCACCAGCGACTATCTCGTGCACGCCACCGATCTGCAGATCAAGCTCGCCCAAGGCGCGAAGCCCGGTGAGGGCGGGCACCTGCCCGGTGCTAAGGTGCCGCCGTGGATCGCCAAGGTGCGCCACGCCACGCCCGGCGTCGAGCTCATTAGCCCGCCGCCTCACCACGACATCTATTCCATCGAGGATCTGAAGCAGTTGATCTACGACGCGAAGATGGCCAATCCCAAGGCCCGCATCCACGTCAAGCTCGTCTCCGAGTTCGGGGTGGGCACCGTGGCGGCCGGCGTGGCCAAATGCCATGCCGACGTGGTGCTCATCTCCGGTTCCGACGGCGGCACGGGCGCGGCGCCCCTGAACGCGATCAAGCACGCCGGCACGCCTTGGGAGATCGGGCTTTCCGAAACCCAGCAGACGTTGGTCTTGAACGGCCTGCGTTCCCGAATCGTCGTGCAGTGCGACGGCGAGCTCAAAACCGGCCGTGACGTGGTCATCGCCGCGCTGCTGGGCGCCGAGGAATTCGGTTTCGCCACCACGGCGTTGATGGCCGAAGGCTGTGTCATGATGCGCGCCTGCAATCTCAACACCTGCCCGCAGGGTATCGCCACCCAGGATCCGGAGCTGCGCGCGCGGTTCACCGGCAAGCCCGAATACGTGGTCAATTTCTTCATGTTCATCGCCCGCGAGGTGCGCGAGCTGCTGGCACAGCTCGGTTTCCACAGCCTTGAGGAGGCGGTGGGCCACGTCGAATGCCTCGATCAGGACGAGGCGGTGGAACGCTGGAAATCCAACGGTGTCGACCTGTCCAACGTGCTGGCCCAATCCGGACCGACGCCCGGAACGATCCTGCACCAGACCATCGCGCAAAACCATGAGCTCGACCAGGCGATGGACAACCGTCTCATCGAATTGGTCAAGCCCGCGCTCGAGCATCTCGAGCCGGTGCGCCTCGACCTGCCGATCCGCAACGTCAACCGCACCGTCGGCACGATGGTGGGCTACGAGATCACCAAACGCTACGGCGCCAAAGGCCTGCCCGACGACACCATCGACATGACCCTGCGCGGCTCCGGCGGCCAGTCCATAGGCGCGTTTATCCCGCGCGGCGAGACGCTGCGCATCCACGGCGAGGTCAACGATTACGCGGCAAAGGGCCTGTCCGGCGGACGCGTCATCGTGCGTCCCGGCGAGATGGCGGACGGCTTCGACCCGCACGTCAACGTCATCGCGGGCAACGTCACCGGATTCGGCGCCACCAGCGGCGAGATGTACGTCGCCGGACGCGCGGGGGAGCGATTCGCCGTGCGCAACGGAGGCGCCACGTTCGTCGTCGAGGGCGTGGGCGACCACGGCTGTGAGTACATGACCGGCGGAACCGTGGTGGTGCTCGGCCCCACCGGGCGTAACTTCGGCGCCGGCTTCTCCGGAGGCCACGCCTACGTGCTCGACCTGGATATGGGCAAGGTCAACCCTGGTGCGGTCAATTCCGGTTCGCTGCTCTTCGAAGCGCTGGACGATGCCGAAGCGCGGCATGTCCATCAGATAATCAAGAAGCATGCCGAGGAAACCAGATCGACCTTCGCCCAGGATCTTCTGGACGGTTGGGAACACACGCGGACCCGGATCACCCACATCGTGCCCAGGCAGTTCGTGGCGATGCGGGAGGCGATGGACGAGGCCCGTGCCAACGACGTCGATTTCAACGCGCCCGGCGCGTGGGACCACGTCTACGAGCATGTGATGGAAGGAGCGGCGCGATGAGCGACCCGAAAGGATTCCTGAAAGTCCGTACCCGCCACGAGGCGCAGGACAGGCCGGTCGCCGAACGCATCCGCGACTGGAACGACGTGCACGCCCAGTCCGGCTTCCAGCCCTGGACCCAGGAGCAGGCCTCGCGCTGCATGGATTGTGGCACGCCGTTCTGCATGACCGGTTGCCCGCTGGGCAACATCATCCCCGACTTCAACGACCTGGTGCGCCAGGGCAAGTGGGAGGAGGCCTACCAGCGGCTCTCCATGACCAACAACTTCCCTGAGGTCACCGGCCTCATCTGCCCGGCGCCCTGCGAGCAGGCCTGCGTGCTGGGCATTCACCAGCCGCCGACCATGATCAAGGCCGACGAGCAGGCCATCATCGACCAGGCATGGAAGCTGGATTACGTGAAACCCATGCCCCCTCAACGCCTGAGCGACATGACCATCGCCATCGTAGGTTCCGGCCCCGCCGGCCTCGCCTGCGCCCAGCAGCTGACCCGCGCCGGCCACACTGTCGTCGTCTACGAGCGCGACGACGAGATCGGCGGCCTGATGCGCTACGGCATCCCGTCCTTCAAGCTCGACAAGCACCTCATCGACCGGCGCGTGCGCCAGATGGAGGCCGAGGGCACCGTCTTCCGCACCAACATGGAGATCGGCAAGGACGTGGGCTGGGACGAGCTGCGGTCACGCTACGACGCGGTGGTCGTCGCCATCGGCTCCCGCGTGCCCCGCGATGTGACGGTGCCGGGCCGCGGGCTCGACGGCATCCATTTCGCGATGGACTTCCTGCCCGATGCCAATCGACGCGTCGAAGGCAAGGAGCCAATCAACGGCATCGACGCCAAGGGCAGGAGGGTCGTCATCATCGGCGGCGGCGACACCGGCTCGGACTGCTTGGGCACCGCCATCCGCCAGGGCGCCACGAGCGTCACCGTCCTGCAGATCAATCCCCAGGAGCCGACCGAGCGTCCGGACAACCAGCCATGGCCCACGTATGCGCGCCTCTACCAGCCCACCACCTCGATGCAGGAGGGCGGCACCTATGAATACAACACCGATACCATCAGCTTCACCGGCATCGAGGACGTCGCGGGATCGGAGCGCGTCACGCTCGACGACACCGGCCTGGCCAGCGGATTCGCGGCCGATGGGTCCGGCCATGTCACCGGCGTCAAGGTCGTCGATGTCAGCGGCGGCAAGGATGGCGGGCGCGGGCATGTCGCCGGCACCGAGCGCGTCATCGATGCCGACCTGGTGCTGATCTCCACCGGATTCCTCCATCCCGACACGGAGAGCCTGCTCGATCAATTGCCGGTGGACCTGGACGGCCGTGGCAACGTGGCGCGCAATCCGCAATTCGAGACCAACCAGGACGGCGTCTTCGTCTGCGGCGACGCCGGGCGCGGCCAAAGCCTGGTGGTCTGGGCGATCGCAGAGGGCCGCAGCTGCGCCTCCGCCGTCGACCGGTTCCTGCAGGGTGCGAGCGAGCTTCCCGCTCCGATCGCCACCACGCAGAAGCCGATGAGGCTATAGCCGCTTACATTTTTCCGAAGCCGCGAAAAAATGTAAGCCAAACGAACATCGTCAGATCGCCACGGAATCGCGTTCATCCTTGGAATGACGCGGTTCCGCCGATTTGCCATGTCGAGGATATGTTCGTTTCGGCCTTACATTTTTTGGCGGACTCCGAAAAATGTAAGCGGTCAGGCCTAGGACTAAAATTCACACATAGGACGAAATCCACACGCCGAAAGGAATTGAGATGCCCAACCGCGCCGAACGCCGAGCACAAGCCAAACGAAGCCGCAAGGGCGAAGTCAAGCAGCGTGAGGAGCAGGCGCGCAGCCGCAACGGCGTGGTCGACGAGTACGCCCTGCAGGAGCGCAGCCGCCGCCTCGAGGACAACGCCACCGGCGAATGGGTGCCGTCGGCCAGCACCATCACGCCCAGCGAGCCGGTTAATCCGAACTACAACGATCCCAAGATCGCACGCGCACCCCACTCGATCCGCCAATGGTTCCGCGTGGTCAGCTGGACGCTGATCATCCTGGCGGCCATCGCCTTTGTGGTGGTCATGTGGCTGCCGTCGCATCCGATGTGGCTGATCATCCTCGTCTCCGTCGTCTTCATCGTCGGTGTGCTGAGCCTCTTCTTCACCGCCGGCGACTACCACCACAACCCCAACCTCGATGACAACGGCACCGCGGTCTGACACGCGTCCGGAGACGGAAGACCGGCGCACGTGGCATGAAGGCGACACGATGAAGGTCGACCTGCTCACGCGCGAATATCCGCCGCATGTCTACGGGGGAGCGGGTGTCCATGTCGACGAGCTCTCCAAGGTGCTGGCCAGGCACGCCGAGGTCACCGTCCGCGCCTTCGACGGGCCTCGCGCGGCCGATGAGGTCCCCGATATTCCCGGCCTGCACGTCGTGGGCTATGACGTGCCCGAAGAACTGGAAACGGCCAATCCCGCGTTGCGCACCTTTGGCATCGACCTGCGCATGGCCGCCGATATCGACGCCGAAGTCATCCACGCCCACACCTGGTACGCCTGCCTCGCCGGTCGACTCGGCCAGCAACTGCACCACGTCCCGCTCGTCGTCACGGCGCACAGTCTCGAACCGCTGCGGCCATGGAAACGCGAGCAGCTCGGCGGCGGCTACGACCTGAGCTCGTGGGCCGAACGCGACGCCTTCACCCATGCCGACCGCGTCATCGCCGTCTCGGCCGGCATGCGCGACGACATCCTGCGCGTCTATCCCTCCATCGACCCGGACAAGGTTGCCGTGGTGCACAACGGCATCGACCTCGCAGACTTCCGCACCCCGGCCGAAGACGACCCGGCCTGGGGCATATTCGAGCGCTACCACATCGCCCGCGACCGCCCCACGCTGCTCTTCGTCGGTAGGATCACTCGGCAGAAGGGACTGCCCTATCTGCTCGACGCCATACGCCTTATCGACAAGGGCATACAGGTGGTCATCTGCGCAGGCGCGCCTGACACCAAAAGCCTCGGCGACCAGGTGCGCGCCTCGTTCGTGAGGTTGAAAGAGGAACGAGGCAACGTGGTGTGGATCGAGAAGATGATGCCGCGCGACGAGCTCAACGTGCTCGAACACGGCTGCAACGCGTTCGTCTGCCCGAGCGTCTACGAGCCGATGGGCATCGTCAACCTCGAGGCGATGGCCTGCCGCCTGCCCGTGGTCGCCACCGCCACCGGTGGCATCCCCGAAGTCGTGAGCGACGGCGAGACCGGCTACCTCGTGCCGATCGACCAGGAACAAGACGGCTCCGGCACACCCAGAGACCCCGAGCGTTTCGTGCGCGACATGGCCGCGGCCATCGACCGCCTGATGGCCGACCCCGAACAGGCCAGGCAGATGGGCGAGGCCGGCTGGCGCAGGGCGCGCGACGAGTTCAGCTGGGAACGCATTGGCGAGCAGACCATGGACGTCTACCGTCGGGCGCTCGGCTAGGCAACGGTTTGGCGGTGATGCGCCAGACGGTTGATGAGCGTTGATCCCGATCGTCGTAAGTCCTGCGAAATCCGGCGTCGAACACTTCCTGGGACGGTCGTATTGGGAAGACGTCATAGAGCTGTACGAAGGCCGCCACCAAGAAAATGCTCGTGCGGAACGCGGCGAAACCTTGGCGGCAAGGTCGCGGAATCCGCCGGAGTCGAAAGAAGCCAGACTTCCGCGCCGGAGAAGACGGTATCGCAGGCTCGATGGCACTCATTTCGAAGAGGCTTTCGATTTCGTGCACCGGACCGAGGAAAGCCACGCCGCCCGCCGTGTTCGGCGAAAATGGTATCCTATGAATACCTTGTGGACGTTGCCGGCCAACGGAGCGGTGCCGTCCGTATCAGTTCGTCGAGAGCGGGGAAAGGGACATGATGCTGCAGGATGTGCTGGTCATACTCATCGTGCTTGTCCTGCTGCTTGTCGCTTCGCTCTTGCTTTCCGCGCTGTTTCGCAAGGACCGCGCGCACCGCAGGCTGAAGCTATGGGCCGCCGCGCTGCTCGGCTTCTTCACGGTCATCCTCATCGTCTGCCGTCTGCTCACCTGATTCGATTCAATAGGTAATGGCCGCATGCGCCATGTCGGCATGGATGGCATCGGCCACGTCTCCCGTTTTTATCCGCTATCCGTCCCCACGATGTGGAATTCCGCCGTTGCCACACGCCGCGAATCATTATCGTTGGTCACAAAACCGTATGATGACCGGCCGTGGCGCGGCCGAACGAGGTGAGGTGACACGATGGGCGAGACCGCTTCCGCATTGACATTGAAGGGCGTCGAATTCCGCAGGAACAGGCGCGTGATTCTGAGCGACGTGGACCTCGACCTCAAACGCGGCGAGAAATGGATCCTCTTCGGGCCCAACGGCATCGGCAAATCCAGCCTCGTGGCGATGATGGCCACGCGCGGCTTCCCCTCCGAAGGCACCGTCGACATCCTCGGCAACCGGCTGGGCAAGGTCGACGTGTTCTCCTACCGCAACCGCATCGGTCTGAGCTCCGCCGAGCTTTCGCGGGCCTTCCCTCCCCAGGAGGACCCGCTCGACGCGGTCGTCACGGCGCTGACCGCCACCACCGGCCGCTGGCGCGACACCTACACCGACGAGGACTTCGCCAAGGCCCGCGCGCTCATGGCGCAGTTCGGCATCGAATACCTCGAAGGCAAGCAGATGTTCAAGCTCTCCGAAGGCGAGCGCACCCGCGTGCTGATCTGCCGGGCACTGATGGGCGACCCGGACCTGCTGATCCTCGACGAGCCGACCACCGGCCTCGACCTCGGCGGCCGCGAGCTGGCGTTGCGCGCCCTGAGCGACATCGGCCGGCACGACACCGAGCGCACCGTCCTGCTGGTCACCCACCGCCTCGAGGAGATCCCGCAGGGCTTCGACCATGTGGCCATCATGGGGCGCATGGCCGGCAACGAGACCGACGCCCACGCCGACAACGTGGCCGGCGCCGACCCGCAGCCGGGCACCATCATCTACACCGGCGACCTCGAGCACGGCTTCACCACCGAGCGCCTCAGCCACATCTTCGGCCTGCCGCTCAAGGTGACCCACGACGACGGCCGCTGGAACGCCTACGCGGTGTGAAGCGTACATACCCAGCAGGTTAAGTGGGGTGCATCGGCGCTTAGGTGGGTGCCGTTTTCGATTAATATGTGCTTCTACGAGCCCATGGCACGGGTATGTGGCGCCCAATTGACGCGTTGGGCACCCGATTAACCCGAATCTCGCGCTAATCGGTCGCGGAAGGGCCGCTCATCGAGATGGTGTGAGAGCATGGGCTCGTCGCATTTGTATCGAAAAGCCAAGGAAAGTGTGGGTGGGCATGCCGAGAACCGGAGCGCTGCAGGCGGGGGAGAAGGTCCAGTTCACGGACCGCAAGGGCAAGCGGATCACCGAGCAGCTCGTCGCCGGCGGCTCGACCCAGACCGACCACGGCCTCATCCTGCACGACCAGGTCATCGGCGGCAGCGAGGGCATCGTCGTCACCACCGTCACCTCCAAGCGCGCCGACCAGGTCGACAAGGTCAACCCGCAGCGTGACAAGGCCAAGCCTTGGAAGGCGGCCCGCGCCATCGGCGGGTGGGACTACGCGGTGATGAGGCCGCGTATGGCCGACTATGTGCTCTCCATGCCCCGCGGCGCCCAGATCATGTACCCGAAGGACATCGCCCAGGTCATCCAGCTCGGCGACATGCGCCCGGGGATGCGCGTGCTCGAGTCCGGCGCGGGCTCCGGGGCGATGAGCCTCAACCTGCTCGACGCGGTGGGGGAAAGCGGCCACCTGACCACCATCGAGATGCGCCCCGAGTTCGCCCGCATCACCGAGGCCAACGCGAGCCTCTATTACGGCAGGCGTCCCGGGTGGTGGGACCTGCTCACCGGCGATTTCGACTCCGTGGCCGCCACCCTGCCGACCCACTCCTTCGACCGCATCATGCTCGACATGCTCGACCCGTGGAACCGGCTCGAGCAGGCCTACCGCGTGATCGCGCCCGGTGGCGTGCTCGTCGCCTATGTCACCACCACCACCCAGATGTCGCGCCTGTGCGAGGGGCTGCGTGCCGCCGGATGCTGGACGGAGCCGGAGGTGCAGGAGACCTTCGAGCGCACGTGGAAAGCGCAGGGCCTGGCGGTGCGCCCCGACCACCAGATGATTGGCCACACCGGCTTCCTCGTCGTCACCCGCGCCATGGCCGAGGGCTTCAAGGCCCTGCGCAAACGCGAGCGCGCCACCAAGGACACCGTCACCGACGTCGACTCGCTGAGCGACGAGCAGCGGCAGGAGCGCCTGGCGGACCTCGAGCTGCGCGACATCTCGGACCGCAAGCTGCGCCGCGTGCTGCGCGACCTCGGCGACCAGCTGCGCCGGATCGACGTTGACGAGGACGAGACGTCGGGAAACGACGACTGAGACAGGGCATTGCGACGGTGACGCCATGGCCAATGGTGCCCTCGCCAACGTCATCGGACCTGCGAGGTTTGGCGAGCGACATATTGGGGGAGCGCGGAATGTTGTTCCCAGGCCCTGCGTTCCTGCCATGAGCCTGGGCTTGTTTCCGGCGATATAACCTCGGCTTATAGCGACACACTATGTGGTCTGATGACCTGATAACGTCGTTTTTTGGTACTCTCGAGGAAGACCAACGTTTACCACTGGAGGTACTACCATGCTCACATCCGTCTCGGGCTTCCCGCGCATCGGCCGCGACCGGGAACTGAAGAAAACCATCGAGGGATATTGGAAGGGCCGCAACGGCCTGGACGATGTGCGCTCCACCGCCAAGGCCCTGCGCGCCGAGCACTGGAAGCTGCAGGCCGAGGCCGGCATCGACCTGATCCCCAGCAACGACTTCAGCTACTACGATCAGATGCTCGACACCGCCATCATGCTCGGCGCCGTGCCGCAGCGCTACCGCCGCCTCGGCTTCGAGAACCCCGAGGACATGCTCTTCGCCATGGCGCGCGGCTACCAGGGCCCGGAGGGCGACGTCACCGCGCTGCCGATGAAGAAGTGGTTCACCACCAACTACCATTACATCGTCCCGGAGATCGACGCCTCCACCGACATCCGCCTCTCCTCCCTGAAGGCCATCGATGAGTTCGACGAGGCGTTGGAGCAGGGCATCAAGACCAAGCCGGTGCTCATCGGCCCCTACACCTTCCTGAAGCTGGCGCGCGACCCGCAGGCCGAGGAGCTCGAGCTCGACCGCGGCCTCATCGACTCGGTGGCCTCCGTCTACGCCGACATGCTGCGCCTCTTCGCCGGCCACGACGCCGACTGGGCCCAGTTCGACGAGCCCTACCTCGTGCTCGACAAGACGCCGGGCGACGTCGAGCTCTTCAAGTCGCTCTATTCCGCCATCCTGCCGGCCCGCAACAGCGTCGATGGCTCGGTCAAGCTGCTCATCAATACCTACTTCGGCCACATCGGCGACATCTACGAGACCGTCAACTCCCTGAACTTCGACGGCATCGGCCTCGACCTGATCGAAGGCCGCGACGAGAACCTCGCCGCCCTCAAGAAGTACGGCGTCGCCGACTGCACCACCATCTTCGCCGGCGTGGTCAACGGGCGCAACATCTGGCGCAACGACTACGCCGCCAGCCTTGGCCTGCTCGACGCCGTCAAGAGCGTGGTGCCCCGTGTCGCCGCCTCGACCGCCTGCTCGCTGCTGCACGTGCCGTTCAGCACCGAGGGGGAGACCGGCATCGAGCCGGAGACGCGCCGCCACTTCGCCTTCGCCGTCGAGAAGCTCGGCGAGCTCGACGACATCGCCACCCTGGCCGACCTCGACGACGGCAAGCGCAAGAGCGCCAAGGCGCTGGCCGGCAACCAGGCCCTCTTCGACGGCAGCCGCGTGGCGCCCGACCAAGCCGTGGCCAAGCGTCTCGCCGCGCTGGGCGAGAAAGACTTCGTGCGCCAGCCGGCCCGCGCCGAGCGCCGCCGCCTGCAGCATGAGGCGCTGGGACTGCCCGAGCTGCCCACCACCACCATCGGCTCCTTCCCCCAGACCAGCGAGATCCGCTCCATGCGAGCCAAGGCACGCAAGGGCGAAATCGACCAGGCCGCCTACGACGCCTTCATCGCCAAGTCCATCGACGAGGTCATCGCCCACCAGGAGCGGATCGGCCTGGACGTGCTGGTGCACGGCGAGTTCGAGCGCAACGACATGGTCGAATACTTCGGCCAGCATCTCAACGGCTTCCTGTTCACCAAGAACGCGTGGGTGCAGTCCTATGGCACTCGCTGCGTCAAGCCTCCGATCGTCTGGGGCGACGTGAGCCGCGCCGAGCCGATCACCGTGCGCTGGAGCAAGTACGCGCAGAGCCGAACCCAGCACGTCGTCAAGGGCATGCTCACCGGCCCGGTCACCATCCTCAACTGGTCCTGGCCGCGCGAGGACATCAGCAACGAGCTGCAGACCCAGCAGCTGGCCCTGGCGATCCGCGACGAGGTGCTCGACCTCGAGGCCGCCGGCATCAGGGTCATCCAGATCGACGAGGCCGCACTGCGCGAGAAGCTGCCGCTGCGCCGCTCCGACTGGCACAAGAAGTACCTCGACTGGGCCATCCCGGCCTTCCGCCTGGTGCATTCGGCCGTGAAACCGACCACGCAGATCCACACCCACATGTGCTATTCGGAATTCAACGACATCATCGCCGACATCGACAACATGGACGCCGACGTGATCTCCTTCGAGGCCTCCCGAGGCGATTTGGTCGTCCTCGACGCCATCCACGACGCGCATTTCGAAACCGAGGTTGGCCCCGGCGTCTACGACATCCATTCGCCGCGCATCCCCTCCACCAAGGAGCTGGTCGAGCGCATCCGCGAGATCCTCAAGAAGGCCGACGCCGGCCGCGTGTGGATCAACCCCGACTGCGGGCTGAAGACCCGCGGCAACGAGGAGACCTGGCCGAGCCTGGAGCACATGGTCGAGGCCGCCAGGACGGTCCGCGCCGAACTCGCCGAAGGCTCAAAGGCCTGAGAGACCCCGACTCTGGCATGTGGCCGCCATCGGTCCATCGATGGCGGCCACGGCATTGCCGGCAAACCCGTCGGCCATGAGGTCGTTCCATTGCGGTCCGTAAGCCGTTGGATATGAGGGACAATCAGTCTTTATTGGCCTGATTCCATAATTCGTTATTAATCCGCTATTTACTATTTACCATTCGTCACAGGAGACAGCCATGCACTCGCCGATTTTCTCGCTTGAGGTCTTCCCGCCCAAAAGCCATGCGCCCGTAGGTACCATCTACGACACGCTCGACGGGCTTGAGGAAGTCAATCCCGACTTCATCTCGGTGACCTACGGCCACGGCGCCCTGCACGACCGCACGCTCACCGCGCGCATCGCCCACACCATCCGCCACGACTACCAGATCCCGGTCGTCGCCCACCTCACCGCGCTCTACAGCGACGAGAGGACCGTCGACGAGGCGCTCGGCATGTTCCACAAGGCCGGCGTCTCCGGCGTGCTCGCGCTGCGCGGCGACCCGGTGGACGGCAACGAGCCGTGCGGCGTGTTCGCGCACGCCAGCGACCTGGCGGCCTACATCCACAAGACCGACCCCGGCATGAAGATCTTCGGTGCCTGCTACCCGGAATGCCATATGGAGGCCTCGTGCCTCGAGGTCGACGTCGACAACCTGAAGCGCAAGGTCGACGCGGGCGTGACCCACCTGATCACGCAGCTGTTCTACGACAACGCCGACTTCTACCGATTCCTCGACCTGGCGCGCGCCAAAGGCATCGACGTGCCGATCGAGGCCGGCATCATGCCGGTGCGCAGCGCCAAATCGGTCAACAACATGACCAAACGCAACGGCTCGAAGGTGCCGTCGGCGGTGGAGGCATTGGTGGAGCGCTGGGGCGACGACCCGCAGAGCCTGTGCCAGGCGGGCATCGTCTACGCCTCCGAGCAGGTGTGCGACCTGGTGGCTCACGGCGTCGACGGCGTGCACCTCTACACGATGAACAGGCCGGCGCTGGCCCGCCGTATCTGGGCGAACGTGGAGCATCTGTTCACCGTCAGCGACTGAAGGCTCGCGGCTGGGACTGGTCGACTGTCGGCCAGTCCCGCCAGGTTCGGGCCAGGCCTAGTCCTTCGGCCGAAGCGAGGGGAAATGGTCGAGCAGGATGGTGTGGATCGGCGGGATCTTGGCGATCAGAACGCCGACGATGGCCGCGATGATGATGGCCCACGAGGCGGTGTCCTGCTTGGCGGCGATCAGCATGAACACCACGATCACGAAGGCGATGCCCAGGTATTGCTGCCAGCGGTTCTGGCGCTCGGTCATGCGGCTCGCCTTCAGGGGGATGGCCCCGAAGAGGATGCCCGTGAACAGGCCCACGACGCTGACGATGACGGTGATGACGATGCCGGTGGTGCCCATGACGCTCCTTCGCTTCCGGCCGCCACGCGACCGGCTTCCACGCTGATTGACTACCTCGATGATAGGCCGACACGGCGAAATCCGGACCATGCGCCGGTTCGGCATGGATGATTCCGTACGAGCATGGCGGATGGCCAGAAGAGCCTTGATGGGACGCCAGCCAAGGGCATGTGGGGGAGCCGGCACGAGCGAGGTTGGTTGTATCGTTGAGCTATGGAGGATTCGATGGGTGAGAAGCTGGGCGCACGCGAGCTGATACGCGCGGGACTGCACGACCTCGACGCCGCCCGCAAGCTCTTCGACAGGCTCGCGGCCATGGGCATGGACGAGGGCCGTCACGCCGCGATGCTCAAGGCGCTCTCGCACGCCTGCGATCCCGATACCGCGCTTGCGCATTTGGCGGCCATCATCGAGAAGTTGCCGGGGGAACGAAGGACCCGCATACTCGATGACGATGTGGCTCTCGACCGTCTGGTCCGGGTGCTGGGCGCCTCGGACGCCATGGGCCGGCTCATGCTCGCGCATCCGAGCCTGGTCGACGCCGCGGTCGATGACGCCTGCGGAAGCCTCACATTCACCCACGACCAGAGCATGGAGCACATGCGTTCGGAGGTTGCCGGTACCGCCGATGTCACCGCATCATCCGAAAAAGACAGTGCCCGCGACGCAAACGACATGGCCACGGCGACCAACGCGCTGCGCCTGTGCTACTACCGGCAGCTCGCCGCCATCATGGCCGAGGACCTCGCGGCCGACGATCCCACCGAGATCCAGCCCGACATCAGCGTGATGCTCTCCGACCTCGCCGACGCCACGCTCGACGCCGCCCTCGAGATCGCCAAAGCGGACGTGGCCGACGCACGCCGGTGCCGCTTCGCCATCATCGCCATGGGCAAGCTGGGCGCCCGTGAGCTCAACTACGTCTCCGACGTCGACCTGATCTACGCGGTCGAACCCGTCGGCGACATCGGCACCGCCGCGCTCACCCGCATCGGCACCAGACTGGCCATGGCCCTGCAGCGAGTCTGCCAGTCGGTGATGCCCGGCGTCACCATGCCGCCGCTCTGGCAGATCGACACGGCGCTGCGCCCGGAAGGCAAGGACGGTCCGCTGGTGCGCACGCTGGCCTCGCACCGGTCCTACTACGACAAGTGGGCGCGCAACTGGGAGTTCCAGGCGCTGCTCAAGGCGCGGCCGGTGGCCGGTGACCGCGAGCTTGGCGCGGCCTACGAGGCCATGACCGTTCCCTTGGTCTTCGCTGCCTCGAAGCGCGAGGACTTCGTGCGCGAATGCCAGCGGATGCGCAAGCGCGTCGAGGACACCATCGACCCTGGCCTGCGCGAGCGGGAGATCAAGCTCGGCAAGGGCGGACTGCGCGACGTCGAGTTCACCGCACAGATGCTGCAACTGGTCCACGGCCGTTCCGACGCCACCCTGCGCGTGCGCTCCACGTTGGAGGCGCTCAGGGCGTTGGCCGCCGGCGGCTACGTCTCGCGGCCGCAGGCGACGAGGCTCGAGCGCGACTACCGTTTCGAACGCGTGCTCGAGCACCGTCAGCAGATGTGGCAGCTGCGGCGCACGCATCTGTTCCCGGATACCGGCGCTTCCAACGCAGAGACGAGCGCGACGAGGGCGCACAATCCTCTCGGCCTCAATGACAACCCGGAGCTGACCCGGCTGGCACGGGCCTTCGGCCTGCTGCCCGACGAGCTGGTGAAACGCTATGACGCCACGCGCCGCGAGGTGCGCCACCTGCACGTCGACATCTACTACCGGCCGATGCTGCCGATCAGCGCGCAGCTCGACGACGAGCAAGTCACCCTGAGCCCGGAGGCCAGCAAGGCGAGGTTCGCCGCCATCGGCTTCGCTGACCCGGAGGCGGCCATGCGCCACGTCGAGGCGCTGAGCAGGGGCGTCTCGCGCGCCGCCAAGATCAATCGGATCCTGCTGCCCTCCATCCTCCAATGGCTCTCCGAAGGCCAGAACCCCGACATGGGCCTGCTGCAATGGCGGCGGCTCGAGGAGCGTTTCGGCGGCGCCAGCCCCTACCTCGGCTTCCTGCGCGACTCTCCGCAGGCACTGACCAGGCTCTGCCACGTGCTTGCCAACTCCCGGCTGCTCGGCGACGCGCTCAACAAGTCGGTCGAATCGGTGCGCTGGCTCGGCGACGACGCCAAGCTCAAGGCCCGCAGCCGCGTCAGCCTCGACACCCAGCTCGCCGCAATTGCGCAACGCTATGCCACCAATATGAAGGATTTCGCCGACGCGGTCCGTGCGCTGAGGCGCCACGAGATCGAACGCATCGGCCTGGCATGGACCACCGGGGTGATGGACGGCGCCGGCAGCCTGATTGGGATGAGCGACGTCTACGACGCGGTGATCTCGGCGGCGCTCGGCTGGGCGGTCGGCAACCGCATGCGCGAGACGGGTCTGGAGCATGCGCCGGCCACGCTGTGCGTGATCGCCATGGGGCGCTATGGCGGCCGCGAGGTCAATTTCTGCTCCGACGCCGACGCCATGATCATCTACAGGGCCATGGAAGAAGGCGCGCCGGAAGGCGAAACCGACGGCAACGCCGGGGTAGGGACGGAAACGGCCACGAGTCCGGTGTCTTCCGCCGCTACCGATGGCTCTGGCGCCCAGCCCTCGCCGGGCCGGTTCGCGGCCGACGTGGTCGCCGACCTGCGCCGCATCCTGCAGGGGCCGGTGAGCCTCGAACCGGCCATCGACCTCGACCTCGGGCTGCGCCCGGAAGGCAAGAACGGTCCGCTGGTGCGCTCCTACGAATCCTACGCTAGCTATTACGCCTCATGGTCGGCCACCTGGGAACGCCAGGCGCTGCTGCGCGCCCGATACGCCGCCGGCGACCGACGCCTGGCCGAGGACTTCCTCACCGACATCGCCGACCCGCAACGCTACATGGACCGGCCTCTGGACGACACGGAGATCGGCGAGATACGCACCCTCAAGGCGCGCATGGAGGCGGAACGGCTGCCCCGGGGCGTGCGCCGCGACCGCCACCTGAAACTCGGCGCCGGTGGACTCTCGGACGTCGAATGGACCGTGCAGCTGCTGCAGCTCGAGCACGCCGGGAGGGAATCCTCGCTGCGCCTGACCTCCACGCTGGGCGCGCTTGACGAGCTCGAACGTCTAGGCCACATCGGCGAACGCGACGCGGCAACCCTGCGGCAGGCGTGGAAGACGCTCACCGACGCCCGCAACGGCAACTACCTGTGGAACGCGCACATGGCCCGCGCCGACGTGCTGCCCGACGACCTGTTTTCCCAGTCCGGCGTGGCCACCTTCCTCGGCTATGGCGCCAACCGCGGCCAGTATTTCATCAACGACATGACCGCCGTGATGCGCCGCTGCCGCGAGGTAATGGAACGCCTCTTCTACGGGCAGTGACACGCCGCTGGAGAACACGACCTACGGAAAGCGCGAAAACGCCGGCATTCCAAGGCCTGCGCCCGGTACGTCCAGGCGTGATTATCGGCTTCGACTCACCGCTGTCAGCCCGTGCGGGTAACTTGTCAATGGTCACACGAAGTGGCCACCTTCAAGCGAGAAAGGTGAGCTGTTGTCGATAGTGAAACATCCCATTCCGGGCTCCACGGACGGAGTCCACAATTCCCCATCATCCGATTCCGGGCGGTCAAGACGAACACCGGGATTGTCATTGGCCGGTTCCAGCGTCGTCACGTTGGATGACATACCGACCTCGGGAATCCAGTCGTTGCTCGACAAGGCACGATACATCGATTCCCACATGAAAGAAGTGGCTGGCACCTGTAATGGACGGGTGTTGGCCACTTTGTTTTATGAGCCCTCGACGCGCACGCGCCTGAGCTTCGAGACCGCGATGCTGCGGCTGGGCGGAAAGGTCATCGGCTTCGCCGGTTCCCAGCTCTCCTC
This sequence comes from Bifidobacterium sp. ESL0763, assembly GCF_029433395.1. GTDB lineage: Bacteria > Actinomycetota > Actinomycetes > Actinomycetales > Bifidobacteriaceae > Bifidobacterium. The sequence continues at coordinate 810,407 of NZ_JAQTHW010000002.1, read as the reverse complement.
GGCCACCAAGGGCGAGACCATCCACGACACCGTGAAGGTCGTCTCCCAGTACGCCGACATCATCGCCATGCGCCACCCCAAGGAAGGTGCCGCGCTCGTGGCCGCCCAGGCCTCGGACGTGCCGGTCATCAACGGCGGCGACGGCGGGCACATGCACCCCACCCAGACCCTGGCCGACCTCTCCACCATCGAGGCGCGCTTCGGCCGCGTCACCGACCTGACGGTGGGCCTGTGCGGGGACCTGACCTTCGGCCGCACCGTCCACTCGCTGATCGAGACGCTCTGCCGCTTCGGCAACGTGCGCTTCGTGCTCATCAGCCCCGACGAGCTCAAGACCCCGCAATATGTGCTCGACCGCATCAACGGGAGCCCCACCTGCTCCTACACCGAGGCGAGCGACCTGACCAGCGTCATCGGCGACCTCGACGTGCTCTACATGACCCGCGTGCAGAAGGAACGCTTCTTCAACGAGGACGACTACCTGCGCCTGCGCGACACCTACATCCTCGACGCCGCCAAGATGGCGCTCGCCAAGCCCACCATGGCCGTGCTGCACCCGCTGCCGCGAGTCAACGAGATCGCCCAGGAGGTCGACGCCGACCCGCGCGCCGCCTACTTCCAGCAGGTCAGGCGCGGCATGCTCATGCGCATGGCCCTGGAGAGCTCGCTGCTCGGCGACGAGCTGCCCGGCTACGAGGAGCACAACGACATCGACGCCAACGCAGACACCAAGGAGGCACAGGACTGATGGAAGTCACCAGCATCAAGGACGGCATCATCATCGACCACGTCGACGCGGGCACGGCGCTCACCGTGCTGCGCTACCTGAAGGTCGACCCCACCACCACCAAGCTGGCGCTGATCATGAACGCCAGCAGCCACGCGCTCGGCGCCAAGGACATCATCAAGATCGAGGACGTCGAGGACCTCAACCTCGACGCGCTCGGCCTCGTGGCGCCCCACGCCACCATCAACATCGTGCGCGGCGGCGGCATCGTCAACAAGCGCCAGCCGGGCCTGCCCGAACATCTCGTCGGCGTGATCAGCTGCAGGAACCCGCGCTGCGTCACCACCGCGGAGCGCGGCCTCGAGCAGCGCTTCCACCTGGCCAACGCGCAGCGTGCGGAATACCGCTGCGACTACTGCGACGAGGAAGCCAAGCTCTAGCGCGGCTGTCGGCAGAGGCTCGGGCCGGGCACGTCTTCGGATTGGAAGCCACGTGCCCGGTCGGAGCCCTGGCGGAAAAAGGCTGTTGTCGATTGGCTGGGTTTCGAGCCCATATGGCTTGCGGACATTCCCGGCCGATATCGAAGACCATCTTCAACGAACGTTTGCACGCTGGTCCGCGGCTTTGGACGGACTAAATACAGGAAGGAAAAACGGGATGCTGACCATCCACGACATCAAGGTGTGGGATACCGGAGAACGCATCGACCTGATCGTCGACGACGCCGACCCGGCACGTTCGCTGGTCGAGCCGGGAGCCAAGGCCTCCGGCGACATCGACGGATCGGCGCTCATAGTCGCCCCGGGCCTGGCCGACCCGCATGTCCACTTCCGAGACCCCGGTCAGACGGCCAAGGAGACGATGCGCACCGGTGCCGCAGCGGCGGCCGCGGGCGGCTACACGCGAGTGCTGGTCATGCCCAACACCATCCCCGCCGCCGACGGGCGCGACATCGAAGTGCAGGAGGCCGGAGCCGGGGGAGACCAGTTGCGGAAGGTCGGCGTGCGCAACACGCTCGACTACCTGCAACGTTACGAGCAGTTGCACGGCGTGAGGTTGCCGGTGCGCTATGACCTTACGGTCTGCGCGTCGATCGGACGGGCCGGCAAGCTGCCGACGCATCCCGCCGATTACGTGAGGTTCATGGAACATCCCGCCGGCACCGCCTCTCCAGCCGACGCCGACGCGGAAGACGGGAACGCCAACGATGAGGCCGTGCGGGAGCATCCCCTGCGCGCGATCAGCGACGACGGATCCGCCATCACCGAGGCCATCCTCGACGGCGTGCTTGCCGACGCGAAGGCCACCGGGCTGCCGGTGCTGGAACACTGCGAGCATCACGATTCCGGCGCCATCAACGAGGGAGCCGTCAGCAAGAAGCTCGGCATCGAGGGCATTCCGTCCTCCACCGAACTCGCCATCGTCGAGCGCGACATCGAGGCGGCCAGGCGCACCGGCGCGCACATCCACTTCCAACACGTCTCCACCGTCGATGCGTTCGACGCCATACGCCGGGCCAAGGCGGAGGGGCTGCCCGTCACCTGCGAGACCGCGCCGCACTATCTGGCGCTGTGTGATGAGGACATCCTCAAGTACGGCGCGATGGCCAAGATGAATCCGCCACTAAGAAGCGAGGCCGACCGGCGCGCCACCATCGCCGCTGTAGCCGATGGCACCGTCGACATGATCGCCACCGACCATGCCCCGCACACTGCCGCCGAGAAACAGGCTGGCCTGGCCGATGCCCCGAACGGCATCATCGGCCTGGAATGCGCCTACGGTGTCTGCCGCAAGGTGCTGGTCGAATCCGGGGCCATCAACGACGAACGGCTGATCGAACTCATGGCACTGGCGCCCGAGCGGCTGATGGGGCACACGCCCACCGACGTCGCGACCCTGCTCAACAATTCCGCGGCCTGCGCCACGAAGCGAGTGTTGGACCTGAGACAGGTGGAACATCCCGAAACCGTCGACCTGACCCTCATCGACACCGGCCGCCGCTGGACCGTCGATTCCTCGAGCTTCCACTCCAAGGGCCGCAACACCCCGTTCGACGGCTGGGAGCTCACCGGCAGGCCCGTGGCCACGGTCATCGGTTCGAAGCTGGTGTATAGCCGGTTGGCAGCACAGTGAGAAGCGATATACATGAACAATAAGAACGACAAACGAACTGATATGACAATGAACAATACAGTGAGGCAAACTGTTATGGATATCAATATAACAGTTCAAACGCTTGCAACGAAAGGGGAGACGGGCGGATGGACCGACTGATCGAAGCCATTGAGGCGAAGGACAATCCGAGCGTCGTCGGGCTGGACCCGACACCGACGTTGGTGCCGCCGCAGGCCATCACTTCGCAGGATGGGTTTGGCGGGCCGAAGGCGCAGGAGGACGGCACGCATGGCATGGAGCGGTCGGGCGAGGCCCCGGCCGCGCAGATCGTCACCGGCTTCTACGGTTTCAACCGCGCGATCATCGACGCCGTGAAAGACATCGTCCCGGCCGTCAAGCCCCAGATCGCGATGTACGAGGCTTACGGCTCGGTCGGCTTCGACGTCTACCGCCTTACTTGCCAATACGCGCAATCTCAGGGCTTGTACGTCCTCGGCGACATCAAGCGCGGCGACATCGGCTCCACGGCAGCCGCCTACGCCAAGCACCTGACGGGTGTCAACACCTTGGACGGCGACATCAACGGCCACCCATGGCATGAGGACGCCATCACCGTCAATCCGTATTTCGGCACGGACGGCATGACGCCGTTCCTTAATGCCGCCAAACAGGCTGACAAGGACCTGTTCGCACTGGTGCGAACCTCGAACCCTTCGAGCGCGGAAATCCAGGAACTCGAACTCGCCAGCGGCGAGCGCGTGTATGAACACGTGGCCGATCTGGTGGAAGTCTGGGGCGTCGACTCCATCGGCAAGTACGGTTACTCACGACTCGGCGCTGTGGTCGGAGCCACCCATCCCGAACAAGGCAAGAAACTGCGTGAGCGTATGCCGCACACCTTCTTCCTGGTGCCGGGTTACGGAGCGCAGGGCGGCACCGCGGCGGACGTGGCCGGTATGTTCGGCGCTCATGGCCGCGGCGCCATCGTCAACTCGTCGCGAGGCATCATCGGAGCCTGGAAAAAGTCGGGGAAGTACCGAGAAACCATGGACGCCCAGGAGGCGCTCGACCTGGTCGGGCGCAGCGCCCGCGCCGCCGCCATCGCCATGCGCGATGACCTGCGCGAGGCGTTGCGACGACCCTGATGACGGCCCCGCCGACATGCCGAAGCCGATTGTCCATTTCCGAAGCATTCGCGTGTTCCCCGGAATTCGTGGAAAGATGGATGAAGCCGGCACGGCACACGGCGTACAGTCCGATGAGGAAATGCATGGTGCTCCGCGCACCACGATTGCAGAAGGAGAGAGATGCCCACCAACACCTTCATACCCACGTTCACCACAGGCTCCGTCGAGCTCCGGGCTGCACAGGCCGGGCGCAAGCCGGGCCGACGCACCGACGAGGTGGTCGCCGCGTCGCGCCTCGGCGACGGGATATACGAGCTGGTCGTCCACGACCCGTACGTGGCGCGGACCGTGCGGCCGGCCCAGTTCGTGAACCTGTATTCCGCCAACGCCACCATGGTGCTGCCGCGTCCGTTCGGCGTGGCCAAGGTGGAGGGCGACGACGTCACGCTGATCTACCAGGTCGTCGGCGCGGGCACCGAGGAGTTCTCGCATTTCCGCGCGGGCGACGCCGTCGACGTGCTCGGCCCCTTGGGCAAGCCGTTCGACCTGGCGAAACGGGCCAACTACATCCTCGTCGGCGGAGGACTCGGCGTCCCGCCTCTGCTCCTCGCCGCCCAGGCGCTGCACGGGCGCGCCGACGGCTCGAAGGTGACCTCCGTCTTCGGCTATCGTGACGAGCGGTTCGCCGATGATCTGGTACGTCCCTATGCCGACGAAGTCCACAGCATCACCAACGAGCGGGGCAACGTCGTCGACCTGCTGGACAGTATCGAAGGCGAGGTCAGCGGCGCGCCGCTTCCGCCGGTCATCCTCTCCTGCGGGCCGACGCCGATGATGAGGGCCGTCGCCGCATGGGCCTGCCAACGCGGCATTCCCGCTCAGTTGAGCTTGGAGGCCCGCATGGGCTGCGGCTACGGAGCGTGCGTGGCCTGCGTGGTCGATACGCCGCAAGGTCGGCTGAAGGTCTGCAAGGACGGACCGGTCTTCACCACCGAGCAGCTGGGCTGGGGAGCGTGAGCCGGATGGGTGCGATGAAAAACGACACGAGCGAAACCGGAGCGGATGCGATGAACGAAACCAACGAAACCTGCGAACAAGACCAATCGCACCAGCCGATGGACGTGCTGGAACCCTACGAATGGCGTCACCCGACCGTGGTCGCCGGGGTCAGGTGGAAGAACCCGGTCGGCACGGCCTCGGGCACCTTCCAGCTCGACGCGTGCGGCGACTACTACGATGTGGCCCAGATGGGCGCCATCAGCACCAAGGGCGTCTCGCCGGTGCCGTGGCAGGGCAATCCCGGGCCGCGCACCGCCGAGTCGCCGGCCGGCATGGTCAATTCCGTCGGCCTGCAGAACCCGGGCGTCGACCATTACCTCATCGACGAGCTGCCCCGCCTCAAGGACCTCGGCGCCACGGTCGTCACCAACGTGGCCGGCCACAGCGACGACGACTACGAGCAGGTGGTCGCCAAGCTCGCCGACTCGCCGGCCGACATGCTCGAGATCAACGTCAGCTGCCCGAACGTCACCCACGGCGGCATGAGCGTGGGCACCGACCCCGTGGCGCTCGGACGCCTCATCACCCATCTGCGCGCCATGACCGGCAAGCCGATGATCGTCAAGCTCTCGCCCAACGTCACCGACATCGTCGAGATCGCCCACGCCGCGGTCGACGCCGGGGCCGACGCGCTGAGCCTCATCAACACGCTGGTCGGCATGCGCTTCGACATCCGCACCGGCAAACCGATCCTGGCCAACCGCACCGGCGGCGTCTCCGGGCCGGCCATCTTCCCGATTGCGCTGAGCTTCGTTTGGCGGGTGCGCCAGGCCATCCCCGACGTCCCCATCATCGGCATCGGCGGCATCGACTCGGGCGAGAAGGCGCTGGAATACCTCTACGCCGGGGCCAACGCCGTGGAGGTGGGCGCCGCCGCGCTCACCGACCCCACCTCCCCGATGCGCGTGGCCCGCGAGCTCGACGACCTGCTCGACGCGCGTCCGGAGCTCGCTACGAAGCTGGCCGAAGGGCAGACGTGGTAATGGTGGCTTCGGCCGGCTGTACCGTCGCAACAATCGAACAATTCCGCCATAAACAGGCCGCTGACTTGCGCTCAGCGGCTCGTTTATGGCGTAACCGTGGAATCGATGCCCACACAGGGCAATGAAAGAGGCAATCATGAATCAGACCAGCAACAACGGGGAATCCAACGGCATGACGCCGCTCGACCAGCGCTTCACCGAGTTCATGCTGCAATCCGGGGCGCTGCGGTTCGGCGACTTCACCCTCAAGTCCGGCAGGCGCTCGCCCTACTTCATCAACGCGGGCGCGTTCGACGACGGGCGCAAGATCGCCACCCTGGGCGCCTTCTACGCCGAGAAGATCGCCACCGCCATCGCCGACGGCACGCTGCCCGGCGACATCGCCACGGTCTTCGGCCCGGCATACAAGGGCATCCCGCTGGCGGTCTCCGCCTCGATCGCGCTGACCAGCATGCACGGCATGGAAGTCGGCTACACGTTTGACCGTAAGGAGAGGAAGGACCACGGCGACGGCGGCATCCTCGTCGGCACGCCGCTCAAGGACGGGATGAAGGTGCTGCTGGTCGACGACGTGATGACCGCCGGCACCGCCGTGCGCGAGGTCGTCCCCAAGCTCAAGGCCGCCGCGGACGTCGACATCGTGGGCCTGGTGCTCTCGGTGGACCGCATGGAGAAGACCAAGGACTCCGAGATGTCCGCCGTCAAGTCGGTCGAGCGGGAGTTCGGCTTCCCCGTCCTCTCCATCGCCAACGTGCGCGAGATCTTCGCCGCCGCCTCCCACATGGTCACCACCGACGGCCAACCGCTGCTCGATGACGACATCCGGCAGCGCGCCGACGCCTACCTCGCCGAATACGGCGCCTGAGCGTGCGGTCCTGAAGTGGGCCGTGTCGGCTGATTCGGTCATTGTCCGACAATCTCTCACAGTCGGACTAAAATTGACCGGTATCACGTCAAGCATCGCCTCGATGGGGGAGCCGTATGAAGCAGGAATACACCAGGACGTTGGAACAGCCGATCGACAGCGACCGCAATATCTTCTCGTTGCTCGACGACCGCGCCGCCCGCGCGCCACAGGACTCCCTGGTCGAATACGTGGGCGGCGACGGCCAATGGCAGTCCTTCACCGCCACTCAGTTCCGCGACAAGGTCATCGGCCTGGCCAAGGGGCTCATCGCGCGCGGCGTCATGCCCGGCGACTCGGTGGCCATCATCGCCCACACCTCGTGGCAGTGGACCGCGCTGGACATGGCCATCATGTCGATCGGAGCGCTCACCGTGCCGGTCTACGAGACCAACTCGCCGGCGCAGGTCGAGATGATCTTCAACGACTCCAATGTGAGGATGGCCTTCGCCGAGGACGACGCCCAGCGCGACAAGATCGAATCGGTGCGCGCCCGCTGCCACGATCTCAAGGATGTCTATGTCATCGACGCCGGTGCCATCGAGACCATCGAGAAGTTCGGCCAGGGCGTCGCGGACCACGAGTTCTGGGAGCGCGAGAAGGCGGTGAAGGGCGGTGATCTGGCCACCATCGTCTACACGTCAGGCTCCACCGGCACGCCGAAGGGCATCGAGCTGAGCCACTCCAATTTCGTGTTCATCACCATCTCCGGCGTGCGTTCCATGGGCGCCATCCTCAATCGTCCCGGACGCCGCCTGCTCCTGTTCCTGCCGCTGGCGCACGTGTTCGCCCGCTTCATGCAGCTCGTCTGCTTCGCCGGAACGGTTACTTTGGGTCTTTCGAGCGATTTCAAGACCATCCTCGCCGATTTCCGCACGTTCAGGCCCACGTTCATCCTGGCCGTGCCGCGCGTCTTCGAGAAGATCTACAACGCGGCCTCGCAGAAGGCCGGGGCCGGGCTGGCCGGACGCGTCTTCTCCAAGGCCACCGACACCGCCATCGCCTGGTCGAAGGCCCAGCAGTCGGGCAAGCCGATCCCGAAGGCGCTCAATATGCGCCACGCGCTCTACAACAAGCTCGTCTACTCCACCATCATGCAGATCTTCGGCGGGCAGGTCGAGTACGCGGTCTCCGGCGGCGCCCCGCTCAACGCGTCCATCGCGCACTTCTTCAACGGCGTCGGCCTGCCACTGCTCGAGGGCTACGGCATGACCGAGACCTGCGCGCCGGCCATGGTCAATCCCACGTCCGGCTACAAGATCGGCACCGTGGGCCTGCCGTTGCAGGGCGTCACCGTTGGCGTGAGCGATGCCGGCGAGCTGTGCATCAAGAGCCGCGCGGTGTGCGTCGGCTACCACCACCATCCCGAGATCACCGCAGAGCAGATCGTCGACGGCTGGCTGCACACCGGCGACCTCGGCTCCATCGACGCCGACGGCTTCGTGACGCTGACCGGACGCAAGAAGGACATCATCATCACCGCCGGCGGCAAGAACGTCTCGCCCGCCGAGGTGGAGACCGCCGTCATGACCTCGCCGGTGGTCAGCCAGTGCGTCATGGTCGGCGACCGCAAGCCGTTCATCGCCGCCATCATCTCGCTGGACCTGCAGGAGACGAACACCTGGCTCAAGTCCGAGGGCGCCGAACCGGTCAGGGACCTTGGCGAGGCCGTCGCCAACCCCATCGTGCGCGCCGAGGTCGAACGTGCCGTCAACAGGGCCAACGAGCTGGTCTCGCGCGCCGAGTCCATCCGCAAGTTCGAGATCGTCCCCGACGAGTTCACCGAGGCCAACGGCATGCTCACCCCGAGCCTCAAGGCCAAGCGCCAGGTCATCACCGCCCACTACCAGGACCTCATCGACAACGTCATCTACGCGCCGAAGAAGAGTTGAAAGCCAAACGAACTGACGACAACACGAAGTCGAAGACGAAGGAGTCGTGATGGGGTGGCTGGTTATCGTCGTGCTGGTCGGTGCAGCCGCGTTATGCGCGGTGTTCGGGGTGAAGCATAGTCTCGAGCACAAAGCAAACAGCATGACTGGGACCAGTGAAGAAGACAGGCTCAAAGCTGCGGATTTAAGGGAGATAGAAGCCAAAATTGATTATGCCAAAACATTTGGGGTGGCATGCTGTAAATCGGCAGATTCGGACGACGGATTTACAGTAGTCTCATTCTTCATCGACTTTTTCGTCCGGATCAAAGATGTCCTCGATGGTGCAGCCGAAGATCGAGGCGAGACGGAACGCCAGTGGCAGAGACGGGTCAAAGCGGCCCTTTTCGATGGAGATGATGGTCTGGCGGCTCACGCTGGCGAGTTTGGCGAGCGCCGCCTGTGATAAGTCTCTGTCCGCACGGAGTTGTGAAAGCGAATTGTTCACGATAGGTCCCTTTTGCGTACGATGGCGTATGCAAACAATCCGGAGAGTAGACCTACGAGGATGATGGCGAGAAGTCCGGAAGACACCACAAGCGGGGCAATGGGTTTGTCGTAGAACGCGACCAAAAAGATGAACGCTGCTATGGCAAGCAACATTCCTGTCATGGATGCCCATGAAGCCTTTTCGCGCCACTGGCTTTCGATGTTCTCCTCAGGATTGGGAATGTTGCCGGTAATGGTGGTGCGGTCTACAAGCAGTACGTACGCTACAGAGAAGATGCCACCGCCGGCCAAGAACGACATGAGAATTACGAACGTCCAGTCATCAAGCTGATGCGGGTTACGTAGGAAGGTTCCGATTGTTCCGATTAACACTCCGCCCACGCAGCCGATTGCCAAAGATGAACACCATAATGCAATCCTGCCACCACCGAAAACGGTCATGGTTCCCCAGATGCTTGTGCGAGGTTGCTTTTCTGTTGTCGGCTCTGTCGTGGCACGTTTGTGGGTTTGGGATTGGTTGATTTCGTTGTGGGATGAGGCCGTCATCATTCCTCCTTGATTCCTTGACGAGATAAGTCTGAAGTAAGTAAAGCAAACTTTACTATGTTAAGGAAACTGTACTTCAGTGATGAAGGGTTGTCAATATAGGTGAGACTGAGGTTCGTGGTTTTTCTAGAAGAGTTTCAACATTTAATTCAATTTAATTTGAAATAAGAGCGGAGGTGAGGTATTGTTATCCTATATTTCAAAATTATTTGAAATATTGAGCACGTCGATACGACGAAGGAGGGGTGACGACTATGGCGATACAGACCACGTTGGCGGCGCTCGCGGACCCGGCCAGGCGCGAGATCCTGCAGCTCTTGCGTCGCAGGGTGATGAACGCCGGGGAGCTTGCGGAAGCGACCGGGTTGTCGGCGTCAAGGCTTTCGTACCATCTCAGGAAGCTGCGCGAGGCTGAGCTGGTGACGGACAGCCGCGAGGGTACGACCATCTGGTACGAGCCGAACCTGACCGTGCTCGATGACACGATTGTCTGGCTCAAGGAGTTGCAGCGTGATGGTGCGATTTCCAGGGCTTCGGGTTATGACGTGAAATCCGCCGAAACAAGGCGGTCGGTATCCGCAACCCGCCGAGTGGCGGTTGAGCCGGTGGCAAGCGGCAAGGCGAAGAAGCAAGGAGAAAGGTCATGAGCGACGATACCAAAGAACGGAAATCGCCAACGGAGTCGGAACATGGCGATAACCCCGAAATCAAGGGCCTCGAGGACGCTGAAAAACGAGAGCGCGGAAACAACGGTTGGAAGGCCGTATTTACCGGAGCGAGGAACTGGAACATCGCGATGGTGGTCCTGGGGACGCTGCCGCTGATCGTATATTTGCTGGCATTGCCGTATATGCCCGCTCGCGTGCCCATGCACTACAATGCGCACGGCGAGCTCGACAGTTGGGGCGGCAAGGGCGAGTGGCTCTTCTTCCCGTTATTCACGTTGCTGGTCTGCTTGGTCTGGCTGGTCTGCGAGATTCCCGTCGAACGTTCCGCGCGCAAGCAGTCGAATGCCGGCATGAGCGCTAAGACGACGGTGCGCGTGTGGATCATCGGAGGATGCTGCATGTTCACGGTTCTCAACGTTCTTAACGTATGGTTCATCGCGGACGCGTTCGGCAAGGGGAGCGGCTGGTCCGCGATACCTCTGGAGGCGATCCTGAACGTCGCAACCGGCCTGGTCTTCATCGTCATCGGCAACGTCATGCCGCATACCAGAATGAACCGATGGAGCGGCATTCGTGTGCCGGAAGCCTTCAAGAGCCGTGAGTCGTGGCGTCGTTGCCAGCGTTTCGGCGGGTTCGCATTCATTCTCGGCGGCGTGCTCCTCGTGGTCGTCGGCCTGGCCATGCACGCCTACGACGTGGTGGGTCTCTATGCCATCCTCGTCGTCGCGTTGGTCATCGCGGTGGTGTGCTCTGTCTACGGCATCTACGCTGGCAAGAAATACGGCAATATCGGCGGTCCGATCAGAGATCGGTGAAAACTGACTTCGTTCGAATCCGGAGGCTGTGACCCTTATGGAACGGTGTCGGCAACCGTATGAAAACGCTGCGATTGCCGGCACCGTTCAAGCTACTCGATGAGCTTGTAGCCGTGACTGGCGATGACGGACTTGAACTTGGTGATGCCCAATCATGAACTAGGGGGGATAAGGATGGCCTAAGCGTGTGTGTTGTCCTTACGCTTGATGAGTCTTCTGCCCTGCTTGCGTATCGGTTGGCGCATAGTCGAGTAGGAGATGCTCGGGTCGAGGTTGTTGGAAATAGTGAGCAGGGCAATCATGGCTTCCAACTGTTGGCGAAGATGGTTTTCAGCTTGATACCGAGAAAACACACTTGAAAGACGCCTGAGAAGATTCGCCGAATCTGAGATTAAGGAATAATGCGCGGCATCTTGTATGAGATTTAAATCCGTGCAAATCAGGCAGGCGAAATCGTGTATCAGCGGATCCGATTTTGCCAAGGCCATTATTGAATCCGTGTCGATGCTGCTGCTTTTGAAGAGGTCAACCAGCAGGGGAGTCAGCTGTTCCGTGGGATTGACGGATTGCGAGGTGGGAACGAGCAAGCAGTTGTGATGGGCTGCCGCGTTGCGCAGATGCCGGACTCCATCCAGTGTTGTGAAGATAATATCGTTGTAGCGACTCTTTTTAAGAAAATATCGATAGAAGGCGATATTCAGATAAAACGGGCACGTCTCCCAGACGACCCAGGGCGGAATATGCGAACTGTATTTTTCTATCATCCACTGGTTGTATCCGTTTTTGTTCATTGCATTGTGCAGTGAGAACGGCGTATGGAAACGAATTCGATAGAAGTGCTTCTCGCTGGCTTCAAAGGCTTCAGTCAATTCGTAACCGTCCATTGCTGTGCCCATAAGCAGCAGATTGAAACGTGTTTTCATGGCATGTTCGATTTCGCCGCTGCGCATGAGTACGAATCGCCTAATCTGATAATCAAGTGTTGACAGTTCCTTCAGATCGGCAAAATCAAGATTATCGTATATTCCTCGCGCGTTTTTATGGAATTCCTTGTCGAACGCCTTCAGCTTGAAAAAATAGGTATGATACTTAAGGAATTCCTTGGCCGATTCAACGGAACAGCGTCTGAACGCAACGCCATGTGACCGAAGAACCTCAATTTGTGCATCGACATCGATAATAGGTTTATCGATGTCATCTAGTCTATCGCAGTCATCTCCGTTGACTTCAGTCATGGCTCCCTCGTCGTGCTAAAAGAAAAATTCAGGAAGCAACCGAGGCTGCTTCCTGAACACTTGGGGATCACGATGTCAGTGACATCAGATACTACCCTGTACGTGCAATTCCTAATCTACCTGCACGTGCGCGAATGTGCAAATGCCCAAGCTGAATTCCGATGAAGATTGAGTGTGCCTTGTGCTGCACACTGTGGATACCGTTCTGTTTTACCGTTTTATTCGATGAGCTTGTAGCCGTGGCTGGCGATGACGGACTTGAGCTTCTCGAGGTAGCGTTCGGCGGCGGTGGAGAGGTTGGCGCGCTCGTTGCCGATCCAGCCGACCAGCATGGTCTCCTCGGTGTCGAGCGGGACGGTGACGATCTTCTCGTTGTTGAGGTCGCCGTTGTCGATACCGGTGCACACCGTGTAGCCGTTGAGCCCGATGATGAAGTTGAGGATCGTGGCGCGGTCGGTGACGGTGATCTGCTTGGGGGAGTCCTTGGGCCACACGGCCTCCTCGGCGAAGTAGAAGCTGCCTTCCTCGCCCTGCTCGTACTGGATGAACGGGTACGGCTTCAGGTCGTCCATCGTCACCTTCTTCTTGGTGGCGAGGGGATTGTCGCGCGACAGGAAGACGTGCAGCGGGGCGCGGAAAAGCGGGTGGAACTCGAGGTGCTTGCCGCGCAGCAGTTTGCCGATGACGTCCTTGTTGAAGTCTGAGAGGTAGAGGATGCCGATCTCGGAGAGCATGTTGGCGACCTGGTCGATGATGTCGCGCGTGCGGGTCTCGCGCAGGGTGAACTCGTACTCGTCGGATTTGTTGGCGCCGATCATCTCCACGAACGCCTCGACGGCGAACATATAATGCTGCGTGGAGACCGAGCAGAGCTGCTTGCGCGGCTTGGCGTGCTTGTAGCGTTCCTCCATCAGCTCGGCCTGGTCGAGCACCTGGCGCGCGTAGGTGAGGAACTCCGCGCCGTCGACGGTCAGCGCGATGCCCTGCGAGGAACGGGTGAAGATCTCGATGCCCATCTCGTGCTCGAGCTCCTTGACCGACGAGCTCAGCGCGGGCTGGGAGACGTAGAGCTCGTGGGAGGCCTCGTTCATCGAGCCGCATTCCACGATCTTGACGATGTATTTCAGCTGCAGCAGTGTCATAGCGCCAGTTTATAACGACGCATGTATTTGCGAGGTCAGGTTATAACGAAACCGTCGGTTTGACGCTGTGGGCGTAGAAGGATCGGTTGCCGGGATTCTCAACGTTCCGCCGTTCCTGAGTTTCCAGGGGATTGTCGCACCGCACCGCTCAGACTCTCACGCCCAGACGGCGCAGGTCCCTCCTCGCGGCGGCGGCATCGGTGAAGCGGATGCCATGGATGCCCACCGCGCTGGCGCCCTCGACGTTGCGCTGGGTGTCGTCGAAAAAGACCGTGCGTCCGGCGTCGAGACCGAAGCGGGCGAGGGCGAGCTCGAAGATGTCGGCGTTCGGCTTGTGCATCTTCTCGACTCCCGAGACAATGGTGCCCTGCAGCAGCCGCTCGAGCCGCGGGAACTTCTCGAAGGCGACGTGGAAGGTCTCGGCCGACCAGTTGGTCAGCCCCCACACCCCGTATCCGGCTCCGCGCAGGTCTGCGAGCAGCTCCTCCATGCCATCGACCATCTTTGGCAGCGCGTCGGCGTAGTGCTCGATGTAGTAGCGGAACATCGTGGCCGCCTCGTCGCCATACTCGCGCTCGACGTCCTTGATGACCACGGCGAAGTCCTCGCCGGCGTCCATGCGCGCCTCGGACTCGAAGAACCCATAGACGCCGCGGTCGGCGCACAGGCTTTCGACGATGTCCTGCGGGAAACGCCCTTCTAGGCAGGGGCGGTAGTTCAGTTCCAGCAGCACCCCGCAGAAGTCGAAGACGATGTCGTGTATGCCGGCGTCGGCATTGGAGGTGATGGCGGTTACGTCATTGTTGCCTAGGGTCCCGTCAATGTGAGTGTCGACAGTGTTGTGGCTCATGGCCGTCTCCCGTTCTTTGGTCTCGTCTATTATCCATTATCCCGTATCTGGCCCAATATGGCGGTGTTGTCTCGCCAGAAGACACGACCACGGGTGACTCGCTGTCAGGCCTTGCGGCGCAGGAGTTCCCCGAACGCCTGCGGCAACGCGTCGATGACGTCGGTCGCCACGATCGGATGGCCGGGTTTGCCGTCCGGCTCGATGGTGCCGTCGGCGTCGAAAATCTCCGGCGGCTGCCAGCCATGGCTGTCACTGTCGGCGGCCAGGCACGCGGCGAGTCCGTGGATGTGGCTGGCGCTGGCGGCGACCATGACATCGAGGGCGGGGTCACGCTGCAGCGCATCCTCGCCTTGCTGTGCAAGCAGTCCGGCCATGACGCCGGCCAGCACGTCACCGGCCCCGGCAGTCGCCAGCCATGCGGGACCGTTTCCGGAGATGTAGGTCAGGGTCGCCTTGCTGTCTTCGCCGGCACCTTCCGCATCGTCCTCGTCATTCGTGCCGGGCAGGCCGGCGCCTCCGACGACGATGGTCACCGCACCCTTGAGCAGTACGGTCGCCCCGGTCAGCTCGTGCGCGCGTCTGGCCCAGCGCCACGGTTGTGCAACGACGCCCTCGGCATCCACATCCTCGCCGCGAAGCCTGAGCAGCGCCGCGAGCTCGGCCGCGTGCGGGGTGATGACCACATGCGCGGGCACGCGTTCGGGCAGCAGGTCGAGCGCGCCGGCATCGACGCAGATCGGTGGCAGGCTCCATGGCTCCCAATCGAAGTCGATGGCCTTCGTCGCTTCATCGCCCCCGTCTGGCAATGCGTAGTGCTTCAGCAGCGCCGCGATGGCCCCGCGCTGGCCGTCGCTGCCGTTCGTGCCGTGTCTGCCGGCGCCCTGCTTGTCGGTGTCCCTGGCCGCTGCCGCGGTGGGCACACCTGAGCCGACGGCCCAGGCCTCGACGCGTCCCTTGCCGATGACGGTCTCCGGCGAGTTGCGCAGCACCATGTCCGAGGCGTTGATCGGGCCGAGATAGCGGACCATGCCGATGTTGGAACGCACCGCCGCGCCAGAGCTGAGCACCGCGGCGCCCGGGTATCTGGCCGAGCCGGTAATCAGGCCGGCGACCCCGCGGGAGTATTTGGAATCGGAGACCCGGGGGAGGCGCACCGCATCCGCGGCCTTGTCGTCGATGGAGACGACGGCCGGACGCGCATGCGAGAGGTCGAAGCCGAAATCGACCAGAATGGTGCGGCCACACGCGAAGGTGGCCGGCGGCAGCATCGCGCAGGGCTTCATCGCCCCGAATATCACGGTCACGTCGGCCGGTATGCAGTCGCCGGGCAGCGTGCCGTCGTCCACGCCGATGCCCGAGGGGGTGTCGATGGCGACGACCAGCGGCTTGTGGCCATGCCCGACATCCTTGCCGGCGAGAGATGGAGACAACGTCTCGTTACTCGAGTCTCCGGGATGGAGGATCTGCGCCATGGTGGCGGCCGGACCGCGGAGGGCTCCGTTCACCCCGATGCCGGTCATCGCGTCGAGCACGACGTCTGCCTGGCCGGCCAATTCGCTTGCCGCCTGCAACCGTTCGCCGGCCTCGCCCGCGCCGAAACCGGAGGAGACGCCGGGAATGTCCGCGTCGGGATTGACCACCAGCAGCCGTCCACCGCTACGGGTGAAGGCGAGCAGACCTTGGAGATGCAGGGATTTCCCGACCGCTATGGCCGTGACCTGAGCGCCGGCCCTTGCCAGTCGTGCGGCCGCGAAGAGTCCGTCGCCGCCGTTGTCGCCGGCGCCGGCCAGCAGCACTACCCGCGCGCCGTCGACGTCGAGTCCATGCTCGTCCAACAGCTCGGCGGTGACCCGAGCCGCTGCCGACGCCGCCATGCGCATCAGCGGCACGCCACGGTCGAGCAGCGGGCGCTCCATGCCACGCACCGTCGCCACGTCATAGGCCTGGTGGCGCAACCGCCGCCCACGCCTCACATCCGCCATCCGCTCGTCCATCGCCGACCTCCTGTGTGTGCCGATATCTAGCCCGATGCTACCGCGTCGCAGCCACATTCGGCCCCGTGCCCCTCGTATGGCGATGCGTGCCAGGAATCCAGTGAACAAACCGGACCTTACTGTCGCTCAGATGCGGTTTCGTCACACCGGCTGAACGTTCGGTAAATATACGACATCTGAGTCTTCGTTGGATGCGGTTTCGTCACCGTATGCAAAAATCCAGTCACGAAACCGAACCTGTCGGATGGAAAGGAACGCTTCCGTGACTGGATACGGGGAAAGGAGGCAACAACCAGGATGCGAAGGAGACGGCAGCAGGGAAAACGCATTCGGCTGCTGCCCGGCGCCTACTCCTCGGCGACCAGGTCGAGGTAGTCGTCGCTCCACAGGTCCTCGTCGCCGTCCGGCATCAGCAGCACGCGCTCGGGGTTGAGCGCCTTGACCGCGCCCTCGTCGTGGGTGACCAGGATGATGGCGCCCTCGTACTTGGCGATGGCCTTGAGGATCTCGTCGCGCGAGACCGGGTCGAGGTTGTTGGTCGGCTCATCCAGGAGCAGCACGTTGGCGCGCGAGGTCACCAGCGTCGCCAGGGCCAGACGCGTCTGCTCGCCGCCGGAGAGCACCTTCGCCGGCTTGAACGCGTCGTCGCCGGAGAAGAGGAAGCTGCCGAGGATGGAGCGTGCCTGGGTGTCGTTGAGGTCGGGGGCGACGTGCTGCAGGTTCTCCAGCACCGTCGCATCCATCTCCAGGGTGTCGTGCTCCTGGGCGAAGTAGCCGATCTTGCAGCCGTGGCCGTAGACGACCTCACCGGTGTCGGGCTTGTCCTCGCCGGCCAGGATGCGCAGCGTGGTGGTCTTGCCCGCGCCGTTGTATCCCAGGATGACCACGCGCGAGCCCTTGTCGATGGCAAGGTCGATGCCGTTGAAGACCTCGTTGGAGCCGAACGACTTCGAGATCCCCTCGGCCATGATCGGCGTCTTGCCACAGGGCGCCGGCTCCGGGAAGCGGATGTCGGCCACCTTCTCCTGCGCCTCGGCCTCGCTGGTCTCGCTCAGCAGTCGCTGGGCGCGGCGCATCATGTTCTGCGCGGCGACGGCCTTGGTGGCCTTGGCGTGCAGGCGTATGCCCTGCTTCATCAGGCGCGCCGCCTTCTTCTCGGCGACCTCGCGCTCGCGGCGGCGACGCTCCTCGTCCACCACACGCTGCTTGAGGTAGGCCTTCCAGCCCAGCGAATACATGTCGATCTGCGCGGTCTGCGCGTCCAGGTGCCAGACCCGGTTGGCCACCTCGTCCAGCAGCTCCGTGGAGTGGGAGATGACCAGGAACCCACCCTCGAAGCGCTTGAGGTAGCCGCGCAGCCACTCGATGGAGTCGGCGTCCAAGTGGTTGGTCGGCTCGTCGAGGATCAGCGTGTCCGCGTCGGAATAGAGGATGCGCGCCAGCTCGATGCGTCGCTTCTGACCGCCGGAGAGCGTGCCGATGGGCTGCTGCATCGTCTCGTTGGGCAGGCCCAGGCTTGCCGCCATTGAGATCGCCTCGGACTGCGCCGCGTAGCCGCCTGCCTTCTCGAACGCCTGCATGGCCTTGTCGTACTTGTCCATCGCCTTCTCCATGACCTTCGGGTTCTCGTTGGTCATGTCCTTCTCGGCGCGGCGGATGCGCTTGATGATGCTGGCGATGTCGCGCGCGCTCATCATGCGGTCGAGCGCGCTCTGCTCCGGATCGTCGGCATGGGTGTCCTGCGGCAGGTAGCCGAGCTTGCCGGAGATGCGCACCTCGCCGGCCGTGGGCAGCAGGTCGCCGGTGATGGTGCGGGTGAGGGTGGTCTTGCCGGCGCCGTTGCGTCCGACCAAGCCGATCTTGTCGCCCTTGCTCACGTGGAAATCAGTGGGATTGAGCAGCGTGCGCGCCCCGATCTGAATCTCCAGTCCCTTCGCCTCGATTGCCATACCTTATTACCTATCCTGTCATGCCCGAGAAATACTGGCCCAATATACCAACACGCCATCATAGCGGCACCGCTTCGTTTCGCGCCGGGCGACATGCAATCGAACACTTGTTCGAACCGTCCGCTATGATGGGTTATCCTAGCGTGAAGCATTCGGCAAAGCGGAGGTAAGCATTGGCAACAGCATCAACGGCGCGCAAGCTGATGGACAGCGACTCGTTCCTGTCCCAGGAGATCGCGAAGGCCCCGCTGAGGAAGACGGGCGATTCGCTGGTGGCGGACATCTCGCACATCCCCAGCGACCTCAAGATCACGATCCAGGGCGCCCGCGAGCACAACCTCAAGAACGTCGACATCTCCATCCCGCGCAACCGCATGGTCGTCTTCACCGGCCTTTCCGGCTCCGGCAAGTCGTCTTTGGCGTTTGACACGCTCTTCGCCGAGGGCCAGCGCCGCTACGTCGAGTCGCTGAGCGCCTACGCCCGCCAGTTCCTCGGGCAGATGGACAAGCCCGACGTCGATTTCATCGAAGGCCTGAGCCCGGCGGTCTCCATCGACCAGAAGACCACCAACCGCAACCCGCGTTCCACCGTCGGCACCATCACCCAGATCTACGACTACCTGCGCCTGCTCTTCTCCCGCACCGGCATTCCGCACTGCCCGGTCTGCGGCGAGCTCGTGAGCGCCCAGACGCCGCAGCAGATGGTCGATACGCTGATGAAGAAGCCGGAGCGGACCCGCTTCCAGGTGCTGGCGCCGGTCGTGCGCGGCCGCAAGGGCGAGTTCGAGGACCTGCTCGAGTTGCTGCGCGGCGACGGCTATTCACGCGCGCTGATCGACGGCGAGATGCGCCAGCTCTCCGACGAGATCAAACTGACCAAGCAGAAGAAGCACACCATCGAGGTCGTCATCGACCGCCTCGTCATCAAGGACGGCATCCGCCAGAGGCTCACCGACTCCATCGAGACCGCGCTGAAGCTGGCCAAGGGCATCGTGGTCATCGACTACGTCGACCTGGATGCCAAGGACCCGGGCCGCCGCGAGCCGTTCAGCGAGAAGCGCTCCTGCCCGAACGGCCACCAGCTCGAGCTCGACGAGATCGAGCCACGCACCTTCTCCTTCAACGCCCCCTACGGCGCCTGCCCCGATTGCGACGGCATCGGCTACAAGCTCGAGATCGACCCGGAGCTGGTCATTCCCGACCCGGACAAATCGCTCAACGAGAACGCCATCGAGCCATGGGGAATGACCAAGGGCACCGGCGAATACTACCGCCACGTGCTCGAGGGCCTGGCCGAGGAGATGGGCTTCAGCCTCGACACCCCGTGGAAGGACCTGCCCAAGAAGATCCAGCACGCCATCATGTACGGCCACGATTTCAAGGTCAAGGTCTCCTACCGCAACCGCTGGGGCCGCCTGCGCGAATACAGCACCGGCTTCGAAGGCGTGGTGCGCACGCTCATGCGCCGCCACGACGAGACCGACTCCGACCAGATGAAACTCTACTACGAGTCCTACATGCGCGAGGTGCCCTGCCAGACCTGCCAGGGCCGCCGCCTGCGCCCCGAGGTGCTCGCGGTCACCGTCGACGGCAAGTCCATCGCCGAGGTGTGCGACATGCCCGTCGAGCGCAGCCTCAAATGGGTCCGCTCGCTGCGTCTGGAAGGTTCGGCCGCCGTTATCGCCGGCGAGGTCCTCAAGGAGATCCGCGCGCGTCTCGGCTTCATGAACGACGTCGGGCTCAACTACCTGACGCTCTCGCGCGCCGCCAAGACCCTTTCCGGCGGCGAGGCGCAGCGCATCAGGCTCGCCACCCAGATCGGCAGCGGCCTGGTCGGCGTCATGTACGTCCTCGACGAGCCGTCCATCGGCCTGCACCAGCGCGACAATGAGCGCCTGATCAAGACGCTGCACCATCTTCGCGACCTCGGTAACACCCTGATCGTGGTCGAGCACGACGAGGAGACCATCGAGAAGGCCGACTGGCTGGTCGACATCGGCCCGGGCGCCGGCGAACGCGGCGGCGAGGTGGTCTATTCCGGCCCGGCCGCGCATGTGGTCGACGCGCCCCGTTCCGTCACCGGCGACTACATCGCCGGCCGTCGCGAGATCGAGACGCCGAGGAAACGGCGCAAGACCGACAGGAGCCGCCAGCTCAAGGTCGTCGGCGCGCGCGAGAACAACCTCAAGAACATCAACGTGTCCATCCCGCTGGGCGTGATGACCTGCATCACCGGCGTCTCCGGCTCCGGCAAGTCCACGCTCATCAACTCGATCCTGTATCCCTCGCTTGCGGACAAGCTCAACGGGGCGCGCATCGTCCCCGGCAAACACACCCGCGTCGAGGGCATCGAGCAGTGCGACAAGGTCATCCACGTCGACCAGAACCCGATCGGCCGCACCCCGCGCAGCAACCCGGCCACCTACACGGGCGTGTGGGACAAGATCCGCCAGCTCTTCGCCAAGACCCCGGAGGCGCAGGTGCGCGGCTACGGGCCCGGCAGGTTCTCGTTCAACGTCAAGGGGGGACGCTGCGAGGCATGCCACGGCGACGGCACCATCAAGATCGAGATGAACTTCCTGCCGGACGTTTACGTGGAATGCGAGCAATGCCACGGCCAGCGCTACAACCGCGAGACCCTCGAGGTGAAGTACAACGGCAAGTCCGTCGCCGACGTGCTCAACATGCCCATCGAGGAGGCCGCGGACTTCTTCAAGGCCTACACCGGTATCTCGCGCTATCTCAACACCCTCGTCGACGTCGGTCTCGGCTACATCCGCCTGGGCCAGCCCGCCACCACGCTCTCCGGTGGCGAGTCCCAGCGCGTCAAGCTAGCCACCGAGCTGCAGCGCCGCTCCAACGGCCGCACCGTCTACATCCTCGACGAGCCGACCACCGGCCTGCACTTCGAGGACGTCAGCAAGCTGCTGCAGGTCCTGCAGGGGCTGGTCGACAAGGGCAACACCGTCATCGTCATCGAGCACAATCTCGACGTGGTCAAGTCGGCTGACTGGATCATCGATCTCGGCCCCGAGGGCGGTGACGGCGGAGGCACCATCGTCACTCAGGGCACTCCGGAGCACGTCGCCAAGTGCGAGAAGAGCTGGACCGGCAAGTACCTCGGCCCCATGCTCAGGCATTGAGCGTTTCCATGGCGGACGACAGAGGCTGAATCAAAGAAAGGGGAGGCATGGCTTCCACGGACGACGGGCATGGACAGGGTGCCTGGCGCAGGACGACGCAGGCGAACGCCGGCAAGCCCAAGCGCCTGCTCGGCGACAGCCGCGACCTCTTCCGCCCCGCCACCGGCGACATCCCCACCGATCCGGGCGTCTACAAGTGGCGCGACGGCGACGGACGTGTGATCTACGTCGGTAAGGCCAAGAACCTGCGCAACCGCCTCACCTTCTACTTCCAGCCCCTGCGCGAGCTCCATCCGCGCACGCAGAACATGGTGCTCACGGCCCGCAGCCTCGAATGGACCGTGGTCGCCACCGAGCTCGAGGCTCTCACCCTCGAATACACGTGGATCAAGGAGTTCGACCCGCGCTTCAATGTCGTCTTCCGCGACGACAAGACCTACCCCTACCTGGCCGTCTCCCTGGGCGAGGAATATCCGAGGGTGTGGGTGACCCGCAACCGCAAACGCCGTGACACCCGGTATTTCGGCCCGTACGTCAAGGCGTGGGATCTGCGCCACAGCCTCGACAAGCTGCTCAAGGCGTTCCCAGTGCGCACCTGCACGAAAACCGTCTTCAACCGCGCGCATCTGACCAACCGTCCCTGTTTGCTGGCGTCCATCGGCAAATGCTCGGCACCCTGCGTCGGCAGGATCGGCGCCAAGGAGCACCGCCGCATGTGCGAGCGGCTGGTCGGCGTGCTCACCGGCCGCTACGGCACCTCGTTCATCGCCGGGCTGACGCACGAGATGAAGCAGGCTAGCAACGACATGGAATTCGAGAAGGCGGCGCGTCTGCGCGACCAGATCTCGATGCTCAAGACCATGTCCGAGCAGAACGCCGTCGTCTTCGATTCGGATGTGGACGCCGATGTGTTCGGCATGGAGTCCGACGAGCTGGAAGCCTCCATCCATGCGTTCTTCGTGCGCTCCGGCTCCATCCGAGGCGAACGCAACTGGAGCGTGAAACGCGTCGAGGACATCGACGACGCGGACCTCATCGCCGACCTCATCACCCAGGTCTATGCCGACATGATGGGGGAGACGGAAAGCCAGGCCAACATCCCGTTGAACCTGCCCAGCAACGGCGAGGAACTGCTGGAACACCACGCCGGAACGTCCGACGACAGGCAAGGGCATGCCGATGGTTCCGACGACGACACCCGGCATCCGAAACATGATGGAACCGGCGATTCCGCGACTGGTGTCGATGGCACCGAGGGGAACGCCAGCCAGGCAACGACGGACACGGGCCTCGACATCGAGGAACGGCGCGACGCCCTGGGCGCCACGCAAAGCATCACCGCCACCGACAGCCTCTCGCGCGCCCAGGCGACGCGCATCCGCCGCGAACGCCAGATGCGGACCGGACGCAGCGACCTGCTGGCCCCCATCTCGCCGGTGCCGCGCGAGGTCCTCGTCCCGATCGAGCCGGCGCGCCGCGGCGAGCTGGAACGGTGGCTCGGCGGCCTGCGCGGCTCGGCGGTCACCATCCGCGTGCCCAGCCGTGGCGAGAAGAAGGCTCTCATGGACCGTGCCAACACCAACGCCAAGCAGGCGCTGCAGCGCAGCAAGATGAGCCGCATCAGCGACATCGGCGCGCGCACGCAGGCGATGAACGACGTCGCCAAGGCGCTGGGACTGCCCGATTCGCCGCTGCGCATCGAAGGCTACGACATCTCCAACACCATCGGTGGCATCTACCAGGTCGCCTCCATGGTCGTCTTCGAGGACGCGATCGCCAAGAAGTCGGAATACCGGCGCTTCGCCATCCGTGGCGACGACGGCAAGGGCGCGCTCGACGACCTGAGCGCCATGTATGAGACGCTCACCCGCCGTTTCCGACACGGCAACATCGCCGGCGATACCGGCGAGAGCATCGACAACGAGAAGCGCATCGAACAGGCCCGACGGCAAGAGCAAGCGCAAGCCGTGGCGCCATCGGACCAGCCGTCTCCAGCCGCTCCTGCGAGCCCGGACGACGCCAATTCCGTAGTTGCCAGCCTCACCAACGCCGACGCCGTGGTCCAGCAGGACACGCATCCGCGCCACTTCGCCTACAAGCCGAACCTCATCGTCGTCGACGGCGGCAAGCCCCAGGTCGAGATCGCCAGGAAGGCGCTCGACGACTGCGGCGTGCACGACGTGGCCGTCTGCGGTCTGGCGAAGCGTCTGGAGGAGGTCTGGATACCGGGGGAGGACTATCCGCTCATCCTCAAGCGCCAGTCCGAGGGCATGTACCTGCTGCAGCGCGTGCGCGACGAATCCCACCGCTTCGCCATCACCTACCACCGCAAGTCGAGGCGCAAGGGGCTGCTGCGTTCCGCGCTCGACGGCATCCCGGGGGTCGGCGAGACCTACCAGAAGAAGCTGCTGCGTGCCTTCGGATCGGTGAAGAAGATGCGCCAGGCCAGCATGGAGGATCTCGAGCGGGTCAACGGCATCGGCGAGGCCAAGGCGAAGGCCATCTATGAGGCCTTGCACGCCCAGGACTCCGATGGTAAGGCAGCAACGAGCGACGATTCCACCAAGGATGTTTCGTAGTCCCTTGAACGTTCACAGACCGGTATCGTCGACAGCCATACCGATACGGGAACCGACATCGCCGGCGACACAGCCGATTCACGGGCTGGTAGCGGCAACGTAACCGATCGCCGTGGGTTGCAGGACGTGCGCGGACGCGAGATGGGACACGCCCCGGTTGCCGGCGAAGGTATAGTCTGGCAACGAACCATGGTTGCCCATGCCAGAGGCCCGGGATGGGATCCCATCGCCATCGAACGGCAGCCGTCGAACCTGGACTCCACACCGCGGGCCTGGGGCAGGATTTTCTAAGGAGCATCGCATGAACAGTGCCGCCCACCAATGCGCCGTATTGGGCAAGCCGATCTCGCACTCGCTCTCGCCCACGCTGCACAATGCCGCGTACCGGTACCTGCGCATGCCCGACTGGCGGTATTCTCGTGCCGAGGTCGGCAAGGACGACCTGCATGGCTTCCTGGAGTCGCTCGACAACACCTGGGCCGGCCTGAGCCTCACCATGCCCCTCAAGCGCACCGTCATCCCGTACGGCACCACCTGCGACACCTGGTCGAAAAGACTTCAGGTGGCCAACACGGCCATCTTCGACCGGTCGGATTCCCACGACGGCACGATGCCCACCATCAGGCTCTACAACACCGACGTCAACGGCATCGTCAACGCGTTCGACCATTCGTTCGGTCAACGCCAGCACATCGCGACGCCCGATGACGGTCCTCGGCAGCCCGACGGAACGGGCATATCGAAACAGGCTAACTCAGGGAAGGCCAACGCCACCAACGCTTCGAGCGCGACCGACGCAAACTCCCGCAAAGGCTTCAGGGCGGTCATCATGGGCAACGGCAACACCGCGCTGTCCGCCCTCGCCGCCTGCACCGAAATGAAAGGTCCTGGGCTGGGAGGCCTCGCCTCGGTGACCGTGTGCGCCCGCAACCCGGCGCACGGCGAGGCGCTGCGCCGTCTGGCCGGCCACTATGAGGGGCGCTTCGATTTCGCGATCGAGCCGCTTCCGGAGGCCTGGCGCTTCCTGATGGATGCGGACGTGGCGATCAACACCATTCCCGGCCTCGGCGCCGATCCGACGGCGGAAGCCCTGGATACGGCGCTGCGCCACGGCGACGGGAACACGATCACCGGAACGTTGCTCGACGTCGTCTACGATCCACGTCCGACCAAGCTTATGAAGACCTGGCGGGCCTTCGGAGGCGCCACGATAGGCGGCGAGGAGATGCTGCTCTACCAGGCGATCGACCAGGTGCTGCTGATGACCGGCATCGGCCTGCGCCCTCAGCCGCAAGAAGCGGGCAACCCCAACGACGCCAGCACCGAGGGGAGTAGTATGGCATCGATACCAACAACAGGCACGCCCCGCTCGCTTCCGGGCCTTGAGCGTGCCATGAGGGCGGCCCTGCGGGAGGCATTGTGAGTGCAGACGAAAATGGCGCCGAGACGGGGGAAGTGGCGCCGAAAGGCCTGAACCCGCGGGATCCTCGGGAGGCCCGTCCCAAGCCGGGCAACGAGTTCGAGGTGCTGCTCATCACCGGCATGAGCGGCGCCGGCCGGTCCCACGCCGCCGATTGCGTGGAGGACATGGGCTGGTACGTCGTCGACAACCTCCCTCCCAAACTGCTGATCCCGCTGGTCGACATGATGACCTCCTCGGGCTCGAAGGTCCACCGCCTCGCCGCCGTCATCGACGTCCGCTCGCGCACCTATTTCGACGACCTCTCCGCGGTGCTCAGCCACCTGGACGACCTCGGCGTGCGCACGCGCATCCTCTTCCTCGACGCCAACGACCGCGAGCTGGTGCTGCGCTACGAGTCGGTCCGTCGCCCGCACCCGCTCCAGCACGGCAACCGCATCATCGACGGCATCCGCGAGGAGCGCGAGCTGCTCGCCAACCTCAAGGCCCGCGCCGACACGGTGATCGACACCTCGTCGCTGAGCATCCACCAGCTCTCCACGAAGCTCTACGAGGCGATGCTGGGCGCCGGCCCCTCCACGGTCTCCGTGCACATCTTCAGCTTCGGCTTCAAGTACGGCCTGCCGCTCGACGCCGACTTCATCGCCGACGTCCGCTTCCTGCCCAACCCGTACTGGGTGCCACAGCTGCGCGAGCTCAACGGCACCGACCAGGCGGTTAGCGACTACGTGCTGGGCAGCGACGGCGCCCAGGAGTTCCTCGACGCCTACGAACGTGTGATCCGCATCGCGTTGCGCGGCTATGCCCAGGAAGACAAGCATTATGTTACGATTGCCGTTGGCTGCACGGGCGGGCAACACCGCTCGGTGGCGATCAGCGAGGCCCTGGCGCGACGCCTGAGGGCCCACGGCCTTTCGGTCACGGTCGCCGCCAGGGAGCTCGGGCACCACAAGCGGCATTGACCTGAAATTCCAGGATTTTGCTTAAAATAGTTAATTGTCATCGAACTGTTGCATCTTGTCCAAGTCGTTCGATAAGACAGAGAGCCGTAGACTTGAAATGGTATCTGCCGACAGTTGATTCGACTTTAGGAAGAACGGGAAGTAGGAGGTTGGGCTTTGGCTCTTCTCAACGACGTCAAAAGCGAGCTGGCAAGTTTTAACTCTGACCTTCCTGCCGCCAAGATGGCGCAGGCGGCGACGATGATGAGGTTCGGCGGTGGCCTTCGTCCCGTCAACCACAAGGCCGTCATCCACGGCCAGTTCGATTCCCTTGAGGCCGTCGAATGGCTGCGAAGCACGATCGACCATTATTTCCAGCGCGAGGCCAAGGTCAGCAAGGTCACCCGTCAGACGCCCAACGGCATCATCCAGCGCTACGACCTGCTCGTGGAGCACGGCGCCACGGCCCTGGCGCTGCAGACCGGCCTGCTCGACCGTCGCATGCGCCTGGTCCCCGGCCTGCCCGCCGAGGTGATCGGCGGCAACATCGCCCAGGTCAAGGCCGCCTGGCGCGGCGCCTTCCTCGCCCGCGGCGTCATCTCCGACCCGGGCAAGGCCAGCTATCTGGAGATCATCTGCCCGACCCACGAGACCGCGATCGCCCTGCAGGGCGCCGCACGTCGCCTTGGCATCACCGCCCAGGCCCGCAAGGTCCGCAGCTCCGAGCGCATCACCCTGCGCGACGCCGACGCCATCGAGCGCATGCTCAACCTCATGGGCGCCCCGCGCTCGGCCCGCGAATGGACCGGCAAGCGCTCCGACGGCGAGGCCCGCGGCAAGGCCAACCGCCTGGCCAACTTCGACGACGCGAACATGCGCCGCAGCGCCAAGGCCGCCGCCGAGGCCACGCAGAAGGTGCATCACGCCTTCGAGATCCTGGGCGACGACATCCCGCCGAACCTCAAGGCCGCCGGCGATCTGCGCCTCAAGCACACCGACGCCAGCCTCGAGGAGCTTGGCCGCCTGGCTGACCCTCCCATCACCAAGGACGCCATCGCCGGCCGCATCCGCAGGCTGCTCCAGCTGGCCACCAAGACCGAGAAGGCACGCAAGGCGGCCGAAGAGGCCAAGGGCTGAGCCGCAGTCCGGTCGATGGCCCGTTAACGGTTCGTTTCGATGCGACCGAATGGTCTGAGCCAGTTCGGTCAGTAATCAAACGCTTGGCCAAGTGTTCTTGTTAACGCTCACAATGATGCCCGGGAAACATCCCCGAAAAAGGGAGTTCCTGGGCATCATTCGTATTTCGACGCTGTAGAATGAAAGTGTTAGCACCATATCCAATGCCGGTTCCATACCGCGGCTGCGACACGCGCCCGGGGAACGGCGAAGCGAAAGGAATTGCATGAAGACACTGGCAGATCTTGGAGATCTCAAGGGTAAGAAGGTCCTGGTCCGTGCGGATTTCAACGTGCCGCTGAAGGGAACCACCATCACCGATGACGGCCGTATCCGCGCCGCGCTGCCCACCATCAAGCAGCTGCGCGCCGACGGCGCCAAGGTCATCCTCATGGCCCATCTCGGCCGCCCGAAGGGCAAGGCCGTCCCGGAGCTCTCGCTGGCGCCGGTCGCCAAGCGCCTGGGCGAGCTGCTCGGCGTCGACGTGACCCTCGCCTCCGACACCTATGGCGAGGACGCGCAGGCCAAGGTCGCCGCGATGCAGGACGGCGACGTCGTCCTGCTGCAGAACGTGCGCTACAACCCCGAGGAGACCAGCAAGGACGACGCCGAGCGCGCCGCCTATGCCAAGAAGATCGCCGCCCTGGGCGACGTGTTCGTCTCCGACGGCTTCGGCGTGGTCCACCGCGCGCAGGGCTCCGACTACGACGTGGCCGCCGACCTGCCCAGCGCGGCCGGCAAGCTCATCGAGAAGGAGGTCAAGGCCCTCTCGCACGCCACCGAGAACCCGGCCCGTCCGTTCACCGTCGTGCTCGGCGGCTCGAAGGTCTCCGACAAGCTCGGCGTCATCAAGAACCTGATCGAGAAGGCCGACCGCCTGCTCATCGGCGGCGGCATGGCCTACACCTTCCTGAAGGCCGAGGGCTACGAGGTCGGCACCTCGCTGCTCGAAAGCGACCAGATCGACGCGGTCCGCGGCTACATGGACCAGGCGAAGAAGAACGGCGTGGAGCTCGTGCTGCCCGTCGACATCGTGGTCAACAAGGACTTCCCCGACGGCACCGCCGCGGTCAACCCGCAGGTCGTCGACGCCGACAAGATCCCCGCCGACATGATGGGCCTCGATATCGGCCCGAAGACCCGCCAGCTCTTCCATGACAAGATCGTCGATTCCAAGACCGTGGTGTGGAACGGCCCGACCGGCGTCTTCGAGGTCGAGCAGTTCCAGGCCGGCACGAAGGCCGTCGCCCAGGCCATGGTCGACGCCACGGCCAACGGCGCCTTCACCATCGTCGGCGGCGGCGACTCCGCCTCCGCGGTGCGCAACCTCGGCTTCCCGGAGGACGGTTTCTCGCACATCTCCACCGGCGGCGGCGCCTCCCTCGAGTTCCTCGAGGGCAAGACCCTGCCCGGCCTCAAGGTGCTCGAGTAGCAGCATGACCTAGACACCGGCAAGCGTGCCCAGCCGTGTGGCGCAGGTACGCTATACTGGTGGCAGGAATGTTTGCGGACATGCCGTCTGGTATGTCCGCATTTGTTTTGCGACGGTCCGCGGGCCAGGCCACAGGGTGGCGTGACGCGCGGACCGGCCACGGCTCGAAGGCCGATATCGGGAAGGTGAGCAATGTCGTCAGCGCGTATTCCATTGGTGGCGGGCAACTGGAAGATGAACTTCGACCATCTCGAAGCCACGTATTTCGTGCAGAAGCTCGCCTGGCTGCTGCGCGACGCCCATTTCGACTACAAGCAGGTGGAAGTGGCGCTGATGCCGACCTTCACCTCCATCCGCAGCGTGCAGGTGCTCGTCGAGGCCGACAAGCTCAGGATCAACTATGGCGCCCAGTCCGTCTCGGTGACCAACCAGGGCGCGTTCACCGGCGACGTCTCCGCCGACATGCTCGCCCACCTGGGCTGCACATACGTCATCGTCGGCCATTCGGAGCGCCGCAAGTACCATCCCGAGGACGACGCCAACATCGTCGACCAGGTGCGCGCCGTGCTCACCGCCGGCATGCAGCCGATCCTGTGCGTCGGCGAGAGCATGGAGGAGCGGCGCAAGGGCATCCAGCTCGACTTCGCGGTCGGCCAGGTGCACGATGTCACCCGCGATCTCTCCGACGAGGAGGCCGAGAAGCTCATCATCGCCTACGAACCCGTCTGGGCCATCGGCACCGGCCTGGTGGCAACGCCGGACACCGCGCAGGAGGCGGCCAACGCCGTGCGCAGCGACCTCAGGCAGACGTTCGGCGCCAAGGTCGCCGACAAGGTGCGCATCCTCTACGGCGGCTCGGTGAGCTCCAAGAACGCGGTGGAGCTGATCGGCCAGCCCGACGTCGACGGGTTCCTCATCGGGGGAGCCTCGCTCAAGGTCGACGAGCTCGCCAAGATCTGCCGGCTCACCCTCAAGACCGTCACCTCGCGCCGCTGAGCGGTTCCGGGCAGTTCCGGGCGGCTCCGTGCAATGCAGACATCGCCGTCCCGGCAATGCGACAGCGCGTAACTATCCACGGCGAACGGGCTGGACGTTCTCGGCCCCTCACGCTAGACTAATCGAAGTACGTGTTCAAACGGAGGTACAACTGTGTCAACCATGGCCATTGTCAAGCTGGTTCTGCAAATCATTCTGGTGATCTTCAGCGTGCTTCTGACGTTGCTCATCCTCATGCACAAGGGCAAGGGCGGCGGCCTCTCCGACATGTTCGGCGGCGGGCTGACGCAGAACGCCGGCACCTCGGGCGTCGCGGAGAAGAACCTGAACCGCTGGACGGTCATCATCGCATTGCTCTGGGTCGCCATCATCATCGCCCTGGGCCTGATGACAAAGTTCAACCTCATCAAGTAGCCGCCACATACCAAAGCTTTCGATGCGTTCCATGGTTGTTCATGGAACGCATTTTTCATGCCTTCACCCGCCTGGTCACCATGCTATTGGCAACCATCTTTCGCTCCCCGCGCGGCGCGGCCCGGCCCGGCGATGACCGCTTGCCGCTATGATGGCCTGTGTGATAAACGACGAACGCGATATCAGCCTCAACGAGGGTGGCAGGCTGCTGGTGGTGGATCTCGACCTGACGGCGCTCATCGGCGAGGACTATGACGACCGGTGGCTGTCGCGACGCTGCAAGGATGCCTTCGCCGCGGCCCGCCAGGCCGGCAATATGGTGATGGTCTCCACCGCGAGGCCTCCCATGACCGCCTTCGACCTGGCCCGGCGTCTCGGCGCCTCGGCATGCGCCTACCACAACGGCGGCGTGGTCGACCTGGATTGCGCGCATTCGTCGATCGACGAGCTGGCCGACAACCGCAACGGCACCAATGCCAGCATCCTCCGTTTCGGCATACCGGTCGAACGCTGCGTGGCCGAGTGCCGGCGGCTGCTTGCAGCCATTCCGAAGCTCAGGCTGGGCATCGAGCTCGACGACACCCGCTATGTCAACTTCGACTTACACGAGATCTGGCCCAAGCAGGGCTATACGCGCACCGATTTCAGCGACATGACCGCCGGCATCGCCGACAAGGTGATGGCCTTCCCCACGGAGTCGCAGAAGGAGCGGCTGCGCTCGTTGGTGCCCGACGACCTGTCGCTGCTGGTCTCCGAGGATGTGCTCTGGCTGCTGATGAACCCGAAGGCCACCAAACTCAACGCGATGCGCGAGGCATGCCGGCATTTCGGCATCCCGATGGCCAGTACCATCGCCTTCGGCGATGACCTGATCGACATGGAGATGCTGGAGCATGCGGGGCATGGCGTGGCCGTCGCCAACGCCAGGCCTGAGATCAGGGCCGTGGCCGACGAGGTCTGCCCGTCCTGCCACGACGATGGCGTGGCCCAATGGATCGAACACCATCTGTGAGCCGCCACTTGCCGAATAACGTTACGAATGTCTGTCTTGAGGAGAAGGGGAATGCATATGGTCGCGCTGCCTGAGGCGTATACGGTCGTCAAGGGGGAGGGGCTGCCCGTCATCGTGGCCCACGGCATGGGCGTCGACCACCGGTCGCTGATGATGCTCGACGACGCGTTCGCACCGGGTACGAAGCGGATCTACCTCGACCTGCCCGGCTACGGGCGCACGCCCGCGCTGCCCGAGCCCGGCGGCCTGCCGGAACTGGCACAATGGTTCTTCGAGACCGTCAACGCATTGGTAGGGGAAGGCGAACGGTTCGCGCTGCTCGGCAATTCCATGGGCGGGGCGCTGGTGCGCGACACCCTGTCGCGCGAGCCCGGTCGAGTGGCCGGCATGGCGCTGATCGCCCCGGTGGTCGATCCGGTGATGTCGCACCGCAATCTCGCCAAGCACGTCGTGGCCGACCCGAATCCGCAGCTCACCGGGAGTCTGCCGCAGGACAAGGTCATCGATTTCGTCACCATGGGCGTCAACCAGTCCTTCGACGCCTGGCGACGCTACCAGCGCTACATCCTCCCCGGTACGAAGCTCTGCGACCGCGAGGCCAACGCCCGGCTCGGCAAGCGCTACTGGCTCGACGGCGTCCCCGAGGAACGCCTGGGCACCTACGACGGCCCCACCCTCATCGTCACCGCCCAGCAGGACCAGATCGTCGGCCACGAGGACCAGAAGACCCTGCTGAAGCACTATCCGAACGCCGTCTACCAGACCATCGATCCCTCGGGCCACAACATCCACGTCGACAACCCCGAAGCCGTAAAACCCCTCGTGGCCGCCTGGTCCCAAAAGCTGGTGCGCTAACCCAACCACTCAACCTCATGGATTGTTGGCGCAGGCGAAGCCGTCCGCCAACCTAAATGTGTCGGCACAGGCGAAGCCGTCTGCCGACACATCCGCTGGCAGTAAGAGCTCCTTTGGCATAAGTATTGCCCTCATATATGTGTTGTTCGAGCGTAGGCTTGGCCGAACGGCCTTGAGTGTCTCGAACAACACATATATGAGGGCAATACGACTACCCTTTAAAGGGAATCAGCCATTGACCCTGTCGATTCCCGCCTGCGTGTCGGCGAGCACCGAATCCCAGGAGGCGATGAACTTGGAGACGCCGTCGGCCTCGAGCTTGTCGGTGACGTCCTTGATGTCGATGCCGAGTCCGGCGAGCTGGTCCATGATGGCCTGGCTCTCCTCGTAGGTGCCTTCGACGCTGGGCCTGCCGTCGCCATGGTCGGCCAGCGCGTTCAGGGTCTTCTCGGGCATGGTGTTGACCACGTCGGGGCAGACGAGCTCGTCGACGTACTTGCAGTCGGAGTAGGCGGCGTTCTTGGTGCCGGTGGAGGCCCAGAGCGGACGCTGCTTCTTGGCGCCCTTGGCCTCGAGCGCGGCCCAGCGCGGGTCGGAGGCGAACTTCTCGACGAAGAGCTTATAGGCGAGTCGGGCGTTGGCCACGGCGGCCTTGCCCTCGAGCGCCTTGGCCTCGCTCGAGCCGTTCTCCTCGAGCAGCTTGTCGACCGCGGTGTCGACGCGGGAGACGAAGAAGGAGGCGACGGAGCCGATACGCGTGATGTCGTGGCCGTTCTTCTCGGCCTGGGCGATGCCCTCGATGAAGGCGTCCATGACCTTGGCGTAGCGCTCGAGCGAGAAGATGAGCGTGACGTTGACGGAGATGCCCTTGGCCAGCGTGGCGGTGATGGCCGGAAGGCCTTCGAGCGTGGCGGGGATCTTGATCATCGCGTTGGGGCGGTCGACCTTGCTCCACAGCAGCTCGGCCTGCTTCTCGGTGTTCTCGGTGTCGTGGGCCAGGCGGGGGTCGACCTCGATGGAGACGCGTCCGTCGACGTAGTCGCTCTTCTCAGCGATCTCGCGGAAGATGTCGGCGGCGTTGCGCACGTCGGTGGTGGTCAGCTCGCGCACGGCGTCGTCGACGTCGATGGGGCCGAGTTCCTTGAGCTGCGCGTCGTAGGGGCCGACCTGCGCCAGCGCCTTCTGGAAGATGGAGGGGTTGGTGGTCACGCCCACCACGTTCTTCGTGGCGATGAGATCCTGCAGGTTGCCGGACTCGATGCGGGTGCGGTCCAGGTCGTCCAGCCAGATGGACACGCCGGAATCGGTGGTGCGCTGTGTTGCTTCAGTCATTCTGTCTTTCTCCTTGTTCAGAAAAATCTTGGTTGGCATCGTGCCGGCATGGCCCGTGCGCGTGCGGATCGCATCCACGCACGGGCCATGCCGAACGGAACCGGCTCAGTCGCGGGCCGCGGCGATGGACGCTTCGGCGGCCTCGACCACATGCTCGGCGGTGATGCCGAGGTCGATCAGGTTCTGGGCGCCGTCGCCCTGCATGCCGAAGCGCTCGATGGAGACGTAACGGCCATATTCGCCGAGGTACTTGTACCAGGGCATGGCCACGCCGGCCTCCACGGAGACGCGGGCCTTGACGTTGCGGGGGAGCACGGAGGCTTTGTAGTCCTCGTCCTGCCGCTCGAACCATTCCATCGAGGGCACGGAGACCACGCGGGCCTTGATGCCCTTGCCGGCCAGCGTCTTGGCGGCCTCGACGGCCCACTGGACCTCGGAGCCGGAAGCCATGAGGATCACGTCGGGCTCGCCGTCGGTGTCGACGAGGATGTAGGCGCCGCGGCGCACGCCGTCGCGGGCCTTCTCGGCGATCTCGGGGAGCGTGGGCACTCCCTGGCGGGTCAGGATGATCGCGGTGGGCAGCGTGTCCTTCTTCTCGAAGAAGTGGCGGTAGGCCTCGGCGGTCTCGATCTCGTCGGCGGGGCGCACGACCTCCATGTCGGGCATGGCGCGGAAGGAGGCCAGGTGCTCGATCGGCTGGTGGGTGGGGCCGTCCTCGCCGAGGGCCACGGAATCGTGGGTCCACACGTAGAGGTTCGGGATCCTCATCAGCGCGGCGAGGCGCACGGCCGGACGCTCGTAGTCGGAGAACTGGAAGAACGTGCCGCCATAGGGGCGGGTGTCGCTGCCCAGCAGGATGCCGTTGGTGATGGCGCCCATGGCGAACTCGCGCACGCCGAAGTGCAGCTGGCGGCCGTATTCGCTGGTCTCGGGCCAGGTGCGGGTCGCGTCGGCGGCGGGGCCGAAGGACTTGGCGCCGTCGAGGTTGGTCTTGTTGGAGCCGGCGAGGTCGGCGGAGCCGCCCCAGAGTTCCGGCATGACCTTGGCGATGGCGTTGAGGACCTGCCCGGAGGACTTGCGGGTGGCGTTCTTGTCGCCCACCTTGAAGCTCTTCTCGAGCTCGTCGATGGCCTCGTCGAAGCCTTCGGGCAGCTTGTGCTCGCGGATGCGGTCGTAGAGCTTGGACTGCTCGGGGTTGGCCTTGCGCCAGGCGGCCAGCTGCTCGTCCCATTCCTCGTGCGCCTTGCGGCCGCGCTCGGCGACCTCGCGGGCGTGGGCCAGCGCCTCCTCGTCGATCTGGAAGCTCTGCTCGGGGTCGAAGCCGACGGCCTTCTTCAGGCCGGCCAGCGCCTCGGGGCCGAGCTTGGAGCCGTGGGCCGCCTCGTCGTTGGTCTTGCCCGGCGTCGGCCAGGCGATCAGGGTGTCGATCTTGATGAACTTCGGGCGGTCGGTGACCTGCTCGGCCTTGTCGAGCGCCGCCGCCAGCGCCGCGGTGTCCTCCTTGTAGGAGCCGTCGGGCTGGATGAAGCTGACCTCGTCGGTGTACCAGCCGTAGGCCTGGTAGCGCTTGACGATGTCCTCGGAGAAGGTGAGCTTGGTGTCGCCCTCGATCTGGATGTGGTTGGCGTCGAAGATCACGGTGAGGTTGCCCAGGCCCTGGTTGCCCGCCAAGGAGCTGGCCTCGGAGGAGACGCCTTCCTCGACGTCGCCTTCGCCGCAGATGACCCAGACCTTGTGGTCGAAGGGCGAGGTGCCGGCGGGGGCGTCGGGGTCGAGCAGGCCGCGCTCGAAGCGCTGGCCGTAGGCGAAGCCGACCGCGGAGGCGAGGCCCTGGCCGAGCGGGCCGGTGGTCATCTCCAGGCCGGGGGTCAGGCCGACCTCGGGGTGGCCCGGAGTACGCGTGTCGGCGCCGCCACGGAAGTACTTGAGGTCATCGAGGGTCAGGTCATAGCCCGAGAAGAAGAGCTGGACATACTGCGTCAGCGAAGCGTGCCCGCCAGAAAGGATGAAACGGTCGCGTCCGGCCCAATGCGGGTCGCTGGGATCGTGCTTGATGTAGTGCTGATAAAGCGTGTAGGCGATCGGTGCCAAGGAAATGGGGGAGCCCGGGTGGCCATTGCCAGCCTTCTCAACAGCGTCAGCTGAGAGAACCTTCGCCATCTTGACGGCGCGCTCGTCCAAATCCGACCATGTGAAATCGGTCATAGGTTCTTACTTTCCTTCCAACATATTGGGGCTTGGAAACCCGACTTATGACGGTCCCAAAAATCCCAAACATTGCCCTCTAATCCTAGCTTTTGTAGCCGACGGAGGGCGGAATTCCGCGCGAATCGAAACGACTTTTCGCCCGTTAGCGCTAACGGGGGCCGCCCGCACGGAGGCGTCCGCGAAATCCTCTGAGAGGGAACGGGTTAGCACTCACGCCATCGGAGTGCTAATACAAGAGTATAATAGGACAATCAAGCCTGGGTGGTCCATCGCGGAAAGGAATCGCATGAAGCAATCACGTCGTATGCTCGTCCTGCGTGCGGTGGTCGAGGACTACATCCGCTCGCAGGAACCCGTCGGCTCCTCGGCGCTGACCCGCAACCACGACCTCGGCGTCAGCTCGGCGACGATCCGCGCCGACATGGCGGCCCTGGAGGACGACGGCTACCTCATCCAGCCGCACACCTCGGCCGGGCGCATCCCCACCGAGCGCGGCTACCGCTATTTCGTCGACCGTCTGGCCACCGTCGTGCGCCTGACCGAGGGCCAGCGTCGCGCCATCACCACGTTCCTCTCGGGTTCGGTGAGCCTGCAGGACGCCCTGCAGCGCTCCGCACGCCTGCTGGCCAACATCACCGGCCAGGTCGCCGTGGTCTCCGCGCCGGCCCTGTCGAAGTCGAAGCTGCGCCGCATCGAGATCGTGCCGTTGACCGCCACGGTGCTGCTGGCGGTGGTCATCACCGATTCCGGTTCGGTGGCCCAGCACACGCTCTCCTCCCGTTCGATGCTCGATTCCAAGACCCTTGCGGACTTCTCGGAGCTCATCAACCGCCAATGCCTCGACTTGCCGCTCTCGCAGGCGGCCGGGCGCATCCGCTCCATCGTCAAGTCGCGCGACGACGGCGACGTACGGATGCTCGGCGAGGCGCTGGCCCGCACGCTCGAGGGCATGGCCAACGACGAGAACTCCAGCCAGATGTACATGGCCGGCACCTCGGGGCTGGCGCGTCACGAGTCCGTGGACAGCCTGCGGCCGCTTTTCGACGCGCTCGAGGAGCAGGTGGTGATCATGCGCCTGATGAGCGAGCTGAGCGAGGACAATCCCGAGGTGGGCGTGGCCATCGGCTCCGAGACGCACACCCCCGGCCTGATGAACGCCTCCGTGGTCTCCAGCGGCTACGGGCACAGCGTCCCGGCCGACGCCGAGGTCGAGGACGCGGACACCAGCGAGGAGGCCGCCGAGCAGGCGCACGACGCCCCGGTGGCCTTCGTCGGTTCCATCGGCCCTACCCATATGGACTACGCGGCCACGATCACGGCCGTGCGCGCGGTGGCACGCTATCTCACCGAGCTCATCTCCTACGACGAGGCGAAACCGGACTGACCGGCCCCGATGGGACAATGATTCGCGGAAACCTACTGATACAAAGGATATTCAGTGACAGACTATTATGAGGTGCTTGGCGTCGACCGTTCGGCGAGCGACGACCAGATCAAGAAGGCCTACCGGAAGATGAGCCGCAAGTACCATCCCGATATCGCCGGACCGGAATACGAGGACAAGTTCAAGGAGGTCAACAACGCCTACGAGGTGCTGAGCGACCCCGACAAGAAGCGCATGTACGATTCCGGCGTCGACCCCAATGACCCGAACGCCTCCGCCGGCTACTCGTCGGCCGGATTCGGCGACATGGGCGACATCTTCGGCCAGTTCTTCAGCAACGCCTTCGGCGGCGGCGGGCAGGGGCCCACGCCCCGCACGCAGCCCGGGCGCGACTCCCTGGCCAGCGCGGCCATCGACCTGAAGACGGCGGTCTTCGGCGGCACCGCGCATCTGACCATCAACACCTTCGGCCTGTGCCCGGAGTGCGGCGGCTCGGGCGCGGCCGGCAAGGAGAAGCCGGTGACCTGCCCGGACTGCCAGGGCAGGGGCATGCGACAGAAGGTCGTGCGCTCCATGCTCGGCCAGATGATGACCACGGTGCCGTGCGATCGCTGCGAGGGCCACGGCACCATCATCGAGCATCCCTGCCCGAAGTGCCAGGGCCACGGCCGCATCCGCACCACGCGCAAGGTGGGCGTGAGCGTGCCCGCCGGCATCAACGACAACACGCGCCTGCGCCTGGCCCACCAGGGCGAGGTCGGCGAGGGCGGCGGCGCGGCCGGCGACCTCTATGTCGACATCCGGCTCAAGTCCGACAAGCATTTCACCCGCGAGGGCGACGACCTGCACTGCTGGATCCAGATCCCCATGAGCTGGGCGGTGCTGGGCCACCAAATCGACATCGAGACCTTCGACGGCACCCAGAAGCTCGACGTGCCCGAAGGCTGCCAGCCCGAGCAGACCGTCTCGCTCAAGGGCCTCGGCGTCACCAGGATCAAGCGCCCGCAGGAGCGTGGCGACCTGGTCGCGCATTTCAGCGTGCGCATCCCCACCAAGCTCAGCGGCGACGAGCGCCGGCTCATCGAGCAATTCGGCGCCAGCCATGACGAGGGCAAGGCCCAGATCAGGCAAAGCTCCCGGCCGGCAAGCGAACGCAAGGGCTTCTTCAGCAAGCTGAAGGACGCGCTGGGCTGAGATCCGGCCGGATCATGGCCGCCCTGGCAGGCTAGACCGCCTAGCCCAGCAGCGAACGGCACATGGCGCGGTATTCGCTCACGTAGCCGCCGCCGAAGAACAAGCAGTGCCCGGCGATGGGGTAGAGCTGCCAGAGCGTGGTCCGCTCCCGGAAACCCTTCCTGAGCGGATGGGCGCTTTGGTAGCCGTCGAGGATCTCGTCGAGATAGGGCATGCCGAAGAGGCCGAGCATGGCCAGATCCTCCTCGCGGTGCCCGCCGTGGGCCGCCGGGTCGATGAGCACGGCACGCGGCTGCCCGGCGTCGGCGGACCACATCACGTTGCCGCTCCACAGGTCGCCGTGCACACGCGCGGGCCTGTCGTCGGCTGCCGGGCCGAGCAGGTCCGGCAGGGCGTCGATGACCTCTTTGGTCATGCGCAGGTCGGAGTCGTCGAGCTCGCCGCGTTCGATGCCCAATCGGACCATCGGCAGCAGCCGGCCCTGCGCGAGGTAGTCGGCCGGGTCGCTCCATGCGCCGGTCGGCATCGGCACCGGATCCTGCAGCGGTCCGAAATAGCAGGTGCCGTCGTAGCCGTCGGGCGCGCAGCCGAAGCAGCGTGCGCCCGAGTCGTGCATATGCGCCAGGGCGACGCCGAAATCGTGCGCAGCCTTGGGCGTGGGGGAGCAGGAATCGACCTGTTCGATGTCGAGCCAGCCGTCGCCGTATCCATAGACGTCGACGACCTTCGGACCGCCCTGTGCCTGGGCCCCGCCGAGCCATTGCAGCCCCTTGCCTTCGCATTCGAAGAATCCCTGGGGCGCGTGCGCCCTGCTTTTGCGATATGTCGCCATGCCGACCTCCATCGAGCGGAATAGGAACGTGCCGGACGCGCCGTCCAGATCGGGCGAACCGCACCGGACGGGTGCCATCCACCTCCAACTTACTCGGCACCGCCGGGTCGCGCCATGCCGTGTCGGGCGCGACAGGCAGGGTGCGGGTATGGTGCTAGAGAACCAGAAACGACAAAAGGAACCATGAATCTTCTGAAAGCCATCATCCTCGGCCTGGTGCAGGCCTTGAGCGCGTACGCACCGGTCTCCTCGGCCACCCATATCCGCGTCCTGGGCACGTTGTTGCTCGGAGGCGCCCCGTCGCCGACGTTCGTCGCGGCCGTCCAGCTGGGCTCGGTGCTGGCGGTGACCGTCCGCTTCCGGCGCGACATCGCCCGCATCTTCTCTCGCTGGCGTTCCTGCCTGCTCGGCGAGCATGGCACGGACTGGAAATCCCGCATGGGCCGTGGTGACCGGAACGCGACCTTCGGCTGGTACGTCATCATCGCCAACGTGCCGGTACTCGTCCTCGGCGTGCCGTTCGGCGGGATTGCGGGCAAGGCGCTGGACAATCTGTGGTTTCAAGTGGCGGCGCTGCTCGCGTTCGGCGTCCTGCTCTGGATCGTGGACGCGCGCGTCGGGCAGCTGAAGACCCTCAGGGAGATGACCTACAGGGACGCCCTGTTCCTCGCCCTCGGCCAGATGCTCGCGCTCATTCCCGGAGTCTCGCTTTCCGCCGGCGCGCTCACGCTGGGGCGGGCGAGGGGACTGACCCGCGAATCCGTCGTGCGCGCCTGGCTCATCATGGCCATTCCCGCCGGCCTGGCCTCCGTGCTGTATCAGCTGTATGGGGCGGTAACCGGCTCGGGCGGCATGACGGTGTTCCCGGGATTGCTGGCGACGTTGGTCGCTGGCCTGGTGAGCTTCGCGCTCGGCTATGTCGTCATCGTCGGCCTGCTGAGGTTCGTCTCGACATTCTCGCTCAAGGTCTTCGCCATCTACCGCATCGCCTTCGCGCTGGTGATCGTGTTCCTGCTGCTCTTCGGGGCGGTGCCTGCCGCCGCTTCGGCCATGTAGACACAGGTGGAGGCACGGTCGTTCGAATATGTTTCAGGGTCCCGGCCGTTTCGGTTCGGGACCCTGTTTGATAGGAGAGATACTGAAAGCCTGCAGTACGTGATATGGCCGAAGCCTCAGTCGTTCATATGCTCCAGGAACGCCTCGGCCTCGCGCGCGATCTGCTCGGACTGCGGCTCGTTGGACTGGCGAAGCCGTTCCATCTGCTCGTTGAGGTCGTACTGGTTCTCGAGCCTGGAGACGTAGGCGGCCAGGTCGTCGTTGCACGAGATGAGCACGGAGGCCTGGGCCTTCCATTGTCTGGCCTTGTCCGCCAGGTCGGCTTCGTTGAGCGTGACGCCGAGCAGGTCGGAAAGCTGGCGCAGGATCTGCAGCGTGCCCTGCGCGCATTCGTCGCCACCGAGGTATTTGGGCACGGAGACCCACATGGCGGTGGTGTCGAAGCCCTCCTCGTTGGCCACGGTGTCGATGACGGTGGGGATGCCGACCGGGCCGTCGTAGGGATTGCAGTCGCATGAGCCGCTCTTGCGCACACCGGCGCCACGGATGCTGTCCTCGCGACGGCGCAGGGCGGACTGTTCCACCGGCAGCGGACGGGTGTGCGGGCAGTCGGCGTACATCGAGCCCAGGGTGACGATCTCGTCGACGTCGAGCTCGTCGGCGATGTTGAGGCTGCGGCGGGTGTACTCCATCCAGCGGTAATTTGGTTCCGGGGCGATCTGGGCGAAGACGCGCAGGCCCGGCGCCACGGAGATCTCATAGAAACGGGTCTTCGGCCACACGATCTTCGCCGATCCGGTGACATGGCAGATCATGGGACGCGCCAGCTGGTAATCATAGAAGCCGTCGGAACGGATCTGGCGCACCTCGCGGTACTCATAGTGCGAGAGCAGGTGCCTTATCAC
This sequence comes from Bifidobacterium sp. ESL0763, assembly GCF_029433395.1. GTDB lineage: Bacteria > Actinomycetota > Actinomycetes > Actinomycetales > Bifidobacteriaceae > Bifidobacterium. The sequence continues at coordinate 769,033 of NZ_JAQTHW010000002.1, read as the reverse complement.
GTTCGTGGCGGCCTGGCAGGCGTCGTTCCACCCCTCGAAAGCGCACACCATCACTGATTTGCCGTTGTCGGATTGCTCGGTCATGTGTTCCAATCTAGCCCGGCCGAACCGCGCCGTTTGGGCGCTTATGCCATCGGTGAAGCATTTCCACGGCGGGCGAACCCTGCACGTCGGTTTCGAGTGCCATATAGATATGGAGTTAGCGCGGTGTGGCAATACGTATTCACGACACGCAGGATTTGGCAAATCGGGCGAACTCATATATAGTTATCTCTCGTGCTTCGGTGGTGTTCGCATCACGGAGCGCACAGCAGTTATCTGCGGACATAGCTTAGTTGGTAAAGCGCGACCTTGCCAAGGTCGAGAGCGCGGGTCCGAGTCCCGTTGTCCGCTCTAGGTCCGAGGAGTTGTAACGACCTTACGGTGGGTTAGCCAATCGGTTAGGCAGCGGCCTGCAAAGCCGTATAGACGAGTTCGACTCTCGTACCCACCTCGGAAGAGGAAAGCGAAAGTTTTCCGAATCCAAGCAACCTGGGCGGTTGGCGCAGAGGCTAGCGCACTTCCCTGACACGGAAGGGGTCACAAGTTCGAATCTTGTATCGCCCACAAGGACCGGAGGAGACTCCGGTTTTTGTTTCACAATTCAATATCGGGTGATTAGCGCAGCGGTTAGCGCACTTCCCTCACACGGAAGGGGTCGCTGGTTCGATTCCAGCATCACCCACGGCCTTGGGATCCTGCGGGATCCCTTTTTTGTTGCAATGACGCCGTTTCCTTGATATGCCGCCGTTCCCTCGGAGTGTCGTTTTCGCCCGGAAAACCCGTTTTCCGGCCCGCGTTTGGTCAATCAATGCAAAAAACACTCCCTTTTAGATGAACCCCGGATGAACCCCGGAAAAGAACCTTGATGAACCTCGGAACTGGGGCTCAGAAGACCGGGTGACTCCACAGCGTCATGCCGGATTACCCTCACCAAGTCGCATGAGCAGCCTCGATATGACAAATGTCCATGCATTACGCAAGTGGACACGGTATGACATTTGCCACATTGTTTGATAACGTTGTGCAAGTCAGGCAAGGAAGTCTAATTCAAGGAGAAGAAGATGGCAGAAAACGACGAGAAGCCGATGGATGCGGGCAGGAGGCTTGCGCGCAAGGCGGCCGCGGCGACGGTGGGTGCCGCGACGCTGATGGGCGGCATGGCCTTCACGGGCGTGGCCGAGGCGGCGCAGCCGCAGGGAGACGCCGGCGTCGGGGCCCGTGCGCGTACCCCGCAGCAGGCCTATGACGAGGCCAACGCCGAAAAGCAGCAGGCCGACGCGGACGCGCAGGCGAAGGCGCAGGCCAACCAGGCGGCCCAGCAGGCAAAGCAGCAGGCCAAGACGGAGCGTGACCGGGCCCAGCAGGCGGCGCAGAAGGCCGCCTCGGATCTGGACACCGCCAATTCGGCGTTGCAGAACGCGACCTCGGCCGCCGCCACGGCGAACGCGCAGCTGCCCGGAGCCACGCAGAAGGTCAGAGACGACACCACGGCCAAGCGGAACGCCGACTCCGCGCTGCAGACGGCGAAGACCGCGAAGGAGAACGCGAAGAACGCGACGGATGCGGCGAAGGGCGACCGTGACTCCAAGAAGACGGCGGCCGACGCGAAGGACGCGGCCGCGAAGGCAAAGAAGACCGCCGACGAGCAGGCTCAGGCGGCCAAACAGAGCGCGCAGTCGAAGAAGGACAAGGCGGCGCAGGACGCCAGCGAGGCGAGCCGTCCCGGCGCGATGGACGCCGCCAAGACGGACAAGACCAACAAGAAGACCGCGCTGGACGCCGCCAAGCAGGAGGTCTCGCAGGCCAAGGATGACGTCTCGGCCGCCAAGACCGCCGCGTCGGCGGCCGCCGACACCGCCGCCGACAAGCAGAGCGACCTCGACGCCGCGAACCAGGCGGTCAGCGACGCGCAGGCGGCCCTGGACAGTCATACCGGCGACGTCAACGCCAAGAAGACGGCGCTGGACCAGGCCAAGGCTGACAGGACCGCCGCGCAGAACGCGCTGGACGACGCGCAGAGCAAGGCTTCCGCCAAGCAGTCGGCGCTGACCGACGCCAAGGCTGCGCAGACGCTGGCCCACAACGCGCTCGCCGCGGCGAAGGCCGAGGCGCAGAACAAGAAGACGGCGGCGGACAACGCCAACAGCAAGGAGTCACGCTCCAGCCTCGGCTTCTTCAATTGGCGCGGATCGAAGTCGGCGACCGACCAGCTCGACGGCACCACGTTCGGAGGTCAGCAGTGGTTCCAGGACAACGTGCACGTCGGCGAGAAGAACGACGCGACCTCGCTGGACAACCTCAAGGCCAGCCTCGCCTACCTGCGCAAGCTCAACGAGCTACGCCGGGCCAACGGCTTGTCGGAGCTGAAGGTCAGCGATTTCATGATGGCCCGGGCCGAGGTCAACGCCGATCACGACGCCGCGGATTTCGCTCATCATAATGTGCCCGATAACGGTGGCGAAAACATCGCGATGGGGCATAAAACCCCGGACCATGTGTTCATGGATCAGACAAGCAGCTGGTACCAGTCGGAGAAAAATCTTTATGATTCCTATATCGATCAAGGGCTGACTCCCGAGCAGGTCTACAATCAGCATTACAGCGAAGTCGGCCACTATCTCAACATCATCAATCCCGATTACACCATCACCGGCTTCGGTCATACCCAGAAAAATGAGAATCCAAGTATGTTCGGAGACGGATGCACCGACGTCAATGATTTCGGTTTGCCGAGTTGGGGTGTTGGCGCGCAGAGCGACCATGCCGACCAGACGGTGGACGAGTTCGAGCAGTCGATCAATGATTACGTCGCCTATCTCGACAACGCCGCTAACGCCTACAACGACGCGCTGGCCGCCCAGCAGCAAGCCCAGAGCGACAGCGACGCCGCCGACGCCGCGGTCACGGCCGCGCAGAACGCGCTGGACGAGGCGCAGGCCAAGGTGACCGCCGCGCAGCAGGCCGTGAACGACAAGGACACCGCGGTGAGCGCCGCGCAGAACGCCTACGACACCGCCAACGCGGACACGACCGCCGCCAACGCGCTTTCCGCGGCCCAGGCGGACCAGACGGCCAAGCAGGCGGCGCTGGACACGGCCAACACCGCGAAGGCGGCGGCCGACCAGCGGGTCAGCGACGCGAACACGGCGCTGGCAAACAAGCAGGCCGCCCAGCAGACGGCGCAGCAGGCCTTCGACACGGCCAGCCAGAAGGTGGAGGACTACACCAACGCCCAGCAGAACCTGACCGACGCAACCAACGCGCTGGACGAGGCCACCACCGCCGCGGCCACGGCACACACCGCCTACACGAGCGCGCAGGCCGAGGCGGACACCGCGGACGCGGCCCTGACGGCGGCCCAGACCGCCCTCGACCAGGCGGACGGCGACCTGACGGCCAAGACCAACGCCCTGCAGGCCGCCCAGCAGGCCGCCACCGACGCGGCCGACACGCTGAGCGCCGACCAGGCGACGCTCGCCTCGCTCACCGACACCGCCGGCCCGGCGCTGACCCGCGCCCGGCAGGCCGTCACCGACGCGCAGGCCGTCAAGAACCAGGCGGACCAGGCGCTGACCCGCGCCCAGCACGCGCTGGACGAGGCCACCACGGCCGCCGCCACGGCGCAGACCGCCTACGACACGGCCGCCGCACGGGCCGCGAGCGCCGATCGGACGTTCCGCGACGCGAAGAGCGCGCTGGACCGCTACAACGCGGCCCATCCCGCCGCCGCGCACGACAATGGCCAGGCCGACGGCTCGCAGGTCTACGACGCCAACGGCCAGCGCCTCGCCTCCACGGGCGCGGGCGTCGCCGCCGTCGCGGCCATGGCCGCCGCCACGCTGCTCGCCGGCCTCGGCGCCGAGACACTGCGCCGCAAGGACTGAACGGAGCAGCGAACACATCGAGGACGTCCACGATCTGCGTATCCGTGGCGTCCTCGATGATGCGGCAGCATGAAATTCGACAATCGCAAATACCACATGGCACTCGGTTTCGACGACCCGCGACGCGCCGGAGACTTGAACTGGGGGAGTGGTTCCTGTATATTTCACTTCGTTGTTCTTGCGGACATAGCTTAGTTGGTAAAGCGCGACCTTGCCAAGGTCGAGAGCGCGGGTCCGAGTCCCGTTGTCCGCTCCATTTTCTTCCCCCCCCTCATTCATCCCAACAGTGCAACAATCGCATCGTTCGTCACGCAGCTTGAAATTGAATGTTGCTTTAATCCCGGATAAACACTTCTCATTGGACTCTCGAAATATACGACGTTCTTGCGTAAAACATGACAGAGCGCCCCAAGAGTTCTCGATCTTCGTGTATTTCTGACATCCTTAATCATCGGGCTGGGGATATGCCCTGCTGAGGCATAAAGCTTGGCCTACCGGCCTTGAGGGTGCCGAAGCAGGGCATATCCCCAGCCCCCGCCACAGTAGTAATAGATCATAAAATATATGAATATCGCGTATTCTGAAAGTCCTCGTACATGGGCAAAACACCAAATCCAAGCCCGCGTTTCTATGTCGCCCTGCTCTCATATCGTTGTCACTGTTGATTTACCGTCCAGACCTGCCCCTAGTAACGCGGGTCCTGAAAGCAAAGGACACATACCATGGCTGAACAGACCATCTCCATCACACTCAACGGCGAAAGCAAGGAGGTGGCAGCCACGCAGACCGGCACCGACCTCTTCGCCGAAGACAAGAACATCATCGCCGTGCGCCTCAACGGCAAGCCCCGCGACCTCTACACCCCGCTCCACGACGGCGACGAGGTCGAGTCCATCGCGCTCGACAGCGAAGACGGCCTGGCGATCATGCGCCACTCCGCCACCCATGTGATGGCGCAGGCCGTCCAGGAGATCCGTCCGGACGCCAAGCTCGGCATCGGACCGGCCATCAAGAACGGTTTCTACTACGACTTCGACGTCGACAAGCCCTTCACGCCCGAGGATCTGAAGGACATCGAGAAGCACATGAAGCGCATCATCAAGTCCTCGCAGGCATTCCACCGCCGTGTGGTCACCGAGGACGAGGCCAAGGCCGAGGAGGCCGAGCAGCCCTACAAGCTCGAGCTGATCGGCAAGAAGAAGGCCGACATCGACGAGACCGTCGGCACCGAGGTTCCCAACGAGGGCGAGATCACCTTCTACGACAACCTGGACCGTGACGGCAAGGTGGTCTGGAAGGATCTCTGCCAGGGCCCGCACCTGCCCAACACCCGCTATATCAAGGCGTTCAAGCTCGAGCGCGCCGCGGCCGCCTACTGGCTGGGCGACGAGCACAACCCGTCGATGCAGCGCATCTACGGCACCGCCTGGGCCTCCAAGGAGGATCTCAAGGCCTATCAGGCGCGCATGGAGGAGGCCGCCAAGCGCGACCACCGCAAGCTCGGCGCCGAGATGGACCTCTTCTCCTTCCCGGAGGAGATCGGACCCGGCCTGGCCGTCTTCCATCCGAAGGGCGCCGCGGTGATCAACGCGATGGAGGACTACTCGCGCGAGATGCACCGCAAGGCCGGCTACAGCTTCGTGCAGACCCCGCACATCACCAAGGGCGGCCTCTATGAGACCAGCGGCCACCTGCAGTGGTACAAGGACGGCATGTTCCCGCCGATGCACCTCGACGAGGAGAAGGACGAGAACGGCAACATCACCAAGCAGGGCTTCGACTACTACCTGAAGCCAATGAACTGCCCGATGCACAACCTCATCTTCAAGTCCCGCCAGCGTTCCTACAAGGAGCTACCGCTGCGCCTCTTCGAGTTCGGCACCGTCTACCGCTACGAGAAGAGCGGCGAGGTCCACGGCCTGACCCGCGTGCGCGGCCTGACGCAGGACGATTCCCACATCTACTGCACCCGCGAGCAGATGAAGGACGAGCTCAAGTCCATCCTCAACTTCGTGCTGAAGGTCCTCAAGGACTTCGGCCTGAACGACTTCTACCTCGAGCTGTCCACCAAGGACGAGAAGAAGTTCGTGGGCTCCGACGAGATCTGGACGGAGGCCACCGAGACGCTGCGCGAGGTTGCCGAGGAGTCCAGGCTCGAGCTCGTCGCCGATCCGGGCGGGGCCGCCTTCTACGGCCCGAAGATCTCCGTGCAGGCCCGTGACGCCATCGGCCGCACCTGGCAGGTCTCGACCATCCAGCTCGACTTCAACCTGCCCGAGCGCTTCAAGCTCGAGTACATCGCGAAGGACGGCACCCACCAGCGCCCGGTGATGATCCACCGCGCCCTGTTCGGCTCCATCGAGCGTTTCTTCGCCATCCTGCTCGAGCACTACGCCGGCGCCTTCCCGGTCTGGCTGGCCCCGGTGCAGGTCACCGGCATCCCGGTGGCCGACGAGTTCGCCCCGCACCTGCGCAAGTTCATCGACTCGCTGAACGAGGAGACCGTGCGCTGCGAGATGGACACCTCCGACGACCGCTTCGGCAAGAAGATCCGCAACGCCTCGAAGTCCAAGGTGCCCTTCACGCTGATCGTCGGCCAGGATGACGTGTCGAAGAACGCGGTGAGCTTCCGCTTCCGCGACGGCAGCCAGCTCAACGGCGTGCCGGTCGACGAGGCCAAGGCCGACATCCTGAAGGTCATCGCCTCGCGCGCCCAGGTCAACAGCGCCGACGACTTCGCCGCCGCCACCAAGTGAGCGCGGCCGGAAGGAATACCGTCGGGAATGCTTGAGAGACTACGGGCGCCGTTCAAACGCCTCATCGCGCCGGTGGCCAGGCTGCTGGCCGCGATGGGGCTGAGCGCCGACGCGGTGACCGTCATCGGGGCGGTGGGCACGATCGCCGTGGCCATCGCCACCGGCGTCACCGGCTGGCTGGTGCCCGGCTCGATCCTCATGGCCATCCTCGCGGCGTTCGACGCGCTCGACGGTTCCGTCGCACTGATCAACGGCGGCGGGACCAAGTTCGGCGCCTTCCTCGACTCGACGCTCGACCGCATCGCCGACTGGGCGGTGCTGCTCGCCGCCGCGCTCTATTTCCTGCTGCACGTCGGCATGCCGCTGTCGGCCGAAAATGCCGGGATCGGCGGCATCGTCCGCTGGGTCGGCATCGGCGCGACGCTCTACGCGATGATGACCTCGTTCGTCACCTCGTATGCCCGGGCCCGCGCGGAATCGGTCGGCTACGAGGCCAAGAACGGCATCGCCACCCGCAGCGACCGGCTGGTGATCGTTCTGGTCGGCATGCTGATCACAGGCATCTTCGACGACGCACGCTGGCTGATGGCGTTCCTCGTCATCCTGGCCGTGCTCGGCACTATCACTGTCATCCAGCGCATCCTCGAGGTGCGCCGGAGCATGAAGGCCGACGGCGAGGTCTGAGCCAGCTCATCACTTCGCTTCCGGCCCGTTCCCTGTCCTTGTTCGATGGGGACGGGCCTTCGCGTTTCCGGCACGGCAACGACAGGCCGGTCGGGGAGTCTCGGCATAGGCTGCTCATCGCCGTAATGCCTTGTCATCGGCCTATGTCGCAAAGCCATCCGCACGAAATACGGGATCGGTTTTGTCGCGAAAGTCCTTTAGAATTATTTCGTTTAACGTATTCGTATACCTGCTAGGAGCATTATGTCAGGGCATTCCAAGTGGGCGACCACCAAAAACAAGAAGGCCGCCATCGACGCGAAGCGCGGCAAGCTGTTCGCGAAACTGATCAAGAACATCGAGATCGCGGCCCGTCTGGGCGGCGGCGATCCGGATGGCAATCCGACCCTTTATGACGCCATCGTCAAGGCCAAGAAGGCCTCCATGCCCGCCGACAACATCAAGCGCGCGGTCAAGCGCGGCTCCGGCGCCGAGGCCGGCGCCGCCGACTACGAGACCATCAACTACGAGGGCTATGCTCCCGCGGGCGTCGGCCTCATCATCGAGTGCCTGACCGACAACCGCAACCGCGCCGCCGCCGAGGTGCGTTCGGCGCTGACCAAGGGCAACGGCTCCCTGGCCTCCTCCGGCGCGGTGAGCTTCAACTTCGAGCGCAAGGGCCAGATCGTGGTCCCCTCCGAGGGCATCGACTACGACAAGCTCTTCGAGATCGTGGCCGAGGCCGGCGCCGAGGACGTCTCCGACGATGACGAGGTCTACACCGTCACCACCGCGCCGACCGACATGGTCTCCGTGCGCGAGGCGCTGCAGAAGGCCGGCATCGACTACAATTCCGCCGATCTGGTCATGACCCCGAAGACCGAGGTCGACCTGGGCCTGGAGGACGCGCAGAAGGTCACCAAGCTGATCGACAACCTGGACGACCTCGACGACGTGCAGAACATCTACAGCAACTGGACCGCCTCGGACGAGGTGATGGCCCAGCTCGCCGAAGAGGAGTGACCGCAAGGTGATCATCCTCGGAGTCGACCCCGGGCTCACACGCTGCGGGGTCGGCGTCATAGAAGCCGACGCATCCCGTCGGCTTTCTTTCGTTCATGTGGACGTGGTGCGCTCCGACCCGCACACCTCGCAGGACCTGCGTCTGCTCGCCATCTACAACGGCCTGGCCGCCAAGATCGACGCCTTCTCTCCAGACACGGTCTCCATCGAGCGCGTGTTCGCCCAGGAGAACCGCAACACGGTGCTCGGCACGGCGCAGGCCGCGGGGCTGGCGATGCTCGCGGCGGCGCAACGGGGGATACCCGTGGCGCTGCACACCCCGACCGAGGCGAAGATGGCGGTGACCGGCAACGGACGCGCCGAGAAGATCCAGGTGGAGCGCATGGTCGCCCACATCCTCAACCTCAACAAGCTGCCGCAGCCCGCCGACGCCGCCGACGCCCTCGCGCAGGCCATCTGCCACGCGTTGCGTCCGTCCGGGGCTCTGCAGGGCGGGGAGCGCGAGCAGCACCTGACCCTGGCGCAACGCCAGTGGGCCCAGGCCAGCCAACGCGCCAAGCGCCGCGGCAGCGTCGATAGGGGCATGTAGGCTATCGAACAGATGTTCGAATTATGATGGCGTTCGGTCTCCTGTCCATCTGGGGCGGGGAGGCCCAGCGAGCATCGTATCGGCATCGTCAATCGAAATGGCAGAACGAGCAGGGGAGAAGCGATGATCGGAATGCTCCGTGGCCGTGTGGAGTCGGTCGGGCAGGGCGTGGCGCTCGTCATGGTCGCCGGCGTCGGCTACGAGGTACGCATGCCCGCGTCCGAGCTGGCGTCGATGCACGCCGGACAGGACGCCGAGGTCCACACCTACCTCAACGTCTCGCAGGACGCGATCACGCTCTACGGCTTCCTCTCGCAGGCCTCCAAACGCATGTTCCTGCAGCTGCAGAAGGTCAGCGGCATCGGTCCCAAAGTCGCGCTCTCGCTGCTCTCCACCCTTCCGCCCGACAGGCTCGCCAAGACCGTGATGGACGGCGACGCCACGGCGCTGGCCAAGGCGCCGGGCCTGGGCAAAAAGGGCGCGCAGAAGATCATCCTCGAGCTGCGCGGGTCGATCAACCTCGACGAGATCGAGGGCCGTGGAGACGACGACGGCCCGCATTACGACTCCGGCACCACCCAGGTCATCGAGGGCCTGGTCTCGCTCGGCTGGCGCGAGCACGACGCGGCCCACGCCGTGCTGGGCGTCTGCAAGGCCAACGGCATCGCCACGCCACTGGCCGACACCGACGTCCCCACGGTGCTCAAGCTGGCGCTGACCTCCCTGGATCGGGGGCGCTGAGATGGCACGGGAGACACCGGATATCCAGGAGAACGAAAGCGCCAACGAGGAGTCGCTGCGCATGGTCTCCTCCGCTCCGATCGGCAACGAGCCGGTCAGCGACGAGGAGCTGCGCCCCCAGACGCTGAGCAACTTCATCGGTCAGCCGCGCCTCAAGGCGCAGTTGCAGCTCTTCCTCGACGCGGCCAAGAAGCGCGCCGTGCCACCGGACCACATCCTGCTGGCGGGCCCTCCCGGACTGGGCAAGACCACGCTGGCGATGATCGTGGCCAACGAGCTCGAGGTGCCGATCCGCGTCACATCCGGCCCCGCGATCCAGCATGCCGGCGACCTGGCCTCCATCCTGAGCTCCCTGGATTCCGGCGAGGTGCTCTTCATCGACGAGATCCACCGGCTGCCCCGTGCCGCCGAGGAGCTGCTCTACATCGCCATGGAGGATTTCCGCGTGGACGTGATGGTGGGCAAGGGCCCGGGCGCCACCTCCATCCCGCTCACCCTGCCGCGCTTCACCGTCATCGGCGCCACCACACGCGAGGGCATGCTGCCGGCGCCTCTGCGCGCCAGGTTCGGCTTCACCGCGCATCTCGACTTCTACCCGCACGAGGAGCTGGAACGGCTCATCGAGCGCAGCTCCGTGGTGCTCGACATCAAACTGGCACAGGGCAGCGCCAGGCAGCTTTCCCTGCGCAGCCGGGGCACGCCCCGCATCGCCAACCGGCTGCTGCGCCGCGTGCGCGACTGGGCCATAGTCCACGATCTCGGCGAGGTCGAGCCCGATGACGTGGAGCAGGCGCTGGCGCTCTACCAGGTCGACTCCGAGGGGTTGGACCGGCTCGACCTGGCCGTGCTCGACGCCATCGTCAGGCGCTTCGACGGCGGGCCGGTGGGCCTCAACAACCTCTCGGCCATGATCGGCGAGGAGGCGGAGACCGTGGAGACGGTCTGCGAGCCCTACCTGGTGCGCGAGGGCTTCCTCGTGCGCACCCCCAGGGGCCGCGTCGCCACCGAAAAGGCATGGAAACACCTGGGGATACAGCCCCCGGATGATGTCAACAAGTTATTCTAAAATTCCAGACGTTGGACATGAGCATGGTCCACCGTAAAACACACGTCCGATAGGAGTTCCAAAGTGGGCAGCAATGGCAACATGATTTTCATCGTCTTCCTCGTGCTGATGGTCGCGCTGATGTTCTGGCAGTCGCGCAAGAGCAAGCAGCAGCAGAAGAAGGTCAAGGACTTCCGCCAGTCCCTGCAGCCCGGCGACCTGGTGCAGACCATCGGCGGCATCATCGGCAAGGTCGTCTCCGTCGACACCAAGTACGAGGAGATCGTCATCGATTCCGACGGATCCCCGATGCGTTTCACCTTCCCGGCGATCAGCAAGAAGTACGAGCGTCCCGCGTTCATCGACGATGACGACGTGGACGAGGACGGCAACCCTGTCGACAAGGACGACGAGGACGCCACGCAGGCAACGGACGCCGACGAGACCGCACAGAAGCCGTTCGACACCGCCGATGAGGCGCAGCAGGACGTCGACAATGACTCCGATTCCGAGACCGAAGCCAACGACGAGAAGCCGGCCGAAGAGTCCCACGAGGAGAAGGTCGACGATTCCGAGGATTCGGACAAGTAGTCTTTCAGACTTCACCAGCCAGCACAAGCAGTCAACATACAGAGGTAGGGCCCAGTTCATGCAAGATAGCGACATCACCATCGATCAGCTGAAGAACGTCGGTGGAGACGATGCGGAGTATCTGATCTCGCTCATTCGAACCATTCCGGATTTCCCCAAGAAGGGTGTGCTGTTCAGGGACTTCATCCCCGCCATAGCCGACGCGCGCGGGCTCTCGATCATGATCAAGGCGCTGCGGTTGGCCCTGCCGGTGCCTGCCGACAGCTTCGACTACGTGGCCGGCCTCGAGGCCCGTGGCTTCCTGATCGGCCCGCCGCTGGCCCAGGCGTTGGGCAAGGGCTTCATAGCCGTGCGCAAGGCTGGCAAGCTGCCGCCGGAGACCCTGGGCGAGACCTATTCGCTGGAATACGGCGAGGCCTGCGTGGAGATCGAGCAGAACGTGATCGAGCCCGGCTCGCGCGTGCTGATCGTCGATGACCTGATCGCCACGGGAGGCACCGCCAAGGCGGCAGCCGACCTCATCGCCAAGGCCGGGGGAGAGGTGGCCGGCTTCAGCTTCGTCATGGAGCTCGACGGGCTGAGCGGCAGGGACGACCTCAAGGGCTATCCCATCAGCTCGCTGACCAGGATGCCCGCCTGACGACATCTTCCCGTTGCCGGACGCAAGCCAGTTTCCATCGTTAGATTCAAGGGGTTTTCATGGATTTGTATGAACACCAGGCACGGTTGCTGCTGGACGAACAGGGCATCGCCACTCCCGACGCGATCTTCGCGCAGAACTCGCACGAGGTCGCCGAAGCCGCAGAGAGGATCGGCTACCCCTGCGTCATCAAGGCGCAGGTGCGCACCGGTCACCGCGGCCAGGCCGGCGGCGTCAAGGTGGCCCACAACCAGGACGAGGCCATCCTCTGCTCCGAGCAGATACTGCCCATGACCATCGCCGGCCACAAGGTCAACGGCGTGCTGGTGGCCCAGGCCAAGAACATCATCCACGAATACTACGTCTCCATCTCGCTGGACCGCACCTCCCGCGATTTCGACGTGCTGGCCACCGCCAACGGCGGCACCGAGGTCGAAGAGATCGCCCGCGACCATCCCGAATCCGTCAAGCGCCTGCACATCAGCGCCCTCGAGGATTTCGACGAGGCCTCCGCAAGAAAGATGGCCGAGTCTATCGGCTTCTACCACGCCGACGTGGACCAGGCCGCCCAGGTGCTGCTGCGGATGTGGCAATGCTTCAAGCGCAACGACGCCACGCTGGTCGAGATCAACCCGCTGGCCAAGATCGGCGACCCTGACGACGAGTCCTCCAAGTCGCTGTGCGCCCTCGACGCCAAGATCTCCCTGGACGACAACGCCTCCTTCCGCCATGAGGAGTGGAAGGCCTATTCGCAGAACTCGCATCCCGACCCCTTCGAGGCCCGTGCCCGCGAGCACGGCCTGCACTATGTGCACCTCAAGGGCCAGGTCGGGGTGATCGGCAACGGCGCGGGGCTCGTGATGAGCTCCCTGGACGCGGTGTCCGGCGCGGGCGAGCAGCTGGGCAGCGGCGTCAAGCCCGCCAACTTCCTCGACATCGGCGGCGGCGCCTCGGCCGAGGTGATGCGCACCAGCCTCTCCATCGTGCTCTCCGACCCGCAGGTCGAATCCGTGTTCATCAACGTCTACGGCGGCATCACCGCCTGCGACCAGGTGGCCCAGGGCATCGTCGGGGCGCTCGGGGAACTCAACGTCTCCAAGCCAATCGTGGTGCGCTTCGACGGCAACGCCGCCAAGGAGGGCCTCGAGATCCTCAAGTCGGCGGACAACGCGAACCTGCACGTCCGCGACACCATGGAACAGGCCGCCCGCGCCGCGGCCCAATACGCCTCGAGCACGAAGGAGACCACGAAATGACACTGTTCATCGAGCATGGAGCTCCCGTCATCGTCCAGGGCATGACCGGCCATCAGGGCATGACCCACACCTCACGCATGCTCAACGCCGGCACGCATGTGGTCGGCGGGGTCAATCCGCGCAAGGCCGGCACCAGCGTCAGCTTGCACTTAGACGCCAGCGACACCGAAACGAGCCTGCCGGTCTACGCCACCTGCGGCGAGGCCAGGGAGAAGACCGGGGCGCAGGCCAGCGTCATCTTCGTTCCTCCGCGCTTCGCCAAGGACGCGATGCTCGAGGCGATTGACGCCGGCATCAAGCTCATCGTGGTGATCACCGAGGGCATTCCCGTCGCCGACACGGCCTATTGCGTCGAGCTCGCCCTGCAGCGCGGTATCCGCATCATCGGGCCGAACTGCCCGGGCCTGCTCGTGCCGTCCGCCGTCGGTGAGGGCAACGACAATCTAGGCATCATTCCCAACGGCATCGTCGGCTCTGGCCCGGTCGGCCTGGTCTCGAAGTCCGGCACGTTGACCTACCAGCTGATGGGTGAGCTGGCCGACCTCGGCTTCACCGCATGCATCGGCGTGGGCGGCGACCCGATCGTCGGCACCACCCTGCTCGAGGCGCTCCAGCAGTTCGAACAGGACGACAACACCAAGGCCGTGATGATGATCGGCGAGATCGGCGGCAGCGCCGAACAGGAAGCGGCCCGTTGGGCCAAGGAGCACATGAGCAAGCCCGTCGTCGCCTACATCGCCGGCTTCACCGCGCCCGAAGGCAAGCAGATGGGCCATGCAGGCGCGATCATCTCCGGCGGCAAGGGCACGGCCCAGGACAAGAAGGAAGCCCTCGAGGCCGCCGGCATCGCCGTGGGCAAGACCCCCGCACAGGCGGCGACCCTGCTCCGGCAGGCGCTCGACGGCGACGGCGAAGCATGAGCAAGCAGGGCAGGCCCTGGCTCAAGGGCGTGCAAGTAGCCGGTCTCTGCCTGGTCATCTACACCCTGCTGCTCTGGGTCTTCCTCTCCGTCGCCTTCTTCGTGGTCTCCATGGAGGAGGGTGGCGGCATCCTCAACTCCTCGATTCCCATCACCCTGGCCATCGTCCTGCTCAGCCAGGGAATCGGCTTCCATTCCGGATCGATCACCCTGAGCGTCATCCCCCTGCTGCTGACCGCGCTGCTGGTCTGGCTGGTCGCATGGCTGGCCAGAAGGCTTTCGGTCAACCTTGAATCCTATCTCGCCGCGCTCGTGCTCTGGGAGGCGGCGATGCTGCTCTACGCCGCCAACGTGACGGTGGTGCTGACCGACACCCTGCCCATCGTGGCACTCAAGACGGCCATCGTCTTCACCTTCGGTTATCTGGTCGGCGCGCTGCCCGGGTCCCGCGCTTTCAGGACCATGATGGACAAGGCGGGCGCCACGCTCTCCGAACGCATGCGCCGCACACTGCGGCTCGGCCTGAAGAACGCGCTGTGGCTGCTCACCGGCTATCTCGCCCTGGGCCTGCTCACCGTGCTGGTCTGGACCTTCCAGAACCATGCCGCGATGTTCAGGGTCTTCGACCTGGCGGGCATGCGCACCGGCTCGCGCATCGTCACCTCAATCTGCACGCTCGCGTGGCTGCCCAACCTCTGCATCTGGGCGGTCTCGTGGCTCTTCGGCGGCGGCTTCCGCATCGGCGAGCTCGCCAGCTTCACGCTGTGGAGCGACCACGCCGCCGGACTGCCCGCCGTCCCCGTCTTCGGCCTCTTCCCGCAGGCGGTCTCCAGCGATCTTGCGCGCGACGTGCTGCTCTTCCTGCCGCTGGCATGCGGACTGGTGGTCGCCCTGGTGGAGCTCTTCAGCCCGAAGGTCTTCGCGATCAACGCCGGCAGGCCCGGCAAACGCGTCGAGGTGGGCAGGCTCGTGGCCAGTCTGGCGCATCCGCTGGTCTCCTTCGTCATCTCCACAGTGCTGATGTCGCTGCTCGCCACCCTGGCGTTCGTCTGCTCCACGGGGGCGTTAGGCCAGAACCGCCTTCGGCACGTCGGCGTGGATTCGGCCGCCTCCACGCAGGCGGTCATCAAGCCGACCTCGATCGGCATGTTCATGGCATGGGGCATCGCCGTCGTGCTCATCGCCACGGTGATCGGCGTGAGGATCGTCTCCAGGCGCCGCAGGGCCGCCGCCATCTCGAAAAGCGAGAACGGCAAGGCTCAGAACCGCGAAACCAGCCAAGATGGTGGTAGGGAAGCGGGTTCTTCCGAATAGCCATCGACGATTCACGGCACCTGCGTTCCCGCTATCCGCATGCCAAGGAGGGGATATGGAGCCGAAGACGAATCGACCGATACGACGGGCACTGGTGTCCGTCTACGACAAGACCGGCCTCGAGGCGCTGGCCCTTGCCTTCGCCGACGCGGGCACCGAGGTGGTCTCCACGGGCTCGACGGCCCGGAAGCTGCGTGAACTGGGCGTCAGGGTGACCGAAGTGGCACAAGTGACCGGATTCCCCGAAAGCCTGGGCGGCCGGGTGAAGACGCTCGACCCGCATATCCACGCCGGCATCCTGGCCGACATGACCGACGCCAAGCAGTCCGAGGAGCTTCGGGGTCTGGGCATCGAACCGTACGACATGGTCGTCGTCAATCTCTATCCCTTCACCAACACCGTACGAGCCGGGGCCAGCGAGGCCGACATCATCGAGAAGATAGACATCGGCGGCCCCGCCATGGTCCGCGCCGCCGCGAAGAACAGCGCGAGCGTCGCCGTCATCACCGACCCCGAGGATTACCGGCTGGCCGCGCAACGGATCGAATCGGGCCGGGGCCTCACCCTGGAGGAACGCCGCTGGCTCGCCTCGAAGGCCTTCGCCACAACCGCCGCCTACGATGCAGCCATCGCCGAGTGGACAGGCGGCCATTGGACCAGACCGAACAGCGTGGATGACGCATGCGGCAACGAGGAGACAACAGGACAGGCGCAAACCGGGCCCTCGGCCGCCCAGGTCGAACCGACCGGATCGTCCCCATCGCCCCAACCGAACAACTCCGAGCAACCGGACGGGCAGACCTTCCCACACACCTTCACCCATACCTGGCAGCGCACACGGGTCCTGCGCTACGGCGAAAACCCGCACCAGCGGGCATGCCTCTACGCCGACACGCTCGACCGAAACGGCTTCGCCCATGCCGAGCAACTGCACGGCAAGCCGATGAGCTACAACAACTACGTGGACGCCGACGCGGCATGGCGGGCCGTCTGGGACTTCGCGCCGGGCATCGCCGTGGCGGTCTGCAAGCACAACAACCCCTGTGGCGTGGCCGTTGGAGACAGCGTGGCGCAGGCGCATCTCAAGGCGCACCGCTGCGACCCGATGAGCGCCTACGGCGGCGTCATCGCCGCCAACAGCACGGTCACCCTGGAAATGGCCCAAAACGTGCGTCCGATCTTCACCGAGGTCATCGTCGCCCCCGACTACGAACCGGAGGCCCTGCGGTTGCTGGAGGCCAAGAAGAAGAACCTGCGCATCCTGCGCGTGCCCCGGCGGCCGAACACTGCCACCCAGTTCCGCCAGATCGACGGCGGCCTGCTCGTGCAATCCACCGACCGCATCGACGCTCCGGGCGACGACCCCGCCAACTGGCAGCTGGTCTCGGGGGAGGCGGCGGACGAAACCACGATGCGCGACCTCGCCTTCGCGTGGAGGGCGATACGCTGCGTGAAGTCCAACGCCATCCTGCTGGCCCACGACCAGGCGACGGTCGGCATCGGCATGGGGCAGGTCAACCGCGTGGACTCCTGCCATCTGGCGGTCGAACGCGCGAACACCCTCGATGACGGGCGCGACCGGGCCAGGGGTTCGGTGGCCGCCTCGGACGCGTTCTTCCCGTTCGCCGACGGCGCCGAGGCGTTGATCGATGCGGGAGTGAGGGCCATCGTGCAGCCCGGCGGCTCGATCCGCGACCAGGAGGTCATCGACGCCGCACAGGCGCATGGCACCACCATGTACCTGACGCATACCCGCCACTTCTTCCACTGAGCCATGCGGTCCGCTTTCCCTCCACGACGCCCGAGCCGTCGCCTCTGGCGACCGGGCCGTTAGAATGGTGCACAGTTCAAGCATTCGCGTCCCGCCCATCCAGGCGGCAGGAAGGAAGAGCATGTCCGCACACCATCCGCATGTCTCAGAAGACAACGAAGGCAAGCCGGCGTTCGAGTGGGCGGTGGCCATCGTCGTCATCGTCTCGGCGCTCATCGCGGCCCTGGGACACACGATGGCCGCCACAGTGCTGTTCGCTGTGACGGCCATCGTGACCGGGCTGATCCGCTTGGTGATGCGCAATCGGAGCCCTTGGAAGATCCGTTCCGTCGGCTTCGACGCCTTCATCGGCATCGCCCTGGGGATCGGACTTCTTGTGGTTTATTTCAGCATCAGACTACTTCTCTGAGGCCTCGGAGTCGGACTTGGCGTCCTCGTCGGCGGCGGAAGCGGAATCCGAGGCATCGTAAGCCGGATCCGCGGCGGAGTCAAGCGAGGGCATCTCGAAGGAGTCCTGGCCCTCGGCCTTGCTGTCGGAAGCATCCTCGGAACCGGAGGCGACGACCGCGTCGAAGTCGACCTGGCCCTCGCCGTTCACGGCCTCGGCGTCAAAGGCGACGTCGGCCTGTGCATGCCCGCCCTTGACGGTCTTGTCGGAGATCAGCTGGCCGATGATGAGCACGAGCGCGACGATGGCCGCGGCGAGGATCGGGCAGATCCAGAACAGCCAGAGCTGGTTGGCCGGGTTGAGCGTCAGGCCGGACTTCATGGTGAACAGGGCGATGCCGGTGGAACGCGCGGGGTTGAGCGAGGCGCCGGTGACCGGGTAGGTGAAGGTGACGCCGAGGGCGTAGGCCGCGCCCATGGCCAGGGCCGAGGCGGAGGTGGCCTTGCCGTCCCCGTCGAGCGTGCGCATGGCGACGGCGACGATAATGATGACGGCGATCAGCTCGACGGCGATGGCGAACCACACGCCGAAGGTGACCTTCGCGTTGGCCAGCTGGGTGGCCGACAGCGAGTTCTTGTCGAAGCCGTTGACCGCGTTGGCGAACCACATCTTGCCGGTGGCGATCGTGGAGGTGGGGATGATGTAGCGGGCCAGCGCGCCGGCGAAGATGCCGCCGAGCACCTGGGCGATGATGTAGCAGATGCCGTCGAGGAACTTGGTCTTGTAGGTGAGCATCGCGGCGAGGGTGACGGCCGGGTTGAACTGGCCGCCGGAAAGCCGGCCGAAGACCAGGGTCATGACACCGTATGCCAGGCCCGTGGCGATCGCGATCAGGAAGAGGCTCGGGCCGTAGAGCGCCGGGCTGAGCGCCGAGACCAGATAGATGGCCGTGAAGATGAAGAAGCTGCCGACGAGCTCGCCGCCGGAAGCAGAAAGCACGCCGAGCGCCGTCTTGCCATCGCCACCGTTATGCTGTGATTGCACTTGTGTCATATTGCATTCCTTTTCACATTGTGTTCCCGGCGTTTGGCCGCCGCGCAACTACCCAGTCTACCAGCAGGCGGGTAAGTCCTGTATAATGATATGGCCATGTGTTTCAGGCTCCGGGCGAACGTTATAGGGCCCGGTTGATACCATGAGCATTCATTCTGTACGCGACGGAACCGGCCGAATAACCGGCCAACCGCAAGGCCACGTTGGGAGAACGATGCCACACGCATATTCCCGCGCCGAGAAGGCGCATCATCACGACAATGAGGGCATCCGCCTTCAGAAGGTGCTCGCGCAGGCCGGCTTCGGCTCGAGGCGCAAGTGCGAGCAGATCATCCTCGACGGACGGGTGGAGGTCGACGGCGAGCTGGTGACCGAGCTCGGCTCAAGGGTCGATCCGCACAGCCAGCAGATCCGCGTCGACGGCTCGCGCATCCGCCTGGACACCCGCCACATCACCCTGGCGCTCAACAAGCCCAAGAAGGTGCTCTCCACGATGGACGACCCCAAGGGCCGTTTCACGCTGCGCGACATCGTGGGCGACCGCTACGAGCGCATCTTCCACATGGGCCGCCTCGACTACGATTCCGAGGGCCTGATCCTCATGACCAACGACGGCGAGCTCAGCCAGCACGTCATGCACCCGCGCTACGAAGTCAAGAAGACCTACATCGCCACGCTGGAGGGCCGCATCAGCGGCAACGTCTGCCGGCGCCTGGTGACCCAGGGCGTCAACCTCGACGACGGGCTCATCCGCCTCGACCATTGCGCCATCATCGACTCCAAGCGCGACGAGACGATGGTCAAGGTCGTGCTGCATTCGGGCAAGAACCGCATCGTGCGCCGCATCTTCGGGGCCATCGGCTTCCCGGTGCGCCGCCTGGTGCGCACGCAGATCGGCCCGATCAGGCTCGGCGAGATCAAGCCCGGCTCATACCGCATCCTCTCGCAGACAGAGGTGCGCACGCTTTCCAAGGAGGTCGGACTGTGATACGAGTGGCGATCGACGGCCCCGCCGGCGTGGGCAAGTCCTCCACGTCCAGGGCCCTGGCGAAATACTTCGAATACGCCTACCTCGACACCGGCGCCATGTACCGCGCGGCCGCATGGTGGTGCATGAGCCAGGGCGCCGACCTCGACGCCGAAAGCGTCGACGAGCGCGCCATCACCGAGATGGTGGGGGAGCTCTTCACCGGCGACCACTTCGACATCGGCGTGGACCCGGACGACCCGTTCGTGGCCGTGGACGGCAAGGACATCAGCGAGGCGATCCGTGACTCGGCGGTCTCCACGCATGTCTCGAAGGTCTCCAACATCCTTCCCGTGCGCCATCTGCTCATCGCCGCCCAGCAGGCCTACATCAACCGCGAGGCCGAGGCCGAGTCCTTCTCCAAGGGCGCCGGCGTGGTGGCCGAGGGGCGCGACATCACCACCGTGGTGGCCCCCGACGCCGAGGTGCGCGTGCTGCTCACGGCCCGCCCCGAGGTGCGGCAGGCCCGGCGCACCGGCCAGTCCGCGCAGGGCGTGGGCGCCGAGAACGTCGCCGAGCGCGACAGGGCCGACGCCAAGACCACCAGCTTCCTCAAGGCGGCCGACGGCGTCACCACGCTCGACAACTCCGAGCTGACCTTCGAAGAGACCCTCGACCAACTGGTCCACCTGGTCGACGAGGCCGTGGAGGAGCAGGAATACTCGCGCTACGCCGCCAACCTCGAGGGCTACGACCTCGACGAGGAGGACCAAGCGCTGCTGGCCGGGGCGGTTGACGACGAGGGTGGCGCGCGTCGCCAGAAGGCCGTGGGCGTGCTCGCGGTCGTCGGACGGCCTAACGTCGGCAAGTCGACGCTGGTCAACCGTATCCTCGGCCGCCGCGCCGCCGTCGTGGAGGACACCCCCGGCGTGACGCGCGACCGCGTGAGCTATGACGCCGAGTGGGCCGGCACCGAGTTCAAGCTGGTCGACACCGGCGGCTGGGAGACCGACGTGGAGGGCATCGAGTCCGCCATCGCCTCGCAGGCCCAGGTGGCCGTGGGGCTCTCCGACGCGGTGGTCTTCGTGGTCGACGGACAGGTGGGCATCACCTCCACCGACGAGCGCATCGTGCAGATGCTGCGCGAATCGGGCAAGCCAGTGGTGCTGGCCGTCAACAAGGTCGACGACGGCGCCAACGAATACCTGACCGCCGAATTCTGGAAGCTCGGCATGGGCGAGCCCTACGGGATCTCGGCCATGCACGGCAGGGGAGTCGGCGACCTGCTCGACGTGGCGGTCGACACCCTGGCCAAGGCCAAGAAGACCTCCGGATTCCTCACGCCCGGCGGGCTGAGGCGCGTGGCGCTGATCGGCCGGCCGAACGTCGGCAAGTCCTCGCTGCTCAACGAGCTGGCGCACGAGGAGCGTTCGGTGGTCAACGACCTCGCCGGCACCACGCGCGACCCGGTCGACGAGGTGATCGGCATCGACGGCCAGCAGTGGCTCTTCATAGACACCGCCGGCATCAAGCGCCGCCTGCACAAGCTCTCCGGGGCCGAATACTATTCGTCGCTGCGTACCCAGGCCGCCATCGAGCGCTCCGAGCTGGCGCTGGTGCTCTTCGACGCCTCGCAGCCCATCGCCGACCAGGACCTCAAGGTGATGAGCCAGGCCGTGGACGCCGGACGCGCCGTGGTGTTGGTCTTCAACAAGTGGGACCTGATGGACGACTTCGACCGCCAGAGGCTCGAGCGCCTGTGGCAGACCGAGTTCGACCGCGTGACCTGGGCCCGGCGTGTGAACCTGTCGGCCAAGACCGGCTGGCACACCAACCGCCTTGCCTCCGCCATGCGCGATGCGCTCGAGAGCTGGGACCAGCGCGTGCCCACCGGCAAGCTCAACTCGTTCCTCGGCCGCCTGCAGTCGGCGCATCCGCATCCGCTGAGGGGCGGCAAGCAGCCGCGCATCCTCTTCGGCACCCAGGCGTCGACCCGGCCGCCGCGCTTCGTCATCTTCGCCACCGGCTTCCTCGAGCACGGCTACCGCCGCTATATCGAGCGCCAGCTGCGCGAGGAGTACGGCTTCGAGGGCACCCCGATCCAGATCTCTGTGCACATCCGCGAACGCAAGAAGAAGTAGGGGAGACACTAACGCAGTAGATGCAGTGGTGGGGCGAGTGAAACGATCAATCACGTGCCCCACCGCTGTATAGGCGTTCTCATCGATGCCTTTCCATTGGCATCGGCTGATTTCACCCCTCGCCCTTATCGAGAGCCGACAGTAGCTCTTCCCGCCACGCCGGGCCTTGGCAAACACGAAGAATGTGCTAAACTTATTTCTCGGTGCTTTTGCACTGTTCGGGTCGTAGCGCAGTTTGGTAGCGCACTTGACTGGGGGTCAAGGGGTCGCGGGTTCAAATCCCGCCGACCCGACGAATACAGCCTGAAATTCCAACGTTTTCAAGACATCGGGATTTCAGGCTTTTTCTTTTCCAGATGCGCTTAGATACGATGACCGCAGTCCTCCGTCGTTTTCGGCACCTATAGCGGGTACCTTCCGGATGTCGGGATACGTGTTTTCCTTGATGATGGATTGGCTCTGAATCCCCTGTTTTCCAACGGTTTGAAGATACGGTGCCGTTGATAGGCGTCGAAAGTTCGGCGGTTTCGCCCCTGTATGGTGGACTCGCGGCGATGGACGTGCCCGCACAGGACACGGGATTCAATATTTCGGTTTTACGGACGATGGCGACGGTTGCGACGGTGAAGAAAATATTAAAAATCGTGTCTGAATCATGCCAATACACGATTTCAGACACGATTTTTCGTTGTCGAGGTTCGGCACAAACTGACAGGCAGACGCCGGTCGGCTTAGAGCTGGCTTTCTTCTAGCCTGCCAGTTCGAGTGTCCTCGTCCTGGTGTCGTCAACGGCGTCGGCGAGATCGTTGAGCCGTTCCGACCACAGTCCGGCGTAGGTGTCCAGTGTGATGGTCGCGCTGCCGTGCCGAGCTGATTCTGCAACGTCTTCACGTCGGCTCCGAATTCCGGCAACATCACCGCGAAAGAATGCTCGCATACAACGCCGAACGCAGGAAAAAACCAATCCACAAAGGAGACCGCCACGCGTGCGAAACCCAAGACGAATGATTCCGTAGGGACGCGGAAACCCAGCGTCAAACGCGGCGGAAAAACCGGGAAGAGGAGATACGGAGAACGTGACGGCAAACAGGAACATTCGACCACACGAGCCAGAACACGGGATATCGCATGCTGTTCCCGGATACGCTGGAACCAACATCACAGAAGGATCAATAATCATGAACGACAACACCATCACCAACGACGGCAGCGACATGACAGCCAAGACCTACCGGCTCTCGCTAGGCCTGCCCGTCGACGCCCTCGCCACAAGACTCGACATGACCGCCAGCCAGATACTTGGTTGGGAGCGGGAAGGTGGTACGGCTCCCGATGATGCAATGGCGCGGCTGGGGGAGCAGCGCGCCGGGCTCATCGACGAGATCCGCTCGTTCATGGCCGACGAGCAGGAGATGAGACGTAACGGCGAAAGCGACCCCGAGACCGGCGGCTGGGACTTCACCCTCTACCGAGATTCGGCCGGGTTTGCCGCCGCCGACCAGCCCACCCACATCACCGATTGGCGCATATGGAACCAGGCCTACCTCATCATCGGCCTGCTCATGGAGGCCCTAGGCTACGACATCACCTACCGGCGCACGGAAGATTGAGAGAGTGGTTGAAAATCCGTAGGGCCGGCATCCGATTTGATTCGAATGCCGGCCCGCGGCATAAAAACAGGACGTAAGAGGTGTCCCTGCCGGTTTCGACGCCATCCGGTGAAAAGCTTCTTGCCGCCTTTTATGGTCCGGATGGGTAACGCTGCCGTACCCGACATGTTCCAAGTATACCGTACCCGTGGAGATTCCGTCCATCGGATACGATGATACGGATGCCGGACAGGTAACGCTTCCGGTGTCCGTGCGGGCCGTCCGGCCTGTACGCCGCAGCCGCGCCCCGCGTGGCGCGGCATAAAAACAAAGAGGCAATTATGCCTGGTAAGAGGAAAGGACCCAATGGTGACAACTATCTGAGGGAGTCCATCGTGGCGATCATCGCCGCCTTGATTGCCAAGGCGGACAACATCGTCACCGACCTTATGCTTGTGGCCGTCATCGGCTACCTGCTGGTCGTGGACTATCACAGTAGGCATAGCCGCCGTTAGGTAAAAGCCCGTCCGGTTCATCCGGACGGGTTCCTTTCTGAATATTTTCGGGTCATCGTTCTAGGCGTTTGGATTTTCGACAAAGCTGTTTTGGATGCAAATCCGGACCAGAGCGGCTCGAACATCTTCTCGTCGGCGAGTGTCAGTATCGGGTCGAGGATCCACATGTGGAAGAGGATGTTGGTGTCGATGACGGCGGGTCCCACTGGCCTCAGCCCTCCTGGCCGGCGTCAGGCATGTCGTAGAGGCCCATGTCCTCGGCCTGGTCTCGCAGGTCGTCCAGCGCGGCCCTCCGATCGGAGCGCATGGTCTCGGCGTAGCTGATAACGTCGGCCTGTCGCATCATCCGGTTGCCACCCTCGCCGTTGCGCCGGTAGGGGATGGCGTTCGCGTCGAGCATGCGCTGCACGGTCTTGCGCGAGACCCCAAGGATCCGCGCCGCCTCTCCCGTGCCGATGGTACGGCTCGTGTCTGAGGCCTCTTTTGCAGCTTCCATCGCCGCCTGGAACGCGTTCCTGTCCAGTTGGTAGGTCTTCCCGTCGCCCTGCAGGACGTACGGCGCGTCTGACCGTACCGGCCGCGCCTCAATGACAGCCATGCTCATGGCAACTCCTTTCACCAAGTAAAGTGTCCAATATGACCAATAGTAGCAGATATATGCCATATCTCTTGGATTGGCTCTCGGCCGATTGATCGGAAAGCCATGAACGTGCCCGCCTTTGTACATGTCAGGATTTCGGAATGCCGGGAGTTTAAAAAAACTAATTAATGCGCTGAGGCTGGTTTCGTATTGCCTTGGCTGCTCTGTGACCGCAGATCCATAGGTAACGGGTATTGGCTCTTACCCGATTCGGTCAGGTTTGAGTATGACCAACAGACTGAGAATGGCGTTTCGGCTTTATGCGTTGCTGTTATCTGGCTTCTCGAGTTTGTCTGGCAGTAGGTTGCTGTGGTATTCGGCGCGTCCGGCTTGGACGTCGTCGTAGAAACGTTGCTTGTGGTCGATGTAGGCGATGGAGTCGTTGATTTCCTTGACCTTGTCTTGCAGCTCATGGCGTTTGGCGTCCAGCATGCGCTGTCGTTCGGGAATGGAGGACCGGCCTTCCAGACAGAGGTCCCTGTAGCGCTTCATCTCCTTGATGCCCATGCCGCAGCGGCGCAGGCAGCCTAGGCCTTCCAGCCAGGCGACCTGGTGCTCATCGAAGACGCGATGGTTGTGTTCGTTACGTTTGAGTCCTGGCACGAGGCCTTCGTTGCAGTAGAATTTCAGCGCCTCGTAGTTCATGCCGATACGTTCGCACGTCTCTTTCATCGTGCACGGATGACTGCGTTTTTCTGCTGCTTCCGTCATAAGGGTTTCCTGTTCCGTCGAAGTCTCGGGTTGGCTGTCGTCATTATCGCACGTCGTGCGCGGTCTCAGCGTCCGGTTGTTTCTACCGGTGTGTCGTAGTTTGACCGGTAGCGGCTACCGGAGAATATCGTTTGAAATCATCTGAATACAACGGCAATCGAAAGGAACGATGATGAGAAACATTGCTTTGAGCAACGGGGTGAAGGTGCCCCAAATCGGTTACGGCGTCTTCCAGATAGGCAAGAGCGAGTGCGCGCGCTGCGTACGCGAGGCCATCGAGACCGGCTACCGCCACATCGACACCGCCCAGTCGTACTTCAACGAGGCCGGGGTGGGCGAGGGAATCCGGCAATCCGGCATCGAACGGAAGGACCTGTTCGTCACGACCAAGGTGTGGATCAGCAACTACGGCTATGAGAACACGCTGAGATCCATCGACGCTTCACTGCGAAAGCTGGGAACCGATTATCTCGACCTCGTGCTGCTGCACCAGCCATTCGCCGACTATTACGGGGCGTGGCATGCGCTCGAGAAGCTTTACAATGACGGCGTTGTTCGCGCCATCGGCGTGAGCAACTTCTACCCGGACCGCCTCGCGGACATGGCCGCGTTCAACGAGATCGCCCCGATGGTCGACCAGGTCGAGACCCACCCGCTCGACCAACAGGCCGCCGCGCACGCGAACATGCACCGGCTCGGCATCGCGCACGAGGCGTGGGCCCCGTTCGGCGAGGGCAAGTCCGGCATGTTCGTCAACCCGGTGCTGCAGTCCATCGCCCAACGGCACGCAAAATCGGTCGCGCAGGTCATCCTGCAATGGCTGACCCAGCGCGGAATCGTGGTCTTGCCCAAGACCACACATAAGGCTCGCATGGCCGAGAACCTCGACATCTTCGATTTCGAACTGAATGGCGACGACATGGCCGCTATCAGGGAACTCGACACGGAGACGAGCCTGTTCTTCGACCACCGCACGCCCGAGGCCGTCGACCGGTTCGTCGGTTACGCAAAAGAACGAGCCGGTCGTGAGACCGACTGCAAGTAACGTTTTACTTCGTCGGCGGGCCCATTCTGGGCAGGATATGGTTTTGGGTGGCCGACGCCGATCTATACCGCTTATTGATGAATTACGCAAGCTTGTCGACAGAGCGGAAATCACAGGAAGCATGTGATGGGTCGGAAGTCACGCCATTGGTTTTGCCGGGAGTTCCCGTTACTCGTTGGAATGTTTGCGATGTCCGGCTATGAGCAGTTCGGACGATCCTATGAGCGCGGCGGTGATGGATCCGGCGAGGACGCCAATTTTGGCGATGCCGGAGTAGGCCGAGTCGGCGAAGGCGAGGTCGGCCATGAGGAAGGCGACCGTGAACCCGATGCCGCACAGCTGGGCCATGCCCATCTCCTCAAGAGTGGCGATTCGTGCCGTACCCGTTCCCTTCTTGCTTCGGACCAGCGGCCGGCGCCCCGAGCCCAGTCCGCAGAGATGGCAGGCCTTTCCGGCCAGGGTGACGCCGAGCGGCTTGCCGATGACCAGTCCAAGGAACACACCCAGGAATACGGGGCTTGCCAAGGTGTGGAAATCCATGCCGCGCAAGGAGATCCCCATGGAGAAGAAGGCGAAGACAGGCAGAACGAGCAGCGAGGAGAACGGTCCGATGGCGTTCGACCACCGTTCGGCTCGGACGCGGGTCTCCGCGTGCATTGGGCGGCCGGGCGCGAGCAGACCAAGGGCGACCCCGGCGATGGTAGGGTGGATGCCTGAGAGCAAAGCCATGTACCATGCGACGAGGGCGACCGGGACCATGAGCGGCCATATGGGCTTTTCCATCCGCGCGAGCAGCCACCACGCCAGCAGACACAACGCCAGAGGTATAAGCGTCCATGGTCGGCCGCCACGCGAGTAGACGAGGGCGATGAGGAGTATGCCGATCACGTCGTCGGCCACGGCCAGGGTGGTCAGGAAAGGTGCCAGCCTTGACGTCCCCTTCCCACCGGTCATCGCCAGCACGGCTACCGAGAAGGCGATGTCCGTGGCGGTAGGCACCGTCCATCCGCTTTGCGTAGAGGGAGATCCGGCATTGGCCAGCAGATAGAGGAGTATCGGTGCCAGGACGCCGCCGACCGCCGCGATCACGGGGACGAGGGCATCGCGCACGCGGGAGAGCGAGCCCGTCGTCAGCTCGCATTTCAGATCGAGGCCGACCACAAGGAAGAAGACGGCCAATAGCCCGTCGCGCGCCCAATCGCCGAGCCCCATCGTCAATTCCGGCAGCGGAACGACGATGCGGAAATCACCCACGCCACGATATAAGGGTTCCGTGGCCGGCAGATTCGCCAGTAGCAGACCCAGCACGGCCGCCGTCAGCATGAGCGCTCCAGAGCGCCTGCCATCGTGTGCGAAGTCGAGCAGGGCCGATCGTGTCATCGCGAACCTACGTGAAATGCCCATAATCAAAGATTCTAATAGATGGATGCTATTGCCGAGTTCAAGCCACCAGGGCGACACCGTTTCCGCTTTCTCGGATCATGGTTTGTCTTGTTCTGTGTAAAAGTACGGCATAGGTCGCCGTGATTGAGTAGTTTCGGGGCCTGCCTGCGCATGCATATACGTATGTGTCCGAATTATCGGAGCGCGGAAAGCCCGGACAGAATATTGGTCAAGTAAACAGGGTAGATGTCGCTTTCAGACACGATTCAGACACGATGACCTCCGTTATTTACCGTCACTAGTCGTCCCTACCGTTTTTCGGATCATCCTGATTATCGTTGCGATTCCTACGTTACCGGCATTTTCCAGCACTGTCCGTTACCAGTCGTTTCTACCGTCAATCCAGCAAGGGGTCGCGGGTTCAAATCCCGCCGACCCGACGAGAAAAGCCTGAAATTCCAACGTTTTCAAGACATCGGGATTTCAGGCTTTTTCTTTTTCCAGACACGATCAGACACGATGACCGCAGACCTCGAGAATATCGAGCTGCGGTCATCGTGTGAATGCTACTTTCAGTGAGGTCCTTGAGCTATTGCGTTACCTCTTGTGTGCTCGGCTGCGTGATTGGAATATGAGTCCATGTTTAGACTCGTGACTTGCGCAGTATGGGGGTCATCGCCAAGGAGATGACCCCGGCCACGGCAGCGGCGGCGAGACATTTGCCAAAGCCGGTGATGAGATCGGTGCCCAGCAGGAGTCCGAAGACAGCCACGCCGATGGCCGAGCCGAGCTGCCGCGCGGTGTTGAAGCCGCCGCTGGCCGCGCCTTGCAGCTCGTAGGGCATGGTGGTCAGGGATTGCCCGGTCATGATGGGCACGAGTATGCCGGCGGCAAGACCCGAGGGGATCAGCGAGATGACCATGCCTGGCAATGATCCGGCGACTCCGGTCCATCCCAGGGCGAGCAACGCCATGATGAAGACGACCTGCGCGATTGCCAGGATGCGGATGGTCCCGAAGCGATCGGAGAGCCAAGCGGTCAACAGGTTGGAGACGAGGACGGCCGCCGTCAAGGGGAGGAAGAGCAGGCTGGACTGGAACGCCGTCATGCCGCGGCCCTGCTGGAGCATGAGTCCCATGGCGAACATGAGCCCGAAGAACGAGAAGTTGAACAGCGCACCTTGCAGCAGCGTGGTGCGGTAGACGCGGTCGGAGAACACGGCCAGGGGCAGCACCGGTGTCTCGCTGCGGCGCTCGACCATGATGAAGGCCACGATGGCGAGTATGGCGATGACCGCCGCCACATAGACGTCCGTTCCATTGTCCTTTCCGGCTTCGATCAGCGTATAGACGAGACCCGCGATGGCGATGGCCGCGGTCAGCAGGCCTGGCATGTCGACATGTCCGCGTTTGCGAACGGTGCGGGGGATGGCCACCCATCCCCATATCAGAGCAACCGCGCAAAGAACGGTGTTGAACCAGAAGACGCCACGCCAGTTGGAAAGTTGAGTGAACAGGCCACTCAGCAGAGGTCCGGCGGACATGCCGACCGATCCCGCCGCGGCCCACCATCCCACTCTGACGGTGTGTGCCTTGCCGGCGACGCCCGTGGTGATGAGCACCAGCGAGCTTGGCATCAGCAGAGCCGCTCCCAGACCCATGACCAGAAGGGTAACCACAAGGACTTCGACGTTGGGCGCGGCCGCGGCCGCGAGGGAGGAGAGCACGAACAGTCCAGCGCCGAGACGGAACGAGCGTGAAGGTCCCCATGAGTCCACAAGGCCTCCAGCTCCGAGTAGTCCGGCCGCCAAGGTCAGTGTGTAGGCGTTCACCGTCCATTCGACCTGGGTGCGGGTGGCTCCGAAGGCCGCCGTAAGCGGCCCGGAGAGCACATTCATATCGGTGCTTTGCACAAACACCAGAAGAGGCGCGACGATGGACAGGATGAGAACGGGCAGTGTGCCCGATAATTTTGATTGTTTGATAACCGTGAAACTGGAGTGTAGCAGATATATTCGATATTCGTCAAACAATCGAATATCTGCTATCATATGAACCATGAGACAGAATCCTGCACCACCGGCAACACTCGACCTAGCCGTCGTTCTTCATGCTTTGGCGGATCCAGTGCGTCTTGCTGTGGTCAGTCAGATCGCATCCGCTCCTGATGACGTCGCCTGCGGGTCTTTTGATGTTCCAGTCACCAAAAGCACACTCAGCCACCATTTCAAGATTCTTCGCGAAGCCGGTGTCATCGAGACTCGCCGCGACGGTATCAGGTCATTGAACACCCTGCGTCGTGCGGCGCTCGACAAGGCGTTTCCCGGCCTTCTTGACGCCATTCTCGCCGCGCAGGACAAACACATTGATTGAAGCAGTCATTGAGGGGTTATAGGCCAAACCCCGGTTATAAACAACACTTTTGGCCCATAACCCGGCTTTTTCGATTTCAGACACGATTAGACACGATTTGACACGATGGCCGTAGACCTCCGTTGTTTTCGCCAGGGGTATAGGCCAGAATGTAAGTCCAGAATCAGCTCTGAGCCATTGAGGGGGTAGGCAAAGAGAAGGTTCAAGTCTCCACATTCCGATCTCAAACAGCTTCTAAGCTATATGGCAGAACACTTCGACGCCTATTTTGGACACAAATTCTGGCCGGTATCTCCTGATGCTTCCGCTGAAACAAACTTGCATATTGAGATGTTCTCTGGCAAAATGAATAGTGCTTTGTCCCGAAAGGGTAAGGCTCCAAGTCGCCGGGGGTATTCCCCCGGCATTACTTTATACGCCGTATCGTCAGGGGACTCCGTTGAGCGAGCTGAGTATCTTCGTGGATGAATCCGGCGAGTGGAGCAAATTATCCGAATACTATCTCATCACGCTTGTTCTGCACGTCCAATCTTCACCCATTGCTGAGCCCATCGAACGACATGAGCGTCGTTTACGGGATTCTGGA
Source organism: Bifidobacterium sp. ESL0763 (assembly GCF_029433395.1). Taxonomy (GTDB): domain Bacteria; phylum Actinomycetota; class Actinomycetes; order Actinomycetales; family Bifidobacteriaceae; genus Bifidobacterium. The sequence goes on along the minus strand of NZ_JAQTHW010000002.1, from coordinate 738,409 downwards.
CTGCCTGATATCCCGTTTCATGCCGGTCCGTTGTTCAACGGCCACGACGATTACGGGAATATGCATTTGGCGGATCGCAAGCGGCTGTTTTCCGCGTTCTTCACGTTGACTCGTTATCTCCCGTTCAGGTATGTGACATTCGCTCACCGGAAGAGCATGTTCGGTGATAACAAAACTCGGTTTGAGGCGCAGCTAAAACGTGATTTGGCGAATTTCTTTCTCTCTCATCTTGATGAGTTCCAATCGTATGAGACGATCAAGATCTATTACGACAATGGCCAGCAAATCGTCACCAATGCTCTTCAGTCGTCCATCGGCTATGCTCTGTCCAAAGAAGCTGTCATATACCGTGACGCTCAACCGAAGGATTACCGTGGTTCCTGCGCGTTTTCTCCATTGGGCGGGCCGGTCTGCCTTGTTTATTGCCAATATGGTTCGGCGAATTCGGTTGTGTACGTCTTCAACTGGTTGAGCTCGCGCATCTCATCCCATAGCGTGACCACAATGCTGAGCTCCGGAGCGAGACAGCTTTGTTGCGTGACAGCGTCAGACAGTCTTGGGAATCGGTCCCACTGCCTCAGCCCTTCTGATCGGTGTCGGGTATGTCGTAGAGGCCCATGTCCTCGGCCTGGCCGCGAAGGCCGTCCAGCGCTAGCCGCCACCAGCTGCACCAACCATCAATCCAGTAAGTGCCCGCACATTCATATCCCGCCAACCCGACGAGACAAGCCTGGAATTCCTAAGTTTTTGATAACGTGGGAATTCCAGGCTTTGCCGAATCCGCATGAGGAAACCCGCGAAGCCGCGGAACGGACGTACGGCAGGTGACCACGATGAAGTACTACAAACACTGGCGCGACGCTGAGGCGATCGAGCCGTTGCTGCGCGAATACGGCTGGCATGCCTCGTTTTCCCGGGACGACCTGATGGTTCTGGAGACATGGCGCGACGCGTCGGTGCCCGCCGGCCTCAAGAAAACGATCTGCACGGTGACCATACTGGGCGACGGCGCGTTCAAGGTTGAGATACTCATCGAGGGATATCGTTCCGTCTACGGCAGGAGAATGACCTCCGTGGTGCATTCCCTGCCGGCCCTGCAAACCGACCTGGCGCTACGCATGGCGACCTTTTTCGGCTCGGAGGTGGGCGCCTACGACCGCACCCTCGACAGGCATTGGAAGGACCTATACCTTGAATCCGACTTGCGGGGGCTTTTGGACTATTGGGATGGCAGACCCGGTCAGCTGCCGGACGTGGGGGAGATGGTCGACCCCCGCTGGTTTTCGGTCGACCGCTGGGAGACGGGCAGGATATGCCTGGTCGACTCCGGCAGCGACGAACTCTATCGGCTCGCCTATGTCGCCGACGAGGGGATGAGGCGACGGTTCTCGCAAGGCGAGTTCCGGGATGAGGATCTCTGCCTGTGCCTGCCCTATGCCGAGGGCGTGCGCAGGATGTTCGAGGCCGCGCGGAACCTGCAATGGGTGTGGTCCGTCGTGCGCGGCCTCGATGTGGCTATCGACGACACGGTGCGCGAGATGGTGACATGGTGGTCGCAGGTGGACGAGGTGACCGCCCGTCCCTTCGCCCAAAAAGACCGGACGCCAAAGGCCGCTTTCAAGAAGACCTATAGGCCCGTGACCCCGCCTCTCCGGGCGAAAGCGGTGATGGACGACCCGAAGGACGTGCAGGATATCGTAAGGATCCTGAATCCCCAAATGCGCCGGTATCGGTGGCGCGCGGAGGGAGCCCGCGGCGTCCATGGCGTGGACCTGATGCCACGGTCCTATCTCGGCTACGAGATGCAGGTGCGGCTGCGGGAGGACGGATCGTTCGAGATCCACAGCGACTACGAGGACCATGGACATAATCGCAGGCTGCTCGCCGTGGTTCGTTCCCTGCCTGCCCTGCGGCTGGAAATCGAGCTGCTGATGTCCTACGACGAGGAGGGCACGGGCCGGGATGTGTCCGATGCCATTCGCGAGCAACGCAGGAAGCTGCATGTGACGCAACGCTGGCTGCGCGAGCTGATCTATGACTGGGCGGGCCGGCCGTGGAGCATACCGGACACCTATGGTCTGGTCGATCCCCGCTGGTTTTCGACGGGCGAGTGGGTGACGGGCGCGATGTGCCTGGTGGAGACCGAGCAGAGGTCGTCGGATGGCTTCCGGCTCTACCGTCTGAGTTACGTGCCCGACGACGCGACAAGGGACCGATTCCTGGCCGGCGGGTTCCGCGAGGACGACGAGTGCCGGTGCTTCACCTACCTCGATGGCGTGCGCGCGATGTTCAATTTCGCGTTTGACCTGCAACGGGTATGGTCGATCGTCGATGACCTGGGCGTCGAGATGAACGACGAGACGCGAGCGCTCGTGACCGACCACGTGCGTCAAAAGCTGCACCACTATCTTCCGTAGCCGCCTCGCGTCGCCACATCCGGATTCCTACGGCTCGTGAGATATGGCAGACGACCAGAGCCAGCTCGACATATGACGTGCATACCGTCCACTGGCATGCAGGAGGATTAGCCGAGATATTCTCTTCGCATGCCTCAGGCTTTTCTTGCCACGATAGAGAAGGTAAGCGGAATGCGCGGATAACCTTCGGGCATGCGCCAGCATTCGTCCCGCTCGTCGTATTCGAGCATGGGCAGCGCCTGCCAGTCAGCGACGTCGTATTCGCCGATGCGCTCGATACGCAGGCCCGCATCGATCAGCACCCGCGTCATCTCGTCGAAATCATGGGCCCAGTTGTGGTTGTGGACGTGCGTAATCTTCGGCTGTCGCGAAGCGACGCTTTCGTCTCGGATGCTGTCGGTTTCGATATCCGTGCTATCGGCACTTCCCATCTGCGGCGCCATGGTGTAGGTGCTCCCGGTATCGTAGGAATCCTCCGTTCCGGGGAAGTAGCCGTTGCCGATGCCCAGGCCGTCATCGGCGAGCACGAACAGCAGCGGATGGTTGTCGCGGATCATGAAGACGCCGTCCGGAGCCAGGAGTTCGGCGATGGATCGCGCCCATCCCTCCAGCGACGGTAGCCAGGTCACCGTTCCGACGCTGGTGACGATGACGTCATATTGCCTGCCGGGAAGCGCTTCGGCCGCCTTGCGCGCGTCGGCCTCGACATAGGCGATGCTCTCTCCGGCCCGTTGCGCTATCTGCCGGGCGTGGCGCAGCGAGGCGGGGGAGAAGTCCAGTCCGCAGACGTCCCTGGCGCCGAGCCTGGCCCAACAGACGGTATCGGTGCCGATATGGCATTGCAGGTGCAGCAGCCGCTGGCCGCGTACCGAATGGTTTGGCAGATACGGTTTCAGCACTTCGTAGTCGCGCCTGACGATCGGATTCGCGAGCGGCGAACCGTCGATCAGAGCGCCGAGGTCACCGTAGCCGCCATTGAAATGGACCTCCGCCCGGTCGTCCCAGTTCTCACGGTTCTCCTCGATCTGACGCGAAGCGCGTGCCGCCGCCTCTCGCGCAACGTAGTTGTCGTCGTTCATGGCTTGCGTCTCTCCTTCGAACTCTTATCTGATATAAGGAAATGGTATCAGCATAGAATGTTGTCGCCTCGGCGAATATCCCAGTTCCCATCAGCGATGGTGGCACGTGCGAAGCGCTGAACTTTCTCGACGCGCTGTCCATCAGACACCGGCATGACTTGATACCATTTCCAGGAAATTCGAAAACGCAAGCAATCAGAACAACAAATGCAGAGAGGAATTGCGTCCCAGTGATTGCTCACCGAGACACGTGGAAACCTTACTTACGCGACATTCTGAATCATTGTCATTCCTCATCTTGGCATCGATTCTTGTGAACGTCACCCGCCCGGATGAGCGGGCGGTCTTCGTTCCCGCATCACTGAGAAGTCCGACAACACCATGCTTCTTATTAGCGCATACCCCTATCTGGAATTGCACTAGTGATATCGGGAAGGCAGCATTACCCGCTGGCGATAGGAGATTGCAAGATGCGCTCCAGCACTCCTGACGACGCTGATCCGACGGGGCGTTTCTAGCGTCCTTTTATGAACGACGTGAGGTCGATGGTCCGGAAACCGTCGGCTTCACTCACTTTCCTGCAATAAGACGGTTTATGAAAGCTATAGCCTAGAAAATGTGTCTCTAGCCCAACTAGATGGGTGAATCACAACAGGTCACCAATTGTCCGCTACCGTGTCAATAGCCTCCCACGTGGCGCGCAAGGCCAATGCCTGAATTTGCTGTTTTGTAATATGCAGTTTTTTATCCGAACCAGGAAACTCCTCTGTATCTAGAGCCGCGCTGCCTTCGTTATTGATGATCACCGCTGAATCTGGGTCAAAAGAATTGATTAATGGGTTACGACCAATCCACACCATGATGGTTTCCCCATGTGTGTCAGGTGGTGGATTATCATAATCCGCAGATTGGTCGAGCAAACAATGAAAACCCTGATACTCAACGTCAATTTCTTGAATAATATGGTTTCCCGGATCATGGGATGCGCGAATTACAATATTTGTTTTGCCGCTGCGCTCGATGGCCTGCTGAACATGATCGGGATCACTGTCATAAAGAGCTTGCATCTGAGTGACAATCCCGGCGTCCGCACGATGTTTAATCGTTAATGGCGCAATATGCCACCAAACAGCAAGCCCTGCCAACATGAGCACTGTCATAACGATGACTGCAACGACGGAAATAATCGCTCGATGCCGAACACGTGCCTCTGCGGTCATTTCATGCCTTCCTGAAGAGTATGGTATCATCGGTCGCAATACGTCTATTGCACTCAGATCACAACCAGAGCAGTCTCCGACTTTCATGTACGCCAATCCACCAGCCAAACCACCACGTTCAGCAAGCTTCAAGATAAAGGGTTAGACTGGTATGCGGCTATTGTCACGGGCTTTCGCCGATGCAAGGCGAACGGACACGGCAAACGGCCTCGGCGAACCGACTTGGCCGACAGAGCAAAGACAACGACGAAAGGGCGCGGCGTGGAAGACGCATTCGAGGCTTCGCGACGGAAGATGCAGGAGAACGGCATGAGCGACATGGCGGTCTCGCAGTTCAGGCGGCTCTACGAGGACTGGGCCGGCAACGACGCTGCCGGCTGGATTCGCGAGGACGACATCGAGCCGGTGCACGACGTGCCAAGCTTCCACGACGTCTACGAGACCATCGACCACGACAAGGCAGTCCACGCCTTCGCCAAGACCGCGTTCCTGAAGCTCAACGGCGGACTGGGCACCTCCATGGGCCTCGACAAGGCGAAGTCACTGCTGCCGGTGCGCCGCCACAAGGCACGCCGCATGCGCTTCATCGACATCATCCTCGGCCAGGTCCTGACCGCCCGCGAGCGCCTGAACGTCCCGCTGCCACTGACCCTGATGAACTCCTTCCACACCTCGGCCGATACCATGCGCGTGCTGGCGCGCTGCAAGGGCTTCGAGCAGGACGATGTGCCCATGGAGATCGTGCAGCACCAGGAACCCAAGATCGACCTGGAGACCGGCGAGCCCGTGAGCTTCCCGGCGAACCCGACGCTGGAATGGTGCCCGCCGGGCCACGGCGACCTGTTCTCGACGATCTGGGAGTCCGGCCTGCTCGACGCGCTGGAGAGGAAAGGCATCAAGTACCTGTTCATCTCCAACTCCGACAACCTCGGCGCCCGTCCCTCGCGCACGCTGGCGCAGTATTTCGAGAACACCGGCGCGCCCTTCATGATGGAGGTCGCCTTCCGCACCTACGCGGACCGCAAAGGCGGCCATTTCGTGCGCGACCGCGAGACCGGCCAGCTCATGCTGCGCGAGATGACGCAGGTGCATCCCGACGACAAGGGCGCGGCCCAGGACATCAAGCGCCACCCGTACTTCAACACCAACAGCATCTGGGTGCGCGTCGACGCTTTGCGCGACAAGCTCGCCGAATATGACGGCGTGCTGCCCCTGCCGGTGATCCGCAACTACAAGACGGTCGACCCCACCGACCCGTCAACCACGAAGGTCGTGCAGCTGGAGACGGCGATGGGCGCGGCGGTGAAGCTCTTCGAGGGCGCGATTTGCGTGCAGGTGGACCGCATGCGCTTCCTGCCGGTGAAGACCACCGAGGACCTCTTCATCATGCGTTCGGACCGCTTCCACCTCACCGACTCCTACGAGATGGAGGACGGCAACTACCTCTTCCCCGACGTCACGCTCAATCCGAAGTACTACAAGAACATCGAGGACTTCAACGAGCACTTCCCGTATTCGGTGCCGTCCCTGGCCGCCGCCAACTCGGTGACCATCGAGGGCGACTGGACGTTCGGGCGCAACGTGGCCTTCTACGGCGACGCGCACCTGGAGGACGAGGGTAAGCCGAGCTATGTGCCCAACGGCGAGTTCGTCGGCCCGCAGGGCGTCGAGCCGGACGAGTGGCGGTAGGGGAGACCGTTGTCGGAGCGCATCGTTGGCAGGGTTGGAACGGACCAGCACCATCGGTGCGCCCGGCCTATGAAAGGCGCGGCATTATATCACCGCGTTAAGATAATGCAAAAAGTGAGAAGTTTACGTCAAATTTGAAAAAACGCGCAATTCTCCGAAAAAACCATCTATTATGGTACCGTGCGCACAAACGGCACACATATCTCGAACACTAACGATACGTGAGGACTAATGGCAGAAGGAAGCAACGGGAGACGGCGCTTTTCCGACAAGTGGGGCAAGCATGAGCTGGACGTGTTGGCTGTATTGTCATCCGCCTTTCCCCAATGGCTCACCTCACGCCAGATAGCGCAGCGCGTCAAGGCCTACGCGGACTCCTACGGGGAGCTGGCCGACCAGGCCGCCAAGGCCGCGTTCGCCAAGCAGTTCCAGCGTGACCGCGCCAAGCTCGCCGCGATGGGCATCGCCATCGAATCGCGCCAGCCCGAATACTCCTCCAAGTCCGAAGGCCAGGACTTCGCCTCGTACCGCCTGCAGCTGGGCGACGAGCCCCGCGTGCGCCTGCGCTTCCGCCAGGAGGACCTGCCCGTCCTGGCCGCGGCCAACTACCTCGCCCGCTCCATGTCGATCTCATCGCTTTCGGCGAAACACGAGCAGGAGCAGCAACAGCACACCTCCCGCACCGCGCCCCGCGTCCCGCAGACCCCGACGCCCGGCCTCGGCCTCGACTCGATCGCGCCGGGCCTCGGCACGCAGCCGATTCCGGACTCGCTGGTCAAGGTCATCGACTCCCGCCGGTTCGCGGCCACCGTGGACGTCGACGGCGAGCAGATGAACGTGGCCTACAGCGACTCCGACGACCTAGCGATGTTCGTGCTCGAGCATCCCGGTGCCTGTGTCCTGTCGCCCCAGGAGGCCGTCGATGCCTACAACCGCCGCCTCACCGCGGCCACCAACCTGACCCTGGCCGACGAGTCGGAGAACGAGGTCAAGGAGACCATCGTCGCCAACTCGATCAGCAAGGCCAGCGCCGACCACGACATCGAGGGTTCCAAAAGCCATCAGAAGCACGGCAATTCCTTCCAGACCGGCAGCGAGGTGGACCGCAGGCTGCGCCTCATGCTCTTCCTGTCGGCGCACCTGGGCGAGGAGTATTCGCTCGAGGAGCTCGCCGACCGCTTCATCGGCCATGCGGCCAACGATGACGAGAAGCGCAAGTCGGTCGCGGTGATCCGCAAGGACATCAACACGCTCACCACCGTCTCCGACGACGGCGAGATGGCCGGCAGCCAGTTCTTCGACATCGACTGGTCGCTGCTCGACGAGGAGGGCATCGTCTCGGCGACCAACTCGCTGGGCCTCGAGCGCCTGGCGGGCATCTCGCAGCAGTACCTGAGCATGCTGACCGCCTCGGTGAGCTACCTGGCCCATTCCTCGCTGCTTCCCGACCAGCAGCGCCAGCAGGCCGAGAAGCTCTACCTGCGCCTGCAGCAGCACGTCAAGCCGGGGGAGACCCCGTGGCTGAGCCTGACCGGCTACGAGGTGGAGCCGCGCAGCTTCGGCATCATCAAGCGCGCCATCTCCACCGATTCCCTGCTCGACATGGAATACACCGACGGCACGGGCCGCACGCGGCGCAAGCTGGTGGCCCCCTCTAAGATCTTCGTCGACGAGGGCGTCTACTACGTGGCGTTGTGGACCGACGTGGCCAAGGCCGCGCCGAAGGACGTGAGGAAGTTCGTGGCCAAGGACACCACGATCAACAAGGCCAACGGCCTTCCGCGCATCTGGCAGGTGCTGCGCCTCTCGCGCATCGAGAAGGCCACGCTGGTCAAGCCCACCTGCAAGATCGACATCCCCAACGTCCCGGTCGCCGAGCTGCGCAAGTGGAGCTTCGACAACGGCACCCCGGCGGTGTTCATCACCGGCGAGACCGGCCTCTCCTTCATCAAGACCCTGCCCGGCGCCACGGTGGAACCGTGCGGCGAAGGCGAGAAGGTGCATGTCACCGTCTCCTCCGACTCGTGGTTCGTGGCCTTCTGCATCTCGCACGCCCGCCACATCGTGGCGGTGGCCCCCGAGACGCTGCGCCTGATGATCGTGGCGCGCGCCCACCGCGAACTCAGCCTCGAACAGAAGTAAGGACTCGCCATGACTTGGTGGGATTGGCTCATACTGGTGCTGCTCATGCTCGCCGTGCTGGCGGCCGGCGTGGCCTACGCCGGCGTGCACGCATACCACGCCGCGAAAGGCATCTCGTCGACCATGGGCGGCCTGAGCCACTATCTCGACGCCATGCGCCGTCGCAACGACGCCTCCGATCGTGAGCCTTCGGTCCCTTCCTTCACCGAACCGTTGGAGCGCGTCTCGCACCGCTACAGCGAGGCGCATGAGGGCGTCGTCGCTCGCGGCATGCGCAAGCGGGCCGGCCACGGGCACCAATGGGCGCGGTGGCGCGACAATCCCATTCCGGACAATATCGACGAGGTGTTCGCCGGCAATCAGGCCAGCGACGCCGAAACCGCCAAGCCGACGCAAAGCGGCCAGGCCACCATCATCGCGGGAGCGACCAACCGATAGACATGACACATTCCCATCATTCACACCATTCATCCCACGCCAAAGGCCGGTCCGAGCGCAGAGGCGACAAGCTAGACGGGCGCGACGAGTCGCAGGAACGCGACAAACGCCACGAGCGGGCCGAGGATTCCTCGCCGGCGCAGCGCTACGCCTCGTTCAGGCGCCAGCAGCGCTACCACGCCTCGCAGGCCTCCCGCTTCGCCTCCACGCTCGCCTTCGAGCTCGACCCCTTCCAGATCGAGGCGAACCAGGCGCTCGAGGCCGGCCAGAACGTGCTGGTGGCGGCACCGACTGGCGCGGGCAAGACGGCGGTGGCCGACTTCGCGATCTACCTGGCCCAGCAGCACAACGTCAAGGCCTTCTACACCACGCCCGTCAAGGCGCTGAGCAACCAGAAATACCATGACCTCGTCGATCTCTACGGCGAGAAGAACGTCGGCCTGCTCACCGGCGACACCTCCATCAACTCCGAGGCCAACATCGTGGTGATGACCACCGAGGTGCTGCGCAACATGCTCTACGAGCGCTCCGAGACCCTGCGCGCGCTGCGCTACGTGGTGCTCGACGAAGTGCACTACCTGGCCGACAAGTTCCGCGGCCCGGTGTGGGAGGAGGTCATCATCCACCTGCCGCAAAGCGTGAAGGTGATCGGCCTGTCGGCCACGGTCTCGAACGTGGAGGACTTCTGCGCGTGGATGGAGTCGGTGCGCGGCGCCACCAAGCTGGTGGTCTCCGAGAAGCGCCCCGTGCCCCTGGAGCAGCATGTGATGGTGCAGTCCGACGAGCGCCACGAGCCGGAGCTGATTGACCTCTACCGGCACGACAAGGCGGGGGAGCAGACCACCAAGCTCAACGTCAGGCTCATCGACCGCATCCGCCAGCTCGACCGCCAGGCCGGGCGCAGGGCCGCCGCCGAGCACCGCGACGAGAAACGCAACGGCCACGGCAGGCACCGGCGCCGCCGTTCCTCCTACCAGATCCAGCGCCACTCGCCGCGCCGCTGGGCCGTGGTCGACGAGCTCAACTACCTGGGCCTGCTGCCGGGCATCTATTTCATCTTCTCGCGCAACGGCTGTGACCAGGCGGTCGAGCAGTGCCTCGACGCCGGCCTGGAGCTCACCAGCGAGGACGAGGTGAGGCGCATCCGCGAGATCGTCGACGAGATGGTGGACGGCCAGCTGAGCCGCACCGACCTGAAGGCACTGGACTTCGCACGCTTCCGCTACGCGCTCGAGGAGGGCTTCGCGCCGCACCACGCCGGTATGGTCGCCCTCTTCCGCCAGATCGTCGAACGGCTCTTCGAGGAGGGACTGGTCAAGATGGTCTTCGCCACCGAGACCCTGGCCCTGGGCATCAACATGCCGGCCCGCTGCGTGGTGGTCGAGAAGCTGCAGAAGTTCAACGGCACCGACCACGTCACGCTCACGCCGGGGGAGTACACCCAGCTCACCGGGCGCGCCGGCAGGCGTGGCATCGACACCGTCGGGCACGCCGTGGTGGTCGACCACCGCGACTTCGAGCCGGCCACCCTCGCCTCGCTGTCCAGCAAGCGCGTCTACCCGCTGCACTCGAGCTTCAAGCCGACCTTCAACATGGCCGTCAACCTGCTCAATTCCAGCGACTACGACGTGGCGCGCGACACCCTCGACCACTCCTTCGCCCAGTGGGAGGCCAACGAGTCCGCCGGCGACCTGGAGTCGCGCATCGTCACCCTGCGCGGCGCGGTGGAGGGCTACGAGCGCGCCTTCGCCTGCTCGCACGGCAACTTCAAATCCTTGATGGAGATCCGCCGCAAGCTCTCCTACCTGCAGAAGGACGAACGCCGTCACCTCAAGCGCCGCCAGTACCACAGCCAAGAGGAGCGCACCCGTGCCTTCCGCGACCTCGACCGGCGCATCGAGGACCTCAAACGGCAGGAATCCGACCATCCCTGCAAGTCGTGCCCGGACTTCCAGAAGCACCTGAAATGGGGCAACCGCTGGATGCGCGAGTCCAAGGAACTGAGGCGCGCGCAGGGCCGCTACGACTCCAGGACCGGATCGGTGGCCCGCCAGTTCGACCGCATCTGCTCCATCCTGCGGACACTGGGCTACCTGAGCAAGAGCGGGCGCGGCGGGGCCGGCAAGGCCTACCACCTCACCGAACGCGGCCAGCTGCTGCGCCACCTCTACAGCGAGTACGACCTGGTGCTCGCCGAGACCATCGATTCCGGCATCCTAGGCCAGCTCGAGCCCGAGGAGCTCGCCGCGGTGCTCTCCTCGCTGGTCTACCAAGCCCGCAGGGGAGGGGACAACGAGCCCCGCCGCTACCCGGGCGGCCCCGAGGGACAGGTGGCCGAGGTGTGCCGGCAGCTGCGCGACATCTTCGCCGACGTCGAGGGCCTGAAGGACGACGCCGACCTGGAGGAATCCGAGCCGCTGGACTTCGGCATCGTCGACGTGATGTACGACTGGTCCAGGGGAGAGGACCTCGCCCAGATTCTGCACGGCACCGAGCTGACCGGCGGCGACTTCGTGCGCAACGCCAAGCGCGTGGCCGACCTGTTGCAGCAGATCGCCACCGCGCACCCCTATTACGAGGACCGGGACGGCGGGCTCGCCGACAGCGCGCACCGGGCGGTCAAGATGGTCAACCGCGGCATCGTCGCCTATTCGGGCGTCGACTGAGCGCTGCGGCCGGATGCCAGCAGCTGACCTTACAGCGATGACATCAACGCACTTTCACGAACAACGGAAATGGAATAAGACGCTCGTCCAAACTGTTTTGTAGCTTGGACGAAGCAATATGTATAAGGAGGCAGTATGGCCGAACGTAGCCTGCGTGGCATGAGCATCGGTGCCAAATCGCTGGAATCGGACGAGAATGTGGACTTCGTGGCGCGGAACGACGTGGCATACGTCTGCCCGAAGGGCCACCGCACCATCCTGCCGTTCGCCGAGGGCGCCGAGCCTCCCGCGGAATGGGAATGCCGTTGCGGCGAGGTCGCCAAGCGCGAGAACGCCGATGACGACGAGGCCAACGAGATCAAGAAGCCCACGCGCACGCACTGGGACATGCTCATGGAGCGCCGCTCCGAGGACGAGCTCAAGGAGCTGCTCGACAAGCGTCTGAAGATGCACCGCGAGGGTTGGTTCCCGGACTACGAGTGAGGCGTCCGGCCGCGGAATCCGCAGGGATTCGCGTCCTGGATTTCGCAGTCGTTGCCACATCGATACGGTGAAATAACCAAACGATACCCATCGAACGGCGAAGCACGTTGTTGATGCTCCGCCGTTCGTTTGTTACGATGGGGAGTGCCGACGAACAATTAGTCGGCGACCTTCATTCCAACGGCGTCCGGCCGCCGAGGCAACCCATGGGCAAACACCACACATTTCCAGCACACCCACGACACCAGGAAAGCAAAGGTCAACCGGCATGAACGTCGTCCTACTCGACCTCGACGGAACACTCACACGCTCGGAGCCGGGCATTATCGCCGCGCTGCGCCGCGCCTACGACGCCATGGACCTGCCGTTGCCGGACGCCGACGAGCTGCGCCGGTTCATCGGCCCGTCGATCCTCGAATCCTTCGCCCGCAACGGCGTCCCGGAACCGCTGGCACAGTTGGGCCTGAGGACGTTCCGCATGTATTACGACGAGAAGGCCGTCTTCGACCGGCCTCATCATCCCGGAATCAAGATCCCCGGCAAATACCTCGGCGAACTCTATCCGGGAATCCTCGGCCAGCTCGAACGGCTGCACCACGCCGGCTACCGGCTCGCCGTCGCCAGCTGCAAGCCCGAATACCAGGCCGTGCCGGTCTGCGAGCATTTCGGCGCCAGCAAGGTACTCGACGACATCTTCGGCGCCAGCCGCGACGGCTCGCGCAGGAGCAAGGAACAGGTCATCCGCTACGGGTTCGACAGGATCGGTTTCGACAAGGCGCACAGTGACCGGGCGCTGATGGTCGGTGACCGCTGGACCGACGTGGACGGCGCCAAGGCCGTGGGGATCGACTGCCTGGGCTGCGGCTGGGGCTACGCCGAACCCGACGAGCTGGAAAGCCACGGCGCGTACCGCGTGCTGGATCGCGTCGATGGACTGGCCGACGCCGTCGAGGAATATTTCGCGCAATAAGGCATGATTGCAGCGGATTGGTGCGCAAATGGCTGCCGGTTCGCCGATTCGACGCGAAGCTATGACTATGACGTTGGCCGGTGGTTGATGTGTGCGATCATGGCGCGACATGGCGATCAGGTTGCCTAATATTCGAGCTGCATCATGATTGACGGAATCAACGGGAGGTTTTCCTGACGATTACGTGCCGACGATGGCGCATTGCCAAATGATCGAACAATTGAGCGCTGACTATCGATCGGCTTGATAATGTGCGGATTGATGGGTGGGTTGCGTCTCTCTGAATGTCGCTGAGAGAGATTGGATCGTTCATCCGGCTGAATCGACTGAAGTAATCGAACAGGGATTGATGGCAGTCGCCAAACCAGTATAAACCGTATCTAATCCGAACATCCGATAATGTACGTTATGTCAGATTTCAGAGAAATCTGTACATAACGTCTCTCAGTTATGTTGCAAGCGTAGCTTGCTTACATAACTGAGAGCACTTCCCCAGTTACGTTCCATTCTCGATTAATTCGGTTGCCGCCATGAGATTCCCTTCGCACACTTCAAATCTGTACATAACGTCTCTCAGTTATGTTTCGTTTCCGTTGGGCCTGTTGCCGCCATGAGCTTCCTTTGGCACTTCAAACCGGTTTGCCGCCATAACCAGATTCAGGCCATGATATGCCAGCCAACTTTTCGCATTCAGATTCCATTCCGCATGCTTTCGGGGAAATCCGTACAAACCGACAGACATCGATCTCCCAGAATTCTGCGACATTCCTCATGAACGGTCATCCGCCAAAGAAACGGTGGCTTCCGGACAAGCGTTCCAGAAGCCACCGTCAAACACATCGCACGAATCCGTCAATGCTCACTAATCGCCGAGCAGATTCCTGATCTCGCCCATCTGCTGGTCGGTGAGCTGGACGGCGGGCTCGTGGATATCGGTGCAAATCGGCAGGCCCTCGGCCTTGACGGCGCCCTTGATCGCGGAGACGAACAGGTCGGCGTGGTCGTAGACGGCCATCAGATGGTTGATCTGGCGGGCGCAGTCGATCGCGGTGGCGTAGGCCTTGGCCAGATAGGCCTTGTTCATTTGGGCGAACACCTCGGGCCTGGCATTGGTCAACCCGCAGATCACGCCGTTGCCGCCGGCGATGCGGTTCGGCATGTAATACTCGTCGTAGCCGGAGAAGACGCTGAAGTCTGGGTTGACCGCGCGCACCGCGGCGATCATCTTGCGGGTGTGGCTGATGGTGTCCACCGTGTCCTTGATGCCCACGATCCGCGGATGAGCCTTGGCCAGGTCGGCCACCAACTCGGGCGAAAGGTCCATGCCGGTGCGGGCCGGGAAATTGTAGAGTATCACGGGCAGGCCACTCGCCTCGCACACCATGGCGTAATAGCGTTTGGCGGCGGCGTCGGTGGGGCCGAAATAGTACGGGGCGATGGCCACGACGGCATCGGCTCCCGCGGCGGTGGCAAACCTGGTGAAGTCCGTGACCTCGTCGGGATTCGTGCCGCCGACGCCGATGAGCACGTTGGTGCGTCCGGCGACGCGTTTGATCGCGAAGTCGGCCGCCTCCTTCTTCACATCCAACGGAAAGGCGTAGAACTCCCCTATGCTGCCGAAGACCAGGATGCCGTCGATGCCGGCTTCGACCAGATGGTCGAGGTGCCTCCCCCACAGCTCGTAATCGATGCTTCCGTCCGTCTTGGTAATCGTGATCGACGGGCAATAGACGCCGTCAAAGACCTTGCTCATGGATTGTCTCCTTTCCCCGTCGCCATACGAATACGCGCGAACAGGTACCTACCCACCACAATACACAGCTCGATGCGTTTGCATACAGAATGATATATGGCCGAGGACCTGAGAATCCGGGGATCGACGCCCAACTCTGGTGCGGATGGCGTGAAAACAAATCATGGCAACTGGCGGCGTCCGCCTGAGAGGACCTGCTCCTTGATGTCTCGGTCGGCGTGGCGGGCCTGCTGGTACATGCACGCCAGCGTGGCCGCGAAGGCCAGGGCCATCAGCACGGCCGACGGGATGCATAGCGACGCATATACAGCGCGAATATGCGCGCTCATGCCGCCTTCGAGCAGCTCGTAGAGTCCGTAGGGCGCGCAGCTGGTGAACACCGAGACGACCTGCATCGCCACGACCGACCATTCGACCGGGCGCACCGGGCGGTCCGGGTCGTAGCGTTTGCGGAAGGCGCCGTTGATCGTGCAGATCGCGCAGATGCCGAGGCACCACAGCATCGCGAAGAGCCACATCACCAACGGGACGATCGCCGCCATGGCCACTCCCCTTTCCATCTCGTACGTATATGCACCCGAACTTATTCGTCGCCCTTGGCGCGGATCTGATGCTGGCTGCGCAGTTTCTCGCGCATCCGCACCGCGGCCAGCTCGTCGATCGGCCTGGACGGAGTCCCGGAGTTCGCCGTGTCTGAGGGCGTGACCTCGACGGACGGCTCGTCCTTCAGCGCCTCGTCGACCTGGCGCCAGAGCCGGCCCACCGAGACGGCGAAGACGGCGGTGCCCTTCTCGATCAGGTCGAGCACCTCGTCGTTGTCACCGCATTCGCGCACATCCTGCCCGTCGCAGATGATGGTCATGTGCTCCATGTCGGCGACCTTGTGGCGCGAGAGGAAGCCGATGGCCGCGGTCACGTTCTGCAGGTTGACGCCCGTGTCGAGCAGGCGCTTGGAGACTGCCAGGATCAGTACGTCCTTGAAGGAATAGAGACGCCGGGAGCCGGAACCGTGCGAGGGTTTGATCGACGGGACGACGATCTGCTTGCGGGCCCAGTAGTCGAGCTGCCGGTAGGTGATGCCGGCCACCCGCGACGCCACGGTGCCACGGTAGCCGAGCCCCGCGTCCTCTTCGTCGTTTTCGGCGAACAGCTCCCCTTGGACGACCTCGGGCCGCAGGCCATCCAAACGGACAGAGGCCGCAGGCACGGAAGCGGGCAGACCGGCCGCGCCGCGCGTGCCAGCCTTGCCGGTGACGGCCCGGCTCCCCTGCCCTGCCATTCGCCTCGGTCCTTCCTTTGCGCTGTATTCCCTGGTGGTCCCTAAATCGTTTTTGCCTATATGACTCCGCCTCAGGCGTTCAGTGTGGCCGGCGAGAAGAAGACGAGCCGGAACTTGCCGATCATAATCTCGTCGCCGTTGTTGAGCGTGGCGCTTTCCACGCGCTGGCGGTTGACATAGGTGCCGTTGAGGCTGCCGGCGTCCTCCACCTGGAAGAGCGTGCCGATCCTCTTAAACACGGCGTGGTTCCTGGAGACGGTAGAGTCGTCGAGCAGGATGTCGGCGTGCGGGTCGCGCCCCACGTTCACCTCGTCCTCGTCGAGCAGGTACCTCGAGCCCGAAACCGCTCCCCTGGTCGAGATGAGCAGCGCCGAACCGGGCCGCAGCTTGGCGATCGTGTCGAGGTCGTCCTGCGTGAGCGGCCGGTCGCCGTTGGAGGTCATGGGGATGTTGACTGCGGGCAGGCCGATGATGGTGGTCTCCCCCGCGCTTGGAATCGGATTAGTCATAGCTCTATTCTACCGTCTTCGCGTACTTATATTGCTCGACATCCCGGGTCTGACTGATATCCACACTATCCGAGGGTGTCACGGTGACCTGCGCGCCGAATTTCACCTTGAGGCGCGAGCCGACCCCGCCGGCGATGTCGACGGCGTTCTGCAGGTTGCGCGGGTCGCCGATCGCCTTCAAGGTGTAGGGCGCCTGGATCTTGGTGCCGTCGCAGTCCAGGCCGGACTTGGTGTCGAAGACGTAGGAGGAGGTGACGATGCGCACACCGTTGAGCTCCATGACCTCGACGCCGGCGTTGCGCAGCTCCTCGAGCAGCTGGAACATGGTGGAGGCGTCGACGCGCTCCTTGCTGCCCTTCGAGATGGTGACGACCACGCCCTTGCCGGTGGCGGGCAGGCGGCCGGAGAGGATGCCGCTGGTCTCCTCGTTCTCGCGGGCGATGCGCTGGGCCTCCTGCTGCTTGTCGGCCGCGGCCTTCAGCGAATTGAGCTGGCCGGTGAGCTCGGCCTTGCGCTGCTGCAGGTTCTGCACCTGGGTGCTGGTCTCGCTGATCAGGCGGGTGAGCTCCTCCTCGCTCATCGTCTCGTAGCTGGAGGATTTGTTGTTGAGCTGGATGGCGTAGCCGAAGCCGAGCAGCGCGCACAGCACGACGATGAGCACGGTGGTGGTGAGCCTGCCGAGCATGCCGTCCATCGAAAGCCTTGGACGGCGGCGCACTGCCGGGAACGAGCCGGTGTCGGTGCTGTCGTTGCGTTCGTCGCGCGCGTGCTGGACGTGCATCCTGCTGATCACGTCGCGCGGCGTCCTCTTCTTCCTTGCCATATGCGATCAGCCCTTGAAGATGAAGCGGCGGATGGCCGAGACGTTGGAGAAGATGCGGATGCCGAGCACGACGATGACGGCGGTCTGCAGCTGGGAGCCGACGCCGAGCTGGTTGCCGAGGAAGACCAGCAGCGTGGCGGTGAAGACGTTGGAGATGAAGGAGATGACGAACACCTTGTCGGAGAACGAGCGTTCGAAGTACGACCTGGCGGCGCCGAGCAGCGCGTCGAGGGCCGCCACCACCATGATGGGCAGGTATGGCTGCAGCATGATGGGGATGTCGGGTTTGACGAAGATCCCGATGATCACGCCGATGATGAGTCCCAGGACGGCTGCCATCACTTGCTCCTTTTCGCTTGCTTGAGGTCCGCGCTCTGCGCTGCCGGCATGCGCAGCGACGCCGAGGTCTTGACGTGCGGATGGATGCCCATCTGCTCGAACTGGCCGTAGAGCGCCGGTTGCGCCCGCTTGCCCACGCCGTTGGCGAGGGTCCTGCGGTTGCCTATCGCCTCTATCTTATACGGACTGGATATCTGGTCGACGCCGATGAGGATGCTCTGCCCGGCGGTGCGCACCGAGGTGGAGGCGCCGATGCGGTGGCCGTTGACCGCGATTGCCTCGGCTCCCAGGCTCCAGAGCAGCGAGACCATGGTCTGGATGTCGGCGTCGGTGACCACGCGGATCGGCTCGCCGGTGGTCTCGCGCGGAGTGGCGCCCTGCTGCCTCTGGCCGTCGGCGGCGGTGGGGTCGGCCATGGTGATGACCACGCCGGGACCCTTGACGCCCACCGTGCCGTTGGCCATCTCGTCGGCGGCCAGGGTGGGGTCGAGCGCGGAGGCGGGCATGGACTTGGACCGCTTGCTGACCTGGCTGTGCAGGTCGGTGACCTCGCCGCTGAGCTTGTCGAACTCGGCGTTCTGGCGCTGCTGCTCGGCGATGAGGCTTTTGCGCACCTGCTTGCGCGGGTCGGTGTTGAGCTGGCGGACGAAGACGCTGCCGGCCAGGCCCACGGCCACGCAGATGACGAAGACGATCACGCGCGTCGCCCAGACGGTGAACGGCGAGCGTGGCTTGCCCTGCGTCAGTCGGGCGTCGGAGAAGAGCGGGTCGAGCGGGCGGTTGGTGAGGTCGTCGATGAGCCTCAGGCTGTCGTCGTCGACCTTGCGCCGGTGCCGGTTCTCCAGCGAGTCGGCCTCCTCGGGCGTCAGGGCGTGCCAGGTACCCAGATTTCGTGCCTGCTGGGAGAAGGCGGCCCTGCGGCGCACCGGCGTGGCGTCGGGACGCACGGGAAAGGCGGCGGGCCGCTCCTCGCTCTGGGTTGCCATAGGCCGCTACCTGCGCCCGCGGTCGCGGTGGATGAGCGTGACGCCCTGACGGATGTAGATGTAGCCGGCGAGCCAGTAGAGGATGATGCCCCAGATGCCGGCGGCGAGTGCCGCCAGGTGCAGAAGCGTGGTGAAGAGGTTGTGCCACAGGTCGGCGAAGATCAGGGCGGTGATGGCGATCATGAGCAGCGCGGTGCCGGCCTTGCCCACGAAGTGGACGGGCAGCGGGCCGTAGTCGTGCTGGGCGAGCACGACGATGAGCACCAGCAGGATCAGGTCCCTGATGCCCACGATGATGAGCATCCACCAGGGGATGATCCCGGCCAGGCCGAGGGCGAGGATGCTGCAGAAGATGAGCAGGCGGTCGGCCACCGGGTCGAGGATCTGGCCGATGCGGCTGACCTGGTTGAACTTGCGGGCGATGATGCCGTCGAGCCCGTCGCTGGCCGCCGAAAGGGCGAGCACAACGAGGGCGGGGACCATCCTTCGGCTGGCGATCAGCATGGCGATGAAGGGTATGGAGACGATGCGCAGCAGGCTGATGAGGTTGGGGACGGTGAAGAACAGGTCCCTGGCATCCGGGCTGTAGCGGCTTGGTATCCTTGGCATTCTCATGGTCATCTGCGGTTAGATCCTCGAGGCCTGCAGGGCGGTGACGATGATGGCTCGGGCGCCGACGTCGTAGAGCGCGTCCATGATCCGGTTGACCTCGTTGCGCGGCACCATCACGCGCACGGCGCACCACTGCTGGTCGCGCAGCGGCGAGATGGTCGGGCTTTCCAGCCCGGAGGCGATGGCGACGGCGGCGGCGACCTTGGAGACGGGCACGTCGTAGTCCATCATCACGTAGCGGCGGGCGGTGAGCACGCCCTCGACGCGACGCCGGAAGGTGACCAGACGTTTGTCGTCGGCGTCGATGCTTGAGGAGCGGATGAGGACGGCCTCGCTCCTGAGCAGCGGCTCGCCGAAGGTGCGCAGGCCGGCGTTGCGCAGGGTGGCGCCCGTGGAGACCACGTCGGCGATGAGGTCGGCCACGCCCAGCTGCACCGAGGATTCCACGGCGCCGTCCAAGTGGGTGATGCGCGCGGTGATGCCGTGGCGGGCCAGGTAGTCGGCCACGAGCTTGTCGAAGGAGCTGGCGATGCGCTTGCCTTCGATGTCTTCGAGCGTGCGGATCGGCGAATCCTGCGGCGCGGCGAAGCGGAAGGTGGAGGCGCCGAAGCCCAACGGGATGTCCTCGCTGGCCTCGGTGTCGGTGTTGAGCAGCATGTCACGGCCGGTGATGCCGATGTCGATGGCGCCCTGGCCCACGTAGATCGCGATGTCGAGCGGGCGCAGGTAGAAGAGCTCCACGTCGTTGTCGTGGTCCTCGACCACCAGCTGGCGCGGCTGGCTGCGCAGCTGGTAGCCGGCCTCGTCGAGCAGGCTCCACGCGGGCTGGGAGAGCATGCCCTTGTTGGGCACCGCGATTCGTAACATGGGTCATCGCCTCCTTGGGTTTCTGATGTCGGGTTTCCTACAGGTTCCGGTAGATGTCGTCGAGGCTGATGCCGCGGTCGATCATCATCACCTGCAGGTGGTAGATGAGCTGGCTCATCTCCTCGGCCGTGCGTTCGGCGCCTTCGTATTCGGCCGCGATCCAAGTCTCCCCCGCCTCCTCGGCAATCTTCTTGCCGATGAAGTGGGTGCCGCGGTCGAGCTCGTCGACGGTCTTCGAGCCCTCGGCGTGCGCTGCCGCCTTGCCTGAAAGCTCCTCGAACAGCGATTCGAATGTCTTCATCCTCTTCCCTTTCGGTTTCCCGTTCCTGCCGTGCCGGCAGGCCTCAGTCGCGGTAGGCGGCCTGCGCCTGCGTGCGGATATCGTCGATCGCCTGGTCGCGGTCGCTAGCGCCGTAGACCGCGGAACCGGCCACGAGCACGTCGGCTCCGGCCTCGGCCACGATGTGCGCGGTCTTGGAGCTCACGCCGCCGTCGACCTCGATGTGGGTCTTCAGGCCGCGGCGCGTGATCTCGTCGCGCAGGCGGCGCACCTTGGGCATCTGGTTGTCGAGGAACTTCTGGCCGCCGAAGCCGGGCTCCACGGTCATCACCAGGATCATGTCGAACTCGTCGAGGATGTCGAAGATCGGCTCGACCGGCTCGGCGGGACGCACCGCCAGGCAGGCCTTGCAGCCCATCTCGTGCAGCTGGCGCGCCAGGCGCACCGGGGCGTGTACGGCTCCCATGTGGAAGCTCACCGAGGCCGCACCGAGCTTCGCGTATTCGGGTGCCCAGCGGTCCGGGTCCTCGATCATCAGGTGGACGTCGACGGGCAGTTCGCTGACCTCGCAGATGCGCTTGACGATGGGCTCGCCGAGGGTGAGGTTGGGCACGAAATGGTGGTCCATCACGTCCACGTGGACCATGTCGGCGTGGTCGATGGCCTGGATATCACGCTGCAGATTGCAGAAATCCGCCGAAAGAATGCTTGGTGCGATTTGAATGGTCATAGCTTTCCATACTATGCGATATGAGCGACTTGCGGCCTGCCAGCAGGGCTCCGGTCGGTTGCGAAAACGTGATTCCCGCAGATAGGCAACAATGAATTATACTTTGTCTATTTTTGTGGTCGTTCCGTTGCTGCGTCACCGGCGTCTGCGGTTGTGCCGTCATGCCCTCGGCCGTTACCGGTATCCGCGGTTGCGGCGTCGAGGCGTCGGACCATCTCATCGGTGTCGGCGCTGTTTCGCCATGATGACGTAACTGGCAACGGCGCCGTGTCCGACTTCGCGCCGCCTACTGCTTCTTGCCGCTCCTGCGCTCGGCCCTGGCGCGCTCATGCTCGGCCTCGCGCTCCTCTTCGGCGCGCTCCTCCACCTCGGTGAGGGTGCGCAGCCGCTCGGCGAGCTCCGGGGTGCGCGAGCCGAGGCGCTGGATGAGGATGAATGCGATGACGCCGAGCACGAAGACGACCATCGAGACCCACACGTTGACGCGCACGCCCAGGAACTCGTGGGCGAAGTCGATGCGCAGCGCCTCGATCCAGGTGCGCCCGGCCGTGTACCAAATCACATAGAGGGCGAAGAGGCTGCCGGCCCTGAGACGGCGGCCTATCCTGGCGCCGACCCAGACGATGAGCGCGGCGCCGACGAGGTTCCAGATCATCTCGTAGAGGAAGGTGGGCTGGAACAGCGTGCCGGTGGGGCAGGTGGCACCGTTGTAGCACTGCTCCCCCTGGCCGATGGCCGTGCCCGCGGTGTTGAGCTTCAAGCCCCAGGGCAGTGTGGTCGGCGCGCCGTAGAGCTCCTGGTTGAACCAGTTGCCCAGGCGTCCGACCGCCTGCGCCACCAGAAGCGCGGGAGCCACGGCGTCGGCCAGCAGGGCGGTGGGATAGTGCTTGTGGCGGCACCACGCCCACACGGCCAGCGCCCCGAGCAGCACGCTGCCCCAGATACCGAGCCCGCCGTGCCAGATGCGCAGGATCTCCATCGGGTCGCCGTTCGGGCCGAAGAAACGCTCGGGGGTGGTCACCACGTGGTAGAGGCGCGCGCCGACGATGCCGGCGGGCACCGCGCACAGGGTGATGTCGAGGATCTGGTCGAAGTCGCCGCCGTAGCGCTTCCAGCGCCGGTAGGTGATCCAGACGGCCAGGACGATGCCCGCGAGGATGCACAGCGCGTAGAAGCGGATGGTCACCGGCCCTATCGAGAACCGGGAGATCGTCGGCGAGGGAATATAGCTCAGCATCATGGCACCTCATTGCTCGAAATCACAACTGCAAGCCATCATACGCCACCGCGTCTCGCCGGCCGTTTTCGGGCACCGGCCTCTTCCGGTCATCTGTGTCCGATGGACGCGGGCAGGGGGCCGCCGGCCTCGAAGCATGAGCGCGCACCGGTGTGGCAGGCGGCGCCGACCTGGTCGACCTCGACGAGCAGCGCGTCGCCGTCGCAGTCCAGCGAGACGGCCTTCACGTACTGCACGTGCCCGGAGGTGTCGCCCTTGCGCCAGTATTCCTGCCGGGAGCGCGACCAGAAGGTGACGCGGCCGGTCGTCAGCGTCCGACGCAGCGCCTCGTCGTCCATATAGCCGACCATCAGCACCTGGCCGGAATCGTATTGCTGGATGACGGCGGCCACGAGCCCCTTGTCATCGTGCTTGAGCCGCGCGGCGATGGCGGGATCGAGGGTGCCTGCCGCGGTGTCGTTCGCGTTTACGTTCGCGTTTGCCTTCGCGTCTGCGTTTACGTCTTCGTTCGTGCGTTGTGCCATGTGCCAGTCTTCCTTGTCGTGGTATTAGCTCGAAGCATAGCGGGGCGGCTTTGTGGTGACTATGCCCATTCCATATGACGGACCGTGGGGCGCCGGGCCGCTGCCGATGCAACGGACTCCGGTTCAGCGCACGGGAATGCCATGCTCGCGCAGCGTGCGCTTGACCTGGCCGATGGTGAGGGTGCCGTAATGGAAGACGGAGGCGGCGAGCACCGCGTCGGCCCCGGCCTCGACTGCCGGCGGGAAGTCCTCGAGCCTGCCGGCGCCACCGCTGGCGATGAGCGGCAGGCCGACCACGCCACGCACGGCGCGGATCATCTCGAGATCGAAGCCGTCGCCGGTGCCATCGGCGTCCATGGAGTTGAGCAGGATCTCGCCGGCACCCAGGCGTTCGGCCCGCCGCACCCATTCGAGCGCATCGATGCCGGTGCTGCGCCGGCCGCCCATCGTGGTGAGCTCGTAGCCGGATTGGGTGCGCCGCTCCCCCCGCTCGCGTCTGGCGTCGACGGAGAGGACCAGCACCTGGTTGCCGAAACGTTGCGCGACCCGGCCGATCAGCCCGGGGTCGTTGATGGCGGCGGTGTTGACGCTCACCTTGTCGGCGCCGCATCGCAGCAGCGCGTCCACGTCGTCGGCGGTGCGCACGCCCCCGCCCACGGTGAGCGGGATGAAGAGCTGGCCGGCGGTGCGGGCGACGACGTCGCGCATGGTCTGCCGGTGGCCGCTCGAGGCGGTGACGTCGAGGAAGGTGAGCTCGTCGGCGCCCTCGGCGTAATAGCGCGACGCCAGTTCCACCGGGTCGCCGGCGTCCCTGAGATGCTCGAAATGCACGCCCTTGACCACGCGCCCGTCGTCCACGTCCAGGCATGGAATGACCCGAACCGCCAATGCCATGGCTCACCTCCGCCGCTTTGTCCCAATCGTTATCGTCTCAGACTAGCGGAACCGGCGGGCGCGACGACGTTTGGTCTCAGCAGGCAGACAGCGGCGCAAAGTCGTGGAGGCGACGACAGCGAATCGGCGACCTTATGACCCATTTGTCGCATCCGCTGGAATATGAGCTACAAACGGGTCATAAAGCCGGTCCTCATGACGCATTTGTCGCTTCCACCGAACTTTAAGCGCCAAAAGCCTGGGCAGCGGATCATCCGCCAGCCTTTTGTAGCTTTGGGATTTACTCATACGACAAACCGGGCTCGGACAACGGCCGCCTATCGCCTGGCGCGCATGGCCCTGGCGGTGCGGCGGGCCGCCAGCACCGCCAGCGCCAGCGCGCCGGCCAGCAGCAGCCAGCAGACCCACGGGTCCCGGCCGGTCAGCGGCACCGACGACGACACCGCACGCCACATCGCATGCAACGTCACATCGCCCGAGACCGTCGCCGTATCGAAGTCCACGGCCGGCCCATTGCCGCTGGTGTCCGTGGTCCAGCCCATGAACCGGTAGCCGGCACGCGAGGGTCTGCCCGGATCGGGCACCGGCTGGCCCAGCGCGACCCGGTTCGAGGTCGGCGCCGACCCGTCGCCCCGGTCCACCGTCACCGCGTATTTGGTGACCGTGTACGGCTGGGTGATGGTGCCGGAATAGACCGCCGACGCCGACCCGATGGAAACGGTCGCATCGAAGCCGAGCGACGCAGTGCCGTCCTCCGCCCGTTTGGCCCACACCGCGTTGCCACTCACCGGATCGTAGACGCCATCCATCGGCGCCATCGAGCCGCCAGTCGGCGCCACATGCGTGCCGTCCACGCCGATTGCCGACTCCACCCGCACATCCGGATCCGCCACGACCGACGGACGGGTGATGGCCTCGTCATTGATCCTCAGATAGTTCAGATTGGAAAGGCTGCGCAGGCCCGATGCATCCGCTACGGCGTTGTATGAGAGATCGACCTGAGTCAGGCTTGTCAGGCCGGCCAACGGCGACACATCGGAGACCTTATTGTGCGCCATGTAAAGCGTGGACAGCCGACCCATGCCTTCCAACGGAGTGATGTCGGCGATGTCGTTCTCGTACAGCTCCGCGTTGCGCAGATCGGTCATCCCGGCCAGGGCGGTCAAATCCGAAATACTGTTGCCTTTCAACTCCAGCCCGTGCATGTGGGTCATCCCGGCCAAGGGAGTGATGTCGGTGACGTTATCGTCACGGGCGCTGAACGTCGTCAATGTGGTGAAATGGGCGACCGGGTTCAGATCGGGCAGATTGCCATTATCCGAAACCTGCAACACCCTTAGATTGGGCATGCTCGCGTCACGCAGTTGCTCGAGATCGGATAGGTTGTTGAACTCGAGATAGCATTCCCGTAGCAGATGCAGGTTCTTCAACGGCGCGATATCGGAAATCCGGTTGTATTGCAGTCCCAAATACCAGATGCTCGGCATGTGTTCCAGCACCGAGATGTCGGAGATTGAATTCTGGCCCACATCAAAGTACTGCATCGCCGTGAGCTTGCCAAGCATACTGATGTCAGTTACCCGGTTGTCGTAGAGCACCAACTTTTCCAACGACACCAGGTTCGACAACGGCGTCAAATCGCTGATGGTATTGGGCGTCGCCGAAACGGGAATGCCATTGAACAGGTAGCATTTCGCTATCTTCGTCAACAGTTGCATGCCCTGCAGGTCGGTGATGCCACTGTTCTGACCATCCAGTTCGCCGATCGACTCGGCGTCGGCCTGGGTGAGGACGTCGGTGACGGCACGGGACGAACCCAGGGTCGAGGCGACCTTCGCGGCCAGGTGCGTGTCGGGGAAGCAGGTCCGGATGGTATCGATGCCCATCGTGCACGTCCCGGCCGCGCCACCGGAGCCCCATCGCACGCCCCACAGCGGGTAGACGGTCAGGTCCTTGGTGACCGCGGCATCGAAATCATAGACCTTCATTCTGCCGCGGCCGCCACTCGCGCCATCGGCCGGAACTCCCCAGCCCATGAAGCTCAGCCCCGCGTTGGAGGGCGTCGGCGTGACGGTGGGCCTCGTCGCCTTGGCTCCCTCGTCGACATCCTGCGTCGGCGAAAGCGTCGTGCCGTCCTGGCCGGTGAAGCTCACGTCGAAGCCATACGAGTAGGGCTGGGTGACCGTCCCGTTGAACTCCGTGGTCGCCCCCGACGAGCCGAACGGCACCGGCTCGCTGAACCTCACCGTCGCACTCGTGCCACCGGCCGGCACCGACTGCCACGTCGCCTTGCCGTTGGCCGAGCTGAACTCGGCCGAGGGATTCGCGTCGGAAAGCGCCAAAGACGAGTTATCGCCACCCTTGAGCATCCCCGCCACATCAAGCGTCAGCGGCCTACCCGTCCTCGCCCGCTGCTTCGGCGCGGTCAGACGCTGGTAAGCCAGCGGAACGGGCCAGGCTGGCGTGGGCTGCTCCAACAGGTTCGGCAGTCTCGCAAGCACCGACATATCCGCGATCTCATTGTCACCGGGATACACGTTTACCAGCCACATCATGGGAGCCAGGAAACCCAGGTCCGAGATGTTGTTATGAGTCAGATCAAGCTGTCTCAAATGCGTGCACGACTGCAACGCCGCCAAATTGGAGCTGTCATCAAGCTTGTCAATATAAAGAGCCAGGCTCTGCACGGAGGTGACGTATTTCAGCTGCGTCAGGTCCGTCAATTGGTTCGAACCAAGATTGAGTTCGACAAGCTGTGGCCAGGGCCGTCCTGAGAGATTGGGAAGGACGGATATCGTATTGACATTGACAAACAAATGCTGCAGCTTGGTCAGGTTCCTAAGACTGCTGATATCGGAAATCTGATTGATGCTCAAATCCAGATAGGTAAGCGTCTGCTCGGGATAGTTGCCGTTCCCGTCCGGCAGACCCCTCAGCGCCTGCAAGTCGCCGCTGTCATCTAGTTTATTGTCGCACAAACTGAGATACGTCAGACCATTCACGTATTCGAGCTGATGAACGTTCCTGAGCTGGTTGTGGGCAAGATCAAGTGATTTGAGACTTTTCCAGTTCTGGGACCAAACTGCCATCTTCAGCCAAGGCAGCTTGGAGATGTTGTTGTATTTAGCAGCAAGCGACGTCATGTTACGCAAGCACTCGGTGCCGTCCAGACTCGTGACGCCCTTGTTATTGAGATCAAGGCTGGTGATGGAATCACCCATCTGCAGGGTGAAGGAGGCGGTGACGCTCACACCCAGCTTGTCAGCTACCGCCTGAGCAACCACAGGATCGGGAAAGAACTGGTTGATCGGATTGTTCCAAGTGGTGCCATCCGAATGGTCGCAATAGTCAGGATCGCAATCGTCATAATCACGCGCGGCCACACCACCCGCACCGCCGGAACCACGGCCGCCCAACGGAGAACCCGCATCGGCCAACCCATGGTCCCTCGGCTCCCCGCCATGGGAAATCAAGCCGTGCGAAGGCTCAGCGACGGATACCCCCCCCCGATCGAGAGTGGCGGCGGACGCCAGCGACGGAGCAAGGCCGAGCAACATCGACAACGCGGCCAACACCGTCGCCACGCCCGACACCAACCTTCTCATTGCGCAATCCTCTTGCTCACCCGCCGAAGCGGCTTATCGCTCAAACCAGGCGCTTAACGGACCAACAGGATTACATTCTAGCGCAATGTGATACCAAACGCGTAACACACGGGAAACAGCCGGAAACCCAACATGTGGCCAGCGGTCGATCGCATCGCCGACACCCATCCGACAACGGCCATCCGGCACACATAACACGAGGCGAATTCCCATGACGCAAATGTAGCCTCAACCGATATTCCAGCTACAAAAGCAAGACAAGGCACTCCCCAACCTTGCAAATGTAGCCTCCGCCAACATCCCGGCTACAAAAGCAAGACGAAGAACCACCTAACCTTGTAAACGTAGCCTCCACAAACTTCTCAGCTACAAACGCAACGTTTGGACGTGCCCGGTCAGACAAATGTAGCTTCCGCGACAGCCAGCCGGCCAGACCACTCCCCTCGGCGGCTAGGCGTTGATGTTCTTGGCGGCGAGCTGGCCGCAGGCACCGTCGATGTCGGAGCCGCGGGTGTCGCGCAGGGTGGCGGCGATGCCGGCGCTGTGCAGAATCTCGAGGAAGCGCCGCTCGTCCTCGGGCTTGGAGGCGGTCCACTTCGAGCCTTCGATGGGGTTCAGGGGAATGGGGTTGACGTGCACCCACTCGTCGCCGTAGTGGTTGAGGCGGTGGGCCAGCTGGCGGGCGTGCTCTGCCTGGTCGTTGATGCCCTTCATCAGCGCGTACTCGATGCTCACACGGCGGTGGCTGGCGAGGTAGTAGTCGTGGGCGGCGTCGAGCACCTGCTCGGAGTTGAACCGGCGGTTCATCGGCACCAGCTCGTTTCTCAGCTCGTCGTTGGGCGCGTGCAGCGAGACGGCCAGGCGCACCGGGATGCCCTCGGCGGTCAGCTTCTTGATGCCCGGCACCACGCCGACGGTGGAGACGGTGATGTTGCGCGCGGAGATGCCGAAGCCCTCCGGCGGCATGGCGCTGATCTGGCGCACGGCGGAGAGCACGGACCTGTAGTTGCCCATCGGCTCTCCCTCCCCCATGAACACCACGTTGCTCAGACGGCCCGGTCCGCCGGCCATCTTGCCGTCCTCCATGGCCTTGGCGGCGATGCGCACCTGCTCCAGGATCTCGGCGGCGGAGAGGTTTCTCGTCAGCCCCAGGCCGCCGGTGGCGCAGAACGGACAGCCCATGCCGCAACCGACCTGGCTGGAGATGCACAGGGTGGCGCGCGTCGGGTAGCGCATGAGCACGGACTCGATGTGCGAGCCGTCGAAGAGGCGCCAGAGGGTCTTGACGGTCATGCCGTCGTCGGCCACCTGGTGGGTGACCTCGGTGATGAGGGTCGGGAAGAAGGCCTCCTTGGCCTTGCGGCGCTGGGACTCGGGGAAATCGGTGAACGCGTCGACGTCGGTGTCGAAATGCGCGTAGTAGTGGTTGGCGAGCTGGCGCACGCGGAACTTGGGCATGCCAAGCTCTTTGGCGACCTCGATGCGCTGCTCCTCATCCATGTCGGCGAAGTGGAGCGGCGGCTTGCCGCGGCGGGCGTGCTTCTTCGAGAGCACCTCGCGGAAGGCGCCGGCCTTGCCGCCGGTGACGGTGCCGGATTCGGGGGCGTCGGCGCCGGTGACGGCTTGCGCTTCCATTTGCGTTCGCGCTGAAGCGGGGGCGGAGCCGGTCACGGTATCGGCAGCGGTCTGCGTGTGTTCGTCGGTCATTGGAAATCCATCGCCTTTTCTTCGGTCATTCATTATTGATCGTTGGTTATTCGCCATTGCTCGTTCATGGTTGGTCGTCGGTCATTCGCCATTGACCATCCGTTGTCTGTTCGTCGCGGATCGCCAATCATCGACCACCGGTCGCCCGTTTCCATGGTTCGTTGCCGGTCGTTGATCATCCGTCTCCGAGCGTTGGCTCGGTGGGTTCGTAGATCCTACGCCCGTCTCCCGCAGGTCAATGGCACTACAATGCCATCACATTGTCGCCAATGACTCGGTACACGGTCATAAGCCCACGGTTCCCGATACCCGCATAATCCATGCCCGGATCTCTCGACCGAGCCCGCAACCAGACTCGCGCCTACAGCCCGGTCGCCCAGAGCACGAGCGTGAAGAACGGCGCGCACAGCAGGATCGAGTCGACGCGGTCCATCACCCCGCCGTGGCCCTTGAGCAGGTGGCCCATGTCCTTGATGCCCATGTCGCGCTTGAGCATGGAGGCGCACAGGTCGCCGAAGGTGCCGAGGATGCCGACCATGACGCCCATGAGCACCGGCACCCACCAGCGGCTGGCCCACAGGCCCGGGTAGGTGATCGCGAAGATGACGAAGGCGCCGGCCATGGCCAGCAGGATGGAGCCCACGAGCCCCTCCACCGACTTCTTCGGCGAGATGCGCGGCGAGAGCTTGTGGCGCCCCAGCCACGCGCCGGCGAAGAGGCCGCCGGTGTCGGAAAGGGCGGGCAGGAAGATGACCATGATGGCGTGCGCCACCGGATGGCCGTTGAAGGTCTCGGGCAGGATGATGCAGCTGGCGAGCACCAGGATGTAGAGCACGATGAACAGCGAGACGGCCACGTTGTCGAGGCTCTTCTCGCCTTGCGCGGCGCCGACCTTCGTGACGGCGTCGCCCTTGGCGCGGGCCGTCTGCGAGGCGGGCGAGGCCGTGGTCTTCTTGCCCTGCACGGCGGCGGAGAGCCGGTCGCCGACCTTGTGGCGCAGACTGCCCATGATGGCCACCGCCACCAGCGAGACCACGACGCCCAGCGCGCCGGCCAGGACGTGGCGTGGCGCGTAATAGACGGCCAGCAGCGTGCCGGCGCAGCACAGCGAAAGCGTGACGGCGGGGATGTGCAGGCCCACGGTCGCGAAGTCGACGCGCAGCTCGACCAGCGCGAGGATGAGGAAGACGACGATGAGCAGGACGTAGAGGTCGATGCGCACCAGCAGGCACGCCACGATGATGGCGATCAGCAGGACCGCGGTCGCCACCGCCTGCGGCATGTTGCGCCCGGTCTTCTTGTTGATGTCGCTGATCGTGGCCCCGGCCTCGCCGGATGCTCCCTTGTGATTCTCTTCTGCCATCGTCCCGTCTTTCGAGCCTGTTCCTCCGCCTTGCCTCAGGGAGGGTCAGACCTCCATGATCTCCTTCTGCTTGGCCTCGAGCAGGGAGTCGATGGACTCGGTGGTCTGCTTGGTGACCTTGTCGAGCTCCTTGAGCTGACGGTCGCCCTGGTCCTCGCCCATGTCGCCGTCCTTGACAGCCTTGTCGATGCTTTCCTTGGCCTTGCGGCGGATGTTGCGCACCGCGACCTTGCCGTCCTCGGCCTTGGTCTTGGCGAGCTTGACGTACTCCTTGCGGCGCTCCTCGGTGAGCTCCGGCATGGTCATGTGGATGACGTTGCCATCGCGGCGGGTGCTGCCGCCCAGGTCGGAATCGCGGATGGCCTTCTCGACGGCGTTGGCCTGCGAGCCGTCGAAGGGGGTGACGGCCAGGGTGCGCGCGTCGGGCACGCCGATGGAGGCGACGGACTTGATCGGCGTGGGTGCGCCGTAATAGTCGACCATCAGGCCGTTCAAGAGCGCTGGGTTGGCGCGGCCGGTGCGGATGCCGGAGAAGTTCTCCTTGGTGGCCTCGACGGACTTGTTCATCTGGGTCTTGGCTTGTTCTACGGCGTTTGCCATGATTTGCTCCTTTGTGGAAACGGTTGGTTCTGGTTCGGTTGCGGATGTGGGCCGGGGTGGCCTGGTCAGTCGGCGAGTTTCGAGTCGATGCCCGACACGAGGGTGCCGATGGGCTCGCCGGTGAGGGCGCGCGTGACGTTGCCGGCCTGCTCGAGGCCGAAGACGCGGATGTGCTTGTTGTTGTCGCGGGCCATGGAGAGCGCCGCGGCGTCCATCACGCCCAGGTTGTCGACCAGCGCGCGGCGGTAGCTCAAGGTGTCGAAGCGCTTGGCGTTCGGATCCTTCTCCGGGTCGGAGGTATAGACGCCGTCGACGCCGTTCTTGCCCATGAGCACCTCGTCGCAGTGGATCTCGAGGGAGCGCTGGATGGAGACGGTGTCGGTGGAGAAGTACGGCATGCCCGCGCCGGCGCCGAAGATGACCACACGGCCCTTCTCGAGATGCCTGATGGCCTTCAGCGGGATGTAGGGTTCGGCGACCTGGCCCATGGTGATGGCGGTCTGCACGCGCGTGGCCTGGCCCTCCTGCTCGAGGAAATCCTGCAACGCCAGGCAGTTCATGACGGTGCCCAGCATGCCCATGTAGTCGCCGCGGTTGCGTTCGATGCCGGCCTGCTGCAGCTCGGCGCCGCGGAAGAAGTTGCCGCCGCCGACCACGATGGCGGTCTGCACGCCCTGCTGCTGCGCGGCGTGGATCTCCTGTGCGATGCGCCGGATGACAAAGGTGTCGATGCCGATCTTGCCCCCTCCGAACGCCTCGCCGGAAAGTTTCAGCATCACTCGTCGAACTGTCTTGCCTTTGTCGTCGTCCGTCATCTGCGGCTCTCCGTCCTGGTTGGTGGGCACATTCCGGTTCTCTAGGATATCCGTTCGCGGCGACAGGGATGCGCCCGCATGCGGCGGCCGCGCCGGTGGCCCTGCGAACGTGATGGCCGGATATGCGAAAGGGGACGGCACCAGGCGATGCCATCCCCATTTTCGTCTACTTGCGCTCCCCTACCGGCCGGCCCTGCGGACCGCGCCTTCGAGGAGAATCACCACTGGACGCGACTTACTTCTCGTCGCCCTTGCCGACCTCGATGCGGGCGAAGGCGAGCAGCTGGCCGCCGACTTCCTTGAAGAGGTCGCCGACGCGCTTGGAGGAATCCTTGACGTACTCCTGCTCGAGCAGCACGTTGTCCTTGTAGAAGGCGTTCATGCGGCCCTCGACGATCTTCGGGATGATCTTCTCGGGCTTGCCCTCGGCCTGGGACTTCTCGGTGGCCACGCGACGCTCGGACTCGACGACCTCGGCCGGCACGTCCTCGCGGGTGAGCCACTTCGCGCCCATCGCGGAGATCTGCAGCGCGGCCTCGTGGGCCACGGAGGCGCCCTTCTCGTCGGTGGCGACGATGGCGACGATGCTCGGCGGCATCTCGGCGGACTTCTTGTGCGCGTAGATCTCGACCTTCGGGCCCTCGATCTTGGCGACCTGGCCGACCTTGACGTGCTCGCCGAAGAGGGCTGCCGCCTCCTCGACGCTCTCCTTGACGGTGCCGTCCTCGCTCTTGGCCGCGAGCACCTCGTCGACGTTGCTCGCGCCGGCGGCGATCGCGTCGTCGAGCACCTTGTCGGTGAAGGCGACGAACTTCGGGGTCTTGGCCACGAAGTCGGTCTCGGAGTTGAGCTCGACGGCATAGCCCGCCTGGCCCTTGTCGGTGTCGACCACGCGGGAGGCGATGGTGCCCTCCTGAGCGGCGCGGCCCTCGCGCTTGCCGGCGGCCTGGATGCCCTTGGCGCGGATGATTTCCTTGGCGCGTGCCACATCGCCCTCGGCCTCGGTGAGCGCCTTCTTGACGTCCATCATGCCCGCGCCGGTGTCGTCGCGCACTTGCTTGATCAAAGCTGCTGTAACTGCTGCCATTTCATATCTCCTTTAAAGGTTTCATGCGCCAGTGGCGGCTCCGGTTGCATGCGCCGGCGCCGCCACTGCCATTGGTCAAGGTCAGGCCTTGGGCTCTTCCGCCTTGGCCTCGGCCTCTTCGGCCTTGGGGGCCTCGGACTTGGCTTCGGCCGCGGGGGCGGCGTCCTTGTCCTTCAAGAGGTCCTTCTCCCAGGCGGCCATCGGCTGCTCGGCCTTGTCCTCGGTCTTCTCGGCCTTGCCGCTGCGCTCGAGCAGGCCGTCGGCCACCGCGTCGGCCATGAGGCTGGTGAGCAGCTCCACGCCGCGGATGGCGTCGTCGTTGGCCGGAATCGGGTAGTCGACGAGGTCGGGATCGGTGTTGGTGTCGACGATGGCGACGACCGGGATGCTCAGCTTGTGGGCTTCCTGGACGGCCAGCGCCTCCTTGTTGATGTCGACGACGAACATGGCCGAAGGCGTGCGGTTCATGTTGCGGATGCCGCCGAGCTGCTTCTCGAGCTTGTTCTTCTCGCGCTCGAGCAGCAGGAGCTCCTTCTTGGTCAGGCCGCTGCCGTGCACGTCGCTGAAGTCCATCTCCTCGAGCTCCTTGAGGCGCGAGACGCGCTTGGAGACCGTCTGGAAGTTGGTGAGCATGCCGCCGAGCCAGCGCTCGGAGACGTAGGGCATGTTGACGCGGGTGGCCTGGGCCGAGATGGCCTCCTGGGCCTGCTTCTTGGTGCCGACGAAGAGCACGGTGCCGTTGTGGGCGACCGTCTGCTTGACGAAGTCGTAGGCCTTGTCGATCAGATCGAGCGACTTGAACAGGTCGATGATGTGGATGCCGTTGCGCTCCATCAGGATGTACTGCTTCATCTTGGGGTTCCAACGACGGGTCTGATGGCCGAAGTGCAAGCCTGCCTTCAGCATTTCGCTCATAGTGATCTGAGCCATGGTAATGCTACCTTTCAGTCGGTTATTGCCTGGTCATGCGGGTCTGCGTGCAACGGCCCGCAAGCGGGACGCCGACCGACACAGCCCATCACGTGCATGACGCGATTTTCGCGCGCCGTTTGTTGACGATAATCGGTGCGGCCCATCGACGACGTGACGGTCGAGGAGCCAATCCGGCGCACAAGAGCCAAGGATACCATGGCCAAGGTATATGTTTCTCTGCCGGCGTCACCGTCTGCGGCGTCCGCTCGCGGCGTCGGCGTCCCGGGGTTCGCCAGCCGATGTCATGCGAGGGCCAATGCCAGGGATGCGGCGTGCCATGGGAAAGGCCACTCGTCCGCATATCCCAAAACAGCGGGGAGCATGCGAAAGGCCCGCACGGCGTTCGGATGACGCGGTGCGGGCCTTGAGTCTGTCCCGATTCCGGTGTTCGCCTTATCGGGCCTGACGCATGCGGCGCATGGCCTCGCGGCGCTCCTCCTTCTCGAGGCGGTCGAGGTAGATGTGGCCGTCGAGGTGGTCGGTCTCGTGCTGGAGCATGCGGCCCATGATGCCGCGGCCCTCCACCACGATCGTCTTGCCGTCGAGGTTGATGCCGCGCACGCGGGCGTAGTCGGCGCGACGGGTCTTGTACCAGAGCTGCGGCACCGACAGGCACCCCTCGTCGCCGTACTGCTCGCCGCTGGTCTCCTCGACGACCGGGTTGATCACGTAGCCCAGCTTGCCGTCGATGTTGTAGGAGAAGACGCGCAGCCCCACGCCGATCTGGTTGGCGGAAAGGCCGGCACGGCCCGGGTCGTCGACGGTGTCGAGCAGGTCCTGCACCAGCTTGCGCACGGCGGGTGTGATCTCCTTGACCGGCTCGCAGGGCGTGCGCAGCACGGGATCGGGTACGACACGAATCTCTCGTATGGTCAATGCGTTACTCCTCTTGGCTCTTGGCCTCGTCGCCGGACCCGCCGGGCCGCTCCCCCGCGCCCTCGTCGGCCCCATCAGTGGGGCCGTGGCCGCGCTGGGCCTTGAGGGAACCGACGTTCTGCCTGGCCTGCTCGTAGGCCTTGCGCACCTTGGGCGTGACCGAATCGGTGGCCTGGCGCACGCTCGAGGCCGTCTTGTCGATGAAGCCGGCCGCCGCGGACGGGGCGGGCTTCGCTTTCGTCTTCGGAGTATAGACACTGGTGTTGATGAGCTCGGCGTAGTGCTTGAGCACCTCGCCGCGCACCACCTTCATGCTCGGGGTAAGCATGCCGTTTTCCTGGGTGAACTCGTCGGGGACGATGACGAACTTGCGCACGGACTCGGCGCGGGAGACGGAGCTGTTGGCCTGGTCGATGTACTGCTGCACGCAGGAGCGCACCGCGTCGTTGGCGCACACCTCGGCGATGGGCATGTCGGCGTCCATGCCGTGGTTGGCCAGCCAGGAGCGCGTCATTTCCGGGTCGAGCTCGATGAGCGCGGCGACGAAGGGTCGGCCGTCGCCGATGACCACGGCGTGGGAGACCAGCGGGCAGGTGCCGATGGTGTCCTCCATGGGGGCGGGGCTGACGTTCTTGCCGCCGGCGGTGATGATGATGTCCTTCTTGCGGCCGGTGATGTAGACGAAGCCGTCGTCGTCGATCTGGGCGATGTCGCCGGAGTGGACCCAGCCGCCCGGCTCGGTGGCCTCGGCGGTGAGCTCGGGCTGCTTGTAGTAGCCGAGGAAGACGTCCTCGCCGTTGATCAGCAGCTCGTCGTCGTCGGCCAGCTTGACCGCGATGCCGCAGCCCGGGCGGCCCACGGCGCCGACCTTGTTGAAGTCCTGGAAAGCGACGATGCAGGGGGCGGCCGTTTCGGTCATGCCGTAGCCCTGGATGAAGGTGATGCCGTCCATGCCGTTGAAGAAGTGGGCCAGATCGGCGTTCATCGGCGCGCCACCGCAGGCCAGGTACTTGAGCTTCGGGCCCAGGGCGCTGCGCACCGAGGCGCCGACGGTCTTCATGTAGAAGCGGTGCATGAAGCGCTCGCGGCCGGTGTGCCCGCGGCTTTCCTGCTCGTCCTTGCTCCAGCGCACGAAGTGGTCGAACGCCTTGCTGAACACGCGGCCCTGCAGGCCCTCGCCAGCCTTCTGCGAGGCGGCGTTGTAGACCTTCTCGAAGACGCGCGGCACGCCCAGCAGGTAGGTGGGCTGGAAGGTGCGCAGGTCGGTGAGCAGATGCTTGGCGCTGGAGGTGTAGCCAACCACGCCGTGCGCGCCGATCGCCACGTACTGGATGTAGCGGGCGAAGCAGTGGGCCAGGGGCAGGAAGAGCAGCAGGCGGCTGGGCTGGTAGAGCATGTCGTCGAGCACCGCCCAGCCGATGAAGGCCGTGGAGACGAAGTTGCGGTGCGAGAGCATGACGCCCTTGGGCTTGCCGGTGGAGCCGGAGGTGTAGACGATGGTGAGCATGTCGTCGGCGCGCACCCGCGAGATGGCCTCATCGAGGCGCTCGTCGCTCACGGAGGTGCCGAAGTCGGAGACGGCGTCGAGGCCGTCCTCGCCCAGGTTGAACACGTATTTCAGGCCGTCGCGCTCCTGGCGGAACTGCTCGAGGGTCTGCGCGTGCTCGGCGTCGCCGCCGAAGGCGATGATGGGGTCGACGTCCTCGACGATCCCCTTGGCCTGCTTGGCGGAGTCGGTCTCGTAGATCGGCACGCTCACGGCCCCGATGGCGGCGCAGGCGAAGTCGACGACGCCCCACTCGTAGCTGGTGGCGGCGTAGATGACGACCATGCTTCCGGCCTTGGCGCCCAGGCCCATGAGGCCCTTGGCGACGGCACGCACGGTGGCGAGCATCTCGCCGGCGCTGACCGTGTGCCACTGGTGGGTCTGCCCATCGAGCCATTCGGCGATGTCTCCGTCCGGGTCCTTGCCGGCGCGCTTGGATAACAGGGAATAGATGGTGTCCTTGTCGGTGGTCTTGGTGACAGGATCCAAATAGAATTCTCGCAACATGGTTTCCACTATACGCGCTCGTGGCACCAATCCTACGGTAACGTAACTTTCGTTGCGGTAAGTGGTGCTCCGCGGGCTCAGCCGAGGTCGGCCAGGGTGCACATCCAACGCGCCCCGACCTGCTTGAACACGAGGTTGACCCAGTAGCTGATATCGCCGACGAACAGGCTCACCACGGCCTCGCTGGTCTCGGGGCTCACCAGCGTGCCGTAGACCAGAGAGGGAATCGCCGGCAGGTAACAAAGCTGTTTCCTCAGCTCCTGATGGGTGCGCATGTGGTTCTCCAGCAAGTAGCTCATGGTCTCCAGGCGTTTCAGGCATGGCGGCGAGACGGTGCGCTGCAGCACCTGCGGGGGCGTGCGGCCGCGCACGATGTCGAGGCTCATGCAGGCGATGCGGCACGAGAGCATGGCGAAGTGGCGGCACTGCCCCGCGTCCAGCCTTCCCGGGTAACAGCGCGCCATGTGGTAGGGCACGGGACTGTTGGAAAGCTCCACGCGTATCGAGCCATCGCAGGCGGGAAGCCCTTCGCGTGGCCTGGCCTGCGGGAACGGGCTGCGCACGGCCAGCTGCATCGTTGGCATGTCCATACGTCTCCTTGCTTCTCGTCTTCTGCTTCAGTCCGCCGTGCCGGCATCCAGCGGCGACGGTGCTGGCACGGGGTCGTGGTCCCAGTGCAACAGGAAACGGCAATAGAGGCAAGGCCTTGTGGACATATCTTGTGGAGTCCTGGATATCGGACCGGATAGTTGGAGAGACATCGAACACGATGGCCCCATCATCACGACCCCATCATCACGGCACCGGTCATGGTGGGCCTGTAGTCACGATGTCGAGTATGACGAGCTAACCATCAAGAAGCCGGGCATGGCAGACCCATCATCACGGTGCCGGGCATGACGTCCCCATCATCACGATGCCGGACGAAACGAGCACGCCAATCGGATGGCGCACGCAAGGCATAACCGGCCTGCCGACACCGCCATATAACGAAAGCGTGGCCCGCCGCCTGGTGAGAGGCGACGGGCCACGCGGACGTTTCGGCAGGCCGGGACTAGCCCCGCTGCGGCGCCACGACGACGTCGCAATGCTGGAAGCTCTTCAGGTCGACGTAGCCGGCGCTGGCCATGGCTCGACGCAGCGCACCGATGAAGTTCTCGGTGCCGTCGGCACGGTGGCTGGGCCCGAACAGGATCTGCTCGAGCGGCGCGAGGGTGCCCACGTTGGTGCGCAGGCCGCGCGGCAGGGAGGGATGGCGCGCCTCGGCGCCCCAGTGCATGCCCTTGCCGGGAGCCTCGGTGGCGCGTGCCAGCGGGGTGCCGAGCATGACGGCGTCGGCGCCCATGGCCATCGCCTTGACGAAGGCGCCCGAGGTGCCCATGCCGCCGTCGGCGATGATCTGCACGTAGCGGCCGCCGGACTCGTCCATGTAGTCGCGGCGTGCCTCGGCCACGTCCGAGATGGCGGTGGCCAGCGGCGCGTGCACGCCGATGGTGGCGCGGGTTGCGGAGACCGCTCCCCCGCCGAAGCCAACCAGGACGCCCGCGGCGCCCGTGCGCATCAGGTGCAGGGCAGCGGTGTAGCTGGCGGCGCCGCCGACGATGACCGGCACGTCGAGGTCGTAGATGAATTTCTTGAGGTTGAGCGGCTCGTGGTCCTGCGAGACGTGCTCGGCGGAGACAGCGGTGCCGCGGATTACGAAGAGGTCGACGCCGGCCTTGATGACATCGGCGGAGAACTCCTGCGTGCGCTGCGGGGAAAGCGAGGCGGCGACGGTGACGCCGGCGTCGCGGATCTCGTGCAAGCGCTTGGCGATCAGCTCGGGCTTGATGGGCTCGTTGTAGATCTCCTGGAGGCGCTCGGTGGCCTTGGCGCCGTCGAGCGTGGCAATCTCGTCGAGCAGGGGCTGCGGATCGTCGTAGCGGGTCCAGAGGCCCTCGAGGTCGAGCACGCCCAGCGCGCCCAGCTTGCCCATGGCGATGGCCGTGGCGGGGCTGGTGACCGAGTCCATGGGCGCGCCGATGACGGGCACGTCGAACTGGTAGGCATCGATCTGCCAGGCGGTGGATACATCCTTCGGATCCCTGGTGCGGCGTGAGGGCACGATGGCGATGTCGTCCAGCGAATAGGCCAGACGGCCCTTCTTGCCCAAACCGATTTCAATTTCCTGAGTCATGGTTTCCAGACTAATGCTCGCGTGTGACGGACGACACTTCGGGCCGCGCGCCACCGGACGTTCCGAAGTGTGAGCACCTGCGGTGCCCGTAACAAAATCGAGTAACAATGGCTGCGAACGAAATGGATGGGCGATCGCGCCGGACCGGGAGGCCTGGCCAAAGGCACGACGCGCCGTCCGGTCCGCACGAAGCGAAGGAGAGCAGGCATGGGCAGGATCAAGGTCGAGGGAACCGTGGCGGAGCTGGACGGCGACGAGATGACGAGGGTGATCTGGAAGCAGATCAAGGACCGGCTCATCCTGCCCTTCCTCGACATCGACCTCGACTACTACGACCTCGGCATCGAGAACCGCGACGCCACCGACGACCAGGTCACCATCGACGCGGCCAACGCGATCAAACGGCACCATGTGGGCGTCAAATGCGCCACCATCACCCCCGACGAGGCAAGGGTCGAGGAATTCGGGCTGAAGAAGATGTGGAAGTCGCCCAACGGCACCATCCGCAACATCCTCGGCGGCACGATCTTCCGCGAGCCCATCGTCATCTCCAACATCCCGCGCCTGGTGCCCGGCTGGAGCAAGCCGATCATCGTCGCCCGCCACGCCTTCGGCGACCAGTACAAGGCCACCGATTTCAAGGTCGACAGGCCCGGTCGGCTGACCGTCACCTTCGCCCCGGCCGACGGCGGCGAGCCGGTGGAACGCGTGGTCTACGACTATCCCGGCGCCGGCGTGGCCCAGGTGCAGTACAACCTCGACGACTCGATCCGCGGCTTCGCGCGGGCGTGCTTCAACTACGGGCTGCTGCGCCACTACCCCGTCTACCTGTCGACCAAGAATACGATCCTGAAGGCCTATGACGGGCGTTTCAAGGACATCTTCGCCGAAGTCTACGAGACCGAATACCAACAGCGCTTCGAGGCCGAGGGGCTCACCTACCAGCACCGGCTCATCGACGACATGGTGGCCAGCTCGATGAAGTGGCACGGCGGCTACGTGTGGGCCTGCAAGAACTACGACGGCGACGTGCAGTCCGACTCCGTGGCGCAGGGCTTCGGCTCTCTGGGGCTGATGACCTCGGTGCTGATGACGCCCGACGGGAAAACCGTGGAGGCCGAGGCCGCGCACGGCACCGTCACCCGCCACTACCGCCGTTGGCAGAAGGGCGAGAAGACCTCCACGAACCCCATCGCCTCGATCTACGCATGGACCGGCGCCCTCAAGCAGCGCGCCAAGCTCGACGGGACGCCGGAGGTCGACGATTTCGCCCGCACCCTGGAGCGGGTCGTCATCGAGACCGTCGAGGGTGGCAGGATGACCAAGGACCTGGCGATCCTGGTGGGCCCGGAGCAGCCGTGGCTCGACACCGAAGAGTTCATGGACGCCCTCGAGGACGGCCTGCGGCGCGCCATGGCACGGTGAGCGGGCCGGCGGCTCCCCTCTTATCCGGCACGGTCTAGTATGGGCTATGTCGATTTTGCATCTGCTAAGAAGGATGGTCCCATGAAGGCGCGAGACCTGCACCGATTCACCCGTGTGACGACGCTTCTGACCTGTGTGGCGCTGGCCCTCGGGCTTTCGGCGTGCTCGGGCTCCGCCGGCCAGGGCGCGGCTCCCTCGACGGGCGCGGACGGCGGCGCCACCTCCAAACAGGTCGCCGCCTCCAAGATCGCCATCTTCACGCCCAAGGACGGCTTCTCCATCTCCCAGCACACGCCGCTGAACAAGTGGACGAAGTTCACCCCGCGCCTGACCAAGCAGCTGGTGAAGTCCGGGTTCACGCGTGGCAATATCACCACCAAAAGCGACGGCGACGCCACGCAGATGGGCAAGGACGTGCAGGACTATGTGGTCAACCGCCTCTCCTCGTCCACCGCCAGCCAGAACCGGCACACCTTCCTGATCGTGGCGCCGGTGATGGGAGCCGACGGCGACCTGCGGCAGTACGGCGACTACGTCACCACACCCGCCGACGAGACGACCGACGCTCAGGGCTCCGATGCGCAGGATCCCAACGCGCAACAGCCGGCCGACGGGCAGCAATCGCCGAACGGGCGGCCGGCCGACGGACAGGCCGCTGGCGGACAACAGCCTGCGGACGGGCAGAATCCCGGCGACCAAGCCAACGGCGAGCAGCAGACCACGAACGGACAAGCTTCCAATGGCAACGGCTCCGAGTCCGGCAACGGTGGCAATGGCGGCAAAAACGCCAAGACGACCGCGGACGGCAAACGCCTGGTGAAGGCGCTGAAGCTGGCGCGCAAGGCCGGGGCTCATGTCTTGGTGCTCGCCGACCCGATCGCCGGCTTCACCCCCGACGCCTACGTGCAGATGTCGACGCCCGAGCAGATCGGCGCCCTGCAGGCCCAGCAGCTCATCAGCAAGCTCGCGCTGGACAAGGCGACCAGCAACCATCCCAAGGACATCGAGGTGCTCTTGCCGGTCAACCCGGGCAGTGACGACGCCAAGGGCGGCGAGGAGGCCGCGGGATCCGACACGCAGTTCGCCAGGCAGGCCTTCGCGGGCATCTGGAACGCACTCGGCCCCTACTTCAAGGAGGGCAAGGCGGTGAGTCCCTCCGGGCTGATCGGCAAGGGCACCACGAAGGACGACTGGCGCAAGCTGACCTTCCAGGCCGGCAAGACCAGCGAGATCAGGGACGCGCTCGACAAGCGCCTGACAGACGGCTCCGAGGGTTCCGCGCCCCGCCACATCGACGGCATCATCGCCATGAACGACTTCGTCAGCTCCGGTGTGGTCGAGGAGCTGGGCAACCTCAAATACACCGGCACCTCCGCCGACATCAATCCCGAGATCAGCGTCTCCGGCATCGTCGGCAGCATCACCGGCCACCAGGACATCGACCGCCTCGCGGTGCCGAGCCCCAAGAGCAAGGACGATTCCCAGAACGGTGGCGACAACGGTTCGACGGACGCACAGGCCGAAGCGCAGTCCGGCAAGCAGCCGAACAAGGCCGCCATGGCCTGGCCCATCGTCACCGGCTACGGCGCCTACCTCGACATGATCGGCCATATCGTCGACGGCAAGCAGTGGATGACCGGCATGGAGAACAGCCAGGCGCTCTGCGAGGACATCGCCAAGGTGCTCACGCGCATGGGCGCGGGGCGTTCCTTCACCGACTACGCGTTCGTCGGCAGGCAGCAGGGCGCGAAAGGCTCCTCCGTGCCGATGATCAGCGAGGGGCTGGTGCCCGTGAGCGCCGACAACCTGAAGGCGCAGCTGATCGAGCCTGGTTACATCTCCATGGCCGACGCCGGCATCTGAGCCGGGCGTCACGGATCGAGCTCCTTGAGCACGATCTTCTCCTTGCGTACCTTGTGGGCCGGATCGGTGTAGTTCCTTCTGGAGTCCTTGACGCCCCAATGCACGCAGATGGCGGTGCAATGGTCGGATATGCCGGCCACGGTGGCGAACGGCGCGCCCTTGACCAACGGGGTGCCGGGCGGCAACACCGTCTGCGCCGGCTCGAAGGTGAGCGTGAGCCGGCCGTGGCGGATGCTGACCACCGATTTTTCCGCCACCAGTCCGACGAAGCTGATGATGCCACTGGTCGGCGCCGTCAATGGCGTGCCTTCGGGCGCGGCGAGGTCGACCCCGCGATGGCCCGGCCCCCAGCGGTTCGCCGGCGCGTCGAAACGTCTGATGACCACGGCCGGATGGACCGGCCAGAAGAACTGCGCCTTGCAGTCCGCCTCCCCCGTCGTCGCCGCCGGCGTCACGCCCGGAGCCAGCGCCGTCCCGTCCACGCATGGTTCGCGGGCATCATGCACTTGCCCATCATCGGCAATCGCTCCTGAGCCATCAACGGCGCTTTCCGTCAGTACGGCTTGCGTGGTCAGCGCCGGATACCGGTTTGATCCGATTGGATTCGCCACGGCATCCATACCAACAGCCGGCATCGCCTCGGCTCCGGCATCGGCGCCCACCTCGACCAGCAACAGCGCGAAGGCGAGGACGGCCGCGAGCATGACGGCCGTCATCTGACTCCATCGCCTCAGCCATTGTCGCTCGCGCCAGCGCCTGGCCCTCCATCTCCTGCGCTCCTCGACATCGTTCATCCCATCTCCTTTCTCTGGTATCGACCTGATGCTTCCATCCTGCGACGGCGAGGGTGCGGAATCCAGCGGAACGGGCTTATGTGGTCGAACGGTTGGGGTTATCCACATTCCGGGCGTGTCGCGGCATGTCGCGATGTCGTCAGTCAGATTAAAGAGAAAACGAAGAAGGCTTCATCACCGCCTATATTGGTTGGTAATGAATAAGAACACCAAGAAAAAGACCAGACAAACCGCCACAATCGACAAGGCCCATACGCCAAACAACGATGTCATCAGATCCGATGCGGGCAACGCCTTGACGAACGAACCGGCAGCCGCGCAGACGCCAGACATCGACCGCAGCCTCCCGCGCTGCTGGCCGCTCGAGGCGATCTCGCCGCTGATGGCCTACTACCACGACCACGAATGGGGCGTGCCCTGCCACGACTCCCAACAGCTGTTCGAACAGCTCGGGTTGGAGGCGATGCAGGCCGGGCTCTCCTGGAACACGGTGCTCAACAAACGCGCCAGCCTCGACGAGGCCTTCCACGGCTTCGACGTCGAGCGGGTGGCCGCGATGACCCCGGAGATTCCGGAACTGCTGGAGAACAAGGCGATCATCCGCAACCGCCGCAAGATCGAGGCCATCATCCACAACGCGCAGGTGGTGCTGGAATTGGATATGCCGTTCGCCGACTATATCTGGCGGTTCGCGCCGGACGGGCCGAAGACCAACCGGCCCAAGCAATGGGCCGACGTGCCGGTGACCACGCCGCAGGCCGAGGCGATGAGCAAGGCGATGAAGGCCGACGGCTTCAAATTCGTCGGCCCCACGATCATCTACGCCTACATGCAGTCGATCGGCATGGTCAACGACCACTGCGTCGGCTGTTTCCGCTGCGTCTGAACGGTTCGGGCTGGAACCGGCCGAATTCCGATCAGAAACCAGTCATGCCCGCCCGATCGCCTCACTGTCCGCACAGGGCCTGGCGCACCATGATGCCGTAGGCCTCGCGTCCGCCGCCCTCGCCCGGGGTGAGGTGCGTGCCGTCGTCGTAGAAATATTCGGCATGGCCGTTGCTCAACGTGTACCAGTCGAGCAGACCCACGTTCTTGTGCTTGGCAACCACGGAGCGCAGGATGGCGTTGTTGCTGTCCTGCCAGGCCACGGGCGCACGCACGGTGGTGAAGTAGACGGGCCTGCCGTTGGCGGCCTTGATGACGTCCTCGATCTCCTGCGGGCTGTTGATGGGCCCGTTGGTGCCCAGCGCCATGATGAGCACGCCGTTGTGGCCCTCGCCCAGATGCTGCTGGTAGAGGCCCAATCCGGCGCCGAAGGGACGGCCGACGAGGTTGTCCTGAAAGGCGGCGGGGATGTGGTCCTGCACGTAGTCGTGGG
Source organism: Bifidobacterium sp. ESL0763 (assembly GCF_029433395.1). Classification (GTDB taxonomy): domain Bacteria; phylum Actinomycetota; class Actinomycetes; order Actinomycetales; family Bifidobacteriaceae; genus Bifidobacterium. The sequence continues at coordinate 693,758 of NZ_JAQTHW010000002.1, read as the reverse complement.
CGCCCATCTCCACCGAATCGCTGATGATGAGCGGATCCGCGGTGCAGGTGCCGCTGGCCGCGTCGTAGGTCCAGTGCGAGGCGTCGAGGTTCTTGGGCACCTTGGCGGCCTTCGGCACCAGCTTGGGCGGCAGGTTGCGCGAGGGCTTGGGCACGGGGTCGCGGCGTAGCGCCAGCACGTCGCTTTTCATCGCTCCCCCGACGCCGGTGGCGTTGCCGACGGTCAGGAACTCGCGACGCAGGTCGGTCGAGCGCTGCTGGGCCACGGCGGTCCAGTTGCACGGCGCGAACGCGACCACCAGCGTGACCACCACGCCCAGTGCGGCGATGGTCTTGGAGGCGATCCTCACCTCGCCGAACGGGCCGGGCTTGCGCCTGGCCGTGGGCCGCAGCGCCTCCACCAGCCAGTAGAACGCCTCGGCGACGAGCCAGACCACCAGCATCTGCGCCACGAGCTCCCACCATGCGGGCTTGGAGGTGCGGATCGCGGGGTTCATGAACTCGAGCAGCGGATAGTGGACCAGGTAGATCGAGAACGAGCGGGAGCCGATGTAGCGCAGCACGCGCGAGCCGAGCACCTTCGAGCACCAGTTGCGGGTGTCGAGCACCACGAAGAGCAGCAACGCCATCATGAGCGCCACAAGCTGGTAGCCGCCGCGGTAGAGCAGGGTGTCGTTGCCGTCGGCGAAGACGTAGAGCGCCACGGTCGCGGCGAGCAGGCACAGGCCGGCCAGGGCGCGCAGTATCGAGCCGGTGCGGTTCTGGGACGGTTGGGCCGCTGATGCCTCGGTCGAGGCGATGGTCGAAGCGGCATCCGTGGTGCCATCCGACCGGCGGTTGGCGACCAGGAACGCGAGCATCGCGCCGATCATCAGCTCCGAGAAGCGGGTGTCCAGGCCGTAATAGACGCGGGAGACGTCGCCGGTGGACGCGTAGAGCAGGACCATGGCCGCGCTCGAGGCGATGGCCAGAACGAGGCTGACAGTGAATTTCAGGCCTCGGCGGAAGTGCAGGCGGTGCATCAGCCACAGTGCGAAGATCCACAGCAGGTAGAACTGCATGGTCACGGCGAGGAACCACAGGTGCGTCAATGGCGACGGCAGGCCCGCGGCCGCGAAATACGGGACTTTGCGGAAGATGTAGACCCAGTTGCTGGCGTAGAGCACGCTGGGCAGCGCGTCGGCGTGCACCTTGGGCAGCAGGCCCGGCGAGACGGCGTAGGTGACCGGCACGACCAGGACCATCAGCGCGAAGACCGGGATCGCCAGGCGCTTGACCTTGCTGAAGAGGTAGCTCCAGAAGCCGAACCCGCGTGCGGAGGCGAAGCGACGCTCGACGCTGGCGGTGATCAGGAAGCCGGAGATGACGAAGAAGAGGGTGACGCCGAGGAAGCCGCCGCTCAGCAGCGACGGGCGCGCATGGTAGGCCACCACGCCGATGATCGCCAGGGCGCGCAGGCCGTCGATGGCGTCGACGTGGCGCGGGGCGGAGACCGAGGCGGATGCCGAAACCGCTGCGGACCCGGTTGCTGGTTCGGCCGCCTTTGCCGGAGACGGCTTCTGCAATGCGGAAGACGCCGAAGACCCACCGGCGTTCGACGACTTCCTATGTCCTTGGGATTCCCGGTCCTTCCGGGTTTGCTGCGTCTGGTCGGCCACTGCCGAGTCCGACGTTTCCCCGGAATCCGAAGGATAGAGCCTGTGCCACACGACGGCCGGCGCGCTCGATTCCGATTTCGTCTGTTCCGCCGATTTCGCGGGCTTGGGAGGCAATGCCGGTTTCGCTGCCTTCGACGTGCGCGGAGGCAATGCAGGCTTCCGGGCCTTGTCCGGATGCTTGGGAGGCAACGCGGGCTTCGGCTGCGCCTTCATCTTGGCGCGATGACGCTTCGACGCCGACTTCGTGGATTGCTGCGCTTGGGTGGCTTCCGCAGACTTCGTGTTTTGATTCGTTTGCACAGCAGGCTTCGCAGACTTAGCGGCCTGCTTCGCCTGCGCAGGTTTCCCAGACTTCACAGCTTTTGCGGTCTGCTTCTTGGCCGACTGCTGGTTTTTCGCCGTCTTGACGGTCTTCTTGGCCGACTGTTTGGAATCCGCAGACTTCGCGGCCTTGTCACCCTTCGCGGTCGACGTGCCAGCCTTGGTGGTCGGCTTGGCGGCCTTCGACTGCTTCTTGCGCCTCGAAGTACGATTCGACGCGTCTTGGTTCGATCGTTTCGACGTCTTGCCCTGCGAGTTCTTCGCATCGCCGTGCGGCTTGGTCTCGGATTTGGCGCTCTTATGGTCCGAAGCGTCCCGCTTCTTGGCCTGTCCGTCCTCGGACTTGCCGGATGCCTTCTTGTTCCCGGAACGATGCGACGTGCCCTTGTTGGCGCTGGCCTTGCCTTTGCCGGAACCGGATTTGCGGGAAGGCGCCGTGCCCTTGCCGCCCCGGTTCACGCTTGTGCCCTTGGATACCGTTTCCTTGGCATCACCGTCCGAGGCCTGTGAATTCCCATGGCTCTCGTCTGCCTGCCCTGACCGCCGCAACACCAACTCCGTCTTCGCCTTTCAACCAATCATAGGCCGGCAATACTGCCATGCACCGAATAGAAGATTATCAAGAGGAGTGGATGGCCCCAAGCGCGACACGCCGCCCTTCGCGCCCGCCCGTCATCTGGCTCATAGAACAAACGTCCAGCGAAAATATTGTTATCTGAATCAGACATTATCCCAAAAGTTACGGTATGGTTGAAGCAAGTCGGAAACGGCAACGTTACCCATCCGGACCATGAAGGCGCGCAAAAGCTTTTGACCGGATGGTGTCGAAACCGGCAGGGGCGTATTTGGATCGTCCCGCTTCAAATGCCGCGGGCCGGTATCCGATCCATTCGGGTACCGGCCCAACGGATTTCTTAGCGGCACTAAGACGGCGCATGATAGCGAAAATCCTCGGAGCCATAATGACTCCGAGGATTTCTGTGAGCTCCCGCAGCTGGGCTTGAACCAGCGACATTCTGATTAACAGTCAGACGCTCTGCCAACTGAGCTATGCGGGAATGTCCGCGCAGCGCTTGAAGCACCGCACAAGAAACATATCTTATACAACAATGCGCTTTGCGCAAGTCAGTGGCGTGTCGTCTGCGGCAGGGCTTCTCCCGCCTGGCATCCGGGGTCCGGCAACCACTCTGGCGCCCCCGAACGGATGCCATCATGGCACGCGAATTCCCCTCAGACGCTGATGACATCCATGGGCATGGCCGAGTCGATGGAGAAGTCCATCGGCGAGGGCCGCACGCCGGCCTCGACGAGGTTGACGCCGAGCGTGGCCACCATCGCCCCGTTGTCGGTGCACAGCTTGAGCTGCGGGATGCGCACCTCGACGCCATTGGCCTCGCCCACCTCGAGCAGCTTGGCGCGCAGCTGCGAGTTCGCGGAGAAGCCGCCACCGACGATGAGGGTCTCGGAGCCGTATTCCTTGCAGCCGCGGATCGCCTTGTTGGCCAGCACGCTCGCCACCGAGTCCGCCAGGGAGGCGCACACGTCGTCCACCGGTATCTCATGGCCGGCGGCGCGCTCGGCCTCCACCCAGCGGGCGACGGCCGTCTTGACGCCGGAGAAGCTGAAGTCGTAGGGGTGCTCCTTGCCGGCCTTGCCCTTGGTGAGCCCCTGCGGGACCTTGATGGCGTGCGGGTCTCCGAGCTGGCCGTGGCGGTCGATGTGGGGGCCGCCCGGGTAGGGGAAGCCGAGCAGGCGCGCGATCTTGTCGAAGCACTCCCCCGCGGCGTCGTCGAGCGTGGTGCCGACCACGTCGACGTGGCGCGCGACGTCCTTGACGTGCAGCAGCGAGGTGTGCCCGCCGGAGACGATGAGCGCCAGGGTATCGGGCGGAAACGCGCCGAACTGCAGCTGGGTGACGGCGATGTGGCCGATGACGTGGTTGATGCCGTAGATCGGCTTGCCCGAGGCCCATGCCAGCGCCTTGGCGCCGGAGACCCCGACCGCCAGGCATCCGGCCAGTCCAGGGCCTGCGGAGACCGCGATGGCGTCGATGTCGGCCAGGGACATGTCGGCGTCGGCCAGCGCCTTGGAGACGACCGGCACGAACGCCTCGGCGTGGGCGCGCGAGGCGATCTCGGGGATGACGCCGCCGTAGCGGGCGTGCTCGTCCATCGAGGAGGCGACCACGTTGGAGACCAGGGTCCTGCCGCGCACGATGGCCGCCGCGGTCTCGTCGCATGTGGATTCGATGCCCAGCACTATCGGTTCACTCATCGTCCGTCCGTCCTTCCGCCGGGATTGCCGGCGCGTTGCTTGCCATATCGTTCGTCTTGTTGGTGTTGTTTATCCGGTTCGTCTTGTCCGTCTTGTTGCGCCCGACCGCGCCAGACGCGAAGCCGACCGGATTCGGCCCCAGTCCCAGCGTCAGCTCGTAGGCGTCGCCGTCGCGTTTGCCATAGTAGTTGCGCAGGACGCGCGCCGTCGTGAAGCCGAACCCGCAGTAGAGCCCAAGCGCCGCCGAGTTGCCGACGCGGACCTGCAGCGAGACACGGTGCGTCCCGCGCCGGCGGGCCTCGTCGAGCAGAGCCCGCAGCAGGGTCCGGCCGACGCCTTGCCGTTGGTGATTCCGTGCGACGTCGACGGTCAGTATCTGCGCGGTGCCCTCGGCGCACCACATGCCCGCGTAGCCACGCATGGCCATGGGTTCCGTGGGCCGAGCGAATGCCGGCCCGGTGTCCGCCACGCCGTCGGAGCCTTGGCCGAGGACGTCGCTCGCCAAGACGACGTCGGCGAGGTAGACGCGGTCGGGGGCGTCGAACTCGTAGCAGATCTCGTCGCGGCTCCATGCGTCCTCGCCGAACAACTCGGCGTCGAGAAGCGCGGCCTGCCCGAGCGCCCACGCCCGGCCAAGCGATGGCATGGCGACGATCATCGCCTCGCCTCGGCCGCCTTGGTGGCGCCGTCGTGGTTGAGCACGTGCTTGAGCGGGTTCGGCACCGACACGTCGGGCCGGCGCAGGTAGAGCGGTTCGACCGGGCCGTTGGGTTTGATGGCACGGGCGGCGAATTCATGCTCGTCCATATCGGAGTCGGCGGCCTTGACGGGATCATCCGCATCGCCGTCATCACCGGAGACCTCGTGACGGCCCTGTTCCATCCCGTCCTGGGAGCTCAGCGCCGCATCCATGAAGATCCGCAGCCCCGCGCCGCCCGCGTCGAGCGCCGAGGAGTCGATGACCGCGCCGAGGTTCGTGCCCAGCGCCTGCCATGCCTCCGCGTACTTCCGCGCGCCGTGGCCGACGACATCGACCAGGCATGGCGCCTCGCCAAGGGAGCCCAACGCCTCCATGACGCGTTCGGCGATATGCGCGGGATAATCGATGTCCATGGCGATCAGCGGAACGTTGTCGCCTGTGGTCGTCCCTTCTCCGGTCCCGTCACCGTAGAGGGCGAAGTACAGCTGGCGCCGACGCGCGTCGTTGACCGCCAGGGTCAGGTGGCGCGTGGACGGGGAATCGGCGGAGGTCTTCGCTGGCTCGAGGAACGGGCAATTGCGTAGCGAGTCATCGCCCTTCCGCCAGAGGCGCATCATGCGTTCCTGCACGCCGAGGATGTCCTGGCCAAGAAGTTGCGCGCCGGTGGCGAAGGCGAGGGCCTTGGCGGCGACGATGCCGGCACGCAGCCCGGTGAAGGGTGCGGGGCCGACGCCCACGACGATGCGATCGAGCTGGTCGGGGCGCAGTCCGGCCTCGCTGACGGCGCGGGCGATGTTGTCCTGCAGCCGTTCGACATGCGTGCGCGAGTCGGTCTCCACGATCGGCTCGAGGCCGACGACGCCTACCGTCGAACCGTATGAGGTGTCAATCACCAACGTGTGTGTCATCAATTCCTCCGATGCAGGCCGGGTGTCCATCGTGCCTGGTGACGCCGGCCTTCCGCCGGTCTTGGACGACGCCCGTATATGCGTTTGCCACTCTACAACCCACCGCTAACCGTCGCCGCTCCCCCGATTCGGAGACACGGCCGGCGCGAGGTCAGCCGCGGATGGACTCGAGTTGGCTGGCGAAACCGCTCCATCGCCCGCCGCATGGCACGAAGGTGACCCTGCGCGTGCCGTCGGCGCTGAGCATGGCCGGCCCGTCGTCGTTATTGTTCTCGTCGTCACCATGTCCGACATCCACACTGTCCGACGCGGATGTGTCCAGCGCCCTGTCGATATGCACCTCGAGGCGCTGCGGGGCCAGGGCCGAGGCCATCTGCTCGCCCCATTCCATCAGCACGACGCTATGCTCCCCCGGATCTTCCAGCTCCTCGTCGAGGCCCAGCGACTCGAGCTCGTCGAGCAGGCGGCCGACGGTGTCCTGACCGGGCGCGTAGTCGTCGCCGCCGAGGCGGTAGGCGTCGACGTGGATGAGGTGGGCCGGCAGACCGTCACGGAAGTGTCCGTCGAGCTCGCGGGCGATGGTGAAGGTTGGCGAGACGATGGGTCCTTCGATGCCCAGCCCGGTGCCGAAGCCCTGCGCGAAAGTCGTCTTTCCGGCGCCCAGGGGCCCGGAGAGCAGCAGCACATCGCCGCCGCGCACGAGCCCGGCCACCTGCGAGCCGAGTGTTTTCATGTCCTCGCCGGTGGGCACCGGCAGACTCAGATTGTTGTTCGCCATGCTATGACACACGTCCTTTGCGACTGATCAGTTCGATGGAGCGTTCCAGCGCGTAGAGCGGGTCGCCACCGTTGGTCTTGTTCTGCTCGTCGGCCCACGCCAGCGTCTGGATGCAGCGCGACAGGCCGTCGGAGGTCCATCCGCCGAGCTGGCGCATGGCGTTCTTGAGCACCCAGGGATTCGTCTTGGCCTCGGCGCGCGAGATGGCGCCAGAACGTACGGCCGAAGCCTTGGCCAGAGTGCGCAGCTTCATGGCCAGCGCGCCGACCAGCGCGATGGGATCGGTGCCCTGGGCCACGGCGGCACGCATGTCGACGATGGCCTGCGCCCCGTTGCCCGCGAGCGCCTTGTCGGCGACGGCGAAGCCGGTGACCTGCGGATTGGAGGTGAGGTAGCGGTTGACCAGGTCCAGGCCGATGGGGTCGTCGTCGAAGTCGAAGCACAGCTGGGAGCACATCGCGGCGAGCTCGCCGGTGTTGTCGGACAGGACGGCCACCAGCTGTTGGGCGGCGGCCGGGTCGATGCGCCGGTGCTCGCGCTTGAAGCGGCCCATCACGAATCCGAGCTTGGCGTCGGCGCGTTTGAGGTCCGGCACCTCGGGTTTGGCGGCCCCGGCCTTGGTCAGTTGGTCGACGAGGCGCTTGGCCTTCTGGCCGCCGTCGTGCTGGGCGATGACCACGGCGCTGGCCGTGGGGTCCTGGACCGTCTGCTTGCAGTAGGCGACCATCGCCTCGCCCAGCCCTTCGTCGGCGTTCTGCATGTGGCGCACGATGACGATGGAGCTCGGGCTGAGCAGCGAGGGGCCGACCGCCTCGTCGAAGTCGTATTGGCTGGCCTCGCCGGCGTCGAGCTCGATGAGTTCGGCCTCGGGGTCGGCCCGTTGCGCCGATGCCCTGAGGTCGCGCACCTGCTGGTCGTTGAGGAACGCGTCGCCGCCCATGACCACGCTGAACCGCGGCGCCTTGTTCTTGGCTGTGCCCGCCATACGCCTCCTCCCGTCGTTATTGAACGCACCTGGCCTTCTACCGGTCGGGCGCCCGTCCTCGCCTATCCTATCGCTGTATTCAATGTCGCGTCATCGGTGGACATCGCCCGCGTCGGCGCATCGTCAATTCGGCCCTGTCCGCACGGCTCCGTCATCGGGGCCCGCGCCGTCCTCGTTCTGTCGCAGCATCTGCCTGGTCTCGCCGAGCCAGGTGACGATCTTCGACTTGGGATTCGGCGCGAACCGGGATCCGACGTCCACACCATCCTCGCGTCGCCGGTACCGCAGCCAGCGCAGAAACGCCTGGGCCGAGAGCACGGCGACGACTTCGGCGAGCACCACCGCCAGCGCTCCGCCGATCCCGCCTGCCCATGGCATGGTGGCGTGGGTGCGCGAGCCTATGGTGTCGGCGCACCAGCGCATCACCACCGTGCCACAGCTCGACGCCCACGCGAAGGCGAAGGCGACGCGGGGCAGGCATCCGGCCAGCAGCAGGGCCGTCAGTCCGGTCAGCGTCGAGAAATCGACGAACGGGGCCACGATCAGGTTGGCCGGCACGGAGAGCAGGGGCAGCTGCGGGTCCATCAGCACCTGTATCGGCAGGGTGAACATCTGGGCGGCGAGCGTCACCGCGATGCCCTCGGCCAGGACACCGGGCAACAGCGTTGCCATCCAACCAGCCAGCCGGCTCGCGCACAGCACGATGCCCAGCACGGAGGCGGACGAGAGGGCGAATCCGAAGCTGCGTGCCATGGCGGGATCGGCCAGCAGTGTGGCGATGACCGTCCAGCTCAGCGCGCTCAGGGCCTGCGGGCGTCGCCCGGCCATCCGGGCCAGGCAGACGATGACGCCCATGACCAGCGCGCGCAACACCGAGTCCGAGGGATACATGGCGGCCGCGAGCGCCACGTAGGCCAGCATGGTCAGCCACGAGACCGGCCGGCGTGGCAGGAGCAGCCATGCGCAGCCGAGGCGCACCAGCTCGCCGATGAGGGCGAAATGGCCTCCGGAGACGGCCATCAGGTGCATGATGCCGGAATCCTTGAAGCGGCGTTGCAGCAGCGTGGCGAAGGTCTGGTCGACCGGCTCGCGGCTGGTCGGCCCCATGAAATCCTGGCCCAGCAATCCGATCGTGAGCCCCGGCACGAGCACGCGCCCCTGTTCCGAAAGCCCTTCGGTCACCGAGAAGAACGAGCGTTGCATCGAGGCGACCATCCGTTGGGGCGGCGAGGCCCGTGCCACCGGACGCACCATGCCTTCCCCGGCGCTCAGCGACAGCGGGCGGATGCCGAAACGCGCCTGCTCCAGCGTGCCCTTGACGGCGACGGCCTCCCCGTCGTCCAGCTTGGCGCAATCCGGCTGGTCCGCATAGAGCGTCAGGGTGGCGGCGCTGCCCGCGTCCACGCCATCGTGCCGGATGCCCTTGAGCCGGGCGCGCGCCTGGCAGTCGGCCTCGAACGAGTTGGAGGCGGTGGCCGGGGACGTGAGCCTCACCCGCGCCCCGACCGTCGCCCGTCCCTGCCTGGCGAGGACGACGGCCGGGTCACGGAACTGCGACACCTCGGAGGCGAGGCAGGCCAACGACGAGATGGCCGTGACGCACACCAGCACCAATCCCCACGTCCCCACCGAGCGCCTGGGCACGCTTGCCGCGAGCGCGGCGCATCCGGCGAGCCAGATGCCGTGCCGTCGTGTTGGTGCGCGTTCCGGCACGCGTCCTGACTTGACCCGATCAGCATCGGCGTCATCGGTATTACTGGAAACTCCAGCGGAATCGGCGATATCAGCGCTGTCGGCGAGCGCCTGACCATTCGTCTCTTCCAAGCAACACGCATCCTCCCGGTTCGCTACCCCGTAGTCCTGGCAAAACCGCCGTACCTGCCAAGCGAGCACGGCGAGGACGATGAGCGCGGCCGCGAGCGCCATCAGATACGATATCGACAGATTCGAACAGACGTTCGAAACGGTATCCAATATGGAAACAAGCGGTCCGGAGCGAGGAGTCGCGGCAGAGGAACGGGAATTGCCGTCACCGCCACCCGCGCCAGAACGCTGCCCGGTCAATGCCATGAACGCGGCATGGGTGGCGAGCATGGACGCCCACACGGTGACGGCGACGGGCAGCATCCGCCAGTCTCGGCTACCCTGCTCGAGCCTGCCGTATCCGGGCCTCCCGTTCTCGGAGGGTCCGGTGGCACGCCGTCTTCTCCTCTTCCCTGCGCCGATCATGAGACGGTCACCTGCCCGCGCATCTTCTCCAGGGTCTTGGAGCCGATGCCGCTGACCTGTTGGAGCTGGTCGACGCTGGTGAACCGTCCGTTGGAATTGCGGTAGTCGATGATGCGCTGGGCCATTACCGGCCCGACGCCCTTGATGGTCTGCAGGCGCGCGGCGTCGGCCGTGTTGATATCGACCAGCGAGGAATCGGCCTGCGCGCCTGGCGTGCCCGCGTTCTGCGGTGCCGACGCGTCGTCCGCACTCCCCTGTGCGGCGTCGGATTCCCCGGCTCCGGATTTCGACTTGCCCTTGCCTTGCTTCGCGAAGCCGTTCCCGGAACCCGACGCGGAACCATACTGCCCGGAGTTCGCCAGGCTGGCCGTCGCCATCGAATCCTGCCTGGCGTAGTTCATGGTCTGCTCGATGAGCATCGTCAGGCTCGCGCACAGGGCGATGATCAGCACCAGAATGACGATGAGCGCGTGGGTCGGTTTGAACAGCAGCCTCGGCAGGCTTCTGGGCGCACCATGCCGCTGGCGCCCGTCAGTCTCGACGTCACGATGTCCGCGACCCATTGATGACCGATGGCTACCGCCATCCGAACCCCCGCGATACCTGCCACCTGCCGACCGTCCACCATTACCAGTCGAATCTTCGCGATGCCTGCCATTCGCCGGGCGCCGGTGCCGGCCATCGATGGAGCGGCGATGGCGACCACGCCGGGTATCGGCGACACCTCCATGCGGCACCAGTTCCGCATCCTCGTCCGTCACGCGTGAGGCCGTATCCATGGCATCATCCGCATTCGCGGTATCCGCACCACCGAAAACAGCCGTTTCATTGGGATGTTTCGCAACGCCACCATCGCTAGCCGCATCCGTATCATGAGCATGGTTCGTGGCATCCACGCCACCAACGACCACGCCGTTATGACGTTCGATAGCGGTGACATCACCAGCACCGCCATTCAGGTCGGCGAGGCCATCGACGTCATGGAAGGAAGCCGTGGCAGCGACGTCGCGGAAAGAAGTCGTGGCGGCGATAGCCTGCTCAGAATCTTGGCCGCTCGCCGATGGAGTCGAACCTACCGACGGAACCGAACCCACCGATGAACGCGCGGCCGGCAACGGAGGCAGGCCAAGCCGCCGAATCCCCTCGTCCAATGGCAATGGAGTGACACGGCGTGACGCGAATCCGGAGTTGGCCGGAATCCGTCGCTCCCATCGTGGCCCCGTTCCGCCCGAACGACGGTTTGGATCGCCATACCTCGCCAGACCGCCCAGCACGGTGGCATCATCCACGATGCCACCACCCACGCCATGGCCCAACGCGCGAGCGCCGAGAATATCGCCGCTCGAACCATCACCATCCAGACCATCAACACTCAGCACACCGTCAGCAACACTGCGATCTGCGCCATATCCCCAGGGTCCATTGACGCCCGAAACACCTACGCCACTGCCGGCCAGGCCGTAACCGTGTGCCACATCGTTGCCCTTCAGGCCGTCGCGCCCCGGCATCAAGGCATCGCCACGCAAGGCGTGCCGGCCAATGCCGTTGGCGTCCGTGACGGCGTGCGGCAGTGGCGTGCTGACCGCCACACCGGCGAGTCCCACGCTCTCGCCTGCGAAAGGTTTCATCGTGTCCATGAACCCAGCATGCATGTCCGCGAGCGAGAAGCAAAGCGGAAACGGCCACTGTGGTCGAACGGTTGGGGTTATCCACATTTTCGGCGTGTCGCCAGTCGGCAGAACGATTGTCGGACCCCAAACACAACCACGGCCCCGGCAATGACATCAAACCGGAACCTGCCTCACACCATTCGCGCCACTCAGACCAGGAGTCGCCCCGCGCCATGCCCCGTCACGGCAAAACCGAGCCGCTCCATGCCGTACCATGCCACATCCGCCACACCACGCCATGACCTGCCGCAACACGTCTCAACCAAGCCACGACACGACAGGCAACCGTTCCACAACAAACGGAAAGGGCGCCGGACCGCAATCCGACGCCCCTCGCGATGCCGGCCGTCGATGACGCGCGGCCGGCCCGCCCTCCGCTATTCGGCGGGCACGATCGAGACGATCTTCGGCGCCTTGACGATCACCTTGCGCGGCTCCTTGCCGCCCAGGCGCTTCTCGACGGCCTTCAAGGCCATCGCCTTGAGCTCGTCGGGATCAATCGAGGGACTGACCTCGAGCTTGGCGCGCACCTTGCCCTTGATCTGCACCACGGCGGTGACGGAGTCCTCGCCCACGTAGCGTTCGTCGGCCTGGGGCCAGTCGACATGCGCCAGTGATTCCTCGTGGCCGAGCTTCTGCCACAGCTCCTCGCAGATATGCGGCGCGATCGGCGAGAGCATGAGGATCAGCGGCTCCACGGCGGCGCGCGGCACGGCCTTGAGGCCGGTGAGCCTGTTGTTGAGGACGATGAGCTTGGCGATGGCGGTGTTGGGCCGCATGTGCTCCATCTCGACGGTCACGTCGGCGATGGTGTTGTTCAGCAGCTTCAGCGTCTTGGCGTCGGGGGTCTCCTCGCTGACGGTGACCTCGCCGGTCTCCTCGTTGACGACGTTGCGCCAGAGGCGCTGCAGGAAGCGCATGCCGCCCACCACGTTGCGGTCGTTCCACGGGCGGGACTCGTCGAGCGGGCCCATGCTCATCTCGTAGAGGCGGAATGTGTCGGCGCCGTAGGTGGCGTACATGTCGTCGGGGGTGATGATGTTCTTGAGGCTCTTGCCCATCTTGCCGAACTCGCGGTTGGCGTGTTCGCCGTTGTAGGTGAACGTCGGCTCGCCGGACGCGTCGGCCGGGCCTTCCTTCACCTCGGCGGCGGGCACGTACTGGCCGCGGTCGTCGGTGTAGGCGTAGGCCTGGATCATGCCCTGGTTGAAGAGCTTGTGGAACGGTTCGGGCGAGTCCACGTAGCCCAGGTCGAAGAGGATCTTGTGCCAGAAGCGCGAGTAGAGCAGGTGCAGCACCGCGTGCTCGACGCCGCCGACGTAGAGGTCCACGCCGCCGGTCTTGCCGGACGCGGCGTTGTGGTTCGGGCCCATCCAGTAGTCGTATTCGTCGCGTTCCACCATGTGCTCGGTGTCGCTCGGGTCGATGTAGCGCATGTAGTACCAGCAGGAGCCGGCCCAGTTGGGCATGGTGTTGGTGTCGCGGTAGTAGGTCTTGGGGCCGTCGCCGAGATCCAGGGTGACCTTGACCCAGTCCTCGTTGCGGCTCAGCGGCGCCTCGGGGTTGCTCTCCGCGTCCTGCGGGTCGAAGGTCTTGGGGCTGTAGTCCGGCACGTCGGGCAGGTTGATCGGCAGCATCGAGTCGGGCAGCAGATGCGGCACGCCGTCCTCGCCGTAGACGATCGGGAACGGCTCGCCCCAGTAGCGCTGACGGGAGAAGAGCCAGTCGCGCAGCCGGTAGCTGACGGTGCCCTTGCCCACGCCCGCGGATTCGAGCCAGGCGTTGACCTTGTCGATGGCGTCGTTGACGCGCAGGCCGTCGAGGCTCAGCGCGTCGCCCTTGGCCTGCGTGTGCTCGGTCGAGGAGTTGATGACGATGCCGTCGTGGGAGACGAACGGCGCCTTGCCTTCGTAGTCGCTCAGGTTCTCACCCGAATCCGGCAGCGGTTCGACGGTATAGATGACCGGCAGGCCGAATTTGTCGGCGAAGTCGTAATCGCGCTGGTCGCCGCCAGGCACCGCCATGATGGCGCCCGTGCCATAGTCCATCAGCACGTAGTCGGCGGTGAAGATCGGCAGCTTGGCGCCGGTGATGGGGTTGGTGGCGTAGAGGCCGGTGAACAGGCCGGTCTTCTCGCCGCCCTCGTCGACGCGGTCCTGCGCGGTCTTGGATTCGGCCGCCAAACGGTAGGCCCTGATGCCCTCGGCGGGTGTGGCGTAGCCGCCCTTCCAGCTGTCCGGGATGCCCGCGGACCATGCCTCGGGCGCATCGGCCAGGAGGTCATGCTCGGGCGAGACCACGGCGAAGGTGGTGCCGAAGAGGGTGTCGGGACGGGTCGTGTAGATCTCCATGTCGCGCTCGCCGTTGGGGGTGGCGACTTTGAAGTGCACGGAGGCACCGTGGGATTCCCCGATCCAGTTGCGCTGCATGAGCTTGACCTTCTGGGGCCAGTCGATGATGTCGAGGTCTTCGATGAGGCGGTGGCCGTAGGCGGTGATGCGCATGGACCACTGGCGCAGCTCGCGCTGGAAGACCGGGAAGTTGCCGCGCTCGGACTTGCCTTCGGCGGTGACCTCCTCGTTGGCCAGCACCGTGCCCAGGCCCGGGCACCAGTTGACCGGCGACTTGGAGATGTAGGCCAGGCGGAAGTCGTTGAGGACGTCGGCCTGCTCGGCTTCGGTGAGCTCGTCCCATTCCTTGCCGGAATCCTCGAAGCCGGGGATGGCGCGTTCGCCGCTCTTGAACTGGTCGATCAGCGTGTCGATGTGGCGGGCGGAGCCCTTGCCGCCGTCGGGGCGCGTGAAGTCGGGGTCGTACCAGGCGTCATAGATGCGCGAGAAGATCCATTGCGTCCAGCGCATGTAGCCGGGGTCGATGGTGGCGAAGGTGCGGCGGTTGTCGAAGCTCAGGCCCATGCGGTGCAGCTGGCGGCGCATGTTGGCGATGTTGGCCTCGGTGGTCACCCTCGGGTGCTGGCCGGTCTGCACGGCGTACTGCTCGGCGGGCAGGCCGAAGGCGTCGTAGCCCATGGCGTGCAGCACGTTCTCGCCCTTCATTCGGTGGTAGCGGCTCACCACGTCGGTGGCGAGGTAGCCCAGCGGATGGCCGACGTGCAGGCCCTTGCCGGAAGGATAGGGGAACATGTCCATCGCGAAGTAGGGGGTGCGGCCCTCGGCGTTGCGCCCCTTGCCGTCCTTCAGGTCACCGGAGACGTTGGCGGCCCAGAAGGTGCCCTTCTCGTCCCAGGTCTTCTGCCATTTCTCCTCGATGCCCTGCGCCATGTGCGCGTTGTAGCGGTAGGCTGGCTGGCTTGATGAATTGGCGTGGCCGTCCACGCTCTGCTCGTTGTCACTCATATCTCGAAATTATCGTGGCTCAACTGGACACAGGCGGCCCATCTTCCAGAACGTGACCGGGGGAATGGGTATGTGGGACCGTCTCACCTGCGGCGCATCCGGGCGTTGAGCGCGGCATCGGGCCGGTAGCCGATGGTGCGGAACATGGTGTCGGCGGCCTTGCGCCACGAGCCGTCGCGGGCCATGTCGTCGAGGATCGAGTCGATCTTGCCGGTCAGCTCCCCCTTGGATTCGCGCACGGCGACGGCATGGCGCACCACCGCGACCTGCGAGGGCGACGCAACCGGGGCGGAACCGTCGGCCATGGTGAAGGCCGGCGAGTCCAGTACCCT
This sequence comes from Bifidobacterium sp. ESL0763, assembly GCF_029433395.1. GTDB lineage: Bacteria > Actinomycetota > Actinomycetes > Actinomycetales > Bifidobacteriaceae > Bifidobacterium. Next base: position 678,548 of record NZ_JAQTHW010000002.1, on the reverse strand, counting down.
CATGTGCCCGTGGCGCACGCTGACGGCGAGCCCATGCAGCAGCGCGTCATCGGCGCTCACCGCGTCGGCCTCGCCGGCGATGAGGGCGGTGAGGCACTGCTGGTAGCTGGCGCGCGTGCGCAGGACGGCTCCGGGCAGGTATTGGGCGAAACCGGTCTCGTCGACCCCACTGGCCGCCGTGCAGACAGGACGGCCGCCGAAGGAAGTACGGTCCTTGAAAGCGTGTGAGCCATGGGAAGAGGAAGGGGCCGAAGCGGAGGAATCGGACGGAGCGGAGGGAACCGAGGAGACCATCAGTCCGCGCGGGACGCTGAGATATGGCTTGGAGACGCCGATGCCGCCGTCGCCCGGCTGGCCGGAGACATCCAGGTCGGCGGGCAGCGCCGCGACGAGCATGTCGGCCTTGCCCTCGCGCAGGATCGAGGCGCGCTGGCCGGGAGCCACGGGCTTGAAGACGATCTGCTTGTTGGCGTAGCCGAGCTTCTTGGCGATGTATCGGGCCACCTCGATGTCGAAGCCCGAATAGCGGCCCTCGTGCAGCAGCCCGAGGCCAGGTTCGTCGACGGGGACGGCGATGGCGATGGTGGGCCCCTGGGGCACACCGGCGGACGGGAACGGCACGGCGCCGCAAGCCGCGCCCAGCGACACCGTCAGCCCGCACAGCGCGGCCGCGAGCGCACGCCAGCCACGACGGCGCCGCCTAAAGCCGCTGCCGCTCCCCCGACGTGGGCCCATGCCAGCCATGCCGGCCAGGCCGGCATGCCTCGCGAGGGAGATGAGACGATCGCACCCGCCCCTCATTTGAAGAGCTTCGATCTGGTGAGCCACCATGTGGCCAGACCGGTGATGAGCAGGGAGACGACCACCACGATCAGGAATCCCCAGCGCGAGCCGGTGAACGGCATGCCGAACATGCCCTGCTGGAAGTTCATGCCGTACATGGAGAAGATCAGCGTGGGGATGGAGAGGACGATGGAGATGATGGTGAAGATCCTCATCACGTTGTTGAGGTTGTTGGAGACGATCGAGGCGGAGGCGTCGGTCATGTTGGCCAAGACCCCGCTGTAGATGTTGGCCATCTCGATGGCCTGCTTGTTCTCGGTGATGACGTCGTCCAGGAGGTCCTCGTCCTCGGGGTACTGGCGCAGGTGCGTGAGCGAATTGAGCTTCTCGGTGACCCGCAGCTTCTCCATGACGATCTCGTTGGACTTGAGGCTGGTGGTGAAATAGACCAAGGTCTTGGACAGTTCGAGCAGCATCAGGATCTCGCGGTTCTGCATGGAATGCTGCAGCTTGAGCTCGAGGTTGTCTGAATTGCGGTCGATGATGCGCAGGTAGCGCAGGTACATCGTGGCGTTGCGGTAGAGGATCTGGAGGACGAACCGGGATTTCATGTAGGTGTTGAACCCGCGGATGGTGCCTTCCATGAAGGGGTGCAGCACCGGCGTGTCGCGCATGCACACGGTGATGATGGTGTGGCCGGTGATGACGATGGAGAGCGGGATGGTCTCGTAGTGGTCGCGGCCGTCGCGCTGCTCGACGGTGGGGATGTCGACGATGATCATGGTGTAGTCGTCCTCGGCGTCGACGCGGGATCGCTCCTCGTCATCGAGCGGGGCGCGCAGGTCGGCGAGGTCCACGCCGGTCTGCTGGGCGACGGTGGCGAGCTCGACGTCGGTGGGGTCGGAAAGGCATATCCAGGAACCGTTCTCCGGTTTGTTGATCTGCTCCACCTGTCCGTTGATGGTATTGAACATCCTCAACATGTCTGCCACCCGCCTTTCGCGCTTATCGCTGTACGGTCACCGCAGGAGGCGGCGGAGCAATCCGACGCCCTGGCCACCAACGTCCGCGCGCGGCTTCCGGACACACCGGAAGGCGGCTTGCGCGACCCGAAGGATTCCTGCATTTAAACCCAAACCTCAAGAATAACCCTTCGACACAACTTTCAGGGCGTCTTCGCGCGTGGCGTCATACGGGCAGCCGCGACGGCGCACGTGGCTCACGGGCCGCCCGCCGCGTCCGGCGGAGACCTCAGATGCTCTGCGAGGGCCTCAGCGCCATCATGGTCGGCATGTCGGGGTTGCGCAGCCCCTCCGGCCCGTTCATCCAGTCGGCCTGCGTGGCGATCGCCGGCCCCTCGTTGAACCGGGCGAGCCTCCACTTGTAGCCGCCTTCCGGCCTGGCGACGGGCTGGAGCGTGGACCAGAAGGCGTTGGGGATGTTGCCCAGCGCGTCGACCTCGGCGTCCATGCCCAGCAGCGTCTCGATGGTGGCGGCGATGAGGGAGCCATGGCTGGCGACCAGAAGCGTGGTGGGCGTGGGGTCGTCGGCGTTCCCGTCAAGCAGACGCGTGATGGCGTCGGCGCCGCGCCTGCCGACCTCGGTGCGCGATTCGACTCCGTACTTGGCCTCGCCGCCCCGGTGGGCGCGCCAGGAGCGGTAGGCCTCCGGGTCCTTGTCGCGGATCTCGTCGCGGGTCAGGCCCTCCCAGCCGCCGAAGCTGCGTTCGCGCAGGCTGGCATCGAGCGTGACCGGCAGGCCGAGGATGTCGGCGACAGCATGCGCGGTGCGCGAGGCGCGGCAAAGGTCGCTGGAGACCACCTTCATCGCGCGCTTGCCGGCCGCCGCCCTTTGGTATTCGCTGATATCGCTGCGCTTCGCCGCCTGTGCTCCGGGCTGGTCCAGCAGATCCGGGTGGCGCGCGATGTTGCCGACCTTGGCCCAGTAGTAGCGCTTAGCCAGTTCCATGCCGGACCGGTCGACCTGCCACTGGCCGACGATGTCGAGCGGCACGTCGACCTGGCCCTGCAGGCGGTGCACCACGTTGTAGGACGTGCGCCCGTGGCGCAGCAGAATCACTTCGTCTATCATGCTCTCCCCTTGGGTTGGTCTTGCCCCGGTCTCCGGGACGTCATGGCCACCATTGTCGCGCCGGGCCACGATGTGCGACATGCGCGGGCCTTCTGGCTGGTGCAAAGCCGCGCCGGAACCGGTCGAAGATATGAAAAAGGCTTCCAAGGATTTCCTTGGAAGCCTTACCGGTGGAGCTAGGGAGATTCGAACTCCCGACCCCCTCCATGCCATGGAGATGCGCTACCAGCTGCGCCATAGCCCCGGTCTTGTTCAGTTGTGGGCTCCTTGCGAAGCCTTAGATAGCTTACAACAAACATCGCGGATGGCAAAATCGGCGTGTCGAAGACAGCTTCGAAGGCACGGTTTCGGCGTCATTCCGCGGTTTTATGAGTATTGGCGATGCCGATCCGCCTGAGGATACCCGAGATATCCGGACGGTCGGCATCGCCAATGGTCATGGATGGACCAGGGATGACTGCAGTACCGGCCTAATTACCTTGCGTGGTATTGCTGTTCGAACCACTACCACTATTGGAGGAACCATCATTACTTGTCGAACCGGACGACGAGCCGCCAGTGCCTGAGTTCGCCCCGCCACTGGTACCGGAACCGCCGTTACCACCACTGTTGTTCGAACCACCGGTGCTGCTATTGCCGGAACCGGAACCGCCATTGTTGGTGCTGCTGGAACCGCTGTTCCCGTTGCCGGAGTTGCCGGCCCCGTTGGAGCTGCCGCCGTTGGTGGTGGAGCCAGTGGAGTCGTTGGGCTTGGTGGTGCCGTTGCCGTTGGTGCCGTTGGACGAGTCACCGTAGCCCCAGCCGTTGCGCGAGGAGTCGTCGCGAGGCGTCTGCTGCTGGGTGGTGGGCGACTTGACGATGTTGCGCACCACGTCATCGGTGCCCTGGCCCTTGGTAGCCAGCATGATGACGCCGGCGGTGATGCCCACGGCGACCAGCGCACTGACCACCGCGATGATGATGGCGATGCGCTTGTTGCGCCGCTGCGTCTCCGTCTGCGCCGCATCCGTGCCCAGCAGGCCGGTGCCGGACTTGCCGGAACGGAGCGCCGCCTGCCCCTTGGCCTTGCCGCCGGTGGCGACCGGTTTCATGACGGCGGTCTTGTCCGTGCCGGCCACGGACGGCATGGCCACCGTCTGGTCGGAACCTTCAGTGCCGTCGGCGCCGTTCGCGCCACCGGACACCGTGGTCATCACGTCGGTCTTGCCGGCATCAACACCATCGGGACCCTTGCCGTTGGTGTCGGAATCCTTGCCACTCTGGCCGCCACGCGCCAGCAGCGCGAGGCCGGAGGAACCGTCGACGTCGAGGGTCGTGCCGGGGTGTGAGCCGATCACCCGTGTGCGGTCGTCGGCACCGGGGTGCGCCTGCGCGTCGGTTGCCTTGCCGCCCCCGTCACCGTGGTCGGGCGTGGACGCCTGGATCTTCTTGCTGGATTCCTTGAGCACGTTCTGGTAGATCTGCGAGGCCACGGCCGAGACGATCGAACCTATCGCCACGCCGATGACGGAACCCGCGATGCCGATCTTGGCCGAAAGCAGGAAGGAGGTGACGGCCGCCAGCGCGCCCGCGACGATCTGCGAGATCGAGAGCCCCTTGAAAAAGTTCTTCATAGTACCGCCTAGGATAACCGAAATGGTTGGAGGACGCTGGGAAACGCCTGAAGCCCCGCCGAACGGTCACAACCGGACGTGAACCCGGCCACACAAAACCCGGAAATCGGCCGAAAAGCGTGCAGATCGCGCCATCGGTGAGCTAATTCACAGCGTAATGCCAGCGAACGGACGCGGGGCGACGTAAGATGAAACCAAGAACAAAAATCAACGAAAGGAAACAACATGGCTACGTTGACCGCAGAAATGAAGGACTTCATCAACAACAACCTCGCGTGGATCGCGACCGTGAGCAAGGACGGCCAGCTGGACCTCGGCCCGAAGATGTCGATGTTCGTGCTCGACGACAACCACCTCGCCTATCACGAGCGCACCGCCGGCCAGCATTACAAGAACCTCGAGGACGGCAGCCAGCTGGTGATCTGCTTCGCCAACCTCGAGAGCAAGAAGGGCTACCGCTTCCGCGGCAACGTAACCCTGCACTCCGACGACGCCATCTACGACGAGCAGGTCAAGGTCGCCGAGGAGAAGGGCACCAAGAAGCCCGCCACCATCCCGGTGCTCGAGATCACCGAGATCCAGGACCTCTCCGCCGGCGCCAAGGCCGGCACCACCATCAGCAAGGACTGAATGGCGCGACGCCGGTGACGGCGCGACGGCCCGGGCGCAAGGTTCGAGCCACGCATGCGATGAGGGTCTCCCCACGGAGGCCCTCTTTTCATATGCCTATGCTTGGTAGCGGCATGAATGCTCACGTCGCATATGCTTGCGGAAGCTCGACTGGAGAAAGGGGACGAGATGTGCCGCAGATTCTCGCTTGACCTTGACTGGGACGCCGTCGCCCGCGATTTCGGCGTGGACGATGACGGCATCGATGCCACCGCATTGCCGGAGCGGACCTTCCGCGTCGAACCCCGGCAGACGATCGGCGTCGTCGCCTCGGGCAGGGACGGCAAGCGGCACCTTTCCGGTGGCGACTGGTCGCTGGTGCCATCGTGGAGCGAGAGCCGGGAGCTCGGCTACCCCACCTACAACGCGCGCATGGAATCCGCCGCGCGCAAGCCCACGTTCCGCGACGCCATGCGCGGCAGCCGGGCCATCATCCCTACGGCGGGATACTTCGAGTTCAAGGGCCGGCGCCCGTTCTATTTCCATGCGTCCGATGACGCGCCGCTGGCCATGGCCGGCCTGTTCTCCTGGTGGCGCGCGGAGGCGGGTGCGCCGTGGCTGCTGACCGCCACCGTCCTGACCTGCGCGGCCGTCGGCGGCGCGGCGGAAGTCCACGACCGCATGCCCCTGCTCGTCCCTGCCGGCATGACCGATGCGTGGCTCGACCGCAGCGTGGACGGCAGCGAGATCATCGCCGACGTCCATCGCGCCGGCGTGCCCCTGTCCGGGGACCTCGATCATTACGAGGTCGCCGAGCCGGCCCCGGGCGAGGACGGCCCACGCTGCGTCGCCCCGCTGGCCGACAGCGCCCCACCCCGCCTCTTCTGACGGCCCGCCGTGCAGAGATACTCACACTTTTCACCCCATTTTCGTGATTATCTCTGCATCAACGTGGCAATTGCGGAGATAATCACATTTCTGACGTATATTTCGTGATTATCTCTGCACGGAGAAGGGCCACTGGATGCGGGCAATACGCGGCACTCCTGCCTCAAGCAGCTTCCTCACCACCGGATCTCGCCGCAACACATCCCGGTAATCAAAACGCACGATTCTGGTAACTCCGGAATCCAGCAGATCCTGTTCGCGCCGTTTTTCGGCATGGACGACCTGACGAACGCTCCGCCCGCCGGTCATGGCATCGTCGACGTACTTTCCCATGCCGTCATACTCGACGACCACCATGCTCCCGTCCGCAAGTCGATACAGGCCATCCACCCTGTATTTCCGTCCGTCCCGCATCCTGAATTCCTGTTGCAGCTTCGGAGGCGGGAACCCCTCCTCGATGATGGTCGCACGGCACAGCGATTCTCCCCCGTTCTCGCTTCCGGGGTCGGCGTATCGCAGCAGGAAGCCGACCTTGGCTTTCAGGGGCGACGAGAGTCCCGGGACATTTGCCAGCTCCTGCCGTGTGACCAAGCGTTTCCTCAACGCGGAATCGACCATCGGCAGCACTTCGCGAAATTCGAAACTTGCCGCGCAATCGAGCAGGGCCCGTGCAACCGATGTCATGCAACGGCCCTGGCCGCAAAGCTCCCGGTACTGCTCGACGTGGATATACCGTGTCGTGCTTTTCCTGGCGACGCCAACCGCCCTTACGGAAGCCAGAAACACCGTTTGCCGCTCATCGAGCCAGAGGGGATACTCGATGCCATGCAGCGCGATCACGCTCAATCCGGCGAAAACCCAATCGGGATGCCAGACATGCAATCCTCGAATCACCCATACGTACCGTTGACGTGGAGTGAGCTCCCGCCATACCTCACGCGACGCATACAGGCCCTGCCTCGCCCTCACCACCAGCCCCGTGCGCACCAGACGGCTGAGAACCGCCTGGTCCGCATGGCTGGAAGCGTGCAGGCACCGGCCATGGCGCGCCGCATCGATCAGCTTGTCTCCGACACGTTTGTTCATCCTCATGCCTGCGACTCTAAAGGCGTCCTCCCGCATCCGCGAAACAGGAACGGACACTGTGGTCGAACGGTGGCCGTTTCGCGGAATCCCGGGCGTGTTGTGCATAACTTTTCGGCTGTGCACATCACCATCCACAGCCGATTGGTGAGGTACGGTCTAGCGGATGCAGAGATAATCACGAAAAACAGGCTGAACGTGTGATTATCTCTGCATGCACACAACGGATACGGAGATAATCACGAAAAATGGGCGAATCGCGTGATTATCTCTGCATGCGTCAGGCGCGGTACCCGACGTGGAGCAGGAGCTTGCCGCCTTCGGATATGTCGGCGTGCGGGGTGGCGTCGAGGTCCATGTCGACGTGCAGCCTGGCGCCGCCGTCTCGGGCGATGACATCGTAGGCGTAGTGGCGGTTCTCCAGCAGCGTGGGCGAGGTGGTGGCATCGGTCATCCATGGCCTCGCCTTGCGGATCGCCGCGAGGCGGCCGATGAGCTCATACATCCATTCGCCCTGGGTACCCAGTCCCGCCGGCGTCTCGGGATATTCGGGGCGCACCGCGTCGTCGCCGCCCACCCCGTCGGTCTTGACGCCGCGAAGGGCGCGCTCGTCGCCGTAGTAGACCGACGGGATGCCGCCGACCGTGAGCAGGATGACCGTGGCGAGGGCGAGTTTCGCGTCATCGCCGACCATGCTGGCCACGCGGATGACGTCGTGGTTGCCGATGAAGGTCTGGGGCACGTAGGTCTTCAGGAATCCGTCGTGGCGTTTCAGGCACCAGTCCAGCTCGTAGAAGTTGCCGTCCTTGAGGCTGCTCCACGTCGCCTTCCACAGCTCGTATTGGGTGAGGGTATCGATGGTGGATTCCCGCACGAACGCCGGGTAGTCGCCGTGGATGGCCTCGCCCAGGAACCATGCGTCGGGAAACTCGCGGCGCACCCGTGGCAGGACCTTGGCCCAGAAGCCGGCCGGCACGCTCGTGGAGGCGTCGAGCCGCCAGGCGTCCACGCCGCGGCGCATCCAATGGACCATCACATCGGCCACCAGGTCGGCGACGCGCGGCGAGCCGTGGTCGAAGGCGGGCAGGATGTCGTGGCCCTCGAATTTCGCGTAATCGAGCTTGCCGTCCTCGTCGAGGATGAAGCGGAACATGTCATCGTCTTGGTGCGCGGGTGGCCTTCCCGCCTCGACGTCCCTCTCGGCCCGCTGGCGCTCCTTGCGGAATTCGGGGAAACCGCGGCCGACGTGGTTGAAGACCCCGTCGAGCATCAGCGCGATGCCGCGGGCGTGGCAGGCGGCCACCAGCCGGTCGAACGCCGCGTCGTCGCCCAGCCTCGGGTCGATGCGGTAGAAGTCGATGGTGTCGTAGCCGTGGGTTTCGGAGGCGAAGACCGGGCCGAGCAGCAGTCCGTCGCAGCCCATGCCCTTGAGATAGTCGAGCCAGCTGGTCAGGCGGTCGAGCCGGGGCGTCATCGCGCGTTCGGTCTCCGATCGCGGGCGTACGGGCGCCCCGCAGAACCCCAGGGGATAGACCTGCCACCAGATCCGTTGGCTCATGTCGCGCATGGCTGCCCGCTTCCCTTCAGACGACGCCGTAAGGCCTTGCCTCCCACCCTATCAGCATCGTCGCCAGGCATCGCATACCCGGGCACGGATACCGGATATCACGAAACAGGTCATCGTCCTGTCACAAGGAACCAGCCGAAACGCTTACCCCCCCCCAAGGCCAAGCCCCGGTCACCAGCCGCATATTCCGGCCAATGGCCCAGGACGGACGGCACCACGCACCAAGACGAACAAGGCCTCCGAGTCGCATGAACGGATTCGGAGGCCTTGTCGCAACCATCAAGCGATGACGGCACCGCGCCAATCAGAGGTTGGGATGCTCCCACTCCTCGGTGTCGGCGATGGCCGGGCCGTGGTTGTAGTCGGTCATGGCCCAGCGCAGCGGCTTGCCCGGCACCGCGATCGGCATCAGGCGGGCCCAGTGGGCGTTGCGCATGGAGAAGACGAAGTTGTTGGCGTCATGGTCGCCCTCGATGCCCAGCAGGGTGCGCATGGTGTCGGCGATGCAGGCGCCGTGCGAGAAGACGAACAGGTCCGTGTCGGGCTCGGCCTTGCCGGCCCATTCCGTGATGGCCTCGACGGCGCGCTGGCCGACGTGGCGGTCAGGCTCGACATTGTGGCCCAATGCGCCGTCCTCGCCGTGGATCCACGAGGTGAAGTCCTCGGTGTAGCGTTCGGCGATGTCGCGGGTGAACTGGCCCTCCCAGTCGCCGTAGCGGCGCTCGCGCACGCGCGGGTCGAGATGCACCTCGGCGCCGATGAGGTCGGCGAAGGCGTGGGCGGTGGCCTGGGCGCGCCCGAGGTCGGAGCTGACGACCAGGCGCTTGCGGTCCGCGTCATCGACCCGGTCGACGTAGAGCGCCTTCAGGGCCTTGCCGGTCTGGTGGACCTGCCAGTCGCCGATCTCGTCGAGCGGGATGTCGATGTTGCCCTGCACGCGCCCGGAGGCGTTGTAGGCGGTGCGTCCGTGGCGCACCAGCGTCAGGGAACGCACGTGCTGGTCGGGGTCGAAGAGGGTGCTGAAGTCCATGCTCATTCGCTTTCTTCGCCGGCGACGTCCGCGCTCCCGGCGGCGGCCGCGTCGGACCCTTCAGGCGCTTCCGGCAGCTGCAGATCGATGCGCGGGCAGTCCTTCCAGAGCCGTTCGAGGTCGTAGTAGGAGCGCTCCTCCTGGTGCATCACGTGGATGACGAAGTCGCCGTAGTCCAGCAGAACCCAGCGGGCCTCCTGGAGTCCCTCGCGGGCACGGGCCTCGAGCTTGCCGCCCTTGGTGTAGAGCTCCTTCTCGATCTCCTCGGCCACCGCGAGCACCTGCCGTTCGCTCGAGGCGGTGGCGACGAGCATCGCGTCGGTGATGGCGATGGGCCCGGTGACGTCGAAGGCGACGAGGTCGGTGGCCTTCACCCGGTCGGCCGCCGCGGCCGCCAGACGCAGGGCATCAATCGAACTTTGCAGTGCTGCCATGTATCAACGCTCCCATTCGGGCTTCCAGCCCTCTACTACGTGTTGTGTGTTCTCCGAATATACCATCGAGCCGTCCGGCACCGCGTGGCGGATGACCGAGCCGGCCCCGGTGGTGACGTCGTCGCCGACCTCGACGGGGGCGACGAACAGGTTGCCGGCGCCGACGTGGACGTTCGAGCCGATGCGGGTGCGGTTCTTGTGCACGCCGTCGTAGTTGGCGGTGATGGTGCCGCCGCCCACGTTGGAGTTCTCCCCCAGCTCGGTGTCGCCCACATAGCTCAGGTGCGGCACCTTGGTGCCCTTGCCGATGCGCGCCTTCTTCATCTCGACGAACGCGCCGGCCTTGGTGGACTCGCCCAGCTCGTTGCCCTGGCGGATGTAGGTCCAGGGGCCGATGGTGGCACCGGCGCCGATGTGCGACTGCTGCACGCGGCTGCGCTCCACGCTGGCCCCGGCGTCGACCCTCACGTCGATGAGGGTGGTGTAGGGGCCGACGACGGCGTCGTGCGCGATGACAGTGCCGCCCTGCAGGAAGCAGCCGGGAAGGATGGTGACGTCCTGCTCGATCTCGACGTCGTCGTCGATCCAGGTGGTGCCGGGGTCGGGGATGGTGACGCCGGCGCGCATCCAGGCCTCGCAGACCCGGCGGTTGTGCGCCCGGGCGAGGTTGGAGAGCTGCACGCGGTCGTTGACCCCTTCCACGCTCAGCGCGTCGGAGGCGGTGAAGGCGCCGACCTTGCCGTTGGCGTGCGCGGTCTCCAGCGCGTCGGTCAGGTAGAACTCGCCCTGCGCGTTCTTGGAGTCCAGCCCCTCGATGGCGCGCGCGAGCACGGCGGCGTCGAAGACGTAGACGGAGGTGTTGACCTCGTGGACGGCCAGTTCGCTGCTGTTGGCGTCCTTCTGTTCGACGATGCGCAGCACCCCGCCGTCGCGTTCGCGGATGATGCGGCCGTAGCCGGTCGGGTCGTCGAGGTTGGTGGTGAGCACGGTGGCGTCGTCGCCGCTGGCATCGTGGAAGTCGAGCAGGGCCTTGAGGGTGGCGGTGTCGAGCAGGGGCATGTCGCTGGCGGCGATGAGTACCGGGCCTTCCAGCTTGCCGGCCTCGCCCAGCTGGCGCATGGCGCACTGCACCGCGCGGCCCGTGCCGGGGATGTCGTCCTGGTTGACGATGGTGACGTGCCCGTCGTAGCTGCGGGCGGCCTCGGCCACCAGTTCGGCCTGGTGGTGCACCACGACGGCGAGCGTGTTCGGCTCAAGGGCGGAGACCGACGACATCACGCGCTCGAGGAACGTCTTGCCGGCCAGCGAGTGCAGGACCTTCGGCTTGGACGAGCGCATGCGGGTGCCCTCCCCCGCCGCGAGGATGATTGCCGCTGATAATGCCATTGCCGCTCCAATTCCTTCACTGTGCCACGCCGGCGCATGCCGCGCACGAACGCGAATCGGCTGGCGGCCGTTGCCACGACCAGCCAGCCGACTGTTGAAGTTCCTCCACCTGGATTCGAACCAAGACTAAGGGTTCCAAAGACCCGTGTGCTGCCTTTACACCATGGAGGAATGGCCTGGGAACGCCCAAGCTCGGATTTCCATTATGCTGTCACCGGCTGACAAAGACGGCCGGCGTGGCGCGGAAACCAGACTCCCCGGAAATCACGCGAAGAGGAAGCCCTGCCCGTGGTGCACCGGGTAGTTGTCGAAGAGCCTGGCCACCGATCCGTCCTCGAAGACGGCGGTGATGGCGCTGGCCAGCAGCGGGGCGATCGAGAGCACGGTGAGCCCGTCGAAACGCTTGGACTCGTCGATCGGCACGGTGTCGGTGAGCACGACCTCGCGGGCGCCGCAGTTGCGCAGCCGCTCGACGGCCGGCCCGGAGAGCACGCCGTGGGTGGCGACGACGGTGACCGACTTCGCACCGGCCTTCCTGAGCACGTCGCAGGCGCCGACGATGGTGCCGGCGGTGTCGATGAGGTCGTCGACCAGCACGCAGTCCTTGCCCTTCACCTCGCCGACCACGCGGTTGGAGACGGCGTGGTTGGGACGGTTGATGTCACGGGTCTTGTGCACGAAGGCGAGCGGGCCGCCGCCGAGGCGCTGGGCCCACTGCTCGGCCACGCGGATGCGCCCGGCGTCTGGCGAGACGACGGCGACGTTGCCGAGGTTGCCCTCGAAGCGGTCGCGGATGTAGTCGACGAGCACCGGCATGGCGATCAGATGGTCGACCGGGCCGTTGAAGAAGCCCTGGGACTGCGCGGCGTGCAGGTCGACGCTCATCACGCGGTCGGCGCCGGCCACACGCAGCATGTCGAAGACGAGGCGGCAGGAGATGGGCTCGCGGCCCAGATGCTTCTTGTCCTGACGCGAATAGCCCAGCAGCGGGCAGACGGCGGTGATGGAGCGGGCGGAGGCGCGCTTCAAGGCGTCGATCATGATGAGCTGCTCCATGATGGCCTTGTTGACGTCGCCGGCGTGGCTCTGCAGCACGAAGACGTCGGCGCCCCTGACGGACTGCGTGTAGCGCACGTACATCTCGCCGTTGGCGAAGTCGTAGGCGGTGGTCTCCAGCACGTCGATGCCAAGCTGGTTGGCGACGTCCTTGGCCAGCTGCGGATGCGACCGGCCGGTGACGAGTATGAGATTCTTATTGGGCTGTCCTTCGAGGATTGCGCTCACCATGTCTCCAAACGTTAGCGTTTGCACGAACCTCGTCTCATATTAGCCAGCCAGCGAGACGGAGGGACAGCAATGGCCCCTCCGCCGGTTTTTGATGGTTTCAGACGACTTGCGCGACCGGTCAGCGGCGTCGGGTCCGGCGCGCGCCGTCGGCCACGCCGCCTTCGCCGTCGCGGTAGAGGCCGTGCTTGCCGATGTACTGCACCACGCCGTCCGGCACGAGGTACCAGACCGGCTCGCCGTCGAGGCAGCGGTGGCGCACGTCGGTCGAGGAGATGGCGAGCGCCGGGATCTCGAGGGTGTCGACCTTGTCCTTCAGGGCCGAGCGCAGCCGTTCGGGGCTGGTGTAGCCGGGGCGGGTGACGGCGATGAAGTGGGCGTAGTCGAACATCCGGCCGAAATCCTTCCAGGAGAGGATCTCGGCGACGGCGTCGGCGCCGGTGATGAAGAAGAGCTCGGCGTCGGGGTAGAGCGCGTGGATGTCGCGCAGCGTGTCGATGGTGTAGGTGACGCCTGGGCGGTCGATGTCGACGCGGGAGACGGTGAACTTGGGGTTGGAGGCGGTGGCGATGACCGTCATCAGGTAGCGGTCCTCGGCGTTGGTGACGGATTTGTCGAGCTTGAAGGCGGGGCGGCCGGTGGGCACGAAGATCACCTCGTCGAGCCGGTAGACCCATGCCACCTCGCTGGCGGCGACCAAATGGCCGTTGTGGATCGGGTCGAAGGTGCCGCCCATGATGCCGATACGCCTGCGGTGCCTCGCGGCGTCGTGCCGTCCGGCCGCCCTGCCGGCATGGCCTTCCCCGGTGTCCCTGCCGCGGTTTTCGGCGTCGAGGGAGAGCTCGGCCATCTTGCGGCCCTGCCCGGTTTCCCCGTCCATGGCGGTGTCGGTGGCGGCGCCGGTGCCCTGTTCGATCGCCATGGCGCTACTTGCCCTCGCGCTTGCCGTCATTGCGCTTGCCGGATCCGTCCTGTTTGCCCGCCTTGCCGGCCTTGTTCGCCTGGTCGCCGCCATCGTCGGCGGTGTCGCGCTGCTCGTCGGCCTTCTCGGTTTCCTGCTCGATGGCCTCGACGGTGGTGGCGGGTTCCTTGAGGTCGATCTTGTCCATGTCGTCGTCCCACTCCCCCTGCACCACGTGCCGGATCTCGGCATAGGTGGGGATGGGGAAATCGGGCTGGTAGAGCCGGCGGACCGCGGCGACGCACTTGGTGGCGCGGACGAGCAGGTCGGCCATGGTGTCGACGTGGCCGGCGGCCTCCTCGGCGCTGAACCGGGCGATGTAGCCCTCCATGGAGCGCAGGCGATCGGCGACGGTGCGCCGGCCGGACTCGTCGGGGTCGACCACGTCGTCGGCGTCCATCTCGGGCCAGCCGATGAGCACCGCGTCGGCGTATTCCAAGCAGGCGCGCTGGTCGGCGGTGGCGATGCCGTCCTCGACCTGCACGAGGAAGACGTAGCGCACGATGGCGAGGCGCTCCGAGGCGATCTTCAGGCCGATGCGCGGGTCGTCGACGTCGATGCCGCGCTCCTTGGCGAGCGCATAGTCGATATAGCCCCCGCCGCTTGCCGACCTGTCCTGCGTGGCCGCCTGCGTGCCGGTCCTTGTCGCATCCACCGGCATATCCTGCGTGCCGGTTTTCTCGTCCTTGCCGTCCGTCATATCGTGCCCTCCTGTCGTCGCCATGGTCATTGCCTCCAACGTCATTGTCCGTTCGCGTTCACTTGCGCACCTGGCCGGTGCCGTAGCCCACCCATTTGGTCGTGGTCATCTCGGCCAGGCCCATCGGCCCCCTGGCGTGCAGCTTCTGGGTGGAGATGCCCAGCTCGGCGCCGAAGCCGAACACGCCGCCGTCGGTGAAGCGCGAGGAGGCGTTGACCATGACCACGGCCGAGTCGATGAGCCGGGTGAAGCGTTCGATCGCCGAATAGTCCTCCGCGAGGATGCATTCGGTGTGGCCGGTGGAGTGGGCGTTGATGTGGGCGATGGCCGCGTCGAGCGAGTCGACGACCCTGATGCCCATCCTCAGCGCGAGGTACTCGGTGTCCCAATCCTCGTCGGTGGCGTGCTCGAGCGAGATGCCGTCGATGCCGGCGCCGGCGATGATGCCGTAGGCCGTCTCGTCGGCACGCAGCTCCACCCCGGCGTCGGCGAGCGCCCTGGCGGCCAGCGGCAGGAAGTCCCGGGCCACGTCGCGGTGCACGATGAGCTTCTCGGCGGCGTTGCACACGCCGACCCGCTGCGTCTTGGCGTTGAGGATGACGGGGATGGCACGCGCGAAATCGGCGGAGGCGTCGACGTAGATGTGCACGTTGCCGGCGCCGGTCTCGATGACGGGCACCTTGGAGTTGCGCACGACGGCCTGGATGAGCCCGGCTCCCCCGCGCGGCACCAGCACGTCGACGTGGCCGCGGGCCTCCATCATCGCGGTGGCGCCCATGCGCCCGAAGCGGTCGACCGAGGCGATCAACGCCGGGTCGAAGCCGTTGGCGCGCAGGACCGAGGCTACGACCCTGAGCGTGGCCGCGTTGGTGCGCTGCGCCGCGTGGCCGCCCCGCAGCAGCACCGCGTTGCCGGATTTCAGGCACAGCGACGCCACGTCGACCGTCACGTTGGGCCGTGCCTCGTAGATCATGCCGAACACGCCGATGGGCACCCGCACCTGCTGCAGGCGCAGGCCGTTGGGCAGCGTGGAGCCGCGCACCACCTCGCCCACGGGGTCGGCGAGCGTGGCCACATGGCGCACGCCCTCGGCAGCCGCGCTCACGCGATCCCCGTCGAAGAGCAGCCTGTCGAGCTTGCCGGCGTCCATCCCCTCGCCGCGTGCGGCGCTCATGTCCTCCGCGTTCGCCTCGGCGATGCCCGCCCTGCCTTCCTCGAGCGCGTCGGCCAGGGCCAGGAGCAGCGCGTTCTTGCGTTCCGCGTCGGCGCGGGCGAGCTCGCCCTGCGCCCTTCCCGCGGCGTCGGCCATCTTGCAGACCTCGTCGAACACCTGCAGATCGAGCGTCGACCCGTTCCTGCCACCTTCGTCAACCATGTGCACGCACCCTTTGCTCATAACGGTCCATGGCGTCGCGCGGCTCCGCCCGCCATCACGTCCGCAAGGACGCCACGGTCCGGCCCCGAAGACCGGTCGGAAGGCACGGCGCTTTTGCCTCGATTGTATTCCCTGGCGCGGTCTAACGGCCGGCGCACGGCCGACGAATCGGACGATGTGTGGCCCATGACACATTTGAGGGATGCGCTTGGCCGGCACCGTCGGCACGCACCGGGCGCATGTTCGATGACCGTTTCCGGCATCCGGCGAGCGCATATCCCTCAGCTTCGACCTTGGCGGTTCCTCCAGGATCCGCCGTCCCCGGCCGGCCTTGGTGGGCACCGGGCCCGCCATGGCTTTCGTTGTGGTTAGACTGGTGGCTTGTATCGATTCCGAGGACGACGAGCGAGGCACCGGCATGAGTACGACTTTCCACAGCACACGCGGCAACGACGAGGCATTGACCGGCCGCCAGGCCATCCGCCAGGGGCTCGCCGGCGACGGTGGCCTGTTCGTCAGCGACGGTCTCGGCGACCGGCAGGTCGATGTGGCGCCGATGGTCGGCCAGCCCTACCAGGCCATCGCCAGGCGGGTCCTGGGCGTGCTGCTGCCGGACTTCTCGGCCACCGAGCTCGACGCATGCGTGCGCGCGGCCTATGGCGCGCAGTGGCTCGACCCGGCGATCACCCCGTTGAAGCCGCTGGGCGACGACTACATCCTGGAACTGTTCAACGGGCCGACCAGCGCCTTCAAGGATGTGGCCCTGCAGATCCTGCCGCAGTTCATGGCCCGCACCGCCTCCGGCGACGGAAATCCGGCCGGTGACGCAGCCGCCCGGGAGAAGGTGATGGTGCTGACCGCCACTTCCGGCGACACGGGCAAGGCGGCGCTCGCGGGCTTCGCCGACACCGCCGGCACCGGCATCACCGTCTTCTACCCCGAGGGCAAGGTCAGCGAGGTGCAGCGCCTGCAGATGACCACGCAGGCCGGCTCGAACGTCAGCGTCTGCGCGGTGCGCGGCAATTTCGACGACGCGCAGTCGGCGGTCAAGCGCATTTTCGGCGACCGGGACCTGGCCGCGCGGCTCGAGGACGGCAACCATGTCTCGCTCTCCTCCGCCAACTCCATCAACGTCGGCCGGCTCGTGCCGCAGGTCGTCTACTACTTCTCCGCCTACGCGCAGCTGGTCGGGCGCGGGGCCATCGAGGCCGGCGACGAGGTCGAGTTCGTGGTGCCGACCGGCAATTTCGGCGACATCCTCGCCGGCTACTACGCCAAGCGCCTCGGGCTTCCCGTCGGCCGTCTCACCGTGGCCAGCGACCGCAACAACGTTCTTTTCGACTTCCTGACAACCGGCACCTACGACCGCGAGCGCCCGTTCTTCGAAACCACCTCGCCGTCGATGGACATCCTCGTCTCCTCGAACCTCGAACGCATGCTCTACTACTTCTCCGACGGCGACACCGACCTCGTCCGAGGCCTGATGGACGACCTGCGCGGCAAAGGCTCGTTCTCGGTTCCCGATGCGCTGCTGAGGCGCATCCGCACGCTCTTCTCCTGCGGCTGGGCCGACGAGGGTCAGGTCAGCCGGGCGATCGCCGACTGTTGGAAGCGCAACCGCTACGTCATCGACCCGCACACCGCCTGCGGCTACCACGTGATGGCGCACGCGCCACGGCAGGCCGGCATGCCGCGCGTGCTGCTGAGCACCGCCAGCCCCTACAAGTTCCCGCGCGTGGTCTGCTGGGCGCTCGGACTGACGACCACGGGCACCGATTTCGAATGCATGGACCGCCTGGCGGAGGCCAGCGGCACCAAGGCCCCCGGCAACCTGCGCGGCCTGGAGCACGCCACCGAACGCCACACCCACGTCATCGACATCGCCGGGATGGCCGACTACGTCAGGAACGCCTCGCTGCGGCTCTAAGGCTTCGCATCGGCTCGGTCACGGCGGCCACCATCTTCGGGCCCGAAGCCTCCAGCCTCCGTCGCACAAGCGTTGCCGGCAACTGTCCTGCGCCCACAACGGCATCAGCCCATGGGAACACCCATCGTCACGAGAAGGGTGTTCGGAAAGCCTTGCGGCCGTAGGTAAGTACGGAAATGGCGAACGGGCAGGCGCAAATCCCAAGATGCAGTGCGACAGGCAAAGATTCATGCCACGTCTGGCGATGAGCATCCTATACAACGCGCGCCCGTAGCACCGTCGTCATTCGGCGTCGTTGTAGGCGGTCTCGAGCATGGCCATCAGGTCGATGAGCGGAATGTCGGCGCTCCTGGCGACCTCGCCCACCTGGCGCAAGGCGTTGCGCACCTGCCCGGCGAGTTTCACCTTCATACGCTCATCGCCCTTCTCGGCGACGAACGTGCCTTTGCCCTGCACGTTGACCACGATGCCCTCGTCCGCCAGCTCGTTGTAGGCGCGGGTGACGGTGAGCACGGAGACATGCAGCTCGCGTGCCAGCTTGCGCAGGCTCGGCAGCGCCTGACCGCCCTTGAGCTCGCCGTCCAGCACCGCCTCGCGGATCTGGCGTTTGATTTGCCCATAGATCGGTTCCCCGGACACCGATGAGACGATCAGCTCCATCCATGCCCCTTTCGTTTCCAGTCGCCGAACAGCGGTCACCATGACCTCTTGCCACTGTTATACTGTTTAATTATACTATATAACAGTTAAATCAACTGTGCAAGTTATGACTATAACAGTGTCCGTGGAGCGTCGTCGAAGTCGTCGATGACCCCGTCGGCGATCCTGGCGATGGCCGGCCTGTTCCCTGCGGAATACGAATCCTCCATCGCCCAGACATGCATGCCGGCGGCCTTGGCCGTGCGCACCGCGGTGAGCAGGTCCTCGAACACCGTGCAGTCCTCCGGCCGCACGCCCAGCCTCGAGGCGGCGAGCAGATAGACCTCGGGACTGCTTTTGCTGGCGGCTTGGGTGTCCTCGACGCTGACCACCTCGTCGAAGCATCCGTCGATGCCCACGTGGCGCATCGCCACCCCGCGGACCTTCGGCGACAGCGACGTTGCCACCGCCAGCTTCGCGCCGCTGGCCTTGAGATGGTCCAGGTACTCGACGGCGTGCGGCTTGGCCTCCACCGTCGACCCGTAGGCCTCGAGCACCATCCCGTCCCACAGCGCCGACAGCTCGCCCGGCACGTCGTCGAGCCCGTAGCGCTCGATGGTGTAACGTGCCACCTCGTCCGGCTTCATCGCGCTGACGGCGTTCATGTAGTCGTCGGTCAGCGTCAGGCCGCGGGAGGCGAAGAAGTCGACATCGACCTGGTGCCACACGTCCATGGAGTCGAGCAAGGTGCCGTCCAAGTCAAAGATGGCCGCTTTGCCTTCGTTCGTGTCCATCTATCTATCCTCTCTATAACCGGGGGCGCTGGTATGCCGGGATACGCAATGCTCAGGCACCCTCAAGGCCGGTAGGCCAAGCTTTATGCCTGATCATCGCATATCCCGGCATACCAGCTCATGCTAAAGAACAGCCAACCCAACCACTCACTTGCGCAAAGATGCGGCCTGGAGCGGATAACCAAGCATGGTTCCCAACCGCTAGAGGGAACCAGATCGCAATTGGCTTTTCACCGCATAAGCCTGGTGTCGGGATATGCGATGTCCGGGCGTAAGACACGGCCGAGCGGCCAAGGAGCGTCCCGAACATTGCATATCCCGACACCAGGCAATCATCTGGACTCATTCAGAGCCGACTGGAAGACAGGAGTTCCTTGGCGTGGTCCAGGGACGTGGCGGATTCGCTGCCGGAGAGCATGCGGGCGATCTCGTGGACTCGGGCGTCGCCGGTCACCTCCTCGACGGTGGTGCGCACCTCCCCTCCGGCCGCGGCCTTGCCGTCCTTTCCATCCTTGCCCTTGGCGACCACGAACTGCGTGTCGGCCCACGAGGCGACCTGGGCCAGATGGGTGACGACGATGACCTGCGAGCTGGCGGCTAGCTTGGCGAGGCGCCGGCCCAGCTCCACCGCGGCCTTGCCTCCGACGCCGGCATCCACCTCGTCGAAGATGAACGTCATGTCGGAGGCGGCCGACGAGGCGGAACGTTTCTGCGCCGCGGAGAGCTCCAGGGCCAGCATCAGGCGGCTGAGCTCGCCGCCCGACGCGCTTTTGCCCATCGGCAGGCGCGGCGAGCCTGGGAACGGCGTGAACAGGAATTCGATGTCGTCGCTGCCGTTGGCGTCCAGCGGCCATGTGGGGGAACGCTGGCCGTCGGCCTCGCCGGAATCCCGAGTCTTCGCGGACTTGTCCGATGCCAGGGCCGGAGTCGCACCTTTGGCCTTCCCGGCCTTGCGCCTCGCCGCTGCGCCGGCCTTGCCCCTGGAGTCCGCGTCGCCACGGTGGGTGACCACGATCTCGAGCTTCGCGCCGGCCATCGCCAGCGAGGAGAGCTCGCCGGTCACGGTTTTCGCCAGATCTCGGGCGGCGGCCTCACGCTTGGAACCGAGCGAGCGGGCGGCCTTCAACGCCGCGTCGAACGCCTGCCGGCGCTGCTGGCGCAGCTCGTCCACCTTCTCGGGCGAGGCGTCGAGGTCCTCCACCTCGAAGGCCGCCTTGTCTCTCCAGGCGATCACGTCCTCGAGTTCCGGCCCCCAACGGCGGGTGAGCTCGTCGAGCTGGTGGATGCGGGCGTTGATGGCGTCGAGCCCCTCGTCGCTGACGTCCTCGCCCATCTCGTTGGACAGCGAGAAGACGATGTCCGACAGGTCGGCGTTGAGCGATTCGAGCCTGTCGGCGGCCTCGCCGAAGGCGTCTCCCGCGTGGATGGTGCGCAGCGCCTGGATGGCGTGGGTGATGGCGTCGGAGGCACCCGCCTCATCGGTTTCGGTGTCGACCTGCGAGGCGTCCAGGGCCGAGAGCGCGGAGCCCACGCCCTTGGCGATCTCGGCGGCATGCTCGATGCGCGCGCGCTTCTCCTTGAGATCCTTCTCCTCGCCCGGCTTGGGGTCGACGTCGTTGATCTGTTTGATGGAGTCGCGCAGGTAGTCGGCGCGCGCCCGTGTCTCGGCCTCCTGGCCGGTGAGCTTGGCCAGCCGCTCGTCGGCCTGCTGCAGGGCGGACCAAGCCTTCCGGTATTTCTCGAGCTCCTTGCCGTCCTCGGCGACCATGTCGAGGAACTCGCGCTGCCGGGCGGCCGAGGCGATGCGCAGCTGGTCGGCCTGGCCGTGGATCGTCACCAGCTCGCGCGCCACGTCGCCGAGCAACGCCCGGGGCACGCTGTGGCCGCACAGCACCGCCCGCGACCTGCCGGAGACCGGCACGGTGCGTGTCAGGAACAGTTCGAGGTGGCCCGCCTCGTCGGGGTCGGGGTCGGCCTGGCCCTCGTCGGCGAGCACTTCGGAGTCGCGGGCGATGCCGGCGGCCGCCCCGTTGGGGTCGACGTCGAAGATGCCCTGCGCCCATGCCTTGTCGGCCTTGGGCGAGACACGCGCCACCTTGGCCGAATCCCCGGAAATCATCCGCAGGGCGCTCAGCAGCATGGACTTGCCCGCGCCGGTCTCGCCGGTGATGGCGGTCATCCCCTTGCCGGGCCGCAGCATGGCCGAACGGATCGGCCCCAGATTGCGCACCTCAAGCTCTTCGAGCATCAGCGTCCACCTCCAACATTCTCGTCTTTCCCATCCGCGGCGCCGCTTTTCCGGCTGCCGTCGACGTCACGTCCGTCGTGGTCGTCCCCATAGTCCTCGCTGGCCTCACCGCTATCGGAACCAGCGCCGGCGGTCCGGCCGGCGGCCGCCAGATAGTCCAGGTATTCCCCATCGCCGACGTATCGGGGCATCCGGCTGGCGGCGTAGGCCTCATCCTCCCCCTTGGCGATCGCGCGCTCGCGCAGGCGCTCCTCGCGGCGGGCCCGCTCACGCAGGCTGACGCTGGGAAGGTTGAATTTCTTGACCAGCCTGTTGGTGAACGGCACGCCGGAGAGGCTCGCCAGTCGTAGGGTGAGCGGCGAGACGTGGACGGTGACGCGCGAGCCCTTCGGCACCCTCATCTTGCGCCTGCCGTCGCAGCAGATGCTTCCGTCGACGGTGGAGTCGGGAAGGATGTCGACCGAGAAGGTGGAGCCGTCGCCGATGATCAGCGGGCGGGTGAACAGCGCGTGGGCGGCCAGCGGGATGAGCTGCAGGGCCTTGACGTTGGGCCAGATGATGGGCCCGCCCGCCGAGAACGCGTAGGCGGTGGAGCCGGTGGGCGTGGAGACGACCACGCCGTCGCAACCGAAGGAGCTGGTCTCCACCCCGTCGACGCCGACGGAGAGCTCGAGCATGTGGTCGCGGTCGTCCTGCTGGATGGCGATGTCGTTGAGCGCCCAGTCGGAGGCGACCGGCTGGCCCTGCGGCGAGATCACGGAGACGCTGGCGAGCATGCGTTCGTCGATGGAGTAATCATGGTCGGCCACGCGGCGGATGGCCTCGCGCAGCTGGAAGCTTTCGAATTCGGCGAGGAAGCCGACATGGCCCAGATTCACGCCGAGGATGGGTACGCTGGTGCCGTGCACCAGTTCCGCGGCGCCGAGGATCGTCCCGTCGCCGCCGAGCACCACCACGATCTCGGTGTCATCGTCGACTTGGGGCGCGGGATCGCCGAATTTCCGGGCCTTGAGCTCGTCAATCATGGTGATCTCGAAGCCCACCTGGCGCAGCTGGTCGACGGCCTCGCGCACCACGAGGCTGGTCTCGCGCAGCCGGGTGTGGGTCACCACCACCGCATGCCTTCGTTGAGCCATGACGCGCCTTTCACTCGATGCCGAACACCCATAATCCTATCCGCACACCGTCACAACGCCCCGCCCGGAGCCATATCCGTCCGAGGAAAAGCCACGGCGCGCCCGCCGACCGTCATGTCAAGGACACATCCAGAAGACGGAGGGCATGCTGGAGATATGTCCACAAGGCCTTGGCCTCCTTCGCGCCATCCGCTATGAATGGGACCACGCCAACGGCAACGGGCACCAAGGGAGGGCCGCCATGAACCTGAACACGTTCGGCGGCCCGATCCGCGCCGGCCGCTACGATGTCATCGTCGTCAACGGCGCCTGCACGCTCGAACGAGGCGTGAGGTTCTCGACGCTGGTCGTGCGCGGGGTGCTCGACTGCCCCGAATGCGTGGGTGGCGCCGTGCTCTTCGAATCGGGGACGTTGGCCTGCGGTGGCGGGATGGAGGTCGGCGACATCCACGGCCATGGCCGCTGCGACGTGGCCGGTGGGCTGCGCTGCCACGCGATGCGTTTCACCGGCGAGATGCGGGTGCGCGAGACCCTCGAGTGCCAGGCGGGAGCGCGCATCGTGGGCCTGGCCCGCGCCTCTGACGTGCGCGCGGGAGGGGACCTCAGGCTTGTCGGCCGTCTCGAGGTCGTTTCGCTGACCGCACGCGACATCGTGGTCAAGCCGATCCACAGCGCCATGTTCGAACGCTTCGGGATGCGCGAGCATATCGGACGCAGCGCGATCGCCAGGGCCGAGGCGCGCGGCGTGAGGCTGTGGAACTGCGAGTGTGGCAGGATATGCGGCGGAACCATACGGCTCAGTGCCCACAGCCAGGCCAAGGAGGTGATCTACGAGGACGACCTGGGCTACGACCGGTCCAGCGAGGTCATGCTGATGCGGCGCGTGCGAGACGAGGGTCCGGAGCTCGAGGCTCAGCGCAAGGTGGCGTAGAGCAGGTATTCGATGTTGCCGTGGGTGCCGGCGATCGGCGAGGGGCCGGTGGCGCGCACGTCGAGGCCATGCTCGGCCGCGCATGAGACGACGCGGCTCAGGGCCTGCCTGCGTTCGGACTCGCTGTCGACGATGCCGTTCTTGCCCAGGTGCCCACGCCCGACCTCGAACTGGGGTTTGACCAGCAGCACGACGGCGGCGTGCGGTACCGCCAGCTGGGCGATGACGGGGATGACAAAGGTCAGGGAGATGAAGGAGACATCGGAGACGACCAGTTGCGGACGGAAAGGCAGGTCGTCGACGGTGACGTCGCGGATGTTGACGCCGCTCATCTCGATGATGCGCGGGTCGGCGGCGATGCGCGGGTCGAGCTGGCCGTGGCCCACGTCGAGGGCGATCACCGACGCCGCTCCCCCGCGCAGCAGCACGTCGCAGAACCCGCCGGTCGACGCGCCGATGTCGAGGCAGCGTAGGCCTTGCGGGCCGGCGAGCCCCATGCCGGCGAAGCGTTCGAAGGCGCCCTTGAGCTTGTAGGCGCCGCGCGAGACGTAGTCGTCGCCCCTGTCCACGTCGATCCGGGCGGCGGCTTCGACCTGCGTCGAGGGCTTGAGCACCGTCCTGCCGTCGACGCGCACGTGTCCGGCGCGGATGAGGCGCTGGGCCTGCGAACGGCTGTGGGCCAGCGATCTGGCGGCGATAAGCGCATCGAGTCGTGTCAACGAAGAGGCTCCGTGGCTCACTGGCTGTCCAATTCGGCGCGCAGGCCGGAGAGCACCGAGCGGAACGCCTCGATTCTGCCTTCCCCGTCCTGTTCGGCGAGGTTGGCCAGCTGGGGGTAATGCTCCTTGAGCGTGGCGGCGTCCGTCGCCTGCGGCTCTGGGGAAATGGCGGAATCCTTGGTCTGCTCGTCGTCCATGTCAGCGCCCCAGCTTGAATTCGGGAAGGGCGATGGCCGTGGCGTCGAAATCGGGATCGGTGTCCGTCCGCTCCCACATCAGCGAGCAGGCCGCACGCAACGCGTTGATGTCGCTGGCGTCACTGACCGACAGGTTGCCGCCATCGAGGATGGCCGAAGCGCCGGCGCAGGACCATTCACGCTCCGACACCCGCTGCGGCTGCGGCATCGCCTCGGCGAGGTCGCGCAGGTCCGCCGCCACATAGGTCGGGCGCAGATGGGCGGGCGCGCGCATGATCATGCTGGGCGTGGCCACGCCGGTGAGCACGACCAGCGAATCGTAGCCGCCACGGTTGCCGGCCTCCACGTCGGTGTCGAGCCGGTCGCCGATGGCCAGGCAGCGTTCCTTGGCGACCATCCGCTCGCCGTCGCCGGCCGCGAGCACGCGCGCCTCGTCGTACATCGCGGATTCGGGCTTGCCGGCCGAGGCGTGGGGTTCGGCGCCGGTGGCGTTGACGACGGCCTGGACCATCGACCCGGCGCCAGGCGCGATGCCGAGCTCGCGGGGGATGGTGAGGTCGATGTTGGTCACATAGTGGCGGGCGCCGCGTTCCACCGCGAAGGCGATGTTGGCGATCTCGTTCCAGGTGATCTCCGGACGCCAGCCCTGCACGGCGGCCACCGGCCCGTCCTCGACGCTCTCGACGACGGTGAGCCCCTGGCCTTCGAGCTGTTCGCGCAGGTGCCGGGCGCCCGACATGATGACCTTGGAACCGGCCGGAAAGTCGTGGGCAACCATACGTGCTGCGACGATCGAGGAAGTGATGACCTGGTGGGGCTCCACCTGAAGGCCGAAGCTCTTGAGCTGGTCGGCCACGGTGGCCTGTTCGCGCGAGGAGTTGTTGGTGGTGTATTCCATCGTCATCCCCGCGGCTTCGGCGTCGCGGATGCTGTCGGCGGCGTGGTCCACCGGCAATTTGCCCCGGTAGACGACACCGTCCAGGTCCAGCAGTGCCAGCCCGTAGGTCTCGCTCAGTGGCCTTGGCGTTCCCTTCAGCATGCGCGACGTCCTTTCCTCATTGATTATTGTTCGTCGGCGGCCTTGTCGTCGGCGTTCTCCTGGCGCTCGGCCGGGTCGACGGCGCTGCCCGCGCCCTCGTCGGTCTCCTCGGCGGGCAAGGTGGCCTCATCGGCATCGGCGGATGCCTCGGCCTCGGCCTTGTGCTCCTCCTCCTGTTCGGCGGGTTCCGGAGCGGCTTCGAAGCCCTCGCGGTTCTCGGCGACCGTACCGGCGGCGCTCAGTTGGGCCTCAGCGCCTTCAGGGTCGAGCGCGGTACTCGACTGGCCGGCCTGGGCGGCATCGGGGTCGACGGCCTCGCCGGCCGCCTCGTCCCCGGCCTGTCCGTCTTCGGCGTGGTCGCCTTCTGCCTGGTCGGCCTGATCCGCCTCGGCGTCCTCATGGTTCTCGCCGGACTCCTCGCGCCCGGATTCCTCACCGTGGCGCTCGTCATCCTCGTCGTAGTCGTCCTCAGGCTCCTCGGGGGCGTACTGCGAGTCCTCCTCGGTGATGCCGAGTTCCTCCATCATGTCGTCGGGCAGGCGCTCGAGGTCGTAGTCGATCACGACCGGCTCGGCGTCCTCGTCATCCTCGTCCACATCAGCGTAACGCTGTTCGAGCTTCTCCAGGACGGTGTCCAGGTCGGCCGCCTCGTCGCCACGGCCCGCTTCCTCGAGGAAGTACTGCTCGGCCTGCAGCGTGCGCATGCGGTAGGCTCCGGGCAGGCCCTTGGAGGTGCCCAGCTTGTGGACCACCTCGATGGCCTTGTCCCACAGCCCGAGGTCGCCCAATGCTCCGGCGTAGACCAGGAACAGCTCGGCCTTCGATTCGCCATTGAGTCCCTTGGCCCGGTCGCCCAGCGCGATCTCGATGGCCTTCTTCGGGTTGCCCAGCCCTCGCTCGCAGTCGGCGATGAAGGGCAGGTAGTCGTCGTAGCCGTTCATGCGCTGCGCGGTGCGGAACTCGCGCAGGGCGGTCTTGTAGTCACCCTGGCGGTAGGAGATGAAGGCGAGCGTCTCGCGGGCGAAATCGATGCGTGAGGCCTGGCGCGCCACCCACTTTGCATGGTCGAGCGCCGACTTCGGCTCGCTTTCCTCAAGCGCGTAGGCGGCGAGGATGTGCAGGCCGATGTTCTCGGCGTGCTCCTTGGCCAGCCCCCTCAGGCGCTCCTTCTCGTCCTTGGAAAGCATCGACCACTCCATGCCCTTGGGCATGCGCGGCTCGCCCGGACGGCGGTCGGTGTACGGGTTCTGCGAGGGGAACGAGACGGTGCCGTCCGAGTTGCGGCGCGGACCGTTCTCCATGTAGGCGCGGCGCCCGTTGTCGTGGTTGCCGCCACGTCTGTCGTCGCGGTGGAAGTCCCTGCGGTCGTCATGGCCGCGATAGCCGCCACGGCGATCGTCCCTATGGAAGTCACGGCGGTCATCGCGGCCGTGGAAGCCGCCACGCCTGTCGTCGCGCCTGTCGTCATGGCCGCGGTAGCCTCCGCGTCTATCGTCCCTGTGGAAGTCCCTGCGGTCGCCATCGCGGTGGAAGTCACGGCGGTCGCCGTCATGCCGGTAGCCGCGGTGGTCATCGCGGTGGAAGCCACGTCCGCCGTCACGGCGGTCGTCATGGCCGCGGTAGCCCCCGCGCCGATCGTCCCTGTGGAAGTCGCGGTGCCCGCCGTCACGATGGAAGTCGCGACGGTCGCCGTCATGCCGGTAGCCGCGGTGGTCATCGCGGTGGAAGCCGCCCTGTCCGCCACGGGGGTCGCCGTCGCGATGGAAGTCCCTGCGGTCGCCGTCATGGCGATAGCCGCCCCTGCGATCGTCCCTGTGGAAGTCGCGGTGCCCGCCGTCACTGTGGTCGTTGCCACGGTAGCCGCCGTGGCCGCCGCCCTTGTGGAAGCCGCCGCCGCGGTGCCCGCCGTACGAGCCGCCGCCGTGGCCTCGGTAGCCGCCCGAATGCGACGATCCGTGACCGTAGGAGTTGCCACGGTTGCCATGCTGTTCTTGAGCCATAATGTCTGTGTACCTTTTGCTTGATTGTCTTGCGCCCGTCCGGCTCTTGCCGGACCACGGGCCTGTTGTTATCTGGTGTTATCTGGAAGCCGGGGCGAGACGATATCCTTGCGCCCCGGCCATGCGCGGCCGCCCGCTCAGGCGAGCTCGACCGCGCCGATCGCCTTCTTGCCGCGGCGGATGAGCACGAACCGGCCGTGCAGGAAGTCCGAGCCGGTGAGCTCCTGGTCCTGCGAGGCCACGCGCTCGTTGTTGACGTAGACGCCGCCGGACTTGATGGTCTTGCGCGCCTCGGAGACGGACTTGAAGAGCCCCGCCGCCACGCCGGCCTGCGCCACGCGCTCGCCGACGACGACCTTGGCGAACTGCCTGCCGCCGTCCTCGCCTTCGACCTTCAGCCCCTCGATCGAGGGCTCGAGGACGTCCATCGAGATGGTCTTCAGGTCCCCGCCACGCCCGAAGAGCGCGGCCGCCGCGTCGAGCGCCTGGCGGGTCGCCTCCTCGCCGTGCACGAAGCTGGTGACCTCCCAAGCCAGCGTTTTCTGGGCCTCGCGGGCGCCGGGATTGGCCTCGACCTCGTGGCCGAGCCGCTCGATCTCGGCCTTGGGCAGGAAGGTGAACGCCTTGAGGAGCTTCACCATCTCGCCGTCGGGCTGGTTGAACCAGAACTGGTAGAACTTGTAGGGGCTGAGCATCGTGGGGTCGAGCCAGACGGCGTTGCCCTCGGACTTTCCGAACTTCTTGCCTTGGCTGTCGGTGATGATGGGGCTGGTGAACACGTTGACGGACTCACCGTGCACCTTGCGGATGAGGTCGAGGCCGCTGGTGAGGTTGCCCCACTGGTCGGAACCGCCCAGCTCGAGCGTGCAGCCGTATTCGTCGTAGAGGTGCAGGAAATCGTTGCCCTGCAGCACCTGGTAGCTGAACTCGGTGAAGGAGATGCCCTCGTCGCTTTTCAGGCGCCGGGCCACCGTGTCCTTGGCGAGCATGGTGCCCATGCGGAAGTTCTTGCCGACGTCGCGCAGGAAGTCGATGACCGACATCGAGGCGGTCCAGTCGTAGTTGGAGACGAAGCGCACCGGGTTGTCACCGGAGGTCTCGAGGATGCCGCCGATCTGCTTCTTCAGGCGCCTGGCCCAGCCGGCCACGACGTCCTTGGGGTTGAGCGTGCGCTCACCGCTCTGTCGCGGGTCGCCGATCAGGCCGGTGGCGCCGCCGACCAGGGCGATCGGATGATGCCCGGCCTCCTGCAGGTGCCGCATGTTGATCAGCTGCACCAGGTTGCCGATATGCAGCGAAGCCGCCGTGGGGTCGAAACCGCAATAGTAGGTGACCGGCCCGCCGTTGAGCGCCTTGGCGAGCTGATCGGAGTCCGTGGACTGGGAGATCAGTCCGCGCCAAGTCAATTCATCGAAGAGGGAGTCGAATCCCGCTTCCTTGAAGTTGGTGACGTGAGCCATAACCGTGTTCCTCTATTCGTAGGTTAGAAGCCATGAGGGCAGAACGCTCTCGAACCTATCTATTTTCGCAGGAGACGGCGACAGGCGTCGTTATGCCGATACCGCGCTTCGGCAGGGCACCCCGCAGCGGCTAGGCGCGCATGGCCATCAGCCGCTCCACCACACCGTCGGCCATATGGCGGTAGCCCACGACGCCGGGATGGAAATGGTCGGGCGAGAAGAAGTCGGGATCGCCGGCGTGCACGTCCTCGTGGATCATGTTGACGTAGGTGGCGCCGTGGGCGCGGCACACCTCCTGGCTGACGGCGGCCTGCGCGTCCATCTCATGTTCGAGCGCGCGCCGCAACGCACGGCCCAGCGACGGCTCGTGCTGCATCTGGCCGGGGCTCAGCACGACGATGCGTTCACCCAGCGGCCGGGCCTCGTCGAGCACGGCGGCCAGGTCGTCGCGCCATTCGTCGAGCGTGCGGTTGGCCATGATGTCGTTGGATCCGGCGCACAACACGAGCAGGTCGTATCGCTTCCCCGTTTTCCTGGCCTCGGGGATCAGGCGGTAGCGCACGCGGCGCATGGTGGCGCCGAGCTTGCCGTAGGCCCGCCAATGCACGTCGCGCCCCAGCCGGCGGGCCAGGCCTTCCGCGATATCGGGCACGAAGCCCTCACTCTGGTCCCGAGTGCCGCATCCGGCCACCATGGAGTCGCCGATGGCGCACATCGTGATCGGCGCTGACTCGCCGTCGTCGCCTCCCCGGCCGGGCTTGACGCCGAACGGGTCACCCGCGGGGGCCTGCGCCAGATGCACCGTATGCTTCGCCCACAACGCCTCGATGCTCGCCACCGGGGTCCCGATTCCCAACGTCATGACATCGCCTTTCCGAAGGCCCATGCCGCCTCGTAGCGAAGCGGCATGGGCCGGTATATTTCGTTGATATGTTGTTGAGGACTCCCCTAACCGGGTGCCTTAATACTGCCGATTATAGGACAGACCATGCCTGCGGGAGCGTGTCGACCACGCGTACGGGCACAGACGGCACCTGTGCCGGGAGCATCAACCCAGCATGTCCCCGCATTCCCGCAGGCGAATGGCGTCATCCGTCACCGATCGGCCAGCCCGTCGAGGTAGGCGGGGCCGTCACTGGTGGATTCGGCGAAACCGCGCGCCTTGGCGGCCACGCCCTTGGCCTGAGCGATCTGCTCGGCCACACGTGCGGGCGCGGTGCCGCCCTTGCCGTCGCGCTGCTCGACGGAACCCTCCACCGAAAGCACCCGGCGCACCTGCGGGGCCAGGCCGGCGGGAAGGAAGCCCTTGAAGACGGTGACGAAATCCTCGTCGGCCAGGTCCCAGAGCTCCACGCCGCGACCTTCGGCCAGCTGCACGCAGGCGCCGGAGAGCTCGTGGGCGTGGCGGAACGGCACACCCTGCTTGACCAGCCATTCGGCGATGTCGGTGGCCAAGGCGAAACCGGTGGGAGCCTGTGTCTTGAGCCGGTCGAGGTCGAAGACCATCGTGCGCACCATGCCCGCGAAGGCCGGCAGCAGCACCTCGAGGGTGTCCACCTGGTCGAAGACGGCCTCCTTGTCCTCCTGCAGGTCGCGCGCGTAGGCGGTGGGCAGGCCCTTGAGCGTGGTCATCAAGCCGGTCATGTCGCCGACCAGCCGGCCGGACTTGCCACGGGTGAGCTCGGCGATGTCGGGGTTCTTCTTCTGCGGCATGATCGAGGAGCCGGTGGAATAGGCGTCGTCGAGGCGCACGAAGGCGAACTCCTGGGTGTTCCAGATGATGGTCTCTTCGGCCAGGCGGCTCAGGTCCACTCCGATCATCGCGGCGATGAACGAGAACTCGGCCACCGTGTCGCGGCTGGCGGTTCCGTCGATGGAGTTGGCGTTGACGCGTGAGAAGCCGAGCTCGTGGGCCACGGCCTCCGGGTCGAGGCCCAGCGTGTTGCCTGCGAGCGCGCCGGCGCCGTACGGGCTTTCGTCGATGCGCCTGTCCCAGTCGGCGAGCCGGTCGACGTCGCGCAGCAGCGGCCAGGCGTGCGCCATGAGCTGGTGAGCCAGCAGGATCGGCTGGGCGTGCTGCATGTGCGTGCGCCCCGGCATCACCGCTCCCCCGGCCTTCTCGGCTTGCCCGATCAGCGCGTCGACCACGCCGAGCACCAATCCGGCGACGGTGCGCGCGTGCCGGCGCAGCCACATGCGGATGAGGCAGGCGATCTGGTCGTTGCGCGAGCGCCCGGCGCGCAGTTTGCCGCCCAGCTCGTCGCCGGCGATCTCGAGCAGCCCGCGTTCCAGTGCCGTGGCCTCGTCCTCGTCGTCCTCGACGGGTGCGAACTCGCCCGAATCCACCATCCGCTGCAAGGTGTTGAGCGCGTCCTCCATGCGCTTGAGCTCGTCGGCGCTCAGCAATCCGGCCTTGCCCAGCGCCCGGGCGTGGGCGCGCGAGCCCGCGATGTCGTCGTCGGCCAACCTCCAGTCGAACTGGGTGGATTTCGAGAGCCTGGCAAGCTCCGGCGACGGCCCGGACTTGAACCGTCCGCCCCACAGCGCCACATGTTCCTCGCCGCTCTTCTCACTCATCTGCGTCATTCCTCAATTCCTCTTCATTCTTATCGCCACAATGGCCGTTATCCGTATTCTAGCTGTGCCAGGGGTGGGGATATGCGATGTTGAGACACCCTCAAGGCCGGTAGGCCAAGCTTTATGTCTCAACATCGCATATCCCCACCCCTCCCCTCAAAAACTCAACTGCGTGGAATATCCATGACTTATAGGTCAAAGCGCCCCTACTCATCGCATCAGTCCGATGAGGGACTGGAATATACGATGTTCGGGCGTAGGCTTGGCCGAGCAAAATCGAAGATTTTGCCTTCGCGCTCAATACATCGCGCTCACCTCGCCTAAACGAAGCCCACTGGGCTTCGTTCTTAACGGCTCAGCCGGAGCGTGTCGAACATCGTATATTCCAGTCCCTCCGCACAGTCAGACTCCTCATAGATGAGAGGGGGGCTCTCGAAGCTTTTATATATAAGCGGATAAAGGACTACTCCACGGAGTTATCCGGAACTTCTATGGCGTTGCCGAACCTCACGTCGCGAGCGGCGGCGACCCGGTCGGGCATGCCGTAGATGGCGATGAACCCGTTGGAGGCGTTCTGGTCGTAGGTGTCTCCGGAGTCGTAGGTGGCGAGCTTGTAGTCGTAGAGCGAGGAGTCGCTGCGCCGTCCGGTGACCACGGCGCGGCCGCCGTGCATCACCATGCGGATCTCGCCGGACACATAGCGCTGCGTCTCCTCGATGAAGGCGTTGAGTGAACGCACCGCGGGCGAGAACCACTGCGCGTCGTAGACCAGCTCGGCCCACCGCTTGTCGATGTCGCGCTTGATGCGGTGCTGCTCGCGCTCCAGGCAGCAGTTCTCGAGCTCCTCGTGGGCGGTGATGAGCGCCACGGCCCCGGGCGCCTCGTAGAGCTCGCGGGACTTGATGCCCACCAGGCGGTCCTCGATCAGGTCGATGCGGCCGATGCCCTGGGCACCTGCGCGCCGGTTCATCTCCTCGATGGCCTGCAGCGGGGTGACCTCGCGCCCGTCGATCTTCACCGGGATGCCCTGCTTGAACTCGATGGTCACCTCGTCCTCCACGGGCGGGAAGGCCGGGTCGTCGGTGTAGGTGTAGCAGTCCTTGGTCGGCCCGTTCCACGGGTCCTCGAGGAAGCCGGTCTCGATGGCGCGGCCCCAGACGTTCTGGTCGATGGAATAGGGGCTCTTCTCGGTCTGGGTGATCGGCAGCTTGTGTTCCTTTGCGAACGCGATCTCGACGTCACGGGTCAGGGAGAGGTCGCGGATGGGGCTGATGGCCTTGAGGTCCGGGTCGATCGAGGCGATGGACACCTCGAAGCGCACCTGGTCGTTGCCCTTGCCCGTGCAGCCGTGCGAGATGGTGTCGGCGCCGAACTGGTGGGCGGCGCGCACCAGGTGCTTGGTGATCAGCGGGCGCGAGATGGCGGAGACGAGCGGGTAGACGCCTTCGTACTTGGCGTTGGCCTTGAGGGCGAGCATGCAGTACTGGCTGGCGAACTCGTCGCGGGCGTCGACCACGTAGGATTCCATGGCGCCGCAGGCCATCGCGCGCTGCTTGATGGTCTCGAGGCTCTCGCCGCCCTGCCCGACGTCGAGGGAGACGGCGACGACGTCCTTGCCGGTGCGCTCCTTGAGGTACGAGATCGCCACGGAGGTGTCGAGTCCTCCGGAGTACGCCAGGACGATTGGTTTGTTTGCTACCATGTGAATCCCCTTTTGGATTGTGTTGGCCGATGTTGGTTGTGGTTGTGTTTTTTGGAAAAAATGTGGAGTCCTGCCCATGCCATGCGTTACGCGTCAATCGTTCTTCACGCCATCTATGGCAATGAGAAACCATGGAAGAACACACATCGGGTATGGTTCAGACCGGAAATGAAAGGTACCTCATCGACGATTCCCGCCATCTTGGCGCATGACGCCGCCAGTGCCTGAAAAGGTACGGCAAAGCCGGGCCCTTATTGGCAAGCGGTTGGAATCGATGAGGGAAACCTCAGATCAACGAACTCGTCGTGAGAATCGACGTCGTCGCGAAGACATCCTGGTGGCAGACGGACGTGCGATGCGGTCTACAGCGAAGCTTACTGCCATCATCTTGTTTCCTTAATCGTCTGCTGATGTCGATTGTGTACATCATAAAAAAGGACCGGGACAAGCGTCCCGGTCCGTGGATGCCGGAGTGTCGCGCACATCACATATGCCTTGCCCACCGTGTGGACGGCATCGGCACGCCGGAGTCAATCGAGTTGCGGCACGGCCCAAAGTCCCAAAAAGCGGTGCCGGACCGGCCCGACACCGGTCCGGCACCGCTCCACGCGACCGCAGCCCCTCAGTACACCTCGATGCTGGGGTTGTCCCGGCTGACGATCCACGAGGTGGCGTCGACGCCGAAGTAGTCGTGGATCTTCTGCTTGAGCTCATCCATGGCCTTCTGGTGGTCCTCGGCGCGCTCGGGATTGATGTTCTCCATGTAGAAGATGATGTTGTGGCTGTTCTCGGTGGCTTCGGCGCGGGCGCTGTCCCTCCATGCCAGGCAGCGGGTGAGCACCGAATGGTCGTCGGCGTAGATGACCTCGCCGGGCAGGGCCTCCTGCGCCTCGCCGTCGGCCTCGGAGATCGGCCAGAACTTCTCGCCGCCCCGGGCCACGGTGAGCCTGATGTCGCCGTCGATGTTGTCGAGGTCCTCGCCGCCGATCGGGAACGCCCAGTCCAGCGAGACGGAGTTGTACATGTCGACCGCCGGGTTGATGTGGCCAACGCCCTTGTCGTTGGCCGCGCGCTTGAGCAGGTTCTCCACCGCGCAGCGGGCGCCCTTCTTGGTCTTGAACTTGCGGAACGCCTCGCGCCAGTCGGCGACGACTGGATTGGCGCTGATGCGGGCGTCGGGCACCCACTTCAGGGCCGTCTTGTTCGCCTTGGCCAGCAGGTCCTTGGGCACGCGGCCGTAGTCCGAGTTGTCGATGCCTTTCGCCACCAGGACGGCGATGTGGACATCGGGGAAAATATCCCAGAACGGCTCTTCGACAGTGAATTTCTTGGTCATCTTTTCTTGCATTCCTTCTCTATTGGTTGTCATTTCAATTCTAGTGACATGGTTGGCGAAATCAATCTCGGGACCGGGCCGTATCTCCGACCCTGTCGTCCGGACATCGGACGACGGCGACCGGCATGATTCGGGCCGCTCGCCCAAGACACACGAATCGTCCCGTCCGACCGGAAACCCGGAGGGACGGGACGATTGCGTTCAGGGGCGAAGCCCGACGTCTGTGGCTACACGGTGGCTACATGGTGGCCACGTTGATGGTGCCGGTGGCGATGAAGAACACGCACAGCACCCCGCAGATGGCCAGCAGGATCGCGCCGACGGCCTCGGGCTTGTTGAACACCCGCAGCTTGTTCTCCTTACGCGCCCAGATGTAGACGAGGATGCCGGGTGTGAACAGCAGCGTGGTGAGGAACAGGTAGTTGAAGCCCGACATGTAGAGCACCAGACCCATGTAGCAGGTGGTGAGCACACCGAGGACCACGTGGCCCCAGTTGATCTTCTTCTCCTGCAGGTTGAGCTTGCAGTAGGACAGCGAGACGAAGAAGTAGGGCACCAGCATGGTGCTGGAGGCCAGCAGCGCCATGAGGTTGTAGGCGCTCTTGTTGACCAGCAGCGAGAAGAAGAAGAACTGCACGAGGCCGTCGCTCAGCAGCAGGGCGTAGCTCGGGGCGCCGTACTTGTTGGTGTGGGCGAAGACCTTCGGGAAGATGTGCTCCTTGGAAATCTGATAGAGGATCTCGCCGGAGAACATCGTGCAGGCGAACCATGCGCCGATCGCGGAGATGATCACGCCGATGCTGATGAGGATGCCGCCCCACGGGCCGACGACGCTTTCCATCACGCCCGCCATGGCCGGCTTGTCGAGCTTGGCCAGCTGGCCCTGCGACATCACGGCGAAGGACAGGACGGTGGAGAGCATGTAGATGGAGGTGATGATCGCGAAGGAGAGGACCACGGCCTTGGCCACGATCTTCTTGCTCTTGGCGCGGGAGGAATAGACGACCGCACCCTCGACGCCGACGAACACCCACACCACGGAGACCATGGCGCCACGCACCTGCGAGAGCACGTCGCCCCACTGGAAGTTGCCGGTCACGGTGCCCCAGAAGTCGGCGGTGAACATGCTGTACTTGAAGGCGATGATCATCGTGATGATGAAGATGATCAGGGGCACCATCTTCGCCACGGTGATGAAGCCGTTGATCTTGGAGGCGAAGTCCGAGCCGCGCAGGATCACGAAGTGCATGACCCAGAGCACGATGCTGGCGCCGATGACGCCGTAGACGTTCTGCCCGTCACCGAAGACCGGGAAGAAGTAGCCCACCGCGCTGAACGCCAGGCAGCCGAGCGCGACGTTGCCCAGGAAAATCGAGGCCCAGTAGCCGAGCGCGCTGACGAAGCCGACGAAGTTGCCGAAGCCCTTCTGCGCGAAGCTGAAGATGCCCGCGTCGAGCTCCGGGTAGCGCACTGTCAGGTGGTTGAGGCACATGACGAACATACCCATGCCCAATCCCGAGATGAGCAATGCGATGATGACCGGTCCGACCGCCGATTTCTTGGCGACGTCGCTCATCAGGTTGAACACGCCTCCGCCGACCACCGAGGTGACCGACAGGGCCACCAGGCTGACGAGGCCTATCTTCTTATCCTTCTCTTCCATGATGCTTCTTCCTTATATGTCAGTCGACATATTTCTTGTGTACGTAGGGTGAACCGGTCGAATAGAGGACGTTCTCGTATTCGAGCGTGAACTCGACGGTGTCGCCGAGCTGGTAGTCGCCATCGCAATCGGTCAAATCGATGATCGTGTGATCGCTGGAACCACCGTAGATCTTGATCCGCTTGTCGACGGGGTGCAGCTTGGTCATGTCGCCGATGTCCTGGCGGCCGATCGCGAGCAGGCCCCTGGTGCGGATGCCCTCGTCGACGTACTCCGGCGTGTTTCCGAACGCGTCGACGCTGATGTGGCCGATCGGGTAGGTCGGCTTCTCCTTCTTCTCGATGATCTCGGCCTGCAGGGTGAACGCGTCGCCGTTGAGGTCGGGAATGGCATAGTCGAAGTAGTACTCCATGTCGCGCAGCAGGAAATTGTCGCCGATGCGCAGATGGTTGATGCCCTTGGGCATGGTGTGGTGGGTGAGCAGCGAGAGGCTGGTCGACGCGCCGCCCGAGACCACGGCGAGCTTGCGCCCGATCACCGACTCGATATGCTCC
Organism: Bifidobacterium sp. ESL0763; assembly: GCF_029433395.1. Lineage (GTDB taxonomy): Bacteria > Actinomycetota > Actinomycetes > Actinomycetales > Bifidobacteriaceae > Bifidobacterium. Next base: position 641,822 of record NZ_JAQTHW010000002.1, on the reverse strand, counting down.
GCCAGCTCGCACAGTCTGCCGAGGTTGGTCTCGTCGGGCTCGATGGAGCCGTAGCAGCCGAGGTTCGTGCCGATGCCCTCGAGCACCAGCCCCTTCGCGTCCTCGACCTGCCTGGCGGCGGCGTAGAGGTCCTCCTCCTTGAAGAAGCCCTCGCGCAGGTCGCCCAGATCGACCATCAGGATCACCCGATGGGTGCGGTGCTGGGCCACGCACAGCTCGTCGAGCTTGGCGAGGGTCTCGACCTCGCTTTCCAGGCTGATGTCGGCGCAGTCGATCATCTGCTGCAGTTCGCTCAACATCGGGATGCGCAGGTCCAGCGTCTGCTGGTCGGGCCACATCCGGCGCACCGCCTCGAGCTGTTCGAGCCTCGAGCTGGCGATGGTCTTGGCACCGGCCTGCCGGTAGGCGTTGACGATGGGCATGAGCCCGTTGGCGCCCTTGACGACCACGGCCACGTCGATGCCGTTGTCGGCGCACAGACCCAGCACGTTGCGCACGTTCTCGCCGAGCTTGGTGAGATTGATGGTCAATTGGGGATAATGTGCCATGATGTTCCTTCCGTTCTCTCTATTGGATGTGGTCTGGGACAGGGCCCGGACCGGCCGTCGCGCGCACGCGGCGCCGTTTCGGCCGTTCCGGACAGTCGCCATACGGACCAATCCTATCGCCATATGACGTGTCGCACGTCACGTTTCGTCAGTCGTCGACGAATTCCTTGGCGACATAGGGACTCAGGGAGGAGTGCATCAGGTTCTCGTAGTCCATCGTGAAGCTCACGATGTCGCCGATGGCATAGTCATCGGCGCAGTCCTCGAGGTCGAGGATCGTATGGTCGCTCGAACCGCCGTAGACCTTGATGCGTTCGTCCTGGGGATGCAGCTGCGTCATGTCGCCCACGTCCTGGCGGCCCACGGCGATCAGCCCACGTATGCGCCGGCCACGGTCGACGTAGTGCGGCTTGTTGCCGAAGGCGTCGACGCTCAGCGTGCCGATCGGGAACGTCGCCTTGCGGCGCTTCTCGATGAGCTGGGCCTCGAGGGTGAACGCGTCTCCGTAGATGCCGGGCACCTCGAAGTGGTGGTCCTTCTCCTCGTCGAGCATCAGCACCTCGGTGCCGACGCGCAGCTGGTTGACGCCCTTGGGCATCGTGCCGTCGAGCAACAGCGGAATGCTCGTGGTCGATCCTCCGGAGACGACGGCGAGCTTGCGCCCGATCATCGACTCAATGTGCTCGGCCTGCGAGCACAGGCGACCCAGGTTCTTGGCGTCGGGCTCGATGGAGCCGTAGCAGCCGAGGTTCGTACCGATGCCCTCGAGCACCAGCCCCTTCGCGTCCTCGACCAGCTTGGCGGCGGCGTAGAGGTCGTCGTCTTCGAAGAAGCCCTCGCGCAGGTCGCCGAGGTCGACCATCAGGATCACCCGATGGGTTCGGCCAAGCGCCAGGCAGCGGGCGTCGAGCGCCTTGAGCGTCTCCACGTCGCTTTCCAGGCTCACGTCGGCGTAGCGGATCACCTCGTCGAGCTCGCACATCATGGGGATGCGCAGCAGCAGGGTCTCCTGGTCGGGCCATATCTCCTTGATCGCCCGCAACTGTGGCATGCGGGAGCTGCTCAGCGAGCTCACGCCGCCCTTGCGGAACGCGTTGCATACCGGCAGCAGTCCGCTGGCGCCCTTGATCACGCCGGAGACGGTGACGCCGTTCTTGGCGCACAGGTCAACCATGACCCGCGCGTTATGTTCGATTTTCTTGGTATGCACTACTAACTTAGGAAAACTGGACACAATATCCTCTTCCTTGTATTCAATGCCATTCACTGCTCATCATTGAACAAAAATACAACAAGAACTTGTGCGGACACGGCGCACGGATGCCTGTGCCCGCACAAGTTCGTCAGGATTCGCCTAAGGCGATCAGAAGCGCAGCGACAGGCAGCTCAGGCCGCCGTCGACCTTCTTGTACTCGGAGGTGTCGCACTCCAGGACCTTGTACTGGCCGAGATCCTCGATGGCCTTCTTGGTCTTCGGATAGCCCTTCGGCACGATCACGTAGTCGTTGATCCAGATGCAGTTGGCCGCGTAGCCCTCGTCCTCCGGAATCTCGATCTTGTTGAACTTGTCGAAGCGCGGATCTTCCTTGAACTCGCCGGAGATCAGCAGGTTGTTGTGCTCCAGGTAGTTGACGCCCGTCTTCAGGTGCAGCATTTCCTTCATGGTCACGGTCTCGCCGGACATGCCGTACTTCTCGAGGTAGCCGATCATCTGCTCGGCGCCTTCCTTGTTGGTACGGGCGGAGAGGCCGATGTAGAAGTGCTCGCCGACCATCATGATGTCGCCGGGCTCGATGGTGCCCGGAGCCTTGATCTCCTCGATGTGGTCATAGTGCTGCTCGAGGGTGGCACGCAGATCCGGGGACTGGACCTCCTTGCGACGCGTCGGGGCGCCGGGGCGGCTGATGATCGCGCACTTCGGGGTGCACAGCGCGTTGTCCTCGATGAAGCAGGAGTCCGGGAACTCCTCCATCGGAGGCAGAACGGTGATGTTGACACCGGTCTTGGTGAGCGCATTGATGTAGTACTCGTGCTGAACGATGGCGTTCGTGTAGTTCGGCTTGCCGAGATCGGCACCCGAGAGGCCATCAGCCAACGACTTGCCCGGTACTCTAACAACAACATTGGTGAACATAGTACCAACTTCCTTTCATTGAGGTGGTACGAGATAGTATACAACGAACTTATGACCCCCGTCAAACCCCGCCCCGGCGTGTTGAAAATTAGAATGTATACTTTGCTTCATCGTCTTACGAAACGCAATATTGTGGTGTATAATTGAAGGGTTAACTATCAAGGCAAATAACACTAACAGGGGAACCATGTTGGACACGACGAGCAGAGTCTACGACTTTCTTTCCGATGCGCTGAGCAAGGGGGAGATCGAGCGCGGCGACTACATCACCGAGCAGTACCTCGCCGACAATCTCGGCCTGAGCCGTACTCCGGTGCGGGAGGCGCTCGTTGAGCTCTCCGCCGAGAACATCCTCGAGAAGATCCCCCGCCGGGGCTACCGTTTCCGCCGCTACACCAAGCAGGACGCCAAGGACCTCTACCAGCTGATCGGCCTGCTCGATGGCAAGGTGGCCGAGGGCACGGTCGACCTGATGAGCGACGAGGATCTTTCGCTGATGAGCTTTCTGATCGACAGCATGGACTCGGCAGTCGAGAACGGATTGTATACCAAATATAACGAGCTGCAGGCGCAGTTCCACAATATCTATATCAAGAAGCATCCGAATCCCTACCTGGTGGCGGACCTGAAGACGAAGAAAAGCGCGTTCGTGGGAAAGACCTACGAGCACGTCAACTCCCCCAAGCTCAAGGACCTCCTGAAGATCTCGAACGACGAGCACCGCCAGATCCTCAAGCTCTTCCGTGCCAAGGACGCCTCCGAGCTGCGCCACTACATCGAGGACGTGCACTGGAACGGCATCTACGCGCTCTACGACAATTGGAAATGACTGCCTAAGTAACCAATGGCCAGCCGCCCGCCCATTGGGTGGCACCAAGCGCGGCATCCGCAGGTGAACGACCACCGACGGATGCCGCGCTTCCTTATATATAGGTATGGATCGGAAAGTGACAGCCCCTATATGCAGGTTATCGGGTTATCAGCAAACGCGTTGCCAGGGATCGGTTTCCGGCGGGCGACGTTGGGGTGTCCGGTCTCGCAGTGGGACCCGTTACGGTCGACGCCCATGCCGATCCGCGTTCTTCACCGTTCCGCGCCTCGTTTCGCATGGCCGACCCGTTCACTCGCGGGGCCTTATGAGCGAAACTCTCCGGATACACGTCGGGCACACCCCGAAATCCGGTTGTGAACCACGTCTTGGCTCGCATCAGTCTTGCGCCCGAATGGAGCCCGCTCTGCGCACGCCACACCACGGGGCATACGCACCGACGTGTGTGCCGCAACGTCGTGGAACACACGTTGTATGCGCACTCCCCTAGGCCTCGACGGCGGGATCACGGCGCAGATGGGTGCACGCGGTGATGAAGACCATAAGCGAGGCGTCGAGGCAGACCAGGTAGACGGCGAAGGCGATGGTGGCGAAATGGTGATTCGGCGCGGCGACGAGGCTGGTGGTCGCCGAGAACAGGCCACCGAGATAGTAGTAGGCGCGCTCGGTGCGCGGGGCCTTGAAGATCTTGATGTAGGTGGGCAGCGCGGCCAGGCCGTCGGAGAGGATGGAGAGCATGACGGCGAGGTTCGGTTCCTTGGTGATGGCCCAGAGCACCAGGGCGATGATCGACAGCGCCCCGCAGCACCAGTCCACCGGACCGATCTTCCAATAGCTCCCCTTGTTGAGGAAGCTGGCCAAAAAGACCAGCAGCGGCATGAACCCGGCGGTGAAGACCGGCAGGATCGACCAGCTGACCCCGGTGGAGAGGGCGGCGAAGGTGGCGATCATCGGCGAGACCGCCCAGAGCAGCCAGGTGATCCTGTTGGGCTTGACGGTGCCCTTGATGGTGGAGACGATGTAGGAGCAGCTGAACGCGACGGATACGCACGCCCCCGCGAAGACCAGTAGGTTCATGCCGTTCACGTTCGTTTCTCCATTCCCTCGTACCTGGTGTTGGCGTCTTGTCTCGATTCGGCATCACCGTCGCCGCGGTGACTGGAACCATGGTAATCCATGGGTGGTTACCAGAGCGGTGACGGGTGGCGCCATCCACGGCGGGCCGCATTCGCCGACGTCGCGGGGATTGATGCGCGGCGAACGATGCGGACGAAACCGCGTACGCCGACAACGGTGCCGCGGTCGCGGCTTGGATATGAGAAAACGGCAAGGCCGCGATGGGCGCCTTGCCGTTGTACACAACAGGAGTGCCGGCCCCAAAGCGAAGGAGTGACCGCTTCGGAGCCGGACGGATGGTGGGTCAGCCGATGGAGACCACGCCGGTGCAGATGAGCACGACGGAGATGATGGCGACGATCACGAAGGCCGCGATGACCAGCTTCTCGTTGCGGGTCATCTTGCGGTCGTTCTCACGGCATGCCAGGTAGTAGAAGATGAACCCGGGCACGCACAGGATGGAGACCATCAGGATCTGCTGCCAGCCGGCGAGCACCATGGCGATCAGCTGGAAGGCCGCCGCGACGATGCCGATGGCGAACTGCGTCCAATCCTTCTTCTGGTAGCTGTACTGCACCTGGTAGGTGCCGACCAGCAGCCAGGAGATGAGGATGGCCGCGGTGGACAGCGAGTAGGCGAAGTTGTAGGCGTACTCGGTGAACAGCAGCGAGAAGAGGAAGACGGTCTGCAGCACGCCGGTGATGACCAGCGAGGCGGTGGGGGCGCCCTTCTTGTTGAGCTTGCCCCAGTAGCTCTGCAGGGTCTTGTCGCGGGCCATGAGCATCGTGGTCTCGGCCGGCAGCATCGTCCAGGAGAGCCAGGAGCCCAGGGTGGAGATGATCAGGCCGACGTTGATGAGCACGGAGCCCCAGGGACCGACGACGGCCTTGAGGATCTCGCCCATGGCGGGCTGGTCCATCGCGGCGAGCTTGGCCTGGCTGAAGACGCCGAAGGGAAGCAGGGAGATGAGCACATAGATGGCCAGCAGGGCGATCAGCGCGATTGTGGTCGCGGCGCGGGCGTCGGACTTCTTCTTGGCTCGGTTGCCGAGCACCGAGGCGCCCTCGATGCCGACGAAGACCCACATCATCACCATGACGGAGCCCTTCATCTGGGTGAACACGGAGGCGTGTCCGCCGTTGTGCAGGGTGTTGTCCGCCACATTGCCCCAGAAGTCGGCGGTGAAGACGCCGGCCTTGAAGCTGATGATCATGAAGACCATGAACACGAAGATCGGGATGAGCTTGCAGATGGTCACGATGGTGTTGATGAACGAGGCGCCCTCGATGCCGTTGTTGACCAGGATGGTCAGCAGCCACACGAAGACGATCGCCACGAGGATCGACGCCAGGTTCTGGCCGCCCTTGAAGGCCGGGAAGAACGTGCCGAAGGAGCTCATGAGCATGGTCGCGAAGGCGATGTTGCCCAACCAGGCGGAGAGCCAGTAGGCCCAACCCGAGATGAACTCGCCCAGCGGTCCGAACTGCTCGCCCGGGTAGCTGAAGATGCCCGCGCTGAGTTCGGGGCGCTTGGCGCCCAGGTTGTTCAACGACATGACCAAGGCGAAGATGCCGATGCCCACGAACACCCATGCCAGCAGCATGGGGCCGGGCGCGGCCGCTCCGGCGAGATCGCTCATGATGCCGAACGCGCCGGTTCCGATCGAGGAACTGACGATCAGCGCGACGAGCTCGCCTTTGCCGATGCCTTTCTTTTCACTTGTCATTTTTCTTTTCTCCTAACGCAACCACACGTCACCGTGCAGCCGCATAAAAAACACAGATTCGATCCAAACACGGCAAAAGGGAGCGAAAGCACAACCAGAAGCTATGCCACGCTCCCTTTCGTCATCGTATCACGGTATTACGTTGTTATTTCGTGATAACCGTGCCGGATTCCCCGGCGATCAGACTGGAGACATTCTCCAGAGAGGTGATGATCGACTTGCCACCGGTACGCTCGACGAACGAGCAGGCGGCCTGCACCTTGGGAAGCATGCTTCCCTTGGCGAACTGTCCGTCGTTGATGTAGCCGTTCATCTCTTCGATGGTGGTGGCGCCCAGCTTCTTCTCATCGGGCTTGCCGAAGTTGATGCAGGCGTTGTCGACCGCCGTGAGGATGATCAGCTCGTCGGCCTTCACGTTCTCCGCGAGCTTCGCGGCGCTGAAGTCCTTGTCGATCACTGCCTCGACACCGGTCAGCTGGCCGTTGGCTGCCTGCACCACGGGGATGCCGCCACCGCCGGAGGCGATCGGGACCATGCCGTTGTTGAGCAGCAGCGAGGCCACGGAGGCCTCCTTGATCTCGATCGGACGCGGCGAGGGCACGACGCGGCGGTAGCCACGGCCGGCGTCCTCGACGAAGGTGTAGTCGGGATGGTTGGCCTTCTGATCGGCCGCCTGCTGCTCGGAGTAGAACGGACCGATCGGCTTGGTCGGGGACTCGAAGGCGGGATCATCGTTGGCCACGATGGTCTGCGTGACGATGGTCACGGCCTTCTTGTCGATCCCGTCCTGAGCGAAGACGTCATCCAGGCTCTTCTGCAGCCAGTAGCCGATGCTGCCCTGGGTCATCGCTCCCGCGGTGTCCAGCGGCATCGGAGGATTGCCCTCGGACTGGCCGTCGGACATCTGCAGCAGCAGATTGCCGACCTGCGGACCGTTGCCGTGGGTGATCACCAGCTGGTCACCGGCCTTGATGAACTGCGCCAGGACTTCGGCGGTCTTGCGGATCGAGGCCATCTGCGAGGCGGCGGAGCCGTCCTTGGTCACGATCGCGTTGCCGCCCAATGCGACGACGATTCTTTTCGACATTGTTGTTCCTAACTGCTTACCGCTCAGCGCAGGGCGACCGAGGGGATGAAGAGGTTGCCGAGCGTGGCGGCCATGATGGCCTTGATGCCGTGCTTGCGGTTCTCGCCCTCTTCGAAGGCACGATTGTATTCACTGCGGAATACTTCGTCGGTGACTTCCATCTCCTTGATGCCGTACTTCTCGTAGACGTCCTCGCCATAGGTGGTGTTGGTGTCGTGGAAGGCGGGCAGGCAGTGCAGGAAGATGAGCTGGTCGGACGGGGTGCCCGTCTTCTTCATCAGCTCCATGTTGACCTGGTAGGGCTTGAGCAGGTTGACGCGCTCTTCCCAATTCTTCTCGCCCATCGAGACCCACACGTCGGTGTAGATGATGTTGGAGCCCTTGGCGCCCTTGTCGATGTCATCGGTGATGAGGATCTCGGAGCCGCTGGTCTCGGCGTTCTTCTTGGCGATCGCCACGTGCTTCTCGGAGGGGTTGAGCGACTTCGGGGTGACGATGTGGATGTTCATGCCCACCATGGTGCAGGCCACGAGCAAGGAGTTCGCCACGTTGTTGCGGCCGTCACCCATGTAGGTCAGCGTCAGGCCCTTGAGATAGCCGAAGTTCTCCTTGACGGTCATCAGGTCCGGGATGGTCTGGGTGGGGTGCCACTCGTCGGTCAGGCCGTTCCACACCGGGACGCCCGAGAACTTGGCGAGGCCCTCGACGGTGGACTGCTTGAAGCCACGGAACTCGATGCCATCGAACATGGAGCCGAGGATGCGCGCGGTGTCCTCCACGCTCTCCTTGTTGCCCAGGTGGATGTCGTCGACGCCCATGTAATCCGGGTGGGCGCCCAGCTCGACCGCGCTGGTCACGAAGGAGGAACGGGTCCTGGTGGAGCCCTTCTCGAAGATCAGGGCGATGTTCTTGCCCTCGAGGTAGCGGTGGGGGATGTTGTGCTTGCGCAGATACTTGAGATGCAGGCCGAAATCGATCAGGTACTCCATCTCGGCGGGGGTCATCGACGTCTCAGCGAGAATGCTGCGTCCCTGGAAGACATTCTCTTCCTTACCAAGAAACTCTTTTGCCATTTAATTACCTCTTGTTTGTTACCGATTGCATACCGTGTTGTATGCAATCTAAAAAGACAGTTTACAACACAGTACGCGAAAAAATGCCGGTCAACTCATGACCATAGCCCGGATGGCCGGGAGACCGGACGAAATCTTGCGGAATCGCCTGGTCACTCCCCCACCCCGGCCGGAGGACGGGCGGCCTTTGACGGCCATCCGGGCGTGCCTCCGGCGGAGTATACGCTAGCGGATCAGAGATCCTCGCGCACGATCGGCATGGACATGCAGCGCGGGCCGCCGCGGCCACGGGAGAGCTCGCTGGAGATGACCTCGTGGACCTTGATGCCGTGCTTGCGCAGCGCCTCGTTGGAGACGTAGTTGCGGTCGTAGGTGACGACCTCGCCGGGCGCGATGGCGAGCGTGTTGGAACCATCGTTCCACTGCTCGCGGGGCGCGATGACGGGATCGGCGTTGCCGGTCGGGATCAGGTCGAGCTCGGACTGGTGCAGGTTCTCCTTGAGGACCTCGACCAGGTCGGTGCGGTGCTCGCTGGTGATCTCGCCATCCTTGCCGGGGTGCAGGATCCACATGTCGATCTTGCCGCCGTCGAGGATCTCCGGGTGCACAGTGAACTGGTTGTAGTTGATCATCGTGAAGACGGTGTCGAGGTGCATCATCGCATGGTTGTGGGGGATCTTGATGCCGATGACGGTGTCACGGTCGGAATCCTTGAACAGGTTGCGGGCGATGTCCTCCAGCGCGTCCGCGGAGGTGCGCTGGGAGATGCCGATGGCCATCACGCGGTCGCTGAGCACCAGCTCGTCGCCGCCTTCGATGCGGGTGGAGTGGTTGCGGTCGCGCCACACGTGCAGGCCCTTGTCGGCGAAGCGCGGGTTGTGCTTGATGATGTACTCCATGAACATCGACTCGCGCTGGCGGGCGGCGAAGGTCATGTGGTTGATCGACAGGCCGTTGCCGATGGCGGCCGCGGGATCGCGGGTGAAGTACAGGTTCGGCATCGGGTCCATGAGGAAGGGATAGTCCGCGTCCTCGGAGAGCAGGCGAAGGTCGGCGAAGTTCAGGTCGATGTCCGACTTGCGCACGCCTTCCATGACGGTGGTGACCATCTTGGCGGGATCCATGCTGCCCAGGTAGTCCTTGAGGGCCTCATAGGTCAGGCCGCGGTTGAAGCCGGACTCCTGGACCATGCGGTCGATGAACTCGGAGCGCACGGCGTCGTCCTTGAGGGCGTCGGCTGCGAGGTCGTCGAGGTAGAGGACCTCGGTGCCATTGTCGCGAAGGGTCTGCGCGAAGAAATCGTGCTCCTTCTGGGCGATGGGAAGATAGGGGATGTCATCGAAGAGCAGACGCGGCATGGTGTCCGGCGTCAGGTTCTCGATCTCACGACCCGGACGCTTCAGGATGACGGCCTTCAGCTTGCCGATTTCCGAGTTGTTGTGAATGGGGGTTTCGTATCCATAATCGGGGACAGAATCCTGTCTACCTGTCATAAAATCAATCCTCCTCAACTGATTTCATATGTTGTTTGGACGACTTAAATATAACGACTCGGGTGACCAACGTCAATCATTGACGTGAAATGGTTGGAATGACGCCGTTTCGCGGCGTTTTGCGGAATATTGTACGTCAAAAATCATCGAAACTCGACTTGACGTACTCAAGTCCCGAACGGCTGGTTCTCGGTTTCGAGGGAGCCGAAAACGGGAAATCGACGTTTTGGCGAAAGTCGCCGCGCCCTACGCCTTTTGCCTTCGATTGCATACAGTATTCTCAGCGAAAATTCCCATCCGGTTGTCAATAACCGACGCACTCCCCTAAGATGGAGCGTGCTTTAGGAAAGGAGCCATGAGATGGCGGAAACGACATTGGACGTACGCACGACGGCGCAGCTGGACCCCAGGGAAGTGGTCGACATCATGCGCGAACGCGTGAAGGTGTTCGTGGTGGAGCAGACCTGCTATTACCAGGAGGTCGACGACAAGGACGACGAGGCGGTGCATGTGATGCTGCGCGAAAACGGCGAGATGGTGGGCTATACGCGCGTCATCCCCCACGACGACGGCGAGCACATCAGCTTCGGGCGCGTGCTGGTGCCCAAGCAGTACCGCGGCAACGGCTACGGCAGGCAGGTCGTCAAGGCGACGATCGACTGGATCCACGCCAACCGCAAGGGAGAGTCCATCAAGATCCAGGCGCAGAACTATCTGCGTCCCTTCTACGAGTCGCTTGGCTTCAAGGCCGTCTCGGACGTCTATCTGGAGGACAACATCCCACATCTTGACATGGTGATGGACTGACCGGAAGACGATATGAATGGATTGTATACAATTGGACTTTCCATTTGGTCGCTATTTCATCCGTTGGCTGAATCCCCAAATGGCAGTAAGGACAATGCTTTACCGATTGATCAAAATGGAGCGTTCGGAGTGGTATGCAATCCTCATAACCCTCACCATGTATCACAAGGAACAAATGGCTAGTCGCTGTATAAAGACGACTTTCGGGTAATCGCAGCCACTATTTCACATTTTCTTCACAAATACCTGTGGGGCCTGGCCTCCGGTCATCATCCGGAAGCCAGGCCCCACTCGTTGTGCCGCCCGCAAGGCGGGCGAAAAGCCTTATTTCCTCTGCCTTGGCTCCTTGGAGGCGATGTCGAGAAGCCACTTGGAACGGTGCACCGCTGCCTCTTCGCTGGCGCAGATGAGCAGCAGCGTGTCGTCGCCGGCCAGGGTGCCCAGCAGGTTGTCGATCTCCTGCTTGTCCATGACCGTGGCGAGGTACTGCGCCGCGCCGTCGATGGTGTGCACCACCACGATGTTGCCCGCGCAGGCCACGGAGACGATGAGCGTGGAGAAGCCGCGCGAGAGCTGGTGCTCGATCTTCTCGGCCTCCATGCCGTCCTGGTCCTGCATCCGCCCGACGCGGTAGGCCATGTGCCCGTTGCGCAGGCGCACCTTGACGGCGCACAGCTCGTCGAGGTCGCGGCTCAGCGTGGCCTGGGTGACCTTGAAGCCCTTGCCGAGGAGCATCTTGGAGAGCATGGACTGCGATTCGACCACATTGTGGGTGAGGATGCTCTCGATGGCGACCAGACGGGCGGCCCTGGTGGGCGGCCGGTGCATGTAGTCGCGGACCTGCCCGTCGGACTTGCCATTCGAGGCATGGTTCGAGGCATGCGCGGCCTCCTGCACCTCGCTGCCATCTCCCCCGTGCACGTCATCCTCGATGTGGTCCACCATGCCGACCTTCCCTACGCAAGATGGCAAGCCCCCTTCGACTTGCCATCGTCATCCGATGTTCAATACCAAGCATAAACGCCGCCTACGGGTGAAACCGCAGGCAAACGCCCTACATCATACACCTTCTCACAGGCCCGGGAACCACAACCCGAGGGGGATGCCACCCGCGAGGCCCGCCATGATCTGGCTGAGCAGCTTGCGTTCCAGGTCTTCGACCGAGATGCCGTGCATCATCAGCCAGACCTCCACCGCCACGCTCAGCAGGCTCAGCACGATGCCCGCGATGGCGAAGCCAATGCCCCTCATGTGGAACCTGCGCGCACGCCAGATGCCGATGACGCCCAGGACCAGTGAGATGACGGGAATGAGGAAGGCGAAGACGAACGAGAGGATCGACATCGAGTCCCAATGGCCGAGCAGCGGATTCTGCTCCGGATCGTTGAGGTCGATGCCGTGGCGCATGTCGCGCTGACGGCCTTCGTCACGGCTTTGCGGCCTGGCGCCGTCACCGAAGACCGCGCGGTCGAAGTTGGAGCGCTTCCCCTTGCCGCCCTTGCCTTTATCCTTGTCCTTGGATTTTGGGTCGTCGGGCCTGCCGTAGACGTAGGGGTCGTAGTCCGCCGGGAACTGGCTGGCCAGGGCGCCGTATTCGGGCAGCTTGATGGCGCCATACTCGGGCTGTTGGGAGCGGAGCGCGGAAGCGTCGGCCAGGCCATCGGCAAGGCCCGGCGTGCTGGGCACGACCTGCTGGCCGGGCTGGCCCTTCGGGCCCAGTTGGGCCGGCTGGCTGGGCTGACCGTGCTGGCCGGACTGGCCAAACGTCGTCGGCTGACCGAACTGACCGGGCTGAGCCGGCTGGCCGGGCTGGGACTGCGGGTTCCACTGGCCCTGCGGGCCGGCGGAACCTGCCGGCTGATACTGGTTCTGCGCTTCGCTCATGATCTTCCTTGTCTCTTGTGCCCGCTCAGGCGCGCAGCTGCGCGCCCAACTTCGCGGCGGCCTCGACGATCGTCTTGCGGATGGCCTCTGAGTCCTCGCCGGTCAGCGTCTTGTCGGCGCTGCGGAACGTGACCGCATAGGCCAGCGACTTCCTGTGCTCGCCGAGTTTCTCGCTGGAGAAGACGTCGAAGAGCTCGATGGACTCGAGGTTGGCACCGGCGGCCTGCTCGATCACGCGTTGCAGCTGGGCGGCGGTGACCGACTCGTCGACGGTGAAGGCCAGGTCCTGCTTGACGGGCGGGAAGGTGGCGATCGGCTTGGCCTGCACCGGCTTGCCGCTCAGCGTGGCGAAGACGTCGGTGAGATCGAGCTCGAAGGCGGCGCTGTGCTCGGGGAAACCGAGCGCGGCGTTGACGTGCGGATGCAGCTCGCCGACCATGCCAACGCATTTGCCGTCGGCCATGACCTTCGCGGCTCGGCCCGGATGCCACTGCGCGGGCATGTCGTCGGCCTTGGGCTGCTCGAGGGTGACCTCGGCACCGAGCCTGGAGGCCACGCGGTTCATCGCCTCGACGGCGTCGCTCCAGTCGACGTCGCGCCCCTCGCCCATCCAGCCGGGTTCGAGCGCCTTGCCGGTGAGGATGCCGGCGACGTGCAGCGGCTGGTCAGGCAGGCCGGCGTCGAGCGCCTTGAGCTGCTCATCGGTCGGCTTTTGACCGCCGGGCAGGGCCGGGATGGCCGGGGCGTTCGGATCCCACAGGTAGACGTGGCCGATCTCGTAGAGCGAGACGTTCTCCAGGCCGCGGCGGATGTTGCGCTGCACGGTCTGCGCCAGCGTCGGCAGAACGGAGCGGCGCAGGTAGGGGCGGTCGCCGGCCAGCGGGTTGGCGACCTCGACGCTCACCGGCTCGATCTCATCCGGGTCGTAGGCGAAGGCCTTGAAGTCGGCCGGGCCCACGAACGGGTAGCTCAGCGTCTCCACCATGCCGTATTCGGCCAGCTCGTTGGCGACCTGGCGCTGGTGGAGCTGGTCCTGGGTGAGGCCGACGGCCCCGTCGACCGGGGCGGGGGGCATGGTGACCGGAATCTCGTCGTAGCCGACCAGACGGGCCACCTCCTCCACGAGGTCGCAGGGCATGGTGATGTCAGGACGCCAGGTGGGCGGCACCACGCGGACGTGGCCCGGCTCCTGGCCGTCGCTGACCTCGCAGCCGATGTCGGCGAGGATCTCGCGGATGCGCTCGTCGCCGATGTCGAGGCCGGTGAGGCGCTTGGTCTCGGTGAGCTTGAAGTCGATGGCCTCGCGCGGCTTGGTGGTGTCGACGTCGACCGGGGTGGCCGAGGGCTCGCCGTTGCCGTACTTGGCCATCAGGTCGGCGGCCAGCTGGGCGGCCGCGGGCTGCAAGCGATAATCCACGCCGCGCTCGTAGCGCTTGGACGCCTCGGAAGGGGTCTTGTGGCGGCGGGCCGAACGGGCGATGGTGACCTGGTCGAAGTGTGCGGACTCCAGCAGGATGTTCTTGGTGTCGGCGGTGACCTCGCCGTAGAGGCCGCCCATCACGCCGGCCAGGCCGAGGATGCGCGAGCTGCGCCTGCCCTCGGGCGAGTCGGTGATGAGCAGGTCCTCGACGCTCAGCTCGTGCTTCTTGCCGTCGAGCGTGGTGAGGGTCTCCCCCGGCTTCGCGCGGCGCACGACGATGGGGCCCTCGATCTTGTCGAGGTCGTAGGCGTGCATCGGCTGGCCCAGGTCCATCATCACGTAGTTGGTGACGTCGACGGCCAGGGAAATCGAACGCATGCCGGCGCGCACCAGGCGGCGGCGCATCCAGTTGGGTGTTTTGGCCGAAGGGTCGAAATCGCGCACGGTGCGGGCGTAGTAGCGGTCGCAGCCGGGAACGCCGTGGATGGGGTTGTCGTCCTCGATCTCGACGGCGATGTCGCCCTCGCCGCTGGCCTTGGGCTTCGGGGTCTCGGCGTCGAGCGCGACGACCGGGTCGGTGTAGGCGGCGCCGGTGGAATGGTGGTACTCGCGCGCCACGCCACGGTAGGAGAGGGTGTAGCCGCGGTCGGGGGTGATGTTGATCTCGAGCAGCGGTTGGTCGAGATGCAGCAGGTGCATCAGGTCGTCGCCTGGCTTGAGGCTGTCGACCACGTCCTTGTCGAGGCCGTAGTGGTCGAGCAGGATGATGCCGTCGTAGGAGTCGCCCAGGCCCAGCTCACGCTCCGAGGCGCACATGCCGTTGGAGATGTGGCCATAGGTCTTGCGCGGCTCGATCCTGAAATCACCGGGCAGCACGGCGCCGGGCAGGGTGACGACGACCCTCTCGTCGGCGGCCATGTTGGGCGCGCCGCAGATGATGCCACGCGGCACCTTGTTGCCGTCCTCGTCGGTGTCGTTGTATTGATCGCCGACGTCGACGTGGCACCAGTTAATGACCTTGCCGTTCTTCTGCGGCTCGGGCGTGCAGTCGACGACGTAGCCGACCACGATCGGGCCGGTGACCTGGGAGGCGTGGATCTGCTCCTCCTCGAGGCCGACGTGGACCAGGTCCTTGGCAAGCTGCTCATACGTGAGACCGGCCGGAACCTCGACATGCTCCTTGAGCCAGTCAATATCTACCATTGGCATTGTTGGTTCACTCCCCCATCACAAACTGTTTGCTGAAACGCACGTCGCCCTCGACGAGGTCGTGCATGTCGTTGATGTCGTGGCGCAGCAGCAGCGTGCGCTCCATGCCCACGCCGAACGCGAAGCCGGTGTAGACGTCCGGGTCGAGGCCCGCGGACTTCAGGACGTTCGGGTTGACCATGCCGCAGCCGCCCCATTCGATCCAGCCGGGGCCGCCCTTCTTGTCGGGGAACCACAGGTCGAGCTCGGCGCTGGGCTCGGTGAACGGGAAGTAGCTCGGGCGCAGGCGGCTCTTGGCCTCCGGGCCGAACATCGCGACGGCGAGCTTGTCGAGCACGCCTTTGAGGTCGCCCATCGTCAGGCCCTTGTCGACGGCCAGCGCCTCGCACTGGTGGAAGACGGGGGTGTGGGTGGCGTCGAGCTCGTCGGTGCGGAAGACGCGGCCGGGCGAGGCGATGTAGAGCGGCACGCCGCGTCCGATCAGCGCGCGCACCTGGTCGGAGGAAGTCTGCGTGCGCAGCACCATGTTGGAGCCGACGAACCCGGCGGCGTCCTTGGCCTGGTTGCCCTTGACGTAGAAGGTGTCCTGCATCTGACGGGCGGGATGGTCGGGGCCGAAGTTCAGGGCGTCGAAGTCGTACCATTCGGTCTCCACCTCGGGGCCGGTGGAGATCTGCCAGCCCATGGAGACGAAGAGGTCCTCGACGTCCTCCATCAGCTTGGGCAGCGGGTGGCGGGCGCCCAGCGGCTTGCGGTTGACCGGCAGGGTCATGTCGACGGTCTCGTCGGCGAGCTTACGGGCTTCCTCGGCGGCCTTGACCTCCTGCTCCTTCAGACCGAACGCACGGCCGAAGTCGGCGCGCAGCTTGCCCATGAGCTGGCCGGCGCCCTTCTTCTCCTCCTTCGGCAATCCACCGATGGAACGGCTCGCCTGCGTCATCGCTGAGTTCGCTCCGGCGTACTGCGTCCTGATGGCTTTGAGCTCCTCCATCGTGGAGGCGTCCTTGATTTTCGAGATGCCCTCGTTGACCGCGTCGGTCACCGCTCCGGCATCGAATGCCGCACTCTGTGCCACGAGTACCCTTTCCTTCAATTTTCCTTGACCCAAAAACTTGGGGAAACGCCTTGCACCGACCGTGTCAAACACGCGAAAATACAAGCGTTCGCAACCTTTTCATTCTCCCAATATGACTCGACATAACGACCCCTTGACCACAAGGCTCGCACCGGCCGATCGGGGAGGCGAACGGCGGCGCCATCACCGCCCGCCGTCAGCCCTCGCGCACATGGCCGGCCATCGCCAGGCTCATGAGCATCACCGAGGTGCTCGTAGCCAGGTTCAGCGACTCCGCCTTGCCATAAAGCGGTATCGAGACGATGCGATCCACGCGTTTCAGCACCTCGCCGGGCAGGCCGCGGGCCTCGTTGCCGAACAGGATCGCGCGACCGGCGCTTTCATCGGTCCTGCCGACCCTGTCCCGCTCCCCGTCGAGCACGTCGACCAGAGACTCCGGCCTGGCCTTCTCGGTGCCGTAGACGTCGGCCGCCATGACCGCAAGGCCCTTGCCCGCCCTCCATGCGAAGAACTCGTCGGTGCCCATGGTGACCACGGGCAGGTGGAAGAGCGAGCCGGCCGTGGAGCGGATGACCTTGGGATTGAAGCGGTCGACGCAGTCGTCGACGAAGATGACGGCGCGGCACCCGGCAGCGTCGGCCGAGCGGATCACCGTGCCGGCGTTGCCCGGGTCACGCACCTGCCAGAACGCGGCGTAGGTCTCGCCGCCCCGCTCCCCCTGCCCGTCGAAGTCGTGGCGCATGCCCTCGCGCATGGCCTCGAGGTCGCCGACGGCGAGGATGCCCTGCGAGTCGGCGCTGATATGGCGCATGACCTCGCCGGTGACCTGATGAACGTAAAGCCCCTGCCCGTCGGCGTCGCGCGCGATGCGGTCGACCACCGGCGAAAGCAATCCTTGGCCACGATCGTCGAGCTGCGCGTAGCAGTCCCGGACCACCCCGGGCATCCAGCGCACCAGCTCGCGCACGGACTGCGGCCCCTCGACGAGGAACCGGCCGGCGCGCTTGCGCCCCTTGGAGCGCTGGAGGCCGGCCACGTGCCGGATGCGCTCGGATTTCGGATTGTCGATGATATGCGGATTGAAAGGCATAGCCCATATTCTACGCGACCCGCCCGCGTCATCGCCGTCGGGGCGTCAGCCGCCGAAGAAGGCGAAGGTGCCGGCCAGCAGGGAGACGGACAGGGAAAGCGCGGGGACGAGCAGGCACGCCACGAGGAACGCCCAATCACGGGGGCGCACGCGGCTGACGCGGGCGTGGGTACGCGGCGCGTCGGAGCCGAAGCCGCGCGCCTCCATCGCCGTGGCCAGCATGGTGGAGCGGCGGATGGAGAGGACCAGCAGGGCGAAGGTCTGCGGGAAGAACGCCTTCACGCGGTTCTCGTCGCCCAGGCCACGCGAGCGGCGCGAGGCGGTGAGCGCGGCCCAGTCGTCGCGCAGCACCGAGAAGAGGCGCATGCCGGCCAGGCCGCCGTAGACGAAGCGGTCGGGCAGGTGGAGGATCTGGCTGAAGGAGTCGGCCAGGTCGGTGGCGTCGATGCCGATGACGGCGATGATGGCAGGGACGCCGATGGCGAGCACACGCAGGGCCGTCGCCAGGGCGAGCAGCAGCGAGCGGTCGGTGACGGTCATCAGCCCCCAGTGCCACCAGAGGGTGCCGCCCTCCTTGCCGTAGAGCACCACGGCGAGCGCCGAGCCGGGCGCGCCGACGAACACCGGCCATGTGGAGCGCACCACGCGCCAGGGCGAGATGCCCAGCAGCGCCAGCAGCAGGAATTCCAAGGCCAGGGCGACGCCGGCGGACACCCAATCGAGGCTCAGCAACAGGGGCAGGGCCACCAGCAGGCCGCCGATGAAGCGGAACGAGGGGTTGAGCGTGGCCAGCCACGGCGAGGCGCTCGAGGGGCGCCGGGCCTCCTGCCGCCGGTCGATGGCGCTGACCCCGATGGTCTGGCCGGGATGGCGGGAGCGGTTTTGCTTGGACTGCCGGTTGACTGGAGCATCGTCGACACGGCCGGCATCATCCGCATCATTCACATCGTCGGCACCGTCAGTGGCATGGACGCCATCATCGACGGAGACGGGACCATCGGCGGTTTCGGTATTTTCGACGACGTCGGTGTCGCGGTCGGCATCTCGGAGATTATCAATGTCATCGACAGTGTCGAAGGTACCGGTGCCACCATTGCGTTCAGGGCCATCGCTACCCCCGTCGCCTTCGGCACGCAGCTCGATGACGCGGGCTTTCAGGGCCCGCACGAGGTCGCGGTCGTGGGTGACGACGATGACGCATATCCCCTGGCCGCGCAGCCCGGCGATCAGCTCCACCATCTGCAGCCAGGTCCGCCGGTCCTGGCCGAAGGTGGGCTCGTCGAGGATGAGCACCCGCGGGGCGGACGCGAGCGCCGAGGCGACGGTCAGGCGACGTTTCTCGCCGCCGGAAAGCGTGTAGGGGTTGACGCCGGCATAGCGCCTCAATCCGAAGCGTTCGAGCAGATCATTTGCCCTCGCCTGGGCCTCCTCCTCCGGGATTCCGGCCTTGAGCGGGCCGAGCATGACCTCGTCGAGCACCGTGCCGCGGGCGAACTGGTGCTCGGGGTTCTGGAAGACATAGGATATGCGGCTGGCCAGCTTGGACGACGGCCAGGCGATCGGCGAGCTGCCCTCCACGCCCCGGCACAGGGATTCGCCGGCGACGACCTCGCCGCAGACCGGGGCGAGCAGGCCCGCCAGCGTGAGCGAGAGGGTGGATTTGCCTGCCCCGTTGCGGCCGACCAGCGCCGTGATCTCGCCGGCGTGGAATTCGAGGTCTATGCCACTGGCGATCGCCTTGCTCGCGCGGCCGATGGACAGCCGTCGCGTGGAGAGCACTGTGGGCTTGGAATCTTCGGAATGACCGGGGTCGGGTTCCGGCTCCAAGGCAGGGAATCTGGCCGACTTTCGCGCATGCCGCCTGTAGCGTTTGGGCACCCAGACGCCCAGCTCGTCGAAGTCGATGGAGGGATCGGCGAACACCTCTTCCGGCGCGCCGTCCGCCTCGATGCGCGCGGCGCCATCGCCATCGCGGCGTCCCAGCAGGACCACGCGGTCGATCAGGTCGATCCATTCGTCGACGCGGTGCTCCACCAGGATCATGGTGGAATGGTTGCGCTCCAGCACCTGTCCGACGGCGCCGACGATCTGGCCGACGCCAACCGGATCGAGGTTCGCGGTGGGTTCGTCGAGCAGCAACACCCCCGGATTCATGGCGAGCGCGCCGGCCAACGCCAGTCGCTGCAGCTGTCCGCCGCTCAGATGGGTCACCATGCGGTGCAATTGCAGCCCACCGAGGCCCACCTCGCCCAGGGCGCGGCGCACGCACGGCCAGATGCGCTCCGGGGGCATGGCCATGTTCTCCGGGCCGAAGGCCACATTGTCGCCCAGGCGTTCGAAGACGGCCTGCGCGTCCGGGTCCTGCAGCACGAGGCCGACCTCGCCGCGCGCCTGGCGCACGGGGACGCCACCGATCAGGATGCGTCCGGCGCCCACGCCCCCGTCCTCGTCCTCATAGGCCCCGGCAGTCTCGCCGTCGGCGGCATCGGTGGTGTTAACGCCAGTGCCGATCAGCCCGGCCGTGGCCTCCAGCAGGGTCGACTTGCCGATGCCGGAGGCACCCAGCAGCAGCACGCGCTGTCCAGCCGCGATGTCCAAATCGAGTCCGGAGAGCGTGAACTGTTCGCGCGAGGCATGGCGGTAGCCCCAGCCCTCGAACCGCACGGATCGCGGCACGCTGCCGCCGGGGCGCGCGTCCCCTGGCCCGGCCGTCACGCCGCGTGCGGGTGCTGTGGACTGCATCCGACCCCCTGTATCCTCATCGCCCAATGTCAATGGTCATGCTACCCACAAGGCTAGGCGTTGCGCACGTGGCCCGAGGCGAAACGGTCGAGCGCGCCGGTTTTGGCGATGGCGAGATAGAGCAGCCACATCAGCGCGCCGGCCACGACGACGCCCGAGACGACGGTGGTGGCGAAATAGACGGGACCGTAGGCCGAGGTGGGCCTCATGACCACCAGTCGCTTCACGAAGCTATAGGCCCAGCAGCCCAGGCCCGAGCACGCGCCGGAGAGCATCGTGACCCCGAGGTTCCACTTGCGGTAGCGGAAGGCCGCGAACACCAGCTCGGCGAGCAGGCCCTGCACCAGGGCGATGAGCACCGTCTCGACGCCGCCCCACTGGTTGCCGAACAGGGCCTCGAGCACGGCGGCCACGATCTCGGCGAAGACCGCGGCGCCCGGCTTGCGCACGATGACGGAGGCCAGCGGCCCGGCGAAGAGCCAGAGACCGTTGAGGATGCCGGCCAGGCCAGGGACGATCGCGTCGATCAGGGACCAAGGCGCCGCGGTGAGGATGGCGGCGAGCCAGTAGACCAGGGAGCTCGCCACGCCGATCGCGGCGGCGACGACGATGTCGACCACGCGCCAGCGCAGGGAATGCGGTTGCGCGAGCGCCTCGGCAAATGCTGGTGACGACGTTGGATTCGAATTCGATATGTTCGACATGATGATTGTGCCTTTCGTAGTGCGCACCGCCGATCGGCGCGCTTTCAAGGCACGGGAAAGAGAGACGTCCGTTCGCCGGCATTGTCCGGACTCACGTTCATTCGGTCGAGGAAACCCTCATCTCAGCCAACCGCCCATCCAGGCGATCAGCCCCCGTGTCAATTCGCCATCCTAGAGCGATCCCTTGTCATGGGTGATGGCGGCAACCGGGGCGCGTGGCGCGGGAATGTGTGATGTTTAGGCACCCTCAAGGCCGGTAGGCCAAGCTTTATGCCTAAACATCACACATTCCCGCGCCACGCTTACTGTTTGGGGGATCTGACTGACAAGGGTGGCGGGAGGTGGCTCAGTAGCGGATGGCCGTCGCTTCGCCGTTGCTTCGCTCGGCGTCCAATCAGCAGAGCACTGGCATCCGAACACTTAGATTTCGGCGACAGCTATCCGACCACCAATATCGAGACACCCACGCTTCGTCGCGGAGTCACCCAAGCACCAACGCCTATAGCTCGTCGCCAACATCGACGACACTTCGCTACGGTCAGAATCCCCTAATAGCATCCAGCCACCACACGCCTCGCCAATGAAACCTCTCCACAACAAGCATTCGACCGCAACAGCATCCAGCTCGCCCATCCCCACCGAATCGCCTTCACACACCAGAATCCGATCCAACCTGCGGCAGCTATCCGCTCCCCCACCACACCGACCCTGATCCATTCTCATCAGTGAGGTCACAGGCAATTACATGCCTCAAACATGAGTGATGGCGCAGATATGCGATGTTTAGACATAAAGCTTGGCCTATGCAAAATCAGAGATTTTGCCTTCGCGCTCGATACATCGCGCTCACTTCGTCTACGTGGAGCCCACTGGGCTCCACGCTTAACGACTCAGCCAGTAAGCGTGTCTCAACATCGCATATCTGCGCCACCACGTCAACCATCAAAAGCGGTCGGTAATATCCCCTACTTGCCCAGTTTGTCAAGGATCAGGGCTTCGGTGACCACATTGTTCTTGAGGCTGCGCAAGTCGATCGACTCGTTGGGGCTGTGGGCGTTGGCCTTCGGGTCCTCGGGGCCGGTGACGAGCACCTGGGCGGAGGGGAAGAGGCGCTGCAGTTCGGGGATGAACGGGATCGACCCGCCCTCGCCCTTGTTGACCGGGTCGACGCCGAACGCCTCACGCATCGAGGCCATCGCGTCGCGGGTCGCCTCGGCGTCCGGGTCCATGCTCCATCCCATGCCGGTATCGAGCGTGGAGACGGAAACCTCGGCGCCGAACGGAGCATGGGTTGTCAGGAAGTCGGTCACGGCCTTGGCCGCGTCCTCGGGGCGCTGGCCGGGCGCGGTGCGGATGGACAGGCGGAAACGGGTCTCGTTGGCGATGACGTTGAACGAACCGTCGACGGGATGGGCATCGAAACCGATGACCGAGATGCTGGGCTTGGTCCACAGCCTCGAAGCCAACGAACCGGAGCCGGCGAGACGGTAGGAATCGACCACTGAAGCATCAGCCCGGAAGCCGGCCTCGTCGAGATCGCGCTGGAGTCCGCCCACAGGGTCACCGCCTTGCAGCCCGGGGATATTCAGCGATCCATCCTCGGCATACATCGAGGCGATCAGCATGGACGACAGGGTGTTGGTGTCGAGGATCGGGCCGCCGAACTGGCCGGAGTGCACCGGATGCTCCAGGGCGCGCACGGTGACGTCGAGGTCGGTGTTGCCGCGCAGGCTGGTGGTCAGGCTCGGGATCTCGGCGCTCCAATTGCCGGAGTCGGCCACGATGATGACGTCGGAGTCGAACTGCTCCTTATGCGCCTCGATGAAGGGAATGAAGCTCGGCGAGCCCATCTCCTCCTCGCCTTCGACGAAGACCTTGATGTTGACCTTCAGCTCGTCGCCCAGAGCGCGCAGAGCGCCGGAGTGGATGGCGATGCCGCCGCCGTCGTCGGCCGAGCCGCGGCCGTAGAGCCTGCCGTCCACCTCGGTGGCGACGAAGGGCTCGGTGCTCCACGCGGAAGCGTCGGGCACGGGCTGCACGTCGTGGTGCGCGTAGAGCAGCACCGTCGGCGCGGCCGGGTCCACGATCTTCGAGCCGACGACCTCGTAGGCGCCGGGGGTGCCGTCGGGGTTGGTGGACTGCACCACTTGGGTGTCCACGCCCTCGCCGCGCAGCTCGTCGGCGACGAATTGGGCCGAACGGCGCATGTGCTCGCCGGTGATGCCCTCGGCCGACACCGACCTCATGGCCACCTTGCGGCCCAGCAGGTCGACGATGCGCGCGAAGTCACCGTCCACACGCTCCCTTATCTCTTCCACTCGCGATTGCGCCATGACAAGCTCCTTGTATTCCCTGTATTCCGGTGTCTTCCATTGGTTGCGGACGGCAAATAACCGTACCGGCCAGTCCGCCAAGAGTCTAGTCTTCACCGTAATCTGCAAACATGACATGGAACCCTTTCAGCAAGGATAAGAAGCAGGAACCGGCGCAGAAACCCATCGAGCAATCCGCGCCCAAGGCCGACCCACAGGCGGGCAAGGGACGCCCGACCCCCAAGCGCAAGCAGGCCCAGAGCCGCAACCTGCACCCGCTGGTGCCCAAGGACCGCAAGGCCGACGCCAAGGAGAACAAGCGCCGCATGCGCGCCCGTGAGGACCGCGAGTACGACGCGATGCGCAACGGCGACCTTGCCCACATGCCCAAGTCCGAGCAGATTCCGTGGCGCGTCTACATCCGCGATTACGTCGACGCGCGCTTCAACATCGCCGAGTATTTCATCCCCGTCGTCTTCGGCGCGATGATCCTGGGCATGCTGCTGGCCTTCAAGTGGCCCTCGCTCTACGCGCCCATCATCGGCATCTCCTATGTCTATCTCGTCATCGCCATCATCGACGTGGTGCTGATGTGGCACAAGCTGAAGAAGAAGCTGATCGACAAGTACGGTGAGAAATCCGTGGCCAAGGGCACGCGCTCCTGCTCCTACGCCTGGGGCCGCGCCATCCAGCTGCGTCGCTGGCGCGTGCCGAAGCCCACGTCCAAGAAGCGTGGCAACTGGCCCCGGTGATCCTGGTTCCGCTTTCGGCCGCCCGTGCCCCATCCTCTCGATGGTGGGACACGGGCGGTTTGCATACCGGGCCGGGGTGGACGATGATGGAACCTGGCATGCGTCGCACATGGCATGACGCATGCGCGTTCGGGACGGGGGCACTATGACAGAGCATTTCGATGTCGGCATCATCGGCGGCGGACCGGGGGGCTACAGCGTGGCCCTGCGGGCGGCGCAGCTGGGGCTTTCGGTGGCATTGGTCAACCGCGAGACGAGGCTGGGCGGCACCTGCCTCAACCGCGGCTGCATCCCCTCCAAGGCGCTGATCGGCGCCACCCACGCCATCGCCCGGCTCGGCGACGCTAGGCGCATGGGCATAGACGCCCGTCTCGAGGGCATCGACTTCGGCAGGCTCAACGGGTTCAAGAATGACATGGTCACGGCGATGACCGACGGCCTGGCGGGACTGCTCGACGCCCGTAGCGTCACGGTGTTCCGTGGCGAGGCGAAGGTCGTCGATTCGCACCATATCGTCATCGGCCGCACGCCGGACGACCGAAATGATCCTGGGACCACACGGATCGAGGCCGGCGAGATCGTGGTGGCCACCGGCTCGCGGCCACGACCCCTGCCCGGCATCCCCTTCGCCGGCGCGCTCATCGACTCCACACAGGCGCTCGGGCTCGCCCGCTTCCCGAAATCGGCCGTCGTCATCGGCGCCGGCGCGGTGGCAGTGGAATTCGCCTCGATGTGGCGGCAGGCCGGCGTCGAGGTCACCATGCTCATCCGCCACAACCGCGTGCTCTCCCACAGCCATCGCCGCACGGCCTCCGCACTCACCCGGGCACTGAAGGATGCCGGCATCGCCATCGTCACCGGCAGCCAGGTCACCGGTGTCCAGGCCGGCAATCTGCCTGCGGGACTAATAAACAACGGCGACGAAAATGTTGGTGATGAAGGCAATGGCGACGGCGCCACCGTGGCGAAAACGACCGCCGATCCCCCATCGTCACCGGACGCCCAAGGCGTCACCGTCCGTTACACCTCGCAAGGCGAGGAGCACAAGATCCATGCGGACCTCGCACTGGCCGCCATCGGCCGCGACCCCAACACCGACCAGCCCTGGCTCGCCGACCTGGGTGTGGAGCTCGATGAGAATGGCCTGGTGAAAACCGACGACTACGGACGCACCGGCGTCGAACACGTCTGGGCCCTGGGCGACATCACCGCCGGACCGGCTCTGGCGCACCGGGCCTTCGAGCAGGGCATCGTCATCGCCGAGACGATCGCCGGGCTCGACCCGACGCCCGTCGACGGGGACACCGTGCCCACGGTCGTCTTCTCCACGCCCGAGGCGGCGGGCGTGGGCCTCACCCTCGAACAGGCGCGCGAACGCGACGGCATCGACAACGCCCGCGAGACCGCCTACCCGATGATGGGCAACGCGCGCATACGCATGAGCGGCCTGCCCGGATCCATGTCCATCGTCACCGGCAGGCGCGCCGAGGACCCGGAGACGACGGTGGTGCTGGGCGTGCACATGCTCGCCCCCGACGCCAGCGACCTCATCGCCGAGGCGGAGGAGCTCGTCGGCAACCATGTGCCCCTATCCGAGGCCGCGCGCCTCATCCATCCGCATCCCACCTTCTCCGAGACGCTGGGCGAGGCGCTGCTGCGCGCAGACGGCAGGCCGCTGCACAGCCGGTGAGGCCACAGAGCGGGCGCGGACCCGCGGCCGATCCACGCCGACACCTCGGGCAGGCGCGTCTGGACCACTGCTAGAATTGGTGACATTGTGTGTCAATCGTCGAGCAATGCAAGTGAGGAAGCCGATGGCCAAGAAAAAGAAGGCTAACAAAGGATCGCAAACCATCCGCCAGCTGGTGCAGATCTACAAGTACACCCATGCCGAAGACAAGGCGCTGCCCTGGCTTCTGGCCGGTGCCTTCCTGCTGCCCGTGCTGGCCGGCGTCGTCACCGGTGTGGTCCTAGGCTTCAGCTGGTTCTGGTGGATCCTGATGATGATCCTCGCGGTCATGCTCGGCGTGCTGCTGGCCACCCTGGCGCTGACCAACCGCGCCGACAAGGTGGGCTACGCCAAGATCGAGGGCCGTCCGGGCGCCTCCATCAGCGTGCTCGGCAACATCAACAAGGCCGGCTATGACTTCCCGCAGGAGCCGGTCTGGATCGACGCGAAGACGAAGGACGCCATCTGGCGCGGCACCGGCTACAACGGCATCTACCTGCTCGCCGAGGGACCGATCAGCCGCACCAAGCGCCCGCTCGACCGCCAGGAGCACGCCATCAAGAGCGTCACCGCCGGCAGCTCGATCCCCGTCTACCGCATCTGCGTGGGCACCGGCGCCGGCCAGGTGCGTCTGAAGGACCTGCGCAAGAAGGTGCTGGGCTGCAAGAGCTACGAGCCGACCGAATACAAGCTCTCCCTGATGCGCAAGATCCATCCGCGCCGCCGCTTCATGCTCACCAAGGGCGAGCTCGAGGTGCTCAACGAGCGCCTGCGCACCCTGCAGAAAAAGCATGGTCTCGGCATCCCCAAGGGCATGGACCCGACCCGCCGCCAGCACATCAGCCGTCGAGCGATGCGCGGACGCTGACCCTCATGAATCCCTCCGTCGAAAGGCGGGGGGATTCGTCGTATCCGCCCGTTGCCAGGCGCCGGCGCGAGCGCCGGACACCGATTTCGAAACATACTCGTAACCCAATCAGCGAGCCGGCGAAACCCATCACCCTAGACTTGAATATTGAGAACAACACGAAAGGAGCGGTCCATTGACTGCACTTGAAACCAAGGAAGACCTCGAGGCCCTCATCAACGCGGAAGACATCGAGTACATCTCGGTGCGCTTCACCGATCTCATCGGTGTGCAACAGCACTTCACGGTGCCGGCCAGCGAATTCCTGAAGGACGCCTTCACCGACGGCGAGCCGTTCGACGGATCCTCCATCCGTGGATTCCAGGCCATCCAGAACTCCGACATGAAGCTCCTGCCCGACGTCTCCACCGCTTTCGTCGATCCGTTCCGCAAGCACAAGACCCTCGTCGTGGCCCACTCCGTGGTGGACCCGATCACCCTAGAGCCCTATTCGCGCGACCCGCGCCAGGTGGCCGCCAAGGCCGAGGCCTACATCAAGTCGACCGGCGTGGCCGACACCGCCTGCTTCGCCCCCGAGGCCGAGTTCTTCCTCTTCGACTCCGTGCGCTACGAGAACTCGATGCAGCGCTCCTTCTACGAGGTCGATTCCATCGAGGCGCCCTGGAACTCCGGCGCCGAGGTCGAGATGGACGGCTCGCCCAACATCGGTTTCAAGAACCGCGTCAAGGGCGGCTACTTCCCGCCGGCCCCGCAGGACCACAACCAGGACCTGCGCGACGACATGGTCGCCAACCTGCAGAAAGTGGGCCTCATCCTCGAGCGCAGCCACCACGAGGTCGGCGGCGCCGGCCAGCAGGAGATCAACTACCGCTTCAACACCCTGCAGCATGCGGCCGATGACCTGATGAAGTACAAGTACGTGGTGCACGAGACCGCCTTCGAGGCGGGCAAGGCCGTCACCTTCATGCCCAAGCCGATCGCCGGCGACAACGGCACCGGCATGCACTGCCACCAGTCGCTGTGGAAGGACGGCAAGCCGCTCTTCTACGACGAGAACGGCTACGGCGGCCTCTCCGACATGGCCCGCTGGTACATCGGCGGCCTGATCAAGCACGCCTCCTCGGTGCTGGCCTTCACCAACCCGTCGCTCAACTCCTACAAGCGCCTGGTGCCCGGCTACGAGGCCCCGACCAACCTCGTCTACTCGGCCCGCAACCGCTCCGCCGCGATCCGCATCCCGTTCGCAGGCACCGCGCCCGCGGCCAAACGCCTCGAGTTCCGCGTGCCCGACCCGACCTGCAACCCCTACCTCGGCTTCTCGGCCCAGCTCATGGCGGGCATGGACGGTGTCCTGAACCACATCGAGCCGCCGGCCCCGGTCGACAAGGACGTCTACGAGCTGCCTCCGGAGGAGCTCAAGAACATGAAGCACGTGCCCGCCTCCCTCGACGAGGCGATGGACGCTCTCGAGGAGGACAACGACTTCCTCACCGCCGGCGACGTGTTCACCAGCGACCTGATCGAGACCTGGATCGGCCTGAAGCGCGAGGAGATCGACGCGCAGCGTCTGGCGCCGACCCCGCTGGAGTACGAGCTCTACTTCAACCTCTGATCGAGCCTGACACGGCCGGCCATACGGCCCGAATGAATGGTCCCGGCGATGCCCCGCGCACCGCCGGGACCATTGTTATCTTTCCTTAAGCCCTCACTGTCGATGGATGATAGATTTGGACTCCCTTTTCGCAGCCACATCGGCAACCGATGTTTCAAGGGACTCAGCGTAGCAAACCCTGGAAATGTGGATAACTTTTCTTCCGTCATATACGGCGTGTCGCCAACCAGGAGAACGTCTCTCGCATGGCGGCGAAAAAGCGTTCGACCATCGATGCCATTCTCACGGCGGCAAACGGGCGTAATCCGGTATGGTCGGACCATGGGCACCTCATTCCTCAACGACGACCTGCAACGGCTGCGGGAGCACGAGTTTCTTCACTGCCAGCAGACCGCCGCAAGGACCGGCAAGACACTGACGGTCGGATACGCCAACGCGCTGCGGCTCTATGGCGTGCCGATTGGCGAACACTGCCGCCTTTCAGTCGACGACGTGCACGTATGCGTGGATGGCGCAGATGAGCGGCCGAACATGCGCGGAGTGCACGCCCACATATGGAAAGCGCAATCACGGACCCATACCCTGGGCGATTTTCGGCTGGCGTCCCCGACGGCCGCCTGGGCTCAAATCGCGCCATTTCTTCCGTTGCAGGATCTGATTGCCGTCGGTTGCATGCTAATGAGCAAGAACCGGCGCCGACGTGTCGCCACGCTGGATGACTTCGAGGAATATCTCGCCGCGAATCAAAGGTTCAAGGGAAGGAAGCAATGCCAGGCGGCGTTGCCCCATCTCGTCGAGGGAACCGATTCACCGGCTGAAGCCAATCTTCTGGCCTTTCTCAGCATCCACGGCATTCGCGGCATCAAACCGAATTTCGAAGTGACCCTGCCCCACGGCGACCTTCGTTTCATCGATCTGGCACTGCCGGCAATCCGACTGGGGCTTGAATACCAGGGCTCCTACCACGCAGGCATCGCGCAGATGCGAGAGGATGCGAACCGCATGAACCAGCTCATTGACCTGGGATGGGTGATCATTCAGGTCACGGTCTCCGACATGCGCACGGCACACGCGAGTGAGCAATTGCTGGTAAAAATTCAGCGCGCCATCTCCAGACAGACCGCACTGATGAGGTTGATACAAAATACGTGACTTACATTTTTGGACGAGCTAATAAAAATGTAAGTCCGAAACGAACATTTTCTTTCGAGGAAAAATCCGAAATCGTTGGAATTTCAACGAATTTAAGCACAAGCGCACTTTCCCTCAATGTTCGTTTGGCTTACATTTTTCCGCAAGCTCGAAAAAATGTAAGCCACCTATCCCATCAACCCCTCCGCCAACGCCTTGAAGGCGGCGGCGACAGGGGTGTCGGCCAGGTGGCCGTCGGAGGTGAGGACGGCGGGGCGGCCGGCCTCGCCGATCTCGCGGATCTCGGGTTGCAGCGGCAGCTGGGTCAGCAGCGGCACGTCATACCCCAGGGCCTCGGTCAATTGCTCGGAGACCCTCTGACCCCCGCCCTCACCGAAGATGCGCAGCCGCTCGCCCTTGTGGTCGAAGTAGCTCATGTTCTCCACCACGCCACGCACTTTCATAGGCACCTGCAGGGCCACCAGGCCGCTGCGCACCGCCACATCCGAGGCGCTGGGCTGCGGGGTGGTGACGACGACCAATTCGGCATTGGGCAGCGCCTGCGCCACGGAGATGGCCATGTCGCCGGTGCCCGGCGCCAGGTCGAGCAGCAGCACGTCGGGGCTGCCCCACCACACGTCGGCGAGGAACTGCTCGAGGGAGCGCTGCAGGCGCGGCCCTCGCCAGAGGATCGCCCGGTCGGCGCCGGCGAACATGCCGATGGAGATCATCTTGACACCCCAGGCGACCACGGGCATGAGCATGCCATTGAGGTCGGTGGGCCGGGTGTGCACGCCGAAGAGACCGGGCAGCGAGAAGCCATAGATGTCGGCGTCGATGGCGGCGGTGTCGTAGCCCAGGGCGGAGAAGGTGGCCGCGAGATTGGCGGTGACCGACGACTTGCCCACGCCGCCCTTGCCGGAGGCGATGGCGAAGATGCGGGTCTTGGTGCCGGGCTTGTTGAAGGGATTCTGACGGCGTTCGGCCTTGAGCTGGGTGACCAGTCTGCCGAGTTTCTCGCGGCTCATGGCGCCGATCTCGATCTTCGGCGTCAGGTGCGCATCGGGATAGGAGCGCACGGCCTGGTTGATGCGCTCGGTGATGGTCTTGGAGAGCGGGCATCCCGGCACGGTGAGCTCGACGTGGACGGTGAGCTCGTATTCCTTACCGCCGTCGCCGCGCGGAACGGCGTCGACGCCGGTGATCATGCCCAGATCGGTCACCGAACGGCCGAGCTCGGGGTCGATGACATGCCCCAGCCGTTGGTAGATGTTCCGCTCGATCGTGCCGCTATCCGTCATCGCAACTTCCTTTGTCGTCAACTCCCCCACCATATCGTGACCGGTGGCAACGCGCCAGACCTCCGGGCCGGAATCGGCCCGCGCAACGTCGTCGGACGCGGGCCGGAAGGCAAGGCCGTCAGCTGCCAATGCCCGTCACCACGGGAGATTCGGGCAACGGCCATCCATCCGTGCGGCCAAGCGATTCACTCGTCCTCGGATGCCTCCGCCTCGTCGCCCGTGGCCTCTCCGGCCTCGTCGACCTCGCCGGCTTCCAGCAGCGCCTTGAACTGATCCTCGTCAAGCATGGGGATGCCCAGTTCCTCGGCCTTGGCGGCCTTGGAACCGGCGTTGGCGCCGACCACCACGTAGTCGGTCTTGCGGCTCACCGATCCGGCGGCCTTGCCCCCGCGCTCGACGATGGCCTCCTTGGCGGAATCGCGGCTGAAGCCCTCGAGCGAGCCGGTGACCACGACGGTCTTGCCGGCGAGCGTCTGGGGCAGCGTGTTCCTCTCGACCTCGGCACGTACGCCGGCCTCGGCCCAGGCCTTGAGAATCCTGCCGCGCCAGTCGTCGGGATCCTTGGCGGCGGCGAACCAGCCGACCACCGATTCGGCGATCTCGTCGCCGATGCCGTCGATGGCGGAGAGTTCCTCCTTGCTGGCGTCGGCGATAGCCTGGATCGAGCCGAAGTGGTTGGCGATCAGGCGGGCCGTGGGCGGGCCGAGGCGGCGGATCGACAGCGCCACGAGCACGCGCCAGAGGTCCTTGCCCTTCGCCTTCTCGATCTCGGCGAGCATCTTGCGGGTGTTCTCGCCCGGACGCACGTAGACGGGCCGAGGCCCCAGCGTCTTCGGGGCTTTTTGGGGGCGGCCGGTGGTACCGACCACCACCGCGTCGTCAGGGACGACATAGCCCGGATAGAGGTTCTCGGAACGGGTGTCGGCCGTTTCGGAGGAGTCGGAAGCACCTGTGGAATCGGCCGAAGCTTCAGCGGTCGCCGAAGTGTCGGTGGGCGCCGAAGCCTTCGCCTCAGTTCCGGTGAGCACGGCATTTCCAGCGTCTTCAGCCGTCTCATTCTCGTCGGTCTTGGCAAGCGACGCATCGGTGCGCGCTGTCCAAAAGGCCGATACTGTGTGCCACACGCCCGAACCGCCAAGACTCTTGCGTTTCCTACGCTTCTTGCCTTTGGCGTCGGTGTATTCGGTGACCTCCACGACAGGAAGTTCTCGCCACACTTTGACATCGCGCAGCATGTCGACGTCCAGCGAGAAGACGCCGGCCTCGCTGGTGAGCACTGGTGTCTGACGTTCGGGCAGGCGCAAACCAGCCGGCGGCTCATAGGGCTTAGGCTCTTCCCCGGGTTTCGTCTCAATGGCCTTGTCACCCGGAGAATAGGTGGCCACGCTCTCCGGCCGGTTCTCCTCGGGATTGGTCAGCGCCACGGCGCTCTGCTCGCCCAGGTGCTCGATGTCGAAGGCCTTGCGGCTGGCCAGGTTGATGACGCGCTGCGTGAACTGCGCCGGGCACGATTCCACGTTGGGGCAGCGGATGTCCTTGTCGCCCTCCTTGGCCGGGGCCAGCTTCGCGCCGCACGAGGGGCAGCGGGAGGGCATGACGAACTCGCGCAGCTCGCCTTCGCGGCCCTCACGGCTGGCCAGCACGGGCCCCACGATCTCGGGGATGACGTCGCCGGCCTTGCGCACCACCACGTCGTCGCCGATCAGCACGTTCTTGTGCCTGACCTCGGAGGGATTGTGCAGAGTGGCGGCGGCCACGGTGGATCCGGCGACGTAGACCGGGTCGAGGATGGCCACAGGCGTGACGCGGCCGGTCCTGCCGACCTGCACGACGATGTCCTTGAGGCGGGTGTTGACCTCCTCGGGCGGGTATTTGTAGGCAATGGCCCAGCGCGGCGCCCTGGAGGTGGCCCCAAGCCGGCGTTGCAGCGCCAGGTCGTCGACCTTGACCACGATGCCGTCGAGCGCGTGCTCGATGTCGCCGCGGTGCTCGCCGTAGTAGTCGATCATCTCGAGGATCTGGTCGAAGCCGGTGATCTCGCGGTTGTGCGGCGAGACCGGGATCCCCCACTTCCGGTAGAGGTCGTAGGCCTGCGACTGGTCGTCGACCGCGTCGTGGCCCTCGTTGGCCGAGCCGGGCGCCCAGCGCAGGGTGCCGAGCCCGTGGGCGTAGAAGCTCAGATGACGGGTGGCGGTGATGCGCGGGTCCTTCTGGCGCAGGGAGCCGGCGGCGGCGTTGCGCGGGTTGGCGAACGGCGGCTTGCCGGCTTGCTCGTGGGCTTCGTTGAGCCGGTTGAAATCGTCGAAGCGCATGAACACCTCGCCGCGGATCTCGACGAACTCGGGGATGTCATTCGGCGCGCCGCCGAGGTTCTGCGGGATCGAGGCGATGGTGCGCACGTTCATGGTGATGTCCTCGCCGGTCACCCCGTCGCCGCGCGTCAGGCCCTGCTGGAGCACGCCGTTGCGGTAGAGCAGGTTGAGCGCCAGGCCGTCGATCTTGACCTCGCAGGTCATCGGCAGCGGCTTGCCTTCCGGCCATTCCAGGGCTTTGATCACGCCGTCGTACCATTCGCGCAGCTCGGCGATGGAGAAGACGTCGTCGAGGCTCAGCATCTGGGAGGGATGGCGCACCGAGGCGAAGTCGTTGGAGAAGGTGCCGCCCACGCGGTGGGTCGGCGACTGGGGCGTGTCGAGCGAGGGGAACACGGCCTCGAGTGCCTGCAGGCAGCGCATGCGGGCGTCGTAGGCGGCGTCGGAGGAGGAGGGCGAATCGTGGATGTAGTAGGCGACCTGGTCGCTTTCCACCCACGAGGCGAGCCTGGCCCAGAGCCTGGCGGCCTCGTCTGCAGAGAGTTTGGAGACGTCGAGCCGGCCGAGCCGTTCGGCGTCGGCGTCGGTGGGGCGCAGTGCGGCGATCCATGCCGGCGAGCCCGGCGCGAGCGAGGCGATGCCGATGTTCTCGACGACGTCCTGGCCGCCGTCGAAATCCCAGGCGAGCTGGTCGCCCGAACCATTGCCGCCGTTGCCTTGCGATGTGCTCATATCCGCCTACCTTGTACTGCTTGAAGTTCTGGCCGGCGTCCCGTCCGCCGACCGGCATCACACCATCTTACGACTGTCGCCGCCGCAAGCGACGCGGGCCGCCGGCACGCCTCAGGCGCTCAGCGAGCGCAGGAACTGGGCCTGGGCCATGTCCATGCCCTCGTCGGCGCCGTCGTCCATGCGGGCGGCCGCCACCGACAGGGTGCGGGCCGGCACGAACATGCCGCCGTCGACGCACACCCGGGCCGCCCGCCGCACGATGTCGGCCACCTCGGTGTTCGGCCAGACCGGCAGCCCGTGGCCGGAGAGCACGTGCTCGGCGAACTGGAGGCCGGTAGGCACCAGGATGCACTGCGACTGGGCCCGGGCCAAGAGCTCCTGCAGCTCATTGTCGAGCGAGGCGATCTTGCCGGGCGCGATGTGCTCGCTCATGATGTAGCTGGCGGCGGCCACGTCGAGCCGGCCGCACATCCATTCGGCGTAGGCCAGGCGGTAGTAGGCGTAGGCCGCGTCGTCACGGTCGAGCGAGACTCGCAGGGCGTTGAGGCACGCGGCCCTGGCGGGGTTCCAGTCCTCCTCGCGGGCCAGCTGCACGGCCAGGCGCAGGTGCGAGAGCGGGTAGGAGGGCGCGTAGGCCACCAGCTGGTTGAGGTGCGGCAGCGCGGCTTTCGCGCCACGCAGCTGGGCGAGCACGTCCGCCAGTTCCATATGCGCGTAGAAGAGGTTGTCGGGGATGAGCACGGTGCGCTCGTCGCGCGTGGCGAAGAGGCGGTTATAGACCACCCGTTCGGCGTAGGAGTTGAAATAGCGCGCCGCACCGCTGCCCGCGTAACGCTCATCCATGGCATCCACGGCCCGCTGCAGGCTGTCGATCGCCTGGTCGACCTGCCCGGAGAAGAGCAGGTCGCGCGCCTTGAGCCGTTCGCCGTCGAGGCGCTTGGCCATCGTGAAGTCCAGGTCGGGGGTGTCGACGCCGTCGATGAGCGCCTTGCTCACCTGCGGGGCCAGGTCGGCCAGTTCGGGGTCACCGATCTGGTCGACGATGTCCATGGCCTTCTGGGCCTTGGCGACGCTGGGCAGCGAGGCGTCGGAGGCGATCCGGTGGAACTCGTCGACCGCCCGCTGCATCAGGTCGGCGCGCTGGATCGACAGGCCCATCGCCTGTCCGCAGCCCAGCACGCGGGCCACGGATGGGTCGAAGCGCTGGTCGGAAAGCTCCGGCTCCTCCTGGCTGCCCAGGGGCGAGAAGCGTTTGTCGCGCAGGGTGAACTGCGGGGTCTTCGCCTGCCCGGAGACGACGTCGAAGCCGGCGATGTCGAGCGTGGCGCCGAAGCTCCGGTAGGTCTCGACGGGTCGGTCCAGCCCGCAGTCGCGCATGCGCTCCATGAATTCATGGCGGGAGAAGGTGACCGTGGCCAGGGTCTTGGTGGTCGGGCCGCTGCGCAGCACCGCCAGGGGATCGTCGGCCTGCCCGTCGGTCCCTTCGGTCTCGCCATCCGCCGGCTCCTGGCCGTCCTGCGCGCCCTGCGGCACGTTCATGGCGATGGAGTCGAGATCGACGCCCCGCATCACGTCCTCGAATTGGGCGTCGAGCGAGTCGTCGTCCTGCGCGTCGGCGCCGTGGGAACCATCGTCCCGCGGATCACCGTCATCGTCACTCGCCGCGGTAGTGCTGGCCGCTCCGGCCACCGTGGCGTTGTCCGTCGAGGCGGACCCCTGTCCGGCATCGGGCCGGGAACCGACGGCTCCGCCGGCGTTACCGTCCTTCACGTCTTCGGCGCCCTCATGCCCGTCCTGAACGTTGCGTGAGACCTGATCGCCCTGATCATCCTTGGCGTTCTCGGCATCTGGGGCATCCTCCGGTTTCGGCTCGCCGGTGCGCATCGGCCGCGCGGACGGCCCTGCCTGGGCACGCACGGGCATCGCGCCGGAGCGCATCGGATCGCCGTGGATGTCGCCGTCCTTGGGGTCGGCCTTGGAACCACCGGCGCCCATGTTGGGCTTGGAGGCGTGCTCGAAGGCGCCCAGCGCCTGGGCGATGAGCTTCGAGATGGCCGAGTCCTGCTGGGCCAGCGCCTCCTCCAGGCCCAGAGAGTCGACGCGGATCGACACGTTGCCCACGCTCTCGTCGGCGCCGAAGCACAGCGCGGCGATGATCAGGCCGAGGCGCAGGTTGTAGTTGACGCTCATCTCGGTGCGCTCGTCCTCGCCGAGCGACTTCCACTCGTGGCTCGCCACGTCGAAGCGGCTGGTGGGCATCATGGTCCTGCCCGCCATCGTGAAGGCGACCGCGACGTCGCCCTTCTCGAGGTTGGAGCGGAATTCGGTGTCGAAGCGATAGGGCACCTTGAGCCGGCGCAGCAGGGTGGCCACGCTCTGGCGGTACACCCATTCGCCGCGGACGCCCCTGCCCGACCCGCCGTCGGCGCCCGGGGCATGGCCGGCGACCCCGTCGGCGACGCGGGCGGCGAGGCCGGTGAGCCGGCGCATGGAGACGGTGCTGGGCTCGTCGAGGCGCACGGAGCCGTCCTTGCCCGGGTCCAGGGCCATCAGGGCGGGGTTGTCGAGCAGCTTGTGGTCCATCTGCGCGGCCTCGGCGCGGGTGACGGTGTCCTCGATGGGGAACGCGCCGACGCGGGAGTTGTGCTCCAGCCAGCCGCTCACGGCGGCGAAGCGGTTGAGGTTGCCTTCGATGCTGAGCGCCTCGAGGGCCGGGGCGAGGCTGAGCGAGTCGTCCCAGGTGAAGAAGTAGTTGCCCGAATAGCTCGAGGTGTAGAGGTGCAGCGGCTCGGCGCCGTGCACGGCCTCGAGGCCGGTCGACTCCTTGAGCGCGCCGGACTCGCGCATAAGGTCGGCGAAGTAGTCCTCGAGCCCGGAGACGCGCAGGCCGGCGGAGCGGGCCTCGGAGCTGTCGCGCACGCTACGGCGGATCGCGCCGAGCGGCGCCTCGCGGTTGAGCCGGCGGAAGATGTTGCCGGCACCGA
The DNA here is from genome assembly GCF_029433395.1 of Bifidobacterium sp. ESL0763. GTDB lineage: Bacteria > Actinomycetota > Actinomycetes > Actinomycetales > Bifidobacteriaceae > Bifidobacterium. The sequence goes on along the minus strand of NZ_JAQTHW010000002.1, from coordinate 605,152 downwards.
AGCCGATGAGCCGGCCGTCCATGCCCGGCAGCATGTAGGCGGCGAAGAAGGCGATGGTGAGCGCGTCACGGTAGTCGAGGTCGATGCGCATGTCCTCCGGCAGGCGGTAGCGCATCTGCTCGAGGGTGTAGCTGCCGCCGTGGCGCAGCCATGAGGCGAGCCAGGTCATGCGCCCGAACATGTCGCGGCCGACGATGCCGCCCTGCATGGTGCTCACGTCCCTGCCATGCGCGCGCCGGCCCTCGCCGGACTCGCCGCGCATCAGGCGGGAGTCGTCGTGCAGCAGGAACTCGCCCTCCTTGCCCATCACCAGGGCGGCGTCCATGCCGTGCGTGTCCATCTCGGGGTCGGAGCCCAGGAAGACTCGCCCCTTGCCGTCGGCGAGCGCCACCTGGCAGAAGCCGTCCCTGCCCACGAAGACACCCAGCGAGAAGAAGCGGCCGCCCAGCCGCGGCAGCTGCGCCCATCCCAAGGCCAGCTCACGCGGTACGCCGTCGAAGTCGAAGCTGCGGCGCTTGACCATCGGTCCGAGCCGCATGGTCTGGCTCATCAGCATCCTCAGCTCCGGGGGGATGGAGGCCTGGGCGCGGCCCGTGGCACCGTCCGACGGCACCCCGTCGGCTCCGTGCGCTGGAGCGGCGCCGACACCGGTGCCGAACGCCACGTTCAGTCGATTCGCGACACGCGCAAGCCTGGAGAGGAAGTCATGTTTTCCGGTTGAATCGGCGAAACCACGCGCGTGCGAAAAGAAATGAGACATATGTGCAATTCTTTCAATTCAGCCAGACATGAAGCTTATAGAATAATGGGGTGAGCACTAACAAGCACGGCCTTCCTTTACGGCGCCGATGGGCGGTTCCGGCCCTTCTCGTCACCCTCGTCGTCCTGCTGCTGGAGGCCGGCCCGCTCAACATGCCCTTCTGGAGCTCGTTCGGCGCCAGCACCGACTCCGCCTCGGCGCTCAACGAGATGGGTCCGGGCCTGAGCCGGCAGGATGACGGCACGCTGCGCGTCACCGACCAGGCCGGCGCCTACCTGCGCGTGCGCAGCGACGGCAGCTCGCCCTATGTGCGCGTCGACCCGTCGACGGCAGCCACACCCGGGCTGGCGAGCCACACCCGTCACGCCGCCCCGCGCAAGGCTTCCGGCTCCTCCGGGCCACTCGCCTCCGTGCATGTGCGCATGGACGTCGACGGCAAGGCGACCAGCAGCAAGACGCTGTCGACGGCGGTGCCCCAGTCGCTGTATCTGGCCATGCCGTGCCGGGGCCGGACGGTCACGCTGTGGGTCGAGGAGCCGGCGGGCAGCGACATCCCCTTCCTCGCCGTGCGCGCCAACGCGAAGGTGCCCTTCCGCTTCGAAACCGGCAGGGTGGCGGCCATGCTGCTCGTGGCGCTGCTCGTGGCGGCGTGGTGGCCCGGGTCGAGGCTCTGGCGGATCGGCCTCGACACCTCCAGCGTCCGGCAGCGCGCCGCGTTCCTCGTCTTCGCGCTGGCCCTCGTGGCGCTGGCCGCCTCGCGCGTCGTCTCGGCCTTCGCCAATCCCTCGGGCAGCTTCCACGCCCCCGGCGGCTACACCTATGACTTCAACCAGTACGGCCATCTCGCCGACTCGCTGATCGCCGGGCGCACCACCATCGACCTGCCGGTGCCCCAGGAGCTGGCGCGGGCCGCCGACCCCTATGACCCGCAGGCGCGCGAGGCGCTGCTGGCCCACGGCGTCTCCCCCATCTACTGGGACTACGCCTTCCACGGCGGCCATTGGTACTCGTATTTCGGCGTGCTGCCGGCCCTGCTGCTCTTCGCCCCGTTCCGCATCGTCACCTCGTGGTTCGTGCCCGGCGGGCGCATGCTGCCGGCCGGCGTGGCGGTGGCGCTGCTGCTGCTGGGCGTGGCGGCGTTCGGCTCGCTGCTGGTCATCCGCCTGATCGGGCGCGTCGCCCCCCGCGCCTCGCTGGCCACCGTCTCGCTGGCGCTGGCGCTGGTGGCCGTGGGCAGCAACGCCGGCTACCTGGCGTTCCGCATGAATTTCTATGTGATCCCCTTCGCCGCCTCGCTGCTGCTGAGCACGATGGGGCTGTGGTTCTGGCTGGGGGCGGCCGGCCCGGCATCGCGGCGACGCCATGCGCTCGTCTTCGATGGCGCCCCACCGCTCTCCTGGCCGCATCTGACCGCCGGGGCGCTGTGCGTCGCCGCGAACTTCGGCTGCCGGCCCACCTTCGTGCTCGTCGCGCTGCTCGCCCTGCCGCTGTTCTGGCCGCAGATCCGGCTGGCGCTGCCAGGCCGACAGGCGACGAGGCGCGACGTACGCTCGATCGTGGCCGCGTGCTGCGCGATGCTGCTGCCGGCGCTCGTCGTCGTGGCCCCGCTGATGGCCTACAACCAGGTGCGTTTCGGCTCCCCGCTCGATTTCGGCGAACGCTACCAGATCACCGTCGCCGACATGACGCGCCACCACACGCCCCTGGCCGACCTGCCGGCCGTCATCGGCTACTACCTGTTCCTGCCCCTGCGCGCCACGCACGCCTTCCCGTTCCTTTCCATCGATCCGGCGCCGTTGCCGTCCTGGTCGTATGTGGAGCCGATGGTCGGCGGCCTGGTGGCGCTCTGCCCGGCGTTGGTCTGCCTGCTGGCGCTGCTGCCGAGGGCCCGGCGCCGGCTGCGCGGGCATGGCATGCTGGGCTTCGTGTGGACGCTGCTGGCGTCGGCCGTGGCATTGATGATCCTGGACGCGATGAAGGGCGGGCTCGGCTGGCGCTACATGGTCGATTTCGGCTGGCTGGCAAGCCTCGCCACCGTCGCCACGCTCCCCTCGCTGTTGGGTGAGGACGCCGATGACGGGTCGGGTGCCGGCGACGAACCACAAGACAGAGCGCTTGCCACCGCCTCGTTGCGAGAACCCTGGTGGGCGCATATCGGCTGGCTGCGCTATCTCGCCCGCCTGCTGGTCATGGCGCTGGTGCTCGCCGGCCTGGCCATCGCCTTCATGGCACTGTTCGTGCCGGGCCGTGACGACGCGCTGACCGGCACCGATCCCACGCTTTTCGAGCGGGTGCAGGACTGGTTCAGGATCGTCTAGCTCGCCGGATCCATCAGCGCGGCGACGGCGTCGAGCACCGCGGTGACGTTGCGCGCGAAGACCTCGGGGACGGGCAGCAGCGAGACCGCCAGGTAGCCGTTGGCGGCCATGTCGAAGAAGTAGCCGGGCTGGCCGGTCAGGTGCGCGTCGTGGATCAGGCGCAGCACCAGCTCGTTCTCGTCGATCATCGACGGGAAGCGCAGCAGCACGTTCCATCCGCCCTCCGCGCGCAGCACGGAGACCACGCCCGTCTCGTCGGCGGCGAGCACGGCATGCAGGGTGCGCAGGTTCGACTGCGTCCGCTCGCGCACGCGCCGCAGCTGGCCCGGCACCGCGCCGAGCAGCTCGGGCATGCGCTCGGCGATGATGTCGCTGAAGGGCAGGTAGTCGTCGGCGATCACGTCGAGCCGGCGCTGCGCCTCGGCGACCAGGTCGTCGGGACCGCTGACCTCGATCCAGCCGACCTTGGCGTGCGGGGCCGCCAGCGACTTGGAGAAGCCGTCGAGCGCGAAGACCAGCGCGCCCCGCTCGCCGGCGAGGCGGCGGTTGCCGGCGAAGGGTTCGAGCGAGTAGTCGAAGAAGACCTCGTCGGCGATGATGGCGATGCCTCGCCTGCGGCACAGCTCGACCATGGCCTCCCGTTCGCCGGGATGCACGTAGGAGCCGGTGGGGTTGTTGGGGTTGATGAGCACGATGGCCCGCACCTTCTCGCCCCGCTCGCCGTCGAGCAGCCGTTCGACGGAGGGCACGTCGATGAACCACGAGCCGTCGAAGCGCAGCTGGTATTCCATCGTCTCCACGCCCTCGAGCCCGCCGATGGACTCGATGAGCGGATAGCCAGGCTTGGGCCCGAGCACGATGTCGCCCGGATCGCACATCAGCTTGAACAGCCACGAATACGCCTGCGAGGTGGAGCTCAGCAGGTACAGGCGCTCGGGGTCAACGTGCTCGGGTCCGTCCGCCGGCGCTCCCCCGTCGTCCTCGCCTTGCCTGCCCTCGGCCGTCTCCTGGCGTGCGCGCCCGGTCAGGAATTCGGCCAGCGCCTCGCGCGCCGCCAGAGGTCCGCGCGGCTGGGCCGTGTAGACGCCCGGCACCTGCGCGGGGGCCAGGCCGTGGTGGGTGGGATTGGAATCGTTGACGGTCTCGAGGCCGATGCCCGCGGCGCGTGCCGCCCGCTCGGCCTCGGCGATCGCGTTGAGCCTGGTGGAGCCCACCCTTGACGAAAAGCGCATGTCGTTCCTTCCGGTTGTTCCGCGCGGCGCTCAGACGAGCTTGGACGTCGCGTAGTAGGCGGCGCCCACGATGCCGGCCTGGTTGCGTAGCTTGGCGGGCACGATCGGGGTATGCACGTCGATATAGGGCAGGAACTTCTCGCTCATCCGGCTCACGCCGCCGCCGACGACGAAGAGGTCGGGGTTGAGGTACTTCTCCAGAAGCCCATAGTATTTGGTCAGGCGCTTGGCCCATTTCCTGTAGCCGAGGCTCTTCTTGTCGCGCACCGAGGAGGCCGCGTATTTCTCGGCCTCGCCCTTGCCCTTGGCCAGCTCGATGTGGCCGAGCTCGGTGTTGGGGATGAGCACGCCGTCGTAGATGAGCGCGGTGCCGATGCCGGTACCCAGCGTGGTGGCAACGACCAGCCCGCCCTGTCCCTTCGCCGCGCCGTAGCGCTGCTCCGCCAGTCCGGCCGCGTCGGCGTCGTTGACCACGGTGACCGGCCGCCCGCAGGCGCGCGAGAAGACCTCGGTGACGTCCAGTCCGATCCATGATTTGTCGAGGTTGGCCATGAAGTCGAGCGGCCTGCCGGGCCTGACGGGCGCCGGGAAGGCGATGCCGATGGGGGCGCCCTCCGGCACCTCGAAGCGTTCGACGGCCTGGCGCACGATCTTGGCCAAGGCCTTCGGCGTGGAGCGTTCGGGGGTGTGGACCTTCAGGCGCGGCACCGCGAAATCGCCCCGCTCGAGGTCGACGGGCGCGGCCTTGATGCCGGAACCGCCGATGTCGATGCCGAATGCCTGTGCCGTCTCAATCATTGTCGTTCCTCTTGAAATCTCGAATGTGTCGAAAGCGCGTGGCGACGCCTGTGATCGCTGCCACCTTACCTCGCGCGATACCCAACGCGGCGCGGCCTTTCCCGCCCGGGGCACGGGCGCGCAAGGCGTTGCCTCACCTTTGAAAATTTCCGCCGTACCGCGTTTTATCGCGGTGCGCGAAGCATAATGGAACCATGAGCGAACACAACCAACTGATAGACATGATCAACATCCGCACCTCGACCCGCAACTGGTCGTCCACGCCGCTGGCCGACGAGAAGGCACGGCAGCTCGAGGCCTCGATCGACGCGATCGACACGATCTCCGGGCTGCGCCTGCAGCTGGTGCGCGACCAGCCCGCCGTCTTCGCCGACGCCAACACCTCCGGCCATTTCGTCAACGCGGCCGACTACATCGCCGTGGTGGGCCCGAAGGACGATGAGGAGGCCCGCGAGCGCGCCGGGTTCTTCACCGAGCGGCTGGTGCTCACCGCCACCTCGTGGGGCCTGGCGACCTGCTGGGCCGGTGGCAGCCTCGACCGCGACCTGGCCGCCAGCCACTGCCGCATCAAGAACGACGAGGCGTTCTATCTGGCCGTCGTCATCGGCCAGCACGAGCATCCCGAGACCTTCGTCTCCAAGGACTACCGGACCCTGGCCAGCCAGGCCGCCGGCCACCGCAAGTCCATCACCGCCGCGCAGATGACACCCGGCATGGACACCGAGAAGCGTGCCAAGGCCCCGGCCTGGTTCACCGCCGGGGTCGAGGCCGCGCTCAAGGCCCCGAGCGCCATGAACGCCCAGCCGATCCGGTTCTCCTACAGCGCCGCGGACGACACCGCCTGTGCCACCCTCGACCACGACGTGGAGGACGGCCAGGCGATGAACGACCTGGGCATCGCCAAGCTCCACTTCCAGATCGGCGCGGGCAGCGGACAGTGGGCTTGGGGAGAGGGCGGCCTGTTCATCCACCGCTGATCGTCCGCCGGTCGGCGCCTGCGCCTCCACACGACGCATGGGCGCATACCTCGCATACATACGAATCGGCCTTGCGCCGGCGACGTGGACATTACCGTCACGTCACCGGCGCAAGGCCGGTATCCATGTTCGCCTATTGGCCGGCCGTCACTTCAGCGGCGGCATCGGCTCCCAGTTCGGGTCGTGCAGCAGCTTGCGCGAGTCCAGCCATCCCTTGGCGATCCGGACCAGGCCGCTCTTGAGGTGCTCGCGGTCGACGGCCACCAGGCGGATGGTCTCCTTGACGGCGGTCAGCAGGGTACCCAGAGCGAAGAGGACCGGACGGTAGTCGCCGTGGGCCATGAAGTAGCGGGCCATGTAGCCGCGGTTGCGCATGATGTGGTAGCGGTTCATGTCGGAGGTCGAGTTGAGCTGGCGCACGCCGGCGATGTCCCAGTTGCCGATGTTGCGCGTGCGGCGGATGATCTTGTCGGCCACCACGATCGGGTCGGTGACCAGGCTGGCCAGGTAGCCGTAGATCGTGTCGTCCCAGTAGATGAAGAAACGGGGGTCGGGCAGGCCGATCTTCTCGACGATGTTGCGGCGGAAGAGGCCGCCCTCGAAGCACATCGTGTCCATCGTGCGGTAGCCGGAGGGGCCGAACGCGGCGGGGGCGATCGGGTTGGGGATGCCCAGCGGGACGATGAAATCATACTGCCAGTAGAAGTCGCCGCCGTCGTAGTCGAGCCTGGAGCCCTGGATCACGTCGTGGCGCGGCGTCCATTTGGCCAGCTGCGCGATGGCGTTGGGCAGCACCGCCACGTCGTCGTCCATCACCCAGAACCATTCGGCGCCGATCTCGTAGGCCTTCTTCACGCCGTTGGAGAAGCCGCCGGAGCCGCCGATGTTGCCGGCCTGGGGCTCGTAGAGCACACGGCCCGTGTTGCCGCTTTCGTCGGCTTCCGTATCGCCCCACCGCTCCTTGAGCTGGGCCGAGAACTCCTCGACCATGCCGTGGGTCTTGTCGCTGTGCTCGTTGTCGACCACGACCACGCGCCACGGCGCCACGGTGAGCTTCTCAATCGAGTCGAACAGCGTCGCCAGCAGCTCCTGGCGCTTGTAGGTGACCACGACGATGGCCAGTTTCTCGATCGGCGAATCGCCGCGCGCGCTCACTTCGGCGCAAGCGGCCTTGCCTGCCTTGTCCTTGGATTTCACATCTTCAGTCATGCCTCCCATTCTTGCACCCCCACGCGATGGATGGACGACAACGGGTCGGCAAAAGCCGCAAAACGGCGGAATCAAGCCGAAATCAAGCCATGACCCCATGCCGTCACGATATGCCGTACGACAATCCATCGACCGATGACCACCCGTACGGGTATAGATGGAACCGTCAGTTTCAGGGAAGGTGAAATTCCTTATTGGCGGTAACGGCACTGTCGGTCGACAACGACAGCGAGCCGAAGCCCGCGAGCCGCGAAAGCGGTCGATCCGGTGTGAATCCGAGGCCAACGGTGACAGTCCGGATGAAAGAAACGAGGCTCATCATGAGCGATATCTCCCATACCCAAATTCCAACGGATCCCAGCAGACGCGACAAGACGCAATCCTCGCATTCCACCGGCGTGGCCGACAAGGGCCGTTGGTCTACCCAGCGCATCGCCGTCTACGCCCTGTTCGTGGCGCTGGCGATGGCGGCCTCCTTCATCGAGTTTCCCATCATGCCCGGCACCCCGTGGCTCAAATACGACCTCTCCGGCATCATCTGCCTGGTCGCCGGCTTCGCCTTCGGGCCGATGGCCGCCTTCATCGTCAGCGTGCTGAGCTGGATCCCCCACCTATTCATGAACCCGTGGGGCGCGATCATGTCCATCGCGGTCTCGGTGTTCCTGAGCGTTCCGGCGGCCCTGGTCTACAAGCGCATCCGCACCCGCATGGGCGCGCTGGCCGGCATCCTGGTCGGCGTGGTCTTCGGCCTCGTCGCGGCCATCGGCGGCAACCTGCTGATCACCCCGATCTACGCGCATATGACCACCGCGCAGGTGATGGCGATGGTGGTGCCGATCCTGCTGCCGTTCAACCTCATCAAGTTCGCGATCCACGGCGTGGTCACCTTCATCATCTACAAGCCGATCTCGAACCTGCTCAACCGGTCGCTCTAGACCGGACTCCGAACCAAGAGACCACAGGCAAGGATGTCCCCCACACACATGACCTCCGAGCGCGAACAGGCGACCGACGCCCGTCCCGCAGACCTCGAACAGGGCCGCGGGCAGGCTTCGGCCGCCTTCGGCGACCCCGGAAACGGCGGATACGGCCATCGCGACGAACACGGCGACGGCCCGGTCGGCAACGGCCTGGCCGTGAGCCTCAACGATATCCGTTTCAGCTATGACCACGGTGAGACCTGGGTGCTCGAGGGCATCGACCTCGATATCCGCGAGGGCGAACGGATCTGCCTGGTGGGTCCCAACGGCAGCGGCAAGTCGACGCTGGCCCGCCTCATCGCCGGGCTCACCGCCCCGGACGGCGGCAGCGTCACCCTGCTGGGCGAGCCGGTCTTCGAGGACGGCACCCCGCACAGCGATCGGTTCCGCAGGGCCCGCAAGGGCATCGGCGCGGTCTTCCAGAATCCCACCGACCAGATCATCACCACTGTGGTCGGCGACGACGTGGCGTTCGGCCCCGAGAACCTCGCTTTGACTCCGGATCGCATCACCAGGCGCGTCGACGCCTCGCTCAACGCCGTCGACATGGGCGGCTACCTGGAGGCCGACCCCTCGCGCATGAGCGGCGGGCAGCAGCAGCGCATCGCCATCGCCGGCATACTCGCGATGAGTCCGCGCATGATCGTGCTCGACGAGCCCACCGCGATGCTCGACACCCAGTCGCAGCGCCACGTGCTCAGCGTGCTCGACGCCCTGCAACGCCAGGGCGTCACCATCGTGCACGTCACCCACCGGCCGGAGGAGCTCACGCGGGCCGACCGCATCCTGAGCGTCGAGGGCGGCAGGCTCGTCGAGCTGAGCGCCACGCAGGCCGCACTGCGGCTGGCGGTCACGAACGCCAACGACACCGGCACGCTCAGGCCCGACGGCGTCATCATCAACGCCGGAAACGGCGACACGGCGCCATCGGCATCATCGCCTTCCTTGTCCCGCAAGCCATCGGAGCGTCCCGACGACGACCCGGCGGTGCTTTTCGACCACGTCTCCTTCCGCTACCCCAAGGCGGACGCCGACACGCTGCACGACTTCTCCATGCGCATCGAGCGCGGCGAGGTCGTGGCCATCATGGGCCGCAACGGCACCGGCAAATCGACGCTGACCCGGCTCATGACCGCGCTGAGCAAGCCGGGCGCCGGCAGGCTCGAGGTGGCCGGCATCGATCTGGGCGGCGGCAAGAAGCACGCCAAGCAGCGCAAGAAGGCCCTGCGAAGCGCCGTGGGACTGGTGATGCAGCAGCCCGAACGCCAGCTTTTCGCCGAGACGGTGCGCCAGGACGTCGCCTACGGGCCGAGCAACCAAGGGCTGACACAGCAGCAGGTCGACGAGCGCGTCGAGCGCGCGCTGGAACTCATGGGCATCGCCGATCTGGCGGACCGCTCCCCCTTCTCCCTTTCGGGCGGCCAGCAGCGGCTGGCGGCCATCGCCGGCACGATCGCCTGCGACCCGAGCATCCTCATCCTCGACGAGCCGACCGCCGGGCTCGACGCCGCGGCCAGCGAGCGCATCTACGCGCTGGTGCGCACGCTCAACGCCCAGGGCGTCACCATCGTCATGGTCACGCATTCGCTGCGCCAGGCCCGTCAGCTGGCCGACCGCGTCATCACGCTCGACGGCGACGCGGCGGCCGCGCACGGTCACGGCGACGCATCCCCGCAGCCGGCCACCGCCATCCCCTCTTCATCCCCGTCCTCGCCACACGGCGGCAAACGAACGAAGTGTAAGGACGCCGAGGAACGCCAGGCTCGACCTTCAGGCCCGGGCGCCAAGACATCCCATCACCGCCAGCCGCTGGTGCAGCGGCTCGACCCGCGTGTGAAGCTCGTGGTGTTCCTGGTGCTCATGTTCACCTCGTTCATGGTCGGCTCCGTCCCCCAGCTGCTGCTCACGCTGGCGATGGTGGTCGCCATGGCGGCCGCGGCGCGCCTGAGCCCGCGCAACCTCTGGCATTCGCTGCGTGGCTTCGTCGCCCTGCTGCTGGTGATGGGCGTGGTCAACATGCTCTTCGTGCGCTCCGGCAGGCCGCTGCTGACCATCGCAGGCCTGCCGGTCACCACCGACGGCGTGATGGCGGCCATCCTCTACACCGGCCGTTTCGGACTGGTCATCGTCCTGGGCATCATCCTGTTGCAGACCACCACGCCGACGGCGCTGACCGACGGCTTCGGCTCCCTACTCTCGCCGCTGCGCCGGCTCGGCCTGCACACCCAGGAGCTGGCCCTGGTGATGAGCCTGGCGCTGCGCTTCCTGCCCACGCTGGCCGGCGAGGCGCGCGACGTGGTCGACGCCCAGTCCGCCAGGGGCGGCAGCATCGAGACCGGCACGCCCGCCCGGCGCATCCACGCGCTGGCCGCCATCGTGGTGCCCATCTTCGCCGGCGCGCTGCGCCATTCCGACAACCTCTCGCTGGCCCTCGACGCCCGCTGCTACGAGGAGGGCATCCACCGCACCCACTGGCACGCCATGCATGTGGCCCGCCGCGACCTCGTCTTCATCGCGCTGTGCGCCATCTACCTGGCCGTCCTGCTGACGATGAAGGCCATCCCGGCCCTTCCCCGCCTCTGAGCGCAACCTCCGCCATACCCGCCCGGGCCATTCGCCATGCTGGTAGAGTGGAGGCACATCGGGTTCCCGTATCATTCCACCATCAAGGGAGTTGGACATGCATTCACCACGTAGCACCATCATCGAGCCGTTCGCCCTGGAGCACGCCACCGTCGCCACCGGTGACGAGGACGGCCGCACGCTTGCCGACACCACCGTCGTGGTCGACGGACTGGGCAGGATCAGCAAGATCGGCCCCTCCTCCTCCACCATCGTGCCTCCGGGCTACCACCGCCTCGACGCCACCGGCAAGGTGGTCTCCCCCGGCATGGTCAACGGCCACGTCCACACCTTCTCCAAGGGCCGCCCGCTCGACCCGAAGGGCAGCACGCCGGAAGGCCAGCGCAAGCTCGCCAAGCTGCTGCACAACCCGGCCGGCAGGGCGTTCATGTACGCCACGAGCAAATCCAACATCATGACCCTGCTCAATTCGGGCGTCACCACGGTGCGTTCCGTGGGCGACGTGGGCTATGAGCTGGTCACGCTGAGCCGCCAGATCGAGAGCGGACGCGTCGTCGGCCCGCGTATCCTTCCCTCCGGGCCGCTGCTGGCGATCCCCGACGGGCACGGCGCCCCGCTGATCGCCCTGGAGAGCAGCACCCCCGAGGAAGCGAGGGCCACCGCCGAGACGAACATCGACCATGGCGCCCGGGCACTGAAGATCGCGGCCACCGGCGGGGTCACCGACTCCCAGGTGCCCGGCGAGGCCGGCGCCCCGCAGATGACGACCGAGCAGATGCGCGCGATCTGCGAGACCGCGCACGCCAACGACATCATCGTCGCCGCCCACGCCCAGAGCCACGAGGGCGTGCTGCGCGCGCTGAAGGCCGGCGTCGACACCATCGAGCACGGCTGCGCCCTGGATGACGAGCTGACCGAGCTCTTCCTCAACAACCCGAACTCGCTGCGCGGCTACAGCGCACTGGAACCCACGCTTTCGGCCGGGCTGCCCATGAAGCTGCTCTCCCAGCAGGCGCTCAACATGACCGACGTGCAGATGCAGAACTCCGGGCCGGTGGTCGAGGGCATGATCACCGGCGCCAGGCAGGCGCACGAGGCGGGCATCCTGGTGGGCGTGGGCACCGACAGCGCCATGCCCTTCGTGCCGCAGTACGGCACCTGGCGCGAGATGCAGCTGCTCAACCGCTTCGCCGGCTTCTCGCCCGCGCAGGCCTTCCACGCCGGCACCCAGGTGACCGCCAAGGTCATCGGCGTCGACAGCATCACCGGTTCGATCGAGGTCGGCAAGTCCGCCGACCTGCTCGTGCTCGACGAGAACCCCGTCGACGACCTGCGCACCCTGGAGCGTCCGCTGCTCGTGGTCGCCGCCGGTCACCCGGTGTGGAGGCCGTCAGTCGACCGCTTCGAGGACATGGAGGCCCAGCTCGACGAGGCCTACGGCCGCTGAGCCCCGGCTCCCCACTTCCTGGCACGGCGATGGGGCGAACCAATCGGTTCATCGTCGTGTGGAAATCCAAAACCCCAACGCATCGGCATACCGAGCGTTGGGGTTTCCCATATTGTCCGGGCAGACGCCAGTGGGCTAGGAGATACGGAAATCCGTCCGGCGCGAAAGGGAACCGGACGGATTCGCATCAATGGGCGTCCCCGAGCCTGGGGGCTTGGGAATCCAGTGCCACAGGAGCTCAGCGGTGGGCCTGGTCGCGCAGGGGCTCGCCGTGGACGTAGCGGCTCACGTTGGCCACGGCGATGTCGATGATGCGCGCGTCGTTGCTGGCCAGGTGGCTGCCGCCGGCGACGTGCGGGGTGATCAGGCAGCGAGGCTGGCACCAGAGCGGATGGTCCTCCGGCAGCGGCTCCGTCTCGAAGACGTCGAGGCCGGCGCCGCGGATCGCGCCGTGCGCCAAGACGTCGGCCAGGGCGTCATCGTCGACCGCGTCGCCGCGTCCGCCGTTGATGACGATGGCGCTGGCCTTGAGCAGGGCGAGCCGGCGCGCGTCGAGCAGGTGGTGGGTGTCGGCGGCCCTCGGCAGCGAGAGCGCCACCACGTCGGCCTGCGGCAGCAGCGCGTCCAGCTCGTCGAAGCCATGCATCTCGTCGATGCCGTCCACGGGCTTGCTGGCGCTGCGGCGCACACCGACCGTGCGCATGCCGGCGCCCTTGGCGAGGGCGGCGAAATGCGAGCCGATGTCGCCGGTGCCGACGACCAGCGCGGTCGCGCCGGCGGGCGTGAGCACGGTGCCCTCGTCCTTCCAGCGGTGCGCCGCCTGGTCACGCGCGTAGAGCGTGAAGTTCTTCATCAGCGCCCACATCATCGCGATCATGTGCTCGCCGACCGACTGGCCGTAGGCACCGGTGGCGCTGGTGATGCGCACGCCTTCGGGCAGTACGCCCGGGGCGATGTAGGCGTCGACGCCGGCGCTCCAGGTCTGCAGCCATTCCAGTTTGGCGAACTGCGGCGCCAGCACGGGGTCGAAGTTGCCGAGCACGGCGGTCGCCCGGGCGCGCAGGTCCTCGGGGATCTGGGCCTTGACCTTCATGTCGCCGTAGTGCTCGAGGCTGCCGCAGAAGCGGATGTCGACGCCGTCCGCAGCCTCGACGAACCGCCGCCGGTCCGCCTCGTCCACCGGAATGCAGTTGACGATCAGTCTTTCGTCATTGCCGTGTTGTGCGCTCATCGCTGCCGACCTTTCCTTTGGTGCCGTCCCGCGCCGCCGCGTCGCGACGAGGGAACGGCTGATGAATCGTTCTGCATCCATTCTAGGCCGTGCCGTTGGCGGACGCCGGATCCGCGTCCGGGAATGCCAAGGAATGACGCGTATCGCCCGGAGGCCGCCGCCTGTGACTAGCCGGAAACGCAGAAGGGGCACACCCGGAAACCGGGCATGTCCCTTCGCTTGCTCTCCAGGGCCGGTGCCCCGCGCCCTCAGGCGCCGAGCACACATGGCCTTGGATTGGCGACCGGTCGCCGACCACAGGTGGTCAGGCCGGTCATTCCTTCTTGTTGAATGCGGTGACCGCGCGCTGCAGCACCACGAACACCAGGATCATCAGGCCGACCACGATGGTCGTCCACTCCGCCGGCACGCCGAAGTCGGAGGTCAGCGGGTCGATCGTGGAACGCACCAGGGCGCCGATGACGGAGCCGAGCACGTAGCCGAAGCCGCCGGTGACGATGGTGCCGCCGATGACCACGGAGGCAACCGCGTCGAGCTCCCAGCCCACACCGGTCGTGTTCTTCGCCGAGCCGATGTTCGCCGTGTAGACGATGGAGGCGATGGCCGCCAGGGTCCCGGAGGTGAGGTAGATGATGTAGTTGGTGCGCTTGACCGGCAGGCCCATGAGCTCCGCCGAGGGGCGGGAACCGCCGATGGCGTAGATCGTGCGGCCCGTGCGGGTCTTGTGCAGCAGGATGTAGCCGAAGACGACCACGACGATGGCGATGACCACGCCCATGTTGAAGGTCAGGTCATTGGCGATCTTGGGGTTGTCGATGATCTTGATCGGATCGGCCACCCAGTCGAAGTTGTTGTCCTGCGGCAGGGGCAGCGAGTCGGTCGAGATGATCGAGGAGATGCCACGGGCCAGGAACATCGTCGACAGCGTGGCGATGAAGGGCTGCATGTTGAATTCCTCGATCAGCGTGCCGGCCAGCAGGCCGAAGAACATGCCGATGACGATCATGGCGATCATGGCGATCCACGAGGGGGTGCCCGCGATGGTCATCTTCACGCCCACCACCGAGGTGATGGAGACGATGGCGCCGACGCTCAGGTCGATGCCGCCGGTGAGCACCGGCAGGGTCATCGCGACCGCGAGGATGATCAGGTAGGCATGGTCGATGAACAGCGAGGAGATGAATCCAAGCCTGATGTAGGTGCCGAAGAGCACCTGGCCCATGATCAGCATGAGGATGAAGATGACGACGGCCGCGATGGTCGGGATCATCTGCGGATCGAGATGGCGCGACTTGCCCGCGCCGGACTTGCGAACCGTTGTCTTTGCTTTTGCCGTTGCGCCACTCATGCCGCCACCGCCTTTGACTGTGCCTTCAACGCCCTCTTGCGTTTCATCTCCGCGCTGAGGTTATGGACCTTCGGAGCCTGCATCACGCAGACGATGATGACCACGACCGCGAAGAACGCGGGGGTCGCGGCGGCATCGACGCCGAGCGTGATGATGGTCTTGCGGATCATCGCGATGATGATCGCGCCGAACGCCGAACCCAGCAGCGAGAACTTGCCGCCCAGCAGCGAGGTGCCGCCGATGACGACCGCGAGGATCGCGTACATCTCCAGGTCCTGGCCGGTCTTGACCACGTCGACGCGCATCACGGATGCGGTGGCGAACAAGCCGGCGACCGCGGCCAGCAGGCCGGAGATCGCGTAGACCATGAACAGGATCCTGCGGGGCTTGATGCCGGTCATGCGGCTGGCCTCGGGGTTGATGCCCACGGACTCGATCATCATGCCCATCGCGGTCTTGCGGGCGAGCAGTCCGACAATCGCGACGATGATGATGGCGATGATGAAGTTGGCGGGGATGCCGACGATGAAGCCGTTGGCCATCCAGCGCAGGGGCGCGATGCCGGCGATGGAACTGGCGTCCGCGTTCTGCCCGGAGGTGATGACCTTCGCCAGGCCTCGCCCGGCGAGCATCATGATCAGCGTGGTGATGAAGGGCTGCAGGCCGAGGATGGAGACCAGCGCGCCGTTGACGCAGCCGATGAGCAGGCCGACGAGCAGGGCGCACAGGATGGCGACCCACACGTTGCTGCCGCCGATGAGCATCTGCATGGCCACGGCGCCCGCCACGGCCATCGTCGAGCCGACGGAGAGGTCGATGCCGGCGGTGGAGATGACCAGCGTCATGCCGGTGGCGATCATGAGGTAACGCGCGGATTCCTGGATCATGGTGATCAGGGGGCCCGCGAGGCCGCCGGTGTTGGTGTTCCATTTCAGCGAAAGGAACCCATGGTCGAAAATCGTGCAGATGATGATCAGGACGATGAAGGCGACCACGGACCATGTCAGGTTCGAGGACAGCAGCTTCTTGAACGACGAGGTCTTCTCCTCCGCGTTCTTCTTCTCTTCGGCCATCATTCCTCCTTTCCGCTATTGACGTTTGTGTTGGCGATCGTCTGGACGATGGTCTCCTGCGAGACGGTGTCGTCGTTCTCGATCTCCTTGATCTTGTGGCGGTCCTTGAGGACCTCGATGTCGTCGGAAAGACGGACGACCTCGTCGAGCTCCGAGGAGATGAAGATGACGCCGATGCCCTGGCCGGCCAGGTCGATGACGACCTGCTGGATCTCGGCCTTGGCGCCGATGTCGATACCGCGGGTGGGCTCGTCGAGGATCAGCAGCTCGGGGTTGGTGGCCAGCCAGCGGGCGATCAGCACCTTCTGCTGGTTGCCGCCGGAGAGGTTCTTGATGAGCCTGTTCGGGTCGGCGGGGCGCACGTTGAGCTCCTTGATGTACTTGTCGACGACCTCGTCCGCCTCCTTCTTCGGGATCGGCCTGAACATGCCACGGGTGGCCTGCAGGGCGATGAGGATGTTCTCACGCACCGTGAGGTCGCCGATGATGCCCTCGTCGCGTCGGTTCTCGGTGGAGTACGCGATCTTGTTGCGCAGGGCCGTGGACGGGTCGGCGACGGTGAGCTTGTGGCCGTTGAAGGTGAAGCTGCCGGAGTCGGCCTTGTCGGCGCCGAAGAACAGGCGCGCCAGCTCGGTGCGTCCGGAGCCCAGCAGGCCGGCGAAGCCGACGATCTGGCCCTTGTAGATGTCCATGTCGACGGGGTTGATGCTCCCCTTCTTGCCGAAGTCGTGGACCGAGGCGATCGGCTTCTCGCCGGGCTCGGGCTCGCGGCGGGTCTTCTTGGTGCCGATCTGGCTCAGCTCCTCGGCGCTCTTGCCGATCATCATGCCGATGAGCTCGTCGCGCGGCGTGTCCTTGGTGACGACTTCCTTGATGAATTTGCCGTTTCTCAGCACGGTCATCTTGTCGCTGATCTGGTAGACCTGGTCGAGGAAGTGGGAGACGAAGAGGATGGCCACGCCGGAATCGCGCACCTTGCGGATGATGGCGAAGAGCTCCTCCACCTCGTTGGCGTCCAGCGAGGAGGTCGGCTCGTCGAGGATCAGCACCTTGGCGTCGATGACCATCGACCTGGCGATGGCGACGAGCTGCTGCATGGCGATGGAGATCGAGCTCAGCGGCGCGTGCGTGTCGAGGCTGCCAAGCCCCATCTCGGCGAGGAAGCCGGCGGCCTTGGCGTGCGTCTTCTTCCAGTTGATCATGCCGATCTTGTCGCGCACCTCGTGGCCGAGCATCACGTTCTCGCCGATGCTCAGGTTGGTGCAGAGGTTCACTTCCTGGTATACGGTCGCGATCCCGGCGTTCTGGGCGTCGAGCGTGCCCTTGAACAGTTGTGGCTTGCCTTCCACGGTGATGGAGCCGGCGTTGATCTTGTAGACGCCCGTGAGCGCCTTGATCATGGTCGATTTGCCGGCGCCGTTCTCGCCCATCAAGGCGTGCACCTCACCTGGATAAAGACTAAGGTCAACATTGTCCAGAGCCTTGACACCCGGGAATTCGATCGTGATGCCCTTCATCACGACGATGGGTTTTTTGTCTGTCATGTTTTTGCCTTACAGAAAATGTAAATGGTTATCAGAGCATGAGAAGAGCATGGACGCCATGGTGATGGGTATCCACCTGCACACCGTCCATGCTCCTCGTAGCGTCAATCAGAGACCGAATCGATCAGTACACACGGGTCCCGGCGTCAAGAGCCTGCTTGGCGGCCGTGGGATCGAAGACCTTCGAATCGATGACGATGTTCTTCTGGACGTTCTTGCCGTCCAGCTTGTCCTTGACGGCCTTGGCGGTCTCCTTGCCGAAGATCGGGTTGTACTCGATGTCCTCGGAGAGGTCACCGTCGACGACGGCCTGCAGACCGGGCTTGGTGCCGTCGATGGTGACGATCTTCACCTTGCCCTTGAGGCCGGCGGCGTCAACTGCCTGCGCGGCGCCCAGGCCCATCTCGTCGTTCTCGGCGAAGATGAACTGCGGGTCCTTGGCCTTGTACTTGTCGAGCAGGCCGGCGGTCACGGTCTTGCCCTCATCGGTGGACCAGTTGGCGGACTGCTTCTCGAGGACGTTGATGTTCTTGTTGGCCTTGGCGCTCCAGCCGGTCTCGCGGTCCTTGACCACGGAGAGGCCTGCGGGGCCCTGCAGGATGAAGCCGTTGGCCCCATCGGGGAAGTTCTTGTTCATGAACTCCGCGGCCTGCTGGCCGGCCCACTCGTTGGAGGGCCCGATGTGGGAGGCGATGGCGCTCTTGGCCTTCGCGTCCTTGACATCGATGTTGCGGTCGACGGTGAAGACCGGGATCTCGGCCTCGGCGGCCTTCTTCAGCGAGTCATCCCAGCCGGAATCCTCGGTGGCGGACAGCACGATGGCGTCGACGCCGTCATTGACGAACTTGCTGAACGCCTGGATCTGCTTCTGCTGGTCGTTGTTCTGGGTAGGAGAATAGATCAGATCGAAGCCGGCGGCCTTGAAGGCCTTCTTGACGTCGTTCTCGTTGGCGGTACGGAAGCCGCCCTCGGGGCCGACGGCCACGAAGCCCACGGTCTTCTTGCCGCTCTTGGAACTGCTGGACCCACCGTTGGACGAACCGCAGGCGGCCATGCCGACCAGTGCGGTCGCGGCCGTCAGCATGGCCAGACCCTTTTTCCACATATTCTTCATATCAACTCCTCTTCGAGTACGTAAGAGCCGTTCATTGCTCCCACCGTTGTTTACTGACACTTCCATTATGAATTGTTCGCGCTAACATCGCATCGAGAAATGATAACAATTCGATAACTTTTTATGAGACACCCCACAAAACAGGGCAAACGATGGCGAATTCCGGCATCTTGTCTACCCGTTTCCGATAATCGGCGGGCGTGGCCGCTCAGCGCTGCGAGACCACCGTGGACTGCATGTCGACGATGGACCACGAGCCGTCGAGCGCCCCGGAATCCGAGTGGACCACGCCGTGCGAGTTGATGGCCGCGAGCCTCGGGGCGTCGTTGATGCGCCCGTTGGTGATGGCGCGCACCTCCTCGCCGGGCAGCCGCTGCACCTGCTCCGGGCCAGGCCCGATCTGCCGGAACGCCTGCGCGGCGACGCCGGAGGAACCGGGGACGACGTAGACCAGCGTGGTGTCGTTGTAGAAGGTGAGCATGGTGACCCCGTAGCGCGCCGAGACGCGCGCGGCCACCCCGCCCAGACGTTGGGGCGCGCCGGCCTGGTTGCGCACGATGCCGGTCATCACCACGCCGGTGAGCGGGCCGGACTGCACGGCCAGGGCCAAGCGCGAGCCGTCCGGCGAGACGGCGATGCCCGCCACGCCGGCCGAGCCGAGCCACGGGATGGCCAGCGTCTGCACGGAGCCGCCGTCCTGGACCATCAGCGTGTGTCCGTCCTCGCCCAGCGCCCAGACCTCGTTCCTGGCCCCGCCGGCGATCTGGCGCAGCCGGGCCCCGGCGAACATCGGGCCGCACGCCGAGCCGTTGGACCGCAGGCACTCGGCGGTGGAATCGGCCGCCAGCAGCGCTCCCCCGTTCGGCCCGAAGACGAAGCCGCGGGCCGTCGCCGAGTCCCGCACCACGCCCACGCGCAGGGGCGCCGAGGAGTCGAGCGAGACGATGTTGCCGGCGCTGAGCGAATAGACGGGCGGCGAGGCGGGGGCGGTGGCGATGGACAGCCCCGCGTCGGCGTGCGAGTAGTCGTGGCGCGAGGAGGCGGTGACCTCCATGTCATAGTCGGCGTCGCCGTCGCCGAGCGTGAGCCTGATCTCGCGCACCAACATGGCCTTGTCGGCGTCCGGCAGCTGCTCGAAGGCGTCACCCAGCCTGATCTGCACCTTGTCGTTGACGATGGGGATGGCGTTGACCGCGAGCCTGGCCGCATGCGTGTTGGCGTTGCGGGCCGCCTCGCCTAGCCATTTCGGAGCGCCGGCGAGCAGCTCCCTGACCGCCAGCACGCGCCAGTCGCGCCAGGCGAGCCACCGCACGTCGGGGATGAGCACGCGCGAGGCCGCGTCGGCGCGGTAGAGGGTGACCTGGCGGAAGACCTGGTCGACATCGGCGTCGAGCACGACCACCACGTCCGGCGCCCTGTCGATGCGCCAACGTCCCTTGGAGCGCCGCAGGGAGAAGGTCAGCGAGCGCACGGTGCCGGATTCGGCGGCGGTGTATTGGCCGCCCGCGTCGAGCTGGCCCTTCAGGCGCACGTCAGCCTGCACGTCGCATGCCGTGGAGGAGGAGTCCTCTCCCCCGTCCTGCGGCAGGACGCTACGCACCAGTTTCGGCGCCGACAGCGCGATGAGGAAGGTGGAGTCGCCGTCCCAGCCGCGGGCCGCCGTGCCGGTCAGGAAGCTTCGGGCGACATGGAAGCCGTCGCTCTGCACACCGGCGGGCATCGCGTCGAGGAAGCCCTTGACAATCTGTTCCGGCTGGTCGCCGTCCTTGGGCCCGCGCGGGTTGGTGAACACGCGTTTCGAGCGCGGCTCGGCGGCCGGAAGGCGCTGCACCGCACCGCTTTCCGGGAATCCCATGGGGTTGGAGCATCCCGAGGGCAGCGCGACGAGCGCGAGCGCCGTGAGGACGGCGAACGCCAGGCGCACCGGCCCGCGCATGCCATGGCTATGCCTCATCGCGACCGCCCCCTTGGCGTCGGCGCCTTGCCGCCGGCCGGGGCCTGCGTGGCGCCGAAGCCGCCGGTGGTCTCGAAGCTGTCGGGCGCGCCGCAAAAGGCGATGGGTGGCTCGTCGTCGTGCAGCGGTGGCTGGTCGGGGTCCAGCGGCAGGACCACCAGGAACCAGGTGCCCTCGCCCGGCTTGGAGCGCACGTGGATATCGCCGTGATGCACCTTGGCGTCGGCCAGCGCGATGGAAAGGCCGAGTCCGGAGCCGCCGGTGGTGCGCGAACGCGAGGAGTCACCCCTCCAGAACCTCTCGAAGATATGGGGCAGCTGGTCGACGCCCATCCCGGTGCCATGGTCGCGCACGCCGATCGCCGCGGCCCGGGCGTTGACGGCCAGGCGTATCTCGATTGGACGGTGCAGCGAGAAATCGATGGAGTCGGTGAGCAGGTTGCGCACGATGCGCACGATGCGCCGGGCGTCGACCTTCGCCAGGCAGCGCGTGGCCGGCAGGTCGAGGCGCAGCGGCGTGTCGTTGGCCTCGGCGATCGCACGCACCTGCTCGACGGCCGACCGGACCGGCTCGCGCAGGTCGGTCTCCACCAGGTCGAGGGTGAGCTTGCCGGCGTCGTAGCGCGAGATGAGCAGCAGGTCGTCGAGCATCTTCTGGAAGCGGCCGATCTGGCCGGAAAGCAGCTCGACGGTGCGGCGGGTGGAGGGATTGAAATCGCCTTTGCGCTCCACCAGCAGGTCCGAGGCCATGCGCATGGTGGTGATCGGCGTGCGCAGCTCGTGGCTCACGTCGGAGACGAAGCGGCGCTGGGCCTGGCCGGCGTGCTCGAGCTCGTCGATCTTCTGGCCCAGCGAGATGGCCATCTCGTCGAAGGAGCGTTGCAGCACCCCGATCTCGTCCTTGCGGTCGATGCGCACGCGCGCGTCGAGGTCGCCCTCGGCCATCGACTCGGCCGCGTCGGCCACTCGCTTGACCGGCATGACGATGCGGCGCAGGAAGAACCAGACCAGGATGCCCACCAGGGCGCTGAGCATCAGGCAGATGCCCAGCAGGCTCAGCTGGATGCGGGTCAGCGAGCGTTCCTCGGCGCCGTAGGAATAGAGCGAGAAGAGCTCCAGGTCGCCCATGGAGCCGAACTGCAACCGGGTGCCCAGGATCGCGCCGGGCCCGTGACGGCCGCCGGAGCCGGGGATGCGCACCGGCTGGTAGTAGACGTTGTTGCCGTCGTCGTCGAGGACCTTGGCGCGGATGTCGTCGCCGACCAGCGAGGTGTAGGCGGGCGAGGTGGAGACCGGGGTGATCTCGTCGCCCGAGACGGTGTGGCTGAAGACGTAGACGCCGAGCAGGTTGGTGGCGCCGTCGTTCTGGATCGAGGAGGCGGTCTCGTTGACCAGCTGCTGGTATTGCGCGGCGTCCGAGACGTCGGCGGAGTTGAGGGTGGAGCGCACGCGGGTGACCTGGTTGGAGAAGTCGTTGCGGCTGTCGCCCCGCACCTGTTCGAACAGCGAGGAACGCACCCAGAGCAGGGAGACCATCGAGAAGATCGCGGCGACCAGCAGCGAGACGACCACGCCGAAGACGACGACGTGGGCCTGCAGGGAGTGCAGCACCTCGAAGCGCAGACGGCTGGCCCAGCCCCCGACGTGCCTTTCCCTCCTGGCCATTATGCGTTACTCGCCGGTTTTCGTGGAACTGTCGGGATTCGCGGCCCGCGCGGGCACGCCGGACCGGTCGGGCTGGTCGGCGTCGTCATCGTCATCGGAGACGAAGCGGTAGCCGATGCCGCGCACGGTGCGGATGATGCGCGGATGGTCGACGTTCGATTCCACCTTGGCGCGCAGCCTCTGGATGTGCACGTTGACCAGCCTGGTGTCGCCGGAGTTCTCGTAGCCCCACACCGTGCGCAGCAGGTCCTCGCGGCTGATGGCCTTGCCCTCGTTGGCGGCCAGCACGAAGCACAGGTCGAACTCCACCGGCGTGAGTCCCAGGTCGGCGCCGTCCTTGGTGGCGGTGTGCCCGTCGCGGTCGATGACGATGGAGCCGCAGTGCAGGCGGTTCGAGGTGTCGGAGGCGCCCACGCCGCCGGCCATGCCCCTGGCTCCGAAGCCGCGCAGCCTCGCGGCGATGCGGGCCAGCAGCTCGGAGGTGTTGAACGGCTTGGTCACGTAGTCGTCGGCGCCCGCCTCGAGACCGGCCACCACGTCGACGGTGTCGGTCTTGGCGGTCAGCATGATGATGGGCACCCCGGAGCTCTGGCGGATGGTCTTGGCCACGTCGATGCCGTTCCTGCCCGGCAGCATGACGTCCAGGAGGATGAGGTCGGGCTTCAGGGTGGGGAACATGTCGACGGCGCGCGCGCCGTCCAGGCAGATGACGGTGCCGAAACCGTGGTCCTCGAGGATGATGGACAGCATCTCGGCCAGCGCCTGGTCGTCGTCCACGATGAGTATCACCCGCTTCTTGCATGAACCGCTATGCATGCTCGCCGTGACCTCCTTGTCTTCGGCCGTCCTGCGGGCATCCATGCGCCGGGTTCGGACGGTTGTGCCACCATTGTAGCTCTTGAATTACAGGGCGGCAAAGACGCGGCGGCTACTTGCCGCCGCCCTGGCCGTCATCGGCATCGTGCGGGCCTTTGGCCTGGCCCTTATGCAGGATCGCCCTGATCCGCTCGAGCCTGGGGCCCACCTCACGCTCGTAGCCACGGTCGTTGGGATGGTAGTACTCACGCCCCTTGAGCTCGTCGGGCATGTACTGCTGGGCGGCGACGGCGCCGGGGGCGTCGTGTGCGTAGACATAGCCCTCCTTGTTGCCCCACTGCTTCATGAGCTTGGTGGGCGCGTTGCGCAGCCAGAGCGGCACCTGGCCGATCATGCCGGCGTCGACGTCGGCGAGCGCCTGGTTGATGGCGTTGTAGCTGGCGTTGGACTTGGGCGCGGTCGCCACGGCGATCACGGCCTCGGAGAGGATGATGCGCGCCTCGGGCATGCCGACCATGGCCACGGCCTGGGCGGCGGCGACGGTGACCTGGAGGATCTGCGGGGCGGCCATGCCCACCTCCTCGGCGGAGGCGATCATGATGCGCCGGGCGATGAAGCGCGGGTCCTCCCCCGCGCGCAGCATACGGGCCAGGTAGTGCAGGGCGGCGTCGGGATCGCTGCCGCGCATCGACTTGATGAAGGCGGAGGCGACGTCGTAGTGGTCGTCGCCGTCCTTGTCGTAGCGCACGGTGGCCGTGTCCATCACCGAGGAGACGACCTCGGGGGTGATGACCGGCTTGCGCGCGCCCTTCTTCCGCGCCTTGTCGCCGGTGACGGCTCCGGCCGCGGCCTCGAGGATCGTCAGCGTCTTGCGCCCGTCGCCGCCGGCCATGCGGATGATCTCGGCGACCGCCTCGTCGCTGGCCCTCACCTCGCCCTTCAGGCCATGCTCGCTTTCCATGGCGCGCTCGATCAGGGCCTTCAGGTCGTCGGGTTCCAAGGATTCGAGCTTGACCACCACCGAGCGGCTGAGCAACGGCTTGTTGATCGAAAAGCTCGGGTTCTCGGTGGTGGCGCCGATGAAGGTGACGTCGCGGTTCTCGACGCTGGGCAGCAGGGCGTCCTGCTGGGACTTGGAGAAGCGGTGCACCTCGTCGATGAACAGCACCGTCTCGCGCCGTTGGGTGACCAGCCGCTCGTGGGCGCGCCGCAGCACGGCACGCACGTCCTTGACGCCGGAGGTGACGGCGGAGAGCTCCTCGAACTCGCGGCCGGACTGGCGGGCGACGATATAGGCCAGGGTGGTCTTGCCCACGCCGGGAGGGCCGAAGAGGATGATCGAGCTCGGCGCGGTGAGCGAGCCCTTGGAGGCCGGGTTGGCCAGGCGTCTGAGGGGCGAGCCGGCGCCCAGCACCTGCCCCTGGCCGACCACCTCGTCGAGCGTGGCGGGCCTCATGCGCACGGCCAGCGGACGGGTGACGTCATCGGGCGCGTCGGCGGCGCTGAACAGATCATCGGTCATGCCCCCATTCTACCCACGGCGTTCGAACATCCGTTCGATGTTATTCGTATCGCCGAACGGGAATGCCCAAACGCCGGAATACCGGGGGCACGGCACGGCGCGAACCGCTAGAGTCGGAGGCAACGCCACAACGAAGAGGAGAAGAGGAGACATCATGAGACCGCCATACCATCCGACCGTCGAACCGTTCGCCATCGAACACGCCACCATCGCCACCGGCGACAGGGACGGACGCACCATACCGGACGCCACCGTCGTCGTCGACGGGCTGGGCATGATCGCCGCGGTGGGCCCCAGCGCCTCGACGGCCGTGCCGGAAGGCTACCACCGTCTCGACGCGACCGGCAAGGTCGTCTCGCCGGGCATGATCAACGGCCACGTCCACACCAACTCGAAGGGCCTGCCCGGCAATCCCAAGCACCAGACCCCGCAGGGCCAGCGCCGCATGGTGCGCATCCTGCGTTCGCTGCCCGGCCGCGTGTTCATGTACTTCAACAGCAAGTCCAACGTCGAGACGCTGCTCAACTCCGGGGTGACCACCGCCCGCTCGGTCGGCGACATCGGCTACGAGCTGACCTGGCTGCGCGACCAGATCAAGGACGGCCTGCTTCCCGGCCCGCGCATCATCCCGGCCGGACCGATGATGGCGATCCCCGACGGGCACGGCGCCCCGCTTTCGGCGCTGGAGGGCGCCACCCCCGAGGAGTCGCGCCGCACCACCCAGATCAACATCGCCCATGGGGTCGAAGCCATCAAGATCGCGGCCACCGGAGGCGTGACGGACTCGCAGGTGCCCGGCGAGGCCGGCACCCCGCAGATGAGCATCGAGCAGATGCGGGCGATCTGCGAGACCGCGCACGAGGCCGGCATCATCGTCGCCGCCCACGCGCAGAGCCGGCAGGGCGTCTACAACGCGCTCAAGGCGGGCGTGGACACCATCGAGCACGGCGCCCCGCTGGACGACGAGCTAATCGGCATGTTCCTCGACAACCCGCGCACGCTGCGCGGCTGGAGCGCCATCGAGCCGACCCTCTCGGCCGGCCTGCCGACCACGTTCCTCTCCAAGGAGACCCTGCACATGACCGAGGTGCAGCTGGCCAATTCCATCCCGATCGCCAAAGGCGTGGTCGAGGCCGCGCGCGACGCCCGCGAGGCCGGCATCAAGGTCGGCGTCGGCACCGACACCGGCGTGCCCTATTCGATGATGTACGCCACCTGGCGCGAGATGGACCTGCTCTGCAAATTCAGCGGCTTCAGCCCCGCCGAGGCCTTCCACGCCGGCACGCAGGTCACCGCCGAGATCATCGGCGTCGGCGACATCACCGGCTCCATCGAGGTCGGCAAATACGCCGACCTGCTGGTGCTCGCCGGCAACCCCGTCGACGACCTGCGCACTCTGGAGCATCCACTGATGGTCGTCGCCGCCGGCCACCCCGTCTTCAGGCCCCGGGTCAGGCGCTACCCCGCCATCGAGGCGACGCTGGACTCCATCTACAGCTGAGTTCTACGGCCGGCCTGCCTGCAGCCAACGGGCAAGCCGGCCGAACAACGAACCGAACAACGAAAAAGGCCCGCACCGGATAACCGGTACGGGCCTTCGCCGTTCACAGGACGGCAGCGGCGTCAAAAGCGGAAGAGCTCACTTGCTCAGGCGCTCGTAGACGATGTTGTTGCTCCAATCCATCGCGAATCCCTTGACCCCCTTGGCGCCGACGCCATGGGCGTTGTTGTAGTAGAGGGGGATCACCGGCAGGTCCTTGAGGATGATGGCCTGGGAGTCCTGGTAGACCTTGTCGGCCTCGGCGCTCGACGTGGCCGCGTAGGCCCTGTCCATATAGGTGTCGAAGTCGGGGTTGAGGTAATCGGTGTCGTTGGCGCCGGCACCGTGGGCCGTGCGGGTGTCGAAGTGCTGGAACAGGTAGGCCTCGGGCGAGGGATACTCGGGGGTCCAGTCGTACCTGGTGGCGCCCACGACCTTCCTGGCCTCCACGGCGCTGCGGTATTCCTTGAACGTCGGCATGGGGTTGGTCTTGACCTTGAGTCCGATCGTGTTGGTGATGGAGTTGGCGATCGCGTCATAGACCGGCTTGAGACCGCTGTCGGAGTCGTAGGTGATGACCAGCGGATCGGTGTCCTTGTCGATGGCCTCGGCCTTGGCCCAGAGCTCCTTGGCCTTCTGCGGGTTGTAGTCGAGCACGTCGTTGCCGGGCAGGCTGTCCGAATAGCCGGGGATGAGCGGGGAGGTGAACTCCTTGGCGGGCGTGGCCGTGCCGTTGAGGATCTTGTTGATGATCGCCTTGCGGTCGATCGCCATCGACACCGCCTGGCGGCGCAGCGTCCCCTCCTGGGTCCTGGCCTCGAAATGCGGCAGACGCGAGGTGAGGCCGAGCATGGAAAGCCTCGAGCCGGGCTTGTTGTAGGCGGTGACCTCGGGGTCGGTGCGGAAGGACTTGGAATCGGCCGCCGGCACGATCTCCATCACGTCGAGCCTGCCACCCTGCACGTCGGAATAGGCCGCCTGGTCGGAGGTGTAGATCTTGAAGGTCACCCCGGCGTTGCTGACCTTGCGGCCGCCGTGGTAATAGGGGTTCTTCACCAGCTTGATCGCGGAATCGTGGTCCCACGAGGCGAACTTGTAGGGGCCGTCGCCGATGGGATGCTGGCCGAATCCCTTGGGATCCTTGAAGAAGGCGTCGGGCAGCGGCGCGAAGGCGGAGCAGCCGACCTTGATCGGGAAGGTGGCGTCGGGGCTCTCGAGCTCCACGGTGAAGGTGCGCGCGTCAACGACATGCAGTCCGGAGAGCTGCTCGTCGCCCTTGAGCCGCGAGGCGTCCTGCAGGTCGCGGTAGCCCTTGATCTTCGTCAGGTACGAGGTCCCCTTCTGGGCGTCCTTGGCGTTGGCCGTGTAGCTCCAGGCTCGCGTGAACGATTTGGCGGTCACCGGCGTGCCGTCGCTGAATTTGAACCCAGGCTTCAGCTTGATGGTGTACGTGGTCAGGGAGGCGTCGGGGCTGATGGATTCCGCCACCTCGTTGACGGCCTTGCCGGACTGGTCGAAACGCACCAGCTCGGAGAAGAGCAGGCCGATCGGCTTGCCGCCGCCCGTCTCGTTGGTGTCGCCCGGCACCAGCGGGCTCTGCGGCTCGGTGTCGTAGGCGGTGATGACATTCGTGTCGCCGCCCTGTTCCGCCTCGCCTTTCGCCTGTCCGCAGCCCGCGAGCATGCCGACGCAGCTCGTCGCCGCCAACGCCAGCGCCATCATCCGCCTGAGCGGACGGCGCACGGCGCAGCCGGCCGCCGCCGATGTTCCTTGGTGAATGTTCATGGTCATGTTTCCTGTTCCTTCTCGTTGTGGTCTTGGTGTCGAATCTCGCCGTGTCGCTTGCGGCCCGATGGTTGCTGTTCATATATCGACCAACGCCATCACCTCCTTTCTGCTTTTCCTTGCTTTCCCTTGCCGCCACCGTTGCGGTGGCCGGTGATTCCGAAACGATATAAAAAACGGGATGGACCGCGATCCGCGATCCATCCCATGAAGACTGTCGAATCACAGATTCCGTTTGAAGACACGAACTGTGACCGATATGCGACGCAGTGGTGTCAGCTATGCCACCACTGCCAGCTGCGCGCGCCCATGGCGCCGCCTACGATTGTCGGGCAGGCATCCGCCGCACGGCATGCCGGAGCCGACGCCGCGACGCGACGCCCCATGCCCATCGACATATGTTCCATGACGGTTCCTTTGCCCTATTTCCGGTTTTCCGACCGTGCCGCGCAGGCGGCCGTTCGAAAACGAATACCTTCAACATACCCGAACTGCCGCCCCATCTGGCGTCATGTCCAAAACGTGGACATCCAATGGCGGCAATGGCGCGTCGGGTGCCAACGCCGACGCCACGGCCGAAGCTGGCCCACCGGCTCACATCACGATGCCGTCGCCGACGTGGTAGTCGGCGAACACCACCTCGCCGCCCTCCTGGGTGGCGTCGAGGTCGACGACGCCGGTGATGGCCCAGTCGTGGTCGCCGTCGGAGTCGTCGATGATCTGGCGCACCTTCCAGGTGTGCTCCCTGGCCTCGCCGGCGTCGTCGAGGATGAAGAGCTTGCCGCTGCGGGCCTTTTGGTCGATGCCGACGTAGTCGTGGGCGTCGTAGTAGTCGTCGAGCGCGTCCTCCCACTCGTGCACGCCGTAGCCCCACTCCTTGTCGAGCGCGCCCAGCTCGTCGGCGCGCTCCTGGTCCATCAGCTGGACGCGGCGGAACATGGCGTTGCGCACCAGCACGATCAGCCCTCGCCGGTCCTCCACCACCGCCGGCTTTCCGCCGGGCTCGGCGGCCGAAAGCGCGTTGGCCTCGGCCTCGCCGGAGCCCTGGCCGGCCTGTTCCCATTCGTCGACGAGGCTGGAGTCGACGGAGCGCACCACCACGCGCAGCCACGAGACGATGTCGCGCAGCTGGTCGTTGAGCTTCTCGGCGGGCACGGTGCGGGCCAGCGAGCGGTAGGCGTCGGAGAGGTAGCGCAGCAGCGTGCCCTCGCTGCGCGCGATGTTGTAGCGGGAGATGTAGCCGCTGAAGTCGCTGGCGGTCTCGACCATGTCGCGCACCACGGATTTGGGCTTGAGCTCGTAGTCGTTGGCCCAGGGCACGTCGTGGCGGTATTCGTCGAAGGCCGCGTCGAGCATCTGCTCCAACGGCTTGGGGTAGGTGACCTCCTGCAGCTTGTCCATGCGCTCCTCGTAGTCGAGTCCGTCGGCCTTCATCTCGGCCAGGGCGGCGTCGCGCGCCTGGCGCTGCTGGGCCTTGAGGACCTGCTTGGGGTCCTCGAGCGTGGCCTCCACCATAGAGATGAGGTCCATCGCATAGGTGTCGGAGTCGGGGTCGAGCAGCTCGATGGCGGCGAGCAGGAAGGGCGAGAGCGGCTGGTCGAGCGCGAAGTTGTCGGGCACATCGACGGAAAGGAAATAGTCCTGGCCGCCACGCCCGTTGTCCTCGGCCTCGATGAAGGAGGAGTCGAGCATCGTGGAGAAGATCTCGTCGGCGCGCTCGTGCAGCCTCGTCTTCTGGCCGGGGGTCTGCGAAGAGTCGTCGATGAGCCTGCCGATGCGGGCCTTGGCGTCGCCGCCCTGCGCCACCTCGTTCAGGACCATGGAATGGCTGACGCGCATATGCGGGGTGAGTGTCTCGGGAGGCGCGGCGATGAGCTTGTCGAAGGTGCCCTCGTTCCACGTGACGAATCCCTCGCGGGGCTTCTTGCGCTTGATCTTCTTGAGTTTCTTCGGGTCGCCGTTGGCCTTGGCGATGGCGCGCGCGTTCTCGATCTCGAACTCGGGGGCCTCGGCGACCACGAGCCCCTCGGTGTCGAAGCCCATGCGCCCGGCTCGCCCGGCGATCTGGTGGAACTCGCGGGCGCGCAGCCTGCGCATCTTCACGCCGTCGAATTTGGTCAGCTGGGTCAGCACCACCGAGTGGATCGGCACGTTGATGCCGACGCCGAGCGTGTCGGTGCCGCAGATCACCGGCAGCAGGCCCTGTTGGGCGAGCTGCTCGACCAGGCGGCGGTAGCGCGGCAGCATGCCCGCGTGGTGGATGCCGACGCCGGTGCGCAGCAGGCGCTGCAGGATCTTGCCGAACGCGGTGGTGAAACGCGTGCCCTTGATGGCCTCGGTGATCGCCTTGCGCTGCTCCTTGCTTGACACACCGGTGCTGGCGAGCGCCTGGGCGGTCTCGAGGGCGGCGTCCTGCGAGAAGTGCACCACGTAGATGGGGGTCTGCTCGCGGCCGAAGAGCAGTTCGACGGTGCCGGCGAGCTGCTTGTCGGTGTATTCGTAGCTCAGCGGCACGGGGCGCGGCGCGTCGTCGATCACGTCGACGTCGGTGCCGGTCATGTCCTCGAGCTTGGCGGCGATGGCGTCGACGTTGCCCAGGGTGGCGCTCATGAGCAGGAACTGGGTGGCGGGCAGGGTGAGCAGCGGCACCTGCCAGGCCCATCCGCGCTCGGCGTCGCCGTAATAGTGGAACTCGTCCATGGCCACGCAGCCGATGTCGGCGTGACTGCCCTCGCGCAGCGCCTGGTTGGCCAGGATCTCGGCGGTGCAGCAGATGATGGGCGCCTCGGGGTTGATCGAGGTGTCGCCGGTGATCATGCCGACGTTGTCGCGGCCGAACGCCTCGACCAGGTCGAAGAACTTCTCGCTCACCAGCGCCTTGATGGGGGCGGTGTAGTAGGAGCGCCTGCCGGTGCACAGCTCGGCGAAGTGCATGCCCAGGGCCACCAGCGACTTGCCGGAGCCGGTCGGGGTGCTCAGGATGACATGGTCGCCGGTCAAGAGGTCCATGACCGCCTCCTCCTGGTGCGGCCACGGGTCGATGCCCTTGGCCTCGGCCACCCAGTCGAAGAAACGCTCGTAGATCTCGTCAGCGTCCATGCGGCGCGGCGCGTCGTCACTGCCGCCGCCACGGCTTCCGCCCGCGAACCAGTCCGGTGCCAGCTGCCCTAAAGTCTGTGTCATAGCGCCCACTCTATCGTCCGCCGGCTACTCCCCCGGCCCGGGCGCTTGCGAAACGGCTGTTCGCGAGGCATTGGCCGGATCTACGACCGTCCATCCGACGAGACAGGCGGACTGGTCCGAGCCCCATCGTCCGATGCCGGCTTTCCCTTGGCGGCGTTGCGGCCCGTGTACCGCTCTTCGGTCATCGCAGGCCCCTGGGGCGCATTGCCACCGGTGTCCCGGCCATCCCCCTCCTCCGCGTCGGCGTATTCGTCGATGAGGGTGTCGCCGCTGAGCCCGAGCCCGGTGGCGCCGGACGTCGGCATGCGGAAGGCGATCTCATGCAGGTCGTTCCAGTCGCTTTCCTCTTCCTTGGATTCTCCATAGGCGTGCTCGATCCAGCGCATCTTGGTGCTGGTCAGGGCGCGCACCACCACGTGACCGCCCGAGATCCGCTCGCTGCGCGGCACGTAGCTCACCTTCACGCTGTTGATCGTCGAACCATGATCCGTATAGCTTTGGCGCAGCACCCCGACCTGTTGCTCGGCGAAGTCCCGATCGGCGGCATCGAACGAGGCCAGTCCCCCTGCGTCTCCGAGGTAGGTGCATTCGAGCAGCTTCATATATCGGTCCAGCACCGCCCGGGAATGGCGGTCGATGGGCACCGTGCCCGGCTCGACCGGATATCGCGGCGCGCAGGCCACCGCGCCGAACACGACCGCCACCGTGTAGACGGCCAGGGCGAGCAGCGCGGCGATC
This sequence comes from Bifidobacterium sp. ESL0763, assembly GCF_029433395.1. Lineage (GTDB taxonomy): Bacteria > Actinomycetota > Actinomycetes > Actinomycetales > Bifidobacteriaceae > Bifidobacterium. The sequence goes on along the minus strand of NZ_JAQTHW010000002.1, from coordinate 573,336 downwards.
GAGATGACCACGGCACGGCGCATGCCTCCCCCACGGGCTTGGCGTGCGGTCCGGCGTCTCATGCTTTCATAGTATCAGGCATCAAAAATAGGAATTGCGCCATAAACACGCCACTGACGCAGTGTCAGCGGCTCGTTTATGGCGCATTCCGGAGATGCGGCGGCTGCAGGGGCTACTCGCTCTGGTGGCCGTCCTTGCGCTCGCCGTTGTGGCCATCGGCCTTGTGGCCTTCGCCGTGGGGATGCGGACGCAGGTTCGGCAGCGGCGGCACGTGGCGCTCCGGCTGCCGTTCGCTGTCGGGCTGGGTGGAGTCGTAGCCCTGCTCGTAGCGTGTCTGCCTCCAGTGGCGCACCGAGGCGTTGGTGCCGCGATGGTGCGCGTGGTACTGGCGCGGCACGCCGCCGTAGCGGTCCTCGTCGACTTCCTTGGCCACCGCGATCTGGTTGACGTTCGAGGCGTCCATGATCGCGATCGGCGCGACCGGCTCCGGCTCGGCGGGGGCGGCCGTGCGCTGCTGCATGCGGCTCGGGAGCCATTCGGCGAGCTTGGAGAGCAGGGCGCAGACGATGAAGTAGACCACGCCGGCCACCACGAGAGTCTGCAGGATGTTGAAATACATCGAGCCCAGGCGGCGCGACTCCTGCAGCAGGTCGGTGTACATGATGATCGAACCCAGGGCCGTGTCCTTGAGGACCACGACCAGCTGGGTGACCGCCGCCGGCAGCATCGCGTAGACCGCCTGCGGCACCTCCACCTGCATCAGCGACTGCGTGGTGGTCAGTCCGAGCGCCAGCGACGCCTCGCGCTGCCCGCCGGGCAGGTTGCCGACGCCGCTTCGCACCAACTCGGCGACCACGGAGCCGTTGTAGAGGATCAGGCCGAGCACCACGGCCCAGTAGGCCGCGCTCTCGATCCCCGCGAAGGAGAAGAAGCGCCAGAAGAAGATCATGAACATCAGCACCGGCACCGCGCGGCAGAATTCGACGATCACGCCGGAGACGGCCCGCACGGCCACGTTGGGCAGCAGACGGCCGATGCCGAAAATCAGGCCGAAGAGCACCGAACCGACGACGGCGAGCACCGCCGCCTTCAGGGTCATCCACAGGCCGGGAAGGTAGAAATCGGTCCACGCCTCACTGTCGAGCGCCGGCTTCCAGAGCTGCCAGTCGAGCTGGTTCTCGCCGTCCGGCGGGTTGTGCAGGCGCATGAGGATGAGCACCACCACCACGGCGACGACGAGCGCGCCGATCCAGTTGGCGATGCGGATGCGGCGTTTGCCCTTGGGACCCGGCTCGTCGAAGAGCACCGAGCTTTCGTTCGTATTCCTTGCCATGGCCTACCTCCTCACGGCGAGCTTGTTGGACAGCACCGTGGTCAGGGCGCCGATGGGGATGATCAGGATCACGTAGCCGAACGCGAAGATCAGGAAGATGCCGACGATGGAGTTGGCATGGAACTCGATCATCTCGCTCATCAGGCTCGAGGTCTCGGTGGCCACGGACGCGGCGGCGGCCACGGTCGAGTTCTTGAGCAGCGCGATGAGCGTGTTGCCCAGAGGTGCCACGGAGCCACGGAAGGCCTGCGGCAGGATGACGTGCGTGGCGGACTGCATGAAGTTGAGTCCCAGCGCGCGTGCCGCTTCGGCCTGTCCCAACGGCACCGTGTTGATGCCGGAGCGCAGCGACTCGCAGACGAACGCCGCGGTGTAGAGCGACAGGCCGGTGACCGCCAGCCAGAAGAAGTTGGTGGCGAAGGTGTCGGAGAAGGTGAGCTTGAGCTGCGCGAAGGCGCCAAGGACCATGAAGACCATGATGATCGTCAGCGGCATGTTCTTGAAGAACTCCACGTAGCCGCCGGCCACGGCCCGCAGCGACGAGATCGGCGAGATGCGCATCATCAGCAGGATGACGCCGAGGATCAGCGAGAACAGGGCCGACCAGAGGGTCAGCTCGATGTTGACCAGGAAGGCCCCCGGCACGTTGTATTGGCTGAACAGCTGCACGAATTCGTTCATTGCGAGGCCCCCGTCCTGCCGAGGTCCGGAGTGGGCGGATTGAACTTCGGATTCGGCTTGTACTTGACGCCACGGGTGTTGTTGGCGATGGCGCGCTGCCACGAACCGTCCTGCTCCATGTCGGCGATGGCCCGGTCGATCCGGTGCGCGAGGGCGGTGTTGCCCTTCTTGACGCCCACGCCGTAGTATTCCTGCGTGAACGGCTTGCCGATGAGCCTCAGCTTGCCGCGCGCGTTGGAGGCGAGGCCGGCGAGGATGATGTCGTCGGTGGTCACCGCGTCGACGATGCCGGAGAAGAGCGCGGTGGCGCATTCGGCGTAGCCGGGCTGCTCCATCAGCTGCACCTTCGAGGCGAAGCGCTGCTTGACCACCTCGGCGGAGGTGGAGCCGGTCACCGAGCACAGGCGCTTGCCGTCGAGGTCCTGCACGCCGTTGATCTCGTGGTCGTTCTGGCGCACCATGAGGTCCTGACCGGCCACGAAGTACGGGCCGGCGAAGCTGACGGCCTTCTTGCGCTCGTCGGTGATCGAGTAGCTGGCGACGATCATGTCGACGTCGCCGTTCTGCAGCATGGCCTCACGCTGCTTGCTGGGCGCCTCCTTGAAGACGATCTGGTCGTCGGAGTAGCCGAGTTTCTCGGCGATGTAGCGCGCCACGTCCACGTCGAAGCCGACGTAGGTGCCGGACTTCTTGAAGCCGACGCCCGGCTGGTCGAACTTGATGCCGATGCGGATCTTGCCCGCCTCGTTGCCCGAGCCGCAGGCCGCCACGGTGAACAGGCAGGCCACGGCGCACAGGGCGGCGAGGATCCTGCGCCAGGCACGGGCCGCGGGATTGCTGTATCTCTTCATAAGCTGCTTCCTTGCTCCGGCCATCAGTGCGTGAGGATCTTCGAGAGGAAGTCCTTGGCGCGCTCGGTCTGGGGGTGGTCGAAGAACTCGTCGGGGGTGCCCTTCTCCATGATGCGTCCGTCGGCCATGAAGACGATGTGGTCGGCGGCCTTTCGCGCGAAGCCCATCTCATGGGTCACGCAGATCATCGTCATGCCTTCCGAGGCGAGCTTGATCATCACGTCGAGCACCTCGTTGACCATCTCCGGGTCGAGGGCGCTGGTGGGCTCGTCGAAGAGCATGATCTTGGGCTGCATGGCCAGGGCGCGGGCGATGGCGACGCGCTGCTGCTGGCCGCCGGAGAGCTGCGAGGGCATCTTCTCCGCCTGGCTCTCGACGCCCACCCGGGCCAGCAGGTCCATGCCCAGGTCGTTGGCGTCCTTCTTGTCCATGTGGCGCACCTTGATCGGCGCCAGGGTGACGTTGTCGAGGATCGTCTTGTTGGCGAAGAGGTTGAACTGCTGGAAGACCATGCCCACCTCGGCGCGCAGGTTCGCCAGATCCTTGCCCTCCTGGGGCAGCGGGTTGCCGTCGATGCGGATGGTGCCCGAGTCGATGGTCTCGAGCCTGTTGATGGTGCGGCACATGGTCGACTTGCCGGAGCCGGAAGGGCCGACGACGACGAGCACCTCGCCCTTGTTGACCTTGAGGTTGATGTCCTTGAGGACGTGGAGCTTGCCGAAATGCTTCTCGACGTGCGAGAGCTCGACCAGGGGCCCCGTCGTGGCGGGGGCGGCGTCCTGCGTGCGCTTGGTGGTTTCTTTGCTATCTGACATGTCAAGCAGTATATCGGCGCACTGTTACCGCATGGTTACCAGCGAAATTATCCGTGCATGCTGATGTGAGAAGTCTCACATATTGAGAGAACATACCGGATATGCACATGCGCCCGGCCGCCATCGAAGGCGACCGGGCGCACGCGCGATATTGGTGTATAGGCCTTATTCAGCTCTCGCCGAACATCGGGCCGGGACCGTTATTCCTCGTCCTCGTCGGGGTCGTAGTCCACGCCGGTCTCGGCGCGCTGCGCGTCGGAGATCGGGGCGGGGGCTCCGGTGAGCGGGTCGCGGCCGCCGCCGGCCTTCGGGAAGGCGATGACGTCGCGGATGGAGCTGGCGCCGGCCAGGATCGAGACCGTGCGGTCCCAACCCAGCGCGATGCCCGCGTGGGGCGGGGCGCCGTACTTGAAGGCCTCGAGCAGGAAGCCGAACTTCTCCTGGGCCTCCTCCTCGCCGATGCCGAGCACGTCGAGCACGCGCTCCTGGATGTCGTTGCGGTGGATACGCACCGAGCCGCCACCCATCTCCTCGCCGTTGCAGACGATGTCGTAGGAGTCGCTCATCGCGTGCTCCGGGTCCTTATCGAACTTGTCAATCCAGTCGGCGCTCGGCATGGTGAACGGATGGTGCATCGAAGTCCACTTGGAGTGGCCCACGGCCACGTCGTCGTCGTCCGGGTCGTCGGTGCGCTTGAAGAGCGGGAAGTCGACCACCCAGGTGAACGCGAACTTCTTCGGATCCAGCAAGCCGGCGCGGCGTGCGATCTCGACGCGGGCGGCCCCGAGCAGCAGCTGCGAGGACTCACGCGGACCGGCGGCGAAGAACACCGCGTCGCCGTCCTTGGCGCCCACGGCCTCCTTCAAACCATTGCGCTCGGCGTCGGAGAGGTTCTTGGCCACGGGGCCCTTCAGGGTGCCGTCGCCGGTGAACTGCACGTAGGCGAGGCCCTTGGCGCCACGCTGGCGCGCCCACTCCTGCCACGCGTCGAACTGGCGGCGCGGGGTGTCGGCCCCGTCGGGGAAGACCACGGCGCCGACGTAGGGCGCCTGGAAGACGCGGAACGGGGTGTTCTTGAAGTAATCGGTCAGCTCGACGATCGGGTTGCCGAAGCGCAGGTCGGGTTTGTCGGAACCGTACTTGTCCATGGCGTCCTGCCAGGTGATACGGTCGATCGGCAGCTTGATGTCGTAGCCCTGCGTCTTCCAGATGGCGGCGATGACCTTCTCGGCCATGGCCATCACGTCCTCCTGGTCCACGTAGCTCATCTCGATGTCGAGCTGGGTGAACTCGGGCTGGCGGTCGGCGCGGAAGTCCTCGTCGCGGTAGCAGCGGGCCAGCTGGTAGTAGCGCTCGACGCCGCCGACCATCAGCAGCTGCTTCAGCAGCTGCGGCGACTGCGGCAGGGCGTACCAGGAGCCGGGCACCAGGCGGGCCGGCACCACGAAGTCACGGGCGCCCTCGGGCGTGGACTTGATGAAGGTCGGGGTCTCCACCTCGGTGAAGTCCATGTCCTCCAGGGCGTGGCGCGCGGCACGGGTCATGTCGCTGCGCAGCTTCAGGTTGGCCTGCATGGAGGGGCGGCGCAGGTCGAGGTAGCGGTACTTCAAACGCACGTCCTCGCCGGGCAGCTTGTTCTCGGCCTCGTTCTCGAGGGCCGTGGAGACCTGGAAGGGCAGCGCGTCGGACTTGGCCAGCACCTTGAGGCTCTCGATGACGACCTCGACCTTGCCGGTGGAGAGATGCTCGTTCTCGTTGCCTTCGGGGCGCTCACGCACCTCGCCGACGACCTGGACGACGAACTCGCTGCGCAGCGGGCGGGCGACCTCCTCGTCGTAGATGACGATCTGCACCAGGCCGGTGCTGTCGCGCAGGTCGATGAACGCCACGCCGCCGTGGTCGCGCCTGCGGTCGATCCATCCCGCGAGGGTGACCTTCTTGCCGATGAGTTCCTCGGTCACCTCAGCGGCGTGATGTGTTCTATAAGCCGTCTGGCCCATGCTTCCTCTATTCCTTTACTTCAAACCTATGAAACCGCGGAAAACCGTGTTCGATCAGGCATCCAGATCGACGGTTTGCTGAGCATACACACTATCGGGTCGCCATGACGTGGAGTCGGCCGCCACCTGCTCGCCGGTGACGATGTTCTTGACCTCGTCGTGCGCGCCGCCCTCGCCTTGCGCGGCGTCGGCCGGGAACCAGACGTAGGGGATGCCGAGGCGGTCGGCGTATTTAATCTGCTTGCCAAGCTTTGCGGCATACGGTGCTACATCGGTCGCGATGCCGCGTTCTCGCAGCTGAGTCGCAATCTTATTCGAAGCAAGGCGATCATTCTCGTTCCATACCGCTACCAACACTGAAGCCGGAGAAACGCGAGAAGCACTGGCTCCTGCAGTATGCAACATATACGAAACCAGACGCGACAGGCCTATCGAAAGACCGACACCAGGATATTTATGATTCCCCTGCGAGGCAAGGTTATCGTAACGTCCTCCGGAGCAAATCGACCCGAGCGAATCGGCACCTTCCAAAAACGTCTCGTAGACAGAACCGGTGTAATAATCAAGACCCCTGGCAATCTTCAAATCTGCAATCACTGAACCAGGACGGATATTCGCTGCTTCATCGATGATCATCACCAATGTATCCAAACCCTGCTGGGCCATAGGATGATATTGCTCACGATCGATTTCCGTGCAATACTTGCTCCATAACGCGTCGAACTTAGATTGCAATTCCTCGCCACTGTCGGCAGTGAGTTGGGCAAGTTCAAGGCACGCCTGAGCTTGGCGCTGGTTGGCGTGGCAATTTTCAATCAGCAGTCTAGAAACCTCGTCGGCCCCGATTTTGTCAAGCTTGTCAATCTCACGAAGCACACCTTCGATATCGCCCAGACCAACACCACGATAAAAGCCTTCGGAAAGCTTGCGGTTGTTGGCGTGCACAGTGGCCTTGGGCAGACCGAACTTGCGCAGTTCCTCAAGCGCCTGCACCATCACAAGCGGTAACTCGACCTCATAATGCTCCGGTAGATTGCCGTTGCCCACAACGTCGATGTCGGCCTGGACGAACTCGCGGAAGCGGCCCTCCTGCGGCCTCTCGCCGCGCCAGACCTTCTGGATCTGCCAGCGCTTGAAGGGGAAGGTGAGCTGGCCGGAGTGCTCGACCACGTAGCGGCTCAGCGGCACGGTGAGGTCGAAATGCAGCCCCAGCCGGCGCTCGATGGGAGTGTCGGACTCGTGGCCGACCTCCTGCAGGCGCGAGAGCAGGTAGATCTCCTTGCTCGTCTCGCCCTTCTTCAGCAGGCTGGACCCCTCCTCGACCGCGCGCGTCTCGATGCCGATGAACCCATTGAGCTCGAAGACCCTGCGCACGGTGTCCATCACCTGCTGTTCGACCACCCGTTCCTGGGGCAGCCACTCCGGAAATCCTGATATTGATGCACCTTTAGCCATAAATCCCTATAATAAGAGTTGTTGTGGAAAACCGGGGCCCCGGCCTCGCTTTTTGACACCTCCGTACACGAAGACCTTCAAGGAGCTGGACATGGCCGACGAACAAGTCACCCAAACCGAACACACCACCGAGCCCGAAGCGCAGGCAGTGCCGCCCGCCGCCGGCACGCAAGCCGCTCCCGCAGCCCCCGCGGCGCCTGCCGCTCCCGCCGCACCTGCCGCACCAGCAGCTCCCGCCGAGCCTGCAGCTCCCGCGGCGCCGCATCCCGCACCCAAGCCGCACGCGCCCTCTCCCCTGGCCTTCGCCAAGAAGCCTGCGGCGAAGCGCCCCGTGGCCGCGCCCAAGGCCCCCACCTATTCCGAGGCCGATGTCAAGGCCGCCGAGTCCTTCGGCCGAGTGGACGACAAGGGCGCCGTCTTCGTGCGTGAGGACGCCGGCGAGCGCGAGGTCGGCGAGTTCCCGGGCGCCAGCAACGAGGAGGCGCTCACGCTCTACGCGCGCCGCTACCTCGACCTGAAGGCCAAGCTCGACCTGTTCGCCACGCGCCTGAAGGCCGCGAACATCAAGGCCCATGAGATCGACGAGTCGCTCAAGACCCTGGCCGAGGAGACCGCCGAGCCCGCCGTGGTCGGCGACATCGCCGCGCTCAAGGCGCAGTACGAGGAGCTCAAGCAGGCCGGCGCGGCCAAGAAGACCGAGCTCGCCGAGGCCCGCAAGGAGGCCCTGGCCAAGGCCATCAAGGAGCGCACCGCCATCGTCGAGAAGGCCGAGGCGCTGGCCGCCAGTCTCGGTGACGACACCAACTGGCGTTCCACCGCCGACAAGTTCCGTTCGCTCTTCGATGCCTGGCAGCAGCACCAGCGCACCACCATCCGCATCGACAAGCCCACCGCCGACGCGCTGTGGAAGCGCTTCTCCGCCGCCCGCACCACCTTCAACCAGCACCGCCGCAAGTGGGCGCAGGCCCGCGACGCCAACCGCGCCGAGACCAAGCGCCTCAAGGAAGAGATCATCAAGGAGGCCAACGAGATCAAGGAATCGACGGATTGGGGCGCCACCTCGCACCAGTTCAACGAGCTCATGGACCGTTGGAAGGCCGCCGGCCGCGCCGGACGCAAGGACGACGACGCGCTCTGGGCACGCTTCCGCGAGGCCTGCGACGTCTTCTTCAACGCCCGCCAGGCCGACCGCGACCGCATGGGCGCCGACGAGAAGGACAACCTCGCCAAGAAGGAGGAGCTGCTGAAGAAGGCCGAGGCGCTGGTGCCGGTCGCCGACGAGAAGGCCGCCAAGAAGGCGCGCCAGGCGCTGGCCGACATCCAGGACGAGTGGGACCAGATCGGCTACGTGCCCCGCGAGGACATGCACCGCATCGAAAGCCGCCTGGACGCCGTCGACAACAAGATCAAGGCCGTCGAGCAGGCCGCCTGGCAGAAGAGCGACCCCGAGGCCGACGCCCGCGTCTCCAGCTTCGAGACCCAGCTCAAGGCCCAGCTCGACGAGCTCGACGCGAAGATCGCCGCCGAGTCCGACCCGGCCAAGAAGAGCAAACTCGAGGCCGAGAAGGCCACCAAGGAGCAGTGGCTCAACGCCGTGAAGTAAGCGGTTGGGCTTGCCCAATACCAAAAGTGGTCTGCACCATGGAGTTGGTGCAGACCACTTTTATGATCCGTTTATTCTGCGGTTTCGAACAGAGCTTTCAGCTTGGCGGTTCCTGGCTGGTTGCAGCTGAGCCTATGGTCACCGGCCTGTCCGATCTTTGCCTGCGCGAACGCGAAAAGATTCTTGCCTTTGGAATCCGGATGGTTGAGGTCTTCGGTACTTGCCTTCATGGGATTGCCGTCGACCGTGCAGCTTTCGGCTTTCATGTCTTTCAAATCATCGCGATAGGCCAGAACATAGATGTTGCCGCTTTTGGACGTGGTGACAGTGGTGGCGTCGCCATCGGGATCGACACTGTATTGGTCCATGGCCGAGAATCTGTCCGCGACGTCGCTGGCGCTCGGTTCCGATCTCTTGGCTCCGCACCCTGCCAGACTACCGACGCACAGCAGTACCGCAACCGTGACGATAACCCCTCGCACATTCCTTCGCATCGCCTGTATCCTTCCTTGGGTACCCATATCGATGTTGCTAATTTCTCTTGATTGCAGATTATCAGCCCCCCATTCGCTCTTCCCACAGCTGCGACCAAAAGCAGCGTTTTGGATTGGTTGTTCTGCTTTCCGACGCCTGTTTACCCATCCCTGCGTTGAAAAGCAGAATTACAGGGCAGGTTATCTGCTTTTCGACGCAGCCGCCGACTGACATGCGAGGAAACTCACGCTTTATCGGAGGTTTCACTGATTTTGCTCGCCCCCGTGCCATCCCGGAACACTGAATACGAAAAAGGACCCGACTCCTTGTGGAGTCGAGCCCTTTCAGTGCATTGTCGGCTGGATGTCAGTCAGCGGATGTGCCCGTACCATCCTTGCCTGCGTCATCCGTGCCATTGGCGGAAACGTCGGAAGCGGCACCGGAATCCGCGGAGGACCCTGCCGGCGACGACGGAGCGGCCGGAGCGTCTCCGGAACCGTCTGCCGCGGCGTCACCAGCATCGGCCGGCGCGCCATCACCCACCAGCTCGGGCTGCTTGCCATCGGCATCGGCATCGGCGGAACCGTTCTTGGCGCTCGGGTCCTCGAACGGCTCGCCCTTGAAGGTGAACTCGCCCAGGATGCCCTCGCCCTCGGCGTCGACCTCCACCTTCTCGCCGTTCTTGAGCTTGCCCATCAGGATCTGCTCGGAGACGGCGTCCTCGATGTCGCGCGTGATGACGCGGCGCAGCGGACGGGCGCCCAGCAGCGGGTCGAAGCCCTTCTCGGCGAGCAGGTCCTTGGCGCCGTCGGTGAGCTCGAGCGACATGTGGCGCTCGAAGAGACGGTCGTTGAGCTGGCCCAGGTCGAGGTCCACGATCTGGCGGACCTGCTCCTTGGTGAGCTGACGGAAGACGATGATGTCGTCGAGGCGGTTGAGGAACTCGGGGCGGAACTGCTGCTTGAGCTCGCTGGTCACCTCGCCCTTCATCCGCTCGTAGCTCGACTCCTTGTCGACCCCGGAGCTGAAGCCGGTGTTGGCGGCCTTGGCGATGTCCTTGGTGCCGAGGTTGGTGGTGAGGATGATGATGGTGTTCTTGAAGTCCACCTTGCGGCCCTGGCCATCGGTCAGGTGGCCGTCGTCGAGCACCTGCAGCAGCGTGTTGAAGATGTCGGGATGGGCCTTCTCGATCTCGTCGAAGAGCACCACGGAGAACGGCTTGCGGCGCACCTTCTCGGTGAGCTCGCCGCCCTCCTCGTAGCCAACGTACCCCGGAGGGGCGCCGAAGAGGCGCGAGGCGGCGTACTTCTCGGAGAACTCGGACATGTCGACGCGGATTAGCGCGTCCTCGTCGTCGAAGAGGAACTGCGCCAGCGCCTTGGCCAGCTCGGTCTTGCCCACGCCGGTGGGGCCGGCGAAGATGAACGAGCCCGCAGGGCGCTTCGGGTCCTTCAGGCCCACGCGCGTGCGCCTGATCGAGCGGGACAGCGCGGAGACCGCCTCGTCCTGGCCGATGATGCGCTTGTGCAGCTCGGACTCCATGTTCAGCAGCTTCTTGGACTCGGCCTGAGTGAGCTTGAAGACGGGGATGCCGGTGGTCGAGGAGACGACCTGGGCGATCACGTCCTCGTCGACGACCATCTTGACGTCGCTGCCGCCCTCGCGCCAGGTCTTCTCCTTCTCCTTGCGCTCAGTCTGCAGCTTGCCTTCCTGGTCGCGCAGCTCGGCGGCCTTCTCGAAGTCCTGGCCCTTGATGGCCTTGTCCTTCTCGTCGGAGACCTTGGCGATCTTGCCGTCGAGCTCCTTCAACTCCGGCGGGGCGGTGAGGCGCTTGATGCGCAGGCGCGCGCCGGCCTCGTCGATCAGGTCGATGGCCTTGTCGGGCAGGTTGCGGTCCTGGATGTAGCGGGAGGAGAGCTCGGCGGCGGCCTGGAGCGCGCCGTCGGTGATGGTCACCTTGTGGTGGTTCTCGTAGCGGCTGCGCAGGCCCTTGAGGATGTCGATCGTGTCGGCGATGGACGGCTCCTCCACCTGGATGGGCTGGAAGCGGCGTTCGAGCGCGGCGTCCTTCTCGATGTACTTGCGGTATTCCTCGGTGGTGGTGGCGCCGATGGTCTGCAGCTCGCCACGCGCGAGCATCGGCTTCAAGATATCGGAGGCACCCAGCGCGCCGTCGGCCGAGCCGGCGCCGACGATGGTGTGGATCTCGTCGATGAAGAGGATGATGTCGCCGCGGGTCTTGATCTCCTTCAAGACCTTCTTCAGACGTTCCTCGAAGTCGCCGCGGTAGCGCGAGCCGGCCACCATGGAGGCGAGGTCGAGCGAATAGACCTGCTTGTCCTTGAGGGTCTCGGGCACGTCGCCCACGTGGATCTTCTCGGCCAGGCCCTCGACGACGGCGGTCTTGCCGACGCCGGGCTCGCCGATGAGCACGGGGTTGTTCTTGGTGCGACGGGAGAGCACCACCATCACGCGCTCGATCTCCTTGGCGCGGCCGATGACCGGGTCGAGCTTGCCGTCAGCGGCCTCGGCCGTGAGGTTGCGTCCGAACTGGTCGAGGATGGCGGAGCCGGACTGGCGGCCCTTGTTCTCCACGCCGCCGGCGTTGGCCAGGTCGCCCTTGCCTTCGCCCTCGGCGCCACCGGAGTTGCCGCGGATGAGGTCGATGGTGGAACTGCGCAGCTCTCCCAGGTCGACGTCCATCTTGATGAGCACCTGGGTGCCGACGCCCTCGCCCTCGCGGATCAGGCCGAGCAGGATGTGCTCGGTGCCGATATAGCTATGGCCCAGCTGCAGCGCCTCGCGCAGGCTCAGCTCGAGCACCTGCTTGGCGTGTGGAGTGAACGGAATATGACCATCCGGCGCGGCGTTGCCCTTGCCGATCATCTCCTCCACCTGCTTGCGGGTGTCTTCCAGCGTCACGCCTTTGGCCGCGAGCGCCTTGGCCGCGATTCCTTCGCCTTCACGAATCAGGCCGAGCAACAGATGTTCGGTGCCGATATAGTTGTGTTGGAGGGCTTTGGCTTCTTCCTGCGCCAGCACGATCACACGACGGGCGCGGTCAGTAAACCGTTCGAACATACTTGTCCTTCCACTTCTTGATAGTCCATTTCACTCTACCGATTCAGAGTGACGTTTATTTCCCGCGCCACACCTTTTGCGCTGAGAACGCAACAAACGGCGCGGACACGCGCAAACAACGGGACAGACGGGTTCCGATTGGGTTCGGCACGGGTCACTCGTCGCCCGGCGCGTCGTCGGCGGGGGCCGTGTCGGCGGTGGCGCTGATATCGGCATCAGTGGCGTCACTGGTATCGGTATCGTCGGTGTCCGGGTCGGTGTCCGTGTCCGTATCCGTGTCGGTGTCGGCATGGGTGCCAGCGGTGTCGTCGGCATCATCTTCGACATCGCCACTGCCATTCGACGGCGCCGTAGTCGCGGCCTTGCCATCGGCATCGTCATCGGCGTTATCGGCTTCGTCGACACCATCGGATTCATCATCCGAGTCGTCAGTGTCATCGGCATCGTCGGTGTCGTCGTCATCGGCACCATCGGTGGCGTTCGACTCGTCGTCGGCATCGCCATCGTCGCCCTCAACGTCGTCATCGGACCCGTCATCGTCCGACCCATCGCCTGCTGCCAGGTCGATCGTCGACTCCACGTCGGTGACGGCGCTGACCTCGGATGGCGCCGCGTCATCGTCCGACACGTCGTCCCGATCGGCCTCGGAGGCGGGGACGGCATGGCGCTCGATATCATCGTCATCGGCGCTTTCGTCGTCCTCATCGCCGTCCAGGGACTCGATGAGCTCGACCTGGCCGCGCTCCTCGCGTGGCTTCTGGGCGATGATGTCGATGTGCAGGTCGTCGAAGGCGGGCTTGGACTGCACCCACAGCCTGGTCGGCTCGGCCTCCTCGATCTCGGAGTGCTCGCCGCAGCCGTGGTCGATGGAGACCACGCGGCCATCGTCGGGGCTCCACCGGTTGGCGCATACGCCGAACATGGTGTCGAGATCGCCCTTGAGACCGATGAAGAAGGCGCAGGTGGAGCACAGGTTGCCACCGCCGGTCTTGGTGGAGAGCGACTTGGGGCCGTGCTGGCCCTCATACCAACGCTTCGCAGTCTGCGAGCGGCCAAGAGGGCTCATCACGTGGCGTCGCGAGAGGTGGAAGTCCTCGATCGCTTCCTCGGCGTCGATGCTCAGCCCGGTCTCGGGGTCGATGTCCTTGCCGTTCCCGCCGGTGGCATCGGCAGGCTTGCCCTCCGGCGTGGCACCGGTCCCGGCCTTGCCGGTGTTGGCACCGTCGTCACTTCCAGTGACCTTGCCGTCGTCGGCACTGGATTCACCTTGTGCGGGCCCGGTGCGACGGAAGCCGTCCTCCATGCGCGAATCGTCCGGGTCGGTGCCCAGCGCGTCGGTCACCGAGATGTCCTCGGCCTCGAGCCTGTCTTTCCAAGGCACCCAGGCGGGGGCGACCAGGGAATCGTCGGTGGGCACCAGCGAGGACTCGTTGACCGTCCAGCGGTCCTGTTCCTCGTCGTGGTAAAGGGTCACGGCCCACTGCCAGCCCTCGTAGCCGCGCCTGCGGCAGGTAAAGCGGAAGTCGGTGACGTTGTCGCCGAGCTCGACCTGGCTGGCGAAATCGCCCACGTCGCCGGGCTCGTCGGCGGAGACGACCGCCACGGATTTCGCGAGCGCTTTGGGATCCAACGTATCTTCTGTCATAACCTCTTCAATCCTCGACATCGAAATCATCGGCGACGGCGCGCAGCAGTGCCGCGAGCTTGCCGCTTTCGGCCTGCGACGGGTAGCGGTGGTGGCGCAGGTGGTTGCCCGCCGAATCCAGCAGCTTGATCAGGTCCTCCACGATAGCGGCCATGTCGTCCGGACTGGGCCGGGTGGCGCGCACAATGGAGGGCGCGGGCCCGGAGACCTGCAGGTCCATCGCCTGGGGCCCCTTGCGTCCGTCGACCACGGAGAAGACGACCTTGGCGCCCTTGCGCACCGTATGCGTGCCTTGCGGCAGGGCCGCGGCCGGCAGGAACACGTCGTTGCCCTGGTCATCGGTGATGAATCCATAGCCACGTTTCTGATCGAACCAACGCACTTTACCGCTGGGCATCGCACACCTCACTGCCTCATTGATGACCGTGTCGGGCGATGCCCGGCCGATATTTGTCCACTATTCCTCCATTTTAGCCCAACCGCTATGCAAACCCGCGCGGGCCGGGCGCCAAGGGGAAAATACGCGGTCGCGCCGGGCCACGTATCGCCGCCCACGGCAACGAAGGCGCGGCCCCGCGCACCACCCTGGGCTAGGAGGCCGGTTTCGCCTTGCGCTCATGTTCGCGGCGCATGTGGTGCAGCTTCCTGCCCATGCCCGACTTCTCGGCCCTGGCGCCCCTGCCGGCCTTGCCCGTCCTCGCGGACTTGCCGGACTTGCCTGGCTTGCCGGCATGGCCATTGGCGTCGCCACGGCCGTCGTCCTGCTCCGTTTCGTCGGCGACGAAGGGCGCGATGGGCAGCACGACGGTGAGCGTGAGGCCGCCGCCGGGGGTGTTGGAGGCGGATATGAGTCCGTGATGGGCCCGCACCACCGCCTGCGCGATCGACATGCCCAGCCCGGTGCCGCCCTTCTGGCGGGCGCGCGAGGGATCGGCGGTGTAGAAGCGCTCGAAGATCTGCGACTGGCGGTCGGCGGGCACGCCCGGGCCGTGGTCCATGAACCTGAAGACCGCGCAGCTCATCCCGGCGTGCGTGGCCTGCGTCGCCTCGGCGGCGTCGAGGAACCGGCGCAGCGACCTCTCGGTGGACGGCATATGCTCCAGCTCGTCAGGGCCCAGCGCGGCCGGCACGCGGCCCAGCCCGATCTCCACGGCGGAGTCGGAGGGGGTGTAGCGGTGGATGTTGCCCACGATGTTGGTGACGACCTGGCGCAGGCGCGAGGTGTCGCCGTGAAGGCCGACCTGCGGCAGCTCGCCTTCCACCAATCCCAGCCGCGAAGGCCCGGTATGGGTGTGTTCCAGGCTCACCACGCCCAGCCGGATGGCGCGCTCGGGGTCGAGGGCGTGCAGGTCGTCGGCGGCGTCGCGCAGCACCGCGTCCAGCCGCACGTCCTGGTTGAGGTCGATGCCCCGGCCCTCGTCGAGCCGGGCCAGCGAGAGCAGGTCCTCCACCAAGAGTGTCATGCGCGAGCTGGAGGCCTCGATGTGCTCGATCGACTCGTCGGCGCGCTCGAGGGCCCCGGGCAGCTCGCGCTGCATGCTGTAGAGCTCGGAATAGCCGTGGATGGTGGCCAGCGGGGTGCGCAGCTCGTGGCTGGCGTCGGAGACGAAGCGCTTCATCTTCTCGGTGGTCTCCTGCTGCTCGCGGAAGCCGTGCTCGATGCGGGCGAGCATGGCGTTGAGGGAGGCGGCCAGGGAGCCGACCTCGGTGTTGACGGGCATGGTGGGCACACGTTGGCTCAGGTCACCGGCGGCGATCTGAGCGGCGGTCTTCTCGATGCGCTTGAGCGGCAGCAGCGTGCGCTGGATGATGAACGTGGCGGCCACGGCGCCGAGCAGCACGATGATGATGCTCACCAGTATCGAGTACTGCGTGAGCGTCTTGGTGATGTCGTATTGGTCGCCCAGGGAGACGCCGATGTAGACGACCATCCTCACCACGCTGGTGCCGTCGGGGCCCCGCTCGCGGCCTTCGAGGGCGAGCACTCGCCAAGGGGCCTGGGCATCCTCGAGCGCGCGGCTGTCGTTTTGGCCTCCCCCACTGACGGTGCGCACCTTGGAGCCGGTGGTGAACGGCTTGCCCAGCTCGATCTTGCCCTTCGAGCCGCTGGCGGGCAGCACCGGCTCGGCGATGATGTTGTCGCGCAGCACGGGCACCAACGGTGTGCTGACGATGTTGCCCTCCACGTCGCGGATCTGCATGAAGTAGTCGTTGGGCCCCGCCGAGGTGCCGTCGTCATCACGCTGGCTGAGCAGGTCGACGTTGTTATAGACCAGCTGGGCCTGGTCAAGTAGCTGCTCGTCGGTCTTGCCCAGCAGGTAGTTGCCGACCAGCTGGCGGATCGTCAGCGAGATGCCGAAGGTGCCGACCATGAGCAGCACCAGCATGCAGGCCACCAGCTTGGTGGAGAGCGGCACGGCGTCGAAGCGGTGCACGGCGCGGTTGCGCAGCCTGGCGAAACGGCCCGTGGGCTCCTGTGCCCCGGGGCCTGACTGCGGTGGCATGGAGCCGGCGCCTGGAGCTGGGGCCGGAACCGGGACCGGCTGCCGGACGATGTCCATCACTGCCCCGTGGCGCTCTTGGGCGCGCGGATCATGTAGCCGATGCCGCGCTTGGTCTCGATCAGCGGGTCGACCTTGCGCTTGGCGCCGTCCTCGCCGGCGACCTCGATGCCGTCGACCTTCTTGCGCAGGTAGGAGATGTAGGATTCGACGATGGCCGCGTCGCCGCCCCAGTCGTACTGCCAGACGTGGTCGAGGATCTGGGCCTTGGAGAGCACGCGCCCCTCGTTGTCCATCAGGTAGCGCAGCAGCTTGTATTCGGTGGGGCTCAGGTCGATGGACTGGCCGGCGCGCGTCACGTCGTGCGAGTCCTCGTTGATCTCCAGGTCGCCGACGCGGATGATCGGGTCGTCCTCCACCTGCTCGCGGGTGCGGCGCAGGATGGCGCGGATGCGTGCGACGACCTCCTCGAGGCTGAAGGGTTTGGTGACGTAGTCGTCGCCGCCCACCGTCAGCCCCATCACCTTGTCCTGCGTGTCGTCGCGGGCGGTGAGGAAGAGGACCGGGGCGTCGATGCCCTCCTGGCGGATGCGGCGGGTGACGGTAAAGCCGTCGATGTCGGGCAGCATGACATCCAGGACGATGAGGTCGGGGTGGGTCTTCTCGATGACCTCGATGGCCTCGGACCCGGAGGCCGCGGTCTTGACCGCGAACCCGGAGAAATGCAGCGAGGCCACCAGCAGCTCACGGATGGACGGCTCGTCGTCCACCACCACGATCGACGCTTCTATTGTTTTGCTCATGCTGTAAGCCTCGCCCTCCACTCTGAACGTTTCCTGAACGCCGCCTGTACGCCCAACGATACGCGGACCGCTGGCCGCGAGGGACGGGGCCGCAGAGGACGCACAAGGCCGGCCTTGCCTTGAGCGGCATGGCTTTTGGATACCTGATGAAGCCTGGACTTACGTAGTACCTGTGCCGAAAACTATGCCATGGGCATATGTTGGCGGGCATCGTTGCCGACCGTTGCATGGCGATGCCCTACCGAGCCGACCGCCATCCATACGACGCGCCGCAACGGCTCGGGCCGCCGCCGGAGCTAATGGCGTTTGTGGCGTGGCCCCGACGGCCCTCCGGTTCCCTTGCTCCCGGAGACACGTTTGCCTCCCGATCCGGCGATGGACGCATCTCCTGTGCCGCCAGCGTCCGCCGCATCACCGGCCTGGCGACCCTTGCCTCCACCGGACCGGTTCCTCCTGACGAGCACGAAGACGATGAGCGCCACGGCGAGCAGCGCCACCACCACGATGGCCACGACGAGCGCGGTGCGCATCATGGTCGAATGGCGCTTGAGGGTCTTGATCTCCTCCATCATGGCGATGGCCGAGCCGGACCAGTCGGGCACGTCGGTCCTGTCGATCGGGTCGAGCGCCGCCTGGGAGAGCTTGTCGACGTTGCCGGAGCTCTTGAGCCATTGGTCCGAGTTCTGCGAGGCGGCCACCACCAGCTTGCCGTCCTTGGAGGCCACGGCGAGCATGACGGTGTTGGGCGCGGGCTTGAGCGACCTGAGCACCCCGGCCACCCACGCGTTCGGGTCCTTGGCGCCGGCGAATTGCTCCAGGTAGAGCAGGCGCACGTTGACGCCGGTCTTCTCGCGGGTGGAGGCGATCTCGTCGGAGACCTTGGAGACGCTTCCGCCCAGCAGGTTCTGCGGGTCGGTGATGTTGGCGGAGACCGTCTGGCGCATGGGGGCCTTGGGGGCGTCCTGGGCCATGGCGGAGCCGGCGGGGAGAGTTATCCACAATACGGCCGTCAATACGGTGGCAAGCGTTGCGCAGAGCGCCCTCAGGCCACTTTCGAGGGCACGCGACACGCCGAGGGGGCGCGTTTCGCCGAAGCGTTCGACCACAGTGGCCGGAATCGGCCGAGTTTCGTTGCCATCAGACATACGCTCGATTCTAGCGGCTGGGTTCCACCTCAGAGGAAACCGCCGCCGGCACGACAAGCACAACCAGACAGAGAAAGAAGCGAACATGCCACAGTACCAAGTCGATTCGGAACAGATCCAGAGCGCGAGTGGGGCGGTCTCCGCCTCCGTGGGCTCGATACGCGAGGCGGTGTCGGGGATGTACAACAACCTCAACGCGCTGCAGGGCGTCTGGAAGGGCGGCGCGGCCACCCAGTTCAACGCAGTGGCGGCGCAATGGCGCTCGGCCCAGCAGCAGATGGAGCAGTCGCTGGAGTCGATCCAACGGGCCCTGACGCAGGCCTCCAACGTCTACTCCGACGCCGAGAGCCAGGCCTCGCGCCTCTTCGCCACGCGATAGGCGGGCGCGGCGGCAAGCGCTCGCCGACGCGTGCGCGACACCGCGCAGACAGCAAACGTGCGCTCCCGCCGCAAGGGCGGAAGCGCACGTTCATCGGATGCGCAGGCCCTGCCCCTCCCGGGGCCCGGCCTCACCTACCGATCAGTAGCCCATGTCCTGGCCACCCTGCGCCGGAGCGGCCGGCGGTTCGGGCTTGTTGGCCACGACGGCCTCGGTCGTCAGGAACAGGCCGGCGATGGAGGCGGCGTTCTGCAGGGCGGAGCGGGTGACCTTGAGCGGGTCGGCCACGCCTGCCTCGAGCAGGTCCTCGTAGGTGTTGGTGGCGGCGTTGAAGCCCTGGCCCTCGGGCAGCTCGCGCACCTTGTTGAAGACCACGTCACCGGAGACGCCGGAGTTCTCGGCGATCTGCTTGATCGGGGCCTCGACGGCGCGGAAGACGATGGCGGCACCGGTGGCCTCCTCGTCGGCCAAAGCCTTGATCTCCTTGGAGTCCTCGGCCTTCTTGGCGGCCTGGACGAGCGCGACGCCACCGCCGGGCAGCAGGCCCTCCTCGATGGCGGCCTTGGCGTTGCGCACCGCGTCCTCGATGCGGTGCTTGCGCTCCTTGGCCTCGACCTCGGTGGCCGCGCCGACCTTGATGACGGCGACGCCGCCGGCCAGCTTGGCCAGGCGCTCCTGCAGCTTCTCGCGGTCATAGTCGGAATCGGTGTTCTCGATCTCGGCGCGGATCTGCGTGACGCGGTCCTCGACCTCCTGCTTGGAGCCGCCACCGGAGACGATGGTGGTCTCGTCCTTGGAGACGATGACCTTCTTGGCGGTGCCCAGCACCGACATGTCCACGGAGTTGAGCTTCAGGCCCAGATCGTCGGAGACGACCTGCGCGCCGGTCAGGATCGCGATGTCCTGCAGCATGGCCTTGCGGCGGTCGCCGAAGCCAGGGGCCTTGACGGCGCAGGAGTTGAAGGTGCCGCGGATCTTGTTGAGGATCAGGGTGGGCAGCGCCTCGCCGTCGACGTCCTCGGCGATGATCAGCAGCGGCTTGCCGCTCTTCATCACGAGCTCGGCGATGTGCACCACGTCCTCCTGGCTGGAGAGCTTGCCGCTCGTGAGCAGGATGTAGGGATCCTCGAGCACGGCGCTCTGCTCGTCGGCGTTGGTGACGAAGTACGGGGAGATGTAGCCCTTGTCGAAGCGCATGCCCTCGGTGAACTCGAGGTCCAGGCCGAAGCGGTTGTTGTCCTCGACGGTCACGACGCCGTCCTGGCCGACCTTGTCGAGCGCCTCGGCGATCTTCTCGCCGACCTCGGAATCGGCGGCGGAGATCGTGGCGGTGGCGGCGATCTGGTCCTTGGTCTCGACGTCCTTGGCCACGGAGACGAGCTCCTTGACCACGGTGTCGGCGGCCTTCTCGATGCCGCGACGCAGCGCGATCGGGTTGGAGCCGGCGACCACGTTCTTCAGGCCCTCGTGCACGAGCGACTGGGCGAGCACGGTGGCGGTGGTGGTGCCATCACCGGCGACGTCGTCGGTCTTCTTGGCGACTTCCTTGACCAGTTCCGCGCCGATGCGGGCGTACGGGTCCTCGAGGTCGATCTCCTTGGCGATCGAGACGCCATCGTTGGTGATGGTGGGAGCGCCGTAGGACTTATCGAGCACGACGTTGCGGCCCTTGGGGCCCAGCGTGACCTTGACGGTGTTGGCGAGCTCATCGAGGCCCGCGAGCATTCCTTGGCGAGCTTCCTCGTCGTATGCAATCATCTTTGCCATTGTTCCTCCACATATGGCTATACGGTTTTGTTGCCCACTCTCGACCCGAACCGGCGCGACCGGCCGTCAGCTGCCGGTCAGCACTGTCGGATTTCGAGTGCTAACCCACAGATTAGCACTCTCGATGCCCGAGTGCCAATACCGGCGAAATTGCGCTGTTGGCATGAAACGGAACCGCGCAGACCTCCGGATACGACAGAACCGGCCCGGCGCGCCAGAAAGCGCACCGGAACCGGTTCCGACTAAAGCGTTAAAGACCTATGCGTTCACAGCTTGGTGACCGTGGTGGCCTGCAGGCCCTTGGGGCCCTGCTCGAACTCATACTCGACCTTGTCTCCATCGTCGAGCTTCTTGAAGCCCTCGCTCTGGATAGCCGAGTAATGGACGAAGACATCTTCGCTTCCATCATCAGGGCTGATGAAGCCGTAGCCTTTGCCAGCGTTGAAGAATTTCACGGTACCTTGTGCCATAATAACCATTCTCTCATTCGAGAAGCCACACCAAACTGAGCAAGCATCCGGCTGATTCCGAACGCCCTTTGCGGCTTAGGCACAAGTATATGCACTCGTATGGTCATTTGCACGGCAACACGCCGTAGAGACAACTAATACGGACGAATGACAGGCGACCGGCAAGCGAAACGCCCGCCGGTGTGCGACGGGCGTTCGAGACAGGAGACTCAGTTGAGCAGCACGGCCTCGATCGGCGCGGAGGTGCCGGTCTGCTGCTGCACCGCGGAGATGCCGAGCAGGTTGGCCACGTCCTGGGCGGTCGCCTTGTCGGCGTCGTTCTGGTAGTAGACCACCGAGGAGGAGGGGACCTGGCCGGTGGGGTTGGCCGCGGAGACCTGGGTGTAGCCGGCGTTCTGCAGCACGGCCGCCTTCTGCTTGGCGTAGCCGGAGGTCTGCGTGGCGTTGATGACGGCGACGGCGGTCGACTTGTTGACCGTGGGCGCGGGCTGCTGCTGGGTGGCGGCGGAATCGTCCTTCTTGACGGTCTTCTTCTTCACGACCTTCTTCTTGACAACCTTCTTGGGCGCCACCGTCTGCTGCTGGGTGTCCTCATGGCCGCCGAAGGCCTTGGACAGATTGCCGGAATAGATGCCGTAGACCAGCAGGCCCGCGAGCACCGCCACGACGAGGACGACGATATAGGGAATCAGGCGCTTGATCAGCGGGGTGTTGCCACGATGTACCCCGACCGGCCCCTGGGGTGGGTTGTCGAACACATCCTTCTGAAGCGAATCAAAGGAGTTCTCTTCGTCGTGAGCCATTTTATTCCTTCCGTGCAAATCCCTTTTCAATAAACCAGTCTACAACTTTAACCGCCGGCACCGTCAAAGCGTTTCCGCGCCGGACCTCCGAAGCCCTACTGCGACAACGTTTGTATGACACCATTTGTCGTACCGGACGTCATACGCACCATACAGGCACGGCACCCCCGCGGAAAGCCGGGGACGAGATAGGCCCTGGCTCCTAGAATCGTTCCCATGAACGAGACACAGCAGACACATGTCAAACCGCTGAGCGAACTGGTGGAAAAAGGCTGGGCCGAGGCCCTTTCCGACGTGGAGCCGGACGTGCACCGCATGGGCGACTTCCTGCGCGGCGAGCTGCGCGCCGGGCGCCGCTACCTGCCCGCCAGCCGCAACATCCTCCGGGCGTTCACCATCCCCTTCGACTCGATCAGGGTCCTTATCGTCGGCCAGGACCCCTATCCCACGCCGGGGCACCCCGTGGGACTGAGTTTCTGCGTGGCGCCGGACGTGCGACCGGTGCCGAAAAGTTTACAAAATATCTACAAAGAGATGAACACGGACCTCGGCCTGCCCATCCCCGAAAACGGCGACCTCACCCCCTGGTGCCGGCAGGGCGTGATGCTGCTCAACCGGTGTCTGACCGTGCAGGCCGGCCGGCCCAACAGCCACCATGGCAAGGGCTGGGAGGCGATCACCGACGCCGCCGTGCGCGCGCTCAACGACCGCAAGGACGGGCAGGGCCGCCCCAAGCCGCTGGTGGCGATCCTCTGGGGCCGCAACGCGCAGAGCCTGGAACCGCTGCTCACCAACGCCTTCATCATCAAGTCGCCGCACCCCAGCCCGCTTTCGGCCTCGCGCGGCTTCTTCGGCTCCCGTCCCTTCTCGCGGACCAACGAGGCGCTTCAGCGCATGGGCGCGCGGCCTGTCGATTGGCGGCTGACCGCTGAATCATCGCCGGCGGCCACTACAATGCCCTAGATATACGTCAAAACGGACTCAATGAAGTGAAGAGACAGGCTCATGGCAATATTTCCACCCCATCCCCAGATGCCACAGCAGCGCGGAGGCGCCGTCCCCGCCCCGGCCGCCACGAACTCGGCGGTCAGCGCCAGCGCCAGGACGAAACGGCTCGCCGACCGCATCAGGGCGCGGTTCGCGCAGACGCTGATCGGCCAGGACCAGCTGCGCGAGGCCCTCATCACCACCATGGTGGCCGGCGGGCACATCCTGATCGAATCGGTGCCCGGCCTGGCCAAGACCACCGCGGCGCAGACGCTGGCGACATCGGTCTCCGGCTCCTTCCGCAGGGTGCAGTGCACCCCCGACCTCATGCCCTCCGACCTGGTGGGCACGCAGGTCTTCGACTTCGCCAAGCAGAGCTTCAGCACCCAGATCGGACCCATCCACGCCAACTTCGTGCTGCTTGACGAGATCAACCGCTCCAACGCCAAGACGCAGTCCGCCATGCTCGAGGCCATGTCGGAGGGCGCCACCACGATCGGCGGCAAACGCATCAGTCTGCCCAAGCCCTTCATGGTCATCGCCACCGAGAACCCCATCGAGGAGGAGGGCACCTTCACGCTGCCCGAGGCACAGATGGACCGCTTCATGATGAAGGCGGTCATGACCTACCCCAACACCGACGAGGAGCAGCGCATGCTCGCCTTGCTGGCCAAGCGCGGCACCGACGTGGCCGACCCCGCCCTGATGGGCCAGGACGTGCTCTCCATCGCCGACGTGGAGTTCATGAGGGCCGAGGCGCGCCGCGTGCACGTCTCGAGCGCGATCATGAACTACGTCGTCGACCTGGTGGCCACCACCCGCGGCGCCGGCACGCATCCGATCCAGGGCCTCGCCTCGCGCGTGCGCCTCGGGGCCAGCCCCCGCGCCTCCATCGCGCTGATCCGCATCGGCCAGGCGCAGGCGCTGCTCAACGGACGCGACTACGTGGTGCCCGAGGACATCAGGGCCTTCATCCACGAGGTGCTGCGCCACCGCATCCTGCTGACCTTCGAGGCCCAGGCCGACGGGGCGAGCACCGACCAGATCATCGACTCCATCGTTGCCACGGTGCCGGTGCCATGAGTCAGCAGGCCAAGCAAAGCGCCGCGGTCCGCAGGAAGATCGAGGCGCTCTCCTCGCGCCTGAGCCTGCCCACGGTGCGCCGGGCGCTGGGCGTGATGGAGGGCGAGCACCATTCGCACCGCTTCAACGGCAGCGACGAGCCGCTCGAGGCACGCCCCTATACCCCGGAGGACGAGGCCAGGCTCATCGACTGGAAGATGAGCGCGCGCACCGGCCGGCCCATGGTCATCGAACGCGAGCGGCTGGTGACCTCGCGCATCCACCTGTTCGTCGACACCGGCCTGGAGATGACGGGCATGTGCCCCTCCGGCGAGACGGCCCTGGAGGTCGCCGCCAACGGGCTGTGCATGTTCGCCTCGCTGAGCGCCAAGCGCCATGACCAGATCTCGCTGACCTTCGCCGACGGCGCGAGCATCACCCGCGTGCCGTTCAAGGGCGGGCTGGCACGCTTCGAGCGGACCATCGACGACGGGCTCGCCCACGCCACCGCCGTCAACAGGAACATCGACGCCCTTCTCGACTACATCCCCACCATCGGCTCCAAGAGCTCGCTGGTGGTCATCGCCACCGACGAGCACGCCATCGGCGAGCGCCATCTGCGCGCGATCCGCAACATCGCGATGGGCCATCCGCTCATCATGGTGGTCGTCTCCACCCTCAATCCCTTCGCCCAATACCCCTTCGGCTCGGTGGCCGACGGCGGGTCCGGCAGGCGGGTGCCGGCCTTCATGCGCGGCGGCGGCAGCGCCGAGGCGGTGGACCGTCACCGCAGCTACATGGCCGCGCGCCTCGAGCAGGAGCTGCGCCGCAACAACGCCACGATGATCCGCGCCTCGTCGAGCCAGGGCATGTTCGACGCGTTCATCCACCTGCTCTCCACCACGCTCAGGCGCGCGCCGCTGGCCCCCATGGCACCCGACGCGGCATTGGCGTTTTCGGGGGTGGACGCCCGATGAGCACACCAACCTCCACTTTCCTCCTTTGCCCGATCGCGGCGCATGCCACCGCCGCCGGCCAGAAGCTGAAGCCGCAGGGCACCATCGCCATGCCCGCCGTGCTTTTCTGGGCGCTGGCGCTCTGCCTGCTGGCCGCCGTGGCGCTCATCGTCGCCATCGTCCTGCTCTCGCGGCCGCGCCGCAGGAAAGCGGCCCCGCGCCCCCAGGGCGCGCACATCACCGGCAACGGGCTCTCGCCATGGCGCGCACGCATCCAGGCCATCGTCGACAGCCATGAGCATGGCGCCATCAGCCGTGACGACGCTCTGGCGCAGCTGGCCGAGGTGGCCCGCGACTTCGCCTCGCAGCAGACCGGCAGGGACCTGAGCGCCCACACGCTCTCCGACATCGGCCATGAGCCGAGCACCACCGCCAACGCCCATGGCATCGCCCTGCTGCGCCAGACGCTGAGCGCCCTCTATCCCCCGGAATTCGCCGACGAGGCCATCAACGCGACCGCGCGGCAGACCAGTGTGGCCCAGGCCGGCGAATGGGTGTCGACTCTCATTGAAAGGTGGCGTCGATGAACCTGGAGACGAACCTGCAATGGCGTTGGCCCTGGATCGGGCTCGTGGCGGCACTGGCCGCCCTGGCCGTCGTGATCGCCATGGTCGTGGTGTCGGCCCGGCGCAAGGGCCGGCGGACCCTGCTGCCCGTCTTCGGCATGGACGACGAGCTCAACACCGAGCGCATATCGGCCCGCTTCCACCAGTGGCGTCTGCTCGGCCGCTTCGCCGTGGCGGCGCTGGCGGTGGCTCTGGCGCTTTCGGTGGCGATGGTGGCCCGTCCCTCGACGATCGACGAGGGCGACGAGCG
The DNA here is from genome assembly GCF_029433395.1 of Bifidobacterium sp. ESL0763. Classification (GTDB taxonomy): domain Bacteria; phylum Actinomycetota; class Actinomycetes; order Actinomycetales; family Bifidobacteriaceae; genus Bifidobacterium. The sequence continues at coordinate 547,649 of NZ_JAQTHW010000002.1, read as the reverse complement.
CGCCAGCAACCGCGACATCGTGCTGTGCATGGACGTCTCCCCCTCGATGCTCTCCTACGATCACCAGGTACTGGAGACCTACCGCCATCTGGTCGACAACTTCAAGGGCGAGCGCATCGGGCTGAGCCTGTTCAACTCCACCTCGCGCACCCTCTTCCCCTTGACCGACGACTACGACCTGGCGTCCGGCCAGCTGAAGAAGGCCAGCGACATCCTCGGCAAGGTCTCCTCGCAGGACAAGATCGACAAGCTCGACTCGCGCACCTCGCAGGACTTCTCGGACCTCATCGAGGGCACGCAGAACCGCAAGGACATGACCTCGCTGATCGGCGACGGGCTGGTCAGCTGCGCCGCGATGCTTCCGGGCTTCACCTACGGCACCGCCCGGAAGGGCACGGACGCCTCGAAGCGCTCCATCGTGCTGGCCACCGACAATATCTCGGGCAAATCCACCTATACGCTCGGCTCGGCGCTCGATCTGACGCGCAAGGCGGGCATCACCGTCGACGGGCTCTACGCCGGCGACAAGAGCCAGGAGAACGACAAGACCACGCTCGACATGAGGCGCGAGATCACCTCGCACGGCGGCGAATACTCCTCGGTGCATTCCGGGCAGTCGGTCGACCGGCTCGTGCGTGACATCGAGAGGCGCAAGAGCCGCGCCGAACGCCAGAACCGGCGCGCCGCCCTCGTAGACGCCCCCGGCTGGTGGACGCTGGCGCTGGCGGTGGCGCTGGCCGCGTGGCTGGGGCTGGCTTGGAGGCTGAGACGATGAACCAATGGAAACTCGCGCCGGCCCTCGGCTGGCCGGCGGGCATCGCGCTCGCAGTGGTGATGCTGGCGCTGGCCTGCGCGGTCGTCGTCGTGCACGTGCGCCGCCGCGCCGACGGCTCGAGCGACGAGACGGCATGGGCCTGCGCCCGCCGCTGCGCGATATGCGTGATCGTGGCCGTGATGGCGCTGACGCCAAGCACCGTCGAACGGACCACCAACAGGGCGGTCAACGCCACCGACGTGGTGGTGGCCACCGACGTGACCGGCTCCATGGCCGTCAAGGACGCCACCTACGGATCCAAGGACACGATGACCAGGCTGGACGCGGCCAAGCGCGCCATCGACGACCTGACCAAGTCCTACCCGAACTCCAACTTCGCCGCCGCCCGCTTCGGGGCGAGCTCGACGGTGGACGTGCCGCTGACCCCCGACGTGGGCGCGATACGCGGCTGGGCCGACGCCCTGCAGCCGGAGCCGACCTCGCTTTCGGCCGGGTCGAGCCTCGACGCCCCGATCGACCCGCTGCTCGTGGAGCTCAAAAGCGTGCGCAACAGCCATCCGCAGGACAGGATCGTGCTCTACGTCATCACCGACGGCGAGCAGACCTCCACCAAGGTGCGCCGCTCCTACTCCCCCCTGCGCCACTATCTCGACGACGCCTTCACCCTCGGGGTCGGCTCGAAGGCCGGCGGCAACATCCCCGAGATCGCGGCCGGAGACGCGGACTCCCCCGGCTCCGTCAAGCAGGGCGACTGGGTGAAGGACCCGGACACCGGCCAGCCCGGCGTCTCCAAGCTGGACGCCAAGAACCTCGCCGGCATCGCCGATGAGATGAGCGGCAAGTCAGTGCTGCTCGACGACAGCCACACCGTCACCGGCAGGGACATGACCCCGCTGTCGAACCGGTGGAGGATCACCCAGACGCCGAAGAAACACGAGCGCGTCACGGCCGTCATCTGGCCGGAGGCGATGGCCCTCGTGGCATTGCTCGCCTGCGAGCTGGGCGCCTGGATCTCGACATCAAGAAGGCTGCTATGACGATATTCGACCACCATCGCAACGGCCGGCAAGCCGCGGCCGAGGGCCCCAAGGCCAAGGCAACGCCATCGGCACCACCGGCGGCCGGAGCCCGGCAGGGGCGGCCAGGCGAGCGCCGCAAGGCCATGGCGCCGCTGGCCGTGAGGATCACGCTGGGGGTCTTCGCGGCGGCGTTCCTGGCCGGCGCGGGGCTCGTGTGCGCCAACATCTCGGCGATCAGCACCTACAACCAGGCCACCACATCGCTCAACCAGACCATCGCCACCTACAACAACCCAGAAAGCGACCTGCAAAGCCTGAAGACCCGCCAAGACCAGATCGACCAGCAGTTCGAGAGCGCCGACACCTTCGCACCGCTGCTACTGCCCCAGGTCAGGTCCTCCATCAAGGCCAACCGGACCGTGCTGCATTCGATGAGCAAGAAGACCAGCAAGAAGCTGGCCGTCCAGCAGGGCAAGGGCGGACAGGCGGGCGCGGGGCGGCCAGGGCAGTCCTCCAACGAGGCGCCGGGCCTGAGCGACGAGCAGCGCAAGCAGATCGAGCAGACCCTCAAGGCCAACCAGCCGGCCTCCGGGGCGCAGAAGGACGGCAAGACCACCACCGACGAGGGCAACAAGGCCAAGCCCTGGTGATCCCAGGCGCGACACGCCCGAAATGTGGATAACCCCAACCGTTCGACCACATCACCCGAAACCGCTTTGCCGCGCGCCGTCCACGGCCCACAATGAGGGCATGAACCTCATCAACAACCAATACCCGGCGTTCCCCGCGACGCCGCAGGGACTTCTCTCCGACGGCGGCTGCGGGTGCCACCGGGCCGTGCGCGAGGGGCAGTCGCTGCTCGCCTCGCTGAACACCTCCACCACGGCCGCGACCTCCTCGCTGGCCGGCACCACCGCCCACGCCCGCGCGTTGGACTGGCAGGGCAACGCCGCCATGCTCTTCCGGCAGCGCATGGGCGAGCTGCTCTCGCGCGCCACCGCACTGTGCGACGAGTGCCGCGCCACCGAGCGCATGGCACGTGGGGCAGGTGCGTGATGGGCTGGAAGGTACGGGCGAGGGTGAGCGGCGGCCACCAGCTGAGCGTCGCCGAACGGGCGCAATACGAGCGCGTGGCCGCGCAGCTCAACGACATGGCCCGCAAACTCGACGCCGTGGGACGCGCGTGGAGCGACGCCACCATACAACTGCAACGCCAACGGCGCTCCACGCCCATCTGTCCCGCACTCTCCGGCGGCGACACGGCGGCCGCGGGCCACGGGCACGCCACCCTGCCCTATGACCGGATCGAGCGACGTTGCCAGAGCCACGCCGCCGGTTGCGCGGCCATCCGCAGGAGCCTCGGGCAGATGGCCGACCTGCTCATCCGCGCCCACAGCCTCTACGACGACGCCGAACGGCGCAACGGCAGGGCCTTCACCGAGGCCACGCAGGCTTCGGCGCGTCTGGCGCCCGCGCACACCCTGGCGGCGATGGGTGCGGTCGCCCTGGGCGGGGCGCTGGCCACCAGCGCCGACTCCGGCAGGCGCAATCCCATCGGGGCGCTCACCACCACCAGGAGATTCCAGCAGGGGCTCGCCGGCGCCCTGGGCGGCTGGGTCGCCGACATAAGCGTACGGGAGGAGCTCGGCAGGACCGACGAGCTCAACGAGGGGGCGGCCAAGATCGCCGGGGCCACAGCGACGGTCAAGAACCTGCTGCAGGGCGACCATCTGGTGGTCACCAAGGTCCAGGCCAACACCGAGGTGGTGGGCGAGTCGCACACCGTTTCGGAGGCCATGGAGAACCTGCGGCGGCTGGCCGAGGAGAGGCTGGGCAAGATACAGCTCGACAGCGGGCTGACCTATGCCACCATCGCCATCCAGAAATACCGGCGTGCCGACGGCAGCGTGGCGTGGCTGGTCACCATACCCGGCACCGACGGCGAACACGATTCGCCCTTCGGTTGGGAGCAGAACGCGGAGCTGATGAGCGCCGAGCGCAAGCGGCGCATGGACGCCGACAGCTCCAGGATGGTGGTGGAGACGATGCGCCGGGCGGGCATCAAGCGGGGCGAGCCGGTGGTGCTCATCGGCCATTCCCAGGGCGGCATCGTGGCCGGCGAGATCGCGGCGGACCGAAGCGACGAGTTCGACATCGAGCACATCGTCACCGCCGGCTCCCCCATCGCCAACCATCCCATCCCCTCGAAGACCTGGGTGACCAGCGTGGAGATGGACGACGAGCTGGTGGCGGCGCTCGACGGGGCCGACAACGCCCCGAAGCTCAACTGGCTGACGATCCACGGCACCGCCGAACGCGAGGGCGACCAGGGAGGGGCCAAGGTGATGGCCGATGGCTCGTGCGTGCCGGGAAAGGCCCCGAAGCTGGCCAACCCGTACGACGGCGCCCGCGTCAGGGACGCCCCGGACGACAAGGAGATCACCCATTGGCTCAAGTACCACCAGGCCGCCTACCGCAACGCCTCCGACCTGGGTTCGCCGGCGGTGCAAGCCCACGAGCGGCATTTCGACGACATCCTCGACGGCGAGCTGGAATCGACCACCTACTGGCAGGGGCGCATGCGCCGCTAGGTCGTCCGGGGCAATCATCCGGCGCAATCGCACGGCATGGGCGCCCGGCACGACGCCTTGCCGCGGCCACTCCATGGCACCTTGCTGCGATGCCCGCACGGCGTCCCGCCACGACGTCCCGCCACGACGTCCCGCCACGACGTCGCTTCATGGAGCCCAGACGATCCGCGAAACACGCTCGACCACCGCCTTGGAACGGCACGCCGGAACACGTGAAATCGGCGCGAGGACACCCGCCCGGCGGGCTCGACACGGTTCACGGCTGGCAGTAGGCTGGCCAGTATGCAGTTGACTGACATCTCACCGGCGATAGCACTGACCTCACTGGACGGCAGGTACCATGCCCAGACCTCCCCGCTCGTGGAATACCTGAGCGAGCCCGCGCTCAACCGCGAGCGCATCACCGTCGAAGTCGAGTGGATGATCATGCTGGCCAACGGCTTCGAGGGTAACGGCAACCAGCCCATCGTGCCGGGCGTCAGGCCGCTGAGCCAGGCCGAATGCGACTACCTGCGGGCCATACCCCGCGACTTCGGCGAGGAGGGCATCGCGCGCCACGCCGCCTACGAGGCGAAGACGCACCATGACGTGAAGGCCGTGGAATACTACATCGACGACGAGCTCGAGAAGGCCGCGGGCGTCCTCGGCGAGGGCACGCAGCTGCCGGGCCTGAAGACGCTGGTCCATTTCGCCTGCACCTCCGAAGACATCAACAACCTGGCGATCAGCCGCTGCGTGAAGGCCGCCGTGGAACGCATCTGGCTGCCCCGGGCACGGGAGCTGAGCGACTACCTGGCGGGCAAGGCCGACGAGTTCAGGGACCTGCCCATGCTCGCGCTCACCCACGGCCAGCCGGCCACGCCCACCACGTTGGGCAAGGAGCTCGCCGTCTTCGTCCACCGCCTCAACCGGCAGCTCGGCCACGTCGGCGAGCAGGAATACCTCGGCAAGATCAACGGCGCCACCGGCACCTTCGGCGCGCACACCGTGGCCTGCCCCGACACCGACTGGCTCGCCGTCTCGCGCGTCTTCGTCACCGAGCGCATGGGGCTGACCTGGAACCCACTGACCACGCAAATCGAGAGCCACGACTGGCAGGCCGAGCTCTACGGCGCCATCGGCCACGCCAACCGCATCCTGCACAACCTGGCGGTGGACGTCTGGATGTACATCTCGCGCGGCGTCTTCGCCCAGGTGCCCGTCAAGGGCGCGACCGGATCGTCGACGATGCCGCACAAGGTCAACCCGATCCGCTTCGAGAACGCCGAGGCGAACCTCGAGCTCTCCTGCTCGCTGCTCGACACCCTGGCCCACACCCTGGTCGAAAGCCGCTGGCAGCGCGACCTGACCGACTCCACCACCCAGCGCAACATCGGCGCGGCGCTCGGCTATTCGCTGCTCGCGCTCGACAACCTTCTGGGCGGCCTGAAGTCGATCCATCCGAACTTCGAGGCCATCGCCCGCGAGCTCGACGACAACTGGGAGGTGCTCGGCGAGCCCATCCAGACGGCGATGCGCGCCCAGGAGTTCGCGGGGCGGCCCGGCATGGACAAGCCCTACGAGAAGGTCAAGGAGCTCATGCGCGGCCATTCCATCGGCAAGGCCGACATCGAGGCCTTCATCGACTCGCTCGACTTCGACGAGGCGACCGCCTCCAGGCTCAAGGCCCTCACCCCCGCGACCTACACCGGTCTGGCGGCGCGACTGGTGGATTACGACCGGCGATGAGCGAGGAGGCAATGCCGCCGCAGGCCGCAACGGCCCAGGCGCCGGTGATCGAGGACGTGCCCCCGGAGCGCACGCATAACTTCAACGACCTGCTGCACGCGGCCGGAGCCCTGCTGCTCGCCATCGGCATGAGTTTCTTCGCCGTCTACCTGCGCGGCATCACCAACGGCGTGGAGTACGACGCGCGCAGCGCCGGCCGGGCGGTCAACTGGCTGACCGACATGCCCGCCTCGATGCTGCAGCAGCTGGCGAGCCTCATCATCGTCATCGGCGTGCTCGTCCACTTGCTCGTCAACCGCGAATGGCTGCAATCGGCCGTCTCCGTGGTGGCGTTGTTCCTCGGCTACGCGGTCATCCTCACGCTGTCCACGGTGGTGGTGCGTCTGGGGGTGCCGGCGCTGCTGATGGCCATCCGCTCCCCCGGCGAGGGCGCGGGCGCGGCGATGCTGCCCGACTTCTACGCCGGCCTCGGCGCCTTCCTGACGGTGGCCGGCCCCCGCCGCTCGCGCACCTCGGTGAAATGGGGGTGGAACGTCCTGTTCGTGGCCGCCGCCGTCTTCGTGGTCATCTCCTGGCATTCGGTCTCCGGGGTCATCGTCTCCTTCGCGGTCGGCCGGGTCATCGGCCTGGTCATCCGCTTCGCCATCGGCACCCGCAACCAGGGGCTCTGGGGCGAGCAGATCGTGCAGGCGGCCAGGGGCATCGGCCTGAAAATCGCGGAGCTGCGGCGCCACGACGCGTCCAAGGGCGATTCCGGCGTGCTTAGGATGGCGCTCGAGGACGATCTGACCGAGAACTCGCGGATCTACGACGCCACGGACGCCGATGGCCGCTCCTATATCGTCTCGGTGCTCGACGGGCAGTCCCATGCCGCCGGCTACCTCAACCAGCTCTGGCAGGGCCTTCGCTTCACCGGCGTCTCGATGCGACACGACCGTTCCGCCAGCGACGCCAACCACCACCATTACGCCATGCTGCTGGGCCTGCGCGCCTGCGGACTGCCGACGCCGAGCCCCTACGGCGTCTTCGACAGCGAGGAGTCGAGCGTGCTGGTGTTCAACGCCACCGACGTGCCCGAGCCTTTCGGCACCGCCACGCTCGACGAGGAGGGCATGGTCGCCTTCATGCGCTACCTGCAGCGGGCCAACGACCGCGGCTACACGCACCGCCGCATCACCGCCGACACCCTCACCCGCATCGGGGGCAAATGCGCCATCGTCGGCTGGCAGAACGGCGACTACGCCTCCTCGGCCACGAACGCGGCCATCGACAAGGTGCAGCTGCTGGTGCTGCTGGGCGCATTGGCCGGCACCGACAAGGCCCTGGCCGCGGCCAGGCGCGCCTGGGGCGACGAGGCGCTCGTCACGCTCACCCCCTTCGTGCAGAAGGTGGCGATCCCCTCGGCCACCCGCACGCTGCCGAGCTGGAACAAGCAGCTGCTCGGCCAGGTGCGCGACGGGCTCAACGCGCTGGTCGACGACGAGGAGGGCGAGAGCAGCGAGCCGGTGCAGATCGCGCGCTTCAACTTCAAGTCCTTCTTCTCGATCACCCTGGCCATCATCGCCGCGGCGGTCATCTTCACCCAGCTGCGCCCCAACGAGGTCATCGGCGCGGTGAGCCACGCCAAGATCGGCTGGGCCCTGGCCTGCCTGGCCTGCTCCCTGATCGCCTGGGGCGGCTCGGCCATCAGCCTCGGCGCCTTCATGGACCGCGACCGGCGCCATCCCTTCTCGCTCTACTGCTCGCAGGCGGCCTCCGGCTTCACCGCCGTGTCGATGCCCGCGGGCGTGGGCCCGGCCTTCGTCAACCTGCAGTTCCTGCGCAAAAGCGGCTACCGCAACACCACCGCCACCGCGATCATGAGCGTCACCTGGGCGGTGCAGGGGCTGGTCACCGTGGTCCTGCTGCTGCTCATGGCCCTGTTCACCGGCCGCAACATGCTCTCCGACATGGTGCCGACCAACACCCTCATCATCGTCATCGGCGCCGTGGTGCTGGCGCTGTGCGTGTGCATGGCCATCACGCCGCTGCGCCGCCTGGTCATCGACAAGTACCTGCCGATCCTGCGCTCCTACGCCCACCAGCTGGTCGAGGTGATGAGCCAGCCGAGCAAGCTCGCCGGCGGCATCGTGGGCTCGATGATCCTCGCCCTGTCCACCGGCCTCGGCTTCTGGACGGCGCTCATGGCCTTCGGGCGCCCCTCGAACCTCATCGAGACGGTCTTCGTCTTCCTGCTGGCCAACACCCTGGGCAGCGCGATGCCCACCCCGGGCGGCCTGGGCGCGGTCGAGGCGGCGCTGACCTTCGCCTTCACCTCCACCGGCGTGCCACCGGCCATCGCCCTGTCGGCCACATTGCTCTACCGTGTCGGTTTCTATTGGCTGCGGATACCCATCGGCGCCGTGGCCATGAAATGGCTGGACCACCACCATCTGCTCTGAAACCCTCCCCGAATGTGGCCAAAACGGAAAGAACCGTTGAAAACACAACGGAAAATGGCGGTTTTTGGCGAGGTCTTGCGCTAGAATCAGTGGTGAACACGGTTTTCAGAGGAAACGTGGAAACCCCTAACAAGAAGGATTGCTTTATGGCATACAACAAGTCAGATCTCGTTTCGAAGATTGCACAGAAGTCCAACTTGACCAAGGCGCAGGCAGAGGCCGCGGTCAACGCTTTCCAGGATGTGTTCGTCGAAGCTATGCAGTCCGGCGAAGGCCTGAAGCTGACCGGTCTCTTCTCCGCCGAGCGCGTCCGTCGCGCCGCGCGTACGGGCCGCAACCCCCGCACCGGCGAGACCATCAAGATCCCGGCATCGTTCGGCGTCCGCATCTCGGCCGGCTCGCTGCTGAAGAAGGCCGTCTCCGACAAGTAAGGTTCACTTACCGAGACTTCAAGCCTCCGTTCCGCTGTCGGGACGGGGGCTTCTTTCGTAGCCCCTCGACCGGCTCCCGGTCCGCGAGCGACCCTCGTACACGCGGCGGAGGACGGACGGTGCGAGCAAGCCTATAGAATGGACGGTTGCGGGGCACGGATGCCATGAAGGCATGGCGGCGCGGCCCTGAGGAAAGACGGACATGACCACGGATCTTCGAGCATTGACCCTCAAGGCCACACGGGTGGCGCAGGAAACGGGGTGGCACGCCCTGCAGGACCAGATCAACCCGCACGACCTCAACGACACCGCCATCCCCTCCGCCAGCGTGCACGTGGGCAGTTCCATCGACACCAAGCTCGTCGCCTACATCGAGTCGAGGCTCGGGGAGATCGATCCGGCGGACGGCATGTGGCGGCAGCGGCCCGACGACGCCCGGCCCGGCCAGCGATTCTGGTGCGTGGGCTCCATCGACGGCTCCATCAATTTCCGGCGCGACATGTCGGAATGGACCATCACCATCTCCATGTTCGAATTCAACCGCGAAGGGTCGGCCCAGCCCATCCTCGGCGTCGTGCACGCCCCCGCGCTGCGGCTCACCTACGCGGCGGCCAAAGGCCAGGGCGCCATCCGCATCCGGCGCACCCCCACCGGCGAGCAGCGCTGCAAGGTCATGCCCTCCACCACCTCCCGGCTGGCCGGATCGGTGGTCAGCTTCGGCATGCCGCATGTGCCGGCCGAATCGGCGCGGGCCTTCAGGGTGCTCAATAGGATCGCCGGCGGACCCGCCGACATCAAGCGCGTCGGACCGGTCTCGCTCGACCTGTGCAAGGTGGCCGACGGCACCTACGACGCCTATTTCGAGCCGCACCTGCACCGCTGGGACATCCCCGCGGTCTCGGCCGGCACGGTGGTAGTGCGCGAGGCGCAGGGCGAGGTGAGCCGCTGGAACGGCAACCCCATCCACTGGCGCGGCGAGAACGACGTCGTGGCCAGCAACGGCCTGCTCGACGACGAGCTGCGGCCCGCATTGGCCGACGACGCGCCGGCGACTAAACGGCCTTGAGACCACCTTCGACGAGCCATTACAGTAGGGAGGGCAAGGAGCGAACATGCCACAACAATTCTCACAGCACTATACCAGCGATCAGGTTTCCGGCCAACCGGAGGCACAGGACGGGCTGAGGAGGCGCACGACTGATTCCGCGCAGGCCGAGAGCGACGCGCTCGATGCGGTGCTCGACGACATCTCCTCGACCCTGGAACACGACGCCGAGCGCTACGTGGCCAGTTTCGTGCAAAAAGGCGGCCAGTGATGCCCCAACTGCGTGACAGCAGCAACCAGGGGCCCGGCTCCGAGGTCCCCCATTCCCCGCAATACGAGTCATTGAAACGCATCTTCGGCGTCGAGACGGAGTACGGCGTCTCCGTGACCGGCGCGAGCAAGCCCTGCGACCCGGGGCAGGTGGCGATGATGATGTTCGCGCCCGTGCTCTCGCGCTCGCGCTCGACCAACACCTACCTGCCCAACGGCTCGCGGCTCTACCTCGACGTCGGCTCGCACCCCGAATACGCCACGGCGGAGGCCTGCGACCCCTACGACGCCCTGGTGCAGGATCTGGCGGGCGAGGAGACCATGCGACGGCTGGTCGGCCAGGCGCAGGAACGGCTGCGCCGTACGCACGGGGCCGGCGCCACCATCCATCTCTACAAGAACAACGTGGACTCGGCCGGCCATTCCTTCGGCTGCCACGAGAACTATCTCGTGCGCCGTTTCGTGCCGCTGCCGGTCATCAAGGCGCAGCTGCTGCCCTTCCTGATCACCCGCCAGCTCTTCACCGGCGCCGGACGCGTGACCGGCCACGGCTTCGAGATCACGCAGCGGGCCGGGTTCCTCGACGAGGCCGTCTCCTCGTCGACCACGCGATCGCGGCCGATGGTCAACACGCGCGACGAACCGCATGCCGATCCCTACGAGTTCCGCAGGCTGCACGTCATCATCGGCGATTCCAACCGCAGCCAGACCTCCACGATGATGAAGCTGGCGACCACCCATTTGGTGCTCTGCGTCATCGAGACGGCGCAACGGCTCGGCATCCCCTCCGGCTTCGAGGCCTGCGCGTTCAGGGCGCCGAGCGCGGCGAACAAGGCCCTCAGCGCGGACCTGAGCGCCCGGGCCGCCACCATCGAGCTGGAGGATGCGGACGCCTTCCGCGCCGGCCAGCGCGACTTCGGCTCGGTGATTGCGCCGGGTGGGGCACGCGACGCCGGAATCGGTGAAGATGGGTTTGAGCACAGCGGCGACCGTGACGGCCGGGCCGGGTTGGTCAGTGGGCTGGAGGTCCAATACCATTACCTCGCGGTCGTCTCGCGGTTCATGGACGAGCACGGCGGGCAGATGGCCTCGTCGCTGCCCCGCACCGAGTGCGCCGCCATCCTCGCCGACTGGCGCACGACGCTCGACGCGCTGGCCCGTGGCGATCTGCGGGCCCTGCAGGGGCGGGTGGACTGGATCGCGAAGCTCCTGCTCATCAGACGTCTCAAGGCGCGTGACCCCGATATCCCGACGGCCAGGCTGCGCCAGATCGACATGGACTACCACGACATCACCAACGGCTCGCTCTACGATTCGCTGCTGAGGCACGGGGTGATGCGGCGAGTGGCGGGCCAGGCCGAAGTCGACAGGGCGCTCAACGAGCCGCCGGCCGACACCCGCGCCGCGCTGCGTGGAGGCTTCATCGCCCACGCGCTGGCCGCCGGCGCGCAGTTCACCTGCGATTGGACGCATCTGACGCTCAAGCAGCCGGCGAGCGCGGAGCTGACGCTGCTCGACCCCTTCGACGCCCACAGCGACGCGGGCTACACGCGTCTGCTGGCGAGGCTGTAGCCATTCCCATTTCATGGCAACGGCCCCATACCGACCGCTTACATGCCGTTTTCTCACACTAACCCATCTATCTGTGGAGAAACGGTATCCGAACGTCGCCAGGATACCGTTTCCACACTCGAAAAACGGTATCAGTGGGAAACCGCATCTGACGGCTGATCAGATGCGGTTTCTTCACGGCACATATCGTGGCTGACGGCTGACGGCAACCGGCAACGCCTACGGGTTTCCGGACCCTACCCTCGGCATCGCACCCCTCATAGCCGGGCGAGACGGGCCAGGGTCCGGGCCGCGGTCTCGCCGAGGCGTTCGGAATCCTTGAGGACCTGCTCGCAACTGGCCTTGTTCCACTTGGCGGCCTCCGAGATGTCCAGGGAAATCAGCCCGTGGCCGGCCGGCGCGATGCGGTTGCCCTCGGCGTCGCTGGCCTTGGCGGAGGCCATGGCATCGCAACCCGCAGCGTCCGTCCTTGCGCCATCGCCATGGCCGGCATCATGACGATCACATTGGCCATCGCTAACCGTTCCGGCATCGCCGATACCGTCTCCGCCGCCGTCATTGCGCACGGTGACATGCGACCACGAGGCCGCCACCACATCGTCGGGAAAACGCCGGATGAGCTCGGCGCGCAGCCATGCCCGCGTGTCCTCCGGCGGCTCGGCCATGGCCCGGCGTATGCGCGCATCGTCTGCATCGCCGTCGTCGTCGCCCTCATCACCGTCAAGACGCTCGGTCTGCGACTCCAGTTTCGCGAAGACCGACCGCGCCGGGTCAAGCGCGGCCCAGCTCAGGTCGAGCGCGGCCAGACGCGGGTCGTCCCATCCCAGATTCGCCTTGCGGCGCAGGCGCTCCATCAGCTGCCACTTGAGCAGCCATTCCAGGCGCCCTGCCGGCTCACGCATCGCCATCCGCTCCTCGTCGCCGGCATGGCGCAGCGCGGCCACGTCGGCGAGCGCCTGCCGCCACATCGCCATGGTCCGCCTGGTCTCCTCGTCGGGCCACAGCGGCTCGCCCTTGCTGTCGGTGTCGTGGAGCGCGGCGGCCAGCGTGTATACGGCGGTCATCAGCCGCACCTCGATCTGCCAAGCGGTGGTGGTGCCGCCGTGTTCGAGTTCGAGGGGCGCGCCGAGCGTGAGGTCGTGCGAGACGCGGTGCATCGCCTCTACCGGATCGAGCAGCCGCAGCTGGTGGAGCAGCCCGTCCAGGTCGAAGCCACCCTCTCCGGCGTGTTCCAGCAGCCAGAGCACCATGCTGGTCGTGCCCAGTTTCAGCGCCTGGGGCACCTCCATGCGGTTGGCGTCGCCGACGATGACGTGCAGCCGCCGCCAGGAGCCGGTGACGTGGGATTCGTCGCGCGCGTTGACGATGGGCCGGTCGAAGGTGGTCTGCAGGCCGATGCGGGCGTGCACGTAGTCCGCCCGTTGGCTCAGCTGGAAGCCTGGCCGCTCGCCGCGCTCCCCCAGGCCGACGCGCCCGGAGCCGGTGAAGATCTGGCGGGCCACGAAATGCAGGGTCATCAGGTCGGCCAGGCGCTCGAAATCGATGGCGCGCAGGGTCGTGTAGTTCTCGTGGGTCCCCCAGCTGGCGCCCTTGCCGTCCACGTTGTTGCGATGCAGGACGATGTGGGCGCCCTCGCGCGCGTTCACCCGACGCGCGGCCTGGAGCATGATGCGGTCGCCGGCGAAGTCGTAGCGCACCGCCGAGAACGGGTCCATGGTCTCAGGCGCGGAATATTCGGGATGGGCGTGGTCGACGTAGACGCGCCCGCCGTTGGGGGCGATGACGTTGACGATCCGGTTCTGCGGCTCGTCGGTGAGCATGTCGGGTCGGGCGCTGGCGCGGGGCAGGCGCATGCCGCGGGCGTCGTTGAGCGGGTCCTCCTGGCGATAGTCCCAGCGGATGTGGCTGGTGCCCGCGCCGGCGGCGCCGCCCACGACCTTGAAGGAGAGTTCGACGGGCTGGTAGCGCCGGCCGTCGTCCGTCGAGACGGCGTACTCCGTCTCCGTGCCCATCATCCTGCGCACACTCATCGCAGCGCTCTCCCCTTCCTGCCGCCGCCATGTTCTATAGCGACACATGTTCTCAATGGACCATACCGGCCCGCGCAATCCGTCCATTCGACCGATTGCCTGCCGACTTACATGGTTACCGATTTGCCTGACTGCCTATTCGACCGGCCTGATCTGCACGGCGTGTCCGCCGGCGACGCCGTTGATCTTCGACCATTGCTCCGGATCGGCGTCGAGCACCGAGTCGCGCGTCTCGTCGAACTCCGCGGCCACGGCCCCGCGCACGCATCCGACGCCGAGCGCGACCTGCCGCCGCTGGGTGATCGAGTCCTTGACGGCACGGGTCTTGGCCCGGTCGACGATGTTCCTGAGCATCGCGCCGCTGACCACGTCGGCCATCGTCACCCGTACGAACCGGCCCTGCGCGTCGCGCACGTCGCAGATATGGCGGCCCTCGCCGGGGTCGTAGACGTCGCCGACCAGGGCCTCGCCGAGGCTGGCCGCGTCCTCGCCATCCTCGTAGGGCAGGTCGTCGGTGAGGTAGTGCGAGACGATCTGCAGGGCCTGCTCGCGGGCGGGGCGGTCGACGCGGATCTTCACGTCGAGTCGTCCGGGGCGCAGCACCGCCGGATCGATCATGTCGACGCGGTTGGAGGCGCCGATGACCATCACGTTGTCGAGGCTCTCCACGCCGTCGAGTTCGGAGAGGAACTGCGGGACGATGGTGGTCTCCACGTCGCTGGAGACGCCGGAGCCGCGGGTGCGCAGCAGGGAGTCCATCTCGTCGATGAAGACGATGACCGGCCTGCCCTCGGCCGCGCGCGACCGCGCTCGCTTGAAGATGAGGCGGATGAGGCGCTCGGACTCGCCGACGAACTTGTTGAGCAGCTCGGGCCCCTTGACCGACAGGAACACGCCGTCGGTGCCCTTGCCGGCCGACAGGGCGTTGGCCACGGCCTTGGCGATGAGCGTCTTGCCGTTGCCCGGAGGTCCGTAGAGCAGCACGCCCTTGGGCGGACGCAGCCCATAGCTGGCAAAGAGGTCGCGGTGCAGGAACGGCAGCTCGACGGCGTCCTTGATCCGTCCGATCTGCTCGTCGAGGCCGCCGATGTCGTCGAAGGTGGCGTCCGGCTTCTGCTCGAGCACCAGGTCGTTGGCGTTCTCGCCCGGCAGTACCTCGAGGGCCACGCTGGTCGCCTCGTCGAGCAGCAGGCGCGAGCCCGGCGCGACCGTGGTGTCGGCGAGCGCCCCGGCGCGGCCGACAAGCCTGACGCTTCCGGATTCGTCGGCGACCAGCAGCCGTCCGTCGTCGAGCGCCTGCTTGACCGTGCGCACCTGGCCGGCGATCGCGAGGCCGCGCTGCTCGACCAGCACCATGTTCTCGTTGAGCAGCACCGTGCGCCCGCCCGCAAGCCTGGAGGCCGGCAGGTCGGCGGCGACGGGCACGATGATGCGGCGGGCGCCGGAGACGACCTCTGCGGTGGCGTGCTGCACGCCGTGCTCGTCGGTGCGGCACGAGTCCACGCGCACCATCGTGGCGAAGGTGAGCGGAGGCCCGGCCAGCTGGCCCAGCTGAGACTTGGCCTTCTGCAGTTCCTTGCCGGCCCGGGTGAGGGCGGCCGCGAGCGCATGGTTCTTCTCGCGCAGCGCGTCGACCTCGCGCGCCCGGCGTTGGATCTCGGTCTCGGGGACGCTCTCCCCCGCCGCCTGCTTCGCCGTTTCGTCACTCGCCGCCATCCGCGCGCCGTCCTGACACTCGCCCATGCACTCCCCCTTCGGCCACACCCGCCAAGGCAAGGCGAATATACCGTGACCATTTTAGGGTGCATGCCCGGATCGCACAACGCGTTTCCCGTCAGGCGATGAACGCCACGGAAAAACGTGTGGCCGCCGGTCCGGGCCCGTCCATGCGTATCGGCATGGGCGGCACCGCGGACCGACGGCCGCACGCCATCGGATGGATGTCCCGGATCAGTCGCCGGCGAGTGGGACGTGGTGGGTGGGTGCCGGGTAGCGCCTGTCGAGCGCGGCGAGGTCCTCGTCGCTCAGCTCGATGCCAGCGGCGGCGATGTTGCCGCGCATGTGTTCGGCGTTGGAGGTCTGCGGGATGGCGAGGGTGTTGCCGTCGCGCGCCGCCCAGGCGACCATCAGCTCGTAGGTGGAGACGCCGTGGCCCGCGGCCACCTCGCGCACCACCGGGTCGGTGAGCATGCTCGTCTTCAGGTCATTGGCGAGGCCGCCTACGGGGCTGTAGGCGATGAGCGGGATGTGGCGCTCGCGCTGCCAGGGCAGCAGGTCGTATTCGATGCCGCGGGCCTCGATGTTATAGAGGTCCTCGTTGGCGGCCACGTTACCGCCGGCCGGCAGCCCGACCAGCTCCCGCATGTCGGGGATGTCGAAGTTGGAGACGCCCCACGCGCGGATCTTGCCGGTGGTGCGCAGGCGGTCGAGCTCGGCGACGGTTTCCTCGAGAGGGATGGAGCCGCGCCAGTGGTAGAGGTAGAGGTCGAGGTAGTCGGTGCCCAGGCGCTTGAGGCTGTCGTCGAGGTGCTGCTCCATCACGGCCTTGGAGGCGTTCTCGGGGCGCACCTTGGAGATCAGGAAAATGTCGCCGCGTTCGAACGGCCGCAGCGCCTCGCCCACGAGCCGCTCCGAGTCGCCGGTGCCGTAGGTCTCGGCGGTGTCGACGGCACGCGCCCCGGCCTCGATGCCCGCGCGGATCGCCGCCAGCTCGTCGTCGTGCCTGGCCGCGTCGCTGCCCATGTGCCATGTGCCGATGCCGACCGCCGGCACCCGCTGCCCCGCGATGTCCAGTTGCTTCATCATTGCCGCCTTTCCCTGGGAACCGTCATCGGCTCCCGTTGTTTGGTTGTTGAGTTGTTTGGTTGCTTACTTATTGGTTATACCGTTCGTATCGCAGTTGCGCAGACCCCGTTATCGGGCCGGCATGCGTCAGTCAGCGAACGCGCCGTCGCCGAGCCGTGCGCCACGCGCCCAGTCGGCGGCCCTCATCGCCTTCTTGCCTTGTGCCTTGACCGTCTCGAGCTCGATCGGTGTGGTGGCGGTGCCCACCCACACATGCTTCTTGCTCACGGCCAATGCTCCCGGTTTCAGGTCCTTCGGTGTCTGCGGATCCGCAGCGTCTGCGGGCCGTGCCTTGAGGATGTGGAACGCCTCGCCGTCGTCGGTTCCGTCGGCCTTCGCCACGCCACCCTGCGGATGCATCGTGCACCATGCGCCGGGTTCGGGCGTGCAGGCGCGGATCTGCCGGTCGGCGGCGAAGACGGGGACGTCGAAACGCACGTGGGCGTCGTCGTGCCCGATCTTGCTGGCGACCTCGTAGGCGCCCTGCGGCTGCTCCTGCGGCACGATCTCGCCGGAGGCCATGGCGGTCAGCGTGGCCGCGAGCAGGCGCGAGCCGTCGTCGGCGAGTTTGGCGAGGACGTCGCCGGAGGTCTCGTGCGCGCCGATCTCGCAGGTGGACTGGGCGAGGATCGGCCCGGTGTCCATGCCACGGGTGAGCCGGAAGACGGTGGCTCCAGTGACGGTGTCGCCGCTCCAGATCGCGCGCTGCACCGGGGCCGCGCCACGCCACTGCGGCAGCAGCGAGAAATGCAGGTTGTACCATCCCATCGGCAGCGCCTCGAGCACGTTTTGGCGCAGGATGTTGCCGTAGGCCACCACGGCCCCGGCCTCGGCGCCGCTGGCCTTGAGCTCTGAGACGAAGGTGGGTTCCTTCGGATCGGATTCCAGCACGGGGATGCCCAGTTCGAGCGCGGCCCGCTTGACCGGGCTCGGCTCCAGCTTCCGGCCGCGGCCCTTCGGCGCATCGGGCCTGGTGAGCGCCGCCACGACCTCGAAATGCTCGGTGTCGCCGGCCAATTGGCGCAGGGCCGGCACGGCGACATCGGGAGTGCCCGCGAAAAGCACCTTCAACATATGCGTTCTCCCTTTCAATGACGGTTCCTCGATCGGTCTTGCCTTGCTCTTCGCGCCTTGGTGCGGCGCCGCATGGCCGATACTCCATGGTAGGCCATCGGCGCCACCAAAATCTAGTGCCGCACGTCCGGAATGGCGACGCCCAGGCCGCGCAGCAGCTCGCGCAGGCGTACGGCGTCATTGAAGCGCACGCCGCGCATGCCCACGGCGTTCGCGCCGACGATGTTCATGGACTTGTCGTCGACGAACAGCGCCGTGCCCGCGTCCACGCCGAACCGATCGAGCGCGAAGCGGAAGATGTCGGCATGCGGCTTGCGCAGCCGCACCTCGCCGGAGACCACGCGCCCGTCCAGGGAGCTGAGGATGGGGTACTGCCGTTCGGCCACGCCGAAGAGTTCCTCGGCCCAGTTCGACAGGCCCCACACGCCGACGCCCGCCGCCCTTAGGTCGGCCAGCAGCACACGCATGCCCCTGATGACGCCGAGCAGCGAGTCCTCGAAGTTCTCGCAATAATAGCGGAACATCGTGGCCCATGGCTCGCCGTGGCTGGCACGGATGTGCCCGACGGCCTGCTCGATGGTGCCGCCCACGTCCATCTCGTCGCTGGCGTCATAGAAACCGGAGACGTCGTTGTCGAGGAAGCGTTCGGTCAGCTCTGCGCTGTAGCGCGGCAGCATCACGGCGGCGGGGTCCCAGTCGACCAGCACGTTGCCGAAGTCGAAGATCACGTCGGTGACCGGCCTGCCCGAGGCCTGCCGCGCCTCGCCTTCCGCCATCACCTCGCCATAGGCCATTTCCGGTTCTCCGGGCCAACCCTTCATGCATCCTCCCATTCGCGGCCTTCACATTCGGCTCCATGGTGTCATGGCGCGCCGACGAGGGGCGCTGCGGGCGGCTGAGGAGACAACGTTGGCTGCGTCTCGGAACGTCGCCACTGGAAAAACGGCATCATTGCCATTACACCGGATGATGAAGACCGTCGGGCATACGGCAATCGCACAGGCCCATCTGCCCTGGAAAGCCGATTCCCTACCGGCCGAGGCGCCAGACAAGTATCCTTCCTCAGACAGGCCCAATCGATTCGGACGCACGAAGGAATGCCATCTAAACCAGACCCCAATGACTCAGGTGAGGTCCTTAGGGTCGAGCTGGAAGCGCAGTTCGCCGGGCGTGCGCGTGGCGACGTGGCGGGCCACCTCGACGTGCAGTCGCCGCGCCAGCTCCGCGCGCCTGGCCTGCGGCACACGCACCACGGCCTTCACCCGGTCGCGGGTGGCCTCGAGCTCACGGGCGTCCACCGTCCTCGGCTGCGCGATCGGCACCGGCCCGAGCACCGCGGGCAGCTCGTCGTCGCCCACCCCCACGGTCGACCAATCGTCGTCGGCGGCGCCGATGGCGTGCAGCGTGGCCATCACCGCGTCGCGTCGTCCCCACACGCAGGCCACCGCGTAGACCGGCGAAAGCCCCGTCTCGGCGCGCTCGTCGAGCTCCCTGGCGGCGAGGATCCTGGAATCCCAGTCCACCAGCGAGCGCGCGATCACCGGGTCGGTCTCGCCAAGCAACAGCACCTGCCCGCCTTCCGAGCGCCGCATGCACAGCGAGGCCGCGCGCATCCAGGCGGTCAGCGCATCGATCCTCGCGTCGACCCCGGGGGCGTAGAGGCTCGTCCACGCGTCCAGGATCGCCACGGAGCGGTAGCCGGCGAACGTGCCGTCCTCCCCTTTGACGCGGGGCTCGGCGCCCGGGGTGGCGATCACGATCATCGGGCGCGAGGGTACGACCTCGACGATGCCATTGGGCTGGCTCGGGCTGGAAAGCACCATGGGGATATTATGGAAGAGCCGCTGCAGCTGGCCGGCCGTACCGGCGGCTCCCACGCGCACCACCCGCATCCGCGTGCCGCCGCACTGCGGGCAGCGCCAATGGGTGACGGGCGCCCCGCACCAGCGGCAGCGCGCCTTCTCGCCGCGTACCTGCTGCAGCGGGCCGGTGCAGCGCGGGCAGCGGGCCTGGCGGTGGCAGCGCGCGCAGCTCAAGACCTCGGCGATGCCGTCGCGCGGGATGGAGAAGAGAATGGGGCCGTGTTCCAGGGCCTGGGAGAGGATGCGCACGGCGATATGCGGCACGCGCGCGCCGATGCTCGGGTCGGCCAGGCGCGCCAGCTCGTCGCGGTTGAGCCACCGCACCCACGGGGCCCGTTCGCCCACCACCGCGGGCAGCGGATGCACCGGGGTGGAGAAGCCGCTCACCGGCGTCTCGCAGACCTCGGGCCGGTACGCCGGTTCGATGGGGAACCCGGAGGCGCCATCCGCCCCTGCTTGTGTTCCGACGGCGTCACCGTTCGCCGACGATCCCGTGGCGCACGGCTTAAGCGGGTAGGTCTCGCCGGTCTCCAAAATGGGTTCCTGCCGGGCGTCGGCGGAAACGAATACCGGCTGACTATGGGCGTCAGCCATGGAGCCGACTGCACCGGAAACGGAATCGACGCCGGCATCGGCGCCAGACCCCGCGACGGCGATCTTGTGTGTTGCCCCATCATCGACAGAGGACATCGCGTTCTTGCCGATGTCAGCGGCCATGGCGGCCACGTTCCCTATAGTGTTCACGAAAGAGGACGCTACGTTCTTGCCTGCGCCGGCAGCTGGAACTGTGGCATTCTCCGCCGACCGAGCCACATCGTCGATCGGTCCTCCAGCCTCATGGACCCCACCGCCAATCGGCGGCATGGTATCGCTGGCGCCATACTTCGCATCGGCAACCGGTGCCGAATCGTCTTGGAAACCGCCACGGCGATCGGAGCCACCGGCGGTTCCGGCATGGGCGCTGACCTCCCACTCGCTGATGGCGCTGCGGGCGTTGGCGAACGCCACGAACGCGCCGCCATGGGCCTTGGATCGCAGGCGCAGCACTCCCCTGGCCGCGGCGTAGGGCATCATCCCGTCGGCGTTCTGATAGGCCACGTCGTCGACGATGGCGAACAGGCCGGGCCCCTCCACCGGCGCGTACATCGCCGCCCTCGTGCCGATGACGCAGCGCACCTGCCCACTGGCCGCCGCCAGGTACGAGCGGTAGCGTTCCGCCGGGGCCATCGCTGCGGCCAGCAAGGCGAAATCGCCGTCGAAGCCGCCGTGGGTGGCGGCGGTCTTCCTGAAAGGTCTCAGGCCGAAGGACGTCAGCGCCCGGGCCACATCGCGCACCTCGCGCATGGTGGGCAGCACCAGCACCGCCGTCCGCCCGGCGTCGAGCGACCGGCACGCCATCCATGCCAGGTCACGCGCCCACACGCCCGCGCCCGGAAGCGCGTCGACGACGAACGAGGCGAACCCGCCGCCCTGCAAGGCGTCGCGCAGCGCCGGCACGTTGTCGTAGCTGGCCAGCATATGGCTCTCGGCCTCGTCGAGCGCCCGTTCGTCGAGGCTCACCCGCCCACGGCTGCCCTGCCACGATCCGGACATCGCCAGCCGCTGCTCCTTGTCGATGCGGGCGACGCGCGGGGGCACGGCCAGGCGCAGGATGTTGGCCGGGGTGCCGCCGTAGGCCTGCGCGACCAGCGTGATGTCGCGGCGCATCGAGGCGCTCACCAGCACCTCGGGGGTCACCACCCGTTCGAGGTAACGCAGCGACGAGGCGGCCGTATGGCTTTCGGCCACGCGGGCCCAGATGATGCCGTTGACCAGCCGGCCACCGAAGCGCACGCGCACCATCACGCCGGGCAGAGCGGTCTCGTCGTATTTGGCGTCGATCAGGTAGTCGAAGGTCTGCCCCAGGTGGGCCGCCTGCACGTCGAGGACCACCTGCGCCACCGGATCGTGCGCCGCCGGGGCATGGGTGGCCCGTTTGCGGCGCTTGCGCGGGGCCAGACCCGCGAGCGCCAGCTGTTCGGCCTGCGGTTCGCTCATGGTTCAATGATAACGTGGGCTCACATTTTTTCGGCGCCCGAAAATTCTGTGAGTCAAACGAACATTCTTCCGTGAGCATAAACCGCACCATTGCAACGTTTTGAGCCTTTGTCCACAAGAAAATGTTCGTTTGTGGCTCACATTTTTTAAGGCGCCTCAAAAAATGTGAGCCACTGCCAAATACAAAAGGCGCCACGGCCTCGGCCGTGGCGCCTTTCATCCTCCTCAGGCCTTGGTGGGAAGGACCTCGGAGTTCTCGACCCACCACGGACGCAGCGGATAGGTGTCGGTCATGGTCTGCGAGTCCGGACGCACGCAGAGGAACTGGTGGATCTGGATGTTGTTGAGCTCGAAGTTCAGGGCGCAGCCGGCCATGTAGAGGCCCCACAGGCGCGCCTTGGGCTCGCCCATCAGCTCGACGGCGCGGTCCCAGCCGGCCACCAGGTTCTTGTTCCAGTTGTGCAGCGTGAGGGCGTAGTGCTGGCGCAGGTTCTCCTGGCCGACGACCTCGAAGCCGGTGTCCTGGATGACGGTCTCGATCTCGCCCGGGGAGGCCAGCTGGCCGTCGGGGAAGATGTAGCGGTCGATGAACTCGCCGGCGGACTTGCCGGTCATGGAGTTGACGCGGGTGATCTGGTGGTTCAGCAGGCGGCCGTTGGGCTTGAGCTTGTCGAAGATCTCCTTGAAGTAGGAGGGATAGTGCTTGAAGCCGACGTGCTCCATCATGCCGATCGAGCAGATGCCGTCGAAGTCGCCCTCGGGCACGTCGCGATAGTCCATCTGGCGCACCTCGGCGAGGTCCTCGAGGCCTTCTCGCTTGATCCATTCCTGTGCCCACTTGACCTGTTCTCCGGCCAGGGTGACGCCGAGGACCTTGATGCCGCGCTGGGCGGCGCGGATCTCCATGGAGCCCCAGCCACAGCCGATGTCCAGGAGGCGGTCGCCGGGCTTGAGGTTGAGCTTGTCGAGCACGAGGTCGAGCTTGCGCCATTCGGCGTCCTCGAGCGAGTCCTCCGGGGTGTCGAACACGCCGCAGGTGTAGGTCATCGAGGAGCCCAGGAAGATGCGGTAGAACTCGTTGGACTGGTCGTAGTGGTAGCTCACCGTGGCGGAGTCGCCGGCCTTCGAGTGAGGCAGCAGGCCCTCGGTGCGGCGCTTCCAGCGGCTCGGGCCCTCGATGGAGGGAGCCTCGGGGTGGCGGATGCCGTGCGAATAGACAGACGCGACGATGCGGGCCAGGTCGGCCGGGCTCGGCTTCTTCGTCTCGGGCTTCAGGGCGGTCAGCTCCTTGAAGACCTCGTAGGGGTCGCCGGGGATGAGCTCCGGCGAGGAGATGTCGCCCTGCAGGTAGGCGCGCGCCAGGCCCAGGTCATTGGGATGGTCGACCATGTAGTAGACCGCGCGGGAGTTGTTCACCGTGATGTGCAGGGGGGCGTCCTTGGGCCCGAACGACGACCCGTCGAACGCCGAGATGTTGATCTTCCCGCTGTCATTCAAAAACTTGCCAACCATATCGGCTACGGTCATAGTGGCCATGCGCAACCTCCAAAACATGTGCATTTTCTTAACGCAAATCACACTCAGCCTATTGTCCGGTTCCGACACCTGAGCGTTTTTGCGTGGCGCGAAATTCCTCGGTGGGACGGCGTGCGCCGACGCGCGTCGGCACCGTCGCGACGCGTGCCGGAGAGACGAAACGGGCCGCGTCGCACGGCGATCGTCGTGCGACGCGGCCCGAAGCCGAAAGCGGAAAAACCGGGGTCAGCCCTTGGCGATGGCCGCCTTGAGCTCGTCGACCTTGTCGGTGGCCTCCCAGGTGAAGTCCGGGTCGGTGCGGCCGAAGTGGCCGTAGGCGGCGGTCTTCAGGTAGATCGGGCGCAGCAGGTCGAGCTCGTCGATGATGGCGGCCGGACGCAGGTCGAAGACCTCGCGCACGGCGGCCTGGATCTGCTCGCGGGTCACCCCGCCGATCTCGGTGCCGAAGGTGTTGACGTTGACGCTCACCGGGTCGGCGACGCCGATGGCGTAGGCCACCTGCACCTCGACCTTGTGGGCCAGGCCGGCGGCGACGATGTTCTTGGCCACCCAGCGCGTGGCGTAGGCCGCGGAACGGTCGACCTTGCTCGGGTCCTTGCCGGAGAAGGCGCCGCCGCCGTGGTGGGCCGCGCCGCCGTAGGTGTCGACGATGATCTTGCGGCCGGTCAGGCCCGCGTCCGCGGCGGGGCCGCCGAGCACGAAGGAACCGGTCGGGTTGACCAGGATGCGGTAGTCATCATGCTTGATCCTCTCGCCGCAGACCTCGGCGAGCACCGGCTCGATGACGTGCTCGCGCAGCTGCGGCAGCAGCCAGTCGTGGTCGACGTCCGGGTCGTGCTGGGTGGAGACGAGCACCGTGTCGACGCGCACGGGCCGGTCGTCATCGTCGTATTCGATGGTGACCTGGGTCTTGCCGTCCGGGCGCAGGTGCGGGACGATGCCCTGCTTGCGCACCTGGGCCAGGCGGTAGGCCAGGCGGTGCGAGAGGTAGATTGGCAGCGGCATCAGCACGTCGGTCTCGTCGCAGGCGTAGCCGAACATGATGCCCTGGTCGCCGGCGCCCTGGGCCTCGTAGCGCTCCTCGCGCGAGACCTCGCTCTCCTGCTCGGCGTTGAGACGCGCCACGCCCTGGTTGATCTCGGCGCTCTGCTCGGTCAGCGAGACGAGCACGCCGCAGGAATCGGCGTCGAGGCCCACCTCGGAGGAGGTGTAGCCGATGTTCTTGACGACATCGCGCACGATGCGCTGGATGTCGGTGTAGCCGGAGCTGGTCACCTCGCCGAAGACGAGGAACTGTCCGATGGCGGCCGACGTCTCGACGGCCACGTGGGAATGGGGATCCTGGCGCAGCATGTCGTCGAGGATCGCATCTGAAATCTGATCGCAGACCTTGTCGGGATGCCCTTCGGTAACCGATTCGGCGGAAATGAGATGACGTTCTTTGGTCACAATGGACTTCTTTCTTCCATGCCAGAGCCCTGAGGGCCGACGTGTATACATACAGCCGGTCATCTTACGCGCACGCCTGTATCGAAACATGCACCAGGAAACGAAAAGGCCCGGCCCCTTCCGGGAACCGGACCCATGCGCCCGAAGGCAAAATCAGTTGAGGCCGCCCTCGCTCGGATCGTCCTCGCCGAGCGTCTCCTCCAGCAGGCCCTCGTTGATCTCGCGGAAGGCGATCGACAGGGGCTTCTCCTGGTTCTGGTACTCGACCAGCGGGCCGACGTTCTGCAGCAGACCCTCGTTGAGCTGGGTGAAGTACGAGTTGATCTGACGGGCACGCTTCGCGGCGAAGATCGAAAGCGAATACTTGTTGTGCTCGCTCTTCTCCATCAGCTGGTCGATCGTCGGATCGGCAAGACCGCTCGGTGTGGGCTCGGTGCCAAATGCCATATCGTTTGCTCCCTCAAGAAGAATAAAGCTTTCCAAAGTCTTCATTATACGCCGACACCGTGATTTTCACGCCCCTTGGACTCCGGGACCACGAAATTGCCCGGAAAGCGTTCATTATGCGGTCGAAACGCCTCGGACGCCACACAAACCCACGTATATATTGGACCATGCAAATGCGCTCACACAATATCATGACCGGCCGCATGTTCGCCGGTGCCCGAGCACTCTATCGCGCCGCAGGCGTGCCAGGGGACGACTTGGGCAGGAAACCCATCGTCGCCATCGCCAACTCGTTCTCCGAGTTCGTGCCCGGCCACGTCCACCTCAACAAGGTCGGACGTCTGGTATCCGAGGCCGTGCGCGAGGCGGGCGGCATCCCCCGCGAGTTCAACACAATCGCCGTCGACGACGGCATCGCCATGGGCCACACGGGCATGCTCTACTCGCTGCCGAGCCGCGACATCATCGCCGACGCCATCGAGTACTCCGTCAACGCCCACTGCGCCGACGCCCTGATCTGCATCTCCAACTGCGACAAGATCACCCCCGGCATGCTCATGGCCGCGCTGAGGCTCAACATCCCCACCATCTTCGTCTCCGGCGGCCCCATGGAGGCCGGCTCGACCACGCTGTCCAACGGCAAGACCGAGACCACCGACCTCATCGACGTGATGTACGCCTCCGCCGACGACAACGTCTCCGACGCCGACCTGCTGGCCTTCGAGAAGACCGTATGCCCCACCTGCGGCTCCTGCGCCGGCATGTTCACCGCCAACTCGATGAACTGCCTGACCGAGGCGCTCGGCCTGGCCCTGCCCGGCAACGGCACCACGCTCGCCTCACACGGCTACCGCAAGCAGCTTTTCGAGCGGGCCGGCAAGATGATCGTCGATCTGGCCAAGCGCTACTACGACGATGACGACGAGAGCGTGCTGCCGCGCGCCATCGCCACCAAGCACGCCTTCGAGAACGCCATGACCATGGACGTGGCCATGGGCGGCTCCACCAACACCGTGCTGCACATCCTCGCCGCCGCGCAGAGCGCCGACGTCGACTTCACCCTCGACGACATCGAACGCATCAGCCACACCGTGCCCTGCATCTGCAAGGCCAGCCCCTCCGGCGACTGGGAGATCTCCGACGTGCACCGCGCCGGCGGCATCTGCGGCATTCTGGGCGAGCTCGACCGCGCCGGCAAGCTCAACCAGGACGTGCATTCCGTCGACTATCCCACGCTTCAGGCCAAGCTCGACGACTGGGACATCATGCGCCCCACCTGCCTCGAGAAGGCCAAGGAACTCTACCGCGCCGCACCGGGGCACATCAAGTCCCCCGAGCCGTTCACCCACGAGACCCTCGCCGACTCGCTCGACACCGACCGCGTCAACGGCGCCATCCACGACATCGACCATCCGGCCGTCAAGGAAGGCGGCCTCGCCATCCTGCGCGGCAACCTCGCCCCCGACGGCTGCGTCGTCAAGACCGCGGGCGTGCCCGAGAACATCTGGAAGTTCCGCGGGCCGGCCCACATCGTCGAATCCCAGGAGCAGGCCGTCGAGGTCATCCTCGGCGACAAGCTCAAGAAGGGCGAGGCGCTGGTCATCCGCTACGAGGGACCCAAGGGCGGCCCGGGCATGCAGGAGATGCTCTACCCCACCTCGTTCGTCAAGGGCAAGGGCATCGGCCGCGACGTCGCGCTGATCACCGACGGCCGCTACTCCGGCGGCTCATCGGGCCTGGCGATCGGCCACGTCGCCCCCGAAGCGGCCAACAAGGGCCCGATCGCCCTGATCCGCGATGGCGACATGATCGACATCGACATCCCCAACCGCACCATCGACGTTGAATTGACGCCTGAGCAGTTCGCGGCTCGTCGCAAGGAGCTCGAAGCCGGAGACGGGTATGTGGCGCATCGCGACAGGAAGGTGTCGCTGGCGTTGAAGGCCTATGCGGCGTTTGCACGGTCGGCTGACAAGGGGGCTACTAGGGATCCGGAGCTGATTAATAAGCTCTCTGGTCTTCAGTGATTCCACTGCCCTACCGTGGAGGGGCTGAATAAACTTTTCTGGGACGCTCTGAGCTGAGCCGTTGAGTGTGAAGCCCTGTGGGCTTCACATAGGCGCAGTGAGCGCGATGTATCGAGCGTGAAGGCAAAATCCTTGGATTTTGCTCGGCCAAGTCTTACGCCCAGAAAAATTTATTCTGCCCCTCCACTACGTTGCGATGTGAACGCCACTTTATGCGTTTGTTGCGCTGTAAATGTTGCGTTATTCGTGGGAGGCGGCGCCTCTTGTCATTTTTTGGAGGGGATATTTTTTGGGCCATGGCATTTAGCCATGGCCCAAAAATTTAAAGACAGTCGGGAACGGACTCTAATCCGCGATGCCGTACTCTTTGGCAATGACCTGCCAAAGGTCATTGGCGGCCTGGTCTACCTTGTCGTTGACGATCTTGACGTCGAATTCGGGTTCGGCGGCCAGCTCGACCTTGGCGGTCTCCAGGCGCTTGGCGCGCTGCTCCTCGTTTTCGGTGCCACGGCCGACCAGGCGCTTCACCAGCTCGTCGTAGCTCGGCGGGGCGATGAAGACGGAGACGATCTCGAGGTTGAGCTCGGCGGCGCGCTGCTTGACGCGGCGGGCGCCCTGCAGATCGATCTCCAGGATGGTGGGGATGTTCCGGGCCAGGTGGTCGAGCACCGGCTGCAGCGGCGTGCCATAGCGGGCCATGCCGTGCACGACGGCGGTCTCGAGGAACCAGCCCCGCTTCTCACGCTCGACGAACTCGTCTTCGCTCATGAACCAGTAGTTTTTGCCGTTGACCTCGCCCGGACGCGGGTCACGGGTGGTGCCGGATACGGACACCCAGATCTCGGGATGCCGCTCGAGCAGCGCCGCCTCGACGGTGCCCTTGCCCACGGCGGTCGGGCCGGTCAGCACGATCAGACGGCCCTTGTGCGCCGGATCTTCCGCTTCGGTCGCGCCGCTCGCTTCGGACCCGTTTTCGGCAACGCTCGTTCGGGCAACGTTGGTTGCGGATTTGTCGGCTTCTTCCGCGCCATCGGCGTCGTTCACATCGGTGGCGTCATTGGAGGTCCCGGCGTTGCCGTCATCATTGGCCTCGTCGGTATCACCGGCAACGGTCTCCACGTTTTCGGCCTGTCCAGATGTATCAGACTCGGCCCCGGCCTGATCTCCGGAGACAGCGGCATCGGACTCGTCATCCATGCCCTTGCCGTCGCCGTGGCCGCTGACGCCGCCGGAGACCAGGAATCCCGGAGCCGTGGGCGAGGCCAGCCTGCGCTTCTCGGCCTCGGCCTGCTCGCGGCGCCTGCGCTCCTCGGCGATGGCGGCGAACACCTCGTCCTTGTGGTCGGACACGGCGCTCAGCAGGCCATGGATGAAGGAGGGCGAGTCGTCGTCGCTCAGGGTCTTGGCCAGGCCGAGCGCCTCGTCGATGGCCACCTTGTCGGGCACGTCGTCGCCGAAGAGCATCTCCCAGACGGCGATGCGCAGGATGTTCCTGTCGACCACGGCCATGCGCCTCACGCTCCACTTGGTGGAGTATTCGTCGAGCGCGCGGTCGATGTCGTCGCGATGCTCGGCGACCCCGTGCACGATGCGCACCGCGTAATCGGGCAAGGGCGTCTGCGCGCCGGGTTGCGCGAGGCGTTCGGCGAGCAGGGACTCGATGTCCTGCCCCTTCTCGTCCGCCTCGTACAACGTGTTCAAAGCCCTCTTGCGAGCGGTGGAACGTGCCATGGATGAATACCTCTCAGTCGGTCGAAGTCAGCAGTGTGGACGCTTGCGCTCAGTTGTTCTCGCGACCGAGGTAGGAGCCGTCCCTGGTGTCGACCTTGACCTTCTCGCCCTCGCCGACGAAGAGCGGCACCTGGATCTCGGCGCCGGTCTCGACGGTGGCCGGCTTGGTGCCGGCGTTGGAGCGGTTGCCCTGCAGGCCCGGCTCGGTGTGGGTGACCTCGAGGATGACGGAGGCCGGCAGCTCGACGCTCAGCGGCGTGCCGTCGTGGAAGCTGACGATGCAGTCGGTGCCCTCGAGCAGGTACTTGGACTGCTCGCCGACCAGGGTCTTCGGGATGTTGAACTGGTCGTAGGTGGTCATGTCCATGAAGACGAAGCTCTCGCCGTCGTCATAGGAGTACTGCAGGTTGCGGTTGTCGACGGTCTCGAACTCCATCTTCATACCCGCGTTGAACGTCCTGTCGACGATCTTGCCGGAGAGCACGTTCTTGATGGTGGTGCGCACGAAAGCCGGGCCCTTGCCGGGCTTGACGTGCTGGAATTTCGTGACGGTCCACAGTTGACCGTCCAGATTCAGGACCGAACCGTTCTTGATGTCATTGCTTGTTTGTGCCACGTCTCGTCACCTTAGTTTTCAATGTTTCAAACGACTTGCATTCCATAAAATGCCTCAGTAATTATGCCACATGCGCTGTACACCGCCGCGGCCCGCCGTCGCGGCCGTACAACGGGAATGTCCCCCGCACCAATCGATGCGGAGGACATTCGGCTAAGTAAATCTACGGCTTACGCCTTAGAACTACTCGATCACCTTGGTGACACGGCCTGAGCCGACGGTGTGGCCGCCTTCGCGAACCGCGAAGGTCAGGCCCTCCTCCATGGCGACGGGCTGGATGAGCTCGACGGTGAAGGTGGCGTGGTCGCCGGGCTGGACCATCTCGACGCCGTCAGGCAGCGTGATGACGCCGGTGACGTCGGTGGTGCGGAAGTAGAACTGCGGACGGTAGTTCGAGAAGAACGGCGAATGACGGCCGCCCTCGTCCTTGGTCAGCACGTAGACTTCGCCCTCGAACTTGTGGTGCGGAGTCACGGTGCCGGGCTTGGCCACGACCTGGCCACGCTCGACGTCGTCACGGTTGATGCCGCGCAGCAGCAGACCGGTGTTGTCGCCGGCCTCGCACTCGTCCATCTGCTTGTGGAAGGTCTCGATGGAGGTGACGGTGGTGGTCTGGGTCGGACGGATGCCGACGATCTCGGCCGGGGCGTTGACCGGGATGCGGCCACGCTCGACACGGCCGGTCACCACGGTGCCACGGCCGGAGATGGTGAAGACGTCCTCGATGGGCATCAGGAACGGCTTGTCCAGATCGTGGACAGGGGTCGGGATGTAGTCGTCGACGGCATCCATGAGGTCCTTGACCGTCTGGACCCACTTGTCGTGGTCCGGAGCGTCATCGTGCAGGGCGCCGTAGGCGGAGGTGCGGATGACCGGGCAGTCACGATCGAAGCCGTTCTCATCGAGGAGGTCACGGACCTCTTCCTCGACGAGCTCGATGAGCTCCTCGTCCTCGACCATGTCGCACTTGTTGAGCGCGACGAGGATCTTCGGGACGCCGACCTGGCGGGCGAGCAGGACGTGCTCGCGGGTCTGGGCCATGGGGCCGTCGGTGGCGGCGACCACGAGGATCGCGCCATCCATCTGGGCGGCGCCGGTGATCATGTTCTTCACGAAGTCGGCGTGGCCGGGGCAGTCCACGTGAGCATAGTGACGCTTCTCGGTCTGATACTCGATGTGGGCGATGTTGATGGTGATGCCGCGCTGCTTCTCTTCGGGAGCGGCGTCGATCTGCTCGAAGTCATACTCCGGGTTGAGGTCGGGGTACTCCGCGTGCAGCACCTTGGAGATGGCCGCGGTCAGGGTCGTCTTGCCGTGATCGACGTGGCCAATAGTACCGATGTTGACGTGCGGCTTGGTCCGCTCGTACTTTTCCTTTTCTGCCATTGCTTGTCCTCCTGGACGTTTCGTAGTTAGCCCGTGCCCAACAGCACGGGCACTCGCTACAATTTACTGGGTTTCTGGGTTACCTGCCACATAAGTGCCCTAACCCAGTCAGCGCTAGAAAATAGTAACGCTGACTGGAGACAGGACACGCCTTGTGGCGAAGCGATCACTCGCCGCGCTGGGCCTTGATGATCTCCTCGGAGACTGCCTTCGGCACCTCCGCATAGGAATCCATCTGCATGGTGAACATCGCGCGGCCCTGGGTCTTGGAGCGCAGGTCGCCGATGTAGCCGAACATCTCGCTAAGCGGGACCTTGGCCTCGATGACCTTGACGCCGGTGGAATCCTTCATCTCCTGGATGC
Source organism: Bifidobacterium sp. ESL0763 (assembly GCF_029433395.1). Classification (GTDB taxonomy): domain Bacteria; phylum Actinomycetota; class Actinomycetes; order Actinomycetales; family Bifidobacteriaceae; genus Bifidobacterium. The sequence goes on along the minus strand of NZ_JAQTHW010000002.1, from coordinate 516,375 downwards.
TGCCACGGCGGGAGTTGATGTCGCCCATGACGTCGCCCATGTACTCCTCGGGAGTACGCACCTCGACGGCCATGATCGGCTCGAGGATGACGGGCTTGGCCTTCGGAGCGGCGGTCTTGAACGCCATGGAACCGGCAATCTTGAACGCGAGCTCGGAGGAGTCGACGTCGTGGATCTGGCCGTCGGTGACGGTCGCCTTGACGCCCACCACCGGGAAGCCGGCGAGGATGCCGGACTCCATGGCCTCCTGCACGCCAGCATCGATCGAAGGAATGAATTCCTTGGTGATGTGGCCGCCGGTGACCTCGTTCTCGAACTCGTAGTCCTTGCCCTCCTCGGGGGCGATGGGCTCGAAGTTCATCAGGACCTTCGCGAACTGGCCGGAACCACCCGTCTGCTTCTTGTGGGTGTATTCCTGGTTCATGACGGCCTTGCGGATGGTCTCGCGGTAGGCGACCTGCGGGTTGCCCACGTTGCACTCCACCTTGAACTCACGGCGCATGCGGTCGACGATGATGTCGAGCTGGAGCTCGCCCATGCCGCTGATCAGCGTCTGGCCGCTCTCCTCGTCGGTCTTGACCTGGAAGGTCGGATCCTCGTCGGCGAGCTTCGCCAGCGCGATCGACATCTTCTCCTGGTCGGCCTTGGTCTTCGGCTCCACGGCGACCTCGATCACCGGGTCGGGGAAGGTCATGGACTCCAGGGAAATCGGGGCCTTCTCGTCGCACAGCGTGTCGCCGGTGGAGACGTTCTTCAGACCCACGAGGGTGTAGATGTTGCCGGCTTCGGCGGCGTCGACCGGGTTCTCCTTGTCGGCGTGCATCTGGAAGATCTTGCCGACGCGCTCCTTCTTGTCCTTGGTGGAGTCGAGCACGGTGTCGCCGGGCTTGATGGCGCCGGAGTAGACACGCACGAACACGAGCTTGCCATAGAAGGGGTGGGTCGAGATCTTGAAGACCAGGGCGGCGAAGGGGTCGTCCATGGTCGGCTTGCGGTCGATCTCCTTGGACTCGTCACCGGGCTCGAAGCCGACGATGGCGGGGACGTCCTCGGGGCTGGGCAGATAGTCGACCACCGCGTCGAGCAGCGGCTGGATGCCCTTGTCCTTGAAGGCGGAGCCGCACAGCACCGGGTAGGCCTTGCGGTCGATGGTGAGCTTGCGGATGCCCGCGCGGATCTCGTCGTCGGTCATCTCGCCGGACTCGAGGTACTTCTCCATGAGGTCGTCGTCCGACTCGGCCACCTGGTCGAGCAGGGTCTCGCGGTATTCCGCGGCCTTGTCCTTGAGGTCGTCGGGGATGTCGACGACGTCGTAGTGGGCGCCCAGATCGCTGGTGACGTCCTTCCAGACGTACGCCTTCATGCGGATCAGGTCGACCATGCCGACGAAGTCGTTCTCGGCGCCGATCGGCAGCTGCACGACCAGCGGGGTCGCGCCCAGCTTCTTCTTGATGGTGTCGACGGAATAGTAGAAGTCGGCGCCGAGCTTGTCCATCTTGTTGATGAAGCAGATGCGCGGCACGCCGTACTTGTCGGCCTGGCGCCACACGGTCTCGCTCTGGGGCTCCACGCCTTCCTTGCCGTCGAAGACGGCGACGGCGCCATCGAGCACGCGCAGCGAGCGCTCCACCTCGGCCGTGAAGTCCACGTGGCCGGGGGTGTCGATGATGTTGATCTGGAACTTCTTGTCGGGATCATGGGTCTGGCGGTTCCAGAAGCAGGTCGTCGCGGCGGACTGGATGGTGATGCCGCGTTCCTTCTCCTGGGCCATGAAGTCCATGGTCGAGGCGCCCTCATGCGTCTCGCCGATCTTGTAGTTCTTGCCGGTGTAGAACAGGATACGTTCCGTCGCGGTGGTCTTGCCGGCATCAATGTGGGCCATGATGCCGATGTTACGGACCTCATTGAGGTCGCTGAGCACATCGAGTGCCATAGATTGTCCTTACCTAACTCGTCTCTTCGATTACCAGCGATAGTGGGCGAAGGCCTTGTTGGCCTCGGCCATCTTGTGCGTGTCCTCGCGACGCTTCACGGAAGCGCCGAGGCCGTTGGAGGCGTCGAGGATCTCGTTGGCGAGACGCTCGGCCATGGTCTTCTCGCGACGCTTGCGGGAGAAGTCCGTCAGCCAGCGAAGGCTCAGGGCGTTGGCGCGGTTGGGCTTGACCTCGACCGGGACCTGGTAGGTCGCGCCGCCGACACGGCGGGAGCGGACCTCGAGGGACGGACGGATGTTGTCGAGCGCGCGCTTGAGCACGGAGACGGGCTCCTGGTCGGTCTTGGCCTTGACCATATCGAGCGCGGAGTAGACGATGTCCTCGGCGATGGCCTTCTTGCCATCGAGCAGGATCTTGTTGATGAGCTGTGCCACCACGGTCGAGCCGTAGATGGGATCGGGCAGCAGCTGGTGCTTCTTGGAGGGTCCTTTACGTGACATATCTCTTACTTCGCCTTCTTTGCGCCGTACAGGGAACGCCCCTGCTTGCGGTCCTTGACACCCTGGGTATCGAGCGCGCCGCGCACGATGTGGTAACGCACACCAGGAAGATCCTTGACACGGCCACCGCGCACGAGCACGATGGAGTGCTCCTGCAGGTTGTGGCCCTCGCCCGGGATGTAGGCGGTGACTTCGATGCCGGAGCTCAGGCGCACACGGGCGACCTTACGCAACGCGGAATTCGGCTTCTTCGGGGTGGTGGTGTACACACGGGTGCACACGCCACGACGCAGCGGGCTTCCCTTGAGGGCCAAAGTCTTCGACTTCTTCGGCTTGGCCTTACGTCCTTTACGGACGAGTTGTTCTATAGTAGGCAACTTCGATTCTCCGATTCGTTAACCATTGTTTCCTCTGTGGAGCCGCCACACCGCGGCATCCGGCGAACGAATCGCTTGGAAAGCCACTGCCCACCGGCCCGATGGCCCGTCGCTCTCCTGCTGCCGTATCACTACGCGCAATCTTGCGAGTTCCGGGATATCCCAATCGCCCACGCCTATCACATAAGGCATGCCATTGGCACACACATTGCTCAACTATACCAGAACCCCGGACAACTGGCCGGGCCGGACGGACGAACCGACGTTGGTTCGCCTTCCGGGGAATTCCCGACAAGGCAAGTGGGTGCCCCGGGCCTCAAGTGGGTGCCGCGCGACGGCCTTCCGGCCCGCAACCGCCGGCATGCGGCGATCGGTCGCGGAGGTGGCATCCACTTGAGCCCCGAGGCACCCACTCAACGGAATCCGACATCAAATCCACGCGGATCCGATGATGTCAGGTGATGCCTGACGCCCGGCGCCTCAGTGCTTGGCGACGTAGGCGTCGATCTGGGCCTGGTAGAGCGCCTTCTTCTCGTCGCTGATCCACGAGGCCTCGAAGGAGTTGCGGGCCAGCTGGACGACCTGCTCGCGCGTGAGCTTGTATTCCTTGGCCAGGGCGCGGTAGTTGTCGTTGACATAGCCGCCGAAGTAGGCGGGGTCGTCGGAGTTGATGCAGACCTTGACGCCCTTGCCCAGCAGCTCGACGATCTCGTCGCCCTTCATCACGGGGCTCACGAAGGAGTTGGAGAGCGGGCAGCAGGTCATGCCGATGCCGTTCTTGGCCACGAAGTCGACCAGGTCCGGGTCCTCGACGATGTTGGTGCCGTGGTCGAGGCGCTCCACGCCCATGATCTCGAGGGCCTGGCGGATGTGCTCGATGGAGTCCTTCTGGTCGATGTCGCAGTGGGCGGTCAGATGCAGGCCGGCCGCGGCGGCGTCCTCGTACTGGCGGGCGAACTTGAGCGGCGGGTTGTTGTGCTCGTCGGAGTCGAGGCCGATGCCGAGGATCCAGTCCTTGTAGGGCATGGCCTCGATCAGGGTCTTGCGGGCCGACTCCTTGGAGAAGTCGCGCAGGAAGCACATGATCAGTTCGGCGTCGACGTCGAGCGCGCGGGCGTCGACCACGGCGCGGCGCAGGCCCTTGATGACGGTGTCGAAGGCGATGCCGCGGCTGGTATGGGCCTGGGGGTCGAAGAAGATCTCGACGTGGCGGATGTTGTTGGCGGCGGCGCGGCGCAGGTAGTCGAAGGCCAGGTCGTAGAAGTCCTGCTCATGCTGCAGCACGTTCATGGCCGGGTAGTAGACGGCGAGGAACGAGGCCAGGTCGTCGTACTGGTAGCTCTTGCGCACCTCCTCGATGGTGCTCTGGCCGATGTCGACGTGGTTGCGCTTGGCGAGCCTCAGCTTGAGCTCCGGCTCGAGCGTGCCCTCGATGTGCAGATGGAGCTCGGCCTTGGGCAGACCCTCGATGAACTCGCGTGTCACTTCTGTCATTGTTGCGATACCTTCCGTTGGGAATCGATTGTCACTGCATTTTCCAAACTAGCCGACTCGGAGAACAACTCTCGATCTGGCGATATCGTCGATCGGCGGAGTTCCGCCGGTTTCCACGCCGCGACGCGCCCGAAAGGCGACGACGCCGACAAGACAAATCATCTCACATAGTGGACATCGGTATCGGTTTCCGAGAATTCTGTACGCCATCCGCGCAACAATAATTCCTGTATCCGTCATAATTCCCTATTTCTTCAACCACAGATAGGATCGTCATTGAAAAAGACGAGCATGGACACTACCAACCACTCCCATAACCATATATATTCACAACGGCTCAACGCTCTGCTGGACCGTACCTTCCACCTAGAGGAACAACACACCACCGTCAGGCGCGAGATGCTCGCAGGCCTGACGATTTTTGTTTCCATGGCCTACATCCTCTTCGTCAACCCCAGCATCCTCGGCGAGTCCGGCATGGACAAGGGGGCCGTGTTCACCGCCACGGCGCTCTCGGCGGTGCTCGGCTGCGTGCTCATGGCGTTCCTGGCCAACTACCCCATCGCCATCGCGCCGGGCCTGGGCGACAACGCCTTCTTCTCCTACTCGGTGGTCATCGGCATGGGCATCCCCTGGGAGAAGGCCATGGCCGGCGTCTTCGTGGCCGCCATCATCTTCACCCTGCTCTCGATCTTCAAGATCCGCGAGAAGATCGTCGACGCCATCCCCGAGGACCTCAAGCTCGCAATGGCCGCGGGCATCGGCATCTACATCGCCTTCGTCGGCCTGCAGGAAGGCGGCCTGGTGGTGGGCAACAAGTCCTCGCTGGTCTCCATCGGCTCGTTCACCACGCCGACCACGTGGCTGACCATCTTCGGCATCTTCGTCATCGGCATCCTCATGGCCCGCAAGATCCCCGGCTCCATCTTCATCGGCCTGGTCGCCACCACCGTGCTCGGCCTGGTCACCGGCCTGATCAAGCCGCCCAGCGCCATCATCTCGCTGGCGCCGAGCATGAAGCCCACCTTCGGCGCGGGCGTGATGAACCTGCCCGCCGTCACCGACCCGCAGATGTGGGCCGTGACACTCATATTCCTGCTCGTCGCGTTCTTCGACACCACCGGCACGCTCATCGGCCTGGCCCAGCAGGCCGGCATCATGAAGAACAACAAGATGCCGCGCATCGGCCGCGCCCTGATGGCCGACTCGATCTCGATGCTCACCGGTTCGGTGATGGGCACCACCGCCACCTCGGCCTACGTCGAGTCCTCCGCGGGCATCGCCATCGGCGGGCGCACCGGCCTGACCGCGCTGACCACGGGCGGCCTGTTCGTCCTGAGCCTGTTCTTCTCGCCGCTGCTGACGGTGGTGACCGACCAGGTGACGGCACCCGCGCTGATCGTGGTGGGCGTGCTGATGGCCTCGGCGCTCAAGCAGATCGACTGGGCCTCCTTCGAGACGGCCATGCCGGCCTTCCTGGTGATCGTCGGCATGCCGCTGACCTACAATATCTCCTACGGCATCGCCTTCGGGTTCCTCACCTACCCGATCATGATGACCGCGGCCGGCAGGCGCAAGGAGATCAACCCGATGATGTGGGTGATGATGGTGGTCTTCATACTCCTGCTCTACATCCTGACCATCGTGCCGGGAGGCAACATCGCATAGCCCCATGGCCGCCAACCACACCGCGTGGTTGGCGGCCATAAACTTTTCCACACTTTCCAGCGTTCCAAGCCCTTTGAAAGGAGGCGGCGTCTCAAAAACAGCAGCAGCACACAGGATCCTTGCACACCAACCATCCCCGAAGAAGCCAGAGCCCCGGCCCCGCACATCGTGACGGATACCCGGACCGGAGCGACGGCGCAAACCAAGCGAACACACAAAAGAGGAAACGCAAGCATGACAACCGTTGAGCAATTGGGAGAATACATCGACGCGGGCGCCGCGAAGACGCCGGCTGACCTGGTGATCGAGCACGGCACGCTGGTCAACGTGGACACCGGAGAATACTATCCGGCGGACGTCGCCGTCTGGCACGAGCGCATCGTGGCCGTCGACCCGGACGTGTCGGCCTATGTCGGCCCCGATACCAGACACATCGACGCGACCGGCAAGTACCTGGCGCCGGGCCTGATCGACGGGCACATCCACGTCGAGTGCAGCAAGCTGAGCATGACCCGCTTCGCCCAGGCGGTGGTGCCGCACGGCACGACGAGCATCGTCTCCGGACTCGACGAGTACATCTCGGCGATGGGCCTCGACGGGCTCGACGAGATCTTCAGGGAGATCGACGGCATCCCGCTCAAGGTCTTCTGGGGCCTGCCCTACAAGACCCCCTACACCATCCCGGAGTCGACCATCAGCTACAACGTCAAGGGCGCCGACCACGAGCGCTGGCAGCCCGACGAGCGCTGCTACGGGGTGTGGGAGACGGTGCGCGAGTCCGTCGCCCTCAAGGACCCCGACACCCTGAAGGCCATCAGCATGGCCCAGCGCATGCACAAGCCGATCTTCGGCTGCTCGCCCATGGCGCGCGGCGTGGGGCTCAACCAGTTTCTGATGAGCGGCGTGCACATCGACCACGAGAGCTACGGCCACGAGGAGTTCCTGGAGAAGGCGCGCAAGGGCGTGCACGTGGTCATCCGCGAGTCCTCGGTGACCAAGTTCCTTTCCGAGAACATCAAGGCCATCACCGAGCACGCGCCCGGCATGGCCCGCCACACCAGCTTCTGCACCGACGACGTCAACGCACGCGACGTGCTGGACCACGGCCACCTCGACCACATGGTGCGCCTGGCCATCAACGCAGGCGTCTCGCCCATGACCGCCATCCAGATGGGCTCCATCAACGGCGCGGAGGCCTACCACATCGACGACCGCGTCGGATCGATCGCTCCGGGCAAGGACGCCGACATCCTGCTGGTCGACCAGCCCGGCACCTTCAACGTCGAGACCGTCATCAGCAAGGGCCAGGTCGTCACGCTTCAGGGCAAGGAAGTCGCGGACTTCGAGCCGCCGGAGCGCAGCGCGGGCCTCAAGGGCGCCCTGCGCCACGAGCCGATGGCCGCCGGTGACTTCGAATACCACGTCAAGGCGGGCGAGGGCACGGCGACAGTGGCCACGATCCACAGCGTCGGGCCGTTCGTGCGCAAGCGCAAGGACGTCACGTTGCCGGTCAGCGACGGCACGGTGCTGCCCAGCGTCGAGAAGGACACCGCGCTGGTCTCGGTGATCGAGCGCTACGGCGTCAACGGCAACCACGCCCGCGGCTTCATCTCGGGCTGGGGCATCAAGCACGGCGCGATCGCCACCTCGGTCTCCCCCGACGACAACAACCTCGTGGTCGCCGGCATGAGCACCGATGACATGGCGCTGGCGGCCAACACGCTGATCGAATGCGGAGGCGGCCAGGTGGTCGTCGCCGACGGCGAGGTGAAGGCGCTGCTCAAGCTGCCCATCGGCAGCATCACCACCGACGCCACGCCCCAGGAGCTGGCGGCCAAGGAGATCGAGCTGAAGACGGCGGCGGAGGCGCTGGGCAGCCAGCTGCCCGACCCGCTCTTCTACCTCTCCTTCCTGCCGATCACCTCGATCCCGGACCTGGCGATCACCGACGGCGGCAACGTGGACTACACCAAGCTGCGCTACTTCGACCCGATCGTCGCCATCGACGAGGCCAAGTGACAACGAGATAAGTAATAAGGTATGGGCCGACCGGTAGGTCCGGCCCGCCGAACGCCGACGCGGACCGCATCGCGCGTTCCCGTACGCTTGTTCAGCAGGCGTGCGAGGGCGTGGTGCGGTCCGCGTTCCGCATTGGTCGTCGGCGTGGCGATATCGGCGACCATAATATTGACTCCGGCACAGGGCCAGACATCCGGTACGGATAGCCTGCGCCGATCTCCGGTTCCACCTCGGTATCGGTGCGAGAACCGGCCTCTTCGGCGCTCCCCTGCCGAATTGCGACGCGCCGAACGCACAAGGTCCTCGGAATCATGTATAGTGTCTATCTGTTGCGTAAAGCCCGACTCCCTTTGGGAATCGACCGATCGCCACTGCATGGTGGATATAGCTCAGCAGGTAGAGCATCTGATTGTGGTTCAGAAGGTCGCGCGTTCGAACCGCGTTATCCACCCCATCAATCCTCGGAATCATATGGTTCCGGGGATTTTTTCGTTTCTCCGCTGCAGGCGTGCCGGCAACGATGGGCAACACCCGCATACATGACCCACTCACCCGCCAACGGCACGCAGCGCACTCCGGGCCTCACCGGCAAGTGCCTCGCTCTCCGCTCCGCCGACTGCGTCCACAACCTCGTCGGGCCTTCCCGGCCACAGTCACGCATACGCCTTCGGGACGATCGTGGCGCACGCGTGCCCGAGCCGGTTCCGGAACGTCTTCACGCCATCGTCGACCACAGTGACGGCGCACGAACCGTCACCACACTCCAATACTTTTCCGTCATATGGATTCAGGCACGTCCATTCTTCTGGACAATTTTGTGACATTCGTCACTTTTGCAATGTGGTCTTGCTTACGAAACGCCGTTTTTGAGACGGAAACACGTCATACCTAGTTCCATAATGAGGTACGTGGCCACGAAACATGATAACCGTGGCGTCTGCTGATGAATGATTGACGAATCTCAACACCCCGGCATACAGAAAAACAGATAACAGATAAATAAAAAGCAAGAAGAGACAGAACAAGCATGACCGAACAATCCCAACCCATCGTCGACCCCGAACTCGCAGCTGCGAAGGAGGCCGAAAAGACCAAGCCCCTCTTCCCGGGCCGCGCGTTCATCTCCACCGTGCTCGACGCGCTTGACAGCAAGGAGACCATGACCGGCAGGATGATCGGCCGCTACATCCAGCGCGCCGCCATGGCCGGCATTCTCGTGGGCGTCTTCTTCGCGGCCTTCTGGGTCATCATGGGTGCCACCTCCAAGGCCGACCCGGGCCTGGCGGTGGCCGGCAAGGTGATAGCGGGCATCACCTTCGGCTGGGCCCTGGTGCTCATCTATTACACCAACTCCGAGCTGCTGACCTCCAACATGATGGTCGTGAGCATCGGCGCCTACCATAAGCGCATCGGCTGGGGCGAATCGCTGAAGCTGCTGAGCCTGTGCCTGCTGGGCAACCTGCTCGGCGCCCTGGTGGTGGCCGTCATCCTGCGTTTCTCCTCCATCATCTCCGGACCCTCCCTCGACGCGATGCTCGCCGCCGCGAACACCAAGCTCGCCTACCTCGACTCCGGCTTCGGTGTGGCCGACCTCTTCGTGCGCGCGATCTTCTGCAACTTCTGCATCAACATCGCCATGCTCATGGTCTACAACGGCAAGCTCACCAACGACTTCACCAAGTGCTCCATCATGGTCGTGGCGGTCTTCGTCTTCACCTTCTGTGGCTTCGAGCACTCCGTGGCCGACTCTGCGATGTTCCTCATCCTCGGCATGCACGGGGTAATCAACGCGGGCAAGGCCGTGCTGGTGATCGTCGTGGCCATCCTCGGCAACATCGTGGGCGGCGGCATCCTCATCGGCCTCAACTTCGCGACGATGAACGACGAGCGCGGCATCACCGCCGGCGCCAGGCGCTGAGCTTCGTACCCCCCCCTACCCCGCGTTCCTTAGCGTTCCCGAACGTTCCCGACGTTTCCGAACGCACCAAGCCCTTCCGAGCATTGCCGGAGGGGCTTTCCCATACCATGCCCTCCCGTATTCCTCCCTATTCCCTCTACCCCCCCATTCCTTGTATCTCGTCGTCCTGCCAGCATCCACGGTTTCCGCTCCCCCTCGCCTGCCATGCGACACGAGGCATGCGCCGGCGCCGGCGTTGGGGCTAGGGTTGAGGCATAGTTCATCGACCATGAGAGTGGAGCATCATGCTGAATTTCGTCAACGATTACTGCGAAGGCGCCCATCCCGCGATTCTGAAGCGGATGGAGGAGACCAATATGGAGCAGCTGCCCGGCTACGGCTCGGACAAATACTGCGATTCCGCCAAGCAGAAGATCCGCGAGGCCTGCGGCTGCCCGGACGCCGACGTGTGGCTGCTGGTGGGCGGCACGCAGACCAACCAGACCGTCATTGACACCATCACCCCCGCCTACGCCGGAGTCGTCGCCGCGAGCAACGGGCACGTCAACGTCCACGAGGCCGGGGCCATCGAGTCCACCGGCCACAAGGTGCTCACGCTGCCCAGCCATGAGGGCAAGATCGATGCGGCGGACCTCGAGCGGTACTGCGAGGACTTCTACGCCGACGGCAACTACACGCACATGGTCTTCCCTGGCTGCGTCTACGTCTCGCACCCCAGCGAGTACGGCACGATGTACACCAAGGCGGAGCTTACGGCCATCGCCGAGGTCGCGCACCGCTACGACATGCCGCTCTTCCTTGACGGCGCGCGCCTGGGATACGGGCTCACCGCCTCCGGCACCGACCTGACGCTCGAGGACATCGCGCGCATCACCGACGTCTTCTACATCGGCGGCACCAAGGTCGGCGCCCTGTTCGGCGAGGCGGTCGTCTTCACCAAGCACAACACGCCCAGCCATTTTCTCACCCAGATCAAGCAGCACGGGGCGCTGCTGGCCAAGGGCTGGCTGCTCGGCCTGCAGTTCGACACGCTCTTCACCGACGGGCTCTACACCAAGATCGCGCGCAACGCCAACGAGAAGGCCGACCAGATTCGCGCCGCGCTCAAGGCCAAGGGCTACCGGCTCGCCTACGAGAACACGACCAACCAGGTCTTCGTGGTGATGGACCAGCCGGCCATCGAGCGGCTCAGGCAGGGCGTCAACATGGACTTCCTGGAGAAGTACGACGACATGCATTCGGTGATGCGTCTGTGCACCAGCTGGGCGACCACGCAGGAGCACGCCGACCAGCTCATCGCACTGCTGTAGCGCCGCCGTTCCTATGGTTCGTGATTTCCATTGTGTCTTTGCCCGAGTTGCAGAGATAATCACACTTATGCCTCTACTTTCGTGATTATCTCTGTAGCCCGACCTCATGTGCAGAGATAATCACACTTTCTGGGCCATTTTCGTGATTATCTCTGTAATCCAGCTGCGAATGCAGAGATAATCACATTCTGCGGCAGCATTACGATTGCAGCAACGACAATAACCGTCGTCCCGGCACTGCAGGCTGCCGCGTCTTCTGCGCATCAGCAATCGCCTCGCGCTCCATTGCCACGAACTGGCGCACGCAGTCCGGCAAACCGTAGCGTTCGCGGGCCTCACGGGCGTATCGCCTGCCCCACTCCGAGCGCTGCGCCGGGTGTTCGATCCACCAGTCGATGCGCCGGGCGAGCGCCCTGGCGTTGCGCGCGGGGAACAGCGAGGCGTCGGTCAGCGAGAACTGACCAGCTGCGGAAAGCGGCGAGTCAGCGATGACCGGCACCAGCCCGGAGGCGATGCCCTCAAGCACGCTCAGCGATTCGATGTCGACGATCGAGGGATGCACCAGCAGGTCGGCCGAGCGCAGCAGATCGGGCATGTCGTCGTTGCGATGGAAGCCGATATGCGCCGGCCCGGGCAGCAGCCTCCTGGCGAGCCGGCGCAGATGGTGCCGCAGCGGACCGGTTCCGCAGATGGTCAGGTCGATCCGATCCGCGTGCCTGCTCAGCGCGACCGCACGGATCAGGGTCTCATGGTCCTTCTCGTGGCTGAGCCGACCGGAGGCGATGATGCGGAAGACGGGGCGCGAGCCACCGGCGTTCCGAGTCGCCGAAAGCATGGCTCGAAGCCCAAGTCTGTTGAAGAACGGGAACTTGGGAGGACGGGACTCACGAACCACCGGTTCGTCGTTATCGGCCTTCCGGCTGGCCTCCTCGCCGGATGCGCCGTCGCCGGGATGGAACCGGCTCGAATACCCGTTGGAGATCACGTGCAGCTTGGCGCCGTAGCCGTGCGCGCGCAGCTGGCTGGCGATCATCTCGCTGGGTGCATGGATGTGGCCGATATGGCGGTAGAGCCAGAAGTCGAAAAGCCGGTAAATCAGCGACGGCACGCCGGGCACGTAGCGCAGCGGCCCCGCCGAATAGGTGACGTTCTCGGGCTGCAGGTGGAAGCCGGCGGTGACCGGAACGCCCATCGAGCGCGCGAGAGCGAGCGCCCGCCTGCCGAATTTGAACGGCATGTAGATATGGACCACGTCGGCACCCTGGAAGGCCCGGCGGAAGACCGCGTCGTCGGGCGCGGCGAACTGCATCTGCTGCTTGGCGGCGAGCCAGGAGACGAACGGCAGGTGATGGACCGCGACCGGATAGTCGGGCGCGCCCACGCCCACCAGCCGGACCCGGTGCCCCTGGCGCCTAAGCTCACGCGCATATTGCAGCGCGGAGTTCGAGGTGCCGTTGCCCCGGTTGCCGACCGAATCGACCACCAGCGCGATGGTCAGCGGCTGTTTGGCCCCGTGAGGTGTCGCGCCAAGTGTGGCGTCACGCTGGAAATCGGGCATGGCTCCCATCTTACGTCACCATCCGACGCGCGGGCCGGCTTTCGCCGGAGCGGAAACAGGCCGGTCTTCCGGCCCATCCCACGCCCCGGCGAATGCTGACGGCGAGGCCACCGCTCACTTGGCGCGCATGAAGTCCGTGTCTTGCAGGTAGCCCTTGCCGGCGGTGATGTCGTACTGGATGAGCTGGTAGTCGTGCATGAGCCGCTTGGTCTTGGCGTCGAAGTCCTTGGCGGCCATCGGATGCCCCTTGGCGTCCAGGTAGATGGGCTGGCCCTCGGGGATGCGGTCCCATCCCTGGATCTTGTTGACCACGGGCGGCTCAATGGCGGAGACCTTGCCGTGCAGGTCGGTGAGGAAGGCGAGGTAGGGGCTCACCTTGGCGTTGTCGTGCTCGGCCGTCTGCGCCATGAAGAAGTTGGGCGAGGAATAGGCCGCGCCCTGGGCCTTGGCGCCCTGCCGGCCGCTGGCCTTGTTGGACCAGATGAAGTAGTCGGTCTCGTGCAGCGCCAGCGAGTTGTCCTGGTCGGCCGAGGCGGTCGAGTAGATGCCGGGCAGGTGGGCGCCGTAGAAGACGACGGTGACGGGCTTGCCCAACGCGTCGAGCTTGGAGAGGAATTTCGTCGTCGCCTTGTCGGTGAGGTTGACTCCCTTGGCGTAGGTGTCGATCGACTCGTTCTCGTCGCTTTTCAGCGGCTTGGAGGGGTCGGAGGAGGTGGCCTTGAACGTGTTGCCGGGGTACCAGCCGTGGTAGGGCATGTGGTTCTGCATGGTGGCCACCTGCACGAACTGGTTCGACTTGGTCTTCGACACCTCGTCGAGCACGCTCTGGTAGGTCGATTGGTCAGAGACGTAGGGCGATTTGCCGAGCTTGCCCTGGTGGGCGATGACATCCGGCGGCTCGAGGGTGTAGAAGTGCGAGATGCCGAACTTCTTGTAGTTCGAAGCGCGCGAGTACATCGACGGCTCGTAGGGGTGGAACGCGACCGAATTCGACTTGTCGCCCCACATCTGGTTGACCGTCGGCGTCCAGCGCTCGCCCGGCACCAGCTGCTGGTAGGGGCTGGTCAGCGACGGGTCGAAGTTGGCCATCGACAGGCCCGTCAGGCTCATGTATTCGAGGTTCGCGGTGCCGCCGCCGTAGCCCGAAGAGAGCATCAGGCCGCTGGTCGTGCCCTCCTTGACCGAGCGGATGCCGGGCATCGGGTCGTGGTTGACCTTCACGCCGGGCACGCGCGTCGGGTCGGAATAGGATTCGGAGAGCACGAAGATGACGGTACCGTCGTCGAGGTTGGAGGTGCGGGTCCTGTTGATCCGCCTGGCCTCGCCGGCATAGCGCTTGGCGACCTGCCTCATAGTCGCCTCGCTGTAGTCGGCGGGCTCGTCCATCACATGCGGGTTGACCTGGCCCATGAAGGAAACGAGCGGACCGTTGCGCTGGGCGTCGTAGACCGAATCCCACATCGAGGGGATGTCGCCCAGCGCCTTGGCGAAGGAATTGGTGAAGGTGTTGACCCCGCTGACCGAGGCGCCGTAGCCGGCGAAGAGCAGCAGGGGCGCGACGACCAGAAGGATGCGGCTGACCGCGCCGACCGACTTGCCCTGGCGGCCGGACATCGAGAAGACCTTGCCGTGCCGGGCATCGAAGTGGGCCACCGCCCAGAAGAGCGCGACGATGGCGATGATGGCCACCACGGAGACGGCGATCAGCGGCCCGGAGCCGGAGGGGATGAAGCCAATCAGGGAGCCGGCGTTGCCGCTGGAGAGGAAGTCGAAGTCGGAGGGCGAGACGGTCTCGTAGCGCAGGCTGACCTTGAAGTGCTCGACGACCGCGACGAACACGGCCGCGGCCAGCAGCAGCGGGGTGGCCACCCAGAAGCGGTTGAAGAGCATAATCAGCGCCAGGTAAATGAGGCCCAGCAGCAGCATGTTGAGCACGATGACGAAGTTGCCCTTGGTCCACATCTTGGCAACCAGGTCCCACACGCCGTCGAGCGGGCTGGAGAGCTGCACGCGCGTGCTGCCCTGGGTCACGCCCCATTGCAGCATCAGCACGGTGACGAAGTCGAAGAGCACGAAGAGCAGCGCATAGCCCCACGCGGGGATGTGGAAGCGCCGGGGCTCCTTCCCTCGTTCGTCTTCGGCACGTTCCGCGGCCTGGCCGTCGCCGGATTCCCCGGCCACCGCCGAAGCGGAATCGGCCGCCGTACCCTTCATGTCCTTCACGTCCTTTGCGACGTTTGCGTCCTTCACGGCGTCGGCTTCCTTTATAGCGTTCGCATCCTTCATGTCCCCGGCACGATCCTCCGGGAATCCGTCCTGCGTCTCGCGGGTATCACCATCATCTTGCCGCTGCGTCAATTTCATACAACTCGTACCATTTCAATGAGAACAAGGCCGATATCGGCCACGGTCAACCATTACCTCGCTTCGGGCGCCCATTCATCCGCCCCGAGCTCGACTCTCTGAGTCATTCTCATATCTCACCGCGACAAACCTCCTCACGCGGGCCACATCGCGGCGCCGCCGCAGTCGATTACCCAAGTTCGCAGATGACGCATAGAATCAGTGAAGGAAATCACGCTTGGATGGCACAAAGGGACATAATGGACTGGTTCTTCAAGACTCAAATCATCGCCGGATGGCTTCCCAACACCGTGCTCGCGCTCACCGTGATCGGCCTCGCCGCAGTCGTCATCCTCAGGTCAAAGAAGGGGTGGATCAGGCCGCTGCTCGTCCAGATCGGCATCGGCCTGATCGGTTTCGCCGTGGGCGGACTGGTGGTCTGGCTGCTTTCCGACGTCTTCAAGGTCTTCGGCGTGAGCCTGGGCTGGGTGGTGATGACCACGATCGCCATCGGCCTCGGCGTGGCCACCGCCCTGGTGGCGGCCATCGTGCAGTCCAAGGGCGCCAGGCGCGCGGTGGCGGCGGTCACCATCGTCTTCGCGCTGATCTATTGCGGCATCAGCGTCGACAGGATCTACGGCGAATACACCACCGTCGGCTCGCTGTTCGGCGTCCCGCAGTTCTCCAAGCTCGACGAGTCAACCGTGCGCCATGCCTCCATGAGCGTGGACCAGTGGCGCAAGCTCGCCAAACGCGGCCGCCTGCCCTCGATGCCCCGCAAGGGCGAGGTGCATTCGGTGAGAATCGACGCGACCACCTCCGGCTTCGGCGCACGCACCGCCAACGTCTATCTGCCGCCGGCCGCGCTGAGCAAGACTCCTCCGGCGCTGCCCGTCATGGTCGTCCTGGCCGGCCAGCCCGGCAGCCCGGACCGCTATTTCAGCGCCGGACAGCTGGGCGTGATGCTCAACGCCTACGCCGCCAAGCACGACGGCCTGGCGCCCATCGCCGTCTCGCCGGACCAGAACGGCGCG
The DNA here is from genome assembly GCF_029433395.1 of Bifidobacterium sp. ESL0763. GTDB lineage: Bacteria > Actinomycetota > Actinomycetes > Actinomycetales > Bifidobacteriaceae > Bifidobacterium. The sequence goes on along the minus strand of NZ_JAQTHW010000002.1, from coordinate 500,220 downwards.
CTGGTGCACAACACGCTGTGCAGCGACACGAAGGTCTATGGCAACGCCGAGACCTACCTCACCCGCGACGTCACCTCTTGGGTGAAGCGCACGCTGCCGGTCGCCAGATCGGCTGACCAGTGGCTCATCGGCGGGTTCTCGCAGGGCGGCACCTGCGCCACGCAGCTCGGCGCCGCATACCCCTCGATCTACGGGCACATCTTCTCGGCCGGCGGCGAGATCGAGCCGACAGACGGCGGCCACAGGAAGACCGTGGACCGTTTCTTCGACGGCAAGGAGAAGGAGTTCGACAAGCACGTGCCCATCAACATCATCAAGGCCCACGCGCCCTCCACGCAGACCTGGTTCTCGGCCGCCGGCCAGTGGGACGGCAAGTCGCAGAAGAACCAGGCGGCCATCTCCAAGGCGGCCATGGACGCCGGCATGTCCACCACCACCGTGGTGGTCAGGTCGACCGGCCACGACTGGCACACCGTCCAGGCCGGCATGGAGGCGCAAATCGACATGTTCGGTACCGAAACGGGGCTGGGCAGGACCCACAAGTCCATCGGCGATTATCCTAGGTTAGAGGTTATCGCCGCGAACACGAACAACGAGAACGACTGACCCACGACTGGCGAGGAACAAGAGATTGACGACCAACGAGAATCCAATGCACAGCAACAGCAAGGCCGAGGGACAGGCGAAGGTCCCGCCGCAACGGAAGGAGCCGGAGACCGGGCAGCCACAACAGGCTCAGGCCCGGCAATCCAGTCAACAACAATCTCAGCGGCCCCAGGCCCGACCGAAGCAGCAAGGGCAGAACATTCCCGAGCACCAGCACACGCAGCAACAGCAGCGCAAGCCGAAGCCCAAGCAAGGCCAGCAATCCGCCGGCAAGAAGACCGACGATAAGAAGACCGACGGCAACAACAACGTCAAACCGGCCAACGGCAACGGCAAGCAGCCCAACGCCGGCCAGCAAGGCAAATCCGGCAAGCAGGGCAAGCAGAAGAAGGCGCGCAAGCCCTCCAGCTGGCAGGTGCTCGGCACGGACGTCGTCCAGTGGATGCACGGCCATCTCTTCTCCATCGCCGTCGCCCTGCTCTTCTTCCTCGCCAACGCCGCCTATTGGTCCATCAACGCGGTGCGGCACCTGCGCATGCCGGGCAACCGGGCGCTGAGCCTCACCGATATCCTGCTGCGCAACCCGCATCCGCACGCCCCCGGCCCACATGACTTCATCCACGAGGCCGACGTGCTGCCCTGGATCGGCCACATCCTACGCTCGGCGGTCCTGGTGCGCAACCCCCTGCTGGTCATCCTCTACACCATAGTGATCCTGGTGTTGCTCTCAGTGGCGCAAAGCCGGCTGGGCGCGCTCAAGACCATCTTCACCTCGCTGTTCAGCTTCGTGGTGGGCGGCACGCTGGGCCTGCTGGTCTGTGTGGCCGTCGACATGGGCATGCACGACTGGCAGCGCCTGGAACGCCTGCCCGTCCTGCTTTCGCCGCTGGCGCTGATCATCGGCTCGCTGATGGCCGTGAGCGCCTACGAATCCGTGCTGTGGAGGCGCCGCATCCTGTTGCTCGGCTACACGTTCATCGGCACGCTGCTGCTCTTCAGCGGCAGTCCGGGTGACTACTGCACCCTCGGCGCGGCGCTGGTCGGCCACGCCACTGGCCTGCTCATGCACGGCCCCATCAAGGACCACCTGCACTGGAGGCGCGGCACCGACTACGAGATCCGCCACCTCTTCGCCTTGGCCCAGCTGGTGCTGGCCATCGGCCCGCTGCTGGCGCTGACCTCCAGCTCGCGCATCGGCCCGCTGACCACGCTCGGCCTGTTCACCTCCTCGGTCTGGAGCGATTCGACGCTGCTCGGCTTCTGCGACGCCAATCCCGCGGCCAAGAGCTGCATCCTGCTGGCCCGCCAGCACCACATCGCCATGGCCGGCCTGTGGCTGCACATGCTGCTGCCCATGGCCGCGCTGGCCATCGTGGCGTGGGGCCTCTCGCACGGCCGCCGGCTCGCCGCCTGGGTGAGCATGGTCCTCAACGGCACGGCCATCGTCTTCGCCACGCTCTATTACATCGTCTTCCCGCTCACCATCACGCCGATGAGCCAGGAGCTCGCCCAGCGCTACAACGTGATGCCCGCCTTCATCACCACGGTGCTGCCGCCGCTGCTGCTCATCATCTTCATGTCGCGTGAGCTCGCCCACTTCTCCATCACGACCGGCAGGCGCCAGGTGGCCGGCGGCATCACCGCCATCCTCGGCATGCTCGTGCTCACCGGCGCCGGCTACATGAGCTACGCGCTGGCCTCCCCCGCCTCCTTCCGCCCGCGTCCGGGCGTCAAGCTGCTGCTGCTCGACATGATGCGGCGCCTGCTGCCCACCGGCTTCGGTGGCAGGAAGACCGCCCTCATCGTCCCGCAGACGATCACCGCCACCTGGGTCAGCGAGGGGCTCACCGTCGTCTTCTGGCTCACCGTGCTCATCGTCTTCGTGCTCTGGTTCCGCGACAAGGTCACCGCCGACGAGCGCGGGCGTGTGCAGGCCGGCGAGCTGATCCGCCGCGGAGGCGAGTCCATGAGCTTCATGACCACGTGGGAGGGCAACCACTACTGGTTCTCCTCCACCGGCCGCACCGGCATCGCCTACCGCGTGCTGCACGGCATCGCGCTGACCGTCACCGGCCCGTTCGGCGACCCCGGCGAATACGTGCAGGCCATGCGCGAGTTCATGCGCTTCTGCGAGAGCAAGGGCTGGTCGCCCTCCTTCTACGCGGTGCACGACGACCAGCGCGAGGAGCTCGAGTCGCTGGGATGGTCGTCCATCCAGGTGGGCACCGAGATGGTGATCGACCCCAACAAGTGGGCCACGCGCGGCAAGAAATGGCAGGACATCCGCACCGCCATCAACAAGGCCAAGCGCGACGGAATCACCGATGTGCTCACCACCTACAACCAGGCGGGCTTCGAGATCGACCAGCAGATCGTGGAGATCTCGGAGCAGTGGGCGCAGCTCAAGGCCCTGCCCGAGATGAAGTTCACGCTCGGCGGCGTCGAGGAGCTGCGCGACGAGCGCGTGGCGCTACTCTACGCCAAGGACTCCGAGGGCAAGGTGCTGGGCGTCACCAGCTGGCTGCCGACCTACCGTGACGGACGCGTGGTGGGCTGGACGCTCGATTTCATGCGCCATCGCACCGACAGCCCCAACGGCACCATGGAGTTCCTCATCGCCCGCATGGCCGAGCGCCTGCGCGACCAGGGCCAGGAGGACCCGGCCGACGCCGTCGACTTCATGAGCCTCTCCGCCGCGCCCCTGGCAGGCATGGGTGTTGGCCGCGACAAGACGAAGACCGGCGCCGAGGCTCAGAAGGATGCGAAATCCAAGCCGGCGGACGAGGCAAAGGCCACAGCGACGCAACACGCACAGGTCGCGCAGGGCACACCAGCCGGACAAGCGAACGCAACAGATGCGGCCAATGCGAACGGTGCTACCGGAGCAACCGGCAAGGCCTCGCAGCAACCGCAGACCGCCGCCTCGTCTTCGACCACGGAGTCCTCCTCGCCCTCGGGAACGGAGATCATCGAGCACGCCCTGCAGATCGTCGCCGACATCCTCGAACCGGCCTACGCCTTCAAGTCGCTGTTCTTCTTCAAGAAGAAGTTCCAGCCCACGCCCGCGCCGATCTACATCTGCTATCCGGATTCGGCGAAGCTCGCCCAGATCGGCATCGCGGTGGTCAACGCCTACGTGCCGGAGCTCAAGCCGGCGCAGGTCGTCGAGATTCTGAAGACCATGACCGCCAATTCCAAGTCGAAGCGCTGAGCCAGCCTTCCGACCAGATATCACCAAAGGGTCGGGCCGAATCATCGTGTCACACGAGATTCAGCCCGACCCCCTCTGTATTCAAGAGATTCCGATCGGATGGAGTCCGCCCTCACCGGCTTTCGGCGTCTCGCTGGCAGTCGGGGCACAGCCCGAAGACCTCGAGGGTGTGGGAGATGACGGTGAAGCCGTGCCTATCGGCGATGGATCGCACCCACTGTTCCGGCGGCTCGATCTCGATGGTCTTGCCGCAATTGGCGCACACGAGGTGATGGTGGTGCTCGCCGTCCTTGCATATGCGGAACATCTGCTGGTCGTTCAGGTGGATGGTGTCGGCCTGGCCGTCGTCGGCGAGCGCGTTGAGCTGGCGGTAGACCGTGGAGAGCCCGATGCCCTGCCCCTCATCACTGAGCCGGCGGTGCAGGTCCTGCGCGGAGACGAAATCCTCACAGCTGGAAAGCGCCTTGAGCACGGCGTCGCGCTGCCAGGTATGCTGGCGACGGCGGCGGCCCGGGCGCGGCATCGCCGCACTCTTCCGTTCCGGTATCGACCCCACTTGCACGAACCTCCCAGCCGGGCATGATGGCGTTCGTCCGGCTTGAAACCGGCGGCCAACGACCATACGCAATCTGTTTGACAGGGGCCAATTATACTCTTCGCCCCTGTTGACGGAACCTCTGAATCAAACGGATTTGAAGCGGCCGCATCTGTCTCGTCACATGCCGGGAGAACCGTGCATCCTTGCGAAACGCCACCGATTGCTCGATGGCGTCGCATGTTCGTTCAAGGCGTTTCGCGCGTTCAGCGCACGAGCTCGATCTTCTCGACGCCCGGCTTCTTCGAAGGCTTGTAGAGCACGAAGCGATGGCCGATGACCTGCACCAGCGCGCCGCCGACCTGGCCGGCCAGGGTCTCCCCGACCTCCTTCTCGTCGACCGGGCAGCTGTCCTGCACCACGCCCTTGAGCAGCTCGTGCGATTCGAGCGTCTCCGAAGCCTGCTTCACCGCGGCGTCGGTGACGCCGTTCTTGCCGATCCACAGCAGCGGCGAGAGCTTGCTCGCGAGCGATTTGAGCTGCTTGATCTGCCGTTTGTTGAGTTTCGTAGCCATATCAGATCCTTGCGTTCCTAAGTTTCCTGCGGTTCCTGCCGCGATTGCGACGGCCGATGCGACCGGCCCACCACCAAGTGACCCCGGCGAGATTCGAACTCGCGACCTACAGATTAGAAGTCAGTTGCTCTATCCAGCTGAGCTACGGGGCCAAACACCAATCAATCATTGTATCAGCACACCGGAATGACCCACCGACGCCCGCGAAAAACCTCGATTGGTTGCCCATATCATCGCGGCATTCGACATGACACCCCAGACTTTCGTCCATGCAAGCAACCATGGGTTCCGTTCATATCCACAATATTCCCTGGGAAATAAAGATTTATCCAGGATTGGTTGACGTATAATGCGTATTATGCGTACCGTCAAGCATGAGATTCCACGAGATAGAGAAACGGCTGCTCGCCGATGGTTGGCGCCTGCACGCGCAAAAGGCAGCCACTGCCAATACACACACCCATTGAAATCCGGGAAAGTGACGGTTCCCAGGCACCCCGAGGACATCAACCCAACCATCGTCAGATCGATATGGAAACAAGCCGGGATAAAGGAAAAGAGAACGAAATGAAGCTCGTCTACCCCATCGTCCTGCTGCCCTATGAGGACCGTTCGGGCGGCTACGCGGTCGAGGTCCCCGACCTCCCCGGCTGCGCCACCGGAGGCGACTCGCTCGCCGAGGCCTTGCTCATGGCGGAGGATGCCGCCAGCGGCTGGGTCCTCGACGAGCTCGAAAACGGCAGGCCAGCCCCAAAAGCGAGCCGCTTGGAAGACATCCATCCCGACGAACCGGATGGTATCGTGAGCCTCATCGCCCTGGACATGGACGCCTACGCCGAGAGATACGGCAGCAAGGCCGTACGCCGCAACGTGACCATCCCGGCGTGGCTCGGCACCTATGCCGACAAGCACCACGTGAGCTATTCGGCGGTGCTGCGTGACGGCCTGGAAAGCATCTATCGAAAGCAACGGCAGGAGGCCTGACCACCGTATTCGAACAATTTCCGGGATTGTGGACTCGACTTCAGCGCTGCGACGAGGAATTCGGCAAATCGCATTTTCGTCGTAATTTCGATAGCAAAAGGCGCCAAACCAGGGCAAAAGCCTAGGGAACACAACGGTTGCGTGTCGTAAAGTGACGGTAAGCTCGAACCATGGACACGGACGAAGGAATGCCCCAGACAGCTGGCAACGACGCTCAACAGGCCGCCGGACCATTGCCGTCCGCATTCCCCTTCGACCATCGGACGAGCGACGTCCGGAACCTGGGCTTCGACTACGCCAGGTCCGCCTTCGCCTCGGCGGGGTTGGACTGGTCACCCGAGCGGCTCGCCGGCCTGCATCTCCACGACGCCGAGGGCCGGGCCACCAACACCGCGCTGCTGCTCAGCGACCAATGCCCCTCCGCCATCAAATGCGCCGTGTTCAGCGGCGACACCAAGGCGGACCTGGCCGAACGGCTGACCATCTCCGGCTCCGTGCTCAACCAGATCGACGCCGCGCCGCTCTTCCTCAACCGCCACAACCCCGAGGACGCCTGGCCGCACGCCGCGCTGCGCGAATCGCTGGTCAACGCCGTGCTGCACCGCGACTACGAGCGCCGCGGCCCCATCCTGATCAGCGTGTTCGATTCCAGCGTCGAGATCGTCTCGCCGGGCGGACTGGTCGACGGCTTCGAGGTCAATGATCTCTTGAACGGGGTCAGCGAGGCGCGCAACCCCTGGCTGGCCGACGTCTTCGAGGCCCTGCACCTGTGCGAGAACTACGGCACCGGCGTGCAGCGCATCCTCGACGCCTATTCACAGAGCCTCGCCAGCCCGCAGCTGAGGGTAGGGCCGGGCTCGGTGGCGATGATCCTGCCCAAGCCGGTGCTCGGCGACGCCTGGCCCAAAGCCGGCATGGACGACGATGGTGAGCTGGCCACCGGCGACGGGACGGAATACGACGGCATAAGCCACGACGGCCACGCGGCACCGGATGACGACGGGGGCAAGGCCAAGCGTTACATCTTCCCGTCCGGCGGCCAGCATCTGTTCACCACCGTGCCCGCGCGGGCACTGGCCGGCAGCCGCGTGCTGAGCGTGGCCTCGCTGCCCTCGCTGGTCCTCTCCGGCGAGAAGGCGTGGCGTTCGATGGGCGGCGAACGTAGCCTGGCCCATACCGGCCCCACGGCGGCCGCCGGCAACCACGAGAATGCCGGAACGGCCAGGCCCGGCGACGACGGGCAGGACGCCAGATACCACATCGACACGCTGGCGGAGATCACCATGCACCTCTTCGCCCGGAAAGGCACCGAGCTGAGCCTGAGGGAGATCGAAAGGCGGCTGGGCACCGACTCGGGCCGAGTGGACGACGTGCTCGCGGGACTCGCCGAGCAGGGACGCCTGCGCGCCACCGACGACCGGGGCACGATCAGGTATTCGCTGCCGTAGAAGAGGACGCAGCAGAAGAAGACGCCGCAGAAGAAGACCAAGGCGCGCCGGATGCTCCGACACGCCTGGCCGGCAAACGCCTCAGTTGATGAAGAAGGACAGTCCGACGAGCACGGCCAGGAACAGCACGTTGACCGTCGTGTAGACCAGCAGGTAGCGGGCCTTGTGCCCCGGGTACTTGCGCACGATCTGCTGGTAGGAGATCAGCGAGGCCATGGAGGCGATCAGCGTGCCGAGGCCGCCCAGGTTCGTGCCGATGATCAGCTCCTTCCACTGGCTGCAGAAGCCGGAGAGCAGGATGGAGGTCGGCACGTTGCTGATCAGCTGGCTGGAGCCGATGGCCACGCCCATCGGATGCTGGTTGACGATGGAGGCCACGAACGCGGAGAACTCCGAGACGCGGCGCATGTTGCCGATGAAGATGAAGAACATCACGAAGGTGAGCGGCAGGCTCCAGTCCACCTTGAGGAAGGCCCTGCGGTCGCAGACCAGGAACGCGGCGAACACCACCAGGCACATCAGCCACAGGGGGATCCAGCCGCCCACGGCGAGGATGCAGACCAGGAAGAGCACCATGTAGACCCAGGCCCTCCAGCCGCCGTGGCCGGCACCGTAGGTGAGCACCTGCACCTCGTCGGGCTTCTTGTCGTCGCCCTGGGGCGCGAAGAGCGACTGCTCGATGTCCTCGCTGTCGATGCTCATGAAGTCGGCCTTGGTGCCGCGCTTGCGGAAGGCGATGAGCACCACGGCGAGCAGCAGCACCGCCGAGAGCAGCGAATAGGGTCCCATGACCTCCAGGAATTCGGCGGTGGGCATCTTGGAGACGGATTTGAGGTAGAGGTTGTGGGCGTTGCCGATGGGCGTGAGCATGCTGCCGGTGTTGGCGGCCACGGTCATCAGGGTGACCACGAGCACGGCCTTGTCCTCCATCTTCGCCATCATCAGCACCGACAGCGCGAAGGGTATGAAGGTGACCAGGGCAACGTCGTTGGTGATGAAGGCCGCGGAGAAGAAGGCCAACGAGACCAGGGTGATCACCAGGGTGCTTTCGCTGGCGACGTGGTGCAGCAGCTTGGTGCCGATGATGTGGAAGACGCCGATGCGCTGGAATCCGCAGACCACGAGCATCAGGCAGACCAGCTGCGAGATGGTGTTCATGTGGATGTAGCCGAGGTACTGGCTATCGGGAGGGATGATGATACAGGAGATGATGGCGAGTACTGTCGCCACCACCAGAATGGTGTCGTTCTTCAGTTCCCTGACGATCCAGCTACGCATCAATCCCCCAGCCAGACCGTCTTTGCGAAGACCACGGTATCGTCACCTGCGTTCACCACAGCAATCCAATCGCTTGACGACAGTCTTTGGAGATATCCCCTAAAGTCATCTTCATTCGTCATCCCTACCCAGGGGGCTGCCGGAACTCCGGTTCCCCGTCGCATGCCTATGGATCCGGTCCGGCCCAGCCGAACGAATCAGCATTTCTTGTCACCTCTTATTGTATGGGTTTTCGGGGAACTTGAGTACACAAACGGGTTCGAAAAGCGACCAAAATTCACATGGGGGCGATACCGAGGGGGCGAAAATCCTAGAAAATACTGGCCGGACCAAATGTGAAAACAGCGACCAAAATCATGAAAAAAATTAAAAGCCGTGTCGTGTCGCAATATCCGGGCAGATGTTCGCAACCGGTGTAGGGACGCCGTTCCCGGCGGTTTCAGCTCCTTGGCGGACCGTGACGCGCCCAGGGATTGCCATTATTCGACGGGCCGTGACATGCCCAAGCTATCGCGGCAGGTCGAAGGCCCGACGGAAGACTGTTACTGGTCCCCCGTCAGACGCCCGTTACCGATCCGTTGAAAGCCCGTCGAATGCCCGCCGCGGCCCGATTGGACGCCTTCCCCGCTCGCGCTCAGGCGCCGGCGTTCTCGTAGACCTGGGCCTGCAGGTCCTTGCGCGCGGTCTCCATGTCGGTGATCTTGCCGAGCAGCGCGATCTTCTCCTCGCCGTCGGGCAGCTGGGCCATCTTGCGCCTGGCCGCGCCGATGCGCCGCATGTAGCCGATGTCGAGCAGACGGGCGGTCAGCTCCGAGGCGTAGCGCCGCTCCTCCGCGCTCGCCGCGCGCAGCCGCATCGACGCCGGACTCTGCGCGTTGGCGCCGGTTCCGGCATCCTGGCCGTTGGGGCCACCGGCCGCCACGTTGCCGTTGACGCCTCCGTCGGCACCATTGACGTTGTTCGCGTTGCCGGTCTCGGCGTCGCCGCCGGAGAGCGGCAGGGGCATCACCGCCAGCTCGTTGATGACCTGCTCGAGCATCGGCCCGGCGGCCTTCGTGAGGTCGTGCATCCACAGGCCCTGCGGCGTATCGCCGTCCGGCAGCCCGCCCGCGGCGGCGATGGCCTGGAACATGGAACGGAAGACGGGCGTCATGAAATCGTCCAGGGTCAGCCGCCCGAAGGCCTGCGGGTCGATGGCGCGCGGGATCTGGATGAGCACCGCCATGAACTGCTGCTCGCAGATGAACACGGAGTCGTCGACGCGGTAGTAGGTCTGCCCGTTGGCGTTCTTGCGCTCCAGGGCCTTCCTGGCCGCGGGGTTGGAGAACTCGTCGCCACGCTGCCCCCGCCTCGCCTCCGGCCCGCTGTTCCAACGTTTCTTGGGCGCGTAGGCGTCGTCGTCGCGCACGTGCAGCTGGCGGCGGGCGCGGTTGACCTCGCGGCGCATGATGTCCAGCTCGATGCCGATGCGCCTGGTGGCCTTGCGGGTGTAGAGGTCGAGCAGGGAACGGTCGCGGATCTGCGCGATCAGCGGGGCGGCGGCCTTCACCGCGCCCATCTGCCCGGTGGCGTAGGAGGTGTCGAAGCGGTCGATGGCCGTGTCGATCACGAAGTCGTAGAGCGGCCGGGCGTGGTCGATCAGCGAGCGCACCGCCTCGTTGCCGCGCTGGATGCGCAGGTCGCAGGGATCGAGGTTGTCGTCCGCGACGGCCACGAAGGTCTGCGAAAGGAAGGCAGAGTCGAGGCCGAAGGCGTGGATGGCGGCCTTCTGCCCCGCCGCGTCGCCGTCGAAGGTGAAGACGATGCGCGAGCTCAGCGACTGGCCCTCCACCTTCAGCGGCCCCACCAGTTGGATGGCTCCCAGCGAGTCGTCGGAGATGAGCCTGCGGATGATCTTGGCGTGCTCCTCGCCGAAGGCGGTGCCGCAGGTGGCCACGGCCGTGTCGATGCCGGCCAGGTGGCAGGCCATCACGTCGGTGTAGCCCTCGACGATGACGGCCTGGCGCTTACGCACGATGCTGGACTTGGCCAGGTCGATGCCGTAGAGCGCCTGCGTCTTGCGGTAGAGCTGGGTGTCGGGCGTGTTGATGTATTTGGCGTTGATGTTGTCGTCATCGTAGAGCTTGCGGGCGCCGAAGCCGAGCGTGCGGCCGGTGGAGTCGCGGATCGGCCAGGTGGCGCGGCCGCGGAAGTAGTCGTAGACGCCGCGCTGGCCCTGACGCGCGAGCCCGGCGTCGAGCATCTCCTGCTGGGTGAATCCCTTGCCGGCCAGGTGACGCACGAGATTGTCCCAGCCGCGCGGGGCGTAGCCACAGCCGAAGCGTTCGCAGTCGGCCTGGCTGAAGTTGCGGCCGCCGAGCAGCTTGCGAGCGGCGAGCGCCTCGCGCGAGAGGATCTGGGAGACGAAATAGCGCTGCGCCTCCTCGTTGGCCTCGAGCAGCCGGGAGCGCTTGGAGCCGTGGTGGCCCTGCTCGCGCCCGTCGCCGGCCTCGTGGTGCAGCTCGATGTGGTAGCGGTCGGCCAGAAGCTCCACGGCCTCGCGGAAGTCGATGTTCTCCTTGTGCTCCACGTAGCCAAACACGTCGCCGCCGAGCCCGCAGCCGAAGCAGTGCCAGACACCCAGCGAGGGACGCACGCTGAAGCTCGGGGTCTTCTCGTCGTGGAAGGGGCACAGGCCCATGAAGGTCCCGGAACCGGACGCCTTGAGCGTCACGGTCGACGACACGATGTCATAGAGGTCCGCGGTGGCGCGCACCTTCTCGATGTCTTGCTTAACGATCATTCCGGCCATAACGTTCCATCTTACTCACAGCCATGGGTTTCGCGGGCGGATATTGTGGACGTCTTCTGGAGGCCGCCCCTTCCATCGGCATTCGGGCGCGCCGCCTTCTCCCCCGCCCTCAGCAGAGAATGGAGTGCAGGGTCAGCGCCGAGCCGTCGGTGAGGTTCGCCACCTGGTCGATGGCCACGCGCAGCCGCTCGTCGTCGTTGGTCGACTCGTTCCAGTCCTCGAGGAACACGGTCTCCAGTGCGTCGGAGGGACGCGGCGAGTCGGCCATGAGCACGTCGACCAGGTCCTCGACGACCTTGAGCTCCTGCTCGTGCAGCTGCTCGTGCTCGCGCGGCGCCATCACGAAGTAGACCGCGATGCCCTTCAGGGCCACGATCTCGTAGTCGGTCTCCTCGGGGATGACGACGTTGGCGCTGTAGCGGGTGAGCCTGCCCTTGCCGTATTTCTCGCGCGTGGCCCGTTCGACGGAGCCGGCGAAGCGGCCGATGAGCGCGCTGGTGATGTTCTTGAGCTGGGCGAGCGCCTGGCGCGACCCGTTGAAGTGCGAGGGGAACATGTGCAGCTTGCGCAACCGGGCGAACGCGGCGAGCAGCTTGTCGGCGTCCCACCGGCTGCCGTACCATTCGCGGGCCATGGCGATGATGCCGTCGATGACGCGCGGGTCGGCCAGGGCCAGGGGCTTGAAGGCGCCGGTGGCGATGGCGTCCTCGAAGTCGTGGACGCTGTAGGCGATATCGTCGGAGAGGTCCATCACCTGGCATTCCATCGGCTTGGCGTCCTTGGGCGCGCCGGTCTTGAGCCATTCGAACACGTCGACGTCGTCGGGGTAGACGCAGAACTTGGCGCTGCGCTCCCCCTTGGGATGCCGGCCTGCCTCGGCGAGCGTCCACGGGTATTTCACCGCCGCGTCGAGCGAGGCGCGGGTGAGGTTGACGCCGGCGGAGCGGCCGTCGGCGTGGAAGACCTTGGGTTCCAGGCGAGTGAGCAGGCGCAGGGTCTGGGCGTTGCCTTCGAAGCCGCCGATGTCCTTGGCGATCTCGGCCAGCACGCGCTCGCCGTTGTGGCCGAAGGGCGGATGGCCGAGGTCGTGGGCGAGGCAGGCGCAGTCGACCACGTCCGGGTCGCAGCCGAGCATCGAGCCGATCTGGCGGCCGATCTGGGCGACCTCGAGGGTGTGGGTGAGGCGGGTGCGGGCGAAGTCGTCGGTGCCGGCCACCAGGATCTGGCTTTTGGCGCCGAGCCTGCGCAGCGCCGAGGAGTGGATGAGCCGGGCGCGGTCGCGCTGGAAGGCGGTTCGGGACTGGGATTTCGGCGGTTCCTCGGCCCAGCGCTCCTCGTCGAAGGGCGTGTAGCCCTCCTGCGGCGGCGCCTGCCGGTCGTTCCCGTTCGTCGTCATGCCCGTGCCTCCTTCTCGGTCGTGTTGACTGGTGTTATCGCTTCGGCTTTCGGCCCGCTGGCCCCGCCCTAGAGCAGCGTCTTGGCGTTGAGCTTGCTCATGTCCTGCGCATCGAGCACCTCGGCCGCATGCAGATAGAGCCTGGGGATGCGGATGCGCAGGCAGGTGAAGATCTCGTAGCTGATGGTGTCGGCGGCGCGCGCCCAGTCGTCGGCGGTCGGCTCGCAGTGTTCCTCGCCGCGGCCCGGCCCGAAGAGCTCCACGGTGTCGCCCTCACGCACGCCCATGGCCTCGGCATCGCCGTGCAGGTCGAGGATGAACTGGTCCATGCACACGCGCCCGGAGACGCGCATGAGCCTGGGGCCGTCGGCGGTCATCACGCGTACCGGGCCGCCGGGCTTGCTGGTGTGCTTAGCGCCGGCCTCGTCGAAGCCGGAGGCGGAACGGTGGATGCCGTCGGCGTAGCCCAACGGCACGATGGCGGTGCTGGTGGCCTCGTCGGTCAGGTAGGTGCGGCCGTAGGAGATGCCGTGGCCCGCCTCGACGCCTTTGACGGTCGAAAGCTGGGCCTGCAGGGTCATCGCCGGGCGCAGCTGGTACTTCGAGGGGGTGCCCATGGCAGGGTCGGCCTCGTAGCCGTAGAGTCCGATGCCGGGGCGCACCAGCTCGAAGCGGGTCTCGGGGCGGCTCAGGGTGGCCGCCGTGTTGGCGATATGGCGGATGCGCGGTTCGATGCCGGCCTGGCGCATGCGTTCGGTGAAGCGGTTGAAGCTTTCCAGCTGGCGGTCGGTGACCTCGACGAACTCGGGCACGTCGGGCGCGTCGGCCACGGAGAAGTGGCTCCACTGCCCCACGATGTCGAGCACGCCCTCCTTGGCGAGCGGAACGAGGCGGTCGAGCGCGGCCTGGAAGCCGGCCTCGGTGAAGCCGTTTCGCCCGAATCCGGTGTCGGTCTTGATGTGCACGCGGGCGGGCTTGCCGAGCTTGCGTGCGGCCTGGGCGACGGCCTCGATGCCGTCCAGGGAGCCCAGGGAGATGTCGATGTCGCTGGCAATCAGTTCCGGCAGCGGGGCGTTGCGTCCGTTGAACATCCAGGTGAGGATGTGGCAGCGCTTCGGGTCGATGCCCGCCATGCGCAGCAGCAGGGCCTCGCGCGGCTGGGCGGTGCCGAGCCAGGTGGCGCCGCCGGCCAGGGCAGCCAGCGCCGAGGGGATGAGGCCGTGCCCGTAGCCGTCGGCCTTCACCACGCCCATCACCGCGGTGCCGGATTTCGGACCGCCGACCACCTCGACCAGGTGGCGCATGTTGTCGCACATCGCCTTGAGGTCGACGATGGCCTGCCCGGGGTAGCGCCGCAGCGCCGCCTCGTAGTTCGATTCGCCGAGCGTGGATGAGAATGGCCAGGGTTGCAAAGCGTTGAGAGTCATGGTCTCATTGTGTCTCGGGAAGGCGGCGAGCGCAATTAGGCGATACGAAACGCTCACACCGGTTCGGCGGCGCCAGCGGGACGGGCAGCCGACCCCGGTTCGCTGGATTCTGATTGGGGAAATACACCCGGTCGTTCGCCCGAGAATCCCGCTCTCACGTCGATCCGATGCGTCAGGCGCCTGCGAGCTCATGGCGCTGGTAGGCGACGCGCGTGTCCGGCTCCACTGTCACGTTGTTGACCACCTTGATCAGCCCACAGTAGGTGAAGCCGTCGGTGGTGAAGATGTGGCGCATGGCCGCGTTGGCGGGATGGGTGTCGCAGCGCAGGTTGCCGCAGCGCGCCACGGCCCAGTCGAGGCAGGTCTTCGCGATGTGCGGCCTGAGTCCGGAGGCGGCCAGGCGGTGCATGGTGACGTACTCGTCGTCGTCGAGCCAGTGGCCGTCGATCTTGGCGTAGGTCGGCTCCGCGCCCTCGCACAGGGCGAAGTAGGCCAGGATCCGTTCGGCGCCGCCCTCGCCGTCGTCGTCGACCAGCAGCCAGGCGCGCGACCTGTCGATGTCCTGCTCGAGCAGTTCGACCGGCGGCCAGCTCGTCCCCCACTGCATGGGGTTGCCATTGGCAGCCATCAGCTTGCGCGCCCGCGCGAAGATGGCGAGGATGGCGTCCAGATCCGCCCGTCCCGCCTTGCGGAACCGTTGCGCCGATTGACCTTTGACCATGCCGAGACCACCTTGCCCTTCTCTTGCCCGATACCTGTAGACAACATAAAAGGGCGCGTCGACACCAATGGCCGACGCACCCTTTATATATATCCTTGCTGCTCGGAGTCACAACCGAATCATGCCAGGTTTTACGCCTGCATGAAACCAGGCCGCTCCCCTGACGGAATCGGAATCAGACCACCTTGCGCACGTACGGGTCGGAGCTGATGCCCTCGTCGAGGATCTTCCTGCACCATTCCTTGGCGGTGAACAGGCTGTGGTCGCGGTAGTTGCCGCAGCTCTTGATGTCCGTGGCCGGCACGTCGTCCCACGTGGCCTCGTTGGCGATGAACTCGAGCGATTCCTTGAGCGCCTTGGCGACGTCCTCGGTGCTGTGCTCGCCCCAGGTCAGCAGGTGGAAGCCGGTGCGGCAGCCGAACGGCGAGCAGTCGATGTAGCCGGGGATGCGCTCGCGCAGCAGCACCGCGATGGTGTGCTCGATGGTGTGCAGGCCGCCGGTCGGAATGGCGTTCTCGTTGGGCTGGACCAGGCGCAGGTCATAGTTGGAGATGACGTCGCCCTTCTGCCCCGATTCGGTGCTGATGAAGCGCACATACGGCGCCTTCACCTTGGTGTGGTCCAGCTTGAAGCTCTCCGGTTCCGGCTTGTTCGCGCTGTTTTCCTCAGCCATGTTGTTCCCCTTTCGATTAGGTTCAACGTTTGGTTTCAGTGTAGTTGGCCGGGGTTATATTTCGGCGGGCCGGGTTCTTAAGAAAACACAATCTGGCTGATACGAACAACGAAGGTCAAGCATACGCGGTTCACCGGTTTCAATACAGTCCAGAATATAGGAGCTCTGAGACGACGATCTCAGTATGCAAACCATGTTCGATATCCTTCCTCAACGAAGCTCAGAACAGTATAATTTTGAGAGGCAGGGCCATCAATGGATTCGAGGTATTTGTGACCACCTCCTCAATGAAGCTCAGAACACTCAAGTTCTGAGACCTGCACCGCACGGATGAGCATCGACCCATGGCCGCCTCCTCAATGAAACTCAGAACATCGAAAGCTCTGAGACTAGGCGCGGTTGGCGCGCAGGACCGAGCTGTCAAGCTGTCCTCAATGAAGCTCAGAGCACTAAGACTCTGAGATGAGGTGAACGCCTTGAACCCGTCGGGACCCCAGTCTCCTCAATGGAGTTCGGGACGCTGAAGTTCTGAGACGGGTAGATGCACAAACGACTTACGTAGATCCGGATCTCCTCAATGAAGCTCCGAGACTGAAACTCGGGCAACCACTGGGAGATGATGTGCCATCCTCAATGAAGCTCAAAACATTGAAGTTCTGAGACCAGCACCGCTCTGACCAGCATGAACCCATAGCCTCCTCCTCAATGAAGCTCAGAATATTAGAATTCTGAGACGCGCTCTGACCTGACACTCATCGAGGAAGCCGACGGTCCTCAATGAAGCCCAGAACATTAGAATTCTGAGACATAGGCGATCGAATCCGGCATCGAGCCAAAACTCTTCCTCAATGAAGCCCAGAGCATTGAAACTCTGAGACTACCGGCCTTGTGGTAGTTAACCTGGGTCTCGAACCACCCTCAATGAAACTCAGAACATTATAGTTCTGAGACTTGTTTCCAACACCCTTTGTGTTGTTATATTCATGTCCTCAATGAAGCTTAGAACATTAGAATTCTAAGATGACAGGGTCGTCGATGGATTCGAGGTATTTGTGACCGCCTCCTTAATAAAACTCAGAACACTGAAGTTCTGAGACAGGTAGATGCCGAACGACTTGCGCAGATCTGGATCTCCTCAATGAAGCTCAGAACACTGCAACTCTGAGACGACCTGCTCAGCGAGAGCGATAACCTGCGCCTTCACTCCTCAATGAAACTCAGAACGTTAAAATTTTGAGACAGATGCGTCCGATGGCAAGGACACCGCGTTCATATACATCTTCAACGAAGCTCAAAACATTGAAGTTCTGAGACCAGCACCGCTCTGACCAGCATGAACCCATAGCCTCCTCCTCAATGAAGCTCAGAACATTGAGACTCTGAGACTCGGCGTCGACGGGGTCGCCGGTGGCGACGATGTCTCCTCAATGAAGTCCAGAACACTGAAACTCTAAGGCCACAGAACAGAACGACAGTCTCATACAGGCCGTTTCCTCAATGAAGCTCAGAACATTAGAATTCTGAGACGTGCAGGGCTGGTTCGACGCGGTGTTCGTCGACGATCCTCAATGAAGATCAGAGCATTGAAACTCTGAGACTCCGAGTTCAGCAGGCTGTCCACCTGCGCGTTGGTTCCTCAATGAAGCTCAGAACATCGGAACTCTGAGACACGGTGTCGCCGTTGAAGAACGTCTCCTGGAACTTTCCTCAATGAAGCTCAGAACTTTGGAACTCTGAGACTTGATTTTGTCAAGCGGCTCCAGCGATTTTCAGCCGTCCTCAATGAAGCTCAGAGCATTGGAACTCTGAGACATGGCGCATCGACGGCGACCAGCTGGGCATGACCATTCCTCAATGAAGCTCAGAGCATTGGAGTTCTGAGACTCGAAACCGGTGTCGGCGGTGATATCCAGCACCCATCCTCAATGAAGCTCAGAGCATTGAAGCTTTGAGACCTGTTCCTTGACCTCTCGTTCGGCGGCGCGTGCCTCTCCTCAATGAAGCTCAGAGCATTGAAGCTTTGAGACGTCATTTGAAAACTTCGCGCTGGTTATTTCGTCGCTCCTCAATGAAGCTCAGAGCATTGAAGCTTTGAGACGTTCTACCACGGATAGGAAGCGAAGACCGATGAACATCCTCAATGAAGCTCAGAGCATTGAAGCTTTGAGACCGGAACGCCTTGAGCTGGGCGCCCCAGCCTTTCACTCCTCAATGAAGCTCAGAGCATTGAAGCTTTGAGACCTGGTATGACCGTCCCCTTACCGTCCCCTCGAGCGTTCCTCAATGAAGCTCAGAGCATTGAAGCTTTGAGACGGGTAATTCCTCTACTACCTGGTCAGCGGTTCTCGATCTCCTCAATGAAGATCAGAGCATTGAAGCTTTGAGACGCCACTCTACACGCTCCGCGCTATCCTCGGCACCTCCTCAATGAAGCTCAGAGCATTGAAGCTTTGAGACGCACCGCATACATGCGTCCCAGGGTTTCAACGGTACTCCTCAATGAAGCTCAGAGCATTGAAGCTTTGAGACCGAGGGTCAGCGGGCCACCCTCGCCGACGGTAGCGATCCTCAATGAAGCTCAGAGCATTGAAGCTTTGAGACCCGCTTTTCCATCGGGAATTCTTGGAAATATCAAATCCTCAATGAAGCTCAGAGCATTGAAGCTTTGAGACAAAATCAACTACGAGCAGGCAACGAAAGTCTACACTCCTCAATGAAGCTCAGAGCATTGAAGCTTTGAGACCCTTCTCATTTCATCCAACTGCTCAAATTCACGCTCTCCTCAATGAAACTCAGAGCATTGAAGCTTTGAGACATCGGTGACGGTGGAGTTGGTGCCGCTGTTGTTCGGTCCTCAATGAAGCTCAGAGCATTGAAGCTTTGAGACTTGCTGTAGAAGGCGTTGGCCGATTGCACGTAACGTCCTCAATGAAGCTCAGAGCATTGAAGCTTTGAGACATGGTTGCTTCTTCGACAGGGATGCGGATACCGCGTCCTCAATGAAGCTCAGAGCATTGAAGCTTTGAGACACGGACGCCGGGTGCCATCCATTCACTTATTGCCGATCCTCAATGAAGCTCAGAGCATTGAAGCTTTGAGACTTGTACTCAATCAGGGCATCTTCACAATATTGCTTTCCTCAATGAAGCTCAGAGCATTGAAGCTTTGAGACCACGGGGTTGTTGGCGATGCCCGGCGCGGCACCCGCTCCTCAATGAAGCTCAGAGCATTGAAGCTTTGAGACGAAGTGCATATCGTCGGCAAGAACTTGGAACGCGATCCTCAATGAAGCTCAGAGCATTGAAGCTTTGAGACCTACGATGACGGAGAGGAGACAAAATGAGTCTGAATCTCCTCAATGAAGCTCAGAGCATTGAAGCTTTGAGACCACCATGTCGGGGAGCACACGACGCGCCATGTCAATCCTCAATGAAGCTCAGAGCATTGAAGCTTTGAGACAGTCGATTCTCACTGGGCAACACCAGCATCCATGACTCCTCAATGAAGCTCAGAGCATTGAAGCTTTGAGACATGTAAAATGTGTGGGGAAAGTCCTCGCACATTGTCTTCCTCAATGAAGCTCAGAGCATTGAAGCTTTGAGACGCCGCGTCGCCCACGCTGTACGCCTGGCCTTTGGTCCTCAATGAAGCTCAGAGCATTGAAGCTTTGAGACAGCACGAGCACACGTGAGGTCACGACGGTATGGATTCCTCAATGAAACTCAGAGCATTGAAGCTTTGAGACAGCACTAGTCTAACGCCTTCCGCTGATTAGTGTCCCGGCACCCATTGCGAGCGCTATGGGAAACCGGAACGCAAACAAACGGAAAGCAGAAAGACCATGCTCTAATCCGCATCAGCACTAGTGCGAGCAATAGCCCGCAATCTCCGAGATGATTCACCGCTCGCAACCACCAAAGAAAACACGAACAGCAGTAACACTATGAAATTTTCAAACATCGAAAACAAACCAATCGGCTGTTTCAAGACTAAAAACCCGAATACTAGATAACGGTGGGAACCACCAAATCCTGGTATCGCTCCCTTCCAAGGAAAGTCATGGCGTCATGAGCGTGATCGACCGTCCCCAACAGGCAAATCACGATGGAGTCCTGTCCGCTCGCCATCAGATCCTCTAGCTCCTGCTGCAGTTGGAACATCTTCGCCGGCCTCGTCTCCACCAGGAACACGCTGTATTGCAAGCGCTCTCCATAGCTTTGCAAGGTCTTGGCGACATGGGTCCTCCGCTTGTCGTTGTTGATATCGTAGGCAATCAGGTAGCTGCGCCTTTCGTCACTCATGAGCCGCTTCCCTACCTGATCCGTATCCCTTTATATGAGGATTGCGTGCCGTCCAAATATCCCAGAATCATCCTTGCCTGAATTTCGACCGTCCTCCTCCACGAGGCCTTGTAGCCGAATATGGGATGGGTGATCTCCGTGGCCATGCGCCTTTCGTACGCCGCCACAAGCGCTTTTCTCGTGACGTCCCTCATCCGTATCGAACCAAGGATATCCGTGAATCCGGAAGCCTTGACCTCGCCGTTGTTCACCACCGACTGAACGACCGAATCCGCGATCGGAGCCCGGAACTCCTCCATAAGGTCCAACGCCAACGCAGGCTTGTTCCTCTTGCTGCTATGCAGGAACCCGGCATGGGGATCAAGGCCGCATGAGATCAGCGCCCTGACGCAATCCGATAGCAACAGCGTATAGGTAAAGTCCAGCAGGGAGTTCAGCGGGTCCGGCGCCGGCCTTCTCATTCTCGCCACCCACTGCCATTCACCGCACTTCCTGGGCTTGATCAGTTGCTGGAACTGGGAGAAATACAGCGCCGCACCCTCGCCCTCCAAACCCAGGATATCCTGCCAGCGGTTCGCGTTCGACAGCTGTTTCTCGATGCCCCGCAACTGTTCCAGCACGGGATTGTCCTTGCTCGACCGTCTTAGGAGCACCGACTGGTTATGGACCTTGGCGATGATGAACTCACGGGCGAGCCCCAAACGTCCTTCGTGGGAAGCGACATGCTGGTCAACGCGCGCCTCTCCATTGGGCCCGTACGACGGTACCGTCCACCCGTAGAGCCTTCCGGTGCCGCTGCACCAGAGAATCGGGATATCGCGCCACATGAGCTCCCGGATCAGCCCGCTCGACAAATCCGTATTGCCATGGACCTGCAATCCCTGAATCGTATTCAACGGCACGGCCGCGAGCTGCTCGCCGCCTTTGTAGACCACCATGCGGCCGGACCTGCTGAAGACCTTCGCTCCCGGCGTGGCCAGATGGGTGACCTGGTTGTCCGGCGAAGAGACCATGACCCGGTGCCTGACCGCACCCAGCTTCCTTTCTTCCGGCAGGCAAATGCCCACATGGGAGCATCGCATGCAGCGTTCGCTATCCTCCAACGGTTGCGGAGCCATATCCGCATCGATCAGCGCCCGCGTCTCGTCGACGGCACGCTTGGCGTCGCGGTAATCCTCTTCCTCGAGATCGACCTCCACCCGCCGATGGTGGGTGATGAAGAATATTTCGGTGCCGGCCACTTCAAAGCCCATGTCCTTAAGACAGGCGGCCTGCAACGCCAATTGAATCCGCATCGCGTCGGTCACCACCATCGCGCGCTTGACCGGAGTCGCCTTGTATTCGCGGATGATGACCCCATCGTCGGTCATCCGCGCCGCATCCAACCTGCCGGTCACGCCCCATTCCTCATGGCGGATATTGACCGCCTGGAACGAATCGGCATCGGGAGCCTTGTCGAATCTGTCGACCTTACGATGTCCATAGGTGCCAGCGGCTATCTGAGCCGAGCTCACCTTCTCGCCAACCGCCTCAAGCCAGGCACGCCGCGGGCAAAACATGTAATTGGCAACGAGACTGATGGGGATCGGGTCGGCGGCTTCCTGTTTCATCGTCCATCTCCAGAGACGTCGAACAGCTCACCCTTCTGCAGCCAACGCTCCGGAGCCGAGGCATTGCCGGAAACGTACTGCGGGAAAAGCGCGCACAGGACGACGCCTTGCTCCTTCAGCCATTGGTTGCCGGCGAAGGAACCAAACCCACTTCCGCTGTTCGTCTCATCATCGGCATCCACTTTGCCGACCGCTGCCTGTTCCAGCCAAAGGCTACGCACCACCGAGCGATACTTTTGCAAGGTCCAGAACTGCTCGAAAATCGGCAGGACAACATATTGGCCGTGTCCCCTGATTCTGAAGAACCCGGCGGTGGCGCCTCGATCCTTCGTGGTCGACTTGGATTGCGGGAATGCCGAAACCCCAAACAACGCGCACCATGCCTGGGCGTTGTCGGTTTTGCTCGGCCTTCTCAAACCGGTGGGTGTACGGCTTTGCTGGCTGTCCTTCCCCACCTCGTCGACGACGCTCTCACCCTTCAAACCGTTCAATACCGCATCGACATCTCGCCTGGCCACGGCCTGGGCAAGAGGCAGCAGACGGCCGGAAACGAATTCCTGCCCTCGGTTGCGGGCCACCATCTCCCAACGGGATGCTCCACGATCGGGAGTGTAGTTCTTGTCTTTGCCCATGTCGCCTGACCAGTATGAAGGCTCGCCCAGCGCACCTATGTACTCATAGTCGAGGGGCGTCTCCAATTGGTCGATGGCCCTATGTCGATCACGTTCCAGCTTCTGCCAGGATCCTCTGGTATTCGGTTTGCCAAGCCTCGGGCTCAATGTCGCCCGCACGGGCGAGACCTTCTTCTTTGATTTGGCCCCATCCTCCTTCGGCGATTCCCAGTACTCTCCTCCGGCATGAAGCCAATCGGATTCGCTCCAACGCAACGCGTGCTCGTGGACGATTTCGGCACATTGCCTCCATGAGACGTCGTCACTACTTTCCAGCACCGCATGCTCTTGGTCTTTCCACCGTATCTGGCAAATCCGTCGACGGCTTGGATCGGCGTCCTCGAGGATCGAAGCCAATCCCACCAGATACAGGTGCGCGAAAGCATCCTCACAGCTGCCTCTCAATTCAAGACCCATGCTCAATCATCCTTCCTTGGAGACGGTGATGTCCGCAGCACGCAGAATGGCTTCGAGATAGGAGACTCCCCAGAAGCCGTATTTCCAATCCGTGCGATGGACGATGGTCTGCCATAAGCCCGTGTCAAACAGATTGCGCGCACTGGCTATGGCCGGTTCCATCGCCAGATCAGAGTTGCGCCGCATGTCCTTACCCGCCACGCTCTCAGGAATCGCCGTTGCGGCCGAAGCCCTGAACGCTGACCGTCCATGACCATGCGAGGTCCCGATCAGCCGTGTGATCAAATCCGTATCATATTCGCCGTCTTTTTGGTCAGGGTCTGCCCAGTATTCCGCCGCGGAACGTTGCTCATGCCGCCAGCCAGCCAGACTCAGCTGGTTTCGCATCCGTTTCTCCCATGAGACGGAATAGAAACGGCTTTTGGCGAGATATGTTGAATCATCGTCAGTTTCGGACTTGCTGAGCCGATAACGCAGCAACTTCTGGAAACGCCAGTCCTTTTTCCCATCGTCATGGTGAAGACCGGCATTCGCCAATTCATCGCAAACCTGCCCATCAAAGCCCAGAATCGTCGCCAAGTCCGAGGCTCGCCTTGCAACACACGGCTGGTGCCCGTCCGGCGTATTGAGATAGACGATACGATTGCTGCCATCAACTCGAATCTCCTGCAGCTCATCCTCATCAAGATTCTTCAACGGCTGTACGGATATCCAAATTCGATCAGACTGGTTCTCACGCTCAGCATCCACCTTTATCGCCGGATAGACGTTGACTCTAGTTTCGGGATCGTAAGAATCTCCGAATACATCCTCAGCGAACTTATGCCCGATCTCATCGGCAATCTGTCGAAGTGTCGGCATAACGAGATGGTCATCCCCCGTCTCTGTATCCTGACCATTGGCAGCATACTTCCCATCCAAATCGTCCAAGATACGATAGCGTCCATCCTCGTCACCGGACTTTCGGGCTTCCAGCACCCATCCAGAGTCCTGACACTTGTTGTAGACGTCATCCTCAGCCTGATTCGCCTTGCCTCCGGAACAGCTCAGCACATGGGTTCCCGAGTCGAACAGCGAAGCCGATGTGCTCACGACCAATGTATCACCTGACTGAACCAGCGTCTTCAAGTCAGTCTTACGGTCCCACGGAATGCCCTTGTCATCAGCAGATGGCCGATAGATCACCAAAGGACCAAACGGTTCTTTCTTCTTCTGGCCCTTCTTGAATGCCTTCCTAATCTCCTCCTGATTCTTTTCATATGCCTTCTCGATATCGTCAAACTGGGCATAGTTCCGCATCGGGAAGGATTCCTCGGCCACAGGAGGCGCGGAAGACACCAACTGTGCCGCGTCGGCGCCATCCGCCGGCAAATCACGAACCACCACACCGACGCCCGGGCCATCATCAGACGCCAGCTCATCGCGAAGCCATAGATTGATATCGGCTGGGCTACGGCCATAGGAAGCGTGATCGGCGGCCAACTGCTCATCCGTACATGACAGGTTCTCGGCATCCCAGATTTCCAAGCGCTGCAACGCCATGCGATCCAGCTCGGGTGGCGACACAGGATGCTTCACACAGTTCCAAGCGCTGAGATCACGATTCGCCCCATGCTCAAATTGCAGCCACGCAAGCGAGAGCTCCAAATCTTTCTGGTGATACGCGCCTTGCTTCTTCTCATTTTTTCGGATTACTACAGTGATGGGACCGTTATCGCGCGATCCCCGACGGTTCACGCGTCCCGCGCGCTGCACCAGAGAATTGACCGGGGCCAATTCGGTGACCAACGCGCTGAAATCCGCATCGATGCCGACCTCAAGGGTCTGCGTACCGATTACGAATCGCAGTCCAGAATTCCGCTCCGTCTTACCACAAATTTCCGAGAACACACTCTTCAATTGGTTCTTATCGTACGGCCTCATCGGTCCGACGAAACAACACACCGCGTTCTTCGACGAATTGCCATCATACTGATCGGTCTTTCCCAGTGCCTCCGTCAAGGCATGAGCCACCCTGCCAGCGGTATCCACCTTGTTGACGATGCAGCCCACGACGCCGCGGTAACCTTCTTGTATATTCGACAGCTGCTCCATGCACCGCTGCGCGATATGTTCAGCGTACTCTTTGTCGGAACACTCCACTTCGTCCAAGGCAACAGGCTTCGGACGAGTCAGTCTACTGCAGAGATCTGTATCTTTCTGAAAATCTTCAGCTTCCACGCCCACCGATTCGATTTCTCCGGTGTCTGCGGGAGTCGCCGTGGTCCGCACAACCTGCAGCGGTGACGCGAACTTCGCCACTTCGCTCTTCTGGAGACCCTCAAGACGCGACACATCGGTCGCAGTCTGGGCCAACTGCCGGGCGAGATGCGCCTCGTCGAGGATCAGGACAGTGTCATAGGCGAACAGACCCGCTTCCATAGGACGTGCGGCCTTGGTGATGCCATATCCCCGGAACAGCAGACGACTGCCGAACATATCAGGAGTGGCACAGAAAATCTGGCATTGAGTCGGGTAATAACGCCACTGGTTCTTGGCATTGTCCGTCGCCTCGCCGCCGCGCAAGCGAGTCACCCGGCAGGGGGAACAGTCCTCGATGCATTGGGGTTTGCCATTGATGTCGCGAACAGTACCGGCACGACGGATGAGACCATCCCTGATCTCAGAGAGAATGGAGCCTTCAGACTGCGCTTCCGCACTTTCGATACGGCTTGCCAAGTCCATCGCCTCGTCATATTGGTCATCGACGAGGGAACGTCTGTTGACCGTCATTACCAATCGGCGTGGAATATGCGCGATACCCATTTCGGTAAGCTGCTGCAATTCCGGATCCAAATTAGCGTTGCCGTCTTCGGAATTGTCCGGCTTAACCAATCCCGCAAGGGCATTGAGGAACACATGGATATCCATGACCATGGTCTTCCCCGCTCCGGTAGGTGCCGCGATCTCATCCGGCCAGTGGCCATGATCGATGACATAATGCATCAACCGCCGCTGCCACTGATATGGATGGCGCCCACCATGAATGGCCGCCACGAATCGGTCGAACCGCGTATCGACATAGTTCTGAAGCTTGGAATCCATCAGCGTCTGCCTCCGCCCACAATATCGTCCGCCAGCCGTTCCGGATAGTCGACCGGCACCAGCAAGCCACCGCCCAGGTGTCTGCTCTGCCCGATGGCCACCACTTCCCTTTCAGTCACCAAGTCCAAACGCATCGATGCCATCACGCCCAGCAATGGCGTCGAGGGATCGGACCTATGCGCGTAATCGCCCATCTGCGTTCTGGCGACGATCCGTGCCGAAACGATTCCCGCAGGCGAATCCGTTTCCAACACGTTGTCCACAAATCCCCAATACTCCTCTTCCTTCGAAGCGCAGGGGGCAGAAGGCTTGAAATTCTTTCGCCACACGTGGCCAACGGCCAATGCCATGTCCTCGCGGGCCTTCCACCGCTTGCCCGGATCCTCGCTCGGAATGGACCGGGTCTCACGCAGGCAGAAAGGCGAAGGCGTCCAGAAGCGACGGCAACCAGTGCGAACCGATTCCCAGAATTGGGACAGATCGATATCGGTCACGGCTTCGCCCAGGCGCAGCGTCTCGTAATTCTTGGAGAAATAGAGCCTGCGCCCTTTCAAGGATTCGCACAACGAAATGATGGTGCTGACATCCGCGCCCGAGGCACTCCTCGGTATCATGACCAAGAATCCAGGCAGGTTCATGCGCTCCAGCATTTCAGGGGCGATTGGCAGACCTCCATCGCTCAATATCTGAATGGCGACGTTGTTGGCTGGCCGTTCGATGTCTGGCTCGTATTTTCCGGTCAAGACCGGGGTCACACCGTATCCGCCCAGCCGCACCAGAAGACGGTGCAACGCGACACACCAAGCCACATACTGTGACTCCCGCGGCTGCCACTGCGCCTGCTTGTCGCCCAAGACCTCGACGGGAATGAAAACACCAAGGGACCATGGAGCGCGGAGCTTCTTCGAATCGTCCTGCAACGAGGGACGGAGATAGCCGACATTGCGCACATGCTGCGTCAGGGAATCGGAAACCACCGTGTTTTCGTGCTCCGAAAAGGCGATTTTCTTCGTCTTCTTTTTCGGGTTCGCCTGCGCATACCCATCTTCAAGCTCCTGAAGATGCCCCTCGTCTGGAACCTGGAATTCCTCGCTGATGGATGCATGCCTCAATGACAGCTGTCTATCAATTTCCAACGACCCAGACAACGGATAGGTACCCTCGCCCATTTCGTGAGCGCTCAGGGAAACCGGCGAACAGGCCTCGCCAAGATATGGCACTTCCCAGCACAACCTTGCAAGGGCTTCGCGAATGTGTTCGTCCGGAGCTTCTGCCCATTGCCATGCCAAATTGCCATCGGCTTCGTCATCGTCATAAGCGGTGGCGATACCTACTCTCGATGCCTTGGAGCTGCGTATATCCTGACGTCCGGTGACGGCATCGATAGTTTTGACGCCCTGAGCCTTGTTCCAATATCCCTTGTCCCTATACGTGAAAGTATCATGCTTTCTGCGACCGTTACGACGTATTTTGCGGGGCAAGTAAATCGCATCAGGAGGATTGCGCTCAAACCACTGCAAAGCGGCGGCGATGGCATCATCGCTCAGATGTTCTTCCTCAGCCGAGACGCCGGAACGAAAACCGAATACGGTGTGGGCGACGGAAACCAACGCCTTGTACAAGCGCTCCGGCGACGGATACGCCTCAGGTCGACCGGTGTCATCAGCGCCCTGATAGGTACCCATCAGGAAATGTACGGAAATGATAAATGACATCTCAGCACCCACTAGTCATTTTCCGAATCTTTATCCGAAGCATGGCTCAGGACCAGCTGGTTGCCTTCCACTTCCAGAACCTGACCGCTCCAATCGACTCCCGCCTTGTCGTGTGCCTGCTGATAGGCCTGTTCCAAAAGCTCGTCGGCATGGTCCAGAGTCAGCATCTCGAGCTCTTCCTGCTCGCCGAAACGCTTGTCCAGAACCGTCAGCGGCTTCGCGGACTCCCGGAGCATGCAGTTGGCGCGTAGGTTCAATTCGGTGTTGCTGCCGGCCATGGCGTCGAGCAACATGGCTGCAAGCAGCGCACGTATTGCCTCATCGCCGTCTTTGCCTGCGTTGAAGCTCATCGAACGCAGCGTGCTGAAGCTCAGCACATGGGTACGGATGACGCTGCTGACGGCAATGCCATCAAGGGAGCTGTTTCTTCCGGCAGTCGGCGGAATCGCACCGAGACCGATTGTTGACCCCTTGCCATCCTTAGCGAAGCTGCCGCTGGTCTTCTCGCTCAAATCATCATGTATTGCGTTCTCAATTTCTTGTGCTTCACTTTTGTTGAACTTAATACTCGCGGCGACGGGATCCACACGCGCGCCGGCACGATACACAGCTTTCCCATCCTCTTGGTTGGCGAGGACCCCGATGATCTCGCCGTTGAACGACGAGGCGATACGAAGCTGGTTCTTGTTACGCGTCGAGTCCCAAGCGCCCATCGCAACGGTAATGGGAGACAGATCGAAAATCGCGCGCATGTCCGCAAGCGTGGAGTTCCTGGCTTCGATATATTGCGGCAGCTGTGAGGTCGAAACGCCATCGACTAAGCCGACCCTGATGTGTGCGTCGAACGCACGATGCGGCAGATCCACATCCAGATAATGCTCTTCACGCACCTCCCCTGCGCCATCGTCACTCTGATAGGTCACCTGAATCCTCGGCATCTTTGAGAACACCGAGTGCCCTTCTTTAATGGCCTTAGAAATATAGTCCTCAAGGCGATTGTTCTGCGAGGTGCGGGAGTCAATCAATACCGTTTTCTTGGATTGGCCATCGACAAACCTATCCTCGAACACATACGTCGCTGACTTATCATCCACATATTTTGCCGGCGCGACGATGCCTTCCGGACCTGCTGCCGGTTCCAACATCGTCTTTTC
The DNA here is from genome assembly GCF_029433395.1 of Bifidobacterium sp. ESL0763. Lineage (GTDB taxonomy): Bacteria > Actinomycetota > Actinomycetes > Actinomycetales > Bifidobacteriaceae > Bifidobacterium. The sequence goes on along the minus strand of NZ_JAQTHW010000002.1, from coordinate 471,623 downwards.
CGATAGTGTGCTTGGCCCGCCAATCTTGGCCGCGGCATTGAGATCTTCCAGACTGAGTTCACGCATCTATGCATTCCTCTCGATTGTTGTTGAACATCGTTGTTTTTGAACGGTTATTAAGATTGTAGTACATCATAAGGGCTTGAAGCTAGCTGTGCCCGTTCTATGGGACACAGCCAACTTCAATGAAGTCCCAAGGTTCGCTTGGGAAATAACGTATGAAACAGTAATTTCCTATCTCATGCCTCAATGAAATATCACAGACTACAACAGACGTGGTTGCTTTTACCCAACCCCGCCTGCTATTCTTGATATTAGGTCAGCGTCTTAATAATCACATCAGTGATTTCCAAGACACCGAGGATTAGTTGCAGCCAATCTTCGAATCTCATTTCGACCTCCTCTCTATTGTCGTTGGTTAATAGCTGGCAATAGAGAGTATAACACGAATATTTATATGAGTGAAGAAATTACAGTATGCTTGCCAGCACATACAGCGCGGCGATGTGGGCGGGGTAGAAAACGTAAAAGAAATATTTGTCGCCGCGACCCTTGGCGCCGTTGTAGAGCAGGATCGGGATGACGGCGAAGACCATCATCCACTGGGTCTGGCCGGCGAGCGCGTAGAGCGCGGCGACCACGGCGATGGCGACGCACTGCCAGATCCGGCCGTGCCGCACGTTTCGCAGGGCGTACATCACCGGGATGAGCAGCACCATGACGGTGTTCTCCGCCAACAGGATCGCGGGGTCAAGCACGGTGAGCGCGCGCAAGGTCCAGAGCATCGCGCCGCTTTCGGTGCCGTTGGCCTGGGCCATGAACGGCAGCAGCGCCAGCGAGAGCACGAACGGCAGCGCGAAGAGCAGCAGACCCTCCAGCGTCTTCCTGACGCGGAAACCACGGGTGACGCCGCCGGCATGTGCGCCCGCATACATCGCAGCCGAGTCGGTATCGAAACCACCCGTCGCAGCTGCGCTCTCAGCGGCGCGATCCCCAACACCATGCACCGAACCGATACGCCCATCGCCGCCGCGCACATCCACGTCGGAAACCGCAGACTCCCCGTTTCCACCCTTCTTGAACGCGGCCTCGAAGCAGTCGACGGCGGCCATGAACAGCGTGCCGATGAACAGGTCGCGGAAGATGTTGTTGACCAGTTCCGCACCGTCGTAGCCGACCACCTGCTGCAGCCCGAAGTCAAGCGCGCCCATCAGCGCCATGCACACGTAGAGCCGCACCATGTAGGTCCGCTTGCTGTGCGTGTGGGAGAAGCCGATGACGCTGACGAAGAAGAACAGCGTGGCGACGGGCCGGCCGAACCAATCGAGCCAGTTGGGCGCGCCCTGGGAGGCGAACATCTGGTGGACATGGTCGACCACCATCAGCACCACGCCGATCATCTTGATGTCGAAGGTGGTCAGCCCGAAGCGCCGGTGACGCGACGGCGCAGAAGCCATCTCGCCAGCCGGACCCGCCGCCGCCCTGCCTGCCTCGGGCCCGGCGTTCGCCCGAGTCTCCCGGTCCGCACGGTTCCCGGCTTCCAGCGAGGAGGGCGCGGGTTTGACGTCAACACTTGCCTTCGCCTCGTTCCCCTCCCCCGCCAGCTGGCTTACTTGTTGCCGTGCCGCCTGTGCGTCATACGTCGAATCCCGTTTTGCCGTCTCGTGTTCCATGCTCCTTGACGCCTCCCCTTGCATTGCCGACCTATCGTCCTTCGTCTCCATATCCACTTCGCCTCCGTTCCGTTTCCTTCCGACCGCCGTTGCGAGCACGGCCGGCTCATCTGTCATTCATGATTCGATTCAGATTGATATCGTTTTTCTTGCCGTTCGTTTTCCGGCGAACCAGCACACCGAAAGGCGACGGCGACCCACCGAGAACGAAGCCGGCGAAACTCCCGGACTCCGACGACGACCTTCGCGCCGCCTCTCGTATCGACCCCAAGTCTAAACGCACGATCAGGCCCTGGCAATCATCCCCGAGTATGAGAAATCGCGGACGGCCGTCAAACCGTCATCGCCCGTTTTCAGCCTTTCCTCACGTTTATCTTGACGTCAACGTGAATGTCATAACAAGATTATGGCCTTGACGTTGTCAACACCCCCGGTTACGTAGTACGCTGAAAACTAGCATCATGTCCAAATGATGCTGGATGAGCGACGAGAGACTGTCGCAACATGACACGAGAAGGCGAAATGGGCAGCACAAACGATTCCAACCCGACGAACGAGGCCCCGAAGGCAAACGAAACCGACGACTCCTCCATCGACATTGTCGAGGCCGCTGCAGGCAAGGGCGAGGCAGCGGCGAACGGCGGACAGCCGGCCAGCGGCGCTCCGTCAGTACCACAGGCCGCAGCGCTCCCCCGGCAGACCTCCTCCAAGCTCATCAAGGCAATCTTCGCCATCATCGCCGCGATTCTGGTGGTCGTGATCGTGCTCGCCGCGGGGTACGGCTACTGGAACAAGCAGCATGGCCTCAAGCATTCCTACGATCAGCTGCAATCCCTGGCCACGAAGCCCGCGCGGACCACCAAGCAGGGCGGCGTGCCGGCGTTCACGACCAAGGCCTACAACGCCCAGGCACCCGACGTCGACCTCTACGTCGACTTCCTGTGCCCCAACTGCGCCAACCTCGACCAGAAGATCGCGCCGACGCTGAAGAAGCTGCAGTCGGCCGGGCAGATCAACCTCTACATCCATCCTCTCACCTTCCTCGACCACAACTCGAAGCACCATTATTCGGTGCGTGCGGCCAGCGCCTTCACCTACGTCGCCGCGCACGAGCCCGGCAAGGCACTCGACTTCGCCTCAGCGCTCTTCGAGAAGAACTACCAGCCGAGCCGCGAGAACGGCAGGGACGTCAGCGACCAGCAGATCGTCGCCCAGGCCCTCAAGGCGGGCGTGAGCCGGGACGTGGCCACGCACGCCACCGACGGCACCTACAAGGACTTCGCGCAGAAGGCCAACGACTACACCATCCAGCGCAAGGAGCTCTTCGTCGACATCCGTGGCGAGCACCGCTTCTCGACGCCGACCATCTGCATCAACGGCACGATGTGGCGCTACCGCAGGCTGCACACGCTCCAGGACGTCGCGCCCACGCTCATCCAGTCGCTGGGGCTCAAGGAGAGCCAGGTCGGCGACAAGACGGTGATGCCGTCCATCGGCCACTACCACAAGGCGCTGCCCATCGCGAAGAAGTTCCTCTGATCGGGATCAGGGCTTTCGCTCGAGCATGGCTGCGACTGCGAACTTTTCGCACATGCTCGTCTACTCTCGCATAGCCTGGCAGCCGTCGCTTCCGAATTCATTGACATCGGAGCGGCGGCTGTCGTCGTATCTGAAAGGGACTGATTATAAGGGTCACAGCGGGCTATAGCCGAAGAGACCGAGGGAATCCGCCGACACAACACAAATGGCAGCACATAGGTCTTGGGAAATCACGGACAGCAATGACATAAATCAGTACTGCTGGAAATCAAATAAATAAAAGATAAAAAAGAAAGAAAGTGCGCCCGGCAGGATTCGAACCTGTAACCTGCTGATCCGTAGTCAGCTGCTCTAATCCATTGGGCTACGGGCGCAACGTCATTGAAGTATTAGCTTCAACCACTTAAATAGTATAACCGATATTTCGAGGTTTGGGTTCCACGGCGAGTCCCCCGGAATGACGGGCGACAGACGGTCAAGCGGCATGTTCCGAGCCGCCGGCCGGCTTCGCACGAACGCGCAATCTCCTATCGGTCCATGACAAAGTCGACGGCAATAGCAACGGCAAAGGCAACGACCGCACGGACCCTTGAGGATTCGTGCGGCCGTTGGTCGCTCAGCTAGCGGTGTCCTTGCGCCCCGCTCAGACCTTGGCCACCGTGACCTTCAGCTCGTCGGCAGAGGCGTCGGCGCTGATCTCGAGCGAGGTGGCGAGCGTCTCGTGGGCGATCAGGTCGCGGAACTGCTCGGCCTTGGGCGCATCGGCGGCCGGCACATCGAGCTTCAGGCTGATGCGGTCGGCGATGTCGAGGTCGGCGGCCTTGCGGGCGTCCTGCACGGCGCGGATGGCGTCGCGGGCGTAGCCTTCGGCGATCAGGTCATCGTTGAGCTCGGTATCGAGGATGACGAAGCCGCCACCGGGAAGCGAGGCGGAGACGTCGTTGGCGCGGTCCTTGGCCTCGACCTCCTCGACCTGGTTGACCAGCGTGTACTCGCCCTCGACCAGCGCGAGGTCGCCGTTCGGCGTCTCGACCACGGGCGCGCCAGACTCGTCGACATGCCAGGCCCCGGACTTGGAGGCCTTGATGGCGAACTGCACCTGCTTGCCCAGCCTCGGGCCGGCCTTGCGGGCGTTGACCTTGAGGTCGTGCACGATCTTCAGACCGTGCTTGCCGGCGTCGGCGATGGTGGAGAACTCCACGGTCTTGACGTTGAGCTCGGTCTTGAGGATGTCGTCGTAATCGGCGACGCCGTCGGGGTCGTCGACCAGCACGGTGAGCTTGGCCAGGGGCTGGCGCACGCGGATCTGGCAGGACTTGCGCAGCGAGAGCGTGCCGGAGACGACCTCGCGCACCTGCTCCATGGCCTCGACCAGCGCCGGCTCGTCGACCAGCACGCGGCCCAGTTCGGTCGCCTTGCCGGCGTTGAGCTCGCTGGCGGACTCGGCGTTCGCGCCGACATCGTGCGATTCCTCGTCGGAGACGGTGACGAACGGCCACTCGGCAAGATGTACCGATTCCCCGCCGATCAGGCCGCGCCAGATCGACTCGGCCTCCATCGGGGCGAGCGGCGCCATGACGCGCATGAGCACCTCGAGCACGGTGTAGAGGGTGTTGAAGGCGCTCCCGTCCTCGTTCCAGAAGCGTTCGCGGTTGTTGCGGATGTACCAGTTGGTGAGCATGTCGATGAAGTCCTGCACGTCGGCGCAGGCCTCGGAGATGGCGAAGGTGTCGAGCGCGTGCTCCACCGAGACCACCAGGCGGCGGGTGCGGGCCAGCAGATAGCGGTCCATGTTGGGCAGGCCGGCCACCTCTTCGGGCTTGAGCGCGCGGGCGTCGTAACCCTTGCCGCCGTTGGCCGCGTTGGCGTAGAGCGTGAAGAAGTAGTACGAGCTCCACACCGGCAGCAACACCTGGCGCACGGTGTCGCGGATGCCGTCGGCGGTGACGATGAGGTTGCCGCCGCGCAGGATCGGCGAGGACATGAGGAACCAGCGCATCGCGTCGGAGCCGTAGTCGTTGAACACGCCGTTGACGTCCGGGTAATTGCGCAGGTGCTTGCTCATCTTCTGTCCGTCGTCGCCGAGCACGATGCCGTGGCAGATGACGTTCTTGAAGGCCGGGCGGTCGAAGAGGGCCGTCGCCAGCACATGCTGGACGTAGAACCAGCCGCGGGTCTGGCCGATGTACTCCACGACGTAGTCGGCCGGGAAGTGCTGCTCGAAGTACTCCTTGTTCTCGAAGGGGTAATGGAACTGCGCGAAGGGCATCGAGCCGGACTCGAACCAGCAGTCGAGCACGTCGGAGATGCGGTGCATATGCGACTTGCCGGTCGGGTCGTCGGGGTTGACGCGCGTCAGGTTGTCGATGTAGGGCCGGTGCATGTTGACCTTGCCCTCGCCGTCACGCGGGTAGTCGCCGAAGTCGGCCTTGAGCTCATCGAGCGAACCGTAGACGTCGACGCGCGGGTACTTCGGGTCGTCCGAGACCCAGACGGGAATCGGCGAGCCCCAGAAGCGGTTGCGCGAGATAGACCAGTCGCGGGCGTTCTGCAGCCACTTGCCGAACTGGCCGTCCTTGACGTTCTCGGGGATCCAGTTGACCTTCTGGTTGTTCTCCAGCAGGCGGTCCTTCACCTTGGTCACGGAGACGAACCACGAGGAGACCGGCTTGTAGATCAGCGGGGTGCCACAGCGCCAGCAGTGCGGGTAGGAGTGCACGTAGCTCTTCTCCTGGAAGAGCAGGGCGCGGCGCTCCTCGGGGACGCGGGCGAGCGGGCCGTCGCCGGCGCGCAGGTTGCGCAGGATCGGCAGGTTCGCGTCGAAGACGTACATGCCCTCATAGTCCGGGCAGGCGGAGGTGAAGGTGCAGCTGGCGTCGAGCACATCGATGGAGTTGACACCGGCGGCGTTCAACGTGTTCATATCGTCCTCGCCATAGGGAGCCTGGTGGACCAGGCCGGTGCCCTCGACGGTGTCGACGTAGTCGGCGGCGAGAATCTGGTAGGCGTTCGGGCCGGGCACATGGCCCTCGCTCTCGGCCTCGTCACCGGCGAAGTACGGGAAGACCGGCCAGTAGCGGCGGCCGACCAGTTCCTTGCCCTTGAGCTCGCGGACGACCTCGTAGTTCTCGCCGAGTTCCTTGGCATAGGAGCCGAGCAGCGGCTTGCCGAGGTAGAACTTCTTGCCGGCGAACTTGCCTTCGGTGGGCCTGACCTCGACGTAATCGATGTCATTGCCGACCACGATCAGGAAGTTGGTGGGGGTGGTCCAGGGCGTCGTGGTCCAGAAGACGGCGTAGGCGTCGTCCTCGTCGCGCATCCTGACGGCGACGGAGACGGTGGTGTCCTGGCGGTCCTGGTAGACGTCGGAGTCCATGCGCAGCTCGTGCGCGGAAAGCGGGGTGCGGTCCTTGGGGCAGTAGGGTAGCACGCGGTAGCCCTTGTAGGCCAGGCCCTTGTCGTAGAGGGTCTTGAAGGCCCACATCACCGACTCCATATAGGTGGTGTCGAGGGTCTTGTAGCCGTGCTCGAAGTCGACCCAGCGGGCCTGGCGGTGGACGTAGTCCTTCCACTCGTTGGTGTATTTCAGTACGGAGGTGCGGCAGGCGTCGTTGAACTTCTCGATGCCCATCTGCTCGATCTGGTCGACGGACTCGATGCCCAGTTCCTTCTGCGCCTCGAGCTCGGCGGGCAGGCCGTGGGTGTCCCAGCCGAAGACGCGGTTGACCTTGCGGCCCTTCATGGTCTGGTAGCGCGGAATGACGTCCTTGGCGTAGCCGGTCAGGAGGTGTCCGTAGTGCGGCAGGCCGTTGGCGAAGGGCGGGCCGTCGAAGAAGACGAACTCGTTGTCGCTGTGGTCGCCGCTGGGGTTGCGCTCGACTGATTTCTCGAAGGTGTCGTCCTTGTCCCAGTAGTCGAGCACCGACTCCTCCATCTTGGGGAAGCTCGGGTTGGGCGCGACGTGCGCGCTTTCCGCACCTAGGGACGCCTTGGGGTACACATGTGCATTGGTGGATTCGCTCACCGTTGTCTCCTCGCTTGGCAGGTCATCGTTACTACCACGAGGACGATGTTGGCGACGCATCGTTGACGCGCCCCGGCACCGCGGTACCACCTCGCTTGTCGCCCCTGGCAGGCACCTCATGGATGCTGCGGAAACGACCGCTTGAGTCGGGCTGTGTCGGGCCCATCCCGTCGGTTCTACTGGGCTTGCGACCTTATTTCAGGCCACTACCGTTCTTCCGAAAGCTCCCCGTTGATGGCGGATCGCTGCTTGTGGTTGTCACCCTAGCACGCCATTGGGATAGGCAGGCGCGCGCCGTCCACAACCTGAATCGGCGGCCTCAGCCGGCGGCTAGTCCGAGCGGACCACGTCCATGAAACGGGGGCCGTAGAGGTGCAGCTTGTTCTCGCCGACGCCGTTGACCGCCAGGAACTGGGCGTCGGTGACCGGCTTGATGCGGGCCATGTCGCGCAGGGTCTTGTCGGAGAAGACGATGTAGGGCGGCTTGCCGATCTCGCGGGCGATGTCGCGCCGCAACTCGCGGAACTTCTGGAAGAGGGCCTCGTCCTCCTCGCTCGGCTCATAGTCGCCATAGGCCGCCGAACCCGAGGTGCCTGAAGCGCCCGCGGCATCGGCATCGTACGAACCGAACGCGGCACCGGAGGACGACGCGGCGGACGAACGGCGGCGCTCGATGCGCTTGATCTCATAGTGGAAGTCGGCCTGCGCGGTCTCGGCGGCGCGGGCGCCGAAACGCACGATCGGCAGACGGCCTTCGGAGATGGACAGATAGCGGTCGGTGGCCATCTGGTTGAGCACGTCGCGTATGCGGGCGTCGGGCACCTCGTGCAGCGCGCCGTAGCTGGGCACCTGGTCCAGGCGGCGGCTGATGAGGTCCTGGGCCTTGGATCCGCGCAGCACGGCGACGATCTTGCCCATGCCGAAGCTCTGGTTGAGGTCGTGGACGCATCGGCTTATGGCACGGGCCGTGTCGGTGACGTCGATGGTGGAGAAGGTGCTTTCGCAGTTCGCACAGTTGCCGCACTTCTCGGCTTCCGGCTTATCGCGCCCCTGAGCGTTGCCGGCGGTTCCGTCCGTCATGCCGCCGTTGCCGGACTCCCCTGCCGCGGCCGCGGTCTCCACGCCGTTGGGATCGGCGAAATACCGGGTCATGTAGCGGTGCAGGCACTCGGTGGTGCGGCAGTAGCCGATCATGGCGTTGAGCAGGCGGCGGTGGCTGGCGCGCACGACCTCCTGTTGCTCGGGGCTGAGCCGCTCGTTGTCGGAATCCATGTCGAGCAGCCTGCGGCGGGTGACGATGTCGGACTCGTTCCACAGCAGCGTGCACCGGCTCGGCTCGCCGTCTCTTCCGGCGCGCCCGGCCTCCTGGTAGTAGGCCTCGATGCTCTCCGGCATGTTGTGGTGGATGACGTAGCGCACGTTGGATTTGTCGATGCCCATGCCGAAGGCGTTGGTGGCCACCACGACCGGCACCGTGTCGGTTACGAAGTCGCGCTGGGCCTTGTTGCGCACCTCGGCCGACATGCCGCCGTGGTAGGCGACGGCCTTGACGCCCCGCCGGTTGAGCGCGTCGGCGAGCGCCTCGGTCTCCTTGCGCGTGGCGCAGTAGACGATGCCGGATTCGTCGGCGTGGCCGGCGGCGTAGTCGGCGATCCAGGCGTTCTTGCGTTTGGTCGGCATGTTGATGATGTCGAAATAGAGGTTCGGCCGGTCGAAGCCGGTGACGGTGATCTTGGGGCGGCGCAGGCCCAGCAGCCTGACGATATCTCGGCGCACCTTCTCGGTGGCGGTGGCGGTGAACGCGGCAAGGGTCGGACGCTGGGGCAGCGAGGCGATGAACTCGCCGATGCCGAGGTAGGAGGAGCGGAAATCCTGCCCCCATTGGGAGACGCAGTGCGCCTCGTCGACGGTGACCAGCGAGATGTTGACGCGCGAGGCGAAGGTGCGGAACCGCGAGGTCTCCAGCCGTTCGGGGGCCACGTAGAGCATCCGCACATCGCCGCGGGCGGCCTGGGCCAGGACCATGCCCTGCTCGTCGGCGCTTTGTGTGGTGTTGACGAACGCGGCGGCGATGCCGGTGTCGTTCAGCGCGTCGACCTGGTCGCGCATCAGCGAGATCAGCGGCGAGATGACGATGGTCAGGCCCGGCAGCATGGTGGCCGGCACCTGGTAGCAGATCGATTTGCCGGCGCCGGTGGGCATGACGCCCAGCACGTCGTGGCCGGCGAGGATGGCGTCGACGAGGTCCTGCTGGCCGGCGCGGAACGAGTCATAGCCGAAGTACTGCTTCAGCGCCGCGAGCGCGTCACCTTGGGCGAAGACGGGTGCGGCGACGGACGGCGCCGGTTGAGCCGCGGCGGCCGACGATGCCGGCCCGGCGGCGGAGGCGGAGCCCTCGCGTAGGTCACGCAGATGCAGCTGCCAGGCCTCGTCCTCCTCGGATTGGTCCGCGTCGGCGCCAGGCCAGCCACCATCGTCTTCGGGAATGGCGAAGAGCCCATCATCATCCAGGTAGTCGTCCTCGTTCATCGTTCACCACTCCGTTTTCGCATGTCGTTCATTTGCCTGCGCGGGACGCATCCCCCGCCTCGCATGTATGCCGTCGGCCGGCTCCGAAGAGACCGCGCCCAACGGTTCTCAGCCTTCGAGGCCGTTGGCCAGCCGCACGCCGGCATCTTTCATCTGTTTGCGGGCGCTCACACCCTGTTCGGCGCTGACCGGTTCGGTCATGTCCTCGAAGACCGTGACCCCGTAGCCCAGCTTCTTGGCGTCGAGCGCGGTCTCCTTGACGCAGTGTGATTCCGCCAGGCCGACCACATCGACATGGTCGACGCCGGCGTCCTTGAGCCCCTGCGCCAACGTTTTGCCGTCCTTCTGCATCGTGGCGAACTCGTCGCGCGTCTGCACGCGGTCGGTGTTGTCCTCGATGCCCTCGAAGCCCGAATACGCCGAGGCGTACTGCCCCTTCTTGAAGTGGTGGACGACGCCAAGGGCGGCGATCTGCGGCATTAGCTCGGCGTTCGGGGTGCCCGCCACGCCGTGCCTGGGCCATGAGTCGACGAAATCGGGATGCTCGGAGAAGTGCGAGCCCGGCTCGATGTGCCAGTCCTGCGTGGTGGCGATGTAGACGTAGTCGGCGCGGTGCGCGCCTACGTATTTCGCGATGCGTTCGGCCACCGCCGTTCCTCCCTCGACTCCCAACTCGCCGCCTTCGCAGAACGTCGGTTGCACATCCACGATGATCAATGCCTTGCCAGCCATGTCAAGCTCCTCTTCCGTTTCGTATCCGGCGAGCGCCGGACCTTTGTTCCCACTCTATAAAGATTGCCGTACCGACCCGAGACCACCCGGGTCGCCTGGCTCAGGCTCCGTCTTCGGATTGGCTTTCCACCCGTTTGAGCGCGTCCTCCACGCTGACGCATAGATCGGGGAAATGCCTGATCAGCGTCTGGTCCCCCGTCACCACCATGTCGGCGCCCGCCTGCCGTGACGCCGCGACGATGAGGTCGTCCTCGTAATCGGGATGCACGGAGCGCAGCTCCAGCGCCTTCGCACATACCTCGCCGTCGACGGGAGCGACCTCGCAGACCCCAAGGATCGACTCCACACTGGTCCAGCCGATCTGCGACACCATCTGCCGAACGGTGATACGCTCCACCCCGGCCATCGCATCCTTGAATTCCCTCTTGACGTTCACTTTGACGATGTAGTCGACATCCTTGAGCGACAGGGAGACGCACATCGGATTCAGATTCCGCTCGACGCATTCATCCAGCAGTCGCAGAGCCGCCGACTCCCCACGTGAGCGGTGCATGACCAGGTCGATGAGCACATTGGTGTCCAATACGATGTTGCGGCTTTCCCCACTCATCGCTCACCTCCGCTTTCCTGGACGTAGTCAAGGTACCGTTGCTCGTCGGCGTAATCATGGAGTTCCGCGGCCGACATCGCCCCGAACGGGTCCGCCCCCGACCCTACAAGCCCCATGCTTTCCAGCAGCCGCGGAACGATGCCGTTCATGTTGCCGATCCTGCCGAGCTTCCTGCGTTTCTCGGCCTCCAGGTCGGCTTCCTGCTCGCCGGTCATCAGGTCGGGCACCTGCCCGCGGTCCCTGATGCAGTCCCAGAGCCGGCGCACCACGGAGCTGGGCGTCTCCCCCAGGCGCTCGAGAATCTTGTCGACATCGGCCTTCACCCCGGCGTCGACGCGCACGTTCATCTGCACCATCGTCATGGCCTCTCCTTTCGCCGTCATCGGCCAGCCACCACCCAGCCATCGGCTGCTATACGATATAGCATATCATGTCGCCCCGCATCGAGGCAAGCGTGGCCATCGACTTCACATCGGCGGGAACGGGAATTATTCTGGAAGCATGGACTATATCGAAACGCAACCCGAACGCACCGACCTGCCACTGGTGGTGGTCCCCACGATGTTCGAGGCGATGTACCGCCCGCTCGCCTCCAGCCTGAGGATCCTGCACGACGTCGCCAGGGTGAGAATGTACAAGGACTTCAACATCGACGCCGACACCATCGTCGAGCGCTGCGCGCAGGCCGACACCGTGATGGTCATCGGCTTCCACGTCAACGGCCCCCTGCTCGAGAAGCTCGCCGACCACGTGCGCTGCTTCGTCTTCGGCGGCACCGGCGTGAGCAACTTCATCGACCTGAAACGCACCCGGGAGCTGGGCATCCGCGTGTGCAACACCGTGCACTACGGCGATGAGACCGTGGCCGAATACACCTTCGCGCTGATCCTCGAGCTCGCGCGCGGCGTGGGCGCCATGGACCGCGGCATCCGCGCCGGAAACTGGTCCGGACGCGAGGGGTTCGCGCTCAAAGACAAGACGCTCGGCATCATCGGCTTCGGCGGCATCGGCCAGAGCGTCGCCCGCATCGCCGACGGCTTCGGCATGCGCACCATGGTCTGGAACTCGCACGTCAACGCCGCCACGGCCCGCTCGCTCGGCACGATCCGCGTCGACACCATCGCCGAGCTCATGGCCCACAGCGACATCGTCAGCCTCCATCTGCCCCTCAACGAGGAGACCGACAGGGTCATCACCGCCGACGACCTGGAGAAACTGAGGCCCGGCAGCCTGCTGATCAACACCGCCCGCGCCGAACTCATCGAGGACGGGGCCCTAGTTTCCCGCCTGGGGCGCGGCGACATCCGCGCGGCGCTCGACGTCTTCGACAAGGAACCGCTGCCGGCCGACGACCCGCTGCGCTCGGTTCCCGGCGTCATCCTCACCCCGCACGTCGCCTGGCGGGCCGATGACGCCTACCACGACATGTCACGCCAGGTGGCGCGCTCCATCCTCGCCTTCTACAACGGCGAACGCTTCAACGTCGTCGAATAGCCGCTCCGCGCACGCTCGCTCATAGCGACGCCGCGGCGACCAACTGCCTGGCATAGTCCGATTTCGGGTGGCCGAGCACCTCGTCGCACGGTCCCGTCTCGACCACGGAGCCGTCGTGCAGCACGACGATGCGTTCGGCGATGTGCTGGACGACGCCGAGGTCGTGCGAGATCATGACGATCGCGGTCTCGGGCCTGGCCTTGCGGATCGTGGCGAACGCCTCGAGGATCCGCAGCCTGGCGGCCACGTCGATGGCGCTCATCGGCTCGTCGGCGACGATGAGGCTGGGGCCGGCCACCACGGCGCGCGCGATGGCCACGCGCTGGGCCTGCCCGCCCGAAAGGTCCGCCGGATAGCGGCCCATGAACTCCCCGGCATCGAGGCCGACCAAATCCAGCGCGTCGGCGACCTTGTCGCGCAGCTCGTCGCCCGCGATGCCATGATGTTGGATCCTCAGCGGCTCGCCGACGGAGCGTTCGACCCTCCAGCGCGGGTCGAGCGAGGCGAAGGGATCCTGGAAGACGAGGCCGGATTCGCGGCGCAGCAGCCGGTAGCCCTGCGAGCGCGGCCCGTCCACTGGCTCCCCACGGTAGGTGACCGTTCCCGAGTCGGGCCGGTCGAGCCCCAGAAGGATGCGGGCCAGGGTCGATTTGCCGGAACCGGAACCGCCGATGATGGCCAGGCACTCCCCCGGCCTGACGTCGATGTCGACGTCGCGCAGGGCGGCCTGACGCGCCTTGCCGCGCCCGAAGACGCGGCCGATGCCACGTCCGGCGAGCAATTCATGCGTTTCAGTCATCGGTTTCCCCATTCCCCGCACACACTAACCCGGGAATCAAAAAACGACCCCCGGAATTCCGGGCCTCCGTTTTTGATTCGCCGGTTAGTGTGTGCGTCACGACGGACGATTTTCCAATGCACCGCATCACAACGTCTCCATATCAGGCCCGCCCAGGGTCAGTTTCCTGGCGGCCTCGACGAGCCTCCTGGACTGCGCGACCTGCGGCGAGGCGAGCAGCCCGGCGGTCTGGCCCGAGTCGACGATGCGGCCCCGGTCGAGCACATAGCAGCGGCTCGTGGCCCGGGCGAGCACCGAGAAGTCATGGGTGATGAACAGCATCGAGGCGCCGGCGCCGTCGACCAGGGAGACCAGCAGGTCGACGATCTGGCGCTGGGTGATGGAGTCGAGGGCCGTGGTCGGTTCGTCGGCGATGATCAAGCGCGGCGAGGTGATGAGCGCCGTGGCGATGCCGACGCGCTGCTGCTGGCCGCCGGAGAGTTCGTGCGGGTAGCGGCCGGCCAATGACGCGTCGAGGCCGACCTTGCGCATCATCGCCATCACGCGTTCGTGCCGGTCGCCGGCGTCCAGGTCATAGTGCAGCTTGAGCGGCAGTTCGATCTGCCTGCCGACGCTGAGCACCGGGTTGAGCGACGAGCCGGGATTCTGGAAGACCACACCCACGTAGCGGCCGCGCAGGCCGGCCAACGTGGTCTCATCGGCCCCGATGACCTCCGTGCCGCCGAGCCTCGCCGAACCGGACGCCGACGCCTGGCGTGGCAGCAGCCCCAGCAGCGCCTTGGCGATCATGGATTTGCCGGAGCCGGAGGAGCCGACCAAGCCCACGCGCTCACCGTCGGCGACACCCATCGCCACGTCGCTCACGATGGGCCTGCCGCCGATATCGACCGAAAGGCCGGAGACCTCGATTGCCATCACGCCACCTCCCTCAGGGCCGGATTGGCCACCGGGTCGACCGCGTCGCGCAGCACGTCGCCGAAGACGTTCAGGGCCACCACGACCACGGTGACGATGAGTCCCGGCCAGAGCACGGTGAGCGGGTAGACGTCGATGAACTTGACCGACGTGGCCAGCGAATGCCCCCAGCTCGGCACGCCGCTGGGCACGCCGACGCCCAGGTAGGTCAGTCCGCTTTCCGCCAGCACCGCGGTGCCCGCCGAAAGCGAGAGCTGGACGGTCATCGTGGGCATCGTGTTGGGCATGATGTGGCGCACGAGCACAGAGAACCACGACGCCCCGTTGGCGAGCGCGGAATCCACGTAGCCGGAGTTGGCGGCCAGCAGCGCCTGGGGACGGGCGATGCGCGCCAGGTTGAGCCCGTAGCCGATGCCGCAGGCGATGACGATGACGGCCACGGAGGCGCCCATCGGCACCGCCAGGATGAGGGCGATCAGCACCGTGGGTATGGAGATCAGCGCGTCGACGAGCACCGCCGAGACCCCGGAGACCGTGGCCGAGCGCGAGACCATCGCCGCGGTCAGCGCCATGCCCAGCACGCCGGCCAGCGCCACCGCCAGCACGGCGATCAGCAGGTTCGTGCGCGCCCCGGCCATCAGCCAGCTGAGCACGTCGGAGCCGGTGCCGTCGGTGCCCAGCCAGTGCGCGGCCGTCGGCCCCTGCCAGACGTGGTAGCCGTCCGTGCTCCACAGCGATTGCGGCGTCCAGACCAGCGAGATCAGCGATACCGCCAGCCACAGCGCCAGCACGACCAGCGCGAACCGGCCCTCGCCGCGCGCCCAGATCGAGCGCAGCACGACGGCGGCCTTGCGGGCCAACGGGGCGAGGGCCGGCGCCGCGACCTTCTTTCCACCATTGTCAGCGGCCATCAGCGCCCTCCTTCCAACGAGCTCTTGAGCCTGGGATCGAGCAGCCGGTGCAGCACGTCGACCACGAATCCCATCGCCAGGAAGAACGCGGCCAGCATGAACAGCTCGCTCTGCACGGCGATCAGGTCGCGGTTGCCCAGATCGGTGACCAGCCCGTAGCCGATGCCCGGCAGCGCGAAGAGGTTCTCGATGACCATGACCCCGGTGACCATGCCGGCGAACATCAGGCCGACCACGCTCACCAGCTGGGGCATGGCCAGGCGCAGGCCGACCCTGAGCACCGCCTGGCGCCGGGTGTAGCCGCAGGCCATCGCTTGGTCGAGGTAGCCGCTGGAGAGCAGGTCGGCCAGGGCGGAACGCGTGTAGCGCATGAGGCTCGCGCCGTCGATGATGCCGACGGTGAGCGCGGGCAGCACCAGCGAGAGCAGCGCCGCGCCCGTGTCATGCCAGCCGCGCTGCGGGAACCCCTGCGAGGGGAACAGTCCGATGAGCCCGGTGCCCCGCGAGAAGAGCAGGATGAGCAGCAGGCCGCCCCAGAGCGCCGGGATGGAGCCGCCGACGATGCCGAAGAAATGGAAGCAGGAGCGCGCGGCAGGGCGGGTGGCCAGCGTGGCCGCGACCCCGAGCGACAGGCCGACCGCGAGCGCCACCACCAGCCCCATGACGATGAGCGGGAAGGTGATCGAGGCGCGCATGGCGACCGTGGAGGTCACCGAACGGCCGGTGAGCAGCGATTTGCCGAAGTCGCCGCGCAGCAGCCCGCCCATCCAGTCGCCGTACTGGAGCACGAGCGGTCGGTCGAGGCCCATCTGCGCGCGGATCCGCGCCACCTTGTCCGGAGGCGAGTTGAGCCCGGCCATCACCGTGGCCACGTCACCCGGCAGGATGCGCAGGGCCGCGAAGATGACCACGGATATGCCCGCCAGCGCGCCGATGAACAGCGCCAGCCGCTCGATGATGAACCGTCTCATGGTGTCGTCCTGTCGTTCGCCCTGTCCGCCTATTTCACCGGCGTGTAGGTGACGTCGTAGAGCGGCAGCAGCACCTGGTTGAGGTTCAGCGGGAAGCCCTTGACGCCCGTGGCCTGCGCGGTGGTGATGCGGTAGTTGAACAGCCAGTCGGCGGGCGCGTCCTCGCTCACCTGCCTCGCCGCCAGGGCGAGGTCGCGGTCGCGCTCCTTGTCGCTGGTGGCGGCCATGGCCTTGTCGTAGAGGGCGCGCACCTTGGCGTTGTCGTAGTTGTAGTAGTACTTGGCGTTGACCCATTGCGAGAAGTCGTGGCTCTCGTTGTGGTCGACCAGGGAGAGGTCGTAGTCCTTGTTGTCGTAGACGTCCTGCAGCCAGGTGGAGAACTCGACGACGTTGACCTTCAGGTCGATGCCGATGGGCTTGAGCTGGGCGCGCAGCTGGTCGCCGAGCTCGGTGCCGTAGGTGTTGGCGTAGGTCAGGCGCAGCCGCAGCGGGTGCTGCGGGGTGTAGCCGGCCTGGCGCATCAGGCGGCGGGCCTTGGCCGGATTGTGGGGGTAGAGGCCGGTGAGGTCCTGGTAGCCCGGGTCGAGCGAGGGGATCGGACCGCCCATCGGTCTGTCGGCGCCGCCACGGGAGGCGATGAGCTGTTTGTGGTCGATGCCGTAGCGGATGGCCTCGCGCACGCGCTTGTCACTGGTCTTGGCGCCCTTGGAGTTCATGGCGAGCACGTATTTGTCGGTGTCGTCGCCGGCCGCGACGTTGAAATGCGCCTTGTCCTTGACGAAGGGCTCGGCGAGGTTCTCGGTGACCGGCGCGAGCACCTGCACGTCCCCGGATTTCAGCGCGTTGACGGCGGCGTTGTCGTCGCCGAAGTAGCGCAGGACGACGTTCTGCGTCTTGGCCTTGTTCGGGCCGCGGTATCTGGCGTTGGCCTTGAGGGTGATGGAGTCGTTGGGCGTGAATTTCGCGACGGTGTAGGGGCCGCTGCCCACCGCCTGGGTCTTGGGGTCGTAGCGCGCCTCGCGGTCGAGCACCAGGCCGGGCCTGCCGGTCAGCGCCCAGAGCAGGTTGGCGTAGGGGGCGCTCAGCTCGATGCGCACGGTGCTGGCGTCGGGGGCGGTGACGGACTTGAAGTTCTGCAGCGACTCGGCCTCGTGGTAGTCATGGCGCACCAGCTCGTCGATGGACCATGCCGCGTCGCGGGCGTCGAGTTTGTCGCCGTTGGAGAAGACCATGCCGTCTCGCAGATGGAAGGTATAGGTGGTACCGTCGGCGCTTTTCTCCCAGCTCTTCGCCAGCGCCGGGACGACCTTGTTCTCGCCGTCACGGGCCACGAGCCCCTCGTAGACGTTGCCGATCAGCGCCTGGTCGAGCGCGGAGCCGGACTGGTTGCGGATGTCGAGGTTCGTGGGCGCCAGCTTCAGTCCGATGGACACCGTATCGGCCCTCTTGCCCTGAGCCTGGCCGGAGCCGGGTTTGCGCAGCACCACGACGGCCACGACGATCGCCACCACGACCACGGCCGCCACCAGCAGCCACGGCCAGCGCCGTTTGCCATGGCCGTTCGCCCCCTTGCCGGACGCGCCGGACGAAGCGCCTTTGACGTGGGCATTGAGCGTCTCGTCGGTGCTGGCGGACGCGCCCCGCGCCTGGTCCTGGGCGTTCGCCTCGCCGGATGTCATGCTGTTGCTGTGCTTGGTTGCGCCGTCATCATCGTGCGCACCTGGATTGGTTGGCATGTTTCCTCTTCGATCGTTATCATGTTGCGCGCTAGCCGCCCGTAGGGGTCGTCTGCACGAACCCAAGTCTAGACCATCGCTGGGAAATCGCAGGCACCGCCGCGACATCCGGCGCAAGCGGCGAAGGCAACGGCCCGCACTAGAATCGAAGCGGATATGGAGGCGCGGCCAACGGACTGACGGCGCTCCGGGACGAAAGGATCACCATGCTCATCGCGGTCGACATCGGCAACACCAACATCGTCATCGGCCTGCTCGACGGCACCCGCATCCTGGGCACCTACCGCATCACCACCAGCGCGCGCCACACCTCCGACGAGTACGGCCTGATGATGCTGCAGTTCCTTGCGCTCAAAGGCCTCAAGGCCGGCGACGTCGACGACGTGATCATCGCCTCGGTGGTGCCCCAGGTGATGCATTCCTTCCGTTCCAGCGTCGTCAAGTTCCTCGACATCGACCCGATGGTCGTCGGCCCGGGCGTGCGCTCGGGGCTTTCCATCCGCATGGACGATCCGAAATCGCTGGGCGCCGACTGCCTGGCCGACTGCGTGGGCGCCTACGAGCTCTATGGCGGGCCGATCCTGGTGGCGGATTTCGGCACGGCCACCACCTTCAACTACGTCGACGCGCGCAAGGCGATCACCGCCGGACTCATCAGCCCGGGACTGCAGACCGCCGTGGGCTCGCTGGTGAGCGGCACGGCGCAGCTGCCCGAGGTGGAGATCACCCGCCCCGGCTCCATCCTCGCCAAGGGCACGAAGACCGCGATGCAGGCCGGCCTCTACTACAGTTTCCTGGGTGGCATCGAGAGGACCATCGACCAGTTCCGCGCCGAGATCGACGAGGACTTCAAGGTGGTGGCCACCGGCGGGCTCGCCTCGGTGTTCAAGGACGACACCGACCGCATCGACATCTACGACCCGGACCTCATCTTCAAGGGCATGGCGATCATCTACCGTAAGAACGCGTGAGCGCTTCCGCCACCGTGCAGTCTCCGGCCGTCACCGGCTCACTGGATGGTGAAGCCCTGGTTGATGCCGTATTCCTTCAGGTCCTTCTGCCACAGCCCTATCCCCTTGGCCAGGCTGACCTTGGGACCCGGGTCGTCCGGCACCTCGATCGGGGTGCCGTCCCAGTTGCTCTGGCCCTCTCGGATGCGCTCCTTGGCGCGTTGCAGCGAACGGTGCCGCGTCGTCCAGGAGTAGGATTGGCCCACCGTGTTGCCGAAATCGCCGCGCGAGTAGACCTCGAAGGGCAGGTATTGGTAGCCCAGCGAGACGCTTTCGGCGGAGCCGGCGAGCACCCGGTTGAATTCCTGGCCGCCGAAATAGGGCACGTCGACGCCCCGGGAGTCGCGGATGGTGGTCTTGGTCAGGAACGAGCGCGAGTTGAGGCTGGCGGTGTCGGCCGGGAAGGCGCCGCCGTCGACGCGCTTGGCGATGCCGGCGCGGCTCTTGCACACGTAGTCGACGAAGCGCATGGCGGCGTCGGGCTTGCGGCTCAGGTGCAGCACGGCGAGCGCCGATCCTCCGTTCTCGGAATCGACCACGGAGCCGTCGGGGGTGGGCATCCGGCCGACCCGCCAGAGCCCCGCGCCGCCCGGCACGTCGGCCAGGAGCATCGAGGGCATCCACGCCCCTGAGAACATGGAGGCCACGCTGCCGCCGGCGACGGCGTTCTTCCAGCCGTCCGACCATGTGGCCAGATGCGTGTCGACCAGCCCCTCGTCGATCATCCTCTGCCAGAACTTGGTGAACTCGCGCGTTCCCGTGTCGCCTTCGAGGTTGACGGTCACGGTCATCCCGTCGCCTGAGGTGTGGAAGGGCCTGCCGCCGGCCAGCCAGATCATGGCGTTGTAGAAGCTGGCGTCACCGCCGTCCGCGGCGATGTAGACGCCGATGGCCTTGAGTTTCTTGGCGGCCTGGTAGTAGTCGTCCCAGGTGTGGATGGACGAGGCGTCGACGCCGGCCTGCGCGAAGAGGTCCTGGTTGTAGAAGAACGCCATCGGCCCCGAGTCCATGGGCACGCCGTAGACGCGGTTGTTGAGCCGCACGCTCGACCAGGTGCCGGGCGTGAACATGGCGCCGTAGCCCTGGGTCCGGTCGGTGATGTCGCGCAGCTGGCCGCTGATGGCGTACTGCTGCAGTGCGAAGTATTCGAGTTGCACCACGTCGGGCATGTTGTAGCCGTCCTGGATGGCGGAGTTGAGGTTGTCGTAGCCGCTGGTGGAGACGATGTCGACGCGGATGTCGGGATTGGCCTTCTCGAAGGCGCGGGCCTCGGCGCGCATGCTGGGCTCCCACGACCAGACGGTCACCACCGTGCGGTTGTCGCGGGCGCCGCACCCGGCCACGGCGAGGAGCATGGCGAACGCGGAGACCACGGCGAGCAGGCGCGCGCCCCACCTCGTAGATGCCATGCCCATGCCCTCCGTGCTTGTCTTGATGAGACCCCAGTCTAGCCTGCCGAGCCTACCGCGACGCGGGTCGGCGGCGTCGCCTCCGGCTCGCTCCGGATCCGGCCGTGGGCCAACTCCCGTGCCGCCTGCCATTCGATCCGCTCAGCCCAAGGGGATGCTCGAGGTGAAGGTCCGCTCCTCCCCTGTCACCGGGTCGGTGAAGCTCATCGAACGGGCCACCAGCTGCAGCGGGTCCGAGAAATCCGCGTAATCAGGCTTCCTCACCGCCGGGTAGAGGTCGTCGCCCTTGATCGGCAGGCCCAGCGAGTTCATGTGCACGCGCAGCTGATGGGTCTTGCCGGTCAGCGGACGCAGCAC
The DNA here is from genome assembly GCF_029433395.1 of Bifidobacterium sp. ESL0763. GTDB lineage: Bacteria > Actinomycetota > Actinomycetes > Actinomycetales > Bifidobacteriaceae > Bifidobacterium. The sequence continues at coordinate 450,914 of NZ_JAQTHW010000002.1, read as the reverse complement.
GTAGCGGCGGTAGCCTTGCGCCACGGTTTTCGCGTCGGTGCCGGCACCGGTATCGGTGTCGCCCAGGGTGATGACGGTCTGCGCGTTGACCTCGCCGGGGATCTCGTAGGCCTGCAGGCGGCCGCGTTGCTTGACGATGTGCGAGCGCCGCTTGAGCGGGAAGACGGCGGGGCGATCGAGCCGTTCGATGGTGCCCGTCGCCGGCCTGGTGATTGGCCTGGCGGGTGCGAGGCATTCGTAGGTCTTGCGCACCCGATGGTCCTGGAAGAGCATCTGGTAGGCGCGTCGCAGGCTTGGGTCGCGCACGAAGAGCACCACGCCGGCGGTCAGCCGGTCGAGCCGGTGCGCGGGCGTGATCTGCTGGTCACCATAGCGTTCCCGGAGCCGGATGAGCGCGGTCTGCCGGTACCACATCCCCCGTGGCGTGGTCGCCAGGAAGTGCGGCTTGTCCACCACCACGATCGCCTCGTCCTCGTAGATGACGCGCAGCGCGAACGGCACCTCCGGCTCGTCACTCACCAAGCGGTGCTTCCCCATCAGGCGGTCCCTCGACCATAGACACACATACAGCCGATTCTACGGCATACCGATTTCACCGCGATCTCGTAGTCCCCTTCTCCTGGCCCGCACAGGAACGACCAGGCAGAATGTCCTGCGCGTCGTCAACGTTATCCGCTCCACCCCAAACACCAGCACAAGCGTCTGGTAGGGATATGCGTTGCTCGAGCGTAGGCTTGGCCGAACGAACCAGATCGCTCACCACATCAGTGCCAATGAATCCGCTCCACCCCAAACACCAGCACAAGCTGATTCGGCGGGATATGCCATGTTCGAGCGTTGGCTTGGCCGAACGGTCCGTGAGTGTCTCGAACATGGCATATCCCGCCGAATCAGCACTGTCTAACCCTCACATCACTCAACCGTTACGGACTTCGCCAGGTTCCTGGGCTTGTCGACGTCATAGCCCTTGAGCCTGGCGACGTCGAGGGCGAAGAGCTGCAGCGAGATCACGTCGACCAGCGGGCTCATCAGCGTCGGGCACGCGGGCCGCCAGAAGACGACGTCCGCGTATTTCTCGGCGTCGGGATCGCCGACCTCGGCCACGGCGAGAGTGAAGGCGCCGCGGGCCTTGACCTCCTCGATGCCGGAGACCACCTTGTCGTGCAGCACGTTGCGCCCGCGGGCGGAGGGGACGATGACCACGACGGGCTCACCCTCCTCGACCAGCGCGATCGGCCCGTGCTTGAGCTCGCCGGCTGCGAAGCCCTCGGTGAACGTGTAGGCGATCTCCTTGAGCTTCAGGGCGCCTTCCATGGCCACCGGGTAGCCCACGTAGCGGCCCAGGAAGAGGAAGGAGCGCGCGTCGACGAGCCGCTCGGCGGCGCTCTGGATGGCGTCGGCCTGGTTGTCGAGGATCCACTGGATCTTCTCGGGCATCACCTTGAGCTGGTCGATGATCTGGCTGATCTCGTCGTGGTAGAGCGTGTTCTTGACCTGCGCCAGGTAGAGGCCGAGCAGGTAGGAGGCGATGATCTGGGCGACGAACGCCTTGGTGGAGGCGACGGCCACCTCGGGTCCGGCGTGCGTGTAGAGCACGGCGTCGGATTCGCGCGGGATGGTGGAGCCCTGCGTGTTGCAGATGGCGAGCACCTTGGAGCCCTGGGCGCGGGCGTGGCGTATGGCCATCAGCGTGTCCATGGTCTCCCCGGACTGCGAGATCGCCACGACGAGCGTCCTCGGTGTCAGGATCGGGTCGCGGTAGCGGAACTCGTGGGCGAGCTCGACCTCCACGGGGATGCGCGCCCAGTGCTCGATGGCGTACTTGGCCACCATGCCGGCGTAGCTGGCGCTGCCGCAGGCGACCACGATGATCTTGTCGACGGCGCGGAAGACCTCGGGATCGATGCGCACCTCGTCGAGGGTGATGTCGCCGGCGTCGTTGAAGCGTCCGAACAGCGTGTTGCGCACGGCCATCGGCTCCTCGTGGATCTCCTTGTCCATGAAGGAGTCCCAGCCGCCCTTCTCGGCGGCGCTGGCATCCCAGTCGATGGTGAAGCGGCGGTTGTCGTCGATCTCGTTGCCGTCGAAATCGGTGACGGTGACCTCGGAGCCGCTGATGCACACGACCTGGTCCTGCCCCAGCTCCATCGCCTTCTTGGTGTAGGCGACGAACGCGGCGACGTCGGAGCCCAGGAAGTTCTCGCCGTCGCCGAGGCCTACGACCAGCGGGGAGTCGTGGCGGGCGCCGACGACGATATCGGGCTGGCGCGAGTCGACGGCGAGGATGGTGAAGGCACCGGAAAGCATGCGGGCCACGCGGCGCAAGGCCTCGAAGAGGTCCGGCTTGCCCGTCTCGTCGATGATGGTGTTGGCGGTCTTGCCCAGAAGCTTCGCGGCCACCTCGGTGTCGGTGCCGGAGACGAACGTGTATCCCTCGGCCTGCAGGTCGAGCTTCAGCCTTCCGGCGTTCTCGATGATGCCGTTGTGGATGATGGCGACGTGGCCGTCGGCGCTGGTATGCGGGTGCGCGTTGACGTCGTTCGGCTCGCCGTTGGTGGCCCAGCGGGTATGGCCGATGCCCACCGTCGCGTCGGGCAGGGGGCTGCGTTCGATCTCGGCGGCGAGGTTCGAAAGACGGCCGGCCTTCTTGCGCACGGCCACCGTGCCCATCCCGGGGGCGACGAGCGCCACGCCCGCGGAGTCATAGCCACGATATTCCAAGCGTTTGAGGCCTTGCATGCAGACTTCCAACGGTTTGCCACAAGCGGTTTGATTACCTGCGAATCCAACAATTCCACACATAACGACTCAGTCTACGTGACCAACCATGGAAAGCCCATACCCACGCCGAAAGATTCACCCAACGCAGACAACCAAGTAACCCAACTCACACAGTGGACACCACCGGCTCAAGCGAATCAGGCCCCTCACCACATCAGTGTTAATGAATCCGCTCCCCCACAAACACCAGTGCAAGCTGTTTCGGCGGGATATGCCATGTTCGAGCGTTGGCTTGGCCGAACGGTCCGTGAGTGTCTCGAACATGGCATATCCCGCCGAAACAGCGCCACTAACCCTCAGCTACAGTACGTGACTCAGGAAGTCCCGGAACCGCGCCTCCTTGGGCTCGTCGATGATCTCCGGGCCGCCCTTCTCGACGACGACCCCGCCGTCCATGAAGACGATCTGGTCGCCGACCTCTCGCGCGAATCCGATCTCGTGGGTCACCACGATCATGGTCATGCCCGCGTCGGCCAGCGAGCGCATCACGCCGAGCACCTCCCCCACCAGCTCCGGGTCGAGCGCCGAGGTGGGCTCGTCGAAGAGCATGATGCCGGGGTGCATGGCCAGCGCGCGGGCGATGGCGACGCGCTGCTGCTGACCGCCGGAGAGCTGCATCGGGTAGTAGTCGGCGCGGTCGGCGAGCCCCACGCGTTCCAGCTGCGCCATGGCCTCCTGCCGCGCCCGCTCCTTGGGCACCTTGGCCACGTGGACGGGCGCCTCCATCACGTTCTCGACCACGGTGCGGTGCGGGAAGAGGTTGAAGCGCTGGAAGACCATGCCGATCTTGGCACGCTGGCGGGCGATCTCCTTGTCGTTGAGCGTCTGGAGCACGTCGGCTCCGTGCTGTTCGACGTGCCGGTAGCCGTTGAGCTCGCCGTCGACCTCGATGCTGCCGCCGGTGAGCGTCTCGAGCTGGTTGACCAGGCGCAGGAACGTGGATTTGCCGGAGCCGGAGGGCCCCAGGATCACGGTGACGGTGCCGGGCATGACGGTCAGGTCGATGCCCTTGAGCACGTGCAGGCTGCCGTAGACCTTGTGCACTTGGGTGGCCTTCACCGCGGGGATAACGCCCGCCTGACCCCGCGGATCCTGCGCCGCCGGCATTTCCGGCACAGTTTGCGCGGTCTGCGCGGTCTGCGCGGCTTCGAACGGTTCTTCGTTCGCTGTCTGTTCGTTCATCTTCCGTCCTGCCTTATGCGTTGAGCCCGAGGAACTCGGGGGTCCTGTCGCCGTCAATGGATGCTTTCGGCGCGGCCTTGGCCTTGGGCTCGGCCGCCCCATCCCCGCCGTCGCCGCCGGCCGGCATGGCGGACTGGCCGTCGAAGCCCTTGCCGAAATAGCGTTCGAGCCATGCCTGCCCGACCATGAGGATCGAGGTGACCACCAGGTACCAGAAGCAGGCCACGATGAGCAGCGGGATTGGCTTGTAGATGCGGTTGGCGATCGCGTCGGTGGCGAACTGCAGTTCGAGCGAGAACGGCACCGCGGAGACCAGCGAGGTGGTCTTGAGCATGCTGATGACCTCGTTGCCGGTGGGCGGGACGATGATGCGCATGGCCTGGGGCAGGATCACGCGGCGCATGATCATTGAGCGCGACATGCCCAGCGCCTGCGCGGCCTCGCTCTGCCCGGGGTCCACGGCCTCGAGTCCGGCGCGCACGATCTCGGCCAGGTAGGCGGACTCGTTGAGCGCCAGGCCGAGCATGGCGGCCAGGAACCCGGGGGCGATGACCTTGTTGAGCTGGGCGGTGTCCATCTGCCAGAAGTGGATGCCGGTGAAGGGGATGCCCAGCGTGAGGTGCGGAATCAGCACCGCGAAGAGGCCCCAGAAGACCAGCTGCGTGTAGATTGGCGTGCCACGGAAGAACCAGATCCAGAACCAGCTCACCCCGCGCAGCACCGGGTTGACCGACTTGCGCATCACCGCCAGCAGCACCGCCAGCACGATGGCGATGAGCATCGAGGTGACCGTGAGCACCAGCGTCCAGCCGATGCCGTTGAGGACGTGCTCGTTGAACAAGTACTTCCACACCAGGTCCCATTCGAAGTTCGGGTTGGTGGCCATGCCGCGGACGAGCATGACCGCCAGCAGCGCCACGATCACCCCGGCGACCAGCGAGCCGGGACGTCGCACCGGCAACGCCTTGATCTCGTTGGGTACCTCAGGGCATTCCGGTTGTTTTCGACGTGCCATCGACGTCACCTTTCCCGGGGGTTCGAACCCCCATCTTCTTCAGACGCGGTGTTGTTCGCGCTGTCCACCCGGCCGGCCAGCCGATGAATCGGCCGGCCGACCGCCAGTCCGTTTGTACGCTTGTGGCCGTTACTCCTGCTTGCCCTCGTCGAAGGTCTCGATCCTCGCCTGGCTCATCGCGCTGGTCTGGTTGCCCCAGGCCTTGAGGATCTTGGTGTAGGTGCCGTCGTCCATGAGCTTCTGCAGCGCGGCCTGCACGGCCTTCGCGGTCTGCATGTCGCCCTTGGGCACCACCACAGCCTCGGTGGTCTCGTCGAAGCTCTTGCCGATCAGCTGCAGGGCGTCGCCGTTCTCCTTGACCGCGTAGCCGGCGATGGGCGTGTCGGCGCAGAAGGCGTCCGCCTTGCCGGTGGCCACGGCGGTGGTGACGCTGGTCTGCTGCTTCATCGACTGGATGTCGATCGGCTTCTTGCCTTGGGCCACGCACTGCTGATTGGCCTTCTTGACCGTCTGCTCCTGAGAGACGCCGGACTGCACCGCCACGCTGTGGCCGCACAGGTCGTCGACCTTCACGTTCTTGGGGTTGCCCTTCTTGACCGTGTAGGAGGAGCCTTCCTTGAGGAAGGAGACGAATTCGCCGGCGTCCTTGCGGCTGGGGTCGACGGTGAAGCCGGAGAGGCCGACGTCGAACTTGCTGCCGATGGAGGGCATGATCGAGTCGAAGACCGCGGAGACCGGCTCGAACTTGAGGCCGAAGACCTTCGAGATGGCCTTGCCGAAGTCCATGTCGTAGCCGATGGGTGTCTTGCCGTCGGTGTCGAGGAACTCGGCGGGCGCGAAGTCCGGCGAGACGCCGACGGTGAACTTGCCGTCCTTGCTCACCGATTCCGGCAGCATCGCCGCGATCTTCGCGTCCTTCTTCACCTGGCTCAGGTCCGCGCCCTTGGTGTTGGCCGCCGGCTTGTCGTTGGCGTCGGTGGTGCCGCAGGCCCCCATCGTCACCAGCATCGCCAACGCGCAGCATCCCGCAAGCGCGCCTTTGGCCGCCTTGCCCCATAATCCTGATGTAGCTGACATATCCGTTCCTCCCCTGTTCCCACCAACGATCGATTCGTTGATTGCTGACATAATATGCTGCGACCTGTATTTATTCACCATTCCGTATCACCATATGGACCGTTATCACAATCGACTTTCTTTTGTATGAAAATGCACGGAAATACTTTCGAACAAGCTATTTCACCCATCAATATCACTATGTTTTTGGCTTTATATTAACGTTTTCTTACCGTTTGTTTGATTCCTGCAAGCATCATCATAAATTAATATATTCAGTGGCATTCCTCGTGAGAGCTCAATGGCATTTTCTGGCGCACTCTGCATATTGAGCTGTTTTTTATTCAGTATACAATATACGCGACAAGGTCTCGAAAAGAAACGGTCCCATCCTCAAAATCGTTGCTTGCATGGTTCTCGCCTCGTCGTTGACGCCATCGGAAGCGGCTTCGTCGCCGACGTTCCGATTCTCGTATACACTCAGGTGCCCGTGGCTACATCCAACAAGACACGCCCGGCCACGGCGGCGGACGCGATGGACGGCTCAGCGCACGAGCCGGTTCTTGTAGCGCATCGCTCGCAGGGCCTCGCGCTTGTCCTGGGCCTCGCGCAGCGCCTGCCGCTTGTCGTATTCCTTCTTGCCTCGCGCCAGAGCGATCTCGGCCTTCACCCGGCCGTCCTTGAAGTAGAGGCTCAGCGCCACGATGGTATAGCCCTTGGCTTCGGTCTGGCGGGAGAGCTTGGCGATCTGCGAGGCGTGCAGCAGCAGCTTGCGCTTGCGCTTGGGCGCGTGGTTGTTCCAGGTGCCGTTGAGGTATTCGGGGATGTTCGCGTTCTCGAGCCAGATCTCGCCGTGACGGTCTATGGAGACGAACGACTCCGCCAACGATGCCCTGCCCTCGCGCAGCGACTTGACCTCGGTGCCGGTGAGCACCAGCCCGGCCTCGTAATGGTCCTCGATGGTGTAGTTGTGCCGCGCCTTGCGGTTCTGCGCGATCAGCTTCGTACCCTGTTCCTTAGCCATGTGAAAGCCCGTTCCTTGTTCGTGTTCGTCATCCCGACGCCCGGATGGCATGACAGTCCGACCATAACACAGGCGCGCCATCCTTTGCGAATGGCGCGCCCGAGTCGAACTTCCCGAAAGCTATCGGTCAGTTGTGGATGTATTCGTAGTTGTAGGCGTCGTTGAGCACCTCGTTGGCCGGGAAGGTGGCGAATCCGGTGCCGCCCTCGGAGATGGCGATGGTGTTGCCCCACACGCCCTCGACGATGGCGACGTGGCCGTAGTAGGGGTCGGCGATCCAATGGCCACCGACGCTCTGGCCGGGATAGAAGACCACGATGGCGCCGTAGGAAGGCGTCCGGTCGACCTGGTAGCCGAGCGCGCGGGCGGAATTGGCCCACGAGCCGCCGTTGCCGAAGTAGGAGCCCACGGGCAGGCCGAGCTGGTGGCGACGCAGATAGGCCCACTCGGTGCACTGGCGCGGCGGATAGGCGTTGCCCGAGTCACCGGAGGGATGGCCGCCACCGCCGTAGACCGGCGAGGGAGCCGCGGCCACAGGCGAGGGATTGCTCTGCACGTTGCCGGCGCTGCCCTGCTGGCTGGTGCCCTGGGTGGGATCCGCCTGTTGGTTGCCGAACTGCTCGTTCTCCGCATCCACCTGCGACTGCAGGATGGCCAGCTGGGCCGCCTGCTGCGAGGACTGCGTGGTCAGCGAACTCTTCTGGGCCTCGAGGCTCGCACGGGCTTGGGCGCCCTGGTCGCGCAGGGCCTGCAGACTGCTCTGCTGGGCCTGCGCCGATTCGGCGGCCTGCTGCGCGCTGGCGGCCTGGCTGTCGGCCTGGTCCTTGAGCTTGGAAATCTGTGTCTCGATGGCGTTCAGGCGCTGCTTGCGGTTCATCGAGGTGCCGAGGGTGTTGGCGTCGGCGTCGGCCGCGTTGGCCTCGCTGCGGGTGACGGCCGCCGAGGACTGCATCTTGTCGACGAAGTCCTTGGTGGTGCCGGACTTGGTGACCACGTCCATCACGTCGGCCGCGTGCGAGCCATGGAAGCTCTCGCGCGCCTGGGCGGCGACTCCGGCCTTGGCGTCGTCGAAATCGACGCCGGTCTTCTTGATCTTCGCCTCGAGGTCCGACTTGTCCTTCTGCGCCGCGGCGAGACGGTCGGAGGTGGCCTGCGCCAGGCTCTTGGCCTGGTCGGCGCCCTGTTGGGCGTTCTGGGCCGCCGCCTGGGCCGCGGGGATCTTGTTGTTCGTCAGGTCGTTGAGCTCGAGGATCTGGTTGGCCAGATCGCTGTCGACCCCGGCCAGCTGGCTCTTGAGGTCCGCCTCGGTGGCCGAAGCCTGCTGGTAATCGCTCTGGGTGGATGCCTGGGCCTGCGGCACGCTGGCCGTCATGGACATGGCCGCCGCGCCACACACCGTGGCGGTGGCCAGCAGCATGCTGGAAGCCGCGCTGATCCATTTCTGCTTGAGCATGGAACTCACCTTTCCTACCTTTGGACTTACCATTGTAACCATACCGCCCGAACGGGCGTTATTTCCCTTTGATAATCCTTCACATTTCGGCGCGACCGTCGCTCAGGCCTTGAGATAGCGGCGCAGCGAGACCGCCGAGGCGCATGCGGAGAGCAGCACCGCGCCGACCACCAGCACCGGGGCCATCAGCCACACCGTCCTCTGGTCGATATAGGGCATCCACTGCACCGTGCGGGCGAGCCAGTCGGTGATGAACACCTTGACGATCAGGCTCAGGGTGCCGGCCGAAAGCAGCGAGCCGACGAGCGAGGCGAAGACGCCCTCGAGGATGAAGGGCAACCGAATCGTCCAGTTCGAGGCGCCCACCAGGCGCATGATCTCGGTCTCGTTGCGTCTGCTCGCCGCGCTCATCCTGATGGTGGTGCCGGTGAGCATGACCGCGACCACCACCATCACCACCGCCAGCACCACGGTGACGACGGTGGCCTTGTTGAGGATGTTGAAGACCGGGTCGAAGATCTGGCGTTGGTCGAGCACCTCCTCGACGCCGTTGCTGCCGGTCAGGGTTTCGGAGACCTCCTGGTACTTGGTGGGATCGCGCAGCTTCAGCCGCAGCGAGGCCTGCATGTCGGCGGCGGTCAGGGTGCGGCCCTGGTAGACGCCGTTGGGGTATTGCTTCAGGAAGGTGTGCTTGTAGAAGTCCTCGCGGCTCACGTAGGTGACCTTGGAGACCTCGTTGTTGAGGTCGCGGTGGATCTTCTCCTCGAGCTGCACGACCTCCTGCTTGCTCGGGGCCTTGCCGGCCGAGCAGTTGGCGGACTGGCTGGTGCCGTCCGGGCAGAGCCAGACGACCACCTCGACCTCCTTGTACCAATCGCCCTTGGCCTTGGTGACCTGGGCCTGCATGAGGCCCGAGGCGCCGATGAAGACGAAGGAGATGAAGGTGACGAGCATGACCGAAAGAATCATGGAGACGTTCTGGCGAAGGCTCGTCCAGGTCTCGGAAAGTATGAACCTCATTCTCATCGCTGATTCTCCTTCTTGCCGCCGTTCGCGTTGCTCTGGCCGCCCCGGGCGCGGTCGTCGTATTTCGAGGCCTTGCCCTTGGCATCGCCGGAATCGCCGTTTGGCGCGGGTGGCACCGGAGGCAGCGACGGCGAGACGGAAGGCTTGGCGCTGCCCGCGTTGGCGGCGGCGTTGGCATTGGCATCACCGGCATTGGCACCGCCCGCGGCAGGCTTGCTCTCGCCGGCGTCCGCGTCGATGATGGTACGGTCGCTGATCGCGTCGCGCACGCCGGTGACCTCGGCCTCGCTCAGGCCCTTGCCCCAGGTCATGGTGGACTCGGCGGGTTGGAAGGCCTCGCCGTAGTGGCCGGTCCTGCCGGAGTGCACGGAGTTGGCCAGCCTGGCGATGCCGCTGTCCTCGCCGGTCCCCTGCCCCACCGCGTCGGCGACGGCGTCGACGGCCTCGCTGGCCGATGTGGCGCGGTCGCCGCCCTGGCCGTTGGCGGCCTTGGCGGCCTGCAGCTGCGCACCGCCATTCTTCATATACGGATTGATGACGCTCTTGGCCTTCGACTCCACCTCGGCGTCGGGGAAGTAGAGCGCTGAATCGTAGCTGCCGTTCTGCTCGTCGCGCACGATCGAGCCCTCGTGCAGCTCCACGACGCGCTTGCGCATGGAGTTGACGATCTCCTCGTTGTGGGTGGCCATCACGATAGTGGTGCCGGTGCGGTTGATGGCGTCGAGCACCTCCATGATGCCCAGCGAGGTGGTGGGGTCGAGGTTGCCGGTGGGCTCGTCGGCCAAGAGGATCTGCGGATGGTTGACGTAGGCGCGGGCGATGGCCACGCGCTGCGCCTCGCCGCCGGAGAGCTCGCGCGGATAGTTCTTCTCCTTGCCGGTGAGCCCCACGGTCTCGAGGACCTTGGGCACCAGCGACTTGATGGTCGAGCGGCGGGTGCCGATGACCTCGAGCGCGAAGGCGACGTTCTGCCAGACGGTCTTGTTGTTGAGCAGCTTGTAGTCCTGGAAGACGAAGCCGATGGAACGACGGTACTGCGGGATCTGGCGCGAGGTGAGGCGGCGCAGGTCGTTGCCGGCCACGCGGATCTCGCCGTCGGTGGCCTCCTCCTCGCACAACAGCAGGCTCAGCAGCGTGGTCTTGCCGGAACCGGAGGCGCCGACCAGGAAGACGAAGTCGCCGCGGTCCACGCTCAGGTTGACGCGGTCCAGCGCCGGACGCGTGCCCTTGGGATAGATCTTGGTGACCTGATCCAATGTAATCAACGCCATGTTGCCGTCCTTACCTCGTTTTCAAGCGAACATACTATATTGTACGAACCCCACGGCCGCGAAGCGCCGTGGCATCCACCAGGCATCCGCTCAGCGCTTGTCGTCGCCGGCCTGCTCGGCCTCCAACTCGGCCTGGCGGCGGTTCTCGTGGCGCCAGCGGATGCCCGCGTCGATGAACCCGTCGATGTCGCCGTCGAAGACGGCCTGGGTCTGGCTGGTTTCGTAGCCGGTGCGCAGGTCCTTGACCATCTGGTAGGGGTGCAGCACGTAGGAGCGCATCTGGTCGCCCCAGCTGGCCTTGATATCGCCGGCCAGCTCCTTCTTCTTCTTGGCCTCGGCCTCGTGGCGCAGCACCAACAGGCGCGACTGCAGCACGGCCATGGCGGCGGCACGGTTCTGGATCTGGCTGCGCTCGTCCTGCATCGTCACCACGATGTTAGTGGGCAGATGGGTGATGCGCACCGCGGAATAGGTGGTGTTGACGCCCTGGCCGCCGGGGCCCGAGGAGCAGTAGGTGTCCACGCGGATGTCGGAGTCGGGGATGTCGATGTGGTCGGTCTCCTCGACCAGCGGCACCACCTCGACGGCGGCGAAGCTGGTCTGGCGGCGGCCCTGGTTGTCGAAGGGCGAGATGCGCACCAGACGGTGCGTGCCGCCTTCCACGGAAAGGCGGCCATAGGCGTAGGGGGCGTCGACCTGGAAGGTGGCGGACTTGATGCCGGCCTCCTCGGCGTAGGAGGTGTCCATCACCTTGGCCTTATAGCCGTTGCGCTCGGCCCAGCGCATGTACATGCGCAGCAGCATCTGCGCGAAGTCGGCCGCGTCCACGCCGCCGGCGCCGGAACGGATGGTCACCACCGCGCTGCGCTCGTCGTACTCGCCGTCGAGCAGGGTCTGGATCTCCATCTCGTCGAGGTCCTTCTGCAGCTCTTCGACGCCCTTCTGGGCCTCCTTCATCGAGTCGGGGTCGTCCTCCTCCTGCCCCAGTTCGTAGAGCGTCTCGATGTCGTCGAGGCGGCCGGAGAGCGAGGAGAGCCTCTTGATCAGGTTCTGCTTGCCCGAGAGCCGGCTGGTGATCTTCTGCGCGTGCTCCACGTCGTCCCAGAGATTCGGCTGCGAGGCCTCCTGCTCCAGCTCGGCGACCTCGCCCTTGAGCCGGTCGACGTCAAGCGCCTTCTCGATCGTCCCGTATTTCGCGCGGGCCTCGCCCAGCGCCTGTGAAAAATCAAATTCTGCCATCGTGTTCCACCTTATATACCGTTGTCTACCGTTATCGAAAACCTGCCGGACGATCCGCGTCCCGCGTCAGACGAGCGATCGGAAAGATGACCGGCAATCCGTTGCCGAATCACCGCCGGAACCTGGCGAAAGGCCTGCGATGGCCATCCGTCACGCCTCCGCATCGCCGCGACGCGCATGCGGTGACGTCAAAGACCCGCGTAGATCGCAGGAACCACCAGGGCCACCAGCATGGCCGCGGCGACGACCACGCACACCGCACGCACGATGTTGCGGCGACGGCTCTCGCGGCGTTCGCGTTCGTTCCTGTAATCCTTCACAGCCACCCATTGTATCGGCCCTATGGGATTTCATGGTCCGACGACAGAGGCTGCGCAAGACAGTTCTCTCCGGTTCGATGACTATACTGATGACATACCAAGAGATTAGGCGAGCACACAAGGGAAAGACATGAGAGGCATCGGCATCCTGCGCGGCGTCATGTCGCTGCTGACGCTTGCCGCCACCCTGTTCTCTCTGACGGCGATGGTGCCGAATGCCACTGCGCTCACCCCCTCACGAAAAACCGCATCGTCCATCTCTCCACGCTCGGTATCCGATACCTTAGACCCCATTTCGGCATGCGTGTCCACATCCCCGGCCGCCTGGGGCAGCTCGACCTGGTGGATCAGCGACGACGGCTCAAGTAGCTGCACACTGCATTTTTCGGCGGGCACCTCGCCGGACATCCGACCACGCGTGCTCGCCAGTGACATCCCATGGATCACCAACAAGGCCTACGCCGACGCCATCACTACCATCCGGCTCGAAGGCGACCTGACGGTGACCGCCAGCCACCAGGGGGCCGACGCCACCAACCTGAACTACGACGGCCACCACTATGTCGGCCTCTTCTCGGACATGCCAGCACTGCGTTCCATGTCTTGCGACGGCCACACCTTCACGTTGAAGGACTACGGAGCCTCCTACATGTTCACCAACGACCAGCGTCTCGAATCGGTGGACTGCGCCGACTGGCAGACCGGAGCCGCCACCGATTTCAACGCCACATTCCAAAGGACGTACGCCTTGGGCGCGCTCGACGTTTCAAAATGGGACACGGGAAAGGTCATGATCTTCGGCGGCATGTTCTGGTTCGCCACCAAGCTCTCCTCCATCGACGTGTCGAAATGGGACATGCGCAGCGCCACGAGCATCGGCAGCATGTTCGAGGAGACACACAGCCTCACCCATGTGGACGTCTCGAAATGGGACATGCCCAAGGTCTTCTACATCGGCGGCGCGTTCCACAACGCCTACGCCCTCGAATCGGTGGACGTCTCGAATTGGAACACCAGCGAGGTCACCCAGATGCAGATGATCTTCACCAATACCAAAGCGCTCACCTCCGTCGACGTCTCGAAATGGAACACTTCCAAGGTACAGGACATGAACAACGCCTTCAACGGCTCCGCGGTCACCGACCTGAATCTGAGCGGATGGAATCTAAACTCGTCTGCGATCATGGATAGGGCGCTGCCCCAGGGGCTGAGCAAGCTGACCATCGGCTCTGGAACCCATCTCAACGCCCTGGCATTCAGCGTGGTAAGCAACACGATCGGCTGGGTGCACGTCAACGACGCGAACACGACCACACTGCCGGAGCACGGCACCTACATCGGCCACAACACCGACCTCGCCTCCCTGAGCCGGCAGGGCTCGCCCGGCACCTATGTCACCAGGGTCGCCTCCACCATCGCCTTCGACGCCAACGGCGGGTCCGGAGCTCCCGCCAGCACCGATACCTTCACCGACCTGCCCTCGACCCTGCCCGGAGGCCACGGCCTGCGCAAGCCGCACAGCGTCTTCAGGGATTGGAACAGCGAACGCGGCGGCACCGGCACCACATACTCCGCAGGCTCACAGCTCTGCCCCACCGCCGGCCCGCAGACCCTCTACGCCCAGTGGGCCACCGTGCCCATGCCCAAAATCGGCGCCATCACCGTGCACCACAACCAGCCGACGCCCGACGGCGCGGTGAGCGTGGACGGCACCGCCACACGGCTGAAGGCCGGCGACACCGTGCGCGTCTGCGCCACCATCGCGCCGTCGACCAGCCACTGCCAGGGCGGCGTCGTGCTGAGCCCCACCGGGGTCGCCGATTCCTACACCTGGTCCGCCTCCCTGCCCGCCTCGTTCTTCCCCGACGCGACCGGAACCGGCGTGGACGCCTCGTTCACTGCCGAGCTCGACACCACCGATGCGGCCAACGACGGCGAGACCGTGGCCTCAATCGCCGACAGCGGCTCGGCGAACGTGGACATCACCGCCCCGGCGCTGACGCTCGACCACGGCACCATCATGGCCGGCACACCTCTGAGCGGCAAGGCCCTCGGCAAGGCCGGCGGAACCGGAGAGGCGCACGTCATTGTCACGGCCACCTGGCCCGACGGACAGAGCGACACCACCACCAGCGGAGCGGACGGCTCATGGTCGTTCACCACCTCGCAGACCGCCGGGCACGGAGCCGGCCAGGCGTCGCTGAGCGCCGAGGACACGACCGCCGACCATGCCCACAACGTCTCCTCGCCACAGTCGGTCACCATTCGCTCGGTGCGACATGCCATTCCCCTCACAGGCGTCCGACGCGCATGGGCCTATCTGGCGGAACTCGTGGCCGCCGCACTGGCCTGCCTGGGCGTCGTGGCCGCGACGAACCGCTTCAGGACGGCGGGATCGGCAGGGCCGCGCCACAGCGGTCGGCGCTGAGGCACGATAACCCCTGACGTTGCTACCATCTCCGGCGCAAGCCGTCCCATAAACCGTCTTGTTCCTTGACATCCCGACGACGCCACGGCGGCGCGCGTATAGACTGGACGGCACAACCATCCACTCAAAAGCAGAAGCATGAAGGAGCGAAGCATGAGCGAAGAACGCACGGCATGGGGCTGGGGCCTGGCCTCCATCGATGGGGCGGGCCACACGTTGGACGTCTGGTACCCGAAGCTCGAGCTGGGCGCGGCACCCGCAGAGGCCGAGCGCCCGAACCACGGATTCGACGCGCTGGCGCACAGTGAGCCGGACGCCCGTGGCGTGCGCCGCATGCCGGTATTCACCGTCTCCCGGCTCGACTCCCCCATCGCCGACGCGGCCGACGCCTACCTGCGCCTGCACCTGCTGAGCATGCGCATGGCCAAGCCCAACACCCTGAACCTCGACGGCATCTTCGCCGCGCTTTCGAACGTGGTGTGGACCAACTACGGTCCGTTCGCCGTCGAGGACTTCGCGCTGCGCAAGATGGACGTCATGGGCGCGCAGGCGAAGGCGGGCTTGGCGGGTGGCATGGCCGCTCCCCGCGTCGAGGTCAACGTGCTCGGCGTCGACAAGTTCCCGCGCATGGTCGACTACGTGGTGCCCGACGGCGTGCGCATCGGCGACGCGGACCGGGTGCGGCTGGGCGCCCACCTGGCCTCTGGCACCACCGTGATGCACGCCGGCTTCGTCAACTTCAACGCCGGCACGCTCGGCACCTCGATGATCGAGGGACGCGTCTCTCAGGGCGTCGTGGTCGGCGACGGCTCGGACGTCGGCGGCGGCTCGTCGATCATGGGCACGCTTTCGGGCGGCGGCAAGCTGCGCAACTCCATCGGCGAGCACAGCCTGCTGGGCGCGAACGCCGGCATCGGCATCAGCCTCGGCGACAACTGCGTGGTGGAGGCCGGCCTCTACGTCACCGCCGGTACCAAGATCACCATCCACGACAAGGCGAGGATCGCCGCCGGCGAGCCGCTCGAGGTCGTCAAGGGCTCGGAGCTCTCCGGACGCGACAACATCCTCTTCATCCGCAACTCGGTGAGCGGCACCATCGAGGCGCGCTACCGCAAGGTCGGCATCGCCCTGAACGAGAAGCTGCACAAGAACTGAGCCATGCCGCGCTTTGACGGCGAAAGGCCGGTCGGCGGACGTTGCGAACGTTGGTACCACGCCAATATCGAAACGCCTTCGACCGGCCTTTCGCTTGGGTGAATAGTCGCCCTACCGCTGGTCCATGGGCACGTAGTCGCGCCGGGTCCTACCTGTGTAGACCTGGCGTGGACGGCCGATCCTGGTGCCGGGATCGGCCAGCATCTCGCGGTATTGCGCGATCCAGCCGGGGATGCGGCCAAGCGCGAAGAGCGGGGTGAACATCGCCGGCTCGAAGCCGATGATCCGGTAGAGAAGGCCGGTGTAGAAATCGACGTTCGGGTAGAGATGGCGCGAGACGAAGTAGTCGTCGTGCGTGGCGATGTCCTCCAGCTGCGTGGCGATGTCGAACAGGGCGCGCTCGTCGGCGGGAAGCCGGTCGTCCACGTCGCCGCGCGCCATCAGCTCCTGCAGATAGTGCTTGGCCACCTCGGCGCGCGGGTCGTGGCACTTGTAGACGCGGTGGCCGAAACCGGAGATGCGGGTGCCGTTCCTCTTCGCGTCCTCGACGAAGCTGGCGACGGATTCGCCGGAATCACGAATGACCTCGAGCTGGCGCAGCACCGCCTCGTTGGCGCCGCCGTGCAGCGGGCCTGACAGCGCGTTGACCCCGGCCGCGATGGCCGAATAGAGGTTGGCGTGCGCGGAGCCGGCGATGCGCACCACCGAGGTGGAGCAGTTCTGCTCGTGGTCGGCGTGGATGATGAGCAGCCGGCCCAGCGCGTGGATGGAAAGATCGTCGGATTCGTAGGGCTCGTAGGGCACGGCGAAGCACATGCGCAGGAAGTCGTCGACGTAGCCGCGCGCCACGTCCGGGTAGAGCATCGGCTCGTCGCGGCGACGGCGGTAGATGTAGCTGACGATGGTGCGGGCCTTGGCCATGATGATGCGCGAGGCCTCGTCGAGCTTGCCGGGGTCGGTGATGTCGGTGGTGTCGGGATAGAAGGCCGCGAGCGCGTTGATCGCCGAGGCGAGCACGCTCATCGGCTGGGCGGCGCGCGGGAACGAGGCCATGAAGCTGCGGAAGTCCTCGCCCACCATCGTGCGGTGGTTCAAATCGGCGCAGAACCGGTCGTATTCGGCGCGGCTGGGCAGCTCGCCGTGGCGCAGCAGCCAGGCGACCTCGAGGAAGTCGGACTGCTCGCACAGCTGCTCGATCGGGTAGCCGCGGTAGAGCAGCACCGAGTTCTTGCCGTCGATGAAGGTGATCTTCGACTCGCATTGCGCGGTGGTGAGGAAGCCGGGGTCGAGGGTGACGAAGCCGTCGTTGGCGAGGCTGGAGACCATGATGCCGTCGGGGCCCTGCGTGGCCTTGACCACGGGCAGGTCGAACTTGCTCGCGTCCACATTGAGTTTCGCCTGCGCCATGGCATCCACCTTTCCTCGTCGCCCGCGCCGCGTCTGGAAGCTTGCGTCCGCGGGTCCGGGAGGCCCTGCGCCGCCCGTGATGGGCCTCACCTTATTTCATGAATGTAAACTCGCCGGCGCGATGTCCACGTAGCGTACATTCCGCCGGTTGTACCCATCATCACGGACGTGGACACGGCCATGGCGAGATTACTCGCGGCCTTGCGCGTATTGCTCGATAAGGATACGGAAACGGAAACGGCACCCACGGACCGAATCCATGGATGCCGCTGTAAGTGGAAAGCGAACGCGGAACATGCCCGCGACACGACGCTACTCGCGCACGGTCAGGATCTCCGGGCCATTGTCGGTGATGGCGATGGTGTGCTCGCTGTGGGCGCCGTTGGAGCCGTCGGAGCTGCGCAGGGTCCAGCCGTCCTTGGCGTCCTGGTAGATCTCGTCGGTGGACTTCATGAACCAGGGCTCGATCGCGATCGTCAGGCCCGGGCGCAGCTTGAAGCCGTGGTGGGCCTTGCCGTCGTTGGGCACGAACGGATCGCCGTGCATCACGTGGCCGATGCCGTGGCCGCCGAACTCCATGTTGACGGTGTAGCCGTGCTCGTGGGCCACCTCGCCGACCGCCGCCGACACGTCGCCGAGGCGGTTGCCGGACTGGGCCGCCGCGATGCCTGCCGCGAGCGCGTCCTCGGTGCACTTGATCAGGGCAAGGTCCTCCGGGTTCGGGTCCTTGCCGACCACGAAGCTCACCGCGGAGTCGCCGCACCATCCGTCGACGCTGATGGCCAGGTCGAGGCTGACGAGGTCGCCGTCCTTCAGGGCGTAGTCGTAGGGCACGCCGTGCAGCACGGCGTCGTTGACGGAGGTGCAGATGTAGTGCTTGAACGGGCCGGTGCCGAAGTCGGGGGCGTAGTCCACGTAGCAGGACTCGGCGCCCTTTCGGCTTTCGATGCGGCGGCGCACCAGGTCGTCGATCTCGAGCAGGTTGGTACCGACCTTGGTGGTCTCCTTCAGCTCTTTGAGGATGCTGCCGACGAAGCGGCCGGCGACCTTCATCGAGGCGATTTCCTTGGGTGTCTTCAATTCGATCATGCCTTCACCCTACTTCGCTCGCCCAACAATCACCGCGGCCGCCACGATGTGGCGATGATACGGCTTCGCCATGGTGGCGATACCGCGACGATACGGACGCGACATGGCATCGATGGCCTCGAAAACGCCTACGAAACCATGCCCGGAAAACGTAGCCGCCCCTGCCACGAATACGATCGCGGCAGGGGCGGCGGCGGTGGGTTCGGCGGGCTCAGCGCCTGCCGAAGCGGAAGGCGCGCACGATGGCGACGACGCCCATGACGACCATCGCGCATCCGGCGAACACGATAAGCCAGATCATCGAGGCGAACGGGGAGACGAGCACGACGATGCCGGCGAGGATCGAGACGATGCCATAGAAGATGGCCCAGCCGGAGCTCGGCAGGTGCCAGGTCTCCACCAGTGCCATGATACCCTCCATAATCCAGCCGAGGCCCACGGCGAGCGTGGTCAGAATGGTGAGCATGGCGGTGGAGATCACGGTGTTCTTGAGCATCACCACGCCGCCGATCGCCAGCAGGATGCCGACCAGGATGTCGAGCACGCGCCAGCCTCCCGGCAGCCCGTTCTCCACGATCGCGCCGATGACACGGACGATGCCGGAGACCAGGAAGTAGATGCCCAGGGCCACCGCGAAGACGACGAGGGTCTTGCCAGGCCAGATCAGCAGCGCCAGGCCGAGCAGGACGGCCACCACGCCGACGACGCCGTAGATGGTGCGGATCATGCGCTTGGCCTTCTTCGGCAGCCACTGCTCGGCGAGCTTGAAGGGGTTCATCCTCCACCATTCGCTGCTGCCGGGCTCGCCGGGCCGCCAGCCGCCGTTCGGGCCGCCGGCGAATCCATTGTCGCGGCCGGGCTGCGCACCCGGCTGGCCATACTGCCCTTGCCCGGGCTGACCGTACTGGCCATTTTGGTTGTATTGGTTCGGGTCGCTGGCATAGGGGCCGTAGCCCTCGCCGCCGTTCCCGTTCATGTTCCGAGCGTCCTGGCCATCCGCGCCCCCGCGCATATCCTGGTCTTGCATACCAACTCCTTCATTCGCTTGCTTGCGATGCGGACGAGACCCACGGTCCGTCCGTCCCCCTACACAACATGTGGACGCCACAGGCTATTCCGGTTCCCGTCCGGCAACGCCATGAGCATAGTCGATGTGCCTGCGGAAAACGCCGAATCGCGCCTTTCTCAACCGATTGCGGACAGCCGTTGTTGTCAGCGAACGCCGATACAGTGGACCCATGTCAACACCTATGGTTTCAGGCCTCGATACGACCTCATTCTCCAGCACCATCAACCCCGCCGACGACCTGTTCCGCTACGTCAACGGACCATGGATCGACACCTACGTCCTGCCCGACGACCGCTCCCGTTTCGGCGCCTTCGACAAGCTCGCCGAGGACGCGGAGGCGCAGATCCGAGACATCCTCGAAAGCGAGGACTGCCCCGCGCGCAAGTCGCAGAGCCTTTACCGCTCCTTCCTCGACACCGACGCCATCGACGCCGCGGGCATCACCCCCATCGCCCCCGACCTCAAGCTGGTCGACGGCGCGCAGAGCAAGGCCGAACTCACCCGGGCGCTCGGCTCGCTCAACGTCACCGGAGGCCCGGATCTCTTCGACTTCGGCGTCTACGGCGACCCCGACGACCCCGAGCACAACATCATGCACATCGAGCAGGGCGGCATCGGCCTGCCCGACGAGGCCTATTACCGCCAGGACCAGTACGCCCCCATCCGCGAGCGCTACGTTGCGATGGTCGCCAGGCTGCTCACGCTCGCCGGCTACGTCGAGGGCGCCGAAGCCACGCAGCAGGCGCAGAGCCTGCTCGACGTCGAGACGCGCATCGCCGCCAACCATTGGGACAACGTGGCCACCAGGGATTCCCAGAAGACCTGCAACCCCACCGATTTCGCCGATCTGGCCGCCACGTTGGACCACTTCGACCTCGTCTCCTGGATCGACGCCTGGCAGCGGGCCTACGACGCCGCGCCCGCGTCGAAGGCGCAGCCGATCGACCTGAAGGCCGCGTTCTCGCGCGTCATCGTCCATGAGCCGAGCTTCCTGAGCGGGCTCGACGCCTTCTGGCAGCAGGCCTCGCTCGAAGAGCTCAAGCTGTGGGCCCGGGTCTCGCTGATCTGCGGCTGGGCCGGCGCGCTGGGCTCCGACTTCGACAAGGCACATTTCGACTTCTACGGCCGCGCCCTCTCCGGTGCCAGGAAGCAGCGTGACCGCTGGAAGCGCGCCGTCTCGACGGTCAACGGCATCTGCGGCGAGGAGGTCGGCCGCGAGTACGTGCGCCTGCACTTCCCCGAAAGCTCGAAGACGCGCATGGAGCAGCTGGTCGCCAACCTCATCGAGGGCTACCGCGTCTCCATCTCCTCCAGCAAGTGGCTCGGCGAGGGCACCAAGGCCAAGGCGCTGGAGAAGCTCGACAAGTTCACGCCGATGATCGGCTACACCAACCACTGGCGCGACTACACGGCCCTCGACATCCGCCCCGGCGCGGGCCTGGTCGACAACCTGCGCGCCGCCACGATCTACGAGCTCGGCTTCCAGCTGGCGAAGGTCGGCAAGCCGGTGGACCGCGGGGAATGGCTGATGAACCCGCAGACCGTCAACGCCTACTACGAGCCGTCCATGAACGTCATCGTCTTCCCCGCCGCGATCCTGCAGCCCCCCTTCTTCAACCCGGAGGCCGACGACGCCGCGAACTACGGTGGCATCGGCGCGGTGATCGGCCACGAGATCGGCCATGGCTTCGACGACCAGGGCAGCCAGTACGACGGCGACGGCAGGCTCCATGACTGGTGGACCAAGGACGACAAGGCCAACTTCAAGAAGCTCACCGAGGCGCTGATCGCGCAGTACAACGGCTTCGTGCCCTCGCAGCTCGCGGAGAAGTACGCCGACGAGCCCGACAAGGCGCCGCATGTCAACGGGGCGCTGACCATCGGCGAGAACATCGGCGACCTGAGCGGCGTCAACATCAGCCTCAAGGCCTACGCGTTCGCCCTCGACAAGGCCAACGGCCAGCCGCTGGACGGTTCCGACGAGGGCGTGGCCCGCACGCTGGAGCAGGCGCCCGTGATCGACGGGTTCACCGGCCTGCAGCGCTTCTTCCTGAGCTATTCCTCGATCTGGCGGACCGCGCAGCGCGTGGAGCTCACCGAGCAGTACCTGCAGATCGACCCGCACTCCCCCGCCGAGTTCCGCACCAACGGCATCGTGCGCAACGTCAACCTCTTCTACCGGGCCTTCGACGTCAACGACGGCAACAAGCTGTGGCTCGACCCGGAGCAGCGCGTGCACATCTGGTAGATCGCATCGACCGAGCTTCGAGGCGGCGGCACCGTGGACATCGTTCCGCGACGCCGCCACTTATGTACTCGGCCAAGAACCATCCCGAGAATCCCCATCCCCTTCATTTGGGGTGCCACGGCATGCCGCGGCACCAGCAGGCAGATACCCGTAAACTCGTACTTACCTCTGCCGAAACGGGCCAAGCCGCTCGCGCCCGGCCTACCGCCATGCCGACAGACGGATGCGGGCCAACACCACATGAATCGTCATCACGCGGGCTGGCGCTCTGGTTGCCGGTTCTCCGAAGCCGCCGAGTCCTCAGCATGCTCGGGCTCCGACGAGCCGAACACCTCGCTGGCATCCCACGGGTCGGAACCCTCGCCCTGCCCGTCATCGCCGCCGGATCCCACCTGCGCTCCACCACCGGCACTGTTATCGCCAATGGGCTGGCCACCGACCTGACCATCGACTGGTTGTCCGTTTACCTGATCATTTGGTTGGCCACCGGCTTGGCCGTTGTTCTGAATGCCCGGCTGTCCTCCGACACCGGACTGTCCGTCACCACCGGAAGCCGCCACCTGCATGTCGCCGGGCTGCACTCCAACCGCCTGGCCGCCGCCACCCGCGACGGTGCGCTCCGCCGGCCTCTGCCAGGTGCGCCCACCAGTACCGTTCGCTCCGCCACCGCCGTTGACGCCGGACCTCACGCGCTGGAAGGCCGAGACGCCGAACGCCAGGTCATGGCCGACACCCGTCGCCTCCATCACCATCTTGCTGTGCGACGTGCCGTCCCGGGTCCATTCCTCGGTGACCAGGCTGCCGGTGGCCACCACCGGGTCGCCCTTGTGCACGCAGGCGAGCACGTTGAGCGCCAGCATACGATAGGCCTTGACCGTCAGCCATGTGGTCGGCCGCTCTCGCCACTCGTTGGCCGTCTGGTTGAAATACCTCGGCGTGCAGCCGATCCTGAACGAACAGGCCGCCGAACCTCCTTCCTTGCCGAAACTCTGCGGGTCCGCGCCCACAAATCCCGAAATCGTCACCGTGCCTTGCTGTGCCATCCTCGCTCCTTCGTTCCATAAACGTTCCATCCGTCAGGTTGGACTGCGGGAACCACCGGAAAGCGATGCTGCCATTGGATTCGCAACGACCCGTCGCCTTCGCTCTTCGATGCGCGGTTCCCGCGGTAGACCCAGTATGCGGCGAATCCGGTGGCGAGAACAGGAGAAACGGGCACTGTGGTCGAACGGTTGGCATCATCGGCGTGTCGCGGTAAAAATGTGGATAACTCGACCTCGAACCATCCAACAATGTTACTCATGTCCAATTAATAGCTGGCATTCGGAACGAACCAACCGAACCTGGCCTAACCGGACCCAACCAAACCCGACCAAGTCAACCAGACCTGACCAAGACCAGCCACATCCAAACCAACCACATCCCAACCGACCACGCCAAGCGTCACCACACCGACACAAACCAAACGCATAACCCAGCATCCCTTTCCCACCAGCCCCTCGAATGCGAAAGCGCCGCACACCCGAAGGTGCACGGCGCCCGCAGCGTCACGTCGTCGGCGAAGCGACCGGCGACGCTTCAGCGATCACTCATAGTCGTAGAAGCCATGGCCGGAGGCCTTGCCCATCCGGCCCTTGTCGATGTAGTCCTCCTTGATGCGGCGGCCGAACTCCTTCATGACCGGATCGGTGGCGTCCTTGTTGAGGTTGTAGGGCGTCATCATGCCGACGACGTCGAGCATCTGGAACGGGCCGAGCGGCGAGCCGGTGGCGATGCGCCAGGTCTTGTCGATATCCTCGATCGAGGCCACGTCGCGGACCCACAGGTCCGCGGCGGCGTCCAGCAGCGGCACCAGCAGCGAATTGAGCAGGTAGCCCGGCTGCTCCTTCTTGATGCGGATGGGGACCATGCCGATCTCCTCGGCGAACTTGGCGACCTGCTCGAAGACGGCCGGGTCGGTCTTGGGCTGCACCATCACCTCGCCGGTGTTGTACTTCCACACCTCGTTGGCGAAGTGCAGGCACAGGAACTTCTCGGGGCGGTCGGTGAACGGCGCGATCTTGCTCGGCGGCAGGGTCGAGGAGTTGGTGCAGAAGATCGTCTTGGCCGGCGCGTTCTCGCTGACCTTCTTCCAGGTGTCCTGCTTGATGTCGAGACGCTCGGGGACCGCCTCGATGACGATGTCGGCGTCCTTGAGGGCCTCCTTGATGTCGGCCGTCGGACGGATGCGGGCGACCGCGGCATCGAGCTTCTCCTCGCTCACGCCCTTGACGTCGTGGCGGTAGTTGTCCTTGAGCTGCTCCCAGCGATCCGGCAGCTTGGCGAGGATCTCGTCGCTGATGTCGTAGGCGGCCACGTCCTTGCCGCTGTAGGCGGACTGGAAGATGATCTGGGAGCCGAGTGTGCCTGTGCCCAGTACGGTTAGGTTCTGCATCATTGCCTTCTTTCGTCAAACATTTCGCATCCACCCTGTTGTGGAGCGAAACATACGATTTCGATTGCGGAAACCGGATGGACCCATCAGTGCGATCCATTGATTTCTATTATCAATCATAGACTACCGGCGCCTCGGGAATCCCATGTTTGCGCGAATTGCCAAGTGACATTGCACACACTGGGCCCACGCCGCCACAGCTACGCGAACGGGCCGCCCCGAGAAATCGGAACGGCCCGCCAGCGGAGTGCGCTGCCATCAGCGCATCAAACGATTTACAGCATCGCCTCGTAACGCTTCGCCAGGGTGCCGGCGGCCTCGGCGGCGGGAACCTTCACCAGGTTCTCCCCGTTGCGGTCGCGCACCTCGATGGTGCCGTCGTTGAGGAAGTCGCGGCCGACCACGGCCACCAGCGGCACACCCAGCAGCTCGGCGTCCTTGAACTTGACGCCGGGCGAGACCTTCTTACGGTCGTCGTAGATGACCTCGAGGCCCTTGGCCTCCAGCTCCTCCACCAGCTTCTCGGCGCCGGCGAACGCCTCGTCCTTCTTGCCCGTGGCCACCACGTGCACCGCGGCGGGCGCGATGTTGACCGGCCAGGCCAGGCCCTTGTCGTCGTGATGGGTCTCGGCGATGCAGGCCATGACGCGCGAGACGCCGATGCCATAGCTGCCCATCCACACCGGCACGGCCTTGCCGTTCTGGTTCAAGACCTTCAGGCCGAGCGCCTCGGAATACTTCAGGCCGAGCTGGAAGACCTGTCCGATCTCCACGCCGCGCTCGAAGCTTAAGGGGCCGGAGCCGTCGGGGCTCATGTCGCCGTCGCGCACCTCGGTCGCCTCGACGGTGCCATCGGCCTTGAAGTCACGGCCGTAGACCATGTCGAAGGCGTCGACGCCGGCCTTGTCGCCGCCGGTGACCCAAGCGGAACCTTGCGCGATATGCGCGTCGATCAGATAGCGCACGGGGTCCTTGATCTCGGAACCCTCGACGCGCGCCTGCGGGCCGAGCACGTTCGGGCCGATGTAGCCCTTGACCAGTTCCGGATGCGCCTTGAGGTCGGCCTCGTTGGCCTCCTCGATCTCGGCGGGGGCGAACTGCGCCTCCAGACGCTTCATGTCGACCTGACGGTCGCCGGGCAGCGCCACGACCACGACCTCGCGCCACGGCTTGCGATGGTCCTCGTTCTCGTCATCGGGCTCGCCCGGATGCTTGACCGCGATGACCACGTTCTTCAGCATATCGGTGGCGGCCCAGCCGCGGCCGTCCTGGCGCGGGTAGAGCTTGTCGCACTGGGCGACCATCTCGTCGACGCTGCCGGCCTCGGGCAGGTCCTTCAGGCTCATCGCCGGGGTCTTGGAGCAATCGATGGCCGGCACCTCGGGGGTCGTCAGCGCCTCGACGTTCCATGCCTTGCCGCTCGGCGCCTTGGCGAAGGTGTCCTCGCCGATAGGCATCGGAGAGAGGAACTCCTGCGACTCGAAGCCGCCCATGGGCCCGGAGACCGCGTGGACCATGATGTAGCCGAGGTCGAGGCGCTTGAAGATGCGTTCGTAGGCGTCGCGCTCCTCGACGTAGGCCTTCTTGAGGCCCTCCTCGTCGATGGTGAAGGAATAACCGTCCTCCATGATGAACTCGCGGCCGCGCACCAGGCCCGCGCGCGGACGGAACTCGTCACGGTACTTGGTCTGGATCTGATAGAGGGTGACCGGCAGGTCCTTGTAGGACGAATACATGTCCTTCACCAGCAGGGTGAACATCTCCTCGTGGGTCGGGGCCAGCAGGTAGTCGGCCTCGTGGCGGTCCTTCAGGCGGAAGATGTTCTCGCCGTATTCCTCCCAGCGATGCGTGGCCTCATAGGGCTCCTTGGGCAGCAGGGCCGGGAAGTGTACCTCCTGGCCGCCGATGCCGTCGACCTCCTCGCGAACCACGGCCTCGATCTTGTTCAGGACCTTCAGGCCCAGCGGCAGCCAGGTCCAGATGCCGGGCGCGGCCTTGCGGATATAGCCCGCGCGCTGCAGCAGGCGCGCCGAATCAACGTCGGCGTCGGCGGGGTCCTCGCGCAGGGTGCGCAGGAACATGGTGGACATACGAAGTGCTTTTGTCATAGTCCCTAAATTATTCGCGCGAGCCGACATTGGCGGCCGCGCGGACAAGCCTAAATCGCGCCGTTGGGATCAGAACAGCTCGGCCTGGCCGAACTCGTCCTCGTCGCCTTCCAGCTGGCCGGCGGCCCGCTTGGTGAAGGCCTCGCTCCCCTCGTCGGCCAGCCTGGCGCAGGCGGCCTTGGAATTGTCGCGCAGCTCGCCGTCGAGCAGGACGGCGTCGGGCGAGACCAGGAACGCGCGCTCGCTGATGTCGTCGAGGTAGAGTCCGTCGAGGTTCTCCACACGGGAAAGGGCCACATAGCCCATGCCGGGCGCGAAGGTTCGGCGCAGGTTCATCACGGCACGGTCGAGGGTCATGCCCTGCGACTTGTGGATGGTGATGGCCCACGCGCAGCGCAGCGGCACCTGCTTGACGCTGGCCAGCACGGTCTCGCCGTCCATCATGTCCCACGAGGCCTGCTTCATGGTCACGGTGTTGCCGTTCTCGAAGGCGACGATCGGCCAGCCGCCCTTGCCCTGCGAGGCGAATCCCTGAACCTTGCCGATGGAGCCGTTGACATATTGGTGGTCGGCATCGTTGCGCAGCGCCATCACCGCCGCCCCGGTCTTGAGCTCCAGCTTCTCGGGGGCCAGCATGTTCTTCTTGAGCCGCTTGACCAGGTTCGCCGGCCCGGCCGATTCGGCGGTGTATTCGTGCGTCTCGTCATGGATCTGCGAAAGCCGCAAATCGTTGAGTGTGTCAGCCTGCTTGTTGACCGGGAAGAGGTGCACGGCCACGTCCCCGTCCGCCGGCGACTTGCCCATGCGCCCGGCGAGCACGTCGTGGTCCTCCTGGGTCACGTCGCCCTCGCGGATGTCGGTCAGGACCGTGAGCAGCTGTCCGTCGTCCTGGCGGTGCTGCTCGGTCAGGTAGCAGACCACGGGGTTGAGCTCGTCCCAGACGAGGGACTGGGTGACGAAGCCGTCGGCGTCCTTGCCCGCGTCGGCGTAGCGCTGGCGCGACATCAGGAACTCGGGGCTCGGCGGCACGTCGTCGCGTCTGAACGACTTCTTGACCGGTGGCAGCTGGAAGAAGTCACCGGAAAGCACCAGCTGCAGTCCGCCGAAGGGCTCGGGGCTGTGGCGCAGCACGTGGCAGACGTTGTCTACCATGTCGAAGAGCCACGCGGGCAGCATGGAGACCTCGTCGATCACGAGGATGTCGGCCGACTCGATCTTGCGTTTGCGGCGCGAGCGGATCCGCTTCATCAGCGTCTCGGTCATCACCTGCGAGACGCCGACGCCGGACCAGGAGTGGATGGTCTGGCCGTTGATGTGCGTGGCGGCGATGCCGGTGGATGCGGTGACGGCGACGGACGCTCCGCGGGCACGGGCCGAGCGGATGAACTCGTTCAGGACGTAGGTCTTGCCGGCGCCGGGAGCACCGGTGATGAACGCGTTCGCCCCCGCGCCAAGAATCGTCAGCGCCTCCGCCTGCTTCATGCCATTCCTGCTTTCCTCGTCATGTTACCGTCGTATCATCAACCCGCATTGCGTTGAAAAGCAGAAAATCAAGCCCTCAAATCTGCTTTTTGACGCAAGTTCACATTCAAATGCGCTGAAAAGCAGATTATCGAGGTGATTTTTCTGCTTTTCAACGCAGCCCTGGTTTCTACTTGTTGAGCAGACTGGTCTTCTCGATGTCGGCCTCGATCTTCTTGGCCTGGGCCTCGTCCGGGCCGGGAGCCGGGGCCATGAAGGCCTCGCGGTAGTAGCGCAGCTCGTCCAGCGACTCGATGATGTCGGCGAGGGCGCGGTGGCCACCGTTCTTGGGCGGACGGTTGGCGTAGACGGCCGGGTACCAGCGGCGGGCCAGCTCCTTGATGGTGCTGACGTCGATGCTGCGATAGTGCAGGTGGCTCATGAAATCGGGCATGAAGTGGTCGAGGTACTTCTTGTCGCTGCCGATGGTGTTGCCGGCGAGCAGCGGCTTGACGCCGGCGGGCGTGAAGCGGGCGACATACTCGCTGACCTTCTTCTCGGCCTCGGCCAGGCTCAGGCCGTGCTCCCACTCGTTGATGAGCCCGGAGCGGGTGTGCATGGCGCGCACGAAGTCGCCCATGTGGTCGACGGCCTTCTGCGAGGGCTTGATGACGTAATCCACGCCTTCGTCGAGCACCTTCAGGTTGAAGTCGGTCGGCACCACGGAGACCTCGACCAGCTCGTCGCCGCCGAAGATATCGAGGCCGGTCATCTCGCAGTCGATCCAGATCAGCCGCGACCCCTCGGCCGTGTACGTCTCGTCATCCTGAGCATTCACCATAATATTGACCCTTTCGCTGCCAACAACAGAACTCTACACACTATCTCACCAGCGTGACGGCACTGGCTAATCTTCTTCTCCCCTACCACTCAACGTTTAATTATTTTTTAACTTGGTTAAGGTTAACATTAACGCCTAGAACCATCGCAGCGGCAGAAATACCTGCTATCGCGATCGCTGCAGTTAGCTGTGCAATTTTCCCAATAAACTGCTTATTTTCAGTATTCTTTTCAGACATCATTTGCAAGACATTCATCATTTTATCGATGAGTTCACTTCGCTCTTTTCGGGTTATCTTCCCGTCTGCTAAAGCGGCCTCAATATTTTCAACGACCATGTCACATGCACGGTAATAAGCATCATCGCTTTTGGAAGCGTCCCCCAACACTTGAGCAAATACTTCTTTAGCGTCCGTCATCAACGAAACAGAAGTTTTTGCAAAATCCGGGAATTGCTTTAACGCCGTTAAAGCAACGCTCGGATCCATATTAGGAATAGCTGAAGCAAAGGTCATAATTTTATCTTTAGACATATGCCTAAAATCTGGAATATCAAGTAATTGTAAAACTTCTTTTTCAGTGAGCTTCTTTGCCATTTTCATCTCTTTCTAACCTTATAGACTATTTATTCATCTTATCGGTTAGATTGTTTTTATTCCGCTTCTAAGCCAGGCCCCGAACGACATGATTTTTTAATAACACCACAGCATTCGGTGCCTTACCGCTCTTCCTGCTGAGTGCTTGGGGCTGGGATATGCGATGTTCGACCGTAAAGACTTGGCCTGTGCAAAATCGAAGATTTTGCCTTCGTGCTCTTGGCGAGCACTCACTTCGCCTACGGCCAATCCACTGGATTGGCCGCTTAACGGCTCAGCCCGGAGCGTGTCGAACATCGTATATCCCAGCCCCAAGCACGTCAGTCTGTCCTGGCTGGAATCAAATCCGAATATCAGTCGTTGTGGAAACCGCTGTAGTTCGGGGCCTCGGCGGTCATCACGATGTCGTGCGGATGCGACTCGCGCAGTCCGGCCGTGGTGATGCGCACGAAGCGGCCCTTCTCGGCCATCTCCTTGATGTTGTGCGCGCCGATGTAGAACATCGACTGGTGCAGGCCGCCGATCATCTGGTAGAGCACCGCGTTGAGGGAGCCGCGGTAGGGCACCTCGCCCTCGACGCCCTCCGGGATGACCTTGTCGTTGCTGGTGACGTCGGCCTGGAAGTAGCGGTCCTTGGAGTAGGACTTCTTGCCACGCGGAGCCATCGCGCCGAGCGAGCCCATGCCACGGTAGAGCTTGTACTGCTTGCCGTGCAGCAGCACCTTCTCGCCCGGGGTCTCGTCGCAGCCGGCGAGCGCGCCGCCGAGCATGACGGTGGAGGCGCCTGCCACGAGTGCCTTGGCGATGTCGCCGGAATAGTGGATGCCACCGTCGGCGATGCAGGGCACGCCGGCCGCGCGGCAGACTTGGGCCGCGTCATAGACGGCGGTGAGCTGGGGAACGCCGATGCCGGCGACCACGCGGGTGGTGCAGATGGAGCCGGGGCCGATGCCGACCTTGACCGCGTCCACGCCGGCGTCGATCATGGCCTGCGCGCCGGAAGCGGTCGCCACATTGCCGCCGATGATCTGCACGCCGTTGAACGCGCGGTCGGACTTCAGGCGCTTGATCATGTCGAGTGCCAGATGGGCCTCGCCGTTGGCGGTATCGACCACGAGCACGTCGACACCGGCCTCCATCAGCGCGGAAGCACGCTGCCACGCGTCGCCCAGGAAGCCGATGCCAGCGGCCACGCGGAGCCTGCCCTGGTCGTCCTTGGTGGCGTCGGGGTACTGCTCGGTCTTCACGAAGTCCTTGACGGTGATCAGGCCGGCCAGCTTGCCGTCCCTGTCGACCAGCGGCAGCTTCTCGACCTTGTGCTTGGCCAGCAGGTCATGGGCGTCCTTGCGGGAGATGTCGGCCGGACCGGTGATCAGCCCGTCCTTGGTCATCACATCCTTGACCTTGAGCTTGTCGTAGTCCTCGGAGGCGATGAAGCGCATGTCGCGGTTGGTGATGATGCCGAGCAGCTTGTTGTCGTTGTCGACGACGGGAAGACCCGAAATATGGAAACGGCCACACAGCTTGTCAAGATCGGCAAGGGTGGCCTCGGGGTTTACGGTGAGCGGATCGGTGATCATGCCCGACTCGCTTCGCTTGACGATGTCGACCTGGGCGGCCTGGTCGTCGATGGAGAGGTTGCGGTGCAGCACGCCGATGCCGCCGTTGCGCGCCATGGCGATGGCCATGTCGGACTCGGTGACGGTGTCCATGGCCGCCGAGAGGACGGGCACCTTCATGGTGATCTCACGGGTCAGGTGCGTGGTCGTGTCGACCTGCGAGGGGATGACGTCGGTCTCGTTGGGAAGCAGCAGGACGTCGTCGTAGGCGAGGCCCATCTTCGCGAAGATCGGAGGTAGAGGATTGTAGGATGACTGGATATCAGATTGTGAGTTAATAGCCATAAATCAACTATATGGGCGTGGGGTGACCAAGGCGACACTCCGACGATGACGCCGTTGCCGACGAATGGCCGCCATCAGATCATCGATTTCGACATGCCCCGCGCAATCGCCGAAAATGATTCCGCACCGTTGAGACCGATCGCCTCAGCCCCGATTGAGCGCCTGGCCCAGCGATGCCTCACCCACGATCATCGACATCATGCGAATTCACATGCAACGAATCGATCAAGGTTCCATCCGGCGCTCCGTGCTGGGCTCCTTGGACGACCGGCACGGCCTTACGCGACCGGACCGGCTTGTCGGACTCGTCAGCCTTACGCGGCTTATCTGCCTTGTCCGTCTTGCCGTCCATCTCGGCCTTGCCGTGCGCCGCAGGTCCCTCGTCCCCGGCGACGTCCCCGCCCATGCGGACCGGCGGCGCCTGGCCCTCGAACTTCTGGATCTCGAGCCAACGCCGCATCAGGTAGGGGAACATGGTGAGCACGGTGAGCACGACCGCGGCGATCGCCATGCCGATGAACACGTATCGCGCCTTGAAGAAGAGGATCATGATCGAGCCGAAGGAGATGAGCGCGGCCCACCCCCAGAGGATCAGCACGGCGCCCTGCACGCTGTGGCCGATCCTGAGCATGCGGTGGTGCAGGTGCATGCGGTCGGGGTGCATCGGCGACTGCCCCTTGCTCAGACGGCGCACAATGGCCAGGCACATGTCGAGCACCGGCAGGAAGAGCACCAGGATGGGCAGCAGGATGGGCATGAACACCGGCAGGTAGACGCTGGTGTGGATGGAGGCCGGGTCGAGGTGGCCGGTCATGATGATCGACGCGCAGGTGATGAGATAGCCCAGCAGCATCGAGCCGGAGTCGCCCATGAAGAGCTTCGCCGGATGCCAGTTGTGCAGCAGGAAGCCGACGCAGATGCCCACCAGCGCCATGTCGAACATCGTGGCCATCGAGGCATAGCTCGGCGAGGAGCGCGCGAGGATGTAGGAATAGGCGCCGAAGGCGATGCCGCCTATCGCCACGATGCCGGAGGAGAGCCCGTCGAGCCCGTCGACGAAATTGACGGCGTTGATCGAGGCAACGATGAGGAAGGCGGTGATGGCCATGGAGATGCTGGGCGAGGCGGTGACCAGCGAGCCGAAGGGCAGGAAGATGATCTGCACGCCGCCCCACGCCACGAACACCGATATGAGCAGCTGCCCTGCCAGCTTGAGCATCCAGTCCAGGTCCCACAGGTCGTCGGCGATGCCGAGCAGGCAGATCATCGCCGCCCCGGCCAGGACCACCCAGGCCTGGTGCGTGCCCACGAACAGGCCCGATATGAACGGCATCCTGCTGGCGAAGAGCACGGAGACGATCAGGCCGATGAGCATGGCCAGCCCGCCCATGCGGGGCGTGGGCACGGTGTGCACGTCCCTGGCGCGCACCTCCCCCACGGCCCCCAGCTCGATGGCCAGATGCCGCACGAGGGGGGTGACCAGCCATGTGGCCCCTCCCGCGATCGCGGCGATGAACAGGTAGACTCTCACGCGCCCAGGCTCCCGCCACGCACGACCTCGCGGACCCGGGACTCGTCGATGACGCCCTGGCGGATGATGGCGATGCCGTCGGCGTCGGAGGCGCTGGCGGCCACGACGGTGCTGGCCACATGGCTTTTCGTCGGGCCGCCGTCAAGATAGAGGTCCACGTCGTCGCCCAGCGCGGCCACGGCCTCCCGGACGCTCTGGGGGCTTTCGCCGCCGCTGCGGTTGGCGCTGGAGCAGGCCAGTGGCCCGGTGGCGCGCAGGGTGGTCAGGCAGGCCTCGGAATCGGGCACGCGCACCGCCTGGGTGCGGCTGCCGTCGGCCTCGTCGCGCAGGGTGACCAGCTTCGAGCCCGGTTTCGCCACGGCGATGGGAGAGAACGGTCCGGGCAGGAACGCCGCGGAAAGGCGGGCCAGGGCCGGAGGAAGGCAGAGGCCGAGCCCGTCGAGATCATCGACGGAGGAGAGCAGGACCTGCAGGGACTTGCTGCGCGGACGCCGCTTCGCCTCGTAGATGCGCGAGACCGCCTCGGCGTCGAAGGGGTTGCAGGCCACGCCGTAGACGGTGTCGGTCGGCAGCACCACCAGCCCTCCGCCGGCCACGATCCGCTTCGCCTTGGCAAGGGACCCTTCGTCGATCGCGCATACTTCGCTCATACATCCTCCCGGCTTCGAATACCACCCATTGCACCATTCCGCCACGACTTCGCCGCCCGCGGCCCTCATGGAACGATGACCGTCATTTTCGCGGAATCATACTAGATTGTAACGTGCCGCCATACACGCCAAGGAAAGGGAACGCCATGACCTCGCTGCCACCCGTCGAACTACGCCAGCCACGCCTCAGCGAAACCGAGGAGATGCTCGCGGGCCGGCTCTACAACACCGGCGACCCCGAGCTGGACGCCCAGCGCCACCGAGCCAGCGCCCTGTGCGAGCGCTTCAACGCCACGCCGCGCGACGACGCCGAGACGCGCAAGGCGATCCTCGACGAGCTGCTGCCCGGCCACGGCGAGGGGCTGGAGGTCGTGGGCAACATCGCCTTCGACTATGGCATCCACACCAAGATCGGCGACCGCGTGTTCATCAACTTCAATTTCACCGTGCTCGACGCCAACCAGGTGACCATCGGCGACGACGTGCTCTTCGGCCCGAACGTCTCGCTGCTGCCGCCGATGCACCCGTTGCGCTGGCAGGACCGCAACCAGCGGCGCGACAAGAATGGCAACCTGTACGACTACGAGTATTCGCGCCCCATCACCATCGGCAGGAACTGCTGGTTCGGCGGCAACGTCACCGTCATCGGCGGGGTGAGCATCGGCGAGGGATCGGTCATCGGCGCCGGCTCCGTGGTCGTCCATGACATCCCGGCGCATTGCGTGGCGGTGGGCAATCCGGCGCACGTCGTGCATGAGATCGACGAGAGCATGGCCGCCGCGAAACAGGACTACGCCCGCTGAGCCGCAAACCGGACAATGGCCAGTCGATAGTCGATACGGCCAGCCACCGCGACGCGAACGTCAAAACGACATATATATGCGACAAGCAACTATATGTGACAAGTAACCACAACGATCGCTCAATATGGCAATCACCTAAGCCTTCTGCACCCGGCGCAATTGCCCGATGCCGCAGCGCTCACCGCTTGATGGCGAACAGGTAGCGCGGCCGTCCGGTGAGGTCGTCGCCCGTCTTGGCGTCCCGGAATCCGTTGACCCGTGCGAAGTCCACCAGTCGCCCGCCTTGGGAGATGTCGTGCTCCATCACCAGCGCTCCCCCGCTTCTGAGCAGGCGGGCGGCGCGCAGGATCATCTGCTCGGGGATGAGCGCCCCGTCCGGCGAGCCGCCGTACAGCGCCATTTGCGGATCGTGGTCGCGCACTTCCGGCTGGGCTGGCACGTCGTCCTGCGGCACGTAGGGAGGGTTGGTCACCACCACGTCGATGGTGCCGTCGAGCTGCGAGAGCACCGTCATGTCGGTGGCGTCGGCGCGTTTGAGGTGATAGTTGTAGCCGGCCAGGGACTGCTTGCCGAAGATGCGGCGCATGTTGCGTTCGGCCCATTGGATCGCGGTTCGCGACCATTCCACGGCCCATACCTCGCTGCCGGAGATCTCGGTGACGATCGACAGACCGATGGCGCCGCTGCCCGCGCACAGGTCGACGACGCGGCACGGGCGGATCTTCTCGCGCATGATCCAGTCGATCGCGGCCTGCACCACCGTCTCGGTTTCGGGGCGGGGAATGAAGACGCCCGGACCGACCTCGAGGTCGAGATAGCGGAACGGGGCGTGCCCGACGATATATTGCAGCGGCTCGCGCTTGGCGCGCCTGGCCACCATCGCGTCGAAACGTTCGAGGGCATCGGCGGGACTGGCAGCGTTGCCCGAATCCTTGGTTTCGGTGGATTCATCGGTGGCATCAATGGCATTAGCGATATCGGCATCGCGAGCACCACTGGCAGGTCCGTCTTTCAGTGGCAGCGGCGAGCCCATGAGCATCGCCTTGTCGATGTCGCTCAGCGTCGCTCCGCAGGCCTCTGCCAGCAGCAGCTTTGCGTCATGCTCCGGGGTGTCGACGCCGGCCCGGCGCAGGCGGTCGGCCGCTTCCTTGATGATCTGCGAAACGTCCTGACCGACCTGTTGCGACATCGAATCCCCTTCTTCGCTCTCCTGGCATTGCCTCAACTCTACACAACCGTGGCGCACCTGCCACGCCGACGGCCACACCGACCGCTGACGGTCAGTGACCAGACCACACTTACTTGGAGCGCGAGAGGCGTTCCTGCTCGTCGGCCTGGATGTCGCTGTCGATGACGGCCTGCAGGTCGCCGTCGAGCACCTGGTCGAGGTTGTAGGCCTTGTAGTTGGTGCGGTGGTCGACGATGCGGTTCTCAGGGAAGTTGTAGGTGCGGATGCGCTCGGAACGGTCGAGCGAACGGACCTGGGAGTGACGCATGTCCGCCGCCTCCTCGGCCTCCTTCTCGTGCTTCATCGCCAAGAGGCGCGACTTCAGGACGCGCAGGGCGGCGGCGCGGTTCTGGATCTGCGACTTCTCGTCCTGCATGCTCACCACCACACCGGTGGGGATATGGGTCATGCGCACCGCGGAATACGTGGTGTTCACGGACTGGCCGCCGGGCCCGGAGCTCATGAAGATGTCGATCTTCAGGTCCTTGGGATCGATCTCGATCTCGTCGTCGTCCTCGTCCGCCTCGGGGAAGACGATGACGCCGGCCGCGGAGGTCTGGATGCGCCCCTGCGATTCGGTGACGGGGATGCGCTGCACGCGGTGCACGCCACCCTCGTACTTGAGCGACGCCCACACCCCGTCCTCCGGCGCCGGGTTGCCCTTGGCGCGGATGGCGACCTGCACGTCCTTGACGCCGCCGAGCTCGGTGCCGTTCTCGCTCTGGATGGTGACGCTCCAGCCGCGCTTCTCGGCGTAGCGGGTGTACATGCGCAGCAGGTCGCCGGCGAAGAGCGCGGCCTCCTCGCCGCCGGCGCCGGCCTTGATCTCCATGATGGTGTCGCGCACGTCGTCGGGGTCGCGCGGGATGAGCGCGTTGCGCAGCTTCTCCTCGGCGGGTGCCACGAGCGTCTCCAGCCGCTTGGCCTCCTCGGCGAAATCGTCGTCCTCCCCGGCCATCTCCTTGGCCGCCTCAGCGTCCTCGCGCGCCGAAAGCCAGGCTTGGTAGGCCTCGACGATGGTGCCGAGCTGCGCGTGGCGACGACCCAGCTTGCGCATGGCCTTGGGGTCGGAGGCGACCTCGGGCTGGCTCATCTGCCGCTCGATGTCCTGGTATTCCTCCACCGCGCTCTGCGCCGCCGGAAATTGCTCGTCCTGCATATAACGTCCTTTACTCGGCCCTGCCCGGTGCCCTGCCCCATCGCATGCCACCATGGCCCAAGCCATCGTCCCGTACCAATAAAAACGCCAGCCCAAGCCGGGTCAGGCGACCCAGGCCATAGGCTGGCGAACGAAGAAAAGCTACTTGCTCCTCTTGCCGTACCGCTTCTCGAAGCGCGCCACGCGACCACCGGTGTCGAGAATCTTCTGCTTGCCGGTGTAGAAGGGATGGCAATGCGAGCACACATCAACCGTCATGTGATCGCCCTTGGCGGTCGAACGGGTGACGAACGTGTTTCCACACGAGCAGGTGACCTGCACGGTGTGGTAATCGGGATGAATACCCTGCTTCATAATGTCTCCTAAGGAATTCAGGTGACCCGGGTCGCCTAGCCCCAATGACCAGACGTGAACCGGAACAGTGAAATTGTACCAGCGAGCGCTGACTTGGCTCGCCCAATGAAATCGGCGATACATCGATTCAGAAAAAACAGGCAAGCGCTCACAGCGTACAACCAATCGCGACGCCGAATCATCCCGGCTTCCTCTTTCGGCTGATTGATCGTGGCCAGTCTCCGTCGCTGTCCGCGCCACAGCTGTCTCGCCGCCGAGAATCTTGATATCGTTATCCTTATCAGCATCCAAGCAAAGGAGCCTTTGATGAGCGATATCCTGTGTTTTGAGGCACATGGCAAAACCCATACGCTATATCTGCCGAACCATGAACGCGCCACGGCGCTCGAGGCCGATATCATGGCCAATCCGACGGCCATATTCCCCGTGGAAATCGTCTACGGCAAAAAGACCTACACCATCTACATCAATCCCAAGGAATGGACCTATTGGCAATTCACGGAAATGAAAAGACGGTCCAATGCCAGCCAAACGCCTATATTCTGAAATGAATGTGCTTAGCCATAGTGAGTAAGTGGGGCCGCAGGGGCTTGAACCCTGGACCGACGGATTATGAGTCCGATGCTCTAACCGACTGAGCTACAGCCCCACGCTGGCCGAAGCCAACCACGCCAGTCTAACAAACGCTCTGCCCATCGACGCCGGCGATCAGCGCGTAGGTCAGCACTGTCACCGCAGCGTCTCAACACCACTGACCTACGCGCTTCGACGCTGCCGGCGCACGGCCCACACATCGCAACGCACTCAACTCAACCTTGCCATCACAGAGTCTCAGCAGTGTTTGCGTATAAAAAATCAGCGCTGACGGCGCACGGCCCTGCCCGAAGCGAACCGGTCGAGCGCGCCCGTCCTGGCGATGGCGAGATAGAGGAACCAGCTCATCACCCCGGCGATCAGCACGCCGCCGATGAGCTCGCAGACCATGTGGATGATGCCTCGCGGGCTGGCGAACGCCACGCCCTGGAAACGGAAGAGCAGCACGAAGACGCCGTATTCCAACGCGACCAACGCCCCCGACAGGGCGCTCAGCGCGAGGTTGAACTTTCGGTAGCGCAGGCAGGCGAAGGGGATCTCGGCGAAGATGCCCTGCAGGAGCGCGGAGACGAAGACGAAACCGACGGAATACTGGTTGCCGAAGAGCATCTCGGTAACGCTGCCGATGAGGTTGACGTAGACCGCGGCGCCGGGCTTGCGGATGATCAGGACCGCCAGGGGCCCCGAGAAGTACCAGAAGGCGTGCAGCAGGCTGGCGATGCCCGGCAGGATGGCGCCGAGCAGAGGCGAGAGCCAGGAGTAGGCGAAGTTGAATCCCCAGAACACCACGCCGCAGGCCACGCCCAGGG
This sequence comes from Bifidobacterium sp. ESL0763, assembly GCF_029433395.1. Classification (GTDB taxonomy): domain Bacteria; phylum Actinomycetota; class Actinomycetes; order Actinomycetales; family Bifidobacteriaceae; genus Bifidobacterium. The sequence continues at coordinate 412,680 of NZ_JAQTHW010000002.1, read as the reverse complement.
CCGCGCCGACGGCGATGTCCGCCGCGCGCCACCGCAGGCGTCCCGAGCGGATCCGCGGGCCGCCGGAACGTCCGGACGGCTGAGAAGAGGAAGAAGAAACGGTAGAAGATTGTCGCGATGGGACCCGGGCCTTGGAGGTCCGGGAAGAATTGTCGTCGGGTTTTCGTTGGTATTCGGGCATGGTCGGGCCTTTGGGTTCGGGACTGCGCACAGCTGGGGCCATCGACGCCCCTTGACCTGCGCAGCACGGGCGGAGACGCCACGCGCCACTCTAGCATCCGTGGGACGGCCGCCGCGCCAATCGGGCTATCGCTGCGGTTTATGGCATGTTGCAACAGCACGCAGAGAGGTCGAATGGAAGACCGCAATAACGGATATCAGGCCTGTCCCATGCGTCCGTATGCCCGCACATGCTCACCCCAGCGTAGCCACACGCAAAACGTATCCATTCACTCGCGCGCCCATGCTCCGGATACGACGATGGGCCGGAACCGAAGTCCCAGCCCATCGCTCGATCGTTCAATAACGCTGCCAGTGGCGACGCATCACCACTTCATGGCGCTTTTCTGCTCCTCGCACACCTGCTGGCGCACGCCGGAGAGCATCAGCGCTCCGAGCTCGCTGGCGGCGCGGGCCTCGCGGTTGTTGAGCTCCGGGGTGTCGAAGTCCTCCTTGGTGGCCATGAGGCTGGTGGCGGCCGGCACGGCGCGGAAGAACGCGAAGAGCCCACGCATCACCACGTCGGGCACAAGCGCGTGGCGATCGGAACCGCCGGTGGCGGCGAGCACGACGGGCATGTTGAAGATGGCATCCTGCTCCACCACGTCCCAGAATTCCTTGAACAGGCCGGAATACGAGGCCTTGTAGATCGGCGAGGCCGCGATGAGACCATCGCTTTCGGACACGGACCTGATGACCGCCTTGAGCTTCTCGGAGGGCCGGAACGTCACCGACGCGTCCGCGATGTCCTCGGCGTAGTCCTTGAGCGTCACCGTGTTGACGGTGACCTCCTTGCCGTGCCTGGCCATGTATTCCGTTGTCTTCTGCGCAATCTCCTCCGCCAGGCGAAGCGTGCTGGAAGGATCGGAGATGCCTGCGTTGACCACGGTGAGATGGTACTGCCTGATGCCCGTCTCCGCCTTGGCCGCCAATGCCACGATGTCCGTCTCTTCAAGAGCCAATGTATTCCCCTTCCGCGGAATCGAAACCCACCAACGCCACCGCCCGACCTCATCGGGCCGTGGTCGTCCGTAGTGCCGGATATCAAACGTATGTCTACTGTTAATTTATCACTTTTCCCGCCCGGCACCCCAAAAGGAAGCCGTATTGGCGGGAAAACGTGACTGCATTCACATAATGTAACGCAATCTGCGTCAATGTGATGCGCTTGGAACTACTTGTTCGCCTCGACGTGCTTGGCGAAGGCGTCCGCGAAGCCCTTGAGTAAGTCCTTGGAGCCTTCGACGACCTTGCCGTCCTCGTCCAGGGCGGCCGCGGCGTTGAAGTAGACCTCGGGCTGGCCCATGAGCTTCATGTCGAGGAAGAGGGCCACGTTGCGCAGGGCCTGCTGGGCCTGGGTGGCGCCGAGCGCGCCCATGGAGGCGCCGATGATCGCGGCGGACTTGCCGGCGAAGGAGCTCTGGCCCCACGGACGGGAGGCCCAGTCGATGGCGTTCTTGATGACGCCGGAGAAGCTGCGGTTGTACTCGGGGGTGACGAGCAGCACGCCGTCATCGGCCTCGACGGTCTTCTTCATGTCGACGACCTTCTGCGGCAGGGCGCCGTCGAGGTCCTGGTTGTAGAGGGGCAGGTCCATGTCGATGTAGTCGAACTCGAAGCCTTCGGGCATGAGGGCCTCGATGTTCTTGGCTAGGCTCATGTTGAAGGAATCCTTGCGGAGCGATCCGACGAAAACTGCGATCCTGGTCATAATGTGTTCTCCTAGTTGTTGCTTGCTTGCTGTTTGCTTCGGATGGCCGCCGTTTGGCTGTGCCGACGTCCGTCCGGTACGTGCGTGCGTTCACGGCCCGTTCATTGGTTTGCGGGGCTGTTCTCGCTGACAATTGCCATATTAAGCAACGTAAGACGGTCTGTCTTATTGAGCTGGCAGAGTAGCGGGAATAAAAACGAGGGACGGTTCCGAAATGACTCGTTGCGACTGTTTTTATCGCTTTCGATTACCTCGATGCCAATGATGACAACGCTTTTGAGCCGTTCACCTCGTCGGGTTACGCTTGAGGGAACGGAACGGTTTCCCACCAGAAAGACACCCGAAATGGTCACCATGCGCATCATCTGCCCTATTTTCTGGGTACAAAACGCCTTTCAGACCTATGTGGACAAATCTCACATTCATGCGCCTCACATTGGCGGTCCTTCCGATGATTCTTCCGACGATCCCTCCGACAAAGCCCGCCGCGAAGGCCTCGTCACGCCTCTTGGCAAGACCTGGGACTTCAATCACGACAACGGTTTGGCGCCTTCCCGCGACCTTGACGACGGCGACCCGGTCTGGATCACGCCGAACCTACTCATCGCCCTCAACGCGTTCAGGGCCGCCGGAAACGAGGAGCCGATCGCGCTCGAGGCACCGTCGAACGGTTGGATGGGCAGGCTTCCGGCGGATCTGCTCGGCCGCGCAAGCATGACCACCAGCGTGGCCGACATTCTGACCTGGACGCATATACCGGCTGGATTGGGAGCGGAACCTTGGTCGCAGCTCGACCAGGGCCGCGTGCCGGAATTCCGGGCGGCCAGGCGCGACCTGGCCACGCTGCGCCACGACCTCGCGGGAGCTCCGGCGGATTCGGCTATCACCGTCAGCGCCCATATCCCCGGCATCATCGAGGAATGGTGCGTCATCGTCCATGACGGCGAGGCGGTGGCATCGTGCGGCTACTGCGTGCACCTCGACGCCGACGACGGCCACGGCATCGCCACGATCTTCGACGGGGCCACGTTCCACGAGGAATATAAAGGTCTGGTGGAACGGACGGCGGAGCGGGCGGCACGGCTTGGTGGGCTGGGCAATGCCAGCGTCATCGTCGGGTTCGTCCCGGCTGCCGCCAAAAACGAATGCACACCACGGCATTCGCACGGAATATCAGCCAGCCCCACAAACGCAACCGCAAACGGACCAGCAGCCAAGCTTGCGAACGAACCGGCAAGTGAATTTGCCGGCAAAGCCACAGATCGGCCCTCCGACAATCGCGCCGGCGAACCCGCCGCCTACGTCATCGAGGCCGATCCGGTGTGGTGCACGACTCCCTACCCCTTCGACTCCGACGCTGAAATCCAGGGTTTCCTCGAGGCCATCGCCGATTCGCGCCTGGCCCGAGACGCCGACGGCACCTACCGTCATCCTGACGGACGGCCCGCTGCCGCCGCGAACGTCTACTCCCCCGACCCGTGGATGCTTCGACTGAACCATCGCCGCTACCTCGGATTCCGGTAGACGCGTCGCCCGCCGCAACCGAATGGCATGGATTCCGCCCGACACCGTCTCCCCATATGACTATCCGGCATGGCCGAAGCACGAATCGCTTAATATGGAGTGACAACGACGTCAGAGATACAGAGACATCAGAGACGAGAGACGAGAAGGAAGCGCACGATGAGGCACCAGCCACGACACGACATGAAGCATGCGGCACACCATTCCGCCCATGCCCGAGCAGATGCCCCCGGCGTCTCCGCGCGGCTGGTGACGGCCTCCAGCATCGTCCTGCTCGCCCTCGCGGTGGCATGCGTGGCCCTGTTCCTCGGCTTCTCGAACCACGATTCGGCATTCGGCGTGCGCAGTGGCGAGACTAACGAGGCCACCGCGATCAACAGGAAGGCCACGCCCAAGCCGGTGACCGTGCACCATGGCAACTCCCCGGACTGCCCCGACAGCGACTGCATCGCCCTGTTCGTCAACGGCGACCTGCTCTTCCACGAGGGGCTCTGGGAGCACTTCCAGAACAATCCGAGCGCGACCGACGGCACGGCCTTCAACTTCGACCCGCTGTTCGCCAACATGAAGCCCTACATCCAGCATTCCGACATCGCGGTCTGCGAGTTCGAGACGCCCGTGGCGCAGCGCGGCGGCCCCTACACGGCCTACCCGGTCTTCAACATCCCGCCCGAGGTGGTCGACGCGGCGCAGCACGTGGGCTACAACGCCTGCACCCACGGCACGAACCACTCGTGGGACCAGGGCGCCGCGGGCATCGACCGGCTGTGGGACGACCTCGACCAGGCCGGCATCGCGCAGACCGGATCCTACAAGACCGAGGCCGATTCGATGAAGCCGCTGGTCATCGACTCCCCCACCGGCGGCGGCAAGATGGGGCTGGTGACCGGAACCGTGTCGCTCAACGCCATGACGCCCGACTACGACTGGCGTGTGGACCGGCTGCGCGAGGACGGCGACCCGCACCACGACTCCGACATCCAGCGGGCGGTGACCAAGGCGCACGAGGCCCGCAAGCAGGGCGCGGACGTGGTGGCGATCGCGATGCACTCGCTGCAGGAATACCTGACGAAAGCCGACTCATGGCAGGTCTCGGAGGCGCACGAGCTCGCGGATACCGGGGCCTTCGACGTCATCTACGGCGCCGGATGCCACTGCGCGCAGCCGATCGAGTACTATCACAATACGTGGATCGTCTACGGGCTGGGCAACGCGGTGACCGTCACTTCCTACATTCCGGGCAACGAGGTCAACAACCAGGGCGTGAGCGCGCGCATCCAGTTCGCCGGCAAGCGTGGCAAGCCCGGCACCTGGCGGGTCAGCCGCATCGACTGGGTGCCCACCGCCAACATGCAGCAGGGCCAGTACCGATGGTGCCCGATCGCGAACGACCATCCCGACGGCACCTGTTGGGACCAGGCCACCGACGCGAAGCAGGAGCAACGTATCAACAATGTCATCTACTCGATGGGCGCCGACAGCAACGTCGTGCACGAGTGGCGCCTGACCGACGAGCAGCAGCAACCGCAGAAGCCGCAAAAACCACAGCAGAAGCGGTAGCGATTGAGGTCGCGACGTGGCTTGGACAGGCCATGAAAACGACCGCTGTGGTTTCGGTGGCATTGCAAAACCGCAGCGGTGGCAACGGCAGCCGTGTTTTCCGGCGGCGCGGCGAACTGCGGCGGGTGCAGGCCGTGGCCACTACGGCACCCAAAGAGACGGTATCCACGCACAACAAGCGATACGCAACATCACTGTTGGAATAGTGACAGTTATGGCATCATGACGTCGTTTTTCCAACAACAGTGTTGGGAAAAGACCAAGTAAACCCGCTGGCTGTCAATATTTTCACGTTATCCGAAAAATATTGACAGCCAGAGCCGTGTATTGGCACTTTTTACGTGTTATCGCCAAATTACGCTCATCTGCAGCACAGAACCAGTGAGGCAGCAACGCTGCCAACTATCCAAAATGCGCCAGCGGCATGCCTATGCCAGCGAGGCGCCGAGCTCCTTGATGCGCTCGATGTGCATGGACGCGGCCTCGCGCGCCTCGGGCGAGTCGTTGCCCATCTCGAGGTTGTCGACGTAGACCAGCTCGGCGTCGTCCACGCCGCAATAATGGTGGAACATGTAGTAGATGACCTGCTGGCGGATCGCGAAATCGATGCCGGAGTCGCGGTACCACTTCTCGGAGCTTCCGGTGAGCATAATGACGCGGAACTTCTTGTCGGCGATGGCGGACTTGGTGTGGTCCGGATTATAGCCGAAGTGGCGGCAGAGCACGCGCTCGGTGAAGCCCTTCATCATCGCGGGCATCTGGCACCAGTAGACCGGGAAGACGAGCGCGATGACGTCGGCGTCGACGATCTTCTTCTGGAGGGCGGCCGCATCATCGGGCATCGGGGCCTCGCCCAGGTACTGCTGGCGGTCGGCCATGCGATAGGTCGGGTCGAAGCCGATGGTGTGCAGGTCGACGAAGTCGGTGCCCGCCGCCGGATCCTTGGCCTTCGCGCCCTCGAGGAACGCCTTGCCGATGGTTTGCGTGAGTGATTCCGGATCGGGATTCGCGGTGAATGCTAGGAAGTTGGTCATGCTCCCATTGTAGAGGCCGCCCGCCAACAACGCCGACAATCGCCAAGTGCCGTCGGTTACGCGCTGCATTTGTTGCACTATATGCTACTAATGAAGCATCGACTCCTTCGGCAGGATAAAAATACGCTCACTCAATACTTCATTTGTTGCACTCCACCTAGATGGTAGATTCCCATTTCATACTCAGCTTTGTATCAAAAGCACAAAGCCGCCGGCTGCATTGACCGACGGCTTGGGAGCCGGACATTGACTACCCGGCTTTATTGTTTATCGACTCCGACAGAGTCTGGAATCTATAGAGTTGCGGATCGACCCATCACTCGTAGACGGCGACGAGGCGACCGCGGACGTCACCGGCCTGCAGCTTCTTCAAGCCCTCGGGGATCTCGTCGAAAGCGATCTTGGTGGTGACCGGGTCGAGGTCGCCGGATTCCATGAGCCTGTAGACGCCGGCGATGTCGTCCTTCGTGCCGCCGTTGGAGCCGAGCAGGTTGACCTGGCTCATAATCAGCGCCTTGGTGTCGATGGTGCTTTCGAGCCGGCCCATGCCCACGAGCACGACGGTGCCGTGCGTCTTGCACGCCTCGACCGCCTGGGCCGTGGTGGTACCGAAGCCCGCGAAATCGATGACCTTGTCGAACCTGACGCCCTCAGCCACGAACTCATCAATAGACTTCTTCACGTCGATGGCGCCCAAATCTTTGGCCATCGGCCACGCGGACTCCTTGACCTCGGCGACGTAGAGGTTCGCGCCGAGCAGATGGGCCACGCGGGCGCCGATCTGGCCGAGCCCGCCGACGCCGATGACGCAGACGTCCTCGCCCTTCCTGACGGCCGCGCGCGTGGCGACGGCGTGGTACGAGGTCATGCCCGCATCCGTGGCCGCGGCGCCCTTGACGAAATCGACCGCATCGGGAATCGGCACCAGAGCCTGCGCCCCGATCGCGATCTTCTCGCCATAGCCGCCGTCGAAGCCACCGCCGGGAGTGCCGGCCGAGGTGGTCGGGCAGATCGCGACGCGGTCGCCGACCTTGAAGCCTTCGACGCCCTCGCCGACCTCGCTGATGACGCCCGCGTCCTCATGGCCGAGCGTGAACGGCACGGTATGGCCCTTCATCCAACCCGGATCGGTGAGGAACCCGACGTCGGTGTGGCACAGCCCGACCGCCTTCGTGTCGACGATGACCTCGCCGGCCTTGGCACGCGGCTCCGGCACCTCCTCCAGTTTCAGCGGCTTGTTGGTCCCGTAAAATCTCCATGCCTTCATGGCTGTTGCCTCCTTTGGCTTATGTTGTTGAGTGCTCATTGATTACGGGCACCATCTTAGTCTGCAGCTCCACTGAGAATCACTAGCTATCGTCCGCTCATACTGGCATACTGATTGCCAACAGTGGCCCTCAAGCCTACTCACAGTGCTCAAATCGAGAGTCCGTTTTAACAAAGTGTGTCATTGACTTATACGCGGACGGATACCAGATGAAATCTTCCTAGCCCAATTAGCCAATTCTTTGGGGTTATCATATAACCAACCATGTGCAGCAGCCCACTGAGCCATTCTTTTGGGAGGAAGTTCGTACCCAGTATCATGGAGTTGCAGTAGTTGCCGAACTGTAATATCTTTTTCAAAGCTCGCACTAGCAATAGAGTTGTTGAGATTGATAGTTACCGTAATATCCTCGAGCCTTTTGATAACTTCGGGATCCAGTTCAGGTTCTTTCTCAAAAAAAGGAAATCTGCGAGTTTTATCAGGTTTGAAAGAATGAACAACTTTGGCACCAACTTCTTTCACCCAGGTATCAAGATCGTCGCTCCATTGTACGACTGCGAGAGCTGTGATTCCGTTGGCACCCATAATCCATGCAATCTCATTAGAATTTGGATACATAGCAAGCACGGGGCCATCAGCACAATAGAAACCGCCACGTAACGTCACAACATTAATGGCTGGTTCCTTTGAAAGACAGACAAGAAACTGATTACTTCTAAGCATCTGTTTTTGGGGTATCCAAAGCGTTAAAGTTTGTCCTTGCTCGAGATGACCAACAACCCAAGTGAGTGCAGCTTTACAACCTTCTTTACTGTGATCAGCAATAGCACATGGATAATCGACTGGACATTCACTCCTCATATTTTTCTCCTCTTGATCATCGATAAGGAAGCTCAGTTATCTTTTTGGACTAGCAGAATACCGGACTAGCTAACACCCATCTCTTCATCTTCCTCAGTATGCAGAACAACTAGTAATACTGCGCTTCCAAGAACATCGAGGCAATAATTGTATAATTTCTCTAATATTATGTATATGTTCATCTTGTATTCCTCTTTTTTTAGAGCTACTTAGAATAAGACCCTTTTTAGCACGTGATACACCAACGAAAAAGACACTGTATTCTTCAGAAGGATTTGACATTATTTGCCAGAAAGAGTCATCCTCAATACCTATAAAATATACATATTCATATTCGAGTCCTTTACTTTTATGCACTGTCATAATGTGCACTATTCCTCTACCACGTAAACTGTCTAATGCTTTGGGAAAGTCAAAATTCGAAAATTTCAATTCCGAGTATATTTTTTCTGCAAATCGTTTCACAGCCTCACTGATCAATCCTTTTTCGCTGTAAATAGAGTAGTTTTCCTCAATTGCGTTGATTCCAATAAAATCTACAATTTGGCGCAAAACTCGTTCAAGCATCTTTTCATTATGTGAAGGATTATTTTTCAAATAAATACAGCTGTGCCATAAGTTACTTAACAGCGAAGAAAAGTCTCTCTCAAAAGAAATGTATTTACCTCCATCTTCAATATTTCCTGATATATTCTTTAATCTCATCAGTTCCGCATCAATCTCAAATCTTTCTTCAGAAGTAATGTTCCCTACTGATAATTCCAATATTGAAAACACTAGCGAAAAAAGCGAATCATGGAAAAACTCCTGATTTTGACTTAAATCAGCTGCTCGAATTCCTGATTTTCTTAATTGCTCACAGATTTTGTTGGCATATTTATATTCACGTCTAGCATCAACACACATCTTTTTTGAGATGATACAGATTTCTTCAGGTTTGACGCCACATTTAATTTTTTCCGCAATATCTTGAGCAATCACATTTGCCTCAATATCATCATTCTCACAGATAAAATATTGAACTACGTTTCCATAGCTTTCTTTATAATCATTTTCAATTGGTGAGTTATTCAGCAAAGAAGCAAATTTCTTTTCGAATCTAACTAACTCTGGTACAGATCTATGATTCACAATTAAAGAATAATCTTTTGCTGAAAAATCTTTCTGAAAAGTACTAAATATATCTTTTTTGGCCCCTGCCCATACCATTATCTTCTGTTTAGAATCGCCAACAGCAGTTACCGAAGTTGAAGTGTCTTTGAATAATGTAGAAAGCAACGAATATTGTAAATCCGTCGTATCCTGAAATTCATCGACAAAAACAAAAGGAAAGGTGCTCCGTATTAAATCAGCAATCTTAATATTTGTTTTAACGATATATAATGCGAGCAAAAAAACAGTTTTATAAGTAAGTAAACTTGGTAAGCCTGTTCCTTGCCGTAAAAACGGTCTGAAAGAAGAGGATTCAAGCAGATTCCTAATAGAATCCGGTTCAAAATCTGAAAGCGTTCTGAAATACCTATCAATAGCTTTGCTTGAAATTGTGTTCTCGGAATGTTTTTTATTATCAATAATTAAATAATTTAAACTAGGACGAAAAGCTACCGGAATTGCCAGGCGAAAATGTTTTAAAATAAACGACGCAAAGGCATCAAAGGTATATGATGAGAATCTTTTACCATTGACAATACTACAGCGCCGTTCAACCCTTTTTCTAATGTTGTCAGCAGCGTCCACTTTAAAACTGATTGCCAAAATCTGGTAAGGAGAAGGACAAATCCCTGTTTCTAAAAGATAATTTGCCTTTTGAGCTAGTAATTCAGTTTTTCCTGCGCCAGGTCCCGCGTAAGTCAAGACATTATTTAAATCTTTTACAGTCTTAATCGCATTTTCTTCAAGGTCAATTCCATCTGTAGGAATCCAATGGTCTTGTTCCATCATTCCCCCAATAATTCATTAATCTTATTAAACATCCGTTGGAAGATCTCAGGTTCTTTCGCTAAATCATTTTTTCCTAATTTTTGTATCGCCATAAAATGTGTTATTGGCTTGCCTTTATTTAAAAATAGATATGTATACAAAGGCATTAGCTCTTTTTCCTGCGGAGAATATGAGGTACCATCTTTCCCATGCTCATGTAAAACTAACCGAACGGCCTCGTCAGAGCTTTTCAAGTTTAGTTTATCTGAAAATTCGTCTGCAATACTCTTATAAATTTCTGGATACTGCTCCAACATTAAAAAATCAATATCCAGAGGAGCGGAATAAAAGATAGAAAAACTCTCGAGCTGATTTCTCCAATAAGTTAATTGATTTAAATCCAAAGGACGACTCGTCATTTGTTTAAGTTTCTCGTTATCAAATTTTGAACCATCAAAATCATAAAAACTCTCGACATTAAAACCAAAGCTTTTCAACTCATTAATCGCGTAGCGTATCCTCCCCCAATCGCCTCCATATCGTTCCTGATCAAAATCAAGTAATGTAATGTATGGAATTCCGAGGCCTCTTAGTAACTTCCAAAAATGATGTACAAATCTTCCACCTAAAGGAACTATAGAAATACTACGAACATCCATCGTTAAATCACTCTTTATTTCAGGATTTAACACTTTAGGCAAAATTATTTGTTCGCTCTCGCCCTCTCCTAAAATTACCAACTTAGAAAAATATAGTTCAGGATATGCTTGTATAGCATTTTTTATATATTTATATGCTTCTGATTCATTATCAGGAAGAGTCAATGGCTTACATAAGGTGTTCGACTCTTTTGAAAGTTTAAAATACCTAATATCTTTTGGTTCAATTCTTTTAATAATTGCGGGAGACTGAGAAGAAAAAATAAGTTGACACGAATCATCATTAGTTAGCGTAACCAAGATTTCCACCAGCTTACCAAGCAGCTGAGGCGAAATATGGTTCTCCGGCTCTTCGACCAATAAAACATTATGTACAGGAATTTGTACCTTTTTTACCGACTTAACCGGAGTGAATTGTTCTTGAATTGTTTTTCTTATTACAGTCTCAATTCCAAACAATGCTTTAATCAAAGAAAAGTAAAATAAAGACTTTTGACCATCGCTTAAATCATCCGTTTTATACTCTCTCGTAAACCCGTCTTCAGAAAAAGCCACAAATGGACGCCGAACAATATGCTCAAAATCGTTGTTTATAAAATGCAATTTTACAGTAGAATGACGACTATCGTTATCCAATTCCCTCCACTGTCTATTAATTTGTCCCGATAAATCCTCGACATCATTAACGGAAGAAAAGGAATTATCTAAATCCTCGATTTGCTGTTCTATTAGCTTCCTTTGATCACCCTTTTCCCAATCAATTGCGCGAATCAAATTAGAAAGAATACCCCCCGAAACCCTATTTAACGCTTGTGCAGGATTCCTGCTTGCAGGTACATAAATTACACGTATTGCATTCAACCACTGACGAGAAACATGAGATTTCCCTTCAGAAGTCACAACATAAACTTCAGTGTCTATTGCTCCACCAATGCTACCATCATTCGCCCATTTTGATTCAAGTCGAATTCGTAGAATTAAATCCCCATTAGGTTGTTCTACTGTTAAACCTCTAAAAAAGGTAGGTCCCGCTGAAATAACATCCTTGCCTAAATTAAAAGTTACTTCAATAAATAAATTTAATTCTTGTTCTGTCGCATAATCTTCCCCAATATTTAAATGGAAATCTTCTTGCTCTATTGTTCGTTCTTTCGCATCTTTAGAGAAAATTTTGCATAATGCCAATAGTGCAGTCGTCTTACCAGTCCCATTAGTTCCAACAAACACCGTGTTTTTATTAAATGTGAGTTCTTGCTCTTCACCGAACGAGCGAAAGCCTTTTATAATCATTTTTTCTAATTTCATGTTGCACTGTTCCCTTTCCTCAACATATTCTGCTTAAATTATTATTACTGTTTTAAATGGTTGGTTAATTTACATTCCAACTCCTCATCTACTGCAAACAGATACAGCCCATGAACTCCACGTTTGAGAAGGACACTCAGCTCGTTGCGGAAGAGGTTTTCGGCTGAGGTGTCGCCTAGATCTTTACGCTCGGGCTTGGCCAGACGATTGGCGCTTTTGGCCGGATCGAAAGTGATATGCCCATCTTTGTAGCCAACCGACGGACCAATGATGACGCCTGCGTAGTTGAGATCGAAGCCCTGGATGGTGAACGTGGAGCCGACCTCGTTGATGGTGTGCGACTGCTCAGCCCACGCCTGTTCGTCACCGACCCGTTTTGACTCGGCTTGATCGGTGAGCTGGTAGTTCCACGGCTGGCAGAAGTAATCATCCGTTGTCCGACTCTCCCAACGCTTGTAATAGCCGTTCTTGGTGAACGTGTCATCGGCCTCTTCACGCTCAACAGGACTGAATTTCGCCATGCCTGGCTTCGGCCCGTATTTCCACAAACCGTCTGCATCGCGGTACATTTCAACGTTCCAAAAACCATTCGGGTCTTTTGAATTCTTTTTCTTGTCTACATACTTCCAGTCATAGGTCGCCAGCACTCGGGAGAGCCCCTTGCCGTCCCAGCCGTCCGACTTCAGCTCAGCTTTCTTCCGGATAGCCCTGAACAGCTCGACCGGCGAATCGAAAACCTTGACCTCGTAAGGCTCACGCTTCCAATGAATCTCTCCGTCCTTGGCCTCGGCGTCCTCGTCATGCACGCCCGGATCGACCGGTAGCTTGCCGATGTGCCCGTTATCAGCGAAATCGTCTATCCACTGAATCATCTCGTCGCTCGCAGCCATACGGAACTGATGCCGCACACGAATATGCGCGACCTCGGTTTCCATTTCGGGCAGATGGTCTTCAGGCCCCAGCTTGACAACCCGATCAGCTTCTATCTTGCCGGCGTGGACCTGGCTCTGATTCTCGAGTTCTTCCTTCGGGAACAATCGTTGATACGTGACGGCGTTCATCTTCTGCTTGGATTGAAGAATCTGCTTCGGGTCAAAAACGGCGATGACCACGCGAGCCCTGCGAAGCAGATCATAAAGCTGGTTCTTGCCCGAATATCCCTGGTCGCCTTGCGTCAGAAGCAGATGCGCCTCATCCACCAAAACAATATCCGCCTTGCCATCGGGCTTGGTGGGATCGCCACGTCCTTTGATGCCATGCATCGGCTTGCTGAATCTATTGATGAACTGGGTCGGCTTCATCACCACTTTGCCGGCCTCTTTTTGCAGGCCGAGTTTCGTGGCAATCTGGTTGTAGACCGTCACCTGCTCCTTCTGATTGACCAGAATATAGGCCGGGTACTGTTTATCCGCCGATTGAACGTCATCTTCTTGCTTCTCTTCCTCAGGTTGCCGTTCTCGGACTTCCTCGATTTCCTTATAGATACGGTAGAAAAGATGACTGAGCAGCACGGTCTTGCCAGTGCCCGCAGCACCTTCGACGAAGATAAGCTTCGGCCTCTGTTGCTTACTTTGTGCGTTTTCGTTTTGCGCGTCCTTGCTCTCATCCGCCAAAATCGCGGAAAGCTGGGTCAGAATCGATTCTTCCGCTTCAACCTGCTCGTCGCCAAGCTTATGGAACGGTGATGCCTTGAACAACGCGGAATCACGGATGATCTGCTCCGCCGGAAACAGCTCAGGATCGTCATTGTGCAGCTCGAGCCAGATCTTGGAGAAAATCTTCTCGAAGTCCTGGTCGGTGTAATAATGTCCCTGCGCGTTCGTCCGGCGATTGTTGAGGTGCTTGACCGAATCCGTGCTCGACATATAGTGCATGAACCGGTTCTCGACGTCCAACGTCAGCGACTTGTTGAATTCCGGATGGCCGATGACATACTGCTTGTACGCGTCGCTGCCGGCAACAGCTTTCCAATCGCCGCGGTTGTCAAGTTTGGAATCGTTGTTCAGATGCTGAGCCGTGCGGTGGATGATGTCATTGGTCTCACCGATATAGACCGTGTATTCAGGCTTATGCTTGTGCCTGTTTTTCTTGTCTGCATAGACCACATAAACAGTCGGATACTCAAGCACGAATTTGTTCAGACCACGGAAGCTCTTCAACATCCAATCTTCGACCGGTGAAATCGTTCCGTTCTTATGAATCAGCTCCGAATCCATAAACGCTTCTCGAGAGTATTGCTTATACGGCAACTTCACAATGATCGGCTCTTGAACATCATTTCCCATATATCAATTATGTCGCAATACAACCAGCTTTTCGCCACGACACACCGACGAAAAAGAATTATTCATATTTAAAAATGTGCATAACTCGCTGCATTGGTTTGCGAAAAGCCGTCCGCCGAACCTCTTGCGTGGGATTCGTCGCAGTCGCCTTTGTCCAAGCGAGTAGGCTTGATAAGCATGATCAGCGAATCCACCATTCAGGCCATCCGAGATTTCAACCACGAGCGCGACTGGGAACAGTACCACTCCCCCGAAAGCCTCGCCAAGTCCATCAGCATCGAAGCCGGCGAACTGCTCGAATGCTTCCAATGGTCACCGGACGTCGCCGACCCCGACATCAAACACGTCAAAGAGGAACTGGCCGACGTCCTGACCTACTGCATCGATCTCGCCGAAAAGCTCAACTGTGACATGGATGAGATCATCATGGACAAGCTCACGAAAACTAAAGCCAAATATCCAGTCAAAAAGGTACGAGCCAACTTTAAAACTTATCGAAATATACATAAAATCAAACATCGCTGCAATCAACTAAAGAACAGGAATAAGAACGAAAATGATTGATTCACTCTTTAACTTTCTTGTTAACTCTGCATCGACAATTGCAAGTATTACAACAGCTTTCTGTGCCATTATCACGATTGCATTTACAATTGTCAAAACACTACCTCTCTTATCCACAATGACGTTTGAGCCTAGGTTTAATCGCATGAAAGAGCTAAAAGAAGCTGAAGCGTTTGTCAATCCCAACGATATCGACATATTACATATTGAATACAAACAAATTAGTAATGAATTTATAGAACAACTGTATCGAAAACATTTTTATCTTTTCGGCAAAAATGAGTTGCGAAAATCTTACCAGAATAAAACTCAGAAGCTTAAAATTGCCAACGAACAGGGAATATTCTCATTTTTAAAATATATATGCACCGGTTTTTATTTTCCAACAGCACTAATATACATATTAGCTTTTAGCCGTAAAGGTATATCTTCCATAATCGCGGGTAATCGACTGACATATAAAGGAACTCTTAATTTCGTAATTGTCTTTCTCGTATTATCTGTTGTATATGTCGTCTTCTTGACTATAATTAGAACTTTCTGGCAGTGGAAAATACTAAGATTCTGTTATAGAACATATTTATTGGGTAAGCGGCCTACCGACAGATACTTCTTTGAAAATCAGCTATTTAGAAACGCTCTGACCCAAACAGACCAATTAGGAGAAGATACTGGTCCTAGACATCCTAAGGCTTACTCAATTTCAGGTTTCTTATGCGGCGCCTCAATCCCTGCTTATTTGACGGTGCTACTACTTGCTACTAATCTCATGCCAATTACACAAGCAGTATTAAAGAATTACGCTCTATTGCTGTTTCTGGTACTATATCTATATGGGATATTCTTTTTTATTTATGCTCTCTATACTGAACCCCGCATTTTGAATGCTCAGAAAAACAACTATGGAGTTAAGCATATTATCAAAGCATTGATTACTAAGATCAAGTGGCAAAATGAAATCTCAAAATGATTTAAAGCATGATCTTCGAATCATTTACACAAACTCATATTGCATATCTCTAGAAATATTGTCTAGCAGATCGCCTTCTGTCAACTCGAAAACTCTCGGATCTATGGACCGCTGAGGGAGGGAGTTTCCCCAGGCTTGCTGACACATCTGGACCAGGGCGTTGCCGTCGATAAGTTGGATACCGGCTTCATTTCCATATTTGACAGCTTGAGGTGGTAGTGTCCGAGATTTTGCGCACTTTGGATTTTGGGATTTGATAGGGGACATGGCCCTGCCTGTGTACGATTTTCAATCGCCAGAAAGAAAATCCGATTGGAAAGCAGGCGGGAACCATGCCCAATAACAAATCATACAGGTCGACGAGTCCAAGTTCGAGACCGAGCTCGACAGGCTCGTCTCCTCGAAGGTCGAGGAGATCCTCAACGCGATGCTCGACGCCGAGGCCGAACAGGTGGCCGGCGCCGCGCGCTACGAGCGCAAGGAAGACCGGAAGGCCTATCGCGCCGGCCATTACGAGCGCAGCCTGACGGTGAAGGCCGGCAGCATGGGCGTGAAGGTCCCCAAGCTCAAGGGCGCCCTGTTCGAGTCCGCGGTCATCCAGCGTTACCGGACGCGTGAGTCGAGCGTAGAGGAGGCGCTCATGGAGATGTACTTCAGCGGGGTCTCGACCCGTCAGGTCGGTTCGATTAGCGAGCGGCTGTGGGGCAACCGCATCCCTCCCCAGACCCTGAACAACGACCTGAAGAGGGTCTATGAGGACATCGGCGAATGGCGGAACAGGCTGCTGGAACGGGACTTCCCGTACGTGTTCATGGACGGCATCTGGCTGAGACGAAACTGGGGGCAGGAAGCTGGAGAACGTCAGAGAGCTGGCCGCGATCAGCGTCGGCGACGACGGCCGGCGCGAGGTCATCGGCATAGCCGAAGGGATGAGGGAGGACACGGAAAGCTGGGAGGTCTTCATCCGCCCGATGATTGGCCGCAGCCTTTCCGGCGTGCGGCTGACGGTCGGCGACCGCAACCCGGGGCTGGTGCGAGCCGTCGGCGAACTGCTCCCGCAGGCCCGCTACCAGCGGTGCATGGTCCACTTCGAACGCAACGTCCTCTTCAGGACGCCCCGCCAGAGGCGCAAGACGTTGGCCGCCAAGCTCAAGGCCGTGTTCGCCATGGAGGACCGGGACAGGAACGCTGGCCAAGGCCGAGTCGGTCGCCGCGGAACTGGACAGCATGAAACTCAGGGAGGCCGCCTCCTGCCTGCGCGAGAGCATCGGAGAGGCCACGACCTACCAGCTCCTGGAGTTCCCCATGGAGCACTGGAGGCTCATCCGCACCAACAACATGATCGAACGCCTCAACAGGGAGATACGGCGCAGGACCAGGGTCGTCGGCCAGTTCCCCGACGGACAGGGCGCCCTCATGCTCGTCACCGCCCGCGTCCGCCACGTCACCCAAGACTGGCCCGAACGCCGCTACCTGGACATGTCACCGCTCGAACCGATAATGGACGACACGGTTGAGACACCGCACGAAGCGACCAAAGCTGAAAACCGAAAGTGCGCAACTTACCGGACGTTATCAGCAATTCTAATCAGCGGTATATATACAAAAGGCATCATTCTAATCTCTACTGATATTACAATTAGAAGCAAGTATCAACAGAATGAGATTCACCTGCTGCAGGAGGAAAATTGACTCGTCTAAACGATATAGAAAAAGCCCTACAGGGTATCTCCGGCGGACCATTCCAAAAACTTGCCGAGGCATATCTAAACATAAAATTTCATTTCAATCATCTAGTGACGTTAGGATCTGAATTCGGTTCCGACAATGTCACCAAAGGAATCCCAGATGCCCACAGCATAGAGGAGAACGGCGTAGTTCTCGCAGCATTTACGACTACAAAAAACAATCAGTTTAAGAAACTAAAAGAAGATATTACCGATTGTCTAAATAGCAGCAAAACAGGAATTTCTGATTCACGAATAACGAAAATTATTTGCTGTCACACATGTAGCCGCCTTACACCTAGTCAGGAACAAGAACTGAAGACCATAGATCGACGCATTGAGCTTATTGGACCTTCACAAATTGCGCACGATCTAGATGCTTTTTACCCCGCCTTAGCCGATGAGCATCTGGGAATCAAACTCGGAGACGGAACTCTCTGCACTATCCAACAATTTAAAACAAATGAAGAAAAACGAGCATACACTACCCCACATTCTGCGCCTTTCAAAGGCCGCGATGAACAATTATCGCAGCTCGTCACGCTAATCGAACAAAATGAAATTACGATTTTAAAAGGTGCATCAGGTACAGGGAAAACAAGACTAGGACTCGAAGCCTGCGACTTGTTTTCAAAACAATATCATTATCAATGCTTAGTGTTGGAATCTCGAAGTGCAGAAAATGCCGAATCAGATATTATCAGCTTTCTCTCTCACAGTGATAATACAATCGTGTTAGTCGATGACGCGAATGAATTGACAGCTCTGAAAACTTTGATGCACACTGCTTTGCAAAATCCAAAACTTAAACTTTTATTGACAGTAAGGGATTATGCCGCAAAACGAGTGGAGCAGGAAGCCAACGACTCTTGCGGATTTAAAAGCATGTCACTACCTTCATTGGACAATGAAACCATAGAAAGAATTCTCTCTGAAGGCTATGGAATCACAAACTATAACTATTTAAAACAGATTCAGAAAATAGCACACGGAAATATTCGGCTCGCCATCATGGCAGGAATGCTAGCAAAGAAAGATGGCTTTTCCGCAATAACTGACTCATACAGCATAATGAACCATTACTTTCATGGATTAACTACAAACTTTTCAGCCAAAAATATTAAATTCCTAGAGATCCTTTCTTGTTTTAATATCAGCCATTTATCCAGCGGACATCCAACATATGACATATTAGTAAAAGAAAAGTATACGGCTTCAGAAATACGTTCAGCTGCTAAAGAGCTCTCAAATCGCTCTATAGTTGACATCTGCACAAATCCATACACGGATGAACTGGCTATAAAGTTTGAACAACAAAATTTACGCGACTATTTAGTGTATCGTTGTTTCTTCGAAGATAATATTCTTAATCTCACCAAATATATCTCTTCTTATCTTGTAGATAACAGACAATCAGTTATCCGTGTACTTAACACAATGACCAATATTTTCTATTCGCAAAAGTTGAACGACAGAGTTAAAGAGAGCTGCACAGATGCTTGGCTGAACGCAGGCACTGATACGCTAGAAAATCAAAAAACAATTATGTCCGCATTACATCCGATTCTGGATGATTATGCGTTAAGTTTCGCAAAGATACTGATACAGAAAAGCAAAGCATGCGCATACTGGAGAGACGAGACAGCACAATCTTCAAATTCTTTAGCGCTAGATATTCTATCTGCTCGTAAAAACACCTCAAATTTTGCGACCGCTCTCCCGCTCCTCATTACCTGCTTGCAGAAAGGAATAACCAATAAAAGCGCCTATAAAAATGCTTTTGATCACACATTGAATTTTACCGAGGCATCGATAAGCCACAAATTTACAGATGAAATTATTTTAATACAATCACTCACTGACGCTTACCATAAAACCCCTTCAAACAATCTCGCTTACGCGGTTATTAAGCTTACTTCCAACTACCTAAAAACAGATATAACACTGACTGAATTCGAGGGGAAAGGTGTATCAATCCGTCAACTGACTTTACCTTTATCCTCAGCTATAAAGAACCTGCATCATACATGCATTCTTGCATTATTTACGATTCTTTCAAATGCGGAATTTCACAACACGATATTGAAAACTTTGATTCAAATATTGCCGAATTTCTCTTACCTGGCAAAACAAAAAACTAGCGACAAGATAAAAGCTGTAAAATATGACTTATCTGAGATCAATAAGTATACATTGGAATTTATCAATCCTCGGACATATATGGAATACTCATTCTGCTGGCAGATCAAGAAATATTGCGATTTATTAGAGATTCAAAACCATATTGGTAGAGAAATTAATTTCTCTGATGCTTTCCTTGTAGCAACCTCTCTGATCCCAGATACTGTTCCTTGGAGCAGAAAAAAATATAAGCCCTGCAAAAAAATATTAACCTGGACTTCCGCACAATTTACCCAGCTTTTTGAGTATCTACTTGCCGCAGTTCAGGAACAACAGGCTGGTTGGACTGAACTAAGTTTTGCCGTAGACAAACTTTTTGAAGGCCTATTTAAAGGACACGAGAAACCCTCAATTTCTGAAGAGGTCTTTCTTCAAACCCTTATTATGACACTAGGCAGTAGACGCTCCATCCCAGTTGGTTTTAACCTAATTCCAACTATTAGTACAAAAATTGGTTCGTCAAAAATGCACAGCCTCATTCAAAAAAGCAATCATCGACAACCGATATTATTAAATCAACTTGATGAATGCGTAGCTACATCAAACATGTCAGAAACAGATCGACAGCAACTGATTAAGGATTTAGATGTAACTCAGCTTCCTATCCGCTTAACTTCCATCAAAAGAATCGAAAACAAGCATAAAGGTTTTGCAGCTGTATATTGTGAACACGCATGCACAGCATTAAAAAATGCTAAAATCGCTTCTCGCTTCTTCTATGAATTAGATATGCCAGAAAGGGAAGCTAATCTAGATTTTCTTGAGATGGGTTTCTCCAAAAATCTGAATTCGCTTGAAGATATTTTCCTTGCGAACACTACTAGCAATCATTTCGATCTTAAAGGAACTATTTTCTGCTTTCTCGTTACACAAAATGGACAATTTGCATCGAAATTTGTCGAACAATACATTAACGAATCAGACTATAAAATCAAATGCAATCAACTCAGCAAAATAAAGCAATTACTGGCCCTTGGTGATACCCGATTTGACATGATCAACACTTTGCTAAAAACGATTATCGATAAAACAGATTCGTTTTCCAGTTCGGAAATAATTCAGAGATTTTTTACAAATTCTAGTCATTCTTTTGAATTCTTGGAGTTCTTTATTCTTCAGAACATACAATCCCCTATTTACATCCAATCATTACGTCGAGCAATCCCTGAGCTTCCGGAGGAAGAGAGAAACAATGCATTACGCTTAATCATTATCAATGACAAAAACTCAAATCTCGTAGACGTGCTTCCTCTCGAAACTTATGAAATGACTGGAGTTGGAAATTCAGGTTTTATTCCATGTTATGAAAAAGAAATAATATTTGCTACGAATTTACTCAAAGAGCTCCCACCAGATCCAAGATATTTAAGTTATAGACAAAGGATAAAACAATATATTCGGCGTGAAGAAAAAGAAATGAATTACGAAAAGTTTCGGTTATTCGATGAAGACTTTTCATGATTTTGATTCGAGTATTTACAACTGATATTGCGTAATACCCAATAAAAGACAACACGATTGGCACATCACATGTAGACGACTAGAACTGAAAACCAAAAGTGCGCAACCTACCGGATGTTATCCACACGTACAAAACTTTTCGAAAATTCTCGTTATTTTCGAATATTTCGAATATGACGTACAATAGATACTAAGCCAAACAAAGAAGTAACGATCATGACCGCCGCCAAGACCATGGTCAACGAATCAACAACATACATGCCAAGAAAGGAGGATCGTTCTCAACTTATTAATATCAAGAATTCCCTTACCAAGAGCCTTGCCAAATCGAAAACTCAGCAGAAAACCGACGCTGAGTTCACCAATATGACGCAGGGCAAAGACTTTCCCATTCCCACTATCAGCGTACCTGGCAAAAGTCCAATACCCTTGACCAAAGAGTTAGCAGACGTTCTTGTGGAAGTGGCCTCGCAACTTTCACGCGGCAAAGCCGTGATGGTCGCACCCTGCAGTACGGAATTAACCACCCAGGCTGCTGCGGACATGCTTGGCATCTCCCGTCCCACTTTCGTGAAACTACTCGAAAACAAAGAAATTCCCTATCGCAAAGTCGGCAGGCATCGCAGAGTTTTACTTACCGATCTTCAAAAATACATGCAAAGCAGGCATGAGGCCTTCGTCAAGGATTTCAAGGAGCTCGCCAAAGACACAAATCTCGAACTCACCTTCGACAATCCGCTCATCCGCAAGAAGCGAGGCGCATAATGAGTTTCCCCGTCTTCTTCGACACCTGCACGCTGTTCGGCGAAACAACCAGCGATTTATTCCTGTGTCTCGCCGAACAGCAGCTCTTCGTCCCCTACTGGTCTGACGGCGTGCTTGAAGAACTCAACCGAACGTTATCGCCTCGGATAGGCCAAGAGAAGGTGGAACACCGTATCCAACTCATGCGTCAGCACTTCCCCAACGCCGAGATAACCGGTTACGAGAAACTCATCGAAACGATGACGTGCGATGAAGGGGATAAGCATGTTTTGGCGGCAGCGGCATATTGTTCGGCGGAAACGCTTGTGACTTTTAACATCAAAGATTTCCCGGCCGAATCAACGGCTCCGCTGCATATCGAAATCAAACATCCAGACGATTTCTTGCTTGACCTCTTTGATCTGGCACATGGACAGGTAACGCAAATCTGTTACGACATATTCAGCAGCTACCAGTCTTATCCGCAGACCCCCGAAGACTATGCAATTGCTTTGGAATAGTCCGGAGTCCCCCAATTCGCGCAATGTGTCTATCCAGCATTAGAAGCACTAGATCGCGTCTATCAGCAATAGAATTTTCCTTACCCCAACAATTGCAGCAGATCGTCCTTGGTGAGGTTGGAGATGCCTGTGGCGCTGCCGGTACCGGCGTGGTTGACAAAGCGGTCGGCCAGATCGCTCTTGGAGCGCTGCATCTTCAGGATGCGCTCCTCGATGGTGTCCTTGGCGACGATCTGGTAGACGTTGACGTCCTGGGTCTGGCCGATGCGGTGGGCGCGGTCGGTGGCCTGCTCCTGCGCGGCGGCGTTCCACCACGGGTCGGCATGCACCACCACGCACGCACCGGTCAGGTTCAGGCCCGTGTTGCCGGCCTTCAGCGAGATGAGGAAAACCGGGGTGTCGTCGGCGTTGAACCGGTCGACCAGCTCGAGGCGCTTGCGCTTGGGCGTGGCGCCGGTGATGACGTTGTAGGCGACCTTGTTCTTGCGCAGTCGCTCGGCGATGAGGTCGAGGAAGCTGGTGAACTGCGAGAAGATCAGCATCTTGCGGCCGGCGTCCTGGCAACTGGCGACCAGCTCCTCGATGGCGTCGAGCTTGGCCGAGGTGACCTTGCGCGGCTTGCCGGAGGACCACGCCCCGGCGGCTCCGTCTGCCACCGAAGCGACCGCACCACCGTTGCCCGCGATCGCGTTCGCCGACGCATCGGCGGTCTCGCTGAGCTCGTCAGCCACCCCGACGGCCTCGTCGATCGGCTCGTCGTCGGCGCGCTCGGTCTCGCGGCTGGGCATGCCCCAGACGTGTGCGTCCTTCCTGACGACGTTGCTGCCGACATTGCTGAACAGCAGCCGCGGGTCGCAGCAGGCCTGGCGCAAACGGGTGAGCTGGGCCAGAATCTGGATTGTGCCGGTCTTGTATTCGATGTCACGCTGCTTGTTCAAGGTGGCGCGCAGCTGCTGCTCGAGCGCGGCGTAGAGCCGGCGCTGCTCACCCTCAAGCTGGACGGTGAGCACGTTCTCGATCTTGTCGGGCAGGTCCTTCAAGACTTGCGACTTCAAACGCCGCAGGATGAACGGGCCGACGAACGCCTGCAACTTGCGCTGGGCGTGCTCGTCGCCGGAGAGAATCGGCATCTCGAAACGCTCGCGGAAATGCTTGTAGGCGCCGAGCATGCCGGGCATCAGGAAGTCGAAGATGCTCCACAGCTCGGAAAGCCGGTTCTCGATCGGCGTGCCGGTGAGCGCGAACCGGTGCCGCGCATTGACCTTGCGCACGGCGCGGGCGGACTTGGTGGCGTGGTTCTTGATGTACTGCGCCTCGTCGAGGGTCATGCAGTGGCATTCCAGCCCGTCGTAATCGTCGATGTCGCGACGCAGCAGGTCGTACGAGGTGATCAGCACGTCGGGCGCGTCCCATGACGCCGTCCCGTCCTCGTCGATGGGCTGCGGGCTGTCGGCACTCTGCCAGCCGTCGTCGTTCGCACCCGCTGAAATATCGAAACTCGCCTGCTGCGCCCCGGCGACATCCTGATGAACGCTCAGACGCTCCGTCATGTCGGCAGAGGAACCAATAGCGGAACCGACATAGGAACCGGCACCGGCCTCATCGGCCCCCAGCGCCTTCCTGCCCTCATACCATGCCTTGGTGTTCCTGAGCGTCGCGCGGCGGGAGGCCTTGGAGCCGGCGAGCACCTGCACGTTGAGCTCCGGGGCGAACTTGGCGCATTCGGCGGCCCAGTTGTAGACCAGCGACGCCGGGCAGACGATGAGGTTCGGGCCGATATTGCGTTGTTCGTCGCGCCGCGCGAGCAGGTACGAGAGCATCTGCACGGTCTTGCCCAGGCCCATCTCGTCGGCCAGGATGCCGCCGAAGCCCTTGTCGGCCACGGCGTTGAGCCAGCGGAACCCCTCGACCTGGTAGGGCCGCAGCACGCCGGCGAGCGCCTGCGGCACCCGGTAGGCTTTCGGGTCGATGACGCGCAGGTCGCCCAGGTAGCTGCGGAACTCGTCGCTTTTGTCCTCGTCGTCCGCCTCGCCGTCGAGGTAATAGGCCTCGTAGGCGGGCACGCTCACGGCTCCGGAGTCCAGGTCGACCGACTTGATGCCCAGGTCCGCGCCGACCTCGTCGAGCTTGCTGGTGTCGACGTCGGCCATGTTGACGAAGGCACCGTTACGCAGGCGGTGGAACTTGCGGCGCTTGCGGTAGCTGTTGAGCAAGGCCGGCACCTCGGAGGGGTCGATCTCGTCGGCGATCGGCGAGATCTCCACCAGCCCGGACTTGATCGAGAGACCGATCCTGAAGACCGGATGCGGCGAGGAGGTGAGCCCGTCGAAGCTCGGCGTGGAGTACACCTCGCCCAGCCCGCGCAGCACGGGCAGCCCCTCGTTCAGCAGCTTGTAGATGGCCTTGTCGTCGTCCTCGGCGATGCGGGCGATGGGGCCGGTGGGCATCGGGAAGTACTGGCGCACGGCCTCCACCGCCAGCCGTTCGGCTCCATGGTCGCGCGCGACCGGCTCGGATCCGCTGATGCCGGAGAAGACGTGGAAGCGCTCGTCGCCGTACCGGGCCTGCACGTCGCAGGTGATGCCCTTGCGGTCGCGGTCGAGGTAGGTCTCGATGTGGCAGGGCACGTGGCGCAGCCTGATCAGTTCCTCGGGCAGCCTGACGGCGATGCCGTGGCGCGAGGTGTCGCGGGAGGTGGCGGGCGTCAGGTCGTTACTCACTGTCGAGGTGGTATCGGGAGCCGTATCCGTCGCTCCATCAGACGTCGAGATACCGGTCTCGGAGCCTTCGCCTTGCTCGCCGTTCCCCGCATCACGCGCGGTTCCATCAGTCGCGCCCGCCGCATCCGGCGACGCATGTCCGTCCGCCGGAACGGGATCGAGCGCGGGCAACACCGTGCGTGAGAACTCCTCGATGTCGTCGGCGCTCAGATAGAGGTCGCCCCGCTCGTCGCCGGTGCACAGCACCTCAAGCAGGTTGCGCTGGTCGGCCATCGTGCCGGAGCACCGGTGGATCTCGGGGGCGTCGGAGGCGAAGGCGCGGCTGGATCCGGAACGGCGCACGATGACGAACTGTGAGCCGCGGCCGATGACGAATATCTCGATATTGAGGTCGTGGTGGATGACATAGCCCTGGCCCGCCCCGCCGTTGCCATTGGCGTGGGCGCCATCGCTGTTGCCGTTGCCGTTGCCATTGCCATCATCATTCCCACCGTCACCGCCGACAGCGGCGACCTCGAGGCCCAGGTCCGGGTCCCCGTCGACCACGCGCACGGGGATAGCCGAGGAGAAGCTGCCGTGCGCGGGCACGTAGTCGAGGGTGACGTCCGCGTCGACGAACAGGACCAGCAGCTCGGCGGTCTCGTCGTCGCTCAGCCGCATCTCCTGCGCCTCGGCCTTGCTCTGGTAGAACTGGAAATCGCCGGAGACGCTTTTGCGAATCTCGATGGCGCGGCCCAGGATGGCCAGGATGGAACGCGAGCGCTCGTCGAAGGAATCACGGGAGTGCACGAACGCCAGCTTCTTGCCGTAGGTCACGAATTCGCGGCGCTGCACCGCGGCCACGAGCGCCTTGATGTCCTTGATGACGTAGGAGATGCCTTTGCTGGGCACCGCGATGTGCAGGCGCAGGTACCAGTCGCGGCCGGAGTTCTCGAGCATCGGGCGCAGCGCCACCGAACCGATGGGCATATGGCGGGTGAGCGCGGCGTCGCTGCCGAGGTCGCCGGACGCGCGGCTGCTGACCTCCTTCAACAGCTCCAGCTGGCGGTTCTTGGCCTGTTCGGCGAGCTGGGAATCCTCCTGGTGCATGAACGAGCGCAGCACGCGGGATGTGTGGCGCACGACCCTGTGCGCCGGCCTGCCCGAAGCGCCGTTGGCTCCGGAGGCGGCGATACCGTTGCCCAGTTCCTCGAATTTCTGGGGCGTGTCGTTATATTGCATGATCAGCGCGATGACGTGCTTGCAGATCGCGCCGAAGCGGCCGAACGCCGGGCAGGTGCAGTCCGAGGCGATGATCTGACCATGGTTCTCGTCGATGCGGGCGCTCACGGCATAGTCGTCGGCGAACTCGTCGGCCGGTTCCACGGACGCGGCCAACAGCGTGCCGTCCTCGCCGGGCGTACAGGTCAAGCCGTGCATGCGCCCGCCCGAGATGACCTCGTAGGCGCGGTAGAACGCCTTACCGCCGCGCTGGCGCAGCACCTTTTCGGGCACGGCCGGCTCGTTGGCGCCGAAGGTCACGCCGCCGTCAGGGTCGGCGCCGAAGACGTCGTCGTCCGAACCCGAACCAAGCCCGAAGCCTCCCGAGCTTCCGGTCCTCGAGCCGTATACCGACGCGCGCCAATCCAAATTCCGGTCCCCTTTTCGCCACAAACAACGTCACCGGTTCCGATACCGCTGGTACCGAATACCGCAAACTTTCATTCTACTCTTCTTTCGCCGGCCGTGTCATCGGGCATGCTCCGGGCGGAGTCGGGAGGGCGCGATGGCACGCCGACCCTCAAGAGGTTTACGCCCCGGCCGAACGATGCGCATCATCGCGAGGGCGTTTGTGGCAGACTATCAGTAATCGCGACGCACGCGGACGCACGGCACCGGCGCACAGACCGCGACGGCGACCAGCGCTTGAAGGAGAACGACATGACGGATGCGAACAGCAACAACGGCAAAACCAACGAGGGCCAGACCACGCGGCGAGAACCGGCCGGAACCCGGACCGCCTATTTCGCGGGCGGTTGCTTCTGGGGCGTCGAACGGTATTTCCAGGGCGTCGACGGGGTCACCGCCACGCAGGTCGGCTACGCGCAATCTCGCAAGGAGGATCCGTCGTATGAGGAGGTCTGCGACGGCACGACGGACGCGGCGGAGACCGTGCGCGTGGACTTCGACCCGGCGCGCGTGAGCCTGCGCACACTCACCCTGCTCTTCCTCGACGTCATCGACCCGTTCTCGGTGGACCGGCAGGGCAACGACACCGGCAGGCAGTACCGCACCGGCATGTTCCACACCGACCAGGCGCAGCGCGACGTCTACGAGCAGGCGCTGCAGCAGCTCTACGTGCGCTACGGGCGCCGGCCGGCCGTACTGGTGGAGCCGCTGCGCAACTTCTACCCCGCCGAGGCCTACCACCAGGACTACCTGGACAAGAACCCGGGCGGCTACTGCCATATCTCCGTGGCCAAGCTGATGAACGTGGGCAAGCGGCAGCGCTACATCGAGCGCATCTGGGAGCTGAGCGACGAGCAGTACGCGGTGACGCAGGAGGCGGCCACCGAGCGGCCGTTCGCCAACGAATACGACCAGACCTTCGAGCCGGGCATCTACGTGGACGTGGTGAGCGGCAAGCCGCTGTTCCTCTCGACCGACAAGTTCGACGCGGGCTGCGGCTGGCCCTCGTTCTCCAAGCCCATCGACGGCTCGTCGCTCACCGAGCACCGCGACACTTCGCTGCCCGGCCGCCCGCGCATCGAGGTGCGCACCGCCGACACGCAGATCCACCTGGGCCATGTCTTCGACGACGGGCCGGCCGAACGCGGCGGGCTGCGCTACTGCATGAACTCCGCCTCGCTGCGTTTCGTGCCTCGCGACCAGATGGAGGCGCAGGGTTACGGGAAGTACTTGTCTCTACTTGATAAGGCAAAGTGAGCGGAAACCAGGAACGGACCCTAACCGAAACAGTGCATAATCACGGTCTAAAAACGCTCGGCCCGTGCAGGGCGGTGTGTATAAGGAAATAGTTGTCCACATCGCCTTTTTGATATCCGGATCCGCATCGTTGCAACGGATTCGACCGTTCGACCACATGTCCCGTTTCCGTTTGCGCCGCAACGTATAGCACCAATAGACTTGATGGACAGGAGAAATGATACTGCTGTTAGGAGGCTATTATGGGTGCGTTGACCATACAACATACCGCTGCTCGTCCTATACTGAAGATACCGAATGCACGGATACGGAACTTCGAAGAGGACGACATGGCGAAACTGACGATGAACATCGACCCGGAACTCAAGGCGGATGCGGCGGCGCTCTTCGAGGACATGGGGCTCAACATGACCACGGCGGTCACCATGTTCCTCAAGCAGAGCGTGCGCGACGGCATGCTGCCCTTCCAGCCCTCCTCCTACCCCACCGGTTTCAAGGTCGGCTATCCGAAGCGCCGGATGGACCACGAGAAGATGATCGAGGAGGCGAAGGCTGATATCGCTTCGGTCAAGCTGCCTTCCCACATAGGGCAGCTGACACCAGTGGACGTCAAAGAGGAGTTAGCGCATCGTGCAGAATAGAATTTTCGTAGATACCAATTTCCTTCTTGACGTCATGAGTCCCGACCGCGCGAACTTCGTTTCGGCATTTTCCCTTTTCGAGAATGCGGCGAAAGACGGGGGACCTTGCTTGGCGGTTTGCGCCGGGAGTCTTAAGGATGCCTATTATATTTCGCGACGCGATCTGTCGGAAAACCAACGAAGAAACTGGATCCGCCGATTCATCGAGACCTTCGAGGTGCTTCCAGTCGACAGCGCCACATGCGGCATCGCCGTGGATTCAAGCGAACCGGATTTCGAGGACGGCATCATCCGCGCATGCGCCGAGCAATGGAACGCCGACTGCATCGTCTCGCGCGACGCCAAGGCGTTCCTCGACTCGTCGGTGCCGAAAATCACCGGCGACATGCTCGTCGGCAATGTCGAGAACGCTCCGCTTGAGCGATGACCTCCATCACCGCTCCGCGCCACCGGCCATGTGCCGGGCCAGGTAACGGCCGGTGACGCTTGCGGGATCAGCGGCGACCTCGTCGGGCGTGCCGGTGGCGACGATGGTGCCACCCTCCTCGCCGCCGCCGGGCCCCATGTCGATGACGTAGTCGGCGTTGGCGATCATGTCGAGGTCGTGTTCGATGAAGACGACCGTCGCGCCCCGCTCGACCAGTCGCTGCAGCACGTCGATGAGCGTGCGTACGTCGAGCGGATGCAGGCCGGTGGTCGGCTCGTCGAGCACGAACAGCGAGGTGCCCTGCTTCTTGCCGAGCTCGTTGGAAAGCTTGAGCCGCTGGGCCTCGCCGCCGGAAAGGCTGGGCGTGTCCTCGCCGAGCGTGAGGTAGCCGAGGCCCAGGTCGTGCAGGGTTTCGAGCGAGCGGTGGATGCGTTTGAGCGCGGATGTGCCGATCATGGACCCGGAATCCGTCTCGGCCGCGGCCGTCGCCGACACGGACTGCCCGTCGACGGCGAAGAAGTCGAGCGCGTCGTCGACCTCCAGGTCCAGCACCTCGGGCAGCGTCATCCCTTGCGGATGCGACGGTGTGGCCAGTCGTATGCCGTCGGCCTCGCGCCGGTAGCGGCTGCCTCCGCAGGCCGGGCAGGTAATGGTGACGTCGGGCAGGAACTGGATGTCGAGGCTAATCTGGCCGGTGCCGTCGCATTGCGGGCAGCGCAGCGAACCGGTGTTGTAGGAGAAGGCCGAGAGCTTGAGCCTGCGCGCCTTCGCCACCACCGTGGAGGCGAAGGCGCGGCGCAGCATGTCCATGACGCCGGAATAGGTGGCGAGCGTGGAGCGCACGTTGATGCCGATGGGCGTGGAGTCGACCAGGCGTACGCGGGTGACGCCCGCGTCGGACAGCGAGCGCACATGGCCCGGCAGCGACGAGCCGTCCTGACGGGCCTGAAGCCCCGGGATCAGGGATTCGAGCACCATGGTGGTCTTGCCGGAGCCGGAAACGCCGGTGACGGCGGTCATGCGCCCGCGCGGGATGGCGACATGCAGCGGATGGACGGTGTGGATGGGACCGGTCTCCATGCCGATCCAGCCCTGCCCGGACTTCGTCGGCAACGGCAGGCGGTCGCGCACCACCACGGGCTGCGATCCGTCAAGGAATCCGGCGATGCGCGAGTGCGGGTCGTGCAGAATGCGCTCCGGCGAGCCTTGCGTGAGGATGCGTCCGCCGCGGCTGCCGGCGCCGGGGCCCATCTCGATGAAATGGTCGGCGGCGGCGAGCACGTGGACGTCGTGGTCGACGAACACCACGGAGTTGCCGGAGGCCAGCAGGTCGCGCATCACGCCGATGAGTCCCTCGATGTTGGCGGGGTGCAGGCCGGTGGACGGCTCGTCGAGCACGTAGAGCACGCCGGTGGTCTCGTTGCGCACCGCGCGCGAGAGCTGGGCGCGCTGGCGTTCGCCGGTGGAGAGCGTGGCACTGGCGCGGTCGAGCGCGAGGTAGCCCAGGCCGAGCTGCAGGAGCCGATGCCCCATCTCCTCCAGCGCCTCGACCAGGCTCTCGGCCATCCGCCGCATGCCCTGCGGCAGCGAGTCCGGCACACCCTGGGCCCAGGCGAGTACCTGGCGCAGCGGCCACGAGGCGACCTCCGCGAGGTTGCGCTCGCCGATCCTGGGCGCGCGTGCCGCGTCGTTGAGGCGCGAGCCGCCGCAGTCCGGGCAGGTGCGCTCGACCAGGAACTTGGCCACCTTGGCCATCCGCTTCTCGTCGCTGGCGCGGTCGAGCTCCTTGGTGACGGTCAGACGCGCGTTGCGGAAGGTGAAGTCGAGGTGGTGGACGCCCTTGATGGAGGTGATGGTGATGGGCTTCTTCTCCTCGGGCCCGTTGAAGACGATCTCGCGCTCGGCGTCGGTCAGCTCGCGGAAGGGCACGTCGGTGCGCACGCCGAACTCGCGGACGATGTCGGGCTGGACGTTGAAACCGAAGGTGCGCCACGGCACCACCGCGCCCTCGTCGATCGTCAAGCTCTCGTCGGGCACGAGCGCGGCGTCGTTGACCTCGTGGATGATGCCGGTGCCCTGGCAGGTAGGGCAGGCGCCGGTGGAGTTGAACGCCAGCTGCTCGGCGCTGGGCGGCTCGACGAGCGCACCGCAGACCGGGCAGTGGATCGGCACCTCGGCGGCGACATCGAGCGTCGGCTTCTGGTAGTGGCCGTTCGGGCAGCGGTGCGAGGCGAGGCGCGAGAACATCAGGCGCACCACATTGAGGGTCTCGGTGGAGGTGCCGAAGGTGGAGCGCATGCCGCCGACGCCCGGACGCTGCCGCAGCGCCAGGGCCGGCGGCACGAAGCGCACCGAGTCGACCTGCGGCTTCTCGGCCTGCGTCATCCGCCGGCGCGTATAGGTGGAGAGCGCGTCGAGATAGCGGCGCGACCCCTCGGCATAGAGCACGCCCAGTGCCAGCGACGACTTGCCGGAGCCGGAGACGCCGGCGATGCCGACCAGCTGGTTGAGCGGGATCGAGACGTCGATGTTCCTGAGGTTGTGCACGCGGGCGCCGCGCACCTCGATGGCCCGTGGGACGGACGGGGTCGCCAAAGATGCGGATGATGCTATGGGACCGGTCCCGCCACGGTTGCTCTTGGGATTCGCACCACCCTTGTTCCTGCC
Source organism: Bifidobacterium sp. ESL0763 (assembly GCF_029433395.1). Classification (GTDB taxonomy): domain Bacteria; phylum Actinomycetota; class Actinomycetes; order Actinomycetales; family Bifidobacteriaceae; genus Bifidobacterium. Next base: position 380,787 of record NZ_JAQTHW010000002.1, on the reverse strand, counting down.
GCCGCGACCATTCCCGGCATTCCCTTTACTTTGACCATTGTCGCCGTCGCCGTTCATCGTCATTTCGTCGTCATCCCCATGCATCGCTCGTGTCGCGTTCTCGCCATCGTCCATAGTGCCAACTCTATGCGCCGCACCCGCCTTGTTTCGCCTTGGGACACGGGAGACTCCCCTCCGCATATGCGAAAGGTGCCGTGGAAACCCACAGCACCTTGGTAACGATTCGAGTCATCGGCGACCTGTTTCAGCAGTCAGGCCGCCTACCGTCTCCGCTCAGCGCGAACGGCGGAACGGGGTCGAGTTGCGCTTGCCATGCCCGTGGCGGAAGCCGCCGGCCTTGCGCGAGCGCTGGCCGTGGCCGCCGGAGCGGCCCTCGTAGCCCTCGCCGCGCCCGCGGCCGCCGGACTTGCCGTAGCCGCCGTGGCGGTTGCCGCGAGAGCCGTAGGAATCGCGCCCTCGGTTCTCCTCGTAACCACGGTCGTAGCCGTGGTCACGTCCGCCATGGCGCTTGCCGCCATGCTCGTACCGGTTGTCGCGGCCGCCACGATCGTCGTGATCGGAGCGACGCGAACGCCTGCCGCCGAAATCGTCGTCGTGGAAGCCATGGGAACGGTAGCCTTCGCGGCCGCGGCCATGGTAGGAACGCGCGTCGATCGGGCCCTGGCCGTCGTCGTAACGGGGGTTGCCGTGGTCCCTGTGGCCGTCACGGCGTCCGCCTCGTGAACGCGAGTCGTCGAAGTCGCGGCCACCGCGGCCGTTGCGGTCATGGCGCTCGTTGCGTCCGCCGCGATAGTCGCCGTCATTGAAGTCGTCGTGCGAGCCGCCGTGCCGCTTCTTGTCGTAGGAGCGGTGCGAACCCTCGTGGCGGTTGTTGCGGTCACGCCGCCCGCCGCGATCGTGACGGCCGTAGCCGCCGCGCCCTCCGCGGCCCTCGTTGCGTCCGCCGCGGCCGTTGCGCCCGGCCTTGCGGTTGACCACCGGCACGGTGAGCGTCCAGCCCTCGACCAGCGGGGCGTGCTCCCCCACCAGCTCCTCGAGCTCCGGCGAGCCCGGCACGATCTGCTGCGCCTTGGCCTTGATGCCGGCGCGACGCAGCATCTGGCGGGCGTCACGGCGCTGCTGCGGCAGCACGAGGGTGACCACGTCGCCGGATTCGCCGGCGCGCGCGGTGCGGCCGGAACGGTGCAGGAAGGACTTCGGGTCCTCCGGCGGCTCGGTCTGCACCACCATCGTCACCTCGCTGACGTCGATGCCGCGGGCCGCCACGTCGGTGGCCACCATCACGTTGACGTCGCCGGAGGTGAAGGCCGCCAGGTGGCGGTCGCGCTGGTTCTGCGAGAGGTTGCCCTGCAGGTCGACGGCGGGGATGCCGGCATGCACCAGCTTAGCGGCCATCTTCTTGGCCTGGTACTTGGTGCGGGTGAAGAGGATGCGCTTGCCCATGCCGCTGGCGAGCTCGCGGATGACCTCGTACTTGTTGCCCTGCGAGACCTCGAAGACGTGGTGGGTCATGGTGTCGACCTGCGCGTCGGCGGGCGCGATCTCGTGGATCTTCGGCTCGTGAAGGAATTGTTTAACGACCTTGTCGACGCCGTGGTCGAGCGTCGCGGAGAAGAGCATGCGCTGGCCGTCGGGGTCGACCTGCTCGAGCAGGCGGCGCACCGCGGGCAGGAAGCCCATGTCGGCCATCTCGTCGGCCTCGTCGAGCACCGCCACCTCCACGTCCTCGATGGACAGGGCGCCCTGGCGCAGCAGGTCCTCAAGGCGGCCGGGGCAGGCGACGATGATCTCGGCGCCGGCCTTGAGCTGGTTGATCTGGCGGCTGTATTTCACCCCGCCGTAGATGGTGGCGGTGCGCATGTCGTAGGCGGCGGCCAGCGGGGCCACCACCTCGTCGATCTGGTTGACCAGCTCGCGCGTGGGCGCCAGGATCATGCCGTGCGGATGGGGCAGCATCGCGCGCTTGCGGGCGTCGTGGTCGCCGCGGTCCATGCTCTCGAAATCGCGCATCGCGGCCGCACCCTCGCCGGTCTCGCCCAGGCGGGCTACCAGCGGGATCGAGAAGGCGAGCGTCTTGCCGCTGCCGGTCTCGCCGCGGCCGAGCACGTCACGGCCGGCCAGCGAGTCGCCGAGGGTGTCGGCCTGGATGGGGAAGGCGACGGTCTTGCCGTCGTGGGCCAGGACGCTGACCAGCGGGCCGGGCACGCCGAGCTCGGAGAAGGTGCGCTCGGGCCGGTCGCCGCTTTTGGCGTACGCAGCGGCGCTTTCGGCCGCCTGGTCGGCCTTGGTCGTCTTGGAATTATGGGATTCAGAATTATTCATTTCGTAATGTATATGCCGTCCGTCGAAAACACGGAAACAGTCGAATATTGTCTCAAAGGACACGACAGCGCGGCACAGTAGCCTTTCACAAAGAGTGAAGCCGACCTGTCTGTCATAAGTAGTGTAGAGACCCCGGCTTCGTAATGGACACCTCAGTGTATCAGACGCGCCCCACAACTATCGCCCAAGCCCGTCACGGGGCGACAGCAGACGGGAATAGTATGGTGGAACGACCATACCCATCGACCAGAGGACCCAGGATGCAACGACCCATCATCACCTCTCCGGCGCGGCTGAGCAAGGCCAGCGCCCCCGCCACCGAGCAGGACCTCGGGCTCGCCCGCGACCTCAAGGACACCCTGGAGGCGTATGCCAGCAGCTGCGTGGGCATGGCGGCCAACATGGTCGGCGAGACCAGGCGCGTCATCGTCTTCACCGACAACCTCACCGGCCGCATCGCCACCATGCTCAACCCCGAGATCGTGGAGAAGTCCGAGCCCTACGGGACCGAGGAGGGCTGCCTGTGCCTGAACGGCATGCGCAAGGCCACGCGCTTTCGCATCATCCGGGTGCGCTACACCGACCTGCGCATGCGTGAGCACACCGCGCGGTTCCAGGATTTCACCGCCCAGATCATCCAGCACGAGATCGACCACTGCGACGGCATCCTCATCTGATTGGCCGGCTTCTCGCCAATTGCACGGTTAAGCGTCAGGGCGCTTAGGTATCCGGATATCCGAATGTTCGGTGGCCTCAGAACCCGGGGTCAGGCGCCGTGCGGTTCGATGGCGCCGTCGTCGCCCGGCGCGGATTGCTTCTTGTGGCGCGGGCTCGGCGACTTGGCCGCCGGCGCATCCGTGTAGGGATGGCCCATGGTGGCCGTGGCGGTGTAGAAGTTCTTGCTGGTCGCGGCGGGACTTCCGGACGCCCTGGACGCGGCCGCTCCCCCGCCCGAGACCGGTGCCGTGTGGGCAGCCTCACCGTTGCGGTAGCGCTCCATCATAGCCTTCTGCATCGAGGCGGCGCTCGGCGGCGTCCAGGTCAGCGCGTTCGCCCCGGCGGCGATCGTCTCCCTGATCGACTCGGCCGAACCGCCGGAACTCGCCACCAGCGGAATCTCCGGATACCGTTGCTTGACCTGCGCGACCACCTCGGCGGTGCGCCTGCCCGCGGCGACGTTGACGATGCGCGCCCCAGCCTCGATCTTGCGCGCCACGTCGTCGTCGAAGCGCACCACGGTGGCCATCACGGGCACATGCACCGTCATCGCCACCTCGCGCACAATCTCGACGGTGGACGGGGCGTTGAGCACGACCCCGGAGACGCCCTGCATCTCGGCGAACACCGCCAGCTCGAGCACCCGCGTGCCGGTGGTGGTGCCTCCCCCGACGCCGACGAACACCGGCGAGCGCGCCACGGAGAGCACGGCCTGGTTGATCACCGGCTGGCCGGTGAAGGGGTAGACCGCCAGGATCGCGTCGGCGTTGGTGTTGTGAATCACGGCCACGTCGGTGGTGTAGGCGAAAGAGCGCAGGCGCCGCCCCTCGAGCACGACCCCGCTGGAAAGCTCCATCTGCTCCGGCACCCGGGCGCTCACCGAGCCCAATGGGTTCTCGATGGGCAGGGCCTCCGGCAGGTTGCTCAGTTCGCGTTCCATCATGCCGCCTCCTTCGGGTCGTCGAAAAGTCCGTCTCGCGCCGCGTCGGCCCGCGCCGATGACGTCGAGCCGTGCACATTACCAGACTCAACACGTCCGCGCCAGCCGTTGTTCCCCGGAACCACGAAATTTCACATTCCGACATCCCATTATCGCATTCGGAGCCATGCCTTTCAATGCCCTTATGGACGCGGCCGAGGACCGCCCACAGCCTACGCCGCCACTGTTGCGCACCGGGGGTATCGGCTGTCGGCGAAACGATCGGCCGCCTCGGCCAGTGTCGCCTCGCCATGGCAAAATTGTGATGAATCGTGGGCGCGGAAAGCCCGACATCGCGACGACAAGCGAGGGGCTTCCGGCGGGAACGGCATGGCCCCGCACGCCACGGAACCCGCGCCGCAGTTGACGGCGAGAGACAATGACAATGAAGGAACGAATACTTGGCTGAGTTTATCTATCAGATGATCAACGCGCGCAAGGCCTATGGCGACCGCGTGATTCTCGACGATGTGACCCTGAGCTTTTTGCCCGGCGCGAAAATCGGCGTGGTGGGCCCCAACGGCATGGGCAAGTCGACGCTGCTGCGCATCATGGCCGGCCTCGACACCGTCTCCAACGGCGAGGCGAAGATCACGCCCGGCTACTCGGTGGGCATCCTCCAGCAGGAGCCGCCGCTCGACGAGAGCAAGACCGTGGGCGAGAACATCAAGATGGCCTTCGGCGAGATCGCCGACAAGGTGACCCGCTTCAACGAGATCGGCGAGCAGATGGCCGACCCGGACGCCGACTACGACGCGCTGATGGCGGAGATGGGCAAGCTGCAGGAGGAGATCGACGCGGCCAACGGCTGGGACCTCGACTCCCAGCTCGAGCAGGCCATGGACGCGCTGCAGTGCCCCGACCCGGACACCCCGGTCAAGGTGTGCTCGGGCGGCGAGCGCCGTCGCGTCGCGCTGTGCAAGCTGCTGCTCGAGGCGCCGGACCTGCTGCTGCTCGACGAGCCGACCAACCATCTGGACGCCGAGTCGATTCTGTGGCTGGAGCAGTTCCTGCACACCTACAAGGGCGCCGTCATCGCCGTGACCCACGACCGCTACTTCATGGACAACGTGGCCGAGTGGATCTGCGAGGTCGACCGCGGCCACCTCTACCCCTACAAGGGCAACTACACCACCTACCTGGAGACCAAAGAGAAGCGCATGGAGATCCAGGGCGCCAAGGACGCCAAGCTGGCCAAGCGCCTCAAGAACGAGATCGCGTGGGTCAAGAGCTCGCCCAAGGCCCGCCAGGCCAAGAACAAGGCCAGGCTGGAGCGCTACGACGAGATGGAGAACGAGGCGCGCAACTCCAAGAAGCTGGACTTCTCCGAGATCGTCATCCCGCCGGGGCCGCGCCTGGGCTCGCAGGTGCTCGAGGCCACGCACATCCACAAGGCCTTCGACGACCGTGTGCTGATCGACGACCTGAGCTTCACCCTGCCGCGCAACGGCATCGTGGGCATCATCGGCCCCAACGGCGTCGGCAAGTCCACCCTCTTCAAGACCATCGTCGGCAAGGAGCCGCTCTCCGGCGGCGAGCTGAAGATCGGCGAGACCGTCAAGATCTCGTACGTCGACCAGAACCGCGAGGGCCTCGACCCGAACAAGAACCTCTGGGAGGCGGTCTCCGACGGCAACGACTTCATCGAGGTGGCCGGCGTGGAGGTGCCGACCCGCGCCTACGTCGCCAGCTTCGGCTTCAAGGGCAGCGACCAGCAGAAGATGACCGGCGTGCTCTCCGGCGGCGAGCGCAACCGTCTGAACCTCGCGCTCACCCTGAAGCAGGGCGGCAACCTGCTGCTACTCGACGAGCCCACCAACGACCTCGACGTGGAAACGCTGGAATCGTTGGAGAACGCGCTCATCGAGTTCCCGGGCTGCGCCGTGGTCATCTCCCACGACCGCTGGTTCCTCGACCGCATCGCCACGCATATCCTCGCGTGGGAGGGCGACGACGAGAACCCGGCCAAGTGGTACTGGTTCGAGGGGAACTTCCAGGCCTACCAGGACGACAAGGTCAAGCGTCTGGGCGAGGAGGCCTCCCGCCCCCACCGCATCCACCGCAAGCTGACGCGTTAAGCGGACAGTCCAGTAAGCAACAAGACAGTCCTGCTAGTTTTCGTATGTTTTTGGGGTTCGAAACGTACGTTTTCTAGCGGGACTGTCTTGTTTCTCGCAGAAGTTATCCACAGACACGCCGAGAGTGGAACCGTTCGACCACAGTGCCCTGTTGAGGTTCACATCCACCGGCGTTCCGCCCTAGCTTGGTGGTATGGGACGGAAACAAGTGGAGGTCAGCCAGATGCTGGCGCAGGCCGAGGCGGAGCGTCGATATTGTTACGGCGCGGATGACGGACAGCGACGAGCATTGACGCGCAAAAAGGAATCAGGCCTGCTGACAAGCCCCTATAGGAACGTCTATGCCCGCGCGGAGTACGTCTCGACCTTGGATCCGATCGAGCGCAACCGGCATCTGATCCGCACCCTGGCGAGAAAGCATCCTAACTGGGACTTCGCCGGTCCGAGCGCGGCCGTAATGCTGGGACTCGAGCATGGGTGGCTTATGCATCATGACGAGTCCGTGTTCATCGCCACCAAGAACTCGACGGTGGCGGAGTCGGACCGGCATCTGCACCGCATCTATATCCCGTATGTACACCGTTGGAAAGTGGGGAACGTATCGGTCACCGACCCTTCACGGACCTTGGTGGACTGCGCTCTGCTTTTCCCGTTCTCGCAAACCTTGGCACTGTTCGATTCCGCGGCCCGGCAACGACTTTTGGTGACCGCGGAGATCGAGAGGATCTGTTCCGCGCTGCATACCGACACACTGGCGGTTCCGAAATTGCTGCGATACGACGACGGAGCAAGCGAGAACGGTGGCGAATCCTTCTGCCGCGCGCTCATCATCGAGGCGGGTTTCGCGATTCCGGAGCTTCAGCACGAATTCGTCGATCCAGCTGACGGCTCACGATATCGTACGGATTTCCTTTGGCATACGACCGATGGCAGAACCGTCGTCCTGGAATACGATGGCCTGCAAAAATACGTCGACCCCGGAATGACGCATGGACATGGCGGATGGCGGGTCGTCAACGAGGAACGACGGCACGAATCAGCGCTGAAACGTGCAGGCGTCACCGATATCATCAGGATTTCTTCGCGCGAAGTGAACACCCCGGGACTATTGTCCGCTCGCCTGACTCGTGCCGGCGTCCCTAAGCTAAGGTGATGGCCGATGGCGGCCCATTGTCGTGAGCAACCGACCAGTCCCGCTAGAAACAGGACAGTCCCGCTAGAAAACGTACGTTTTTGACCCCAAAAACATACGAAAACTAGCAGGACTGTCTTATTTCTCGTGCAAGTGGTTGGAGGTTGGTCCGTTGAGTTGGGGGCCAGCGTCATGAGCAGGCACCCATCGAACAGGTCAGAGGGAATAGGGAGGATGAAAGGTTGGGCGGATTGGATAGACTCTCATAAGCTGACATCGAACGAAACGGGGAACGACATGGCGAACGCACAGGCTCTCGACGCGGCACAGCAGGCGCTCGAGGCGCTCAATCTCAAGGCCGGACAGGGGCGGGGCGACCGCGCCCTCTTCGCCGCCACGAACCTCTACTACCCCACCGAGCGCATCTACGGCGGGCAGCTGACGGCGCAGGCCCTCGTCGCCGCCTCCGAAACCGCCGACGCCGACAAGGTGCCGGAGTCGGTGCATGCCACCTTCATCAAGGTGGGCAGGCTCGACGAGGAGACCCGCTTCGAGGTGGAGCCGCTGCGTGACGGGCGCTCGTTCTCCACCCGACGCGTGGACGCCAGGCAGGGCGACCAGCTGCTCTTCACCGCCACGGTGAGCCTGCAGAAGGCCGGCCAGACGGGCGTGGAGTTCAGCGACGAGATGCCGGCCGACCTGCCGGCCCCGGAGACGCTGACCAGCGCGCAGGACCTCATGGAACCGTATGCCGACAAGTCCGGCTTCGCCAAGTACTATGCCTCGCAGTCGCCGTTCGACATCCGCCACGTCGGCTCGACGGTGATGCTCGCCCCCGACAAGACGAGCGCCAAGGCCGACTCGGGCAAGCAGATGGTGTGGATGCGCATGGCGAGCCCCGTAGCCGCCACGCAGACGCGGCACCGCGCCCTGCTGGCGCTGGAGTGCGACCAGGTGATGATGGAGCCGGACCTGCGCCGCGCGGGCCTGAGCATCTCGACGCCCGGCATCTTCTACGCCTCGATCGACCACGCGATGTGGTTCTACGACGACATCGACATGAACGAGTGGCACCTCTACGTGCAGGACGCCCCGGTGGCCGGCCACGGCCGTGCGCTAGGCATCGCCAGGGTCTATTCGGCCGACGGCAGGCTGTTGGCCGCGATGACGCAGGAGGCCACGATTCGCGTGCCGGAAAAGAAATCGGAAACAGAAAAGACGCGGTAGGTCTTCAAGCGGCCGGATCAGCGGTCGCTGTCCTTGCCCATGGTGCCGGCATCGCTCCGGCGGCCCAGCGAGCCGGCGGCGATCTTGCGCTGGCGTTCGAGGCGCTTGGCGGCCTTGATCTTGGGGCTTTCGGGCCCGTCATTCGGTGGCAGCTGGCAGAGCCACTCCCCCACGATGCCGATGACCATGTCGGCCAGGCAGATGAGGGCGGTGACCACGCACTGGATGCTGGCGTCGCGGTAGAACGGCGCGTCGAAGTGGGCCAGCGTCAGCAGCAACTGGCCGCAATACCAGCCGGCCAGCCCGGCCCCGGCCATGCCCAGCGCCTTGCACAGCACCAGCGTGTAGACGGCTTTGGTCGGGTCGATCCAGCTGCGGCGCCTGGCGGGGTCCGTGGTGGCGTATTGGTGCACGTGCAGCGCCAGGATGAGCACGATGGCGCCCAGGGCGATCAGCAGGATGGCCACGATCCACGGCGCTCCCACCAGCGACAGGCCGGTGATCTCGTCGGATTTGGCGAACACGATGCCCAGGAACAGCCCCAGCCCGAGGGCGACGAGGAAATACCACCATGGGGTGCGACGGTTGATCATTGCGTGTCCCCCAGGATCCAGCCGTCGGACAGCAGGCCGACCCGCGCGGCGTTGGGCGCCATGGCCAGCAGGAAGGAGACCGGGTCGCCGTCGAACCTGGCGTCGGGGTCCATGTCGAGCCAGGGGGCCAGCACCTCGGCCTCGCGCCTGGCCTCTTTCAACGGCACCTGGACCTTGCCTGAGGTATCTTCGCCGCTGTCGCCGGTTCCGCCCTCCATGTCGATCAGGCGCAGCGAAACGGCGCCCTCGTGCGAGGCGGACAGCGAGTCGAGCAGGTCGGCGAGTCCGGACGGCGTGAGCCTGGTGGTCACCTGAATCACCGCGGCCTGCGCGTCGGGGGTGTCGATGCCCATGACGTGGTAGAGCGGCGAGATGCCCTCGACCTGGTTGCCGGGCACGGCGTCGATGGAGACGATCACGGCGCGGAAACGTTGCTCGGCATCCATGGCCTTGCTCTTCAGCGCGATGACGGCACGGTGCGCGGTGGCGTTCGCGTTCGAGCCGCCGTCCCCGTTCGCCCCGCCAACGGCCGCGGCATCGGCGGCCTTGCGTCTGGTATCCGCGGACATATCGGCTCCGGCGAGCGAGGCGTCGCTGGGGATCGAATCGTGCCCGTCGCCGTTCCGGCCCGTGCCGTCATCGGCGATATCGTCTCCGTCGCGTTGCGACCGACCGACGATAGCGATATGAGCATCATCGAAACGAATGGTCTCATCATCGAAGTCGACGCTCACCCGGGCATGGGCGTGCCCGGTGGCGATGGCTTCGCGCAGCCGTGCCAGCCGCGGGTCCGCATCGCCGCCGTCCGGCCCGAAGGAGAGCCCGATTCGCGCGCAAACGCCAAGGGGCGTGCCATCCGCTGACATGCCCCTCGTCATGGAGTGCCGAAGCTCGCCCATGGCGCGCCCTATTCTTCCGGCTTCATGCCGACGGAGCGCTTCAGCTCGTCGGGAATCGGCACTGGCGGAAGCGGGGAATCGGGACGGGCGGCGTCGGAGAGCCAGAGTTCGCGTTCTGGCGCCTTCTTCATCGGCGCGAAGATGGCGGCCAGCTCCTTCTCGTTCAGGGTCTCCTTGACCAGCAGCTGGCGGACCAGCTCGTCGAGCACGTCGCGGTTCTCAGTGATGACGCGCCAGGCCTCGGTGTGGGCCGTCTCGATGAGCTGGTGCACGGCCTTGTCGATCTCTTCGGCGGTGTGCTCGGAGTAGTTGTGGACCAGGCCGTTCATGGAATCCTGGTCGTTGTCGGCGTCACCCCACTTGACCGCGCCGAGCGGCGAGGCCAGGCCGAACTCCATGACCATCTTGCGCGCGATCTGCGTGGCCTTCTCGATGTCGTTGGAGGCACCGGTGGTCGGGTCGTGGAATACGACCTCCTCGGCGGTGCGCCCGCCCATGGCGTAGGCCATCTGGTCCAGCAGCTCGTTGCGCGACTGCGAATAGCGGTCCTGGGTGGGCATGACGGCCGTGTAGCCCAGGGCGCGCCCGCGCGGCAGGATCGTGACCTTGGTGACCGGGTCGGTGTGGTGCATGGCGGCGGCGACCAGCGCATGGCCGCCCTCGTGGTAGGCCGTGTTGCGCATCTCGTCGAGGGCCATGCCCTTGGACTGGCGGCGCGGGCCGGACTGCACGCGGTCGATGGCCTCGTCGATGGCGCGGTTGTCGATTAGCTGGGCGCCGGCGCGGGCGCAGAGCAGGGCTGCCTCGTTGAGAACGTTGGCCAGGTCGGCGCCGGTGAAGCCGGGGGTGCGCACGGCGACGGTGTGCAGGTCGACGTTCGGCACGAACGGCTTGCCCTTGGCGTGCACCTTGAGGATCGCCTCGCGGCCTTCGAGGTCGGGGGCCTCCACGGCCACCTGGCGGTCGAAGCGGCCGGGGCGCAGCAGCGCGGAATCGAGCACGTCGGGACGGTTGGTGGCTGCGATGATGATGAGGTTGGTGTCGTTGTCGAAGCCGTCCATCTCCACCAGCAGCTGGTTCAGGGTCTGCTCGCGCTCGTCGTGGCCGCCGTTCATGCCGCTGCCGCGCTTGCGGCCCACGGCGTCGATCTCGTCGATGAAGATGATGGCCGGCGCGTTCTTCTTGGCCTCTTCGAAGAGGTCACGCACGCGCGAGGCGCCGAGGCCGACGAACATCTCGACGAAGTCGGAGCCCGCCATCGCGTAGAAGGGCACGCCCGCCTCGCCGGCGATGGCGCGCGCCAGCAGCGTCTTGCCGGTTCCGGGAGGGCCGTAGAGCAGCACGCCGCGCGGGATCCTGGCGCCCAGGGCCTTGTATTTGGAGGGGTCCTTGAGGAAGTCCTTGATCTCCTCGACCTCCTCGACGGCCGACTGCTCGCCGGCGACGTCGGAGAACTTCGTGGTCGGCCGTTCGCCTTCCAGCAGCTTGCCGTTGTCCTTCTTGCCGCCCATGCCGAACATGCCGCCGGCGCTGCCGCTCATGCGGTTGAGCAGCCACCAGCACAGTCCGAAGATGAGGATCAGCGGCAGGATCGAGGTGAGCAGGTAGCCCCACATGCTGTCGGACTGGATGTCGGCGGTCCAGCCATCATGCGCCTTGGTGGACTTGGCGGCCTTGAGCACCTCCGGCCCCTCGGCCTCGGTGTAGTAGAACTGCACGTCCTTGCCGTAGTTGTGGTTGTTGTGCGTCTTGGGATCGGCCTTGTTGAAGTCCTTGTTGAGCTTGAGCTTCACGAGCTGCTTGTTGTCGATGATCTGGACCCTGCTGGCCTTGTTATTGGCCACCAACGACATGCCATCCTTGGTGTCGATGGTCTGGGTGGCGTTCGAGGAGAAGAGCTGGAAGCCGGTCGCCACGAGCAGCGCGAGCACGACGACCCACAGCAGCGGCGACTGCCACAGGGGGCGCTTGCCGTTGTTGTTGCCGTTGCCTGCGCCGCCGTTGCGGTTGTTGCGCTTGCCGTCCTTGCCGCGCTTGCCGTCGTTGTTGCGGTTGCCGAAGGGATTGCCGCCGCCCATGGGGTTGCGCGGACTCTGGGGATAGCTCATGCCTGTCCTCCTTGATAGACTTCCGGCCTCAGCACCGCGATGGAATCCAGGTTGCGGTACCGCTCGTCATAGTCGAGCCCGAAACCGACCACGAACTCGTCGGGCACCTCGAAGCCCGTGTACTTCACCGATACATTAATCTCCCTGCGCGAGGGTTTCTCCAGCAGCGCAAAGGCCTCCACGCTTGCGGCGCCGCGGCCTTTGAGCTCGCGGATCAGCCAGTCGAGCGTCCTGCCGGAATCGACGATGTCCTCCACGATCAGCACGTTGCGGCCCTTGACGTCGGTGGAAAGATCCTGCCTGATGGTGATCGACCCGGAGCTCGAGGTGCCGGCACCATAGCTGGAAAGGCTCATGAAATCCATCTGGGCGTTGATGCTCAGCGCCTGCGAGAAGGCGGCCATGGTGTTGACCGCGCCCTTGAGCACCGATACCAGCAGCACGTTCTTGCCGGCGTAATCCCGGCTCACTTGCTTCGCCACTTGCTTTATCCTGTTTTCGATCTGCGCTTTCGAGACCAGTTCACGGTCGATTTCACCTTGTACATCAGCGATCTGCATGAGTACCATTCTCGCACAGGCGAATGACGTGTCGGCGACGGCCGGCCTGGAACCCTCCGGGCAGCGAGACCGGGCCCTGCCCGTGCCAGCGGACCACCAGCTCGTCGACACGCTCGACATGCCGGGAGGTGAAGGGCGCACCGAGCAACGCCAGGGCCCGTGCGATCACGCGCCGGCGGATGGCGGGGTGACGGGCGGCGAGGGCGTCGGCGCGGATGTCGATCTGCCGGGCGCCGTCATGGTCCCGGCCGGGCTCCGCTGCCGATGATCGGATGACGCTTTCGCGCCAGGCGACGTCGGCCGCGGCGTCCAGGTAGTCCTTGTCCTGCCGGGCCAGGCGGGCGGCGTCGGCGAGGTGGGAGGCGAGGTCGCCGCCGAAGAATCCGTTGAGATAGGGCACCAGGGTGTGCCTGATCCGCGAGCGCAGCGGGTACCTGTCCGGCAGCGGTGTGCCCGCCTCGACGGCGTCGCCGTTGGTCGGGTCGTCCCACCACCTCAGGCCGAGGTCCTCGCAGATGCCCGTGGTCTCCCGGCGCGTCACGTCCAGCAGCGGTCGGGCGAAACGGACCCCGTCGCGCGTGAAGGTGGCGGGCATGCCGGAGACGGCGTCGATGCCGGAGGACCTGGACAGTCCGATGAGCACGGTCTCGGCCTGGTCGTCCTTGGTATGCGCCAGCAGGACGACATCGGCACCGGTCTCGCGTACCACGTCGACGATGGCCTGGTAGCGGGCCTCCCTGGCGGCGGCCTCCTCGCCGAGTCCCCGCCCACGCACGTCGATGGCCACTCGACGTACCTCGACCGGCGAAAGCCCCAGCGTGCGGCATCGTTGCGCCGCGTCCGCGGCCGCCTGCGCCGAACCGGATTGCAACTGGTGGTCGACCACCACGGCGCCGCAACGCACCCCCAGCGAGGCGCAGACGGTGCCAGACAGCGCCGCCAGGGCCATCGAGTCGCGGCCTCCCGAGCAGGCCACCAGCACCAGTGGGGCCTCCGGGTCGGGCGCATGCCGGCCATGCTGCCTGAAACGCGCATCCTGCGAGACGATGCCGAGACAGGCCAGGCTGGCGCGCACGGCGCCTATCGCCTTCCTGAGCCTCGCCGAATATGCCATGGGGAACCTAGAGCCTGTCCATCGCCGAGACGAAGGCGTCGATGGCCTCGCGCGCCTGGAGCAGGTCGCCGGGGTCGTTGACCACCACGGCGAACGCCACCACGCCGCCGCCCCTGCGCGAGGCGGTGCCGGCCATCGAGGTGACCTCGTCGAGCGAACCGGTCTTGACGCGCAGCAGCCCGGCGTCGTCGGGATCCTGGATGCGGTTGCGCGCGGTGCCCACCAGCCCCGGCACCGACAGTCCCTCGGCCGCCGCGGCGCCGGAACCGGGTTTGAGGTTGCGCGCCTGCACCTCGACCAACGTCCTGACACCGACCTTGGAGCCCGGGGAGAGCCCGGAGCAATCGGCCATGGTCAGGCCCGTGGTGTCGATGCCGGCCTGGCGCACCTTGGTGGTGACGGCCTTGGTGGCGCCCTGCGGCGAATTGGCGAAGCCGTTGCGCAGGGCGGTCAGCCTGCCGAATTCCTCGGCCAGCGTGTTGTCGGAATGGCGCAGGGCGAAGGCCAGCACCTGCGAAAGCGTCGCGGAGCGCACCACGCCCAGCCGTGCCGCTCCCCCGGCCACGCGTCCGGCGGAGGCCCCGCCGTCCACCTTCACGCCACGCTGGGCGAGCAAGGAGGCGAAGAGGTCCGCCGCGTCCTGCGCGGGTGTGGTGCTCATGGTCGGATAGGCGGTGTAGGTGTCCGGGTCGTCGGGGCCATAGCCGCCCCACTGGCGTCCGCCGTCGACGGCCATGGACGAGACGGCCGTGTATTCGGTGTTGCCGTCGTTGTTCTCGGCGATGTTCTCGGGGTACCTGCTCTTGCCGAACAGGCCGTCGTCATAGCGCAGCCTGACGGTGGAGATCCCGCGCCTGGCCAGCGACTGGGCCGTCTGGTCGGCAAGCGTCGCCAGCCCGGCGCGACCGTTGATGTGGTTCGGGTCGTTCTCGCCGGCGCCGAGCAGCATGTCGCCGTCGCCCTTGAGCGTCACGGTGGCCGCGCCGCCCCGGCCCCGCGCGCCGTCGAGGTAGGCGACAGTGGAGAAGGTGGAGCCCATGTCGAGGCTCGTCGAGGCCGCCAGGGCCGTGAGCGTCTTCATGGTGGAGGCGGGTTCGCGGGGCGTGCCGTCGTTGCGGGAGGCCACGATCGAGCCGTCGGCGCCGGCCACGGCCACCGAGAAGTCCCCGCCGACGCCGGGGGCCGAGGCGAAGGCATCGATCGCGGCCTCGGCGGCCTGTTTGTCGACCGGCTTGCCCAGGTCGGCCCTGCCGGCCACGTCCCTGGCCGCGCGCACCCGCATCGGCGCAGAGGCCTGCGGGCGTTGCGTGCCGCCCGAGGTGAGCATGCCCGGAACCTCGCCCCGGATGTCGAGGACGGCATAGCCGCACGCCAGGGCCAGGGTGACGAGCACGGCGAGGCCGATGCGCCAGGCGCGGGCCACGGCGAGCGCCCTGCCCGAACGCCGCACGTGCCTGCCCTTGCCGGATTCCTTGTCCATCATGCCCCTCATCGTTGCGTCACCACGTCGTTTCCTTCTGCCAACCATAGAGCATGGCTGGCACCTCGCACACCCTCTTCTCCTAGCCCTTGTGGGCGATGGGCTTCCACTGGGCCTTGGAGAAGATGGCCTGGAAGGAGATGGGGATGTAGCTGGCCATGTAGATCGGGAAGCTCAGCACGTAGGCGAAGAGCTCCTTGTTGGAGGCACCCACCTGGTCGCGCTCGGCGAGGATGGTGAGCAGGGCGAGCGCCATCATGCCCAGCAGGCCCAGCACGCCGCCGGCGATCCAGCTGACCAGCGCGTCGAGCTGCGAGGCCCATGAGACGAAGCCGAAAAGCGAGAAGCAGACGCCGAAGACCACGCGCAGCGCGCCCAGCAGGGTGAACGGGCAGATGAGCAGGGTGAAGTCGACCGCCGAGAAGTCGCGCTCGCGCACCGCGCGCTTGATCAGCTGGGGGCCGTAGTAGCGGAAGACCTGCAGGAACCCCTTGCTCCAACGCAGGCGCTGGCGCCAGCTCTGTCCGAAGGTAACCGGCTGCTCGTCGTAGAGGATGGCGGTGCCGCAATAGCCGATGCGGTCGCCATGCAGCACCGAGTCCATGGTGAACTCCAGGTCCTCGGTCAGCAGGTGGAACTTCCAGCCGTTGTTGCGCTTCATCACCTCGCGCGAGAACATGAAGCCGGTGCCGCCCACGTGGCAGCTGGAGCCGAAGAGCATGCGCGAGTTGTTGAGGAAGCGCGATTCGCGGATGAACCAGAGCGCCGAGCCGGAGGAGACCCAGTTGTCGGAGAGGTTCACGGAGTTGCGGTAGCTGGTCAGGATTCTGAAGCCGGACTGGAAGGCCTTGTTCATCTCCTCGATGTAGTGGCTGTCGAGCTTGTTGTCGGCGTCGAAGACGAAGTAGGCGTCGTAGTCGTCGGTGACGCCCCTGCCGATCATCGCGTTGAGCAGGTAGGTCAGCGCGTAGCCCTTGCCGATATGCTCGGTGTCGTGCCGCTCGACGACGTTGCAGCCCTTGGCGCGCACCACCTCGGCGGTGGCGTCGGTGCAGTTGTCGGCCACCAGCCAGATGTCGACCATGTCGCTGGGGTAGGTCTGGGCACGGATCGAGTCGATGAGGTGGGGCACCACGTTCTCCTCGTTGCGCGCGCTGATGAGCACGGCGTAGCGCTTGTCCATCGGCGCGGGCGGGAAGGTGATCCGGTGGTGGAACAGCGAGGCGATGATGCACACGCCCTGGTATCCGAGGCTGACGACGCCCAAGATCGTCATCAGCACGTCGAGGATGCTGAGCAAGACCATTAGTTCCACCTGCTTCGCGGATTGTCGGTTGGCGTATCGACTTCATCTTTCCGGTGCGCCTCGACGTCCGGGGCATGCCGCGACCGGCCGTCGCCACCCGCCTCGCTGGATTCGGGCTCCTCGGTGCCACGCAGCCTCGGCTTGGCGCCACCGCCGTTCCCGCCGGAGGCCTTGCCGGACTTGGCGGAGGTGGCGAGCACGCCCTTGGGGATGGCCACCGTCGCCGACTCGTCAAGGTCCGAGGAGGTGGCCGCGCCGCCGGCCTCGTCGAGATGGTAGACCTGGTCGCGCAGGTTGCGGACCTCCTCGTTGACCGGCACGCGGGCGCTGGAGCCCTTGGCGGCGCGGGGCATGTGGTCGGCCACCGGCTTGATGACGTGCTCGTTGAACGCCTCGGCGCCCTCGACCACCTTGGACTTCTTGACGGGCACCGGGTCGTTCATCAACGGCGACTCCACCAGGTCGTAGCGCTTGGTGCACACCTTGAAGATCGCCTGCAGGCTGGCGGTGACGGGCAGCGCCAAGAACGCCCCCAGCGCGCCGAACAGGGCGCCCAGCACCAGCACCGACAGGAAGGCGATGGCGGGGTTCAAGTCCATGGTGCGCTGCGAGACCTTGGGCGAGATGATGAGGTTCTCGATCTGCTGGTAGATGATGATGAAGGCGACCACGGCCACCCCATAGACCAGGCCACGCGAGCTCCAGGCGAAGATGACCGGCAGCGCGCCGCCGATGTAGGTGCCGATGGTGGGCACGAACTGCGAGACGATGCCGCAGAAGAGCGCCAGCGGCAGCCAGTTGGGCACGCGGATGGCCATCAGGAATATCGAGGTGAAGAAGGCGTTGAACACCGCCAGGATCGTGCGCGAGAAGAGGAAACCGGAGATCTGGGTCTGCGCCACGGTCCAGCCGAGCAGGAAGCGGCGCTGCATGGCGGGCCCGAGCCACTGGCACAGGCTCCTGCGCATCTTGGGACCGGCGGCGGAGACGTAGTAGGTGACCATGACCACGGTGAGCAGGTTGAGCAGGAAGCTGAAGAGGCCCATGGTGGTGCTCAGCGCCTGGCCGGCGAAATCGGTGACCCACGAGGTCTGCACGTTCTTCATGATCTCGCTGCCGAGGTTGTTGATCTCGGGCAGGGAAAGGTTGAGGTATTGCGTGACCAGGTCGCGCAGCTGCTCGTAGAGGGAGGGGATGCCCCTGATCATCGAGATCATCTGCTGGATGAACATGTTGCCGAAGAGGGCCAGCAGGCCCACCACGATGACGATCAGGCCCACCAAGCAGGTCGCCGAAGCCACCCCGCGCTTCCAGCCGTGGCGCACCAGGCGCACGACCAGCGGCTCCATGGCCAGGGCGATGAACACGGAGATGACCAGGTCGAGCACCACGAACTCGACCTTGCCCCACGAGCGCCAGACGAAGACGAAGACGAAGACGGCGATGCCGGTGTAGAGCAGCGCGCGGCCCCACCAGTCAGGCGGCCGGCGCGAGTCGCCCTTCGGGGGGAACACCGAGGCAAAATCGATTTTCTGGTCATCACGTTCGTCCATGCTTCCTCATCCTACCCGCCCCCCGTGTGTAGGGCATATGGCTTATCCTTGTACATTATGCTGAAGGTCTCGATCATCATCCCCGCCTATAACGAGGAGGCACGCATCGCCAATTGCCTCTTGAACGCAATTCGGCAGACCGTCGCACCCGGCGAGATCCTGGTGGTCGACAATCGTTCCACCGACCGCACCTGCGCGCTGGTCGAGCGTTTCATCGCCGAGCATCCCGGCAGTGGCGTGCGCCTGCTGCACCAGGAAGACGAGCAGGGGCTGATCCCCACGCGCAATTTCGGCTTCGCCGCCGCCTCGGGCGACATCTACGGGCGCATCGACGCCGACTGCATGCTCAAGCCCGACTGGGTCGAGACCGTCACCTCCATATTCTCCGACGACCCCGAGGCGATGGCGGCCACCGGCCCGGCGGTCTACTACGACATGCCCGCCCGGCACGCGGCCCTCGAGGGCGACGACAAGGTGCGGCGCGTCACCTACCGCGCCGACGGCGGCCACGTGCTGCTCTTCGGCTCGAACATGGCCCTGCGCGCCTCGGCGTGGGAGGCGATCAAGGGCGACGTGTGCCGCGACGAGCGCGACGTGATGCACGAGGACATCGACATCTCGCTGCATCTGGTGGACCACGGGCTCAAGGCCGTCTATTCCTCGAGAATGATCACCGGGGTCTCGGCCAGGCGCATGGACACCTCGTTCTCCTCGTTCCACCGCTACATGCGCCGCTTCAAGAACACCTTCGAGGCCCATCCCAACCATTCCCGGCGCCACAACACCGAGCGCACGCTCTACGCCATCTATCCGGCACTGCGCGTGTTCTACCCGGTCTACCAGCGCTATCTCGGACGCAGGGACATCAACCCGGCCGCGGCCCTCTGGCGGCGTGAGCAGCGCGAGCTGGTCGGCGCACGTTCCGTCACCGAGGACGACATCGACCGGTAATACCGACAACCAACAATTCCGGCAGTCACCGATATGGACCGCCGGCAACGCGGTCTTTCACACTCAGCTGGACCTCGGGTCCGGCACGGTCGGAACAAACCATCCGAAGCGTCGGCAGGACAGCAACTGCGCGAGGTGAACACCCGTTTGCGCTGAAAGATATCAATGTTTGAGAGACACGCTAGGATTGGTGACCTAAAAACGGGTAGGATCTCCGGCGTCGACAGGCGCCAGGAAGGTGAACGATGACGCAATTTCAGTGGGGCATGTGGGGCTGGCAGGCGCTCTATCTTTTCGAGGCGTTCGTGCTCTCCACCGCCATCGGCGTGGAACGCCAGGCCAGGCACAAGGACGCCGGCACGAGGACGCACGCCTTGGTGGGCGTGGGCTCGGCGCTGTTCGTCATCATCAGCAAGTACGGCTTCATGGATGTACTCGCGGCAAACGTTAAACTCGACCCCTCGCGAGTGGCGGCCCAGATCGTCTCCGGCATCGGCTTCATCGGCGCCGGCGTGGTCTTCACCCAGCGCTCCCACGTGCGCGGGCTCACCACGGCCGCCTCGGTCTGGATCACCGCGGCGATCGGCGCGGCCTGCGGAGCCGGCCTGTTCCCGCCGGCGGCAGTGTGCACCATCCTCTATTTCATCGCGGTGCTGCTCTTCCCGGCGATGATGAAGCTCATCTCGCCGCGCCTGAACTACAACGACGTGCTCCGGCTGCGCTACGTCGACGGCCACGGCACGCTGCGCTCGATCCTCGCGGTCTGCGCCGCCCACGACATCTCGGTGGAGGGCTTCTCGACGCACAAGCCCAAGAACGGCGGCGAGGCGCGCGCCGGCGGCGAACCCGTCGTCTCGGCCAACCTCGAGATACGTGGCAGGGAGAGCGGCGAGCTGATCCGAGACCTGAGCGACCTGGACGGCGTACTCTCGGTCAACCGCATCGACGGCAACGAGTGAGCGCCGGCGGCCCGTGCGCCGCATGCCCAAAACGTTTGCACCGAAAGCGCCGAAAATAGACGGCGATTGCTATATTGGGTACGTCCAATACTTCACAACAAGAGGTCGCAGCATGCCAATTCGACAGGAACACCTGCTACTCGAGGATATGCGGAGCGTCGTCGACGTCTTGCACCGCGAGCAGGACGATGTCACCCCGTATCGGCAGGACTACCGCGATCTGCTCGACAACCACGGCAAGATGATCCGCGCCTCGCTGGTCCTGATCTTCTCCTACGGCCTGGGCGCCAGGCCCGAACCCGCCTCCGAGACCATCGTCACCGGAGCCGCGGCCATCGAGATGCTGCATCTGGCGACCCTCGTGCACGACGACGTGCTCGACGACGCCCCCATCCGCCGCAACAAGCCCACCGTGCACACCCTGCGCGGCAACAAGGCTGCGATCTACCTGGGCGACCTGCTGCTCTCGCGCTACATGGAAATCATGGCCGGCATCGCGCCGAGCACCGGCTTCATCGCCTACCACGCCCACACGGTCAACGAGATCGTGGCCGGCGACCTGCTGCAGGAAAGCGCCCGGCACGACACCGCCATCACCCGCGAACGCTACCGCAGGGCCATCAGCGGCAAAACCGCCGCGCTCTTCCGCCTGGCCTGCACCACCGGTCTCGAGCTTTCGGGCATCGACCCGTCCAGCCCGCTCATCTCGCTGGCCAGGGATTTCGGCGAGAACCTCGGCGTGGCCTTCCAGATCGTCGACGACATCGAGGATTTCAACGTCGCCCACGACACCGGCAAGCCCAAGCTCGAGGACATCCGCGACGGCATCTACACCCTGCCGGTGATCCTGGCCCTGGAGGACGACCCCTCCTTCGCCGATGTGGTGAGGGCGGACGATCCGGCCCGCGTGCTCGCCTATCTCGACGCGCACCCGCAGTACATCGAACGGGCCAAGGACGCGGTCCGGGCGCGCATCGAACGTGCCAGGAAGACCCTGGGCGAACCCGGGAGCCAGGAGCTCAACGCCGAGACCCGCGACCTGCTCTCGCGCACGCTCGACAAGCTGGCGGCCACGCTCTGAGAGCGCAGGCCAGGCCATAGCCTTCCCATGAGTTCCTATGGAAAACACAGTTGGGTCCCACCAGCATCAGCCGGTGGGACCCATTGCTTTGCCGTGGATCACGGTTTCACAGCCTTCTGAAGGAACGCGCTCACGCGCCTTTCCCGACCGCCTCCAGATCGCCCACGTCGAGCTTGTAGAGCTCGCGGAAGCGCGTGTTGGTGCGGTAGAGCTCGGCGGGAGCCCCCTGCATCGCGATCCGGCCGTCCTCGAGGAAGACGACCTCATCGGCCTGTTCCAGCCCCTGCAGGTGGTGGGTGACCCAGAGCATGCTGCGATCCCCCGCGGCGTCGAAGATCATGGCCATCAGGTCGCGCTCGGTGATCGGGTCGAGGCCGATGGTCGGCTCGTCCAGCAGGATCACCGGGGTGTCCTTGAGCACGATGCGGGCCAGAGCGATGCGCTGGCGCTGGCCGCCGGAGAAACGCTGGCCGGACTCGTCCACGGAGGTGTCGATGCCGTCGGCCAGCGCGCGGACCGTCTCGTCGAGCCGTACGGCCTTCAGCGCCGCCCACACGTCCTCGTCGCTGGCGTCGGGGGCGCCCAGGCGCACGTTCTGCGCGATGGTGGTGTTGAAGAGGAACGCCTGCTGATTGAGGTAGCCGAAGATGCGGGCGCGCTCGTCCTGCAGGGCGGCCACGGGGATGCCGTTGATGGTGATGCTGCCGCTCTGGGGCTCTAGGTCGCCGAGCAGCAGCTGCAGGATCGTGGTCTTGCCCTCGCCGCTGGGGCCGAGCAGCGCGACCTTCCGCCCTGCGCCGATGTGCAGGGTGAAGTCGTCGAGCAGCGTGGGCTGGCCGGGGCCGTAGGCGAAGGTGACATGGTCGAAGTCGATGGACTCGATGGGCCCGTCTAGGCTTTGCTGCGCCACCGGCTCGCCCTGCCTCGATTCCACGCGCTCGGTCAGGTCGTTCAGATGCTTCAGGGAGTCGCTGTAGAGCGGCACCTCGGCGGCGGCCTGCGCCACGTTGATGAAGCAGTCGACCAGCGGGAAGACCGCCAGCACGATGGAGGCCGACCAGTCGGCCATGGACTTGGAACCGGTCATGGTCATCGCCGCCCCGACCATCAGGCCGACGGCGATGACGCCGAAGACGACCTGGATGGCGAAGTTGCGCCAACGCTCGAAGGCCTTTTGCTCGTCCTGGCTACGCTGGATGCGCCGGTATTCGTTGGCGCCGATGGAGGCGAACTCGTCGCCCTTGTGGGTGATGACCCAGTCGCTGAGGCCCAGGTAGCTTTCGGTGACCTTGGTGTATTCCTGCGCCTGCTGCTGCTTCTCGAGGGCGAAATGGCCGGTTGAGAAGCTCAGCGAGACCAGCGGGATGAGCACCAGGACCAGCGCCAGCATCACGAAGAGCAGCAGCGCGCCGGTCCACGAGAAGACGCCCATGGCGATGGTCACCACGACCCAGAGCACATAGGCCACCACCGTGGGGAAGATGGTGCGCAGGTAGAAGTTCTCGAGGTGGTCGAGGTCGTCGGCCAGCAGGCTCAGCACGCTGCCGGTGCGCTCGTGCTCGTTCAGGAACGCGGCGTCCTTGGAGAGGGTGCGGTAGAGCTGCACGCGCAGCTTGGAGATGACGTGGAGCACCCAATCGTGGCTTTTGAGCTGCTCGACGTATTTGAAGACGGGCCTGCCGATGCCGAAGGCGCGGGTCAGCACGATGGGCACGTAGACCAGGAGGATGTTGTAGGGCATGCGCGCCGAACGGTTGATCAGGTAGCCGGCGGTGAACATGAGGGCCGCCGCGCAGACGAAGGTCATCAAGCCCAGGAAGAAGATCAGGACGAGCTTGCGCCGGTTCTCCTTGAGGTAGGGCCAGAACCAGTGGTCGTGCTCCCAGACCTTCAGGTAGTCGCGCAGCCTCACCTTGCCGCCGTCGTGGGGTGTGGCGGCCTGCGGGACCTGTGCCTCGCCGGTGCCGGTGCCGTTCATTGCCTTGCCGTTCAAGCCGTCCTCGCCGTTCCTGTCGTTGCCGGATGGGGTCATGTTCGCCTTCTGCGTCTCAGTCGAGATAGCGGTCAATCTGGTTGCCTCCCATCTCGTCCATGAGCCGGTCCAACGGGCCGCCGGCTCCGATCAGCTGCTTCGGCGAGCCGGATTCGGCCACCCGGCCCTTCTCCAGCACCAGCACCTGGTCGACGTTCTCGAGCCAGTGCAGGCGATGCGTGGCCAGGATGACCAGGTGGTGCTCCATGATCGGCAGCAGCGTCTGCTTCAGGTCGTATTCGGTCTCGATGTCCAGGTGCGCGGTGGGCTCGTCGAAGAGCAGCACCTCGCGGGACTTGTCGAGCAGCACGCGCGCCAGGGCGATGCGCTGGGCCTGCCCGCCGCTGATGCCGCGGTTGCCCTCGCCGATCAGGGTGTCGAGCCCGTCGCCCAGCTGGGAGAGCCACTCGTCCAGCCCGGCCTCGTGTGCGGCGGCCTTGACGGCCCCGTCGCTGGCGTCCTCGACGTAGAAGCGGATGTTGTCGGCGATGGTGCCGCTGAAGATGTAGGGGGTCTGCGGGATGTAGCTGATATGGCGCTGCCACGTCTCGACGTTGAAATGCTCGAGATGGTGGCCATCCAGCTCGATGGAACCGGCGTGCGGAACGTTGAAGCCGGCCAGCAGGTTGATGAGCGTGGACTTGCCGGCGCCGGACTTGCCGATGACGGCGATCTTGCCATAGCCCTTGAAGTCCATGGAGATGTGGTGCAGGGCGTCAGGCTGTGTGGCCGGGGCTTTTCCGGCCTCGTCGACGCCTTGGGGCGCGCCCTTGCCCGCACTCCCCCGCCTATGTCGCTGGGACCCATTGGGTCCCTTGGAGCCCTTGGCGTCGTCGCCTTCGCGCTGCTGCTCGACGGCGTTCATGGCCACGCTGTGGCCGGCCACCGTCTGCGCCGCGTCCTCGCCTTGGGGCCTGCTGCCTTCGGGATAGGCGAAGTCGACATCCTCGAGCCTCAGCTCGCTGTCGGCCTTCCAGCCGTCCCACTGGGTATCGCCGTCCTGCGGGGTCTCGGGGCTGGCGATGAAGCCCATGATGTCGTGCAGGGCGTTCTTGCCGTCGAGCGTGGCGTGGTAGTTGTCGCCGAACTGGCGCACCGGCAGGAAGTAGTCGGGGGCCATGATCAGCGCGAACATGGCCGGAAAGAGCGGCATGGTGCCGTTGACCAGCCGCAGGCCCAGGAAGACGGCCATGATGGCGATGCCCAGCGTGGTGAACCAGTCGAGGGCGAAGGTGGAGGTCATGGCCACCTTGAGCACGTCCATGGTGCGCTTGCGGAAGCGTTCGCTCACGCTGTAGATCTCGCCCTCGTACTCCTTGTCGACGCCGAGCATCTTGAGGGTGGGCAGGCCGAGGATGCTGTCGACGAATTTGGTGTTGAGGATGTTGAACTGGGCGTACTGCCTGTTGGAGCGGTCGCGGGCGGCGAGGCCCAGGATGACCATGAAGAAGATGATGAGCGGGTACATCAGCAGCAGGATGAGGCCGCTGACCCAGTCCTGCCACCACACGGCCACGAGGATGACCGGCGAGATGAGCATCATGTCGGTCATCTTCGGCAGCAGGATCTCGATGTAGTGCCTGACCTGGTCGAGTCCGTCGATGAGCATCGTCACCGTCGAGCCGGTGCCCCTCGAGGCCAGCGCCTGCGGGCCCAGGCGGAAGATCTTGTGCTGCAGCCGCGGGCGGATCTGCCCGGCGACGAGCGTGCCGTACCTGCTGGAAATATGCTGCTTGGCCACGTCGCACAGGTGGCGCACCGCATAGAAGGCGAGGAATTCGATGGCCGGCCCCACCAGCGTGGAGACGGCATGGAGCTTCCAGATCTCCACCAAGCCGCGCGCCAGGCCGTGCGCCTGGCCGGCGATGCACAGCGCCTGCAGCAGGGAGAGCAGCGCCAGCAGCCCCATGCGCCACCGCACGCCCGCGAACTCGAATAGACTTTTATCGATCACGACCAGCACAACCTTTACGTCGAAGAGAGGAACAAAAGAGCCCGACGCCCTTTGCCACCACGGTGAACATTATTGCACATTCACCATGGAGGCCGAAAGGGCGACGGGCGGGATTCAGCGATGCGGCTGAATGGGAACGGACATCAGACCGTCACTCGGCGATGGCCGCCTTGATGGAGGCCGACGAGGAGTCCGTGATCAGGCGCTTGCGCTGGATGAAGTAGGACCAGCTGAAGTAGATCAGCACGATCGGCAGCAGGCAGCACAGCACGATGGTCATCACCTTGAGCGTGTACGGCGACGCGGAGGCGACGGAGACCGCCAGGCTGTTCTTGGCGTCGTCGGCGATCATCACGTTCGGGAAGAGCCCGTTGAAGATGAAGGCGATGATGCCGGCCAGCGTGATGCCGGAGGCCAGGAAGGCCCAGCCACCGTGCTTCTTGGCCGCGGCGAAGTGAGCGCAGATGGTCGCCACGAGGATGACCACCGTGATCACGAGCGTCGAGACCGGACGGCGCTGATAGAAATCGGTGCAGAAGAACGCCAGCAGGACGAAGACCACCAGAGCCGGGTAGGCGATCCAGTAGACCTTCCTGGAGGTGTTGAGCATGCGCTCGGACATCTCGTCGTCGAGCTTCAGGCTCAGGAAGTGCAGGCCGTGCACGAAGCTGAAGAACACGACGGCCACGCCACCGACGATCGAGAGCAGGTTGACCACGTCGAAGAATCCGGCGTGGACGTTGCCCTGGGCGTCCATCGGCATGCCCTGGATCAGGGAGGTCAGCATCATGCCCAGGAAGAACGGGGCGCCGACGCTGCCGATGAAGTTGAACCACTGCCACAGGCTGCGCTCACCGTCGGTGATCGCATGGCCGGCGAACTCGAAGGAGACACCGCGCAGGATCAGCGAGACGAGCACCAGGAACAGCAGCAGGTAGTAGCCCGAGAACAGGCTGGCGTACCACAGCGGGAAGGCCGCGAACATCGCGCCGCCGCCGGTGATCAGCCAGACCTCGTTGCCGTCCCAGTGCGGGCCGACCGCGCGCATGTAGAGCGCGCGCTCGTCGCCGTTGCGGGCCAGCACACGGGTGGCCATGCCGACACCGAAGTCGATGCCGTCGAGGAACAGGAAGATGGCGAACACCAGCGCGATCACGAAGAACCACAGCAACTGCAGGAACGTATTGCCATCAATCAATGGTTTGGCAAGGAACTCACTCATGCCAGCGCCACCTTTCTAGTAGCCGTCTGGGCCGCGGCCGCTGGAGCGGACTCCGGGGCCTTGGCGGTTGCGGCGTTCTCCGGCTCCGGGCCCTGATGCAGCACACGGCGCGAGTAGAAGATCATCACGCCGCCCATCAGGCAGAAGAGCAGGAAGTAGACGATATTGGTGATCAGCAGGCTGGGCACGGTGGCCGTCGGGCTGACGGCGTCCGCGATGGTCTGCAGACCATAGACGATCCACGGATAGCGGCCGAGCTCGGTGATGAGCCAGCCACCGGTGGTGCCGACGAACGGCAGGTAGGTGCACACGCCCAGGATCCAGAGCTTCCAGCGGCTGTCCGCCAGGGTGTTCTTGGAGGAGCGGGTGAACCACAGCACGCAGATCGCGAGGATCAGCGTGGCGACGCCGACGGCGGCCATGAAGCGGAAGCTCCAGAACAGCACGTTGGTGGGCACGTAGTAGTTCGAGATCTCGGGGTGGGCGATGCCGTCCTTGATGATCTTGCCGTGGTCGGCGATGAACTGCTTGTTGAGGGTGTTCATGCCGTAGATGGTGCCACCGTAGAGCTTGTGGAAGGCAAGCAGCGAGAGCATGCCCGGGATCTCAAGGCCCGCGGCGGTGTGCTGGCCCTCGTTCATCAGGCCGACGACCATCCACGGAGCCGGGCTCTTGGCGTCCTCATAGAGGCCCTCGGTCGCGGCGAACTTCATCGGCTGGTCCTTGATGACCTCGAGGGTCTGCAGGTCGCCGGTGATGATCACGAGGATGGAGCCGATGATGGCCAGGATGGAGCCGACGCGGATCGAACGCTCGAAGAAGGCACGGTCACCGTCCTTGCGCATCAGGCCGAAGGCGCTCATGCCCACGACCACGAAGGAGCCGGTCAGCAGCGCGCCGGTCGCCACGTGCGGGAACTGGCGCCACAGCTGCGGGTTGCTCACCACGGCGGCGAAGCTGGTCATAACGGCATGGCCGGTCTTCTTGTCGATGCCGTAGCCCACGGGGTTCTGCATGAAGCTGTTGGCGGCGAGGATCCAGATCGCGGAGACCGTGGAACCGAGCCAGGTCAGCCAGATGAAGATCACGTGCACGCCCGGCTTGAAGCGCTTCCAGGTGAACATCCACACTCCGATGAAGGTGGACTCCATGAAGAAGGCGAGCAGGGCCTCGATGGCCAAGGGGGCGCCGAAGATGTCGCCCATGAAGCGGGAGTAGTTCGACCAGTTCATGCCGAACTGGAATTCCTGGATGATGCCGGTCACCACGCCGACCGCGAAGCTCAGGAGGAAAATCTTCCCCCAGAACTGGGCCATGCGCTTGTAGACACTCTTTCTCTTCGCGACATATAACGTTTCCATAACGGCGACGGTGAACGCCAGACCGATGGACAGCGGCACGAAGAAGAAGTGGAAGACCGTCGTCATCGCGAACTGGAATCGCGATAACCCTAGAATGGTCATTTTGTTCCTTTCTTCTTACTATTCCTTACTCATAAAAGTATGGAATCAATCACTTTCAAGCATAGTACGGATATTGGCCAATTCCAGCACCGTGCGATCATTGATCATCTTCTTGACAATCGAGACCTTGGAACCCTTGAGCTTCCAATGGCCCATCATGTCAATCGAAGCAATGCCGGCTCCGGGGCCGAGGGAGCAAACCGTTCCCAGCGGCTTGAAAACGAACTTCTTGGTCTTGCCACCCCGCAGCAGGGAGGCGAGGTTGGCGGCGGCGGCATCGGCCTGGGCGATGGAGATCTGGCCGGTGGTCGGATAGAGGCGGCCGTTGCCCGGGTTCGGCACCGCGGAGACGTCGCCGATCAGGAACTGGTCGGGATGGTCGGCGATGCGCAGGTCGTCCTCGACCACCACGCGGTTGCGCTTCTGGTCGTAGCCGGAGTCGGCGATCACATGGCTGCCGTGCACGCCGGTGGTCCAGATGATGGTGTTGGCGGGGAACTCGGTGTCGTTGCTGACCACGGCGCCCGGCCTGACCTCGGTGATCGGGGTGGCCACGTGGAAGGTGACGCCCTTGCGCTCCAGATATTTGACGGCCCAGGCGGAGAGGCTGGGCTCGAACATCGGCAGGATCTTCGGGGCGGCCTCGATGCAGTCGACCTTCACCAGCTCCATCGGGAAGCCGTATTCCTTGGCCAGCCTGGGCAGGCGGTGCACGAGCTCGCCCAGGTACTCGATGCTGGTGAAGCCGGCGCCGCACACCACGATGTGCAGGTCGTTGACGTCATGGCTGCGCCGGTAGTTCGCCAGCGTGCTCTCGAGGTGCTTGCGCGCCGCGACGGCGGTCTCGATGTCGATCAGAGGCCAGCCGTTCTCGTCGGCGCCCTTGATGCCGAAGGTCTCCGACTCGAAGCCCAGCGCGTTGACCAGGTAGTCGTAGTCCAGCGGCTCGCCGTTCTTCAGCTCCACCTTCCTGGCGTCCTGGTCCACACGGGTCACCTCGTCGATGATGACCTCGACGTTGCGCTTGCGCGCCAGCAGGGGGCGGATGTCGAAGGTGATGTCCGCGGGCTGCTTGGTGCCGGCAGCGACCTCGTGCAGCTGGGTGGACTCATAGTGGTACGGGTTCTTGTTGACCAGGACGATCTGCGCATCGACCTTGGCGTGCGTCAATTGTTTGACGACTCGCAGGCCCGCGTAGCCCGCGCCCAATACGACGATTCTCTTCATGGGGAGAATATCCTTTCTTTCTTCTTTTACATTGTTTGGCTCCAAAAGCCCTGTTCGACCGCGCGAAGGGCTTTCTACTGCAGAAATCCATCACATAGGTTATATGGGCCGCCGAACAAAAAAACGTTTGCCGTACAACAAAACCGCGACTCCGGGCCGAATCGGGCCTCTTTTATCTGACATCTCACATCTGCGCCCACCCCAGCAATCACAAGGGAATCGCAAGTATTACGTACGGTTATCCTTCGAGGGTTTCCGGCGACACGCTATACCTCCCCGCCATCGAATGGAAACGATCGGAGCGGCCGCCCGCCCCGCGCATACGGCAAGGCGCGACGAAAGATTGATGCTTTCGTCGCGCCTTGGAAACGTGGAACGCGGACCGGTGTCAGCTGTTCATGATGCCGGGCACATCCGTCAGCTCGGTGACGGAACGGTCGGCGACCTTCTTCTTGGCGAAGGAGGCCTTCGCGCCCTTGAGCTTCCAGTGGCCACCCATGTCGACCTCGGCGATGCCGGTCTTGGGGCCGAGCGAGCAGAGGGTGCCGAGCGACTTGTAGACGAACTTCTTCGGTTCCTTGCCGGCGATGCGCGCCGCGATGTTGCTGGCGGCGGTGTCGGCCTGGGCGATGGAGATCTGGGCCGTGGTCGGATAGAGGCGGCCGTTGTCCGGGTTCGGCACCGCGGAGACGTCGCCGACGAGGAACTCCTCGGGATGGCCCTTGACGGAGAGGTCGTCCTCGACGACCACGCGGTTGCGCTTCTGGTCGTAGCCGGAGTCGGCGATCACATGGCTGCCGTGCACGCCCGTGGTCCAGATGATCGTGTTGGCCGGATACTCGGTGCCGTCGCTCACCACGGCGTTGGGCTTGACCTCGGTGATCGGCGAGGCCACATGGAAGGTGACGCCGTGGTCCTCGAGGTACTTGACGCCCCAGTCGGCGAGCTTCGGGTCGAACATCGGCAGGATCTTCGGGGTCGCCTCGATGCAGTCGACCTTCACCTTGTCTAGCGGGAAACCGTATTCCTCGGCGAGGTCGGGCAGGCGGTAGACCAGCTCGCCCAAGTACTCGATGCTGGTGAAGCCGGCGCCGCACACCACGATGTGCAGGTCGTTGACGTCATGGCTGGTCTTGTAGTTCTTCAGCGTGTCCTCGAGGTGCTTGCGCGCCGCGACGGCCGTGTCGATGTCGAGGATCGGCCAACCGTTCTCGTCGGCGCCCTTGATGCCGAAGGTCTCCGACTCGAAGCCCAGCGCGTTGACCAGGTAGTCATACGCCAATGGCTCGCCGTTCTTCAGCTCCACCTTCCTGGCGTCCTGGTCCACGCGCGTCACCTCGTCGATGACGACGTCGACGCGCTCGTCGACGGCCTTGCGCACGTCGAAGGTGATCTCGTCGGGTTCCTTGGTGCCGGCCGCGACCTCGTGCAGCTCGGTGGACTGATAGTGATACGGATTCTTGTTGACCAGAACGATCTTCGCGTCGACTTTGGCCTTGACCAACTGCTTGACGGCGCGCAGACCGCCGTAACCCGCGCCCAGAACAACAATCGTTGTCATAGCAACCCCCTCCATTGGGAATCTTGAGGAAGAACGAGCCGTTGCGTGAGGCACCGTCGCATGTTCTTCACTGTTGAATATCAGTATCAAGAATATTCGCACACGATGCAAACAATTGGCAAATTTGCGGAAATGGAAACGTTTCTGCATATATCGACCATGCAATATGACATATTTCACATTCATGGCATCCGTCGCCCCAGCATTGGGCTCCCCGACCGTCGCTACGCCAGGGCGGCGGCCACGACGGCCTCCTTCGGCGCCGCGGCGTCAAACGGTTCGAGGCTCGCCCTGCACGCTCAGGCGGACCGGCCCGCCCTCCAGGCGCCGGACCTCGACGCCGTCGTGGCGCACCGTGACCTGCAGCAGGGAGCCGCGCACGCGGATGCGGTAGCGCAGCGACGACCACCGCTCCGGCAGGCGTGGGTCGATGGACAGGCTCCGGCCGCCGGAATCGCGCAGCCCGCCGAAGCCGGCCACCGCGGAGAGCCACACGCCGCCGGCGGAGGCCAGGTGGATGCCGTCGGCGGTGTTGCCGTGCAGGTTGGCCACATCGGCGTAGAGCGCCTCGTCGAAGTAGCGCATCGCCAGCTCGCCGTGGCCGACCTCGGCGGCGACGATCTGCTGGGTGGAGGCCGAAAGCGAGGAGTCGCCGGTGGTCAGCGGATCGTAGAAGTCGAAGTCACGTCGCTTTGAGACCGCGTCGAACTGCGAGGAGAGCAGGTAGAGCGCCAGGACAGTGTCGGCCTGCTTGAGCACCTGGTGGCGGTAGATCATCATCGGATGGTAGTGCAGCAGCAACGGACGCAGGGTATTGTGCCGGAAATCCCAGGGCTTGCGCGCCATGAAGCCCGCGTCCTGCAGGTGGACGCCTGTGGACGGGTCGACGGGCAGGGCCATGGCGTCGGCGAGCGCCAGCCAGCGTGAAGGCTCGTCGTCGCGGACCCCAAGGCGCTCGCTCGCGGCCTCACGCTGTCCGTCGTCCAGCGCCCGCAACGACTGGGTGGCGGCCCGTAGGTTGAACTGGGCCATGGCGTTGGTGTAGTAGTTGTCGTTGACCAGGGCGCTGTATTCGTCCGGGCCGGTCACCGTGTTGATGTGGAATCGGTCGTCGGCGCCCATGGAGCCCAGGCTCGCCCACATGCGGGCGGTCTCGACGAGGATGTCGACGCCCTGGGTGGCCATGAACGCGGTGTCGCCCGAGGCCGAGACATACTGGCAGACGGCGTAGGCGATGTCGGCGTCGATGTGGTATTGGGCCGTGCCCGCCTCGAAGAAGGCCGAGGCCTCCTCGCCGTCGATCGTCCTCCATGGGAAAAGGGCGCCGTCGACGTTCATCACCGCGGCGCGCTTGCGGGCGGCGGGCAGCATGCGGAAGCGGAAGGCGAGCGCGTCCCTCGCCCGGTCGGGAGCGCTGTAGGTGAGGAAGGGGACGATGAAGGCCTCGGTATCCCAGAAATAATGGCCGGAATAGCCCGTGCCGCTCAGCCCCTTGGCCGCGATGCCGTTGGGCACGAACGCGGTGGTCTGCGCCAGCTGGAAGAGCTCCCAGCGCAGCACCTGCTGGGTGCGTCCGTCGTCATGGGCCTCGACGGTGATGTCAGCCTGCGACCAGAAGCGTTCGAGCCACCGGCGCTGCCGGTCTCGCAGGGCGTCCGGCCCCTGCGCCGCCGCCCAGGCCAGCGTGGCTGCGCAGCGTTGGAAAAGCGTGATGGAGTCGCGTGCCTGCGGACCGACGGCCTTGAGTCCCTTGCGCACGCCGACCGGGTCGATGGGATGGTTGTCGTAGGCCGAGTAGCGGACCACGGTGGCCTGCGACCCCTTGGCGACATGCACGTCGAAACCCCTCGGCACGGAGGTGCCATCGACCCGCTGCGCCACGCCGACGGCCATGGTGCACCCGGAGTTCTTGCAGTGGTAGGCGCCGTAGGTCTCGTTCTTGTCGCTCTGCGAGACGGCGTCGACCTCGAGCTTGCGCAGCCCGCCGTCGGCGATGAGGTCGGCCTTGCGCGGGTCAATGTCGCGCGAGACCTCGGGATGCCGCACGTTGATCGGCGCGGAGACGTGCACGTCGAGGTCGTCGCCCACGGCGCGCAGGGTGAGCGTGGTCACCAGCAGGTCGGCTCGGAACAGGCAGGCCATGGAGGTGATGTTGGCCTCGAGGCAGGTGTGGCCGCCGACGTCGTAGCGGTAGCTGCGAGTGGCGCAGCCCTGCCGGAAGTCCACGCTCTGCCTGTAGCAGCCAGGCGAGGCCAGCGGTCGTCCGTTCACCGAGAATCGGAAATCGGAGGTGTCGGGCACCCCCTGCACCACCTGGCCGACCTTGGCGAACCCGTAGGCCTCCTCGGCGTGCCTGATGGCGAAGGTCTCGTGGAAGCCGCTGAGGAAGGTCCCGGAGCCCAGATCGCGGGGCTTGCCGGATTCGGCACGGACGCCTATGGAGCCGTTGGAGACCGAGAATAGGGTGGCGCTCTCCTCGCTCGGCTCGCCGATCTGGGTGAAACTCCACGGGTCGATCGGGTACCTGAGCGCGTCGAGGTGGGCCGGCGTGGTGTGCGTCGCGCCGCGGTGGGCGCCGTCGAGCAGCTGCCCCAGCCGGGTGACCACGATATCCGCGCCCGCCTCCAGCAGCGCCCGGCGCCCCGCGCCGCGATCGACGCCGACGACCAATCCGAAATGGCCGGCCGCCCCCGAGGCGACGCCGGAGAGCGCGTCCTCGAGCACGATGGACCGCGAATAGCGCGCCCCCAGCCTGCGGGAGGCGTACTGGTAGGTGTCGGGGGCGGGTTTGCCGGCCAGTTTTTGCTCGGCGCGCACGTTGCCGTCGACCACGATGTCGAAGTACCTCAGGATGCCGGCGGCATGCAGCACCTCGCGGGCGTTGCGTGAGCTGGAGACGACCGCGAGGCGTTTGCCGGCGGCGTGCAGGTGGCGCAGCACGTCGACCACATCGTCGTAGGGGCTGATGCCCTGCTGGCGCAGCAGCCGCTCGAACTCGGCGTTCTTGCGGTTGCCCAGCCCGCAGACCGTGTTGGCGCCGGGATCATCACTTGCCTCTCCCCGCTCGAGGACGATGCCACGGCTGCGCATCAGGGCATCGACGCCGTCGTAGCGGGGTTTGCCGTCCACGTACTTGAAATAATCCTCGTCGCTATAGGGCGTCACATCGTCAGGAAGCACCGCCTCGAAGAGCCGTTTCCAAGCCTGCTTGTGCAGGTCGACGGTCGGGGTGAGCACGCCGTCGAGATCGAAGAGCGCGGCGTCAAAGTCCTCCATGCGCCAGCCGGTCCTGTCGGGCCTGCCGTTCGCGGCGTTGCGCTCCCCCGTGCCGCCATGCCTGGCATCGATCCCGTTCTTGCCGCTCATCGTTCCGCTCCTCTTCGTTGACCCCGGGAACCATAATAATCAAACCCGTCCATCGAATCGTGCGGACGGCAAACAAACCATGACTGTGCGCCGACCACATATCAGTCACGCACCAACTCCACTTGCATTGACGCACCATGCCGTTCCGAATGCTTGCTAAACCTTGACACCACTAAGAATCATCCAGCACCGGCGTGATGAAAATTTGATGAAAGCTCGTCGTTATTTAGGGTGATTTGAAGTGATTCACGATGAAACCGGCAACAATACCGAACACCTTCTAATGCCAATCGGCAGTAAGTCTAAGCCTACTGCCGACTGTTGTTTGAGAAAGCCCGGAAAAGTACCCCCTAAGAGAGTCGAACTCTTGTTGTCAGATTGAAAGTCTGGTGTCCTAACCGTTAGACGAAGGGGGCCAACAACCTTCTCAGGTTACGTGAGAAGGCAGACCGGAGGAGGCATCGGCGTGTTGTGCCCCGGGCGGCTTTCACGCCCGCCGGCGCTCCGGCCATGTCCGTTCAGAGCGCCCGGTAGGTCAGGTCGTGGATGCGACGGCCCGCGTCGAGGCCCTTGCGCTCGAAATTGGTGAGCACGCGCCCCTCGAAACGCTCGGATTCCCTGAAATCGGCATGGGGCAGCGCCGAGGCCTGCCCCGCGGTGCCCTTGCCCACGTGCTCGGTGGGCAGCGAGACCGTGAGCGTGCCGACGTTGCCGAAGTCGTCGCGGCCGTCCATCACCTCGTGGACGTGCAGCGCGTAGTCCTCGATGTCGGTCGCCAGGCGCCAGAGACCTCCGGGGTTCAGCGCATGGCGCACCTGGGAGGCCAACGCCGGCTGGACGAGGCGGCGCTTGTGGTGGCGCATCTTCGGCCAGGGGTCGGGGAAGAAGGTCCACACCTCCTCGAAGACGCCCGGCCGCGCCACGGCGAACAGCTCGGGGGCGTCCACCTGGGCGATGCGCAGGTTGTCGATGCCACGCTTGCCGGCAAGGAGCATGGTGTGCGCCACGCCCGGGTCGTAGACCTCCACGGCCAGGAAGTTCGCCTCGGGATGGGCCTCGGCCGCGGCGACGACGTTCTCGCCCTGCCCTGTGCCGATCTCGACGATCACGGGATGGTCGTTGCCCCAGGCCTTGCGGGCGAAATCCGAATCGAAGACGAACCCGTCCCTGACGGCGAGCGAGGCCTGGGAAGGGGTGATGTCGAGCAGGTATTCGGAAGCATGGCGGTCCCACGCGCGCCGGAGCCGGTCGTTGAGGCGGCCGGTGCGCCGGGCGAACGAGAGGATGTGGTGGATATGGGGCTGGTTGTTCTCTTGCACCAGGCCAGTCTAGCCCATCCCCTGCGCGCCTTCACGGCCCCATGTAGACTAATATCCATGAACAATTACAGTTCCGATAGCACAGACGGCCTGGAGCCGAACCCCGATACCGCCGGTGCCACCCGGCCCGATCAGCCCGATCAGCCCGATCAGCACGACCAGCAGGGCGCCACGGGGGGAGACGAGCCATGGCAGACGCCGGGCACGCAGGCCCAGGCGCAGAGCGCGACACGGCCCACAGAGGGCCAGGACCAGGCGCAGCCATCGGTCCAGCCGCAAGCCCCGGCTCCGGCTCAGAGCCAGTTGCAGCCACAGCCACAGACCCAGACCCAGACCCAGCCACAAGCACAGGATCACGCGCAACGGCAGGCTCAGCCCGAAGCGCAGGCGTCCAAGCCCACCCACCTGTGGAAGAAGCCGTCGGCCAGGGGACGCGGCAAGGGCGCCGACAAGCCGCAGCTCCAATCGCCTTATGAGTCGCCCTATGATGGCCCGTCATCGGCCTACTCCCTCGGCGGAGGCATCGGCGATCAGGGCTTCGGCTACTCCGCTCCGCCACAGGTACCGGACCAGCCGTGGCCATCACAGGACCAGTCACAGGTTCAAGGCCAAGGCGACGCGCAACCGACCCAGCAACCCCAGCCGGCCTACGGCACGCAGCCGGCGCAACCAGCCCAGCCGGCCTATACGGCGCAACCCGCACAATCCGGCTATGGGACGCAACAGAGCCAGCAGGACCCATACCAGCAACCGGGCTATGGTGACCCGGCGGCCCAGCAGTACGGGCAGTACCAGCCCTACGCGCAGCGCTACCAGCCCCAGGGCAACGCGGCGCCGAGCGGCTACGTCTCCTACTCCCCCGCATCGAACGAGCGTTGGAACACGCTGTGCATCCTCGGCTTCGTCCTCACCTTCATCCTGCCGCCCGTCGGCCTGGTGTTCTCGTGCATCGCCCTGAGCCAGATCAACAGGACCGGCGAGCAGAACAAGGGACTGAGCATCGCCGGCATCGTGATCGGCACGCTCGGCACCCTGGGTACCATCCTGCTGGCCACGCTGCTGATCGCCGGGCTGACCGCGAACAACAGCGATTCCGATTGGGATGACGACGACTGCTATTACGGCGAGAGCTGCTCCTCGAAACAGACCGATTTCGTAGGCGATCACGGCGTTGAGGCCTACCTGAACCGGGTGCTGACGGAGACTGCGACACGCTGTAGCGACCAATGACTTGCGCATTCTCCGGTTTTCAGTATTATGGATACTCGGCTGCTTGATGAAAGCAAGCCACGGCTCCGTAGCTCAGTTGGTTAGAGCGCCGCCCTGTCACGGCGGAGGTCACCAGTTCAAGTCTGGCCGGAGTCGCTCGAATGATTAGGAGCCCGGCTCGTCCGGGTTTTTAATTATTCATGGCTCTGTAGCTCAGTTGGTAGAGCGAACGACTGAAAATCGTTAGGTCAGCGGATCGATGCCGCTCGGAGCCACCACTCAGGTCTCGAAACCACATGATTGCAACGGTTTCGGGACTTTTTTGTTTTTTGCATTCCGCCGCACCTATCGGCGCCTTCCCCTCGGACGAGGAAGTGCCCGGCACAGGTCGCCCCGCGCCGGACCGGCCCTGGTTATCGCCTACGGCACCTCCAGACGACGACCAGCCCGCAGCCGACTACGACCGCGAGCAGCACGTCGACCACCGCGTTGTCGGCGTTGGCCGCCAGAACGACGGTCAGCGCCACGATGGCCTGGATGGCCTCGGGATACTCAGAACCCTTCCTGTTATGGGACATATCCTGTCCTTACTGATTATGCCGCGCCGCAATGGACGCGGCGAGGTCGATACGGCCGATTGGCCGCACGGTCGAGCAACCCTTGGTGAGAGAGTTGCATGACAGAATCATTCTATCGTAAAACAGGCATGTTATCGTGCTGATGCTATAATGGATTTATCCGTTACGGAAGGTGACTCACCGGAATCTAGCCGGCGTTTAAAGCTTTTATCCGCTGAGGCCGTAACGGGTTGGGATATCCTCCCAATACTGATTATGCCGTGGCCCCGGCGCTTGGAAACAGGCACCGGGGCCGAGGTATATCCGCCAATCCGACGATCAGACGCCCAGGTTCGGGCTCAGGAGAGGCGCTGACGCACCCAATCGACGATATATGGCGCCACGCCGTCGATCTGGTCGATGGCGATCTCGAAATCACGAGGCCCGCCGTACCACGGGTCCACCAGGTCGATGTCGCTCTCGTGACCCTTGGCCGGCTTGGGCAGCTCTGGGTCGAAACTGCGGTAGAGGCGCACTTCCCCGCGCTTGGCCTCGGGTAGCTGCCAGAGCAACTCGCGCATATGCGAGGCGGTCATCGGCAGGAAGAGGTCGGTCTCCTCGATCTCAGAGGCGGTGATGCGGTGCGCGAAATGGTGCGCGGGAATCGGGTATCCCCTGCCTTTGAGCACCCGCACGGCCCTGCGGTCGATCGGGTTGCCGTGCTCCTCGTCGCTCACCCCGCTCGATATCACCCGCACCCGGCCGCCAAGCCCCGCGTCCTCGAAGCGCGAACGCAGGATGATCTCGGCCATGGGCGACCGGCAGATGTTGCCGGTGCAGACGGTCATGATGGTGTAGGGCTTATCGGTCATTGCCTATGCAGCTTTCTTTCGGTCCAACGGCTTGTGGCTCACCGGTTCTTGCGGTAGGTGGCGAAGCGGTAGGCCTGAACGCCCTGCTCCGCCTTCTTCGGGCTCATCCATAGCCCGTCGTCCACCACGCTCCACGCGCCGGAGCCCGTCAGCGCGTCCATATCGGGCGCGTAGGTGTCGGCGTCGAAACGGCCTCGGATGTAGGTGACGTAGGCCTTGTTGGCGAAGGGCATGACCTCGCGGAAGATCTGCGCCCCTCCGATCACCCAGATCTCGCTGCGGTCCAGGCCGTCGTCGGGAATCGCCTCCTGGCGGGCGAAATCCAACGCGGCCTCCATGCTGTTGGCCGTGGTGGCGCCGGCGGCGCGGAAGTCCGGGTCACGGGTCACCACGATGTTGTCACGGTTGGGCAGCGGGCGGAACTTGGGATTGAGCGAATCCCAGGTCTTGCGGCCCATGATCACCGGATGCGAGACGGTGAGCTCTTTGAAGCGGCGCATGTCCTCGGCGAGGTGCCAGGGCATGCCGCCCTTGAATCCCATCGCGCCCGGACGGCCCTGCATATCGCTGGCGCACGCCCAGATCAGATTGACCGAGAAGGTCTTGACGACATCGTCACCCCAGTCCTCAGTCACTTGTTGCCCGGCGGATCCGGGCACGGGTTCGTGATAGCCACTGCGACTACTGTCATGCTCCATTTCATTCACTCCTTGAATACGAATTTGGCCACAAGTCTATAGGCCGGCTCAGACGGCCACCGGCGCCTTGATGGACGGGTGGTGGCGATAGTTCAGGATCTCGAAATCCTCGTACCGGTAGTCGAAGATCGAGTCCGCCTTGTCGATCCTGATCTGCGGATAGGGGTAGGGCTCACGGCCGAGCTGGGTGAGCACCTGCTCGATGTGGTTGTCGTAGACGTGGCAGTCGCCGCCGGTCCATACGAACTCCCCCGGCTTCAGGCCGGTCTGCTGGGCCATCATCAGGGTCAGCAGCGAATAGGAGGCGATGTTGAAGGGCACGCCCAGGAACATGTCGCAGGAACGCTGGTAGAGCTGGCAGGAGAGCTTGCCATCTGCCACGTAGAACTGGAAGAGGGCGTGGCAGGGCGGCAGGGCCATCTGCTCGACCTCGGCCGGGTTCCATGCGGTGACGATCATGCGGCGTGAATCGGGATGCGTCCTGATGAGGTTGAGCACGTTCGAGATCTGGTCGATGGTGCGGTTCGGGTCGTCTGCGGTGGGTGCCGGCCAGCTGCGCCACTGCACCCCGTAGACCGGGCCCAGGTCGCCGTTCTCGTCGGCCCACTCGTCCCAGATGTGCACCTTGTGCTCCTGCAGCCAGCGCACGTTGCTCGAGCCCTTGAGGAACCACAGCAGCTCGTAGGCGATGCCCTTGAAGAACACGGTCTTGGTGGTCAGCAGCGGGAAGCTTTCGGAAAGGTCGAAGCGCATCTGCTGGCCGAACAGCGAGATGGTGCCGGTGCCGGTGCGGTCGGTCTTCAGCGTCCCCTCGGTGAGGATCCTGCGCACCAGGTCCTCGTACGGGGTCTTGATATCGCTCTGCGGGCGGGCGGGAATGCGGCGACGGATCTCTTCAAGCTGTTCTTGGTTCAACATACCTCCCAATCCTAGCAAGCAGTGTGGGCCGCCCGTCTTTCTCAAAGAGGAATCGCGACGTGGACTTCGGCGGCACTTGGGGATAAATTGGGAGGCAAAGGCCTTGGGAACAAGGCGAAACCGCGAGGAGGTTATTATGGCCAAGAAACTGTGGGTGGAGCGCAACAAGGACGGTTCCTGGGACGCGTTCAGCGACGAGGGCGCGCATCTGAAGTTCGGGCACGGCAAGGGGCAGTTCAACCCCGGTGACCTGATGAAGGTGGCGCTGGCGGCCTGCGGCGCGTTGTCCAGCCAGATGACCATCGAGCAGTCCCTGGGCGAGGGCAAGGGCGCGAAGATCACCGTCGACGGCGATTCCGACCCGAACGCCAACGTCTACACCGCCTTCCGCGAGCAGGTGGTCGTCGACGCGCAGAGCGCCGGCATCCACGGCGAGGACGTGGAGAAGCTCAAGGACCGCGTCGCCAAGCACATCGAGAAGTCCTGCACGGTGATGCACACCTACGAGCGCGCCACGCCGGTGAGCATGGAGGTCAAGGTGCTCACCAAGTAACCGCGTCGATATCGACTTCGACCAAGGCCGGATGGAACCCATGAGCGGTTCCGTCCGGCCTTTTCGTATGCGCTTTCACATATCCAGACCACGGCCGTTCACCGCGAAACGATCATGAAGGATATCAGAGGACCAGGGAACGCTTCAGCCACTTCCGGGTCAGGCCGATTGCGGTGAGCGACAGACCGACCGACGCCAGGCCCAGCAGCGCGAGGGCAAGGACCTGTCCGCCGGTCAGAGGTGCGGCGGCCACCGGCAACTTGAAGCGCAACCGCACCGGATCGCTGTCCGCCGACGTCACATCGGCCTGCGTGTGCCCGTCGTGGACCAGGATGTGGGCCGTCACGGTGTTGGTGCCGCCGAGGAAGTCGCTTGTCGGCAGCGCCACGCGCCATGAGCCGGACGAGGTCTCGACGGCCGAAGGCTCGTAGGTATGCGTGCGGACCGTGCCGCCG
The DNA here is from genome assembly GCF_029433395.1 of Bifidobacterium sp. ESL0763. Lineage (GTDB taxonomy): Bacteria > Actinomycetota > Actinomycetes > Actinomycetales > Bifidobacteriaceae > Bifidobacterium. The sequence continues at coordinate 340,322 of NZ_JAQTHW010000002.1, read as the reverse complement.
TGGTCGGTGACGCTCACCACCAGCTTGGCGCCGGCGGGTGGCGACCAGGTGCCGGAGACGTCGAAGCTGCCTCCCGTCGGCGGTATGGTGTGGGTGGCGGAAGGCGTCGTGATGACGGGTGCGGCGACCTCATGCCATTGCGCGTAGATCGCCGTGGTGCCTTCCGGCAGGTAGCGCCGCTCCCCTATCGCATGGGTGTCGCCCGAGCCGTTCGCCTTGGCGTTCCACGAGTCAAAGAGACAATGCGGCTTGGAAAGGCCCACCGGTTCGGGGACCGCGGGCCCGGCATCGGTGAATCCGGTAACGTCATCCGCGCTGCTCTCGCCGCCGTTCGCATCGAGATGCAGAGCGTTGGCCTTGCGGGCCACGTAGGTGCCCGGCGCGCCACCGGAACGCGCGGTCAGCTCGGCGAGATCGACACTGAGCCCCACGTATCTTCCGTGCTCCGGCAAGCTGGAGACATTGCCGTCGTTGATCTGCACCCAGCCCAGGGTGTTCGTCACTGAAAGGAACGCGCCGTACGAATAGGAACTGAGCTCGACGTCGGACCCCAGCACCAGACGCTCGAGATTCGGAGGGAGGAGACCGTTCATCTTGTTGTCGTCGGCGGCGATGAGGGCGGCGGTGTTCCAGTCTGTCAGATCGAGCGAGGTGAGCTTCGGCGAGGCGCTGAACATGAAGCTCATATTCGTCACCTTTGCGGTGTTCCAACCGGATACGCCCGAGGCTCCCAGCGAGGAAAGATTATCCATGGCCTCGAACATGGTGTTCATGTCGGTGACGTTCGAGGTGTCCCAGTTCGAGACATCCAAGGTGCGCAGGCTGGCGTCCAGGTAGAACATGCCGCCCATGTTGGTCACCGAACCGGTATTCCACCCGGACACGTCCAGCGAGGCGAGGGCGGGGTCCTGTGCGAACATCGAATTCATCGTCTGGACCTGCGAGGTGTCCCAATGAGGCCCGGTTATCAGCGTTTCCAGCTTCTCTTCCTGAGCGAACATCTGATCCATCCTCAATGCCGCCCCTGTGTTCCATCCAGATAAATCCAATGCACGAAGACTATTGTCTCCGCAGAACAAGCCATTCATCCTCTTGACTTTTGCTGTGTCCCAATGCGCGACGTCGACGCTTCCCAAGCTTTGAACGCCCCAGAATGCACCGTGCATATCCTTGACATTGCCGGTATTCCACTGTGAAACATCAACCTGTGAAAGCGAGATCGCATTGACGAATACGTTACTGATGCTTGTTGCCCCGGACATGTCCCAATGCACACTGTCGACACTGGTCAACACGACGTCGTGCCGGAACAGGCATTCCGGAGCCAATCCCAACAACACCAATGAGTCGGAGGTCGAGGTGTCATTCGGCACTTCAGCACTTCTCAACGCCTTCATGTCGGCAAACAAACCGTTGTACAGGTCAGCATTAGGCTGCTTTACCGCTTCGACATCAGCATCCACCGTCAGCGGCCCGTCGATGCTGACTTTCGTGATGCTGTCCCGTATAGGTTCCGAGTCGTGCCAAGGAATGTTAGTGACTTCGTCACTAGGCCGTATATTGACCGACCCACTCGTCAAATGCAGCGTGCACTGCTCATAGGCGCCATTGGCGTCGCTGGCCGGGCCCTCGTCGACGACGGACCAGGTGGAGGTCCCCCACGCCGTCGGCGCCACCGGAACACAGGCGACACCGCGCGAACTCAACGCGGCATGGCCGGCATCAAGGACCGACGAGCTATGTAAGCCCCCTCCCGGCGCTTTTTGCGTGTATCCAAGCGTTGGGGATTGGGCAGGCTGGATCGCTGGCGTTGCGGCCGCGAAACCGCCGCCGGCCAGCAGCGTGGCCACGGAAGCGGCCAATGACAGCAGCGCCGCCACCGTGGTCCTCATAGCTTTCCCGAATCCCCGCATGCTCACTTCCGACAGATACTCTCGACTCCGCAGGTCAAATGACCTTTTATCGCATTACCTATCATACGCGACCAACGACACCAACAAATGGTGCCCGCCGACATGAGTCGAGCGGGCACCTGAATCGAATGAATCGAACCTCGGCCGGTCAGTCCTTGTGCTGGGGGTCGATGGTGGATTCGATGGCCTCGGCGGCGGAACTGTCGGCGGTCTCCACGGCCACCTTCTCCACGCCTTCGATGGACTCGAACGAGCCGTCGGAGCGGGACTTCTCGGCCTCGACGTACTTGCGCGGCACCACGTAGACCGGACCGGCGGCGTGCTGGATGAGGCCCTGGCTGGTCGAGCCGACGAGCAGGCCGGTGAACCCGCCCTTGCCGCGGGAGCCGACGACCACGATGTCATGGTCGTAGCTGGCCTTGGTCAGCGCGCTGACGGCGGACTCGGGCACGATGGTCTTGGTGATCTTCAGGTCGGGATGGGCCTTGCGCACCGGGGCGATCTGGGTCTCCAGGTCCTCCATGTAGGAGTCGTAGACGCCGTCCTCGTCGCTGACGCCCTGCAGGCCGGCCACCGCGTCGATGACGTCAAGCTCAGCTCCGCGGGCGGCGGAAAGGTCGGCGGCGATCTGCAGCGCCTTCAGACCCCAGGCGCTGGCGTCGATGCCGACGGCGACACTGCCGATGCTGTTGTTCAAGTGCATGGTCTTGCCGTCGTCGTCGGTGTAGGGCACCACGATGATCGGGCAATAGGCGTAGGCCGGCAGCGAGGAGCTGGTGGTGCCCAGCAAGCGCTCCGCCAGGCCACCCTTGCCGCGGTTGCCGATGACGATGAGATTGTAGTTACGCGAAAGCTCGACGAACACCGAGGAGGGATCACCGGTGACGATGAGGGTCTGCGCGTTGACGCCCTGCTCGTTGGCGATCGCCTTGGCCTTGGAGAGGATCTCCTGGGCATCGATGTGGGCGGCGCTGTCGTCACCCATCGAGGTGTAGGTGGAATCGAACGAGACCGCCGCATAGCTCGGCAATGAGTACGCGCACACGATCTGCAGGGTGAGCCCCGCGTGCTTGGCGTAGTTCGCCGCCCACCATGTCGCCTTGTAGCTGGCTTGCGACCCATCTACGCCCACCAGAATGGCCTTATCGTTTACCATGACTACCTCCTTGAACCAGCGGCACCCTGAGCGCCGCCACTACACTAAGAATAGCGCGCCGAGGATAACTCTCGTAAGTTTGCGCGTTGAATAAAAAAACGCGCCCCGGGTTGGAGCGCGTCGAAAAGTCTTTCAAGACCGTGGCCTTCGGGCCGTCTCAGAGGACCCTGCGGATGGAATAGCCGCCGCTGAACACGGTCGCCACCGCATCGTATTGGGTGCCTGCGAGCTGGGCGTTGATCACCATGCCGTTGCCGACATAGATGGCGGCGTGACCGCCGTTGGCGATGATGTCGCCCGGCATGGCCTGGCTCAGGTCGGCCACCGGACGGCCCACGCCGGCCTGCGCGCCCGAGGTGCGCGGCAGCGGGACGCCGATCTGGCCATACACATACTGCACGAAGCCGGAGCAATCCCAGCCGTCAGGGGTATTGCCACCGCTGCGATAGGGCACCACGCCGACGAACTGGGCGGCGAAGTTGAGCAGGCTGGCGACCGACTGGCCGTCGGGAGGCGTGACGGTGAAATTGCGGCTCAGCGACTCACGGCTCGCCGAGCGTGAGGCCGCCGCGTCGCGTTCGGCCTGGGACTGGGTCTGCGGCACGTCAAGCGATTCGATGCCGCCCCAGCTGGAACGGGCGTCCACGCTGGTGGAGGTCGACTCCTTGAACAGGTTCTTCCTAGCCACGTTGGTCTTGTGGAAGGAACGGGAGGAGGTCACCGGGGTGCTGTCGGCGTCGTTGGCCGATGCCGCCGGGGAGAATGCGAAGAGCGCCGAACCCAATAGCGCGACGGCCGCAATGGCAGAGCAGGACTTCGTGAACTTGATCATTGTTCCACCATAGCAAGGAGCCTCAACAAAAAACGTTTGTATTGCAAAGCATTTGAACGTCTGCGGATATCCAAACCGAAACCCACTGAGACGAAGACCACGCCCGGCGTCACGCCGAAGGCGAAATCCGCAGTATCAGTAATGGATGATGTCGTGCTGGGCGACCTGGGCGGCGGAATATGTCTTGGAATACGTCTTGCCGTTCATCACGCTGCCGCACTCGGAGGTCTCGACCGAGCCGTCGGGATTGATCTTCTCGATGATGGCCACGTGGCCGCAGGTCGTATCGGTGCCGTCCTGGCCGGCGGCGAAGACCATGATGTCGCCGACGTGGCGGGCGCTGTTGTCGACCCAATAGCCGAGGGAACGCGCCGAGCTGGCCCACATGTTGCCATTGCCCATATGCGAGCCGACGGGCAGGCCGAGCTGGTGGCGGCGCACATAGACCCACCAGGTGCACTGGCTGAACTCGTAGGCGTTGCCGACGTCACCGGTGGCGTGGTTGGGATCGAAGCCCGCGGGCAACAGGCCGGCGTCCTGGTCCATCAGGTCGGCCACCTTGGGGTTGTTCGCCGCTGATTTCGACATCATGGCGACGTCGAGGGAGGTATTGGCGGCGCCGAGATCCCAGGCGCCGTAGTTGCTGGTCTGGGCGTTGTCGCCACTGACCGAGGTGCCATCGAGCGAGGCGCGGTCCTGCGAACGCGAGGCGGCGCCGTCCGCCGGACGGATGACGGAGGTGGTGGCCGGATCGGCCACGGCCATGCGCGAGCGACCCCCGCCCATGGCGATCGCGGCGGTCGCCGTGGTGCCCACCAGGGCGGCCAGCGACGCGGACACCACCGCATAGTGGCGGCGGTTCTCGGCCTGGCGCTCGAGGCGGATGGAACGGCGCGTGGGAGGGATGATCTCGTTGATTTTCTCGGCGACGGCGGCATCGAGTTCGACGACTGCACCGCCCGAGGTGACGGCAGCGGCGTGGCGCATGGCCTTCGCCGAGTGCGCCGCGTGGGTGGGGTGCGACATCAGCTTTGATATCGACAGGCCGCCTGTGCGCCCTAGCGCCTTATGCGCTGCATGCCTCATACGAACAACTCCTCGTGAACGACGTCACTTTCCGACAACTACTGACCACTGGCCAACGCCAAACGCGCCGACCCACTCATCAAGCGATGCGCCCGCACCGCTTTCAACAGTCCATCATTCTACCCGACCGGGCGAATTTCGCCCCGGGGACTCCACTCCGGCGCCGCGCGAACATAGGGAAAACGGTGGGAGGCTCGGCGTGTCACGCTTCACCATTTCGACACATTGTGCCCATGGAAGCCACCATCCACATCCTTCGTGGTGATATCGGAGACGCGACGGAGACGAATCGGGAATATATGGAGGACATGGGAATGGATACAGGAAAGGAATGCAGGCAGCTCCTCCACCCGGCGCCGGGCGCCGAGGTTAGCCCCGGATACTAGAGTCGGCGGTATGAAGCTGACACCCATCATCAACCCGGACGTATGCAGGCCCGCTCCCAAGCCGGTGCGCGTCGACCTGCGCAAGACGTTCGCGATCGTGACCAGCTGGTGGCTGATCGCGCTGGCCGTCACCGTGGTCCTGCTCGTCTGCGGATTCCATGTCATCGGCGCGCTGGTGCTGTGCTCCTCAGGCATCATCATCGGCGTCCTGCTGCTGGTCTGGGAGCATTTCGACCGTTGGGACTACCGCCGGCTCGGCGCCGACTAGCCATCGCGCCACCGGCCCCGGGACGCGGCCATACTGAATCACCATTCAACCTAAACAAACAAAACAGGATGGGCACAGATCTGACTGTGCCCATCCTGACGTCTATCCCGTCCCGAACCTCTCGGGAAATCCGGGACGTTCGGGACGATGCGCGAGGCGGAGCCTACTTCTTGGCCTGGCCCTGCGCGGCGACGGCGGCGGCGCCGGCCTTGGCGGCCTCGGGATCGAGGTACTCGCCACGGGGCTTGATCGGCTTCATGTCCTCGTCAAGCTCGTAGACCAGCGGAATGCCCGTGGGGATGTTGACCTTGGAGATCTCCTCGTCGGTCAGGCCGTCGAGCATCTTGACGATGGCGCGCAGCGAGTTGCCGTGTGCGGCGATCATGACGGTCTTGCCGCTCTTGAGCTCGGGGACGATGTCGGAGTTCCAGTACGGGGTCACGCGGGTGACGACGTTGGCCAGGGCCTCGGCCTCCGGCACCGGGTCGCCGGCGTAGCGCGGGTCGTGGGTCTGGGAGAACTTGTCGTCGGGATCGATGTCCGGCGGCGGGGTGCCGTAGGAACGGCGCCAGATCATGAACTTCTCCTCGCCGTACTTCTCGCGGATCTCGGACTTGTCCTTGCCCTGCAGGGCGCCATAGTGGCGCTCGTTGAGCCTCCAGCTGCGCTTCACCGGAATCCAGAGGCGGTCGGCCTCGTCCAGCGCGTAGTTGGCGGTGTTGATCGCGCGACGCAGCAGCGAGGTGAAGACGATGTCGGGGAGGACATTCTTCTCTTTGAGCAGCTCGCCGCCGTGCCTGGCTTCCGCCACACCCTTCTCGGTGAGCGGGACGTCAACCCAGCCAGTGAACTGGTTTGTCTTGTTCCATGCGCTCTGGCCATGCCGGAGCAATACTAATCTATATGACATAGTTCGATTCTAGGCGAAGAACACGACGTGGCGATACCGAAGACGTGAGCGCTCACAGTCCCCTCTCGCCGCAAGCCGCGCGGTTGCCCACATCCTCCCCGATATCCTTGGGAAACCGCGCGGCAACGCCCTCAGAGGGCCAGCGCGAGCTGGGTGACGACGAAGACCAGCGAGAACAGCAGGGAGGTGACGCTGACCATCGGCAGGGCGGCGTGGTAGTTCCGGGCGCCGACGCAGCCGGCCACGCGCCTGGCGACCACCACGCACAGCGCGCCGATGGCCAGGTCGACGACGGCCAATGCCACGTAGGCGGCGCTGCCGTGCCTGAAGGCGAGCGCCAACGGCAGCAGCGCCATGAGCCCGGTGAGCGCCAGCGGCATCAGGTAGGTGCCGAAGAGCAGATCACGTGCCTTGCCGCTGCCGATATGGACGACGAGGGTCATCTTGCCGCTCGTCCTGTCGCTTCTCATGTCGCGCAGGTTGTTGACCAGCATCATCGAGGTGGTGAACAGGCCGGAGAGCACCGCGCCGGCGATGCCCGCCGCGTCGACCCTGCCGGCGAGCGCGAACTGGGTGCCCAGCACGGCGACGAGGCCGAAGAAGAGGAAGACGCTGACCTCGCCGAAGCCGACGTAGCCGTAGGGGTGCTTGCCGCCGACATAGAACCAGCCGGCCAGCAGGCAGACCACGCCCAGCGGGATGTAGAGCCAGTAGCCGGTGATGATCGCGGTCGCGAGACCGGCGAGGCAGGCGACCAGCGCCGCGAGCCCGGCCTGGATCAGCAGGTCTCGCGGGGTGGTCAGGCCGTTGGCCAGCAGGTGCAGCGGCATGTCCTCCTGCGACTCGAGGTCCGCCTGGTTGTCGTCGGTGCCCCGAAGGCCGTCGGAATAGTCGTTGGCGAAGTTGGCCGCGATCTGCAGCGCCACCGCCACCACCAGGCACAGCGCCGCCAGCAGCGCGAACATGCCCCACGACGAGGCGCCGGCCCCGGCACCCGAGGCGACGCAGGCCCTGGCGCCACCGCCGCACGGGCCGGACCGCCGCACCGCCCCGTAGCCGGCTGCGATGCCCACCAGTGCCGGGCCGATCGAGAGCAGCAACGTCTTGGGGCGCGCTCCGGCGACCCACATCTTTCCATTCATCATCGCGACCACCGTTTCCCGAGGCCCACGCACGATTCGCCGCCGAAGGCCCCGATCTCTGTCTCATTTCGATTTCGTCTCAAATCGTAGATGAACGGGAGAACAGGCGGGACTCGCCTAGCAAACGTTTGACTTCGGCGATGTCGGACCGCGCCGGCGGAGCCGTTTCACAGCGCGAGCGAAAGCTCCATGAGGATGAAGATGAGTGCGAAGAGCAGGACGGTGACGCTGCACATCGGCAGCGCCTTGACGAAGTTGCCGGCGTTGACGCTGCGGACCATGCCGGTCATCGCCTTGACGCAGACGGCCGCCACCAGCAGGGCGAGCACGGCGAGGACGAGGCCGACGAGGTTGACGCCCATCGAACGGCGGATGACCGCGACCAGAGGCACGAAGGCCATGACGATGGTGACGGCGAAGGGCGCCAGGTAGGTGACGAACAGGGTGGTCTTGGCGTTCTTGCGGCCGAGGCGCACGCCCAGCGTCATCTTGCCGCTGACCTTGTCCTCGTCGACGTCGCGCAGGTTGTTGACCATGAGGATGGCGCAGGAGAAGAGTCCGCACAGCACCGCGCCGAGCACGCCCTCGCCGTTGATCCTGCCCGCGAGCACGTATTCGGTGCCGAGTACGGCGGCCAGGCCGAAGAAGAGGAACACGCCGACCTCGCCGAAGCCCGCGTAGCCGTAGGGGTGCTTGCCGCCCACGTAGAACCAGCCGGCCAGCAGGCACAGCACGCCGAGGATGAAGAAGCCCCAGTAGCCGGTGATGGCGATGGCGGCGATGCCGGCGAGGCAGGCGATGAGCGCGTTGACGCCGGCGGCGGCCAGCACCTGGTGCGGGGTCACCATGCCGGAGACCGTGAGGCGCTGGGGCTTGGCCGTCTGGGCCTCGCTGGCGCCGCGGCCCTCGTCGGTGCCACGGATGCCGTCGGAATAGTCGTTGGCGAAGTTGGCCGCGATCTGCAGGAAGAGCGCCACCAGCACGCACAGTATGGAGAGCAGCGCGAACTGGGGCCACGGCGAGACGGCGACGGTCGGGTCGCTGGCCACGCAGGCGACCGGCTGGGGCGCCACGGCCCCGCAGCTCGCCGGATCCTTCACGATGTGGTAGCCCGCGGCGATGCCCACCAGGACCGGGGCGATCGAGGCCGGCAACGTCTTCGGGCGCAGACCCGAAATCCATAACGACATAGTATTCTCCAACTCAACGCTCCTGACTTGTTGTCTGGCGGGAATTCCCGGGCCCGGCCACCCGCGACGGCTGCGCCGCCGGCCAACCGTTTCGCCCGTATCGCTAATCGTCACTCTAGGCCACGCAAACTACATCGGCCGGCACTGGCGCACGCGCGAACGAACGCGGGCCCGCCCCGGAAAGGAAGCGGACCCGTGTTTGACGGACAGGCGATGCGTCGTGCTGGCCGCATCACCTATCGCCTATCGCCGAAATGCGATCAGTTGAGCGGCTTGACCAGCGGGAAGGTGATGGTCTCGCGGATCGTGGCGCCGGTCAAGGCGATCAGCAGGCGGTCGATGCCCATGCCCATGCCGCCGGTGGGAGGCATGCCCACGCCGAGGGCCTCGAGGAAGTCCTCGTCGATGTCCATCGCCTCGACGTCGCCAGCCATCGCGTCCTTGGCCTGGTCGACGAAGCGCTGGCGCTGCACCACCGGGTCGTTGAGCTCGGAGTAGCCGGTCGCCAGCTCGAAGCCGCGCACGTAGAGGTCCCACTTCTCCACCACGCCGGGCTTGGAACGGTGCGCCTTCACGAGCGGGCTGGTCTCCACTGGGAAGTCGCGCACGAAGGTCGGCACCGTGGCGCCGAGATCGGCCTCGTAGAAGTGCTCCCAGAGGTGCTCGACCAGCTTGCCGTGGTTCTCCACCTCGTCGCGCTCCACGCCGAGCTTGTCGGCGATCTTGCCCAGGTGCTCGACGCTGGTCTCCGGGGTGATCTCCTCACCCAGCGATTCGGACAGGGAGTCGTACATGGAGATCTGCTTCCACTCGCCGCCGAAGTCGTATTCACTGCCGTCGAGCAAGGTGACCTTGGTGGAGCCGAACGCGTCGATGGCCGAGCGCTGGATGAGCTTCTTCGTCAGGGCCGCAATGGTGTCGTAGTTGCCGTAGGACTGGTAGGCCTCGAGCATGGTGAACTCGGGAGCGTGCGTGCCGTCGACGCCCTCGTTGCGGAAGTCGCGGTTGATCTCGAAGACGCGCTCGATGCCGCCGACCAGGCAGCGCTTGAGGAAGAGTTCCGGGGCGATGCGCAGGTAGAGGTCGATGTCGAAGGCGTTCATGTGGGTGGTGAACGGGCGGGCCGCCGCTCCCCCGTGCACGGTCTGCAGCATCGGGGTCTCCACCTCGAGGAAGTCATCCTGGGCGAAGGTGTTGCGCAGCGAGGAGACGACCTTGGAGCGCCTGCGGACCATGTCACGGATCTTCTCGTCGGCGATCATGCCGATGTAGGGCTTGCGGGTGCGGGTGTCGTCGGAGAGCTCCTTGTGCAGCGCCGGCAGCGGCTGCAGCGCCTTGGAGGCGATCTTCCACTCGCTGGCGAAGATGGAGAGCTCGCCGGTCTTGGAGGCGATGACGCGGCCCTTGAGGTAGAGCAGGTCGCCGAGGTCGACGAACTGCTTGAAGGACTTGAGCGAATCGGCGCCGATCTCCTTCTTCGAGATCATGCCCTGAATCTTGGTGCCGTCGCCGGAGGAGAGCTGCACGAAGCACAGCCCGCCGCCGTTGCGCAGGCAGAGCACACGGCCCGCCACCGAGACCACGTTCTGGGTCTCCTGGCCGGCCTCGAGCTTGCCGTCATACTTGGCGCGCACGGCCGGAATCGTGTCGGTCGGGCGGATGAGAACCGGGTAGGGGTTGACGCCGTCCTTCAGCATTTGGGCGCGCTTGGCCACGCGCATCTGCACCTGCTCGGGGTGGGCCAGTGGGCCGAATTCCTTGTTGGTGGGATCGATGGCCTCGTCGAACGACGCGCCATCCTCGATGTTCTTGGCGATGTGCCTGTCCTGTTCCAGGAGCATCTGCGCGTGCTCGATGGTGGACATCTGCCGGTTTTCGGCTTCTTCTTGCCGGTTCTCCCCGGGCTCTTTGGTTTCACTCATACCTCATGAGTGTACCGAGCCGTGGATACACGATGGGCCGTTGTTTTGCGGGAGGACCATTGGGTGAGACGGACGGTGAGACGAACGGCGATATGAGGATGAGATGACGGATGGGATGACTGGCGGAAGGGACGACGGATGGGATGATTGGCGGACTGGCGGGTGGGACGACCAATGCGATACCGCGAAAAACCGGAGTGCTTCCCGAAGGAAGCACAACCACGGAAAGCGAGCCACCGACCTCCACGCGACACGCACAGATCGCTCGTCGGTGGGTTGGTTGTATGATGATTGCTGTTGTTCATCGGGCTGTAGCGCAGCTTGGTAGCGCGCTTCGTTCGGGACGAAGAGGCCGCGAGTTCAAATCTCGCCAGCCCGACCAACTAGAAACCCCTTGTTCTGCAAGGGGTTTCCTCATCCCAGCAGTGCTGGTCATCCCCAAAGTTTTTTCAGTTGTCCATTGTGCGTCATCATCTCCGAGCCACGTCCTTGCGTGAACGTCGGAGATGGGCTCGCGTCGCGCGGCGCACAGCGTTCGTCCGATATGTGGCAAACGACACAGGGCGCCCGAGACACAAGGCGCTTGGGAAACGGTCCGCCCATTACGAGCCACGACCGCAACGGACGCCATGCCGCCGGACGGATGCGGCCCGCAACATAGGCAACCCGAACATGGGCAACTGCAATGAGCGAAACCGACAGAACAAATAAACCGGCAATAACTAAGACCACACCAACATCAACAACGACAACGACAACAGCAACAGCAACAGCAACAGCAACGATTCCACCAGCCGCATCGGCCATCAACCCAACCGCAAAGGAACGACCTTGAACAAGAGTCTGCTCGCACTCGCCGCCGGAGCCTTCACCTTCGGCGCCTCCGAATTCGTGATGATGGGCATCCTCACGCAGGCCGCCCACACCATGGGCGTCTCCATCCCCACCGCCGGCAACTTCATCTCCGCCTATGCCATCGGGGTGTGCGTGGGCGCGGTGATGCTTGTCTTCGGCCGCAAGACCGGGCCGAAGCGGCTCATTGTCATCTTCATGGCCATCGCCCTGGCCGGCAACGCCTTCAGCGCGCTTGCCACGAACGCGCCGGTCCTTGTCGCCGCGCGTTTCATCTCCGGCCTGCCCCATGGGGCGTTCTTCGGCACGTCGGCGCTGATCGCCAAAACACTGGCGAAACCCGGCAAGGAGGCGCAGGCGGTGTCGCTGACCATCACCGGGCAGACCGTGGCCAACATGCTGGGCGTGCCGGCGGGCACCTTCATCGCCGAGCACCTCTCCTGGCGCCTGGCGTTCCTCATCCTCGCCGGGACCGCGGCGCTGACCATCGTGCTGGTTCTCGCGTGGATCCCGCGCGTCGAACCGGTGAGGGACACCGGCATCATCGGCCAGTTCCGCTTCCTGGGCAAACCGGGCCCGTGGGTGATCCTGGCGGCGGTGTTCACCGGCAACACCGGCATCTTCAGCTGGTGGAGCTACGTGTCGCCGTGGCTCCAGAAGGTCGGAGGCTACCAGTCCTCCACCGTGCCGCTGCTGATGATGCTCGCGGGCTTCGCCATGGTCATCGGAGGGCTGGTGGGAGGCCAGCTCACCGACCATTGGCGCACCGCCGGCACCGCCGGACTGGGCCAGCTCTTCTCGGTCATCGGCCTGATCCTCGTGTTCCTCGTGCCCGGCAATCGGGTGAGCACCGCGATCCTCACCTTCATCATCGCCTTCGCGCTCTTCTTCATCTCCACCCCGCAGCAGCTGCTGCTTGCCGAGGCGGGCAAGGGCGGCGGCGAACTCATCGGAGGGGCCGCGGTGCAGATGGCCTTCAACATGGGCAATGCCGTCGGGTCGATGGTCGGCGGCTCGATGCTCACGGTGTCGAACATGAACTACCACTACCCCGCCTTGGGCGGTTTCCCGTTCGGCGTCGTGGCCATCGTGCTGCTAGCGGTCTATTCGCTGAAGTACGAGACCCACACCGATGCGTTCGAGCGTCTGGAACCGGTGGAGGTCTGAACCACGCCAGATTTTGAGCTGAATGCGGCTCAGTGCCAAACAGGTTCATCTGAAACCTAAGCGTCCATTGTCGCCAGGTCACCGCATCCAGACGAGATTCGTTCCTTTCGTATGTTTCCTGCCTCCCTATCTATCCTCTACAGCGACTTGGCTCGATGGGACCGGACCAGGGACACCGAACCCCAGACGAGTGCGACGATGATCAGCAAGCCACCCAGTACCGCCAACGACAACGCCACCAGCGCACGCGGATCGGCATTCATGAACCTCGGCAGCACCGGGATCGGGAAGCCTATGCCGACGACCAGCGCCACCACTCCCACGCATAGCGGCAGCAGACTCAGCGCGATGGTCGCCACGGCCGGACCACTGGGAGGCTGGGGGCCGTTCCAAGAGCCTTGTTCCGGCATATCGTGTGGCACACGGCCATACGGGGCCGGCCCTGGGGCCTCTTCGTCTCCGCCAGACCGGTAGCCATACGACCCATCGGCGCCGCCCGACCCTTCTCGGGCACCGTGATTGCCATCCCGACGAGCGGATACCGCTTCGTCCGTCTCATCCGACGCCCCGTTCGCGTACGACCCTGCGGACATCTCGACGGTATCGGCGTCGCGAACGCCATCGAAGCCGGCACCCGCATCGTTGTTCGTCATTTCATGTTCTCCATTCCAGACGTCTGTCATTTGCCCTGCTCCTTGCTGAACCGCGCATAGGTCGGCACGGTGCTTTCGGACGGATACTGCACCGTCACGCGGCCTTCAACGATATACGGCACGTCAATGGTGAGTTCCGGACCGGTTTTCGGCATCTTGGCATGGTTGTCGGAGAAATACCATTGGTAGTCCTTGGACGTGCGAGCGCCGTGCTGGAATTCGAGGCGGCCGTAGCTGCGGTCTCCGATACCGATCTGGGCGTTGCGGCCGATGGCCACATAGCCGCTTCCCAAGGACTTCGTGCCCGTGGCCAGACTGTCATCGACCCACATACCGAAGCCACCGTCGCAGAATCCGAAGCAGAAATCATGGTCCTCGTCGCCATCGTGGTCATCGTCATAGTCTTCGTCGTCATCGTCATCGGCGTTGTCACCGTCGTGATCGTCGTCGCAATCGTAGCTTTCGTCGTATTCGCTGCCATCGCTTGATTTCATATGCTTGTGGGAGCAGGAAGCGGACCTCACCGAACCCGCCGCAGAGTATTGCTCAATCGGATGACCCGAAACTTCCCCGGCCTGCCCACCAGCTCCATAGGCGTTCTCGGCCACGACCGCGACGGAGCCATCGGTTGCGTCGGCATTGCGCGAAGCAGAGGATTGCGTCATCATGTCCGACGCCTCCGGCTCGGCTGACACATCGGGTTTGCCTGGCTTGGCCGGCTTGTCGGGCTTAGCTGGTTTGTCGGGCTTATCCGGTGTACTCGACTCCCGCTGCCACCTTGATGCAGAAGAACCTTGGCCAATGCTGCCATCATGGCTGAGACGGTAGGAGCAGCCTGCCGGCAAGGTGATGTATGTGGTCGCCTGCTGCACCGTCAGGTCGATGTGGCCGGTCGGGCAACCGGACTGAACCTTGCTGCCGTCATTGAGCTCGATCTCATGGGTGCCATGGACCTTGGCGTATCCGCTCATGTCGATGTTGACGACATCATGGTCGAGGCGGTTCCCCCTGATAGCCACGCCATCGTCCAGCCTGGAGATCTCGCTCTTGCTGCTGCCGTTGAGGGCCTTGAAACCGGTCACGCTCACCGATTGATAGGAGGCGTCGGCGCGATTCATGTCGTTAAGCACATAGGAGTAGCCGATGTCGGAGGCGATGAACGCGACGGCCACGACGACCGCGATCCACATCAATGGGTGCAGACCACCGGAACGCCTGCCGACCATCCCCAGCGCCGCGATGGCGATGCCCAGAGACAGCAGCACGCCGCCGACCCAGATGGTACCCATCCTGAGCATGGAGCCAAGGTAATCACTTTCGCTCACACACACGATTGCGACGACAGCCCCGGAGCAGAGGATGAGACCCAGCATGAAGAGGACCAGTATGGCTCCCGCCGGCTTGCGCTTCATCCGTTTCAGAGCATGATCCATATCGGCGGGTTGGAAGTAAGGCTGTTCCTGACGATAGGCAGGCCCATACGGCTGTGCCATATAGGTGGGCGGCTCGTCGTAATATTCGGCGCCGTCGTTGCCCGGATGCCGAGGCGGAGCTGATTCATAGCCCACGAAATCCGGCTCCGCGTCCGTATCTACCGACTGGTATCCCCCGGCTCGATCATTCGAGGCACGAAAGGATTGGCCCTGTTGTCCGTCATCGTATGGTCCTTGAAACGCAGACGGCCGGGGCGCACCTCCTTCGGCGTTCGGCTCGTTTCCGGCAGGCATGTTCACGTTCGACATGGGAGGGTGCCCTTGCCCTCCCTGCCAGGAACCGGGACCTTCGGGGCCGGTTGGCTGCTGACGATAAGGCATTCCCCCCTGTTCGAAACCGCCCCCGCTCTGGTTGCGGACACGATGCTGCAGGCTATTGACCATGATCAGCAGCACACCGACGGCGATGATTGCCGCCAACCCACCGATACCGGGCGTTGCGAAGGCGATGATCATGAAGACGATCGGCCCCAGCAACGACCACTGCCAGTGGCCATACACCAATTCCTCGCCGTCGATCCGGCCAGTGCGGCAATCCGGCAGCAGCGCCCAACCCGCGGCGTAGAACGCGGCACCAAAGCCGAACACCAACGTGGATGCGGCCACCACCGCCCGCACGAAGACGGGGCTCAGACCGTATCGCACCGCGATGCCATCGCACACGCCCGCGATCCAACGGTTGTTGCCACGCATCAATCCGCTGGAACGGATCCAGCGGAAGAAATGGTCTATCCGCTCATGGCTGGGCGGCATCGATCCGGGCGCGCCCTGGTAATACTGCGGACCCTGCGCAGGCCCGGCATACATGTTGTGGTTGCTCATAAGGCCATTACATCATGGCGACACTCGCGAAAGGGTCAGGGAACACCCTGATTCGACCCTGATTTTCGGCAAATTCCCCCTATCCTTGTCATATTGAGGGCACAATGGAACCATGAGACCAAGAAACCGAGCCGAGTACCGCGCACCAGCGGGGCAGCCATGCCCTGGTACGCCGTACGGCCGGCACGGTGATGATCCCCATGGCCGTTTCCGCGACACGTATCATCAAAGGAGCGGATATGGCTATCGGCCCCCTTATGGTCGTGATGATGCCGGGAATGCCCCTTATCGCAAGGCTTCCAGCGAATCGTCGAACCGCAGCGGCCATCAGGGGCAGTCGGCGTTCCCCATTCCCGTCCGCCAGCGACTGCCTCTGCTCAGGCCCAAAAGCAAGCGCGTGCTCTGCGGCGTGTGCCGTGGGCTGAGCCTGCATCTGTCAATCCCCGTGACCGTCATCCGTCTGGCGTTCATCGCCTTGACGTTCCTATTCGGTTCCGGCATCGCCGCCTATGTGTTCCTGTGGGTGTTCGTGCCGGCCGGCGACCCCTTGGCCGCCTATTGGGCCCAGCGAACGGCGAATCAAGGACCGCTCTCCCGCGGAAACGCCGCGTATCAGCCGCGAGATGACGCCTATCGTGGCAACGGTGCCGACTTCGGCTATCAAAACTCCGGGAGCACGAAACGCACCAGAACCAACGGTGCCGCTCCGTCTCCGTACCAGCAACACGTCAGATCCGGAACCGCAGCGAATTCACCATCCGGCACCGCCAGCCACCGGCAATCCCAGGAGACGTCGGCGCAACCAGCCATGGATTCGTCGGCGATGTTCGACGACGACACCATAGCCAACGCTTTCGGCTCGTTCGAGGACATCGGCCAGGCATTGCGGCGGGCCTCAAAGCCCTCGCTGATAGCCCTGTCCGGATTGGCGCTCATCGTCCTGTCCATCGCGCTCGCAGCCAGCCCCATTCCCGCCGACCTGACCATCGGCGGCCTGTTCGCCCTCTGCGGCATCGGCGTGGCATGGCTCAAGATGAACGCCGCCAAGGGCCAGCTGCCCTATCTGATCGTCGGCGTCGCGCTGGTGGGTGTCGGCTACATCATCTGCACCGATTCGCCAGCGTTCCACTCCCATCTGCCGATCTCGGCGATGGTGGCCGGCCTGGCGCTTCTGGCAGGTGTCGCCGTGGCGTTGGTACCGCTGGGCAACAAGTTCGTCCATGACCTTGGCCACGAACGGGCGTTGAAGGAACGCGAGGAGGAGCGCGCCGACATGACCGCGCACCTGCACGACGGTGTGCTGCAAACTCTCGCCCTGATCCAGCTGCACAGCGACGAGCCCGAAAACGTCTTCGCCCTGGCACGCGGTCAGGAGCGGGAACTGCGCCGGTGGCTCTACCAGGACCGCACTCCCCCGGAGCGGTCGGTGGGCGCGGGGCTCCACGAGATCGCCGCGCGCATAGAGGACGAGTACCGCAAGCCCATAGACGTGGTGACCGTGGGCGACGCCCGTCCCAGCGCGCAGACCGACGCCCTGCTCAACGCCAGCGAACAGGCCATGCTCAACGCGGCGCAGCATGGCGGCGAACCCATTTCCGTATACTGCGAGGCCGGCAGGAACAAGGTCGAGGTGTTCGTGCGCGACCACGGCAAGGGATTCGACGTCAACGCCATCCCCGAAGACCGACTTGGCATCCGCGAGTCCATCGTCGGGCGGATCAAACGCCGGGGAGGCACCGCGGAAATCGTCTCGCGGCCTCAGTGGGGCACCGAGGTCCGCATGCATATGCCCATCTCCGGGCAACGCGATGGCGGGGATGGCATAATGGCGGATGGAGACAGGACTGGAGACGCGCATGAATGACGGGACGAATATGACACAACCCATGGCACGGTCCGGGGCGGGTCAGCTTCCCCATGTGGAAACCGGCAAAGCCGCTTCCTCCACATACCAGTCCGATATTCGGCGCACCGCCATGGCGTCGTCAGACCACCGTGACATCCGGGTGGCCGTGGTCGATGACCATGAGATGTTCCGCGCCGGTGTGATCGCCACCCTCAGCCCGTTCTTCACCATCGTCGGCCAGGCGCCGGATGTGGAGGGGTCGGTGGCGATGATCGCCGACACCAAACCGGATGTCGTGCTGCTGGACGTCCATGTGCCCGGCGGCGAGAGTGGTGGTGGCGCCGAGATATTGGCGAAATCGCAGCCCCTCTCCCCTGATTCCGCGTTCCTCGCGTTGTCGGTGTCGGATTCACCGAAGGATGTCGGCGCGGTCATTCGTGCCGGGGCGCGCGGCTACGTCACCAAGACCATCAGCGGCGACGACCTCATCTCCTCGATCATCCAGGTCAACGAGGGCTACGCCGTCTTCTCGCCGAAACTGGCCGGTTTCGTGCTTTCGACATTCCAAGGCACCGGGCCCGCGCAACACGACGACGAACTCGACAAGCTCTCCACCCGCGAGCAGGAGGTCATGCGCCTCATCGCGCGCGGCTACACCTATCGCGAGGTGGCGGGCGAGCTGTTCATCTCCGTGAAGACCGTCGAGACGCATGTCAGCGCCGTGCTGCGCAAACTCCAGCTCTCCAACCGCACCGAGCTGACCCGCTGGGCCGCCGACCGCCGCATCGTCTGAGGTCTCTGTTGATTCTCGTCTCCTGCAGCAGTCCGCAAGTCTGCGAATGCACACATCCTACAGGCTCGTCTCTTCCACAACGCTTCAGCCCAGCCTGCCGGTGCGCCTGACCACCTGCGACATCAACGTATTGGCGAGGCGCGTAGGGTCGGCCGGAGGATCGGCGTCGAGGCTGTCTGCGAGCACGTTCCACAGACCGCCGACGACGAACAGATCGGCCAGCCGCTCCTCCCCCAGTTCGGGCTCGTGCCACGGCAGGCTCAACCGCGGAAAGCGTCCGGTGAACACCTTGTTCTGGATCAGCAACGCCGAGTCCAGCAGCCCGTTGTCCCGCAGCAACCGCAGCCGGGGTATCCGGGGCTGAAAATACATGAAATAATGCCGGATTCCCTGGGCGAACGTCATGTCTCCAATCCGCTCGTCCTCGTCGACCAGCCCCGACATCAGTCCCTCAAGATAGCAGCGCACCACATCCGCCTTGCCAGTGAAATGCCGATAGAACGTCTTGCGCGAGGTTCCCGCCGCGGCCGCGATCTCGGAGACAGTCAGAGACGCGAAGGTGCTCGTCTCCAACTTGGCGAACAGCGCGTCAATGATCCGGTCTTCGACCTTGGTCTTGTTACCATCCATGCGCATCTCGACAACCCCACTCCCGCTTCCGTCGCCCGCCGTACAACCCACTTCGTCGTTGCGAGGTGACACTTCAGATGAATCTGTGTCATCCGGTGGACTTCCGACCCGCGAGCGCCCTACCTTCATAGGGTAACAAATGTCACCCTTGGCGGAAAGGCCGGTATCATGTCGATGTTCCTGAGTTTCTGGATCCTACCCATCGTCTTCATCCTCCACGACTTCGAAGAGATGATCATGGTGCCCGCATGGAAGCGGCGGGAATCGGGCAGTACGAACGGCATCAAGCGCCGGGCCTTCGGCGCCGTCACCGACGGGCCGGCGCTCTGCTCAGGCGTCGCCGAGGAAATGGTACTGCTGGTCATCGTCTCCATCGCATGCTCGCTCACCGGCGGAACCACCTTGTATCTGACCAGCTGCGGAGCCTACACGTTCCATCTCGTCGTGCACATCCTCGCCTGCCCGCTGGCGCGCGGCTACGTCCCCGGCGCCATCACCGCCCTTGCCGAGATGCCGTTCATGGCCTGGCTCATCGTCGCCTACTGGCATATCGACCGAT
Source organism: Bifidobacterium sp. ESL0763 (assembly GCF_029433395.1). Classification (GTDB taxonomy): domain Bacteria; phylum Actinomycetota; class Actinomycetes; order Actinomycetales; family Bifidobacteriaceae; genus Bifidobacterium. The sequence goes on along the minus strand of NZ_JAQTHW010000002.1, from coordinate 320,702 downwards.
CGGGTTGGCCGGTCTATCTGCTCTGGCAGGCCGCCGCGCTCGCGGTGTTCGCCTCTAATCTCAAACTCATCCATACGCTCATGCCCAAAATTCAAACCGTACTGTTGAGATACGCCAACCATTAAAGGTGCGCCAATGCGGAAGACTCATATATCCATGCAAGCAAAGTAGTCATGCAACGTTATTTTGATGCCGCATCTTCTTCCTTTACTCCATTCCTTGGGGCACCGACGGCAGTTGCCATTATGAACCTCACCGTGCATGGGATTTGCCGGTCACACAGGCCAAACCGTCTACATGACCGACGAATCCTACATTTTCACGGACGCGTGAAATCATCGAACGCCAACGCTCAGTTCCCGCAGATATTTGCGTTTTCTGGGGAACAGAAGCGCAAGAAGCAGGCAAAGCGCGAGCACGGGTATCCATATCCGGTAGACGCCGATGTAGGCGCCGGTCATGGCCTGCGGGGTGTGCGTCGGCAGAGCCGTGATGTTACGGGTGGTCATGGAGACGAAGACGGAGACGCCCAGCACGGAGCCGATCTGGCGGACGACGCTGATCACGCTCTGGGAGGCGGTCAACAGCTCGCCCTGCAAGCTTGAGGCGGCGAGCACGTTGATGGGTCCGGCAATGACGCCGAAGCCAACACCTAGAACGAGAGCCGCGAGGGCCATGGCCGTCACGCTCACGGGATTCACAATCGCCAATAGCACATATGAGGCAAGCACGGCGAACAGTCCCGCCAGAACAAGGAGGCGCGGACCAAGCTTGTTGATGGCCAGCCCGCCAAACCCGCCAAACGCGAAGACGGTCAGCGACATAGGCAGCAGGATCATCGCCGCGTTCAGCTCGCTTCTGCCTTGCACAGCGGTGAAGAAGGTAGGCAGAATGACCAATACGCCTATGTAGAAGAACTGGGCGATGAGGGCAACCAGCGCGGCGGCGGTGAACTGGCGGAACCGAAAAAGACGCAGATCGACCATCGGCGAGGACACATGGCGTTCGACAAGCACAAACAGGACCACAGCCACAACACCTACACCAAGACACATCCAGACGCGCGGATCGGCCATCCCCCAGTTCTTGGACTCGATGAGCCCGAAGGTGACGACGAACAGGCCGGCCATGGACACGATGCTACCAAGCCAGTCGATACGGGCTTGGATCCGACTCTCGCCTTTCAGATCAAGGGCGAAGAACGAAAGTATCAGCGCAACGGCGACGATGGGGACGTTGACCAGGAAGATCCAGTTCCACGAGAGCCGATCGGTGACGATTCCACCCACGGTCGGGCCGACGGCGGCGGCACCTCCCTGGGTGAGGCCAAGCGCGGCGACGACCTTGACACGGTCCTTGACGCCCCATGCGGAGATACCGAGCGCGTTAGCGACGGGCAGCAGCACCGACGCACCCAGCCCGGAGACAACGCGTCCGGCGATGAGCACGCCGAAACCCGGCGCCATCCCGGCGATCAGACTTCCCGCGCCGAACAGGAGCAGGCCCACGACGAAGAGCCTTCCGCGTCCATAGATGTCGGCCAGTCGGCTCAACGGTATGGTGCAGGTAGCCACGATGATGGTGTAGACGTTCAGCGCCCACGAGAGCCGGTCGAGGCCCACGCCCAGCCCGTGCTGCATGGCCGGCAGGGCGATGTTCATAATGGTGGTGTCCAGCATCACCAGCGCTATGCCCAGGCACATGGCCACCGTCAGCGCGACCCTTCTGCCACGCGACGGCGCCGCTTGCATTCCGATGTTTTCCACAATCAACCTCCAAAAAATGAGTATTTGCTCAATTGCTTGAGCGAGAATACACCGGGAAAAGCGACCCGTCAAACCAAAAGCGAGTTTATACTCATTTTATTTTATGCTTACCGAAGCCCGCATCGGCCATAAATTCAGGAAAGCCGGCCTTCTTGTAAGAAAACCGAGCGTATACTCAGAACAACAAGTCAGGAACGGAAGGAAACGGCGACGATGAAGCAACCGACGCAGCAACGTGCCAGAGTGAAGGTCAGGCGCATCCTCGACACATCCAAGAAACTGTTTCTCGAGGGCAACTACTTCGAGGTCACCACCAACCAGATAGCCCGCGAGGCCGGAGTGTCCATCGGCACGCTCTACACGTATTTCACCGACAAGGAGGCCATTCTGGCCGAGCTCCTCAAGGAATACGACGAGTCGTTCAACGACGTGTTCGAACGCATCGACACCCAGGAGTCGTTCGACCTGTTCCGCAACGACAAAAGAGAATGGCTCGGCCGTCTCATCGACCAGCTCGTCGACAGCGAGGACCGACGGTTCCACCTCCAGATCGAGATACTCGCCCACGCCGTGCCCGCAGCAAGAAAGGTACAGGAACGGCACAGCGAGAAAATCAAGGACCTTGTCCACCAATGCTGCCTGTACTACACCAACGGCGGTGACATCGAAAATCTCAAGACACTGTCGACCGTCATCTTCGACTTCACCACCGCCCTCGTCGACGAACTGCTCTACACCGACCACACCAGCCAGGAACACGACCGGATCCGGCGATCCGGCGTCGACTCCCTCGCGCTGATTATCGAGCGCAACATCGAGCAATGACCGAAACAAGCCTCACGCTGGCATTGACTTTCGAACATATTCAACAAAACAGGACTCAGCCCAACAAATCCACAAAGACAATTGCCACATTATCAATTGCACGAACGCCTTCCCCACCTTGGGCCAATCTTCCAGGAATCAGGTAGGGATCGACAAACCTCTCCTCGAGCAAGGGCGAATTCCCCGCGAATGCGCTGCTCGGTGCGACGCTCCCACGCATCTATATCAATGTCGCCGAAAATATATTCCTTCGCATTGGCCATGAACTGCCATCGACGCGCTGTCCTTCCATCTGCGTGGAGCGAACAGCCTGATACACATCCTGCGCGCGCTTCCCAACGATGGTCATAACCGGCCTTCCTCAAAGACGATGAAACTTTCGGCTACATCCAGCATACGAATCAGCTCCATATCCGTAAAAGGTACCGGCGAGACAGGCAATATTGGACCGATGGACTTGTTATTTAGCGTTCCTGACGAGGAGTCCCAACATATGCTCTTCGTAAGATTGACCTTCATAATTCAATTCCAAAGCCGCACTACCTTGAAGACGAGTTACGCCTTTGATGATTCTTGGCCTGACATCGTATGCGTTCCAGAAAACTTAATATTCCGATGGGCCTATACAACATGCCGAATAACGACAAACCCAGCCAGGAACGGTCAAATCGACATCTTGAAACCCGACATTCGCCGTCACTACCCGACGTTCAGCAATCGAGAGAAACTCAGGCTCCATAGTTTTTGACTATTTATTCAAAAACTGTTATCGTGATAGCCATGGCAAGGCCAAGAAGTTTTGATGAGCACCAGGTGCTCGCGCGGTGCGGCGAGATGTTCCACCGCCAAGGCTACGACGCGACTTCGGTCGACGATCTGGTCGCGGCCACAGGACTGAAGCGTGGCAGCCTCTACCAGGCCTTCGGCAGCAAACGGGGCGTGTTCCTCGCCGTTCTGCGCGGCGCGTTGCAGAGCACGCCGGATAGTGCGGCGCGGGAACGAATCGTATCCTCTCCCTCGAAGGCGACCGCCGCCGACACGACGACAACGAAGACCGAACACGCCGGCAAGGTTCCGGAATCGGACCTTCTCGAACAGGACAGTGACAACCAATCGCCCTCGGCACCACATCCCCCGAGCGACGCGTTCTGCGACGACGTCCTCACGCTTGTGGCCATCACCTGCCTGGAGCTGGCTCCGCACGACGCGAAGGCGCGGGACATCCTCGCGGACTGGCGTTCCCAGCTCAGCCAATCGCAACGCACACGGCTGACCGAAGCGCTTGGCCGGTCCTTGCTCAAGCGTGCTGAGATCGGCTCACCGTCAGCCTAAGACACGAAAACACAAACCATACGTACCGAAAGCACAACGACAACCACGAGAAGGGAACGAGAATATGTCCGAAAACAATGAGAAGGCAACGGCCACCATGGCAGACGGCGGCTCGACCGCTAAGACCGACACCGACAACACCGAAAGCCACGGCACGAACGCCGGCACGACGAAGGCGAGCAACACCGTGGCCATCGACGGCGCGACACTGACGGTGAGCGTCAACGGCCTCGACAAGCTCTGGTCGCTCACGGGTGGCATGAGGATACCGCTGACGCACGTGATGGGTGCGACCGTCGACCCCGGGATGAGCCTGGCCAAGCGCAAAGCGGTGCGCGCGCCCGGCCTGTCGGTGCCCGGCAAGCACGCGGGAACGTTCAGGTTCAAGGACGGCGACACCGAGTTCTGGAACGTCGCTCAACCCGAACAGCCGCTGGTCATCCAGCTGCGCGATGAGAAATACAGCCGGCTCGTGCTGGGCGTGGCCGACCCGCGCGGCACCGCCGACCTCATCAACGGCGCGATCAGCTGACAGCAAGCGGACCACAGCCGGAAAGAGAAACACCCCTCACGCCACGAATGAACGAGCCGCACACCACAACCGAACACAATTCAAACGGTTCAGCGACCGTAGTATGGTTTCATCCTCCTATGCGCACCAATGTACTTTTCATACAACGCCGAAGAATTGGCAGGATCAAGCTTGATGCCGCTGATTCTTGAGGGAACATATTCGCCTCTGCTCAGCGCCTTGGGATCGGGACCAGCGACAAGCGGCTCGTCCAATGGTTTGACGATGGTGTCGAACATTCGCTCAAGCAACGATAAGTCGTCGTCACGCATAGCGGCAATCGACGCCTGGTCGTTGAATTCCTTGGTCACAAGACCCCAATCAAAATGCCAGCCGGCATCATGGGCAATCAGCTCCCAGAAGAATCGTTGCGCTCTACCGTTGCCCTCGCGGAAAGGATGAAGGTCGTTGAGATTGTCGTAACTGACACTCAGTCGCTCGATGAACTTCCTACGATCCATGCCTTTGAACATGCCATCCTCGCGCAGTACAGACTCGACATATTGTGCACCGGTCTCAAGGACGCGACCGGCAGAAATGTCGAACCACCCTTGGATATATCCACCGTACGGAACTCGCCCGCCCATGGGTAAACTTCAGAGAACAATGACCGATGTATAAAACACAATTGACCGATGGTTCCGTCAGCCTGTAGTTGTTCTCTCCGCAATCCAGCACTGGAATAAGTAACAAGCATGCTCTCTGCATGCAGCAGATCATTCCGCGTTTTCGCCCCGGCCAGATTGACGAGTATATCTGTGCCATTCATAAGATACGGATCGGCAAACCCACCATTATCAGGCATGGGCTACCTCTCGGCGAACACGGTTCCTGACACGCTTGCCCCATTCCTCGAAATCAATATCGCCGAAAATATATTCCTTCGCATCGGCCATGAACTGCCCATCGACGTGCTGTCCCTCCATCTCCGTGGAATGTATGGCCTGATACACATCCTGAGCACGCTTCTCTACGATGGTCACAGCCAGCCTCCTAATGGACGATAGAACAATGGGGATTTTGATCAAATACTCAAAATCCCCATTTGAAAGCGGACAGAGCGAGATTCGAACTCGCGGAGGATTGCTCCTCAACGGTTTTCAAGACCGTCTCTTTCGACCGCTCAGACATCTGTCCATGTCGCGCCGACACATGCGTTTCGGCATGCAACGCAGCGCAACTCATGAATTATACCAACCGCCCGCAGACAGCCGAAGCACCAGCCCAAAAGTGGCGGAACCATCAAATGCGCCATAAACCCGCCGCTGACCGCAACCAAGCGGCTCAAAAATGGCGGAACCATGGAAAAGCGCCATAAACGAGCCGCTCAGCGATTGCCAGCGGCTTGTTTATGGCGCTTTCGGACGTCAGCTTTCAGGCTCAGGCCTCCCACTTGGTGGGCTCGATGACCTCGCGGCCGCCCATGTAGGGGCGCATGGCCTTCGGGATCTCGATGGAGCCGTCCTTCTGCTGATGGTTCTCGAGGATGGCGACGAGCCAGCGGGTGGTGGCCAGCGTGCCGTTGAGCGTGGAGACCGGACGGGTGGAGCCGTCCTCGCAGCGCTCGCGGATGTTCAGGCGACGGGCCTGATACTCGGTGCAGTTCGAGGTGGAGGTGAGCTCGCGGTAACGGCCCTGCGTGGGGACCCACGCCTCGTTGTCGAACTTGCGCGCGGCCGAGGAGCCGAGGTCGCCGGCGGCGGTGTCGATGGTGCGGTAGGGCACCTCGACCTTGGCCAGCATCTGCTCCTCCATGCCCAGCAGCTGCTGGTGCATCTCGCGGGAGTCCTCCTGCTTGCAGTAAACGAACATCTCCACTTTGTCGAACTGGTGGACGCGGATGATGCCGGAGGTGTCCTTGCCCGCGGCGCCGGCCTCGCGGCGGTAGCAGCTGGACCAGCCGGTGTACTTCAGCGGGCCGTCAGACAAATCAAGGATCTCGTTTTCGTGCATACCTGCGAGCGCCACCTCGGAGGTGCCCACCAGGTACTGCTCGTCGGGCTCACGCAGGCGGTAGATCTCATCGGCGTGCGAGTTGAGGAAGCCAGTGCCGGCCATGACCTCGGGGCGCACCAGCGTCGGGGTGATGGCGAGCGTGAAGCCGTTCTCCTCGGCCTGGTCGACGGCCATGGTGAGCATCGCGATCTGCATGCGGGCCACGGCGCCGCGCAGGAAGTAGAAGCGCGATCCGGAGACCTTGACGCCACGGCGCATGTCGATGCCGGCCACGCCGACACCCAGGGAAAGATGGTCCTTGGGCTCGAAGCCCTCGGCCTTGAAGTCGCGCGGCGTGCCGACCTTCTTGACGACCACGTAGTCATCCTCGCCGCCTTCGGGCGCCTCGGGCTCGACGATGTTGGAGAACTGCCACATGGCCTTGGTGTAGGCGGCCGAGGCGTCGTCGGAGGCCTTCTTGTATTCGGAGACCTTGCCGGCAAGCTCCTTGGTCTGCGCGATGAGCGCGGCCTTCTCGTCGGCCGGCGCCGAGGCGACCTTCTTGCCCATCGCCTTCTGGCTGGCGCGGGCCTCCTCGTACGACTTCAGCGCCGCACGGCGGGTCTCGTCCTGCCTGAGGACCTCGTCGACGAGCTCGACGGACTCGCCGCGCTTGCGCTGGGAGTCGCGCACCACGTCTGGATGTTCACGGATGAATTGGATATCTAGCATAGCTTCTAGCCTACTTTCCCAAAGGGACACCCATGGCCGCCGCGATAGCGCTTGCGAACCGGGCCGAATCCGGCCTTGTATGGCCTTTCCTCGATCCGGCACGCAAGTCCCGCGAACGGCGCATGGCGTCTCCCTCGATTACCTTTGCCTTGCAAAACTCTCGGCTCCTTCTTCCGGAACCCTTCCCGGTCACCCGACCGGGGATGCCGACCTTCCCGGCTCCGATGGCACCACCTGCCTTCCATGGGTTGACGGACACTCAGACGAACAGTTCCACGATGTTGTAGACGATGGCGCTCACCGCGACGAGGCCCACCACGAAGACGAACACATTGCTCGCCTTGCCGGAGTACTTCCTGAGCGCCGGCACCCGGTGGATGGCGTAGGTCGGCAGCAGCATCAGCACGAAGGCGATCAGCGGGCCGGCCATGGTCTCGAGCATGCCGATCACGGATGGATTGGCCCAGGCGATGAGCCAGCAGGCAAAGAACATGATGGCATTGACCGCGGCACGCAGCGCCTTTCTCGGGATGACGCGATGCCGGGTCTCGGCCACCTTGCGGATGATGCCGCCCAGCCCCTCCTCGGTGCCGAGGTAGTGGCCGAGGAACGCCTTGAAGATGCAGAAGAATGACGTGAGCGCGGCCACCCAGGAGATGGCGGGACTGTTGAGGACGTTGGCCAGGTAGCTGAGGATGGAGACGTTCTCTGCCTTGGCCATGGCCAGCCTCGCCGGGTCGAGGGCGAGGTCGCTGGAGACCACGAAGAACAGGACCACGGCGACCATCATCGGCTCGCCGACCCCGAGGATCTTGACGATCTTGCGTTCCGCGTATTCGGCGCCGTATTCCAGGCGCGCGTTGACGGTGAAGGAGGAGACGATCGCGGAATGGTCGAAGGTGAGCACGATGACGGGGATGAGCAGCCAGAGGTTCAGCGCCAGGGAACCGAGGTCGAGGCCGCCGCCGGTGCCCCGCGGATAGCTGGTGAGCATGGCCGGATTCCAACGCGGGATGAGGTAGAGTCCGAACAGCGCCAGCACCGCGATGACCGGCCAGGTCATCCAGCTCATCACCCGGGTCACCACGGTCGTGCCGCAGGTGACGATGAGGATGAGGACGCCGACGAGCACCAGGGAGAGCAGGCCGCGTGAGGGCGCGGGCATGTGCAGCTGGTTGACGATGAAGCTTTCGGCCGTGTTGGTGATGGAGATGGAATAGACCATGAGCAGCACGAAGGTCTGCGCGAAATAGATGAGGGTGAAGACCATGCCGAAGCCGAAACCGAAATGCTGCTCGACCGCATCGGTGATATCGTCGCCGGGGTTCCTTGCCGAAAGCACGAAGCGGCACATCGCACGGTGGGAATAATAGGCCAGGGGCAGGGCGATGACGATGGTGAGCAGCAGCCCAAGGGTCCCCACCCCGCCCACGTCGATCGGCAGGAACAGCACGCCCGCACCGATCGCCGTGCCGAACAGGCTCAGCATCCAGCGCACGTCCTGCCCGTGCCAGCTCATGGCATAGGCCTCGCTGACCTTCCGCTCCTCCGGCGCGTCGGGCCGCGCCCCGTGCGTTCGCGGTTCCGCCGCTCGTTGACGTCGCTTCGGCTGTTCCGGCCGTTCTCGTTGTTCTGGATATGGTGACATGATGCCGCTTTCTGATGGTTTGCTTTCGATACTGCGGGGAATCCGTTTCGATATGGATCACTGCCCGTATGGAGCAAGACATCACACGCATCACCGGGCAGAGGACTGCCGACACGGATGCGATATGGCGGTGTTAACGAAGTTCAGACGACGAACCCGAGATATCGCTGCTGACGGCAGTCGAAGACGACGATCGACGAGCCGAGCGCGAGACGTTCAAGGTTTGGGCAACACCGAGACGGCGCGCGGCCACCGCCGCGACGCCTGATTGCGTTGTCAAACCGAACATAGCGACAACCTTAACCGCAAACGGGGGAAAGGCAACCCCACCGACACATAGTGAGACGCGGCCCGTTGCGCAGAGCGAGGAGAGCGGCCCCACCGCGGCGCGGCAACGAGCGCAGGCGTCAGGACGGAACGCCGGGACGGGCGACCTGCGCCATGCCGGGAAAGCGTGACCGCACGCCTAAGAGGACCGGCGGCAAGGCCACCGACGCGTCCGCCTCACACGAACAGCGCGGCGATGTTGTAGAAGATGGCGCTGACCGCCACGAGGCCGACGAGCGTGATGAACACGTTGCTGGCTCGGCCGGCATACTTTTTGAGCGCGGGGATCCGGTGGATGCCGTACATCGGCAGCAGCAACAGGATGAAGGCGATCAGCGGTCCGGCCATCGTCTCGATCATGCTAATCACCGAGGGGTTGGCCCAGGCCACCATCCAGCAGGCGAGGAACATCACCACGTTGACTACCGGGCGCAGCACCCTGCGTTCGATGACGCGGTGGCGGATGTGGGCCACCTTGCGGATCACGCCGCCGAAGCCCTCCTCCACGCCGAGGTAGTGGCCGAGGAACGCCTTGAAGATGCAGATGAACGCGGTGATCGAGGCGATCCACGAGATGGCCGGGGTGTCGAGCACGTTGGCCAGGTAGCTGAGGATGGAGACGTTCTGCGCCTTGGCCCGAGCGAGGTCCGCGGGCGTGAGGGCGAGGTCGCCGCTGATCACGAAGAAGAGCACGACGGTGACCATAAGCGGCTCGCCGGCCTTGAGGATCGCCCCGACCTTGCGGTCCGCGAACCGGCCATAGCGCCGGCGCACGTTGACGGAGAAGGAGGAGACGATGGCGGAGTGGTCGAAGGTGAGCACGATGACCGGCACCAACAGCCACAGCCCGAGCGCCAGGGAACCGGCATCGAGCCCGCCGGACGCGTTCCTCGGGACGCTGGTGAGCATGGAGGCGTTCCAGTGGGGCACCAGGTAGAGCGCGAAGGCCACTAGCACGGCCAGCACCGGCCAGGTCAGCCAGCTCATCACGCGGGTGACCACCCCGGTGCCGCACGACACGATGAGGATCAAGGCGCCGACCAGCAGCAGCGAGAGCAGCGCACGCGGCGGGGCGTGCATGTGCAGCTGGTTGACGATGAAGCTTTCGGCCGTGTTGACGATGGAGACCGAGTACATCAGCAGGATGACCAGCACCTCCACGAAATAGACGACCGTGAAGGCCATGCCCGGCCCGAATCCGAAATGCTGCTCCACCACATCGGTGATGTCGTCGTCGGGGTCGCGCGCGGAGAGCACGAAGCGGCACATCGCCCGGTGCGCGAAATAAGCCAATGGATAGGCCATGGCCAGCATGAGCAGCAGGCCGATGACGCCGGTTCCGCCCACGTCGATCGGCAGGAAGAGCACGCCCGCGCCGATCGCCGTGCCGAAGAGGCTCAGCATCCAGCGCACGTCCTGGCCGTGCCATTTCATCGCGCGGGCCTCCCCGCCGTCGGCGCCATCGGCGGCGGCATCGGCCGCGCCCTTGGGGTTCACGCCGACTTTCACCTTCGCGTTCACGTTGTCCTTTACCTTGTTCACGTCGTCGTTCACGTCGTTGCCCGCGTTCTCATTGGCCGCGCGCAACGTCACCCGCGTTCCCTGCGTCCGGGCGCCGTCCGCCTGCCGCCGCATCGGGCGATTCTGTGGTGTCGTCATGGCAATGCCGCTTTTCCTTACCAAATCCATCGGTTCCGCCGCCTTCATCCTGCGCAACCCGCCCCGGTATGGCCACTTTCGAAACCGTCGGCCGATACGGGGCAAAACATCATATCTCACTGTGGGGCGGATCGAGGGGCCATGTGACTCAACGCACAGTACCGGCGCGATCCGCGCAAATCAATCGGAAATCATCGAAAAACATCGTGGGAGCGATCGTCCTATGCGCCCGCCGGCCTCAGCGACCCACGACGATGGCGCACGGCCGGAGGGCAATCGACGAGCCAGGCATGGCGGTGGCCATGGCGCTGGCTTCGGTCCTCATCTCGAACATGGTTGACAGTATAGGAAAACTTCACCGCCCGCGACAGCACGGCGACGAATAGTGAGACGCCGCCGAAGCGAACCGGCACGCCACCCCGGAACGCTTATACGCCAACGGAACGCGAAGCGACGACCGCAGCGGACAGACGTGTAAGATTCGTTCGTTTTTCTTCCTTTCCCAGACAACGGTCACCGTATCGCGCCACAATGTAACCATGTCTCGCACTGCGCTTATCGTCATCGCCGTCCTGCTCGCAGCATGTGTGCTCGTGGCCGCCGCGGCGTTGGCCTGGCGTGGCTGGAAACGCTGGCGCAGGGCCCGGAAACTCAGGGAACGCCATGGCGACCAGGTCCGTTACGCCTTCATCGTCAACCCCTCCAAGCCCCAGGCGCAGCGCGCGCGGCTCTACATCGAGCGCTTCTGCAAGCAGCATGGCATCGCCGACATCGAATTCATCGAGACGACGCTGGAGCGCGACGGACGGGTCTGCGCCCTCGAGGCCCTGGAGCACGGCGCCGACGTGCTGGTGGCCGTGGGCGGCGACGGCACGGTGCGCACGGTGGCGAGCGCCGTGGGCGGCACCGGCCACATCCTGGGCATCGTCCCCATCGGCACCGGCAACCTCTTCGCGCGCAACATGGGCATCCCGATCGACGACATCGAGGCGGCGCTGACGGTGGCGACCTCGCGCGGCGAGCGCCTGGTAGACATGGGCCGCATGGCGTTGCTCGACCGTCCCGCCGACGACCACGCCCACGCGTTCCTCATCATCGCGGGCATCGGCTTCGACGCCGACATGATCGACGACACCGACCCGCAGCTCAAGAACAACATCAGCTGGCTGGCCTATTTCGCCGGGGCCATGAAGCACCTCTTCGCGCCGAAGTACCGCGGCACGATCACCATCACCAGCGACGACGACACCGCCCGCACCATCACCAACGTGCATTTCCGCACCATGCTGGCCGGCAATTGCGGCCAGATCCCGATGTTCTCGCTGATGCCCGACGCCTCCTTCGACGACGGCCGGCTCGATTTCGAGATCATCGACACCTCCGGCGGCATCCTCGGCTGGGCGAACCTCTTCGGCGACGTGATGCACCAGACCATCACCGGCAAGGCACAGCAGAGCCCCATCTCCACCAACTCCACCATGGACCAGATCCAGGGCGTGAGCGCCGAGGTGCGCCTCGAGAAGCCGGCCCTGGCCGAGGTCGACGGCGACATGCTCGGCGAGTCCGACCACATCCGCTTCACCATCGAACCCAAGTCGCTGTGCGTGCGCGTGCCGTCGAAGGACGCCCTCGCCTAGTACCGGCCAAGCCGCATGCCCTACCCCGGCGAGCTAGTGCCGAAGGCGTACGCGACAGCCTTCCCGCGCTGCCCCTGCAGACAGTATTCACACAGTAACGCAAAAATAATGACAGCTGGATACCATAATCGTCACTATTGTCCCAATATCGCAAAAATACTGACGCGAGACAACGCCAACTGTCCATAAACCAACACTGTCGAAGGAAGCCCTCGCCCAACGCCACTCCAAACATCGCCGGTCACTTGGCGTATCCGGTGAGCTCGAGCCCGCCCTTGACGTATTCGCCCAGGTAGACCGCCTTCACCCCGTCGAAGCCGCGCCGCGCGACCTCGCCTTCCAGCCACTCCCTGTCGTGGCCGATGGCCTCGAGCACGTCGGCGTCGACCTGCCCGTCGACGACCAGCGGCAGGCGCAGCGTCTCGTCGCCGTAGCAGATGACGGTGAGCTGGCCGTTCTGCTCGAAGTAGGCCTTGAGCACCTTGGAGGTCTCGTAGACGCCCTGCGAGCGCAGCTTCAGCATCAGGTCGCTGGCCGAGACGCCGTTGCGCATGCAGGTGGCGACGTCCACCAAGCCATGCGAGATGAGCATGACCGGCCGGCCGTCGATGACGCGCTTGACCAGCCGGCTGTTCTCCTTGCCGACCTTGATGATCATGCACAGCAGCGTCCAGGTGACCAGCACGAAGACGAACTGGAGCACGCTGATCTGCTCGTTGTAGATCACGCCGCCGATGATGGCGCCGAGCACATAGTTCTGGATCTGGTCCATGGCGCTGGTGGGCGCGAGGTTGGACTTGCCGAAGAGGTTGATGTGGACGATCAGGAAGGCGATGCCCACGACGAGCTTGACGATGAGTGTGGTGCTGATGAGCATGATGGCTCCTTTTACTTGTTATGCCAATGAGCGTGAGACGGTGGCGCGGCCAATCGCCCCTTACCGAAGTGAGCATGGTCCTGCTGGAAATCGGACAGTCCTGCGAGTTTTCGTATGTTTTCGACCGCCGAAACGTACGTTTTCTAGCAGAATTGTCCGATTTCCAGCGGAAGGGAGCGGCGGCCTGCCGGCAGGCGCGTTCACCGCTCCTCCTTGACGTCGGTGAGCATGTGGGTCTCGGTGAGCTTGTAGGCGGTGTAGTCGGTGTTGAGGGTCACCGTGTAGAACTTGTCGCCGATCTTGACGATGACGTTCTGATTGAGGTATTTCGAGTTGACGAGCACGTCGCGCACGGGGACGTGGCGCTCGCGGGCGACATGGGTGACGAAGCCGACCATCTGCGTGGCCTTGGCGCTGGCGGTCTCGCTCTGCCGGTACTGCGTGTAGCCGCCGCCGAAGACCAGCGCCACCAGCAGCAGCGCGATGATGCCCAGGTCGCGGTATTTGGTCTTGAGACGATGGCGCAGGTAGAGCACGAAGAACGCGACGAACACCACGCACAGGCCGATGATGACGAAGAAGCGGACGTATTCGTTGATGCCGTGTTGGTTTTGCAGGTAATCGATGCCATAGAAGGTCATGGGCGCCCCGAACTGTAGGTTGATGGAATCCCTTTCGCCCCATCGTAGGGTTGGCGCGCCGGCCGCCGCGGCTTTGGCGCTCACAGGGGAATTTATATGACATTTCGAAACGCGCTGTCGGCAACCGGACCCGGCTCGGCGCCCCATGGCCCGCTCCCCTCGCTTCGCGTTTCCAACCGGACAACCGTCAGACGGCCGGGCGCTTCGGCACGGGGTACGTGGCACAATGGAGGCATGGTTGCTAATAATGCGGGCAAACCCGCCACACAGGATGATCTCATCGACGTCGACGAGGTGACGTCCAGATACTATGACGCCGTCCCGGACCCGGACGATCCGGCGCAGCGCGTCTCGTTCGGCACCTCCGGCCACCGCGGCTCGTCGCTCAAGACCTCGTTCAACGAGGCGCATATCGTCGCGATCAGCCAGGCCATCGCCGAATACCGCAAGAAGGCGGGCGTGACCGGGCCGCTCTACCTGGGCCGCGACACCCACGCGCTCTCCGGCCCCGCGATGAAAACCGCCATCGAAGTGCTCGTGGCCAACGACGTCACCGTGCGCATCGACTCGCGCGGCGACTTCGTACCCACCCCCGTCATCTCGCACGCCATCCTCACCCACAACCGCGCCGCCGATGGCTCGCAACGCTTCAAGGGCGAGGGACTGGCCGACGGCATCGTGGTGACCCCTTCGCACAACCCGCCCACCGACGGCGGTTTCAAGTACGATCCCGTCACCGGCGGCCCCGCCCCCGCCGAGGCGACCGAGGCCATCGCCAATCGCGCCAATGAGCTCTTGGGCCACTTCCGCGACGTCAAGCGCGTGCCGTACGAGGAGGCCATCAAGTCCCCGCTGGTCGAGCGCTTCGACTACCGCGACCACTATGTCTCCGACCTGGGCGACGTCATCGACTTCGACGCCATCCGCTCCTCCGGCGTGAGGCTCGGCATCGACCCGCTGGGCGGCGCGAGCGTCAACTATTGGCCGCTAATCAATGAAAAGTACGGACTTTCGATCGGCGTGGTGCGCCCCGAGGTCGACCCGACCTGGCGGTTCATGACCATCGACCACGACGGCAAGATCCGCATGGACCCCAGCTCGCAGTACGCGATGAAGGGCCTGGTCGACGAGCTCAACGCCGGGGCGTGGAGCAAGTACGACCTTGTGGGAGGCACCGACCCGGACGCCGACCGCCACGGCATCGTCTGCCCCGACTGGGGAGTCATGAACCCGAACCACTACCTCGCCGTGTGCATCGAGTACCTCTTCGGCGGCGCGCGCCCCGGCTGGCCCGAAGGCACCGGCGTCGGCAAGACGCTCGTCTCCTCCTCCCTGATCGACCGCGTGGCCGCCTCCATCGGTGCCAAGCTCGTCGAGGTGCCGGTCGGCTTCAAGTGGTTCGTCGATCCGCTCTTCACCGGCGAGGTCGCGTTCGGCGGCGAGGAGAGCAGCGGCATGAGCTTCCTGCGCCGCGACGGCCGCGTGTGGACCACCGACAAGGACGGCATCATCCCTGACCTGCTGGCCGCCGAGATCACCGCCAAGACCGGCAAGAACCCGGCGCAGCTGCATCAGGAGCAGGTGGCGAAATTCGGCGAGAGTTGGTACAGGCGCGTCGACACGTCCACCACGCTCGAGCAGAAGCGGAAGTTCGCGGGGCTCACCCCTGAGGCGGTCTCGGCCACCACCCTGGCCGGCGAGCCCATCACCGCCAAGCTCACCGAGGCGCCCGGCAACGGCGCCGCGCTCGGCGGCATCAAGGTGACCACGAAGAACAACTGGTTCGCCGCCCGCCCCTCCGGCACCGAGAACATCTACAAGATCTACGCCGAGTCGTTCGCCTCCCCCGAGGCACTCGACCAGGTGCTCGAAGAGGCCACCGACGTGGTCGACAAGGCGCTGGGAGCCTGATTCGTCGCCAAACGCAATAACGACAAAACGGACACGGTATCCCATCGGTATCGTGTCCGTTTCCCTATGTTCCGGCCGTCACCATCGTTTTCGCCGGCAGACCGTAGGCTGATGATTATGACAATTACGGTATCGACGGACGGCAGCGCGCTGGGCAACCCCAACGGGCCGATGGGATGGGCGTGGGCGGACCACGCGGCGAACGCGGCACGGACCACGGGCCACCAGCATGACGGTGACTCTGACGCGGGCGGCGCCACTAATGGCACCAACCAGATCGGCGAGCTGTGCGCGGTGCTCGAGGCGCTGCGGGCGCATCGCGGCTCGGAGGCACTGACCATCGAGACGGACTCGCAGTACGCCATCAACTGCTCGACCAAGTGGGTCAAGGGCTGGAAGAGGAACGGCTGGAAGAACTCGCAGAAGAAGCCGGTGAAGAACGCGCCGCTGATCAAGGCCATCGACGCCGAGATCGCCGGACGCGAGGGCCCGGTCACGTTCGTCTGGGTCAAGGGCCACAACGGCAACCCCGGCAACGAGAAGGTCGACGACCTTGCCCACACCTACTCCGGCGACGCGCGCAGCGGGGTCAAGGACGGCTATCTGCCGCTCGAGGGCTGGCAGTCGCTGCTCGCCTCCGCCTACGCGAAGGGCGTCGACATCCCCAGCGACGCGCGCCTGCTCATCGATGGCAAGATCACCGAGGAGCAGTATCATCTCGGGCGCGGCGCGCATTCCGGCGGCGATGACCTCGACGACGCGGACAACGGGGGCGATTCGAACAGCTCCGACGATCAGGGTGTTCAGGACGTTCAGAATGACCAGGGCCATGGCGATGAGGCCGAGAACGGCAGCCACAGCCACAAGCCGACGCTCGCCGAACGTCTGGCAGGCCCCGAAGGCGTGCCCGACTACGATTTCGGTGGGCGCAAGCCCGTCGTGGCCCACCACCGCGCCGCGGATGATGGCGGGTCCGCCAATGAGGCGTCGACGAACGATCTGGACGACGCGAACGACTCGCATGAATCAAATGGATTGAATGAATCGGAAACCCTCGATGATTCAGGATTTGCCGACACTTCGACATCCACGGAACCTTCGGAGGCCGCGGAATCCTCGAACGATTCAGAGGAACCGGATGCGCCGAATGGCCCGAGTACCACAAACGCCTCCGACGATTCGGTCTCATCGGCGTCACCGGAACCTTCGCAACCGACCATGAATGGCGACTCCCCGAGCAATCCCGACCATGTCGAGGCGTCGTCCGACTCAGCCGTTTCGGACGATGCCAACACCGCGGCCGTCGGCGACGACACCACCGATTCCGTCACCGACGATGAACCCGGCACCAGCGACAAATCGGACATCTCCGAATCCGACTCCGCCGCCCCGAAGCCGCAGACGCCACATCAGCCAAAGTACCTGCGCAGCGGACTGAGCGTGGACGGCACTCTGCGCTTCTCCCCCGCCCCGCGCACCAGCCCGACCTTCGACGGCCGGCCCCGTCGCATCCGCGGCGTCATCGCCATCGACGGCTACGTGGCGGGCGACGGCCAGATCACCCTGGACGCCGCACCGTTCCTGATCGCCAACACGGCGCGACGCGGGCGGCAGGAGAGTCGGTGAGGCGCGCCGAAAGTAGCGCAACCCCGATACCATGGCAGGTATCATTCGCCGATTCGAGCCAGGCTCGAAAAAGGAGCAAGATGGACAAGCAGCAGCAAGACGCGTTGAAGAAGGCGGCCGGCATCGAGGGTGCCAAATTCATCGAGGACGGCATGATCGCCGGGCTCGGCACCGGCTCCACCGTGCGGTTCCTGGTCGATGAGCTCGGCCGCCGCACCCAGGAGGAGGGCCTGAAGTTCACGGGCGTGACCACCTCGCGCCGCACCGCCGAGCAGGCCAGGGGCTACGGCATCGAGATCGTCGACATCGACGACGTGGACCACATCGACCTGGCCATCGACGGCGCCGATGAGGTGGACAAGGACTTCAACGGCATCAAGGGCGGCGGCGCGGCCCTGCTCTGGGAGAAGATCGTCAACGAGAACTCCGACTACAACATCTGGATTGTCGACGAGTCGAAGGTGGTCGACACCATCGGCGCCTTCCCGCTACCCGTCGAGGTGATCCCCTACGGCGCCGGCCACGTCATCAAGAGATTCGAGGCCAAGGGCTACCAGCCGGTGCTGCGCCTCGACGCCGAGGGCAACGACGTGCGCACCGACGAGAACAACTACATCGTCGACCTGCACCTGGGGCGCATCGACCACCCGCAGGAACTGGCCGAGGACCTCATCAACACCGTGGGCGTGGTGGAGCACGGCCTCTTCCTCGACCGCGTCAACAAGGTGATCGTGGGCAATCCCAACGGCCCGCGCGTGCTAACCGTCTCCGGGAAGTGAGGCGCGGGCCCGTCGGATAGGGGCCCATAATACGCAAGATGCGATGGGCGCGACGTCAGGAAACTCCCGGCGTCGCGCCCATCGCATTTTGATATCCAACGCGAATATCTACATCAAAGCGGTCACTTCAGCGCCTCGACGGCCTGGCGCGCGGCCTCGTAATCGGGCTCGTCGTGGATCTCGGGCACCTGCTGCGCATAGGCCACGTTGCCCTCGGCGTCGATGACGACGACCGCACGGGAGAGCAATCCGCGCATGCCGCCGTCGGCGATGGTCACACCGTAATCCTGGCCGAACGAGGAACGGAACGCAGAGCCGGTCACGACGTTCTCGATGCCCTCGGCGCCGCAGAACCGCGCCTGCGCGAACGGCAGGTCCATCGACACGCAGACCACGCTGACGCCGTCGAGTTCCTCGGCCATCTTGTTGAACTTGCGCACCGACATCGAGCAGGTGGCCGTGTCGAGCGAAGGGAAGATGTTGAGGATGACCTTGCGGCCGGCGAAGCGTTCGAGGCCGAAGTCGTTGAGATCGCCATCGGCGATGGAGAATGCCGGGGCCTTGGAGCCGACGGACGGGAGATTGCCTACGGTGCGAGTGGGCGCACCACCCAGATTGATCTGTGCCATGACACCATGGTGTCACAAAACGGGGCGGAACACCATGGCTTTGCGCTCAGTGACAAACGGCTGCACCAATGCCCGCGCCTCGCCACTCCGCGCCGGACGGATATGACAAAGGCCCGGAACCTTGCGATTCCGGGCCTTAAAGCATGTAAGAACTACTTGCGCTGATGACGAGTCTTACGCAGCAGTTTGCGGTGCTTCTTCTTGCTCATCCGCTTGCGGCGCTTCTTGATGACAGAACCCATCTGAAGCCTCCATTCCTTGACTGTAAGTGTGCAACTTGCCCAATGATACACTGCCAAGCCGACTTAAAACGCCATCGGCCCGCGTGGCGGCGATATCGGTCTCAGAGCGGGAACTTCTGGTAGAAGCGCTGCACCGAATCCTTGGGGCCGGTGGCCTGGAAGACCACGCTGTCGTTGCGCCAGAGCGCCGTGGCGGTCTTGCCTTTCTTGCCGGTGGCTTTCACCACGTAGTCGCCCGTGGCGTTGCCGGCCACCTTCACGGCTCCCCCGGCCACGTCCTCGCCCTTGAGCGCCTTGGCGAGCGCGTCGTACTGGCTCTTCGCGCCGTCGCCGCTGGGCCACTGCGCCACCTTGAGGCTGACGTTCTTGGTGTCGTCGCCGGTGGAGTAGGTCAGGGTATATTCCTCGAGCGGCGAGGACGAGGTCCAGTCCGCGCTGGGGGCGGCCTCGATGCGGGCGAAGTTGAGCACGCTGTCGGGCATGGCCTTGAGCAGGGCGGTCGCGTCCTGCGGCAGATCCTTGGACTTGATGCTGGGGGTGGTGGGCTGCGACTTGGCGGCCTGGGTCTGCTGGGCGTGCGAGCCGTTGCGGTCGATCGCCCAACCGGGCCAGACGAACGCGGAGAGCAGAGCCAGGGCGATCACGACCGCGGCGGCGACGATGACCGCGATCAGCTTGCCGTGGGAGGAGGATTTTTCAACGTTGGACATGGGTCCGATTATTTCACAGCGGGCTGACGCTTGGCGTGTATGACACGGCGGATGACACGACGCACGCACTAACTCGAGAATCAAAAACAAAACCCCGAGATTGCAACGTTCTTGTTGTTGATTCTCGAGTTAGTGCGTGCGTGGATGGCGAGTGGAAACGGGTTTGTCAGCCAACGTCGGTAGCGTCGGCCTCATGGCTAGAAAATCGACACAGTATGTCTGCTCGGAATGCGGCTGGAACGGCGTGAAATGGTACGGCCGCTGCCCCGAGTGCGGGCAATGGGGCACCGTCGAGGAATTCCATGAGGCCCGCCCCGCCGCTTCGTCGCGCACCGCCGCGCCCGGGCGGACCTCGCGCACGCAGGCCCGCGACGCGGTGATCGCCGGAAGCGCCGCCGCCAAGCCGATCACGCAGGTCTCCACCGAGAACGTCACCCGCGTGCCCACCGGCTTCGAGGAGTTCGACCGGGTGCTCGGCGGCGGCATCGTGCCGGGCTCGGTGGTGTTGGTCGCCGGCGAACCGGGCATCGGCAAGTCGACGCTGCTGCTGGAGACGGCGGGCAACGTGGCGCGCCTCGACGCCGGGAAATCGGTCCTCTATATTTCCGGCGAGGAATCGCAGGCCCAGGTGCGCATGCGCGCCTCGCGCATCAACGCGCTTGAGGACAACCTGCTGCTTTCGGCCACCACCGACCTGGCCACGGTGCTCGGCCTGATCGAGCAGGAGAAGCCGAGCCTCGCCATCGTGGATTCGGCGCAGACCATCGTCTCGCAGGACGTCGATGGCATCTCCGGCGGCTCCACGCAGGTGCGCGAGGTGGCCAGCGCCCTGATCGACACCGCCAAGACCCTCGACATCCCGGTGATGCTGGTCGGCCACGTCACCAAGGACGGCTCCATCGCCGGCCCACGCACGCTCGAGCACCTGGTCGACGTGGTCTGCCAGTTCGAGGGCGATTCGCAGACCGCGCTGCGCATGCTGCACGCCGCCAAGAACCGTTTCGGACCGACCGACGAGGTGGGTTGCTTCGACATGAGCGGCGAGGGCATCGAAGAGGTCACCGACCCTTCCGGCCTGTTCCTCTCCACCGAGGACGCGCCCGTGGAGGGCACTTGTGTCACCTTCACGCTCGACGGCCACCGCAGCCTGCCGATCGAGGTGCAGGCGCTGGTCACCAAATCCGTCTTGCCGACCCCGCGCCGCAACACCAACGGCATCGACGCGAACCGCCTGGCCATGCTTTCGGCGGTTTTGTACCGCCATGGGCGTGTGAACCTTCTGGCCAACGATCTCTACGTCTCGACCATCGCCGGAGGCCTTGCCAAGGAACCGGCCTGCGACCTCGCCATCGTCGCCGCACTGGCGAGCGCCTCCACCAGCAAGCCCATCGATCGCACCACCTGCGCGATGGGCGAGATCTCGCTCACCGGCCAGGTGCGCCCCGTCCCCCAGCTGAGCCACCGCCTCAACGAGGCCGCGCGCCTGGGCTTCACCCGCGCCGTGGTGCCCACCCATCGCGGCAAGCGCCGCCTCAAGGCCGTCAAGGGCCTGGAGATCGTGGAGGTCTCGTCCCTGCGCGACGCCCTCGAGGCGCTAGGAACAAAAAATCGGCACTAACAAGACGACACACATTTGCTCGAATGTAGCACATATGCTACATTCTTAGATATGCGACAGCTTTCCTTCAACATTTATCAATCAGAAAATGGCAACTGTCCATTCGACGATTGGTACCAAACGCTGCCCGCCAAAGATGCCGCAAAACTGGACGCCATCATCGACCGCATCGAAGTATATGGCATTCCAACATCTCTGAAAATGCAATGGGTCAAAAGACTGGATGCTGACATTTGGGAGATACGATCGAAATTCTCCAGTAACATCCAGCGTGCCTGCTATTTCCAAATACGCAACAACGAGTATCTCATAACACACGGGTTTACGAAGAAAACCCAGAAAACACCAAAATCCGAAATAGCCAAAGCCCATCGGATTCAAGATCTTTATCAGAATGAGAACAAGAGGAAACATCATGCCTAGTTACAGTTTCGACACGCATCTCGCAAAAGTTCGCAAGAATCGGAAAATGGCGAAAGCCATCGACGACGAAACGCAGCGCCTCGATGCCGCCGTCGCGCTTATGCAAGCCCGAGAAAGCGCAGGTCTCACCCAAGAGGACCTCGCAGAAGAATCAGGCGTATCCAGAACCACTATCAACCGTATAGAAAAGGGTCGGATAAGCCCTTCGTTCCGCACTCTCGGCACTCTTGCCGAAGCAATGGGCAAAAGACTGACAATCGGATTCAGCAATTAGCAACCTCTATGCACCACCGCACTACCATCAGACAGACAAGGAAAAGGAACCACATGAGCATTGCCATCGAGGATATGAGCGAGTACGCGCAGCACGTCGTGAAGACGCTGGACCTTGAGGCGCATCCCGAGGGCGGCTGGTACCGCCAGACCTGGCTGAGCCGCAAG
Organism: Bifidobacterium sp. ESL0763; assembly: GCF_029433395.1. Lineage (GTDB taxonomy): Bacteria > Actinomycetota > Actinomycetes > Actinomycetales > Bifidobacteriaceae > Bifidobacterium. The sequence goes on along the minus strand of NZ_JAQTHW010000002.1, from coordinate 298,373 downwards.
GCCGTCGAGGCCGGCCAGGATGCCGCCGGAGACGAGACTTCCGAGTCAACCGACGCGGCCTCGGGCAAGCGTCCGCTGGCCTCGCTGATCTATTTCCTGCTGCCAGAGGGCGACGCGAGCGCCTGGCACAAGGTGGACGCCGACGAGATCTGGCTCTGGCACGGGCCGGCCACCGTCGGCCTCGAGCTCGGCGGCTACGGCGACGCGCCTGAGGCCGACAAGTCAAAGCGCACGCTCATCACGCTGGGCCAGGGCATCGCCGGCATCGATCCGGCGCAGACCGGTCTCGACTCGCAGCAAGCCGGTCAGCCGTCCGACGCTTCGATCGAGCTTGCCGAACCGGTCGCTCAGTACGCTATCCCCGAAGGCTGCTGGCAGCGCACCATCCCCGGCCACGGCGACGCGCTGGTCTCCTGCGTGGTGAGCCCCGGCTTCACCTTCGACGGTTTCACGCTCGAATAAACCGAAACGGAAACAGGAAAACAACACAACGGCGCTGCCTGGCCGGGAACCTTCAACCGGTCAGGCAGCGCCGTTTTCAGATTCCAGATCATTCAGCGAGGAATGACCAGATTCACCGGCATCAAGATTCAAGCGCCTAGGTTATAGACCAAAAAGAGTTGGCTACGACTGAGGTTTAGCATATAACCCACGATTCATCATTGTCCAAATGGCGACACATTGTCTGAATCCCGACACATTTATCGGCGAACACCCTATACTGTTATTTGTATAACAATTGTCGCAGCGCCGGGACTTCCTTACCGAAACGAACCGTGCCGTGGCATGGAGAATCCAAGAGACCGAAGAGAGAACCATGAATCGCAGAACCACGCGCGTAACAATCGCCCTGCTGGCCGCCATGGCCATGGCCGTCTCGCCCCAGCTCGCCAGCGCGGTGGAGCCAGAAGCGCAGACCCCCCCCCGCCAATAACATCGCATCCGGGCAGGTAGCCAAGAACCCAACGGACGCCTCCGAAGACGAAGGCGCAAACCATTCAAGCGAGGCGGACCATCACGACGAAGCAGGGCAGGCGAACAATCCGCAGACAGATGGCACCACGACACAACCGGATGAGCTCCAGAGCCCTACCACCAAAGTTCAGTCGATCAATCCGGCTATCGATTCGAGCGAAGACGCATCGAGTGCGCAGCCACAAAACACATGCTACAGTAGCGGCAAGCAAGCGTGGGGCAGCAACGCCTACTGGCAGCTCAACAGTGATTGCACGCTGCACTTCGGCACCACAGATACCAACAACGGCATGGGCGAGTTGGGAAGAAGAGAGGACGTAACCCACGACGGTTGGTGGTATAACAGCACGGAAATCGTATTCGATTCCGAGGTCAAAGCCCCTGAAGACGCATCATGGTTGTTGAGTAATATGCCAGACGTCGCCGACATTGATGGACTCGGCAACCTCGACACCAGTAGGACCGTTGACATGCAACACATGTTTGACCATATCCCGGAAGTTACGAACATAAACCTCGGAGACAAATTCGACACCAGCAACGTCACCAACATGGAATGCATGTTCAAGAACGATCCGCATCTGCAGAGCCTGAACCTTGGTAGCAAATTCGACACCAGCAACGTCACCAACATGGGATACATGTTCTACAACGAACAGTGGCTGCCGAGCCTAAGCCTCGGCGACAAATTCGACACCAGCAACGTCACCAACATGGGATACATGTTCTACAACGACCTTGAATTGACCAGCCTGAATCTCGGCGACAAATTCAATACCAGCAATGTCACCGACATGACCTGGCTCTTTGGAGAAAATCAACGTTTAAGTAGCTTAAACCTAGGGGACAAATTCGACACCAGCAACGCCATCAGCTTGCATGGCGTGTTTGACGGTGATCACAACCTGACGAGCCTGAACCTCGGCGACAAATTCGACACCAACAACGCCACCGACATGGGCAGTATATTCGGCGGCGACCGCAGCCTGACGAGCCTGAACCTCGGAGACAAATTCGACACCAGCAAAGCCACTAGAACGGACGGCATGTTCAGCGATGATCGCAGCCTGACGAGCCTGGACCTCGGCGACAAATTCGATACCAGCAACGTCACCGACATGGGGAATATGTTTGCAGAAGACCAAAAACTGACCAATCTGAATCTCGGTGACAAATTCGACACCAGCAACGTCACCAACATGTACGAAATGTTCGAGAACGATAAGAGTCTGACAGTTCTGGACCTTGGCCCGAAATTCGACACTACCAAGGTCACCGATATGTTCGATATGCTCAGTGACGATAAGGCGTTGACGCTGATACGGCTGACACCAAACACCACATTCTCGCGTGACGCCCACCTTTATAACCGACTTTGGACGAACGAAGACGCCTCCTGGACGGGTTATGTCTATTACGGCTTCGGCCATCCGTCACGCCGTATGTGGTACGGGATGAACGGATGCCTGTTCAACGGCAACGGAGCGACACAGGGCACGCCGCCGGCACCGTTCACCGTCACCGGTGGCTCCCAGGACTTCACGGTGCCGGGCCAGGGCTCACTGGCACGTCCTGGCTATCGGTTCCAGGGTTGGGCGAACTCCGCAACGGCCACCACGCCCGATTACCGCGAGGGAGACACACTCACCTATGGCGGAGGGCTGAAGATCCTCTTCGCGGTGTGGAAGTCCAATCCCGTGGCCGCCCCGACCATCGACGCCACTATCACCGCACCCCACTCCACCAATGGCGACCCGGCTTCCGGAAACGTCACCCTGACGGGAACGGCCGCCGGAGCCGCCGCGGGCGACAAGATCCAGACATACGTGTTGCCCGCGGATTCGTCGGCCGACCCGACCACCGGGGCGGGCGTCGCCGTCGACCCGTCGGCGGGCAGGGCGCTCACCTGGACCGCCGGATTGCCCGTCTCCGCCTTCGATGCGGACACCAATGGCGCGGGTGCGAAATACACGTTCTACGCACGCGTGCACACCAGCGATGGACGCGACTCGCCGTTTGCCAAGTTGGAGAACCAGACCATCGACATGATCGCGCCCGCGCCCGGCGACCTGGCTTTCGCAACGGGCCACGTGACCGGCAAGGCCATGTCCGCGAAGAATGGCCTAGCGGGAGTTACTCCGCAAATCGAAAAGGACGACACCATAACCGTCACCTGGCTCGACTCGGATGGCAACACGGTCGCCGGCGTCGCGGCAAGCACCGTGACCAGCGGCAACGACGGCACCTTCACCGTCGCCTGGCCCTCCGACCGCAGGGCCGTCAAGGCAAGCGTCCAGGCCAAGGACGCCGCAGGCAACACCAGCGCCCTCACCGCCCTTGACCTCAACCGGTCAGAGGAATCGGGTGGAGAGTCCGGTGGCGAATCCGGTGGGCATACGACAACCCCCGGCAATGAAGGGCCGTCCTCAGCATCCGACGGAGGCCAGGAATCCGCCAGCGGCGATCGTTCCGGCACCGATGGCAACCTGTCGGCCACAGGCTCCACGACCGCAGGCGCGATGTTCACCGCAGCAATCCTGGCCACACTGGGACTGGGACTCGTTGCCATCCGTGCGCGCCGCAATCGCAGCCATACAACAGCCCGGTAACCGGCCGCAGACCGCTAACCGGTCGAACGACAGGTTATTCGGATGACGAGCACAAGAGGGTTCCCACACCACCGTGCGGGGACCCTTTTAGTATTAAGGCTCCCTCCTCCCAGGACGGTACCAGCTCCCGTTTTTCACTGCTCTGTTTTGTGCGATGCAACACATTTTGATACCATTGATTTGAATATAGTAATAATTAGTCAAGCGTGCAATGATGTGCGTATCAAACCGGACATCACATCAAAGCATAAGAGGAGAAACAGATGGGACACCATACCCATACCATCACGGGCGCCGCAGTCGCGCTACTGGCCGCAGCCGCCACCATCATGGCCCCGCAGATGGCCGGAGCCGCCACACCCACCACCGCACCGTCGCCGGCCGAAACCGCAACGACGACGAACATCAAACAGGGAACGACTTCCACGACCGCCAATCCGACGACAGCCAAGCCAAATCTCCCCCAGACCGAAGCACGTCCCGCGATTGGCACGCAGAGCACCTGCAATGATAGCGACAAGCAGGCCTGGGGCGACAACGCTTACTGGCAGGTCGACGCCGAATGCACGCTCCACTTCGGTACCACCGACCCTTCCCAAGGCACCGGTACGCTACTGGGCGGGCTAGATGAAGCTACCAGCAACTACGCACCCTGGCAGGACTATTTCAATGATATCCTTAGCGTGGTGTCAGACGACAAGGTCTACGCCCCGCAGAACTCGTCGTATCTGATAGCCTTTCTGGACAGCCTAACCGATATCAGCGGCCTTGATAAGCTCGACACCAGCAAAACCACCAACATGAGCTGGATGTTCGCACAAAGTTTCGATTCTCAACCCGACGGAAGGAAAAGAAGTGTGCGCGTTCCAGACAACTTCGATACCAGCAACGTCACCGACATGCACGATTTCTTCAATAACAACAGCAATCTGATAAGTATTGATTTGGGAGCCAACTTCGACACCAGCAAAGTCACCAACATGGATCAGATGTTCTTTTATTGCGACCCATTGCAACGTATTGATCTGGGCCCCAAGTTCGATACCCGCAACGTCACCGGCATGGACGAGATATTTTACAACAGCATCTCGCTTAACGAGATACGACTTACTCCTAATACTCATTTCCCGGCTTATGCACGTCCTTCTGGTGGCACCTGGGTCAACGAAGATGGCTCATGGTCCGGTGAACCGGAAGACGAATTCGGCAATCCTTCAAGAAGAATGTGGTATGGCCGGTTGGCGGTCTCATTCCACGGCGGCGACAATGCGACAGGTGAGGCTCCCGCGCCGCTGATGATTCCCGACAGCTCGTCAGAGGATCTCACCATGCCCGGCGCGGGAACGCTGAAGCGGGCTGGCTACCGGTTCCTCGGCTGGTCGACGGACGCCTCGGCCACAGCACCTGATTACACCGAAGGCAGCACACTCGCCTATGACGGTTGGGGCGTGAGCGATATGAAGAAGTTCCATGCGGTGTGGGAGCGGATTCCCACGCCGGCCATCGGCGACACGACCGTTCCGAAGTCGCTCGGCGGCACGCCCGTGGCGGCGGACGGAACGGTAAGCGTGACCGGCACTCTGGGCACGGACACGAACATGGACGGCACCTCGGTGAGGCTGCTGCCCGCCGGCAGCACCAGTGACGTGGAAGACGCCGGCGTGGCGGCCAGAAGCGTGACCGCCGACACCGGTGCGAACACCTGGACGGCCACGTTCAAGGTCTCCGACCTCACCGGGCTCACGGCAGACACCACGGGCACCGGAGTGGACTATGTGGTCCGTGCCAAGGCGTTTGACGGCACCGACGGCTCCGACTACGTCTTCAAGACCTTGCATGCCGACATGGTCGCACCTGCGACGGCGGATCTTACGTCCACCGCTCCGGTTGACCAGGCCAAGGGCACGGTGAGCGGCAAAACGATGTCCGCCAAGGACGGGCTAACCGGCGTGACCCCACAAGCCGAAGAGGGCGTGACGATCACCCTCAGCTGGCTCGACGCGCAAGGCAATCCCCTGACCACACCCGATGCGCTGAGCCGCGACGGCACGCCCCTGGAGACGACAACGACCAGCGGTGCCGACGGCACGTTCACCGCCGAATGGCCCGAAAGCGTCGCCCCGGGCGACCAAGTGAGCGTGAGCGTAAAGGACGCGACAGGCAACACGAGCGCACCCTTCACACTCGGCCTCAAAGAAGCCACACCCGGCCACACATCCAACGGCGGCGCGAACAACAATGGCGACGGAAACGCCAACGGACAACTGTCGGCCACGGGTTCCGCAACCGTGAGCACGATGCTCGCCGCGACGATTCTGGTCACACTCGGATTGGGACTCGGCCTCATCCGTACACGCCACAACCACACGATGAGCCGATAGCCAGTCACCCATCAGTCCGACAGACCGACCGTCTGGCATGATTGCAACCGCCTAGCACTAGGAACGGTTACTTGGCAAGAACGGTTCCCTGGCAGATACCACAAGAGGGGCTTCCGCACCACCATGCGGAAGCCCCTCTTAGTCATTCGCTTTCAGACCGCCACCTACGCCTCTGTGCGCCGAATCATCATCAACGCCGTCACCGAACCGTCAACGCAACGGTCACTGCGATCATTGCGCGCCGGTGATGGCCAACGTCTGGTCGGCGTAGTCCTTGAGCGCCACCTTCAGCTCGTCGGTGCCGGCGAACTTGACCTGGCCGCGCAGGAACCTGGTGAACTCCACGCGAACCTTGTGGCCATAGAGCTCCAGCCAGTCGTCGGTAACGCAATAGGGCTCGATCACCCGCTCGGCGATGCCGGTCTCGTCGCTATAGGTCGGCTTGGTGCCAATGGAGATGGCGGCTGGCCAACGCCACGGCGACCCCTTGGCCATGCGAGCCCGATCATCCGGCGCGGCCGAAACCGCGGTATCGTCGCCGTTGCGGACGCCGCTGCCGGTCCCTTCGCCGTCCTTGCCGTCGTCTGCCGGCCCCAAATCGACCAGCCAGCCGGCATAGACGCCGTCGACGGGCACGTAGCCCTCGACCTTCTGCGCCAGGTTCGCGGTGGGAAATCCGATCTCACGGCCGCGCTGCTCGCCGTGCACCACGACGCCTTCGACGGCATGGTCGTGGCCCAGAACGGCCGCCGCGTCGCGCACGCGCCCCTGCGAGAGCAGGTAGCGCACGTTCGACGAGCTCCACACCCGCACCTTGCGGCACTGGTTGGCCTTGCTCCACGCGCGCCGCTCGGCCTTGCTCATCCCCTCGGTCGGGTCCTTTGGCTCACCGATGCCCTCCGGCATCCTCGGCTCGATATGCGAGGGGATCCAGGTGTCGCCCGGCCCGAGGTCGTCGACCACGTCGAGCTCGAAGACCCGCGTGGCGTCGGCGAGCGCCGAGATCGCCTTGATGTCACCGGCCCGGCCCGCGCCCAGGGCCGCATCCTTGCCGAGCACGAGCGTACGCATGCCGAGCTTGCCGACCATTTGGCCCAGGAAGAAGCGGAACGATTTGGCCGCGAACGCCATCGTGTAGCGCACCACCAGCACCTGGTCGACGCCCATCGCCTCCATGATCCGCAGCCGCTGTTCCACCGAGCTCAGCGCCTCGGTGTCGGCCGCGCCGTCCGGCAGGTCCATGCCGTCGTGTTCGTTGGCGTAGCGGTGGGCCAGCGCGGGGCGAGGGGAAAGGACCATGGCCACGGCGAGCGAGCCGGTCTTGCGGGCCAGCTCGACCACCCGTGCGATCACGGCCTGGTGGCCCCGGTGCATGCCGTCGAACACGCCGATGGTCAGCACCGTCCGCTTGTGGGCGCTCAGGGTGGGCCAGGCCACCAATCCGTTCTCATCGGGGGTCAACGTGGTGATCTTCATCAAAGTCCTTTGTCTTGTCTTGCCGATATCAATCCTACCAGCCAAGGCTCGCCCGGCGGAAGACCCCTTTCCGTGAGACTCGATACAGGATGCGGAGCTTCGGAGCGCGGCTCAGGAACAATCAAGGGCGCGCGGGAAACACCACGAGGGACTTGAGTTCGCTGGCATTGGCGGCCTGGACGATGCCGACCACCTCGCCGGAATCCGGGATATAGGCCACCGCGGGTCCCGGCTGGGCCAGAGTCATCCGCAGCCTGCGGCCGAAGCGCAAATCCGCGGCGTCGGCCGGTGTGATGGCGATGGTCGGCATCGTGCGCCGCGCGGCCTCGAGCATCGTCAGCGAGCGGCGTTCCAGCTGCGCGGCATCGACGTCGAGCACGGCCTTGCCGAGCGTCACCTCCACGCCCTCGCGGTTGGTGAAGGTGTGCGGCTCCGTATGCGCGGTGACCACCCGTCCGGCCAGCGCCGGGTCGGCGAGGTCGAAACGGCCGACTCGTGTGCGGCGCAGCCTGGTCAGGTAGCCCCCGACGCCGAGCAGGTCGCCCAGGTCGCGTCCGAGCGAGCGGATATAGGTGCCGGTCGAGCAGCCGATGCGCACGTCCAGGTCGACCACTTGGGTGGTTTCGGCGTGAGGTCCGTTCCCTGTTTTGGCATCACCGGTCGCAGCGACCGTATCGGCGGCGGCGGTCTCGCCGTTCACTGCCCAGGCCTCCGTCTCACCGTCCTCATGCGCGCAGTCGGCCGCCGTGTTGGCATGGTCGCGCATCCCTCCGGACATATCGTGCAAGTCGTCAACGCACACGTTGCGGGCGGCGAGCACGCTGAATTCACTGATGGTGACCGGCCGGGCCTTGAGCCTGACCTCCCTGCCCTGACGCGCCAGCTCGTAGGCATGGCGGCCGTTGACGCGGACCGCCGAATAGGCGCTGGGCACCTGCTCGATGTCGCCAGTCAAGTGTGCGGCGATGGTGCGTTCGATGCCCCGAAGCGTCAGCCCACGGGTGACGCCTTCAGCCCTAGGGGGTTCAGGGGTTTCGTCATGCTCTGAGGTCTCAGCGCTATTGGTGCCTTCGATGGACTCCGAACCGTCATCGGTGCCAGTTTCGACGTCATCGATATGCTTGGAGTCTCCAAGCTCCCCGGAACCTTCGCCCTGTTCGGCATCATCCGCCAACCGCACCGGGGCAACCGTGCGGATCTCGCCTTCGGAGTCGTCGGTGGTGCTGGTCTGGCCGAGCCTGATGGTGGCCTCGTAGGTCTTGGTGTGGTCGACGATGTAGTTGAGCAGCCGGGTGCCGTGGCCGAAACCGATGACCAGCGCGCCCGAGGCCTGCGGGTCGAGCGTGCCGGCGTGGCCGACGCGGCGCATATGCAGCGCCCCGCGCACGGCCGCCACCACGTCGTGGCTGGTCACGCCGAGCGGCTTGTCGACGAGCAGCAGGCCTGAAGGCTCGGGCCCCTTACTCCTCGAAGCCACCGTCGTCCTCGAAGTCGGCGGCGGTCTTCTTCCTGCGGGACTCGACGTACGGGTCCTCGCCGCCGGCATACCGTGCGGTCTCGCGAGTCTTGGCGAGTTCCTCGTCGCGCTTGTGCGCCACGGTGAGGATGTCCTCGATCTCGTGGGCCTCGCTGGGCACCTCATCGTAGACGAACCGCAGCTGCGGGGTCAGACGCAGGCCGGCCTTCGAGCCGACCAGTGAACGCAGCTTGCCCGTGGCCTGCTTCAGCGCCTGCTCGGCGCGCTTGCGCTCGCCCTGCGCCTTGCCCTCCTGGCCGAGCTGGGTCCAGAAGACGCGCGCGATCTGCAAATCGCCGGTGACGCGGACGTCGGTGATAGTGACCCCGGTGAGGCGCTTGTCGTGCAATGTGCGCTCCATCGACGAGGCGATGACGCGCTGGATCAGGGCCGCGATGCGCGCGGCGCGTGGATTGATTCCTGCCATAACGTTTCCTTGAAAATAGCCTTTTCGTAATAAGGATACCGATGTATCCCATGGTAATGAGCCCGTGGTTTCCGTCCAAAACGGACCCGGCGGCCGCCACCTGCCACGCCATGCGCCGCAGAGGGCAACCGCCGGGATGCCGGATAGCGAATTATCGGATATCAGTTCTTCTTGGGCTTGGAGGCCTTGCCGGAGTCCTTGGGCTCGCCGGCCTTGCCGCCTTCCTTGTCCTTGTCGTCCTTCTTGGAGGGCTTGATGTCCTTGCGCTCGATCTCCTTCATCTCGAAGGTCTCGATGACGTCGCCTTCCTGGATGTCGTTGAAGGAGCCGAGGTTGATGCCGGCCTCGTAGCCTTCCTTGACCGACTGCACGTCGTCCTTGAAACGACGCAGCGAGCTGATCTCCAGGTCGTTGACCGTGGCCACACCGTTGCGCAGGATGCGCGCCTTGGTGCCGCGCTTGACCTCGCCGTCCTGGACCATGACGCCGGCGATGTTGCCGAACTTGGAGGAGCGGAAGATCTGGCGGATCTCGGAATGGGAGGTGGTGACCTCTTCGTACTCCGGCTTGAGCATGCCCTTCAGGGCGGCCTCGATGTCCTCGATGGCCTTGTAGATGACGGAGTAGTACTTGATCTCCACGCCCTCGCGGTCGGCCAGATCGGCGACCTGGCGGTTCGGACGGACGTTGAAGCCGATGATGACGGCCTTGTCGACCGTGGCCAGGTTGACGTCGTTCTGCGTGATGGCGCCGACGCCGCGGTGGATGACCTGGATGCCGACCTCGTCGGACACCTCGATCTTCATCAGGGAATCTTCCAGCGCCTCGACGGAGCCAGAGGAATCGCCCTTGATGACGATGTTGAGCATGTCGACCTCGGACTTGGCGAACTGCTCCTTGAGGCTCTCGAGCGAGACGACCTTACGGCGCTTGGCCAGCTGGGCCGCGCGTTCGGAGGCCTGGCGCTTCTCGGCGATCTGGCGGGCGGTGCGGTCGTCAGGAGCGACCAGGAAGAGGTCGCCGGCACTCGGCACGCTGGTGAGGCCCAAGACCTGCACGGGCGCGGAGGGACCGGCCTCCTTCATCTGTTTGCCGTCCTCGTTGAGCATGGCGCGCACGCGGCCATAGGAAGTGCCGGCCACGATGGCGTCGCCCACATGGAGCGTGCCCTGCTGCACCAGCACGGTCGCCACGGCGCCGCGGCCCTTGTCGAGCCTGGCCTCGACGGTCGCGCCACGCGCGTCCATGTCGGGGTTGGCCTTCAGGTCGAGGGAGGCGTCCGCGGTCAGGAGGATCGCCTCGAGCAGCTTGTCGACGTTGGTGCCGATCTTCGCGGAGATGTCGACGAACATGGTGTCGCCGCCGTACTCCTCGGGTACCAGGCCGAACTCGGTGAGCTGGCCGCGCACCTTCTCGGGGTTCGCACCCTCGACGTCGATCTTGTTGACCGCCACCACGATCGGCACATGGGCCGCCTGCGCGTGGTTGATGGCCTCGACAGTCTGCGGCATCACGCCGTCGTCGGCCGCCACCACCAGCACGGCGATGTCGGTGAGCTCGGCGCCGCGGGCACGCATGGCGGTGAACGCCTCGTGGCCAGGGGTGTCGAGGAAGGTGATCTTGCGCTTCTGGTCCTCGAGATCGACGGTCACCTGGTAGGCGCCGATGCGCTGGGTGATGCCGCCGGCCTCGCGGGCGATGACGTTGGTCTTGCGGATGGTGTCAAGCAGGCGGGTCTTGCCGTGGTCGACGTGGCCCATGACCGTGACCACCGGGGGACGCGGCTTCAGGTCCTCGTCGTCCTGCAGTTCTTCGGCGTCAAGGTTGATGTCGAACTGCTGCAGGATCTCCTTGTCCTCCTCCTCGGCGGAGACGATCTTGATGTTCCAGCCGATCTCCTCGCCCAGGATCTGGAAGGTGGTCTCGTCGAGCGACTGGGTGGCCGTGGCCATCTCGCCCAAGTGGAACATCACCGTCACCAGCGCTGCGGGATTGACGTTGATCTTCTCGGCGAGGTCCGCCAACGTGGCGCCCTGGCGCAGCCTGATGGTCTGGCCGTTGCCGGTCGGAATGCGCACGCCGCCGATGGTAGGAGCCTTGATCTCCTGGAAATCACGACGTTTCGCGAGCCTGTTCTTGCGGGCCTTCGAGGACTTGCCGCCCTGACGGCCGAACGCGCCCGCGGTGCCTCCGCGACGTCCGCCGCGTGACGGACCGTGCGAGGGGCCGCCGCCCTGGAAGCCGCCAAAGCGGTTGCCACCGGTGCGTGCGCCGCCGCCCTGCTGGCCGGGACGGTTGTGGCCCCACTGCCCTGGGCGTGCTCCCTGGCCCTGACGCCCGTTGCGGAAGCCTCCGCGGCCGGCGCCACGGCCACCGCGGCCACGGCTGTTGTTGACCGTGGGGCGCGCCATCGGATGCGGACGCGGGATGCCGCTGGGCATGGGCACGTGCATGCCCTGCTTGCGGCTGAACGGATTGTTGCCCGGACGGGGCGTGGAGCCATGGTGCTGGCCCGGGTTCGCGGCATGCGGACGCGGCGCGCCACCGTGGTTACGCTGCTGGCCGGGCCTCATGCCCTCGCCATGGCCTCCATTGCCGTGCTGCTGGTGCTGGCCGCCGCGCGGTCCCGGCATCGCACCAGACCGACGGGACTGGCCGTGCTGGCCGCCCTGATGGCCGTTGTGCCCGGCCTGCCCCGGCTTGGCGGAGAAGGAGGGACGCTGACCCGGCTTCGGAGCCGAGCCGGAATGCCTGTTGTTGGCGGAGCCCTTCGGACCGCCGTTGCCCTTGTTGGATGCCGAACCGTTCGCGTCCCCGCCCTGTTTGGGGAAGGCGGCGCGGAGCTTGCGCACCACCGGCGCCTCGACGGTGGACGAAGCGGACTTGACGAACTCGTCCATGTCCTTGAGCTTGTTCAATACCGTCTTGCTGCTTACGCCAAACTCCTTGGCGAGTTCATATACGCGCTGTTTTGCCACTCAGTTTTCTCCTATTATTACGGCCGCGCGCATATGCGTGCGGTCAATGTCTTTTGCCGGCGAGCTTACCCTGACTCATCGTGCGACCATGATCGTGTTACCTCGTCTCCAACCGGAGCGCGGGCTCACCTTGAACCCACGCCCGGATTACCGCGTTCCAGCATACTCGTGACGCTGGATTGCGAATCACTGCTCTTTGCCCGCCAGCGACGCCTCGGCGGCCTGCTGCGCGGCGTGCGCCTCGCTGGACTCGATGCCGATCTTCCAGCCGGTCAGCTTCGCGGCGAGACGGGCGTTCTGCCCCTCCTTGCCGATGGCGAGCGAAAGCTGGTCGTCGTGGATGAAGGCGATGGCCGTCTTGTTCTTCTCGCTGACGATGTTGACGCCGGTGCACACCGCGGGCGAAAGCGCGGAGCCGACGAACTTCGCCGGGTCCTTCGACCAGTCGACGATGTCGATCTTCTCGTTGCCGAGGTTCTCCATCACCGCGCGCACGCGGGCGCCGCCGGGGCCAATCAGCGCACCCTTGGGGTTGATGCCCTCGGTGTTGGCGCGCACCGCGATCTTGGTGCGGGCGCCGGCCTCGCGGGCGATCGCCATGATCGAGACCGCGCCGGAGACTAGTTCGGGCACCTCACGCTCGAAAAGCCTGCGCACCAGCTCGGGATGCGAGCGCGAGACGACGATCTCGGGGCCCTTGAGCCCGCGGCCGACCGTGACCACGTAGACGCGCAGACGCTCGCCGTGGCGGTACCGTTCGCCCGGCACCTGCTCGCGCTTGGGCAGGATGGCCTCGACGTCGCCCACCTTGACGTGCACGTTGGCCGGATCCTTGGCGTCCTGCTGGATGACGCCGGTGATGAGCTTGCCCTTCTGGCCGGCGAAGGCGCCGAGCACACGCTCGTCCTCCGCGTCGCGGAAGAGCTGGCGGATGACCTGCCGTGCGGTGGAGGCGGCGAGACGGCCGAAATCGTGCGGCGTGTCATCGTATTCCTCACCCAGTTCGGGGCGGGGATGCGGGTCCTCCTCGGTGGGTTCCACGGGCTTCTCATCCCTGGCCCAGATGGTGAAGGTGCCGGCGCGTTCGTCGAGTTCGACGCGGGCGTGCCGTGCGGCATGCGGCGCCTTGCCATAGGCGAGGAGCAATGCTTCGGAAAGTGCGTCATCCAGGGTCTGGGAATCGATGCCCTGCTCGGACGCGAGTTGATGAATACCTGTCAGGTCCAGTTCCATGGTCGCAAGACCTCCTATATGAAATTATGCAACGAATAAAAATCCAGCGAGCGCTCTGCTCATTTAGTCATAATCAAACGATATTGTAGTGGTTTATGCAGACACATCATCGCTTTTTCGCCTCCCGCAATTTGTGGTCCAAAACGATGGCCGCGGGCGCCCTTTTCGCAGCGATGACACTCTCCCTGGGCGCGTGCTCGTCGGTGGGCATCGAGACGTCGCAGGCCCCGGGCACGGCGGCGAGCCCCTGCGACAGCGCCTATTCGGCCGCCAGGATCGACGAGCGGCTTTCGGCGCCCGGCAACCCCCTCGCCGTGCGCTATCTGGCACTCGGCAACGGCGCGGGCGCATGGAACCGAACCGCCGCGAGCTGCCCATCGCGCTTCGCCGAGGGCACCATGCGTTCGGCCCTTGCCCTGCACCTGCAGGCGGGCATCGCCCCACAGCTGCAGGCTCAGATCACGTTGCCCGACGCGGCGACGCAGAACCTCGACAACGTGGCGGCGCTCGACGTCAGCGACACCGCGCTGAAGTCCATGGCGCTGGCCGAGGACAGGGCCGGCTTCGAGACCGGCGTGCTGGCCGCGCGGCAGGTCGACGGCGCGAGCCTGGCACTGAGCGACGGGCACCGGGCTGTGGCCTCGCGGCTCATCTCCCTGCAGGCCCCGGGCGCCAAAGGCGACCCACGGCAGAAGGTCTATGACACCAGTGCCCTGCTGGCCGCCCCGAACGAGATCGACGATCCGGCCACAGGGCTCAAGACCCCGGTGCTCGCCGCCAGCGAGATGAACTGCGCGCGCGCCGAGATCGCGGCGATCGCCGATGACTCCCCCGCCGCCGCCAAGTCCGGCGCGACCGCCGGCAAGGGCTCCGACGACACCGCGCAGGTGCTGGCCAATCTGGTCATCTCACGCATCTCCCTCGCCCTGCAGAAAGGCTACCCCGCCTTCGACGCCGCGCTTTTCGACTGAGCTTGCAGTGGCGGCAACGAGGAGATGCGTTGAGCGCCGCACTCGGCACTGGCCACTCCAGCCATGCCATTCGCGTTGATCTCGCAGAGAAGAGGCTTGCGAACAGCCGTAACGACTCGGAACGCAAAAGGTCTCCGAACCAAACGATTCGGAGACCCGGCAAGCGGATGAGGCGAGATTCGAACTCGCGGAGGATTTCTCCTCACACGCTTTCGAGGCGTGCTCCTTAGACCGCTCGGACACTCATCCATCCATTGCCTTCAAAAAGGCAACTTCACAAGTATAAGGCATGATGCGGATCTCGGCAACTGTGCGTGGCGTGCCCGAAACACCAAGACGAAGACGGCGGTGTTTATCCAATAACAGCCGAAGCTAACCGCCGTCCATTCAAGTCCCAGGCGACTTGATGCGCCTCCGCCAACACAAGCCAACACCGCGCACTGACTCCTTCGTCTCCTGCTTTATATCGTCGAGACGATTCAGACTTCGGCCCCGGCAGCAATGGCCCACGTACAATCGAATGCACTCTACCTCGCGCTCGACACCGCATACCGGCATTACCGGCATCTGTCTCAGGCCACCGGAACGATCTTAGCCACAACCATGAGCCGCAGTGGGCTCATATACGACAGGATGCGACTCCGTCGATACAGGTCAACACCACACACCGGTCTCTCTGCATGTAGTTCAGATCATCAACTCGATCCGCTCCACGACCATGAACGGCGACTGGCCCGTGGCGGCACGACGACGACGCTACTGCTCCGGCAAGGTCCGGCGGGCACGGATGGACTCGGCGCGACTGGCCAGCTCGTCGTCGGCAGGATAGGACACATGCTCGAAGGTCAGACCCTTGGCGGCGATCGGCCCGGTGGATCCCTCGCGCACCGGCTCGCTCATCTTGCCGGCGAACCAGTTGAGGCTCCGACGGTGGAGGCCGACCTCGACGCAGGCGTTGACCAGGGAGCGCACCATGTTGTGCGCGAAGGCGTCGGCGACGATGGTGAAGCACAGCAGTCCGGATTCCAGCGCCGGCACCTCGTAGCCCTGATGGCCATGGGCCGTGGCTTCATCGGTTCCTCGGGAATTCCAGCCTTGCCCAACGCCAGCCGAGCCAAACATACCCATCACCGGCACCCGGCGCCAGAGTGCGCTCTTCACCTCGCGAATGGTGGTGCCTCCCGGGTTGGGCGTGGCGAAGGAGCCGAAATCGTGCAGTCCGACCGTCATCGCCGCGGCGGCGGTCATCGCCTCCATGTCGAGCCGCTCCTCCACGCCGAGCACGAATCCCCGCAAGCGCGGATCGGGCACGCACGCCCCGTCGGCGATGCGATAGACATAGGTTCGTTCCAGGGCCGAAAAGCGCGCATCGAAACCTTTCGGAGCCTCGGCAAGCCCACGCAGCGTGATGTCGCCGGGCAGCACATGGTTGAGCCGGCGGTGCAGTGCCGTGAGCGGAGGCACGTCCATGTGCCCCACGCAACGGGCGAGCGTGCCCTCCCCCACGTCGAGGTGGCAGACCTGGCCGACCGCGTGCACGCCAGTGTCGGTGCGGCCGGCGACGGTGAGGCGCAGCGGTTCGTCGGCGTCATCGGCCGGCACCCGCAGCACGGTGTGCAGCACCGACTCCACGGTGCCTTGCACGGTCCTCAGGTCCGGTTGCCTCGCCCATCCGTGGAAGCCGCCGCCGTCATATGACAGATCCATTCGTAGTCTCATCGTTGCCAGTATACGTGCCACACCGTCTTGCTCGTGCAAAGCGGTAAGACCGCAGCGGAAACCACCAGGCCAAGTACGAGGGGACGCATCCGCCCAGACCATAACATGCGTCTAAAAGCACGAAAACAGCCCCCAAACCGTGCTTTTCGACGCATTAGTCGCCGTCGTCGCGTCGAAAAGCAGAAAAGCGAACCTCAGAATCTGCTTTTCGACGCACGGGTACGCATCATCGCGTCGAAAAGCAGGAAACTCCTAATCGTGCAGAGGTAATCACAGAAATTGGGTTAAAAATGAGATTAACGCCGTATGCATGATGACAGTGCAGGGTTAATCACGGAAAACCGGTCGAAAACGTGATTATCTCCGCACATTCGCAACGATGCGGCGTCACTCACAGCGATTTCCCGAAACGCTGGCTCCCCGACTTCGCACCGGGCGCACACATACGAAAGAAGGCCGGAGACTTTCGTCCCCGACCTTCTGGCTAAGAAATCTCAGCGAGACCTAACGGCTCACTTCTCTTCCTTGTCGGCCTTCTTGGCAGCCGTCTTCTTGGCGGCGGGCTTCTTCGCAGGAGCCTTCTTGGCAGCGGGCTTCTTGGCCTTCGCTTCGGTCTTCTTGACCTCGGCGTCGTCGTCGGCCACATCGGCCTTGACTTCGGCTTCCTTGGCCTCGGCCTTGGCGGCGGAGGACTTGGCCTTGCTGGCCTTCGCCTTCTCGTCCTTGGCTTCGGTCTTCTCGACCTCGGCCTTGTCGGCGGCGACGGCGGCGGAGGCTTCCGCTTCCTTGACCACGGACTGCTTGGCGCTCACTGGCTCGGTGACGAGCTCGATGATGGCGCGCGGCGCGTTGTTGCCCTTGGACGGCGCGATCTTGACGATGCGGGTGTAGCCACCCTCACGCTGCTTCATCTGCTCGGCGATCTCGGTGAACAGCTTGTGCACGATCGACTTGTTGCGGATGACGCGCATCACGCGACGACGATGGGCCAGGTCGCCCTTCTTGGCGAAGGTGATGAGGCGCTCGGCCACCGGACGCAGGCGCTTGGCCTTCGGCAGGGTGGTGACGATGCGGCCGTGCTCGAACAGGCTGGTCGCCATGTTCGCGAGCATCAGGCGCTCATGTGCGGGGCTCGATGCGAGATGCGGCCCTTTTCTAGGTGTAGGCATTGTTACTCCTTAACGCTCCGGCTCCTCACCGTCCAGGTGGGCATACGCCCGAACATCCGAACGGTGACCGAAGCTTAAAATGAAGTTGGCGCTCACTCGTCCTCAGGCGAGAAGAAGGTGCCACCTTCAAGGTTGTTGGTATCGAAGCCCAGCGGCGAGGTCTTCAGCGAGAGGCCCATGCTCTCGAGCTTCTCCTTGACCTCATCGATCGACTTCATACCGAAATTGCGGATGTCGAGCAGATCCTGCTCGGTGTGGGAGACGAGCTCGCCAACGGTGTGGATGCCCTCGCGCTTCAGGCAGTTGTAGCTGCGCTGGGTGAGGTTCAATTCCTCGATCGGAATCGCCATCTCAGGGTTGACTTCCTCTTCGACCGGCGCGGGGCCGACCTCGACACCCTCCGCCTGCGTGTTGAGCTCGCGGCACAGGCCGAAGAGCTCGACAAGGGTGGAGCCAGCGGAAGCGACCGCGTCACGCGGCGAGATCGCCGGCTTGGTCTCCACGTCAAGGATGAGCTTGTCGAAGTCGGTGCGCTGTTCGACACGCGTCGCCTCGACCTTGTAGCTCACCTTGAGCACAGGGGAATAAATGGAATCGACCGGGATGCGGCCGATCTCGTCGTTGTCCTGCTTGTTCATCTGAGCGGGAACATATCCACGGCCACGCTCCACCGTGAACTCGATCTCGAGCTCGCCGTCATCAGCCAGGGTCGCGATATGCATATCCGGATTGGCGATGGTGACGCCGGCGGGAGGGGTGATGTCCCCCGCGGTGGCCTCGCCCTTGCCGCTTTTACGCAGATACATGACAACCGGCTCGTCGTATTCGCTGGTGAGCACGATGCCCTTGACGTTGAGCAGGATCTCGGTGACGTCCTCCTCGACGCCCTGCAGAGTGGTGAACTCATGCAAGGCACCGGAGATACGCACCGAAGTCACTGCCGCGCCCGGGATTGAACTCAACAGGGTACGACGCAGCGAATTGCCAAGCGTGTAGCCGAAACCGGGCTCCAGAGGCTCAATGACGAAACGAGAACGCTGAGGACTCAGCGATTCCTCGGTAAGTGTCGGACGCTGTGCAATAAGCACTGTGGTTATCCTTTCAGCTTCTGATCGGTGGTGCACTCACTGGATCATAAGCGGGTTGGACTTGAATGGAATGGTGAGAGTGCTTCAGACGCGGCGGCGCTTGGGAGGGCGCACACCGTTATGTGCCTGCGGGGTGACGTCGGTGATCGAACCGACCTCGAGGCCCGCGGACTGCAGGGAGCGGATGGCGGTCTCACGACCGGAACCCGGGCCCTTGACGTAGACGTCGACCTTCTTGACGCCGTGCTCCTGCGCCTTGCGGGCGGCGGACTCGGCCGCCATGCCTGCGGCGTAGGGAGTGGACTTACGAGAGCCCTTGAAACCGACATCGCCACCCGAGGCCCAGGCCACGACGGCGCCCGAGGGATCGGTGATGGAGATGATGGTGTTGTTGAATGTTGACTTGATGTGAGCCTGACCAACCGGCACCGATTTGCGGTCCCGGCGACGCGGCTTACGCGCGGCTTGCTTAGGAGCTGCCATTGATCCTCGTTTCCTTGTAACGAATTGATTACATGCGCCAGCAAGAGCATGGAACCTCGGCGGTTAGCGCGACGCCCCGTCCCTCTTGCGACCGCTACTTACTTGACGGCCTTTTTCTTTCCGGCGACCGTGCGTTTCGGGCCCTTGCGGGTGCGGGCGTTGGTCTTGGTGCGCTGACCACGCACGGGCAAGCCGTGACGGTGGCGCTGGCCTTGGTAGCAGTTGATCTGAATCTTGCGACGGATATCAGCGTCGACCTCACGACGGAGGTCGCCTTCGATCTTGTAGTTTGCCTCAAGATAGTCACGCAGCGTAATAAGCTGCTCATCGCTCAGATCCTTGACGCGCGTATCCGGGTTCACACCCGTGGCGGCAAGCGTTTCCTTCGCGCGAGTACGGCCGACACCAAAGATGTAGGTGAGGGCGATCTCGATGCGCTTCTCATTGGGGATGTCGACTCCGGCAAGACGTGCCATTGCGATTCCTTCTGTTTTCCACAGGTTTGTACCGAGTCATCCGGTCTCCCGGCCCAGGCCTGTGTACCCGGGGTTCAGCCTCGCGGCTGCGACTCAGCACCTTCTTCTTGGTCGGAGGTTTTCCGCTCAGCCTTGGCGCTGCTTGTGGCGCGGGTTGGAGCAGATCACCATGACGCGACCGTGACGACGGATCACGCGGCAATTCTCGCAGATCCTCTTCACACTAGGGCTGACCTTCATGGTTTTCCTTTGCTTGTACCTTACTTGTAACGGTACGTGATGCGCCCGCGGTTGAGATCGTAGGGGCTCATCTCCAGGACCACACGGTCCTGCGGCAGAATGCGGATGTAGTTCTTGCGCATCTTGCCGGAGATCGTGGCGAGTACGATATGCTTGTTCTCGAGTTCGACGCGGAACATCGCGTTCGGCAGTGCTTCCACTACCTGACCTTCGACCTCAATCACACCGTCTTTTGCCATGAGCCTCATTCCATCCTTTTGCGGACATCACATTGTGACGAGTCTAAAGACACGCCAACTTATAAATATACAGCAAGAGGCGACCAACGCACAACACGGCGTGTTGCGTTCTGTCGCCTCTTGTGGTATATGGGCTTTGCTCAGCCGAGCTTGGCGACGATGGCTTTGCTGATCTCGTCGATCTCGCCCTCGCCGTCGATCTCGACCAGGCAGCCGCGGTCCTTGTAGGTGTCGAGCAGAGGCGCGGTCTGCTCGTCGTAGGTCTTGAGCCTCTGTGCGATGGCCTCGGCGTTGTCGTCGGCGCGGCCCTCCTCCTCGGCGCGCTTGGCGATGCGCTTCATCAGGACGTCGCGGTCGGCGTCCAGGGCGACCACGTGGTCGAGCGGGGTGCCGAGCTCCTCGAGCATCCTGTCGAGCGCCTCGACCTGGGAGGCGTTGCGCGGGTAGCCGTCGAGGATCCAGCCGTTCTTGGCGTCATCCATGGCCAGGCGGTCCTTGACGATCTTGTTGGTCAGCTCGTCCGGCACCAGCTGGCCCTTGTCGGTGTAGCCCTTCGCCTCGATGCCCAGCGGGGTGTTGTTGCTGATGTTGTAGCGGAACATGTCGCCGGTGGAGATGTGCGGGATGCCGTAGTGCTTGGCGATCAGCTTGGCCTGGGTTCCCTTGCCGACTCCCTGCGGGCCCATAATGAGAAGACGCATGTGACTCTTTCTTTCCTTCGGTTTCATTGGCTGTACCCGTCCAGTATAGACGACCGCCTCCCGCCGGGAACGCGGATGGCCCGCCTCGCTTGCGCGGGACGGGCCATCGTGCGTTTGCTTGGTGGGCTGGCTCAGCCTTCCTTGTGTTCGCCTTCCAGCAGGAAGCCGGTGTATTGGAACTGCTCGGTCTGGGCCTTGGCCTGGCGCAGGGTGTCGAGGCCGACGCCCGCGATGATCAGGATGGTGGTGCCGCCGAAGGGCAGCTTGTTGTTGAGCTTGAGCGCCATGATGAGCACCGTCGGGATCAGCGCCACGAAGAGCAGGTAGACGGCGCCGACCGTGTTGAGCCTGTTCATCACGTAGGTGAGGTAGCGGCTGGTGGCGTTGCCGGCGCGGATGCCCGGGATGAAGCCGCCGTACTGCTTCATGTTGTCGGCGGTCTCGTCGGGGTTGAAGGTGATGGAGGTGTAGAAGAAGCAGAAGAACACAATCATGACCGAGTAGAGCGCGATGTACCAGATGGACGTCGTGTTGGCCAGGTTGGTGTTGATCCACTTGACCCACTTCTGGTCGGCCTTGCCGAACTGCGCGATCAGCGTCGGGATGGCGAGGATCGAGGAGGCGAAGATGGGCGGGATGACGCCGGACATGTTGATCTTGAGCGGCAGGTAGGTCGAGGAGCCGCCGTACATCTTGCGGCCGATCATGCGGCGGGTGTACTGCACCGGGATGCGGCGCTGCGCCAGCTCGACGAAGTCGACAAAGATGAGGATGACCAGCAGCACGCCGGTGACGATGCCGAACTTGGTCCAGTCGCCGTTCTTGCCGTTGGTGCCCCAGCCGATCTCCCAGAGCTGCGGCAGGAAGCCGGAGCAGATGGACATGAAGATCAACACCGACATGCCCTGGCCGATGCCCTTGTCGGTGATCAGCTCGGCCATCCACATGATCAGGCCGGTGCCGCCGGTCATGATCAGGACCATGACCACGAGGTTCCACACGGAGCCGTCGGGCACGACCTGGCCGCACTGGTAGTTGAACAGCGCGCCGGAGCGGGCGGTGACCAGGATGGTGGTGGACTGCAGGATCGCCAGGCCGATGGTGAGGTAACGGGTGTACTGGGTGAGCTTGGTCTCGCCGGACTGGCCCTCCTTGTGCAGGGCCTCGAAACGGGGGATGACCACGCGCAGCAGCTGGATGACGATGGACGCCGTGATGTAGGGCATCACACCGAGCGCGAAGATCGACAGCTGCAGCATGGCGCCGCCGGAGAAGAGGTTGACCAACCCCACGAAGTTCTCCTGGGTCGTCTTCATGGTGCCGACGCACTGCTGGACCACCTTGTAGTCCACACCCGGCGTCGGGATGAACGAGCCGATGCGGTAGATGATGATCATGCCGAGCACGAAGAGGATCTTATGACGAAGTTCCTTCGTCCTCAGGGCCTGGATTAACGTCCTCACCTAGATTTCCTTCCCTATTCGGCACACAAGGGGTACCGATGACAACACACACTATCAAGTAACATTAGCCCAACGCACCTACAGCGGCGCGATGGCGAAATGCGCGGGAGCGACCGCGCCGGCAATGGCCCGGATATGGTTGAGGCCCTCCCCCGTTTGCGAGGGAGGGCCTCAACCGCTTACAACCACAATCCGTTTCGCCGGCTAGGCGGCGAAGGGACTCAGTCCTCGGAGATCGAGCCGCCAGCGGCTTCGATCTTGCTGCGGGCCGACGCGGAGGCCTTCACGCCCTTGAGGGTGAAGGCGGCCTTGGCGTCGCCGTCGCCGAGCACCTTGACGGGGTAGCCCTCGCGGACCGCGCCCTTCTTGACCAGATCGGCCACGGTGATCTCTCCGCCCTTCGGGAAGAGCTCGGAGAGTGCGGAGACGTTGACGACCTGGAACTCCTTCTTGAAGGGGCTCTTGAAGCCGCGCAGCTTCGGCAGACGCATGTAAAGCGGCAGCTGGCCACCTTCGAAGCCGGGACGCACCTGGTAACGCTTCAGCGTACCCTTGGCGCCGCGACCCGCGGTCTTGCCCTTGGAGCCCTCACCACGGCCCACGCGGATGCGGCTCTTCTTGGAGCCCGGCGCGGGACGCAGATCGTGCATCTGCAAAATAGTGTTTTCCTTTTGTTCTGCCATTTCAGACCTCCTCGACCGTGACCAGGTTGCGGACGGCATTGACCAAGCCGCGGGTTTCCGGGGAATCCTTGCGAACAACCGACTGGCCGATCTTGTGCAGGCCAAGGGTGCGAACGGTGTCGCGCTGCTTGGGCTTGCGGTTGACCACACCATGGTGCAAAGTGATCTTCAAATCAGCCATCACTCACCATCCTTCGCTTGTTCCTGCTTCGCCTTGGCCTCTTCGCGGGCCTTGCGTGCCTCGGCGATGCCTTCGGCGCGCTGGCGGAGCAATGTATCGGGGGCGACTTCCTCGACCGTCAGTCCACGACGGGCCGCGATCTCCTCGGGCTCCTCGAGCTGCTTGAGTCCATCGACGGTGGCGCGAACCACGTTGACCGCGGTGGCGCTACCCATGGACTTGGTCAGGATGTCGGTGATGCCCGCGCATTCCATGACGGCGCGCACCGCACCACCGGCGATCACGCCGGTGCCGGGGGCCGCCGGGCGCATGAACACGGTGCCGGCCGCATCGTGACCGATGACGGTGTGAGGCACGGTGCCGCGAACGCGCGGAACGGTGAACATGTGCTTCTTGGCATCCAGCTGGCCCTTGGCGATCGCCGCCGGGACCTCGTGGGACTTGCCGTAGCCGACACCCACGGTGCCGTTGCCGTCGCCGACCACGACCAGCGCGGCGAAGCTCATGGAGCGGCCGCCCTTGCGGGTCTTGGAGACGCGGTTGATGGTCACCACGCGGTCGAGCAGCTCGTCGCCATGGTTGTCATCGTGACGGCCGCGACGGCCACCGCGACGTCCCTCGCCACGGCCGCCACGGCGAGAACCGCGACGATCGTCACGACGGGCATCGCCATGCTGGCCCTGCCTGGTGTCGTTGGACTTGGTGTTGGACGCCTGCGTGCTCTGATTCTCTTCAGCCACTTGGGTTTCCTTTTCGTTGTCGCTCACAGTGCAAGACCTCCCTTACGGGCGCCCTCAGCAACGGCTGCGACGCGACCATGATACTTGTTGCCGCCACGGTCGAAGACGACGGAGCTGACGCCCGCGTCCTTGGCCTTCTTGGCGATCAGCTCGCCGACCTTCTGGGCCGCTTCGGTCTTGGTGCCCTTGAACCCATCGAAATCATGCATGATGGTGGACTCGCTGGCCAGCGTGATGCCCTTGGTGTCGTCGACGATCTGCGCGACCATGTGACGGTTGGAGCGGGTGACCACCAGGCGCGGACGCTCGGCGGTACCTGCGATGTGCTTGCGAAGACGCGCGTGACGGCGCAGTCTTGCGACCTTCTTGCCCTTACCGAAAATCTTGACTGTCATCTTACTTACCAGCCTTTCCAGCCTTGCGCAGGATGTGCTCGTCGGAGTACTTGATGCCCTTGCCCTTGTAGGGTTCCGGCTTCCTCAGCTTGCGGATGTTGGCGGCGGCCTGGCCGACTGCCTGCTTGTCCGTGCCCTTGACGACAACCTGGTTGGCGTTCGGCAGCTCGAAGGTGATGCCTTCGGGCGGGTTGACGGTGATGGTGTGCGAATAGCCGAGCGAGAACTCGATGCCCTTGCCCTTCATCTGCGCACGGTAACCGGTGCCGACGATCTCGAGGGTCTTCGTGAAGCCCTCGTGCACGCCCTGGACCATGGAGGCCACGATGGAACGCGCGAGACCGTGGTAGGCGCTGGTCTGACGGTCGTCATTCGCCGCCTCGAAGAGGATCTGGTTGTCCTCGACCTTGGCGGTGATGCCCTCGGGAATCGTGTAGGAGTCGGAACCCTGGGCGCCCTTGACGCTGAATTCCTGCCCCTTGATGCTTACCTCTACTCCTGCCGGGATGGTGACAGGGAGCTTACCAATATGTGATGCCATGTTTCAGCTCTCCTTTCTCACCAAACGAAGGCGACGATCTCGCCACCGATGCCCCGGTCGAGGCATTCCTTCTGGGTCAACAAGCCTGAGCTCGTCGAGATGATGGCCACACCCATGCCACCGAGGGGCATGGGCAGTGCGTCCGACTTCGCGTAGCGACGCAGGCCGGGCTTGGAGATGCGCTTGATGCCCTGGATGGCGCGCTCGCCATTCTGGCCGTACTTCAGCGTGATCTCAAGGTCCTGGCCGACGCGGGCATCCTTGGCGGTGAAGTCGCTGATGTAGCCTTCACGCTTCAGGATCTCGGCGATCGCCGCCTTGAACTTGGAGTAAGGCATAGCAACGGTCTCATGCTTTGCCGCACTCGCATTACGCAGACGCGTGAGCATGTCTGCGATTGGATCTGTCATTGTCATGTGGGCTAACGCCCTTTCTCGCCGTGGTTTCCTCCCACCGGCCGCCGTTTCAGCGACGACCGGGGAGGGGACCTTCAGCGTCGATGTTTACCAACTGGACTTCGTAACTCCGGGCAGCTCGCCGCGGTGCGCCTTCTCGCGAAGGCAGATGCGGCACAGGCCGAACTTGCGATATACGGAGTGGGGACGGCCGCAAACCCGGCAGCGCGTATAGCCGCGCACCTTGAACTTTGGTTTGGCAGCTGCCTTGTTTCTCAAAGCGGTTTTTGCCATTTCAGTTCTCCTTGAAGGGGAAGCCAAGATGCTTGAGCAGAACCCGAGCCTCCTGGTCATCCTTGGTGCTGGTCACCACGGTGATGTCCATGCCGCGCTGGTGATCGATCGCATCGGGATCGATCTCGTGGAACATGGACTGCTCGGTGAGACCGAAGTTGTAATTGCCCTGGCCGTCGAACTGCTTGCCGCTGATGCCGCGGAAATCGCGGATGCGGGGCAGCGCGAGGGTGAGCAGCCTGTCGAGGAACTCCCACATGCGGTCGCCACGCAGGGTGACGTACGCGCCGATGGCCTGGCCCTCACGCAGATGGAACTGCGCGACGGACTTCTTGGCCTTGGTGATCTTCGGCTTCTGGCCGGTGATGGCCGTGAGGTCGCGGACGGCGCCCTCCATGAGCTTGGAGTCGCGAGCCGCGGCACCGACGCCCATCGAGACGACGACCTTCTGGACCTTGGCCACCTGCATCGGGTTGGAATACTTGAATTCCTTCTCGAGCTCGGGCACGATCTTGTCGATGTACTGCTGCTTCAGGCGCGGTGTTGCCGGCGCTTCAACTGCTGTATCGGTCATGCCAGCTCCTTTCCTGACTTCTTGGCGATGCGGGTGCGGACGGTCTTGACCTTGCCGTCATGGGCCTCGGTGGTGACCTTGACGCCGACGCGGGTCGGCTTCTTGGTCTCCGGGTCGATGACCATGACGTTGGAGCGGTGGATCGGCGCCTCGACGGAGACGATGCCGGACTCCTGGCCCTGCTGCGTGGCGCGGACGTGCTTCTTGACGATCTGCACGCCCTCGACGATCAGACGATCGTTGGGCAGCACGCGGGTCACTTTGCCTTCCTTGCCGCGGTCCTTGCCGCGGATGACCTTGACCTGGTCGCCGGTCTTGATCTTGGCTACCATCTCAGATCACCTCCGGGGCGAGGGACACGATCTTCATGAAGCGCTTGTCGCGCAGTTCACGACCGACCGGTCCAAAGATACGCGTGCCCTTCGGCTCATGACCAGAGCCGAGAATGACGGCGGCGTTCTCATCGAACTTGATGTAGGAGCCGTCGTTGCGGCGGTGCTCCTTGACTGTGCGGACGACGACGGCCTTGACCACGTCGCCCTTCTTGACCGACCCGCCAGGGATGGCATCCTTGACGGAGGCGACGATGACGTCGCCGATGCCGGCATAGCGTCGCTTCGATCCGCCGAGCACTCGGATGGCCAAGATCTCCTTGGCACCCGTGTTGTCGGCGACATGAAGCCGCGTTTCCTGCTGAATCATTGATTCTCCTTAGCCGCGCTGGTTCTCCCCTGCCACCCGCGAAGGTGAGCAGCGGAGCCTTGCCGAACTTGTTACTTGGCGCGCTCGATAATGGAGTCGAGACGCCAACGCTTGGTCTTGCTCAAGGGCCGAGTCTCCATGATACTCACGCGGTCGCCAATGTGGGCGTCGTTGTGCTCGTCATGGACCTTGACCTTGCGAGTGGAGCGGACGACCTTGCCGTAGAGCGGGTGGGTCGTGCGCAGCTCGAGCTCGACGGTGATGGTCTTGTCCATCGCGTCGGACACGACATAGCCGCTGCGGGTCTTGCGGAAGTTACGCTCTTGCTTCTCAGCCATGCTTACTTCTCCTCAGTCTTCTTGCCCGACTCAGGCTCCTGGCTGATGCCAAGCTCACGCTCGCGCAGGACGGTGTACATCCTGGCGACGTCGTGGCGCACGGCCTTGAGCCTGGCCGAGTTGTCGAGCTGGCCGGTGGCATTCTGGAAGCGCAGGTTGAACAGCTCTTCCTTGGACTTCTTGAGCAAGCCCTCGATGTCGGCATTGGTCTTCTCGTTGAGATTCTTGATGCTATAGTCTGCAGTTCCGACTGCCATCAGATGTCACCGCCTTCACGAGCGATAATACGGCACTTCATCGGCAGCTTGTCGATGGCGCGGCGAAGGGCTTCCCTCGCAGTCGTCTCATCGACACCGCCGATCTCGAACATCACGCGACCGGGATGCACGTTGGCAATCCACGATTCGGGGGTGCCCTTGCCGGAACCCATTCGGCTTCCGAGCGCGTGCTTGGTCAGGGGACGATCGGGGAAGATCGTGATCCACACACGACCGCCACGCTTGATGTAGCGGGTCATGGCGATACGAGCGGCCTCGATCTGGCGGTTGGTGATATAGGCAGGGGCCAGAGCCTGGATGCCATAGTCGCCGAACGCGATCTCGTTGCCGCCCTTGGACATGCCACGGCGCTTCGGCCGCTGCTGTTTACGGTACTTAGTCCTCTTTGGGATAAGCATATCTGCTCACTCCTTCGTTTCCGCCGCAGGCTGCGCGGGGGCTTCGGCCTTCGCCGGAGCCGCGGGCGCCTTGGCCTCGGGCTTGGAGCCACGGGGGCCGGAAGCGGGACGACCACCACGGCGCGGGCGGCGATCGCCACGACGGCCACGGTTGTTGCCCTGCTGGGCCTGCTGCTCATCGAACTCATGCTCGGTCATATCGCCCTTGTAGATCCAGACCTTCACGCCGATGCGGCCGTAGGTGGTCCTGGCCTCGAAGAAGCCATAATCGATCAAGGCACGAAGGGTCTGCAGCGGGACGCGACCCTCGCGATAGAACTCGGAACGGCTCATCTCAGCGCCTCCAAGGCGGCCGGAGAGCTTGATGCGGATGCCCTTGGCACCGGCGCGCATGGCGTCCTGCTGGGCCTTGCGCATGGCGCGACGGAACGTGACGCGGTTGGTCAGCTGTTCGGCGATGCTCTGGGCGACGAGCTGCGCGTCGAGCGCGGAGTTCTTCACCTCGAAGATGTTGAGCTGAACCTGCTTGCCCGTGATCTTCTCGAGCTTGGCGCGAACGCGCTCGGCCTCGGCTCCGCGGCGGCCGATGACAATGCCCGGACGGGCGGTGTGGATGTCCACACGCACGCGGTCGCGGGTACGCTCGATGACGATGCGGGAAACGCCCGCACGCTCGAGGTCCTTGTTCATGGCCTTGCGGATCTTGTCGTCCTCGAGGACGAAATCGCTGTAACGCTCGCCAACCTTGTTGGAGTCGGAGAACCACTTGGAACGGTGGTCTTCAGTGATGCCCAGGCGATAGCCAAGGGGATTGATCTTCTGACCCATCTTTAGCGGGCTCCTTCCTTGCTGGCGACAACGACCGTGATGTGGCTGGTGCGCTTGTTGATGCGGCCGGCCCGGCCCTGTGCACGGGCGCGGAAACGCTTGAGCGTCACACCCTCGTCCACAAAGGTCTCCTTGACATACAGGTCGTTCTCACGGAACGCCTCGCCGGCCTTGTCGGCCTTGACGCGCGCGTTCGCGGTGGCGCTCTTGAGGACCTTGAGCACAGGCTCGGAGGCATCCTGCGGAGCGAATTTCAGAATGGTGACGGCCTCGTCCACTTTCTTGCCACGGATGAGGTCGACCATGCGGCGAGCCTTGCGCGGCGTCACACGGACGTGACGTGCGATTGCTTTAGCTTCCATAATCTTTCTCTTCCTTTAGCGACGGGCTTTTTTGTCGTCATGAACGTGACCACGGAAGGTCTTCGTCGGAGCGAATTCGCCGAGCTTGTGGCCGACCATGGACTCGGTGACGAACACCGGGACATGCTTACGACCATCGTGCACCGCGAAGGTGTGACCGATGAAGTCAGGGGTGATCATGGAACGGCGCGACCACGTCTTGATGACGTTCTTCGTGCCCTTCTCGTTCTGTTCGTCGACTTTCTTCTGCAAATGGGCGTCGACGAAGGGGCCCTTCTTGATGCTACGTGACATCTGTTCGACGCTCCTTACTTGCGGTTCTTGCCATTGGGACGACGACGGACAATCATCTTGTTCGAAGCCTTCTTCGGATGACGAGTACGAACCTCGCCCTTGCCCCAAGGCGACACTGGCGGCTTGCCGCCGCGGGTGGTGCCACCATGCGGATGGTCCACAGGGTTCATCGACTCGCCACGGGTGATCGGGCGGCGACCCATCCAGCGGGCGCGACCGGCCTTGCCGAGCTGCACGTTGGCGTGGTCGGAGTTGCCGACCTCACCGACGGTGGCGCGGCAGCGCGCATCGACGTTGCGAATCTCGCCAGAGGGCATGCGCAGCTGGGCGTATGCGCCGTCCTTGGCGACGAGCTGGACGCCCGCGCCTGCGGAACGCGCGATCTTGGCGCCGCCCAGGGGGCGGAGCTCGATGGCGTGGACGATGGTACCGGTGGGGATATTGCGCAGCGGCAGATTGTTGCCGGGCTTGATATCGGCCTTCTCGCCGGTCTCGATCACGTCGCCCTGCTTGACACCCTCGGGGGCGATGATGTAGCGCTTCTCGCCGTCTGCATAGTGCAGCAGCGCGATGCGTGCGGAGCGGTTCGGATCGTATTCGATCTCAGCGACCTTGGCAGGCACGCCGTCCTTGTCCCAACGCTTGAAATCGATGAGACGGTACTGGCGCTTGTGGCCGCCGCCGCGATGGCGGGAGGTCACACGGCCGTAAGAGTTACGACCGCCAGTCTTGCTGAGCTTGCGTACCAGCGACTTCTCAGGCGTGGAGCGCGTGAGGTCGGAGAAATCCGACACGGACGCGTTACGACGGCCCGGAGTCGTCGGCTTATAAACGCGGATAGCCATAATGTAGTTCTTCCTTTGACTTTCTCGGCTAACCTTCAGTTACCGAAGATGTCGATCGTCTGGCCCTCTGCCAGGGTCACGATCGCGTGCTTCTCATTGACACGCTGACCGAAACCGGTGCGGGTGCGCTGACGCTTGCCTGCACGGTTGAGGGTGTTGACGTTCGTCACCTTGACTTTGAAGATCTCTTCAATAGCCTGCTTGATCTGCACCTTGTTTGCATCGGGCGCGACCACGAAGGTGTACTGGCCACGGTCACCTGCCGCGTAGCTCTTTTCGGAGACGACGGGCTTGATGATGACATCGTGGGCGGGGTTATGAATAGCGACCATTGGTTCAGGCCTCCTTAGGCTCAGTCTTCGCAGCGACGAAGGCATCGAAGCCATCCTTGCTGAAGACGACGTACTGAGCGGTCACCACATCGTAGGTGTTGAGCTGATCTGCGAAGAGCACATGCACCGTCGGGATGTTACGAACGGAGAGCCACTCGTTCACGTTGTCGCGAGAGAGCACGACGGTGGTGAACTGGTTGTTGCTCACGGGGGTGAGGGCGGCGATGGCGGCCTTGGTGGACGGGGTGTCCTTGATGCCAAAGTCGACGACCGCGACACGACCGGCGTTCGCGCGGTTGGAAAGCACATAGCGCAGGGCGCTGGCCTTCATCTTCTTGGGGGTGCGCTGGGCATAGCTGCGCGGAACCGGTCCGTGCACCACACCACCGTGGACCCAGTGGGGAGCGCGGGTCGAACCCTGGCGGGCGCGACCGGTGCCCTTCTGCTTCCAAGGCTTCTTGCCGCCGCCGGAGACCATGCCGCGGGTCTTGACAGCGTGGGTGCCCTGACGGGCGGCCGCGAGCTGCGCGATGACCACTTGGTGGATCAGCGGGACGTGCGCCTCGACGTCCTCGTTCGAGATACCGAAGATCTCGGCGGGAGCCTCGACGGACCCTGCGGACTTGCCCTTGGCGTCTGTGACATTGAGTGTTACGTTAGCCATGATTTATCAGGCTCCCTTCACAGCCGTGCGGAGCAGGACGATGCCACCCTTGGGCCCGGGAAGGGCACCCTTGATGGCGATGACGCCGTTCTCCACGTCGGAGGAGACGATCTCGAGGTTCTGCACCGTGGAGGTGACATGGCCCATACGGCCGGCCATGCGCTTGCCCTTCAGGATGCGGCTCGGAGTGGCGCACGCGCCGACCGAACCGGGACGACGCTCGTTCTTGTGAGAGCCGTGGGTACGACGATAGGACTTGAAGCCCCAGCGCTTGATGGTACCGGCGAAGCCCTTGCCCTTGGTCGTACCGGTGACGTCCACTTCGGAGCCGTCGGCGAAGAGCTCGGCGGTCAGTTCCTGACCGGGCTTGAACTCCTCGGCGTCCTCCGTGCGGACCTCGACCAAGTGACGACGCGGGGTGACGCCCGCCTTGGCGAAGTGACCGGCCATGGGCTTGGTCACCTTCGTCGGATCGATCTGGCCATAGCCGAGCTGGACGGCCTTATAGCCATCCGTCTCCTCGGTCTTGACGCACGTGACCACGTTGGTGGACACATCCACGAGCGTCACGGGGACGAAGAATCCGTTCTCGTCCCACACCTGCGACATACCGAGCTTGCGGCCCAGCAGAGCAGAGCGGTTTGCTTTCTGCAACGACATTGATTCTCCCCTCCCTACAGCTTGATCTCGATGTTGACATCCGCAGGCAAATCGATGTGCATCAGCGAATCCACGGCCTTGGGGGTCGGGTCCACGATGTCGATGAGGCGCTTATGGGTGCGCATCTCGAAATGCTCGCGAGAATCCTTGTATTTATGAGGAGAACGAATTACCACGAAAACGTTCTTCTCGGTAGGCAGAGGAACCGGGCCCACCACAGTGGCGCCCGCGTTCGTGACCGTCTCGACGATTTTCTTCGCCGATTGGTCGATGACCTCATGGTCATAGGACTTAAGCCTGATGCGGATTTTCTGTCCCGCCATTGCCGTCCGCCCTTTCTAGCGATTTGTTGACATTACCAACCCGTTTGAAGGACACCGGCGCGTACGACCCCCGGGAAATCCCGTGGCCAACCACATCAGTGTGCAACACTGCAATCCCCTTGTTTCCAAGGCGACTGGGTTGCACCCGCTCTTTTGAATAACAATTTGCGAGCCCAAAACAGGCAACTGTTCTATTAAACCATCGGGGGGCTACTAGGAAAATTCGGGCGTGTCGCTGGTATCGGCGGTGATTCCAGCGTTTCCCACACGCGCCCGGGTGGATGCCGACACCCACCCATCGCGTCGAAAAGCAGATAACTGACGGCGATTTTCTGCTTTTGAACGCAGGGAACGCGATCGATGCGTTGAAAAGCAGATAAATGACGGGGCTTTCCTGCTTTTGAACGCTAGGTAATCGACAAGCGCGTTCAAAAGCAGTATATGACGGCGCTTTTTCTGCTTTTGAACGCAGGGCGAACGTGGATGCGACGAAAAGCACGCGAAACCATGCTTATGGTCGCATCATCGAACCTTTGCCTGTGACTTCGGGCCGGGCAAGGCGGCCAGCGGGCGAACGCGAATACGAAAATCCCTCCGCGACCGATCGGCCGGGAGGGATTCGCAACAGTTGGAAAGCGAGATCAACGCTTCGAGAACTGCGGGGCGCGACGTGCCTTGTGCAGACCAGCCTTCTTGCGCTCCACGACGCGGGCGTCGCGGGTGAGGAAGCCAGCCTTCTTGAGCGTGGCGCGGTTGGCGTCGCGGTCGATGGCGTTCAGAGCGCGGGCCACGCCGAGGCGGATGGCGCCGGCCTGACCGGTGGTGCCGCCGCCGTTGACCAGGACGTTGATGTCGAACTTGTTCTCGAGCTTGAGCAGGACGATCGGGGAGTTGACCTCACGCTGCTGCAGACGCGAGGGGAAGAACTCCTCGAGGCTGTGGCCGTTGATGGTCCACTTGCCGGAACCCGGAGCCAGACGCACGCGGGCGACGGCTTCCTTGCGGCGGCCGGTGCCATAGCCCGGGGCGATCTGCGAGGTGCCGGTGCCAGCGCCGGAGTTGGTCTCGGTGCTGTACGAAGTCATTTCCTCTTCGGTCTCTTGAACCGCGGAGTTACCATTGTTGTTTTCAGCCATGATTCATTGTCTCCTTTCGGTTCACTTGCCCTGCTGCGAAATCTTGTCGACTTCGATGGGCTGGGGCTTCTGAGGGGTGTGCGGGTGATCGGGGCCAGCGAAGACATGGAGACGATCGAGCTCGACCCTGGACAGGCGGTTCTTCGGCATCATGCCCTTGACCGCGGTCGTGACGATGCGGGCAGGATTGGTCTTGAGCAGCTTGGCATAGCTGTCGGCGCGCAGGCCACCCGGGCGGCCGGAATGCGCGTAGAGGACCTTGTCCATCTTCTTGCCGGTCAGAGCGATCTTCTCGGCATTGATGATGATGACGTGGTCGCCGAGATCGGCGTTGGGCGCGAACGTCGGCTTGTTCTTGCCGCGCAGCAAAAGCGCGGCCCTGGTCGCAAGCTTGCCCAGCACCACGTCGGTGGCGTCGATGATGTACCAGTCGTGAGTCAGGTCAGCTGGCTTCGGTGTGAAAGTTTTCACGAGTGTACCTTTTCCTTATATTGTGTTCCCGGCCAAATCGGCAAAACCTTGCGATGATGCCTCTCCGACCGCTTTATCCGTGGGCTCCCTGAAAGTCCTAGTGCGAGTGGGAAAGCGCTTAGAAGGACCCCGTAGGGAAACACAACAACTCACCATTGTACCGAATGCCCCGACCAACCGCAACACGACGGTTCAGCGACGCATGGTGAGGCGACGGCGGCGGGCGCCGAAGACGACGGCGACCGTGCCGGCGAGGAGCGCGGGGAGCAGGATGCGGCGCCACCACACGGCCGGGGCCTCGCCGCCGGTCATGGGCAATGAGGCGACCATGGGCATGGTGGTGTCGAACGTCACCGCGGTTGAGACGTTGGGTTCCCCGCCGCCCACCAGCGTCGGCTCGTCCGCAGATGGGGCGTCTTTGGCCGTCATGTGGGAGTCGCCTTTGAGCTTGACACCGCTGGGCACCTGCAAGGTGAACGTGCCATCGCCGGAGCCTGCGGACGGGCAGGTGGCGCCGACGATGCTGGCCGTTCCGGAATCGCAGGTCAGTGTGGTGGTTGCCGGCGACGAGCCTGCGGGCCAGGCCACGGTCACCGAGAACTTGGTTTCCTTGGCGCGGTTGGGCTGCTTGGAGGCGTCGCCGGAACTCCACACGCTGCCCGATACCGTGCGCGCACGCTTGTTGAACGTCGCTCCCGTGACCGCCGGCGCGACCAGATCGGCCCGCTTGCCCGCGGAGAACGCGTAATCCGAATTGCTGTCCGAGGCCGTCACCAACCGCGCGCGGAACACATACGACATGCCCTGGCCCACATCGTCGGCATCGGACAGCGTGGATATCGGGAATGTGGCCGACCAGTTGCAGGCGGTTGCGGAACACGACGCCGTATCCAGAGTGACGTCGTTGGCCGCGGCGGGCGTGCCGACGCTCGGATTCGTCGAGCCGGGATCGCCCTTGGGCATCAGCGCGACCTCGATCTTGTCGCCGGACTGCACCGCCCGGACTCCGCCACCCTGCGGAACCGCGCCGGAGACCTTCACCTTGCCGGCCTCTCCCCCGTTCATCCACGGGAACAGCAGATCGTTGGAAACGGTGGGCGTGGGCAGCCACACGCCATACAACGTCACATCATCGGTCGGCGTGTAGGAGCTACCAAGCGCATAGTCGGGAGAGGTTGCGTTGGCGGTCTTGCTCCAGCCCACCAGCCTGTAGCCCGCGCGAGTGAACCCGGCTCCGGAGGCCAGAGTCACACCGGGGTTATCGGGCCAGCCGCCCTTGAGCGTATCGGCTGTTCCTGCTCCCCCGTTGGCATTGAAGGAGACAGCATAGGGACGGCCGCGCCAAACAGAAAAAGACGTGGCAACAATTCCTGTGTTGTACGGATAAAAGGGACTAGCTGACGTATTTCCCGGAGTGTCTTCAACATAGTAAGGAACGTTGGACCAACTGGCGTCACTTGGCCCGGCATTAACATCAGTGGTAAATGCAGTTGTCGGAATGTTCCTTACATTTGCCGGGAGCTTCAAGAAACGTAACTTTGACCCAAGACCCCAAAAACATCCATCAAAGTACGTGACGTTCGACATATCCCAACGCGACAAATCCAATGATGAGATGTTGCATCCATAGAACATATTGCCCACGTTTGTAAGTCTGTTGGAGACATTCCAATTGTCCATCCCCTCAACCTTGGTCAGTTGCGAGTCACCCATGAACAACCAGCAAAACGATTCAACGTCGCTAACATCGAGGCCCCGGACATCTGCGGATCGCAATGAAGGGTTGTGGGCCATATTGAACATTCCAATCATGGAAGTGCCGACTTTCACATTCCCTGTTTCCACGCGAGTAACCGTAGTATTATTCCATGGAATTTCCCTTAAATCATCCGCTCCCTGTATTCCATAATTCGGTACCGTTCCGCTCTCGAGTTCGAGCACACAATCGTTGCCGTCCCCACTAAGGTGGACATTCCAATACACCGTTCCGCCTGTGCCCGTCCATGGCGTATGAGCTGGGACTGTGTTGCACGTGACACCTTGTGGCGAAACCTCGGTCTTGGTTTGTGGCTGCTTGGATTGAAATCCTACCTGCGCGGAATTGTTCGGAACCGGGGAATCAGGCTGTTTGGCAAGCCCCCCGCTTGAATTGCCATCGGCGGGAGATGCTGAACCAGAGTCGGGCGAAGCGAAGGCGGCGGGCGCGCTGGGAGTTTCGACGGCGAACGCGGCGGGCTGGGCGATGCCGAACGATACGGCCAAGGCGACGAATCCCGTCAGCAGACTGCCAACCGTCCTGCGCATATCCATGACGACTCCCCTTTGCATACATCGCGACCACAGCGCCAAACGACTCTGCCGGCTGTGATCGACCGATACGACACCGCACACTTGCATTTCAAATATACACAGTGGTTGTCACATTCTGCGTTAAATCTTCGAATCATAACACAAAAGGCAACATACGATGTAGCAAGCCGACGAAGAAAAGCCGACCAATCACCACACGAGAGCTCAACACCATCGGATCATCGCGGATGCGGGCACATGACGAATGACCGCCAGCCCGAATCACGCCTCCGTCCGGGTTTTCCTGCCTTCACCTTGCCGTTCCCGCCTCTAAAAGACCATTCCTGCACGTTTTAGTACATTTTTGGCCATGAAAATGTACGTTTTCGGGCAGGAAAGGACGATTTGAGGCAGGAGGAAACGCGAACGACTCAGGACTGACGACTTCAGGAGCAGAGACTCAGGAAGTCTTGGCTCAGGACTGGCAACTCTGGACTGGTGGCTCTGGGCTGACGACCCAAGACCGACAACTCAGGATCGATGACTCAGAGCGAACGACTCAGGACTGGCGGCTCTGGGCGGCGTGCTGCACGTCGGTGGAGGCGTCGCCGGCAAGTCTGGCGAGCGTGTCCGGCCCGCAGTTGGGGTTGAGCGCAACGGCGCGGCGTACCATCGCCGAGAGGATCGCGGGGGCCTCGGGCTCGAGCTCGACGCCGAGCTTGGCGAGGAAATCGAGCGTGGCGGCGGTGGTCTCGAGGTTCTCGGCCCCCTCCAGACGCATCTTCCACGAGGTCTGCGGGTTGCGCAGCGCGGCCTCGCGGACCTTGCCCACCTTGTCTTTGGTGAGCCGGCCGACCAGCCAGTTCTTGTCGTCGGCGTTGGCGGCCACGGCTTCGCGCACGCTGTCCTCGGGGTCTTCGGAAAGCTTGACCAGGATGTTCGGGAAGGGCATAGTCTTGGCCAGGAAAATGCGGTCCTCGATCGGGGTGTGACTGTTGCCGGCCACCGCCTCGAGCAGTGCCGTGGCGCGGGAGAAGGCGGACTGGTCGGCCTTCGGTGGCAGCGGTTTGCGGGCGGCGGCGCTCAGCTCGGCGGCATCGGCTGTGTGGCGCAGCTCCTCGTATGTGTTGGTCAGCGGCTCGAAGTCGTCGTCGGCGTCGTCACCATCATGGGCGTCTGCGACGCTGCCGGCGGCCTCATCGCCGGCTTTGGCGGCACCGGTGCCATCGGACGCATCTGCAGTGGAGGTACCAGCGCCATCTGTTGTGCCGGCATCGGCAGTCTTGGCGTCGGTGGCGTCATTGGCCTCGGACTGCGTATTCGCCTGCGCATCGTCCCGCTGCGGGTCAGATTGCGCGACAGCCTCGCCCTGCTCGCCGTTCGTCTCTTGCTGGTCCATTTCGCTCATGCGCCCAGCTTAGCCCAGCCCGCCCGACCGGCACCCCTTGCCGAGTCGACGGCAACCAGACCGCTCGGCAAGGTGGCTGACGCCTCGCAGGTGGCCATCGTATGGTCCGATGACAGGGATGCGCGAACCTCACTACGAGGAAACGCACTCGGTTCACGTATGGCGATCCAACCGTTGGAGAAACAAGCCACACGGCAATCCGCGAGCCATCAGACTGCTGTCTCATGAATTGACGTAAGACCATTGAAGACGTGCATCGCCATAGCCGACGGATCGAACGAGCTGAAGCCGACTTGTACGGCGGTATAGGGCTCAGAGAGCTGTCAGCCTGGCGCGGGCGTTGAATGTCTCGCGGACACGGGCGGCGAAATCGTCGGCGTTCGCGCTCGGCACAGCGAGCTCCATGCGGATGCGGTCGGTGAACTCGCGGCCGGTCTCCTCGCCGCCCACACCGGCCAGCAGCTGCTCGAAACGGTCGAACCACGGATATTCCAGCACCACCCGGTAGCGTGTCATCGGCACGATGCGACGTTTGCCGGCGGCCTTCACCGCCATCGACGCACCCGTGGCGTAGGCCCGGATCAGCCCACCCGAACCGAGGAGGATGCCGCCAAAATAACGCGTGACCGTCACCACGCAGTCGGTGAGCTTGTTGACGCGGATGACGTCGAGGATCGGCTTGCCCGCGGTGCCGGAGGGCTCGCCGTCGTCGCTCATCCGCTCCTTGGCCGCACCCTGGGCAGCTCCGACGATCGAGGCGTAGGCGACGTGGCGGGCCTTGGGATGCCGCTCGCGGATGGCATCGACGAACGCGAGCGCCTCGTCGAGGGTGTCCACATGGCAGACATCGCCGATGAATTCGGATTTCTTCTCGACGAACGAGTCGTGCGCCGGGCGCTCGGAAGTGTCGACGACCGTCGAAAACCCGTCAATCGTCTTGGGTTGTCTGGAAATCCCAGTCATCGCACCTCCCTTGTCTAGAATGGCTCCATCTGGGTCCGGTGTCAGGCCCGATATTGTGGACAGATCCATGACCCACTCTAGCGGACGACGTCCATGATCCAGAAGCCGAAAAGCGGACCTGACGGCGAAAAGCGCGAAAAGAGGATACACTGGCTCTTTAAGGAGACAAAGGGACAAAGACGTACCTTTGGCTCCCCTTCCATCGACAAAGGTACGTCCGACACACAGATATAGCACCATTGACCGATGCCGGCCACGAGGCGTGTCATTCAAGCCGGCACGTCATCTAGCCAGACATGTTGTTTAGTCAGGCGTGTTGCCCAACCAGGCATGCCATTCAGCTAGGCGTGTCACCCACCCCAGGCATGTCACCATCCGGCGGATTGTTGAAGCGGCGCGGAACGCGACCTATCATGACGCCATGGAAATCATCACCCCGCGCCTGACGCTGCGCCACTGGAAAAGGAACGACCCGGACGAGGCCGCCTCGCTGTTCGAATACGCCCGCGACCCCGACATCGGGCCGCGCTGCGGGTGGACGCCGCACCGCGACGCCGCCGAAAGCATGGACACGCTCAACCATGTGTTCACCGGAGACGAGAACTATGCCATCACCTTGCGCGGTGCCGGGTGCGGCAAGGACGACGGCGATAACGCGACCAGTGGCGAAGACGAGCATGTCGGCGGGAATGACGGCGACAGTGACAGCGCAGGAGACGACAATCGCACCGGCAACGGCACCGAAACGTCGGGAGCCGGCGACGAGATGACGGCGGCCACGCCCGGCAAGCCCATCGGCGCCATCGAGCTGAAAAAGACCGGGCCGGACGACCACGTCGGCGCGTTCGTGCGCGAGGCCATCGACGGGCACCGGCTTTTCGAAGGCATGGATACAGACGAGCTGGAGCGGGCGCTGGCCCACTACGACGGCGACCGCGTGCTGGGCTACTGGATCGGACGGCCGTTCTGGGGCCACGGGCTGATGAGCGAGGCGCTGGAGGCGATGATCCGGCACGCCTTCGCGGACCTCGGCGCCAACGCGGTGTGGGGCGGGCACTACGTGGAGAATCCGGCCTCCGGCAAGGTGATGGAGCACTGCGGCATGCGGGCCGTCTGCCGCAAGGACGGCGACTACTTCCCGCTGATCGGCGAGCGGCACGACGCCATCATCCGGGTGGTCACCCGGGAACAGTGGGAACGGCGCGAACAGCGGGGATGAAGCCATGACAATCAGGCGACCTTGGGAAGCTGGGAGCCATAAGGGTTATGGTACGGGCCGGGAAACTCCGTTTGCGACCGAGGTCGACCTGGACCCGAAGACACCGATGTCAGCTGACGTCGAAACCACGGAGCGATGAGATATCCGAGCTGCGGCAGACAACCCGTGAGTACGTCATGAGTCCGCGCCTTCGCCATTCGCCGCAATCCCCAATGATCGGCGACGGACCTGACTGACTCGCGAAAACATCCGAAACGCAAGTCGGGAGTAAGCTTGAGCCTACTCCCGACCGCATCTTGATTTATACCTCTAAAGCGGAGCCGGAGGGATTCGAACCCTCGAACCGCTTGCGCGGTTAACACCTTAGCAGGGTGCCCCTATCGGCCACTCAGGCACAGCTCCACATCGCGACGCTATGCGAACGCAACGTTTCAATACTTTAGCATCATCAGCGGACGCATGCCAGCGAATGGCGGCGTTCATTCGGTCTCAGCGTGTCGCATGTCGCCGGAGAAGGTGACGATGACGGCCGCGATCACCATGGCGACGCCCGCCAGCTCGCCCCACGTCGGTACCTCGCCGATGAGCAGGCCGACCAGCACGGCCATGACGGGATTGACCGACTGGATGACCGAGAAACGTGCCGAGGAGGCGCGGCGCATGATGAACTGGTCGATCAGATAGGGCAGGAACGAAGCGAAGAACGCGACGACGAACAGCACCGCCAGCAGCTTCCACGAGCCGAACGGGCCGCGGGCCCACGTCGCGCCGGGCTTGGGGCTGGCCACGCCGCGCACGGCGGGGACGGCGAGGAACAGGGATTGCAGCAGCCACGCGATGCCCAGGCCTAGGCTCAGCGAGTCGAGCGGGTTGGCGCGCTGCGCGACCTGGCGGCCCGAGACGATATAGAGCCCCCACATCACCCCGTCGATCAGGATGGCGACGAGGCCGACCAGGAACCGCGCCTGCTTGGCGGGGTTCGCCAGCGAGATGCCCGCGAGCAGCACCACACCGCAGGCCGCCAGCAGGATGCCGACCCGCTCGCGCCAGCCATGGCCGGTGAGCACGGCGACGGCCAGCGGGCCGATGAACTCGATGGAGACGGCGATGCCCATGTCCATGTTGCTGATGGCCAGATAGAACATGGTGTTCATCAGCATCACCGACACGCCCGCGGTGACCACGATGCCCCAGTCGCGGCGGGTCCTGGGCAGCCCCTTGCGTTTGGCGCGCGAGAGCGGGCGGCGCCAGGCGAAAAGCAGGATGGCGACGAAACCGACACGGTACCAGGCGGCCAGCAACGGGTCGAGCTGGGTGAAGGCGAGCTTGGCGATTGAGGTGGCGAGATAGATCATCAGCCCCTCGACCATCACGATGGCGACCACCGGCAGGCGATTGAGCACGACATCGGCGCCATTGCGCACCACGTTGACCGGAGATGACCTCATGACGCCCACGCTACACCAAACCAGACAATGACACGACGGATTATCTAATGCCGGAACGCGCCACCTGCTTCCGTCCGTTTTACTTCTGTTTTACTTCTGTTTTACTTCCGTTCTACGTCGGCTTTCCGCTTGTTCCCTAGCCGTCCCCTACCTTGCCGTGACGGGCGTAGTGGGAATTCGCTCGGACCGGCGGATCCGGCGTCGCGCCTTCGACGAACGCGGGCCGAAAGCGCGGCAGCGACCCTACAATGAGGGTATGAGCACAGCACCAAGGAACGCGGCCGCGAAACGCGACTGGGGCCACGACGAGAGTGGCTGCACGGTGCTGCATATCGACATGGACGCCTTCTACGCGTCGCTGGAGACCGCGCGGCATCCAGAGCTGCGCGGACGACCGGTGATCATCGGCTGGCTCGGGCCGCGGAGCGTGGTCTCGGCGGCGAACTACGAGGCGCGCAAATACGGGGTGAACTCGGCGATGCCGATGGTGCGGGCGCAGCAGCTCTGCCCCGGCGGCGCCTACGTGCAGGTCGACATGGCCTACTACCGCAAGATGTCCAAGCGCATCTTCGACGAGGTGTTCCGGCAGGTCACCGACCGGATCGAGCAGGTCTCGGTGGACGAGGGCTACATGGACGTCTCGGGCGCGCTGCTGCGCTGGAAGTCGCCGAGCGTCATCGGCGCGTGGATCCGGGCGCAGGTCGCGGCGCGCTTCGGCATCACCTGCTCGGTGGGCATCGCGGCCAACAAGCTGGTGGCGAAGATGGCCTCCACCAACGCCAAGCCGGACGGGATGCTGCTCATCCCCAAGGCACGGCACGCCGAATTCGTGCGGATGATGCCGTTGCGAGGCATCCCCGGTGTCGGGCCGTCGCTGGAGAAACGACTGGGCGAATGGGGCATCAGGACCGTGGCCGAACTGGCCGAGATGGACGAGACGACACTCGCACAGGCGACGCGTTCGAAAATCACCGCGCACAACCTCTATCTCGCCGCGCGCGGGCAGGACGAGCGGCCCATCGTCACCCATGCGCCGGAGAAATCCATCGGCGCGGAGATCACCTTCGAGAAGGACACGAGAAACGCCGCCAAGGTACGCGAGCTACTGCACCACTGCAGCAACGAGGTGACGCACACGCTGCGCGCCAAGGGGCTCGTGGCGCGGACGGTGAACGTCAAGCTGCGCTTCGCCGACATGAGCTACTCGACCAAGGCGCACACGCTCGAACGGCCCACCGACACCGCCGCCACCATGTATCCCGAGGCCGTGGCGCTGCTGAAGGCGATGCTCAGGATGCCTGCCGACGCTCCCGACGACGCTCCCCTGCCACGCGAAATCAGGCTGGCCGGGGTGAGCGCCAGCTCGCTGAGCGCCAAGGAGACCACGCCGGTGCAGCTGACCATCGAGGACATGCTGGGCGATGGCGTAGCTGACGGCGGGGATGGCGATGGCGCCAAGCGCCGCAACGGTCGTGAAGACGAAACAACCAACCCGAGCGCCAGCAACCAGAACGATGAGACTTCAAAAGGGAAAAACGCCAACCTGCGCAACGCCGAATCAGTACTCGACGCCGTCCGCGAGCGCTACGGCTCCGGCGCCGCCAGCCTCGGCCTGGAGCACGGCGACTGGAAGGCCCGGCAGACCGCCAACAACCACAATCCCGAAGCGTGATTCAGCGGAAAAGCGGCAAACCGTTGAGTGCCTCACTGCGACCAAAAGCACGAAAGCGAGGGTGTAAACGTGCTTTTCGTCGCATCTCCGGTTTCGAAGCGACGAAAAGCACAGGTTTTCATGCTTTCGGTCGCTGTTATCAATCAGCGCCACCCTCGAAGCGCATGCCCAGAGACGCTTGGCAAAGCAAAGCTGGCTTCTCTGCTTTCTGACGCTGATCATCTTACCGCCGCGTCGAAAAGCAGAATGGTGCCCACATTTTTCTGCTTTTCGACGCCGATTATCTTCTCACCGCGTCCAAAAGCAGATTCAGGCCACACATTTTCTGCTTTTCGACGCCGACCAACTTACCGCCGCGTCGAAAAGCAGATTCATTAGGACACACATTTGCTTTTCAACGCTCGCCGGATAGTCCGGACAGTATCCGCCTGCGCGTCCAGGA
The DNA here is from genome assembly GCF_029433395.1 of Bifidobacterium sp. ESL0763. Lineage (GTDB taxonomy): Bacteria > Actinomycetota > Actinomycetes > Actinomycetales > Bifidobacteriaceae > Bifidobacterium. The sequence continues at coordinate 255,354 of NZ_JAQTHW010000002.1, read as the reverse complement.
CGGCCGGACCAGCAGCCCCTTGCGCTGGGCGTAGACCAGCAATGCGACGCCCGCGATGCCCATGAGCACCACCGGGACGATGCTGGCCTCGAGGCCGAAGTTGCCGCCAGTCATGATGTCGGGACCGGACCAGCGGGACACCAGCCACGAATCCTGCCGGCCGTTGCCCGAGACGACGGAGCCGAAAATCGGGCCTTCGGCGATGTTCCACATGATGTGCTGGCCTATGCACACCCACAGCGAGCGCGTGACGAAGTAGAGCGCGGCGGCCAGGATGCCGTCCTCGATGGCGATGGCGACCCCGCCCCACACCGTGCCGTCCTGGTTGCCCAGGTGCAGCAGGCCGAACACCAACGCGGAGACGATGACGGCGCCCCATGAGCCGAGCCATTCCTCGACGAGCCGCAGCAGCATGCCGCGCATGAGGATCTCCTCGGCGATGCCCGCGCACACGCCCATGGATAGCAGGTCGATCCACGGGCTGTAATGTGAGTCGAAGCCGACGACGCGGTAATCGCCGGCGATGGCGAGCACGCCGATGCAGATGCCGATGGCCGCGAAACCGATGGCGAATCCCGCGAACAGCCCCGGCCAGCGCGAGGCACGCAATTCGAGCGGATGGCGGCGACGCTCCATGAAACGGACGACGACCACATATCCCGCGATCGCCGCGAGCATCTCACCGAGCATCCCCAGCAGCGTCACCGGCGAATGCACGTCCTGGTCCGACGCGCGGACGCCGCTGCCAGTAGCGGCGGCATACACGCCCATCAGCACCATCGAAACCACCATCATGGCCACCACGAACACCGCGAAGAACACCAGGCCCCGCAGCAACGGGTTGAGCCTCGCCGGCTCGGGCGTGCAGCCTCCAGTAGCGTACAAGCGACGCGGATGGTCTTCGGTCAGCAAGTCAGCCTTACGGGATTCGTGATATGTGCGCATATTCCACACCATAGCGAAACGTACCGAGGTGGTTGCGGGCAATCATCGGTGACGCACAACCCCATATTGCGTTGAAAAGCAGAAAAATGCGGGTACTATTCTGCTTTTCCACGCAACCCAATATCTAGCAGCGTCAAAAAGCAGATTTATACGGTTTACATTCTGCTTTTCAACGCAATCGAAAGGCATCTCGTCTCGTCGACCGACACTTCAGGATCACGCTTATCCACAACACCAGTCACATTCGGTACATCGCTGCGCCGAGTTATCCACAACACGCCCGGGAAAATCAAAAATGCCAAGCGTTCGACCACACTACCTGCTTCGGCTTTTCGCCCGAATCCCGCCGCCTTAGCTTGGAACAATGAGAGTAAATCCACGTATCAGCGCACAACTGGACAACGCCGAGAGTCAACGACGCTGCCTACATACCCACGACCATCGAGACCAGCAGATACTCAGACTGCTCGCAAAATCGGGCGAGGTCACCCGCACCCGGCACGGCCTTTATGCACGCAGCGACTCATGGAGCCAGTTAGGTCGCAACGAGCGATATTTCCGGATTATCAATGGGCTGCACCATTGGCACCCCGAATGGGTATTCGCGGGAATCAGCGCCATCAGCGCCTATGGCATCGAGCATCCATCCTGGCTTCATGATGGCAACCAGGTCTTTCTCGCCACGGGCAGGGCAATGGGGACAAATCGAAACGAGAATGTCAGATACATCCAATCCATGGGCGACCATGCTTCCAAACTGGCCAAATCATCGACCGTTCCCGTGACGGAGGCCCTCTGCCATTGCGCGAAACACTACCGGTTCCATGAAGTATTGCCCATGTTCGATTCCGCGCTGAGAAACCAGTTGGCCAGCAAGGAAAGCATGACGCCCATGCCTGGAATTCCACGTCCTTTACGGCAAAAACTACGTCGGTTATTGCATTATGCCGACCCTCTAAGCGAAAACGGCGGAGAGTCACTGTGCCGCGCCATCATGCTCGAGGAAGGCTTCGGCGTACCGAGATTGCAACAAGAATTCCGGATCAGGAACGACGCAGGCATCAATCGCACGTACCGCGTCGACATGACGTACCAGTTGCCGTCCCACAAACTCATAGCCGTAGAATTCGACGGTATGGGAAAATACGTCAATCCCGAAATGACGAATTATCACAGCGTTCGCCAAGTCGTGCATGAGGAAAAGGAGCGCGAGCGCGATTTGCTCGCCAAAACCTCAATTACCAAAATCGTCCGTCTTGATTTCACGGAAACGATGCGACGCACAACGCTGGTAAGCAAACTGATTGATGCGGGATTGCCACGTATACACCCGTTCCCCAGCCTGCGCTGACCTACATTGCGTTGAAAAGCAGAAAAGCAGCAGCAGAATCTGCTTTTCAACGCACAACACTAACTCTCAACGTTCAAAAGCAGATTGAGAGGGCATCTTTTCTGCTTTTCAACGCAATCTACCACACAAAGTATCAGCGACGGAGGCGGGAGGCGGCGTCAGCGATGGCGGAGTCGGGGGCGGTGGCGGAGAAGCGCAGGTGGGTGGGGTCGCCGTAGAACTCGCCGGGGCTGGCGATGATACCCAGATGCGCCAGGTCGTCCATGTCGCGCCAGCAGTCGCCGGACCTCGCGCGCGTCCAGACGTAGAGCGCGCCCTGGGGCATGCGCGCGTCGTAGCCCGCGGCGCACAGTCCGCCGACCAGCTGGCGCAGGCGGGCGTCGTAACGTTCGCGCTGGGCGTTGACGGCGTTGAAGTCGCGCAGCGCGGCGCCCATCGCCGCCTGGATCGGGCCGGGGATGATCTCGCCGATCTGCTTGCGGTAGACGGTCATCGGGCGCACCAGGTCGGGGTCGCCGGCGATGAGCGCGGTGCGGTAGCCGGCCATGTTGGACTGCTTGCTCAGCGAATAGAGCACGAGGATGCCCTTGGCGCTGCCGTCGCACACGTCCGGTTGCAGCATGCAGGGCGCGGGCGACGGCTCGGCGTCGTCATCCCCCGCCCAGGTGAGCAGGGCATAGCATTCGTCGGAGAGCACCACGGCGCCGATCTCGCGCGCGGCGGCGACGATGGCGTGCAGTTGCGAAGCCGAGAGCACCTCGCCGGTGGGATTGCAAGGAGAATTGACCCAGACGGCCTTGACTCCGGGGATAGAACGCCACGAGTCCACGTCGGCGATGTCGGCGGCCTTGAACGTCTTGGCACCGGCCAGTTGGGTGCCGATGTCGTAGGTCGGGTAGGAGACGGCGGGCTGCACGATGACGTCGCCCGGGCCGAAATGCAGCAGCGAGGCCATCAGCGCGACGGCTTCCTTGGAGCCTACGGTGGGTACGAAATCGGCGTCGATCGCCTCGAAATCGACACCGCGGTTCACGCGGAACCATGTCGGCACGGCCATGCGCAGGGTCTCGCTGCCGGCCACCGTCGGGTAGCCGTGGGCGTTGGCGAGGTCGGTGGATACCGCGAGCGCCTGCTGCACGCTCATCGGCACCGGGTCGACCGGCGAGCCGACGGAGAGGTCGACCATGCCGCCCTCGGCCTGCGCCGCGATCTTCTTGTACGGCGCGACGCGACCCCAGTCGTAGGGGGAATCAAACCTGTAAAAACCCATCTCTCGCCGCCTTTCGCGTCGCTCCGAACAGCACTATGGTTCGATGATAGCGATGACGACGCCAAACGGCAGCCACCGTTTCGCCGGCTGTATCCACAACGCGAAAACCCGCCGGACTCCGTAGCGAATGACGAAGTCTGGCGGGCTCGGAAAGAAAGAGCAATCAGTCCTGGTTTTGCGGGGGAAGCGCGGCGATGCGGGCCTCGTCCTTGCCGGAGGGACCTGCCGCCTGCGCGCCGCCCAAATCGCCGAGGTCGTTGAAGTAGGTGACGGCCGCGTCCTTGTACCACGACCATTCCTCAGGCACGTCGTCCTCGTAGAAGATGGCCTCGGTGGGACACACGGGCTCGCAGGCGCCGCAGTCGACGCACTCGTTGGGGTTGATGTAGAGCGTACGGTCGCCTTCATAGATGCAGTCGACGGGGCATTCATCCACGCACGCCTTGTCCTTGACATCGATGCAGGGCTGAGCAATCACATAAGCCATCGAGGAGGCCTCCTTACAACCTGAACTTTCTTTAGATTACGTGGACGCAGCGACGGCACGGCAGGCCCGTCGGCGGCGAGCACACCGTGATGTCGGCACCGCCGGAAAGACGGGATGGGAGCTTCGCGAGACCGTCGCGTCGGCCGGAAACGACAGGGCGGGCGCTAGGCGCGGCGGGTCTCGGTGTCGGTCTGGACGACGCCGGCGATGGTCTTGGCCTCCTCGGCCTGCTCCTCGGCATGCGCCACCGCTTCGTCGAGCTTGCCCCGGCCCAGCAGCGAATGGCGGTAGGAATAGCCGAAGTAGATGCAGAAGCCGATCAGCAGCCACACGAGGAAACGGATCCAGGTGAGCACGGAGAGGTTGATCATCAGCCACAGGTTGGCCAGCGCGATCAGAATCGGCACCCACGGGTTGCCGGGGATCTTGAAGGCGCGCGGCAGGTCGGGGCGCTTCTTGCGCATGATCGGAATCGAGATCGCGACCAGGGTGAAGGCTGACAGCGTGCCGATATTGACCATGTCGGCCAGGATGGAGACGTCGAACGAGGACGAGACGATGGCGAAGAGCACGCCGACGGCGATCTGCAGCTTGGCGGGCGTGCCGTGCTTGCCGACCTTGGAGAGGCCACGCGGCAGCAGGCCGTCACGGCTCATCGCGAAGATGACGCGGGTCAGGCCGAGCAGCAGCACCATGACCACGGTGGTCAGGCCGATGACGATGGCGAAGGAGATGATCTTGGCCGCCCAGGTGGCGCCCGCGAGCTCGAAACCGGTGGCCAGCGACGGGTCTTTGGCCTTCGCCAGGTCCTTGTAGGAGACCATGCCGGTGGTGACGATGGCGACGAGCATGTACATGACGATGACCATCACCATGCCGATGCCGATGCCCAGCGGCACGTTGCGCTTCGGGTTCTTGGCCTCCTCGCTCGCGGTGGCGACCACGTCGAAGCCGAGGAAGGAGAAGAAGACCAACGCGGCGCCGGAGACGATGCCGGAAATGCCGTAGACGGTGGGCTGTTGGCCGGTGAGCCACTGGAAGAGCGGCTGGGTCATCACGCCGCCGGACGAGGGGCCGAGCACCTTGCTGGCCGGTTCGCTCGGTGGGATGAACGGCGTGTAGTTCGACATCTTGACATAGAAGAAGCCGACGACCACCACGAAAATGACGATGCCGATCTTCAGGATCGTGAACGCGCCGTCGACGCGCGCGCCGATCTTGGTGCCCAGCACCAGCAGGACGGTGAAGAACGTGATGACGATCAGCGGCGCCCAGTCGAAGGTGAACGAACCGAAGTGGATCTCGGTGCTGGCGTGGAAGCCCATGAGCCGCAGGAAATCGTTGAGGTAGACGCTCCAATATTTGGATACGACCGAGCCGGCGAACAGCATCTCGAGGATGAGGTCCCAGCCGATGACCCACGCCACGATCTCGCCGACAGTGGTGTAGGTGAAGGTGTAGGCCGAGCCGGCCGCGGGGATCATCGAGGCGAACTCCGCGTAGCACATCACCGCGGCCCCGCAGATCACACCGGCTATCAGGAAGCTGATGATCGCCGCGGGCCCGGCGTGGTAGGCCGCGGCCTGCGCGCCGATGGAGAAGATGCCGGCGCCGACGGCAACCGCCACCCCCATGATGGCCAGATCCCACGCGCCCAGATTGCGCACCAGCTTGCGGTCGCCGGTGGTCGTTTCGGCGAGCGCCTGCTCCACCGACTTGGTCCTGAACAGCTTCATGTCAACTGCCTCCCCCTCGATGACACGTGTTTACGCGCACATGCCATAAGACGTGTCATTCTGTAGCGTAGGGTCACCGGAGCAAGTTCGTGGTCCGGCAGCCATATCTCGGACACTCATATTAGACGATAACTATCTGATTGAATAGCATGATATTTTCGCGGGCCCTAGCGCAGGTCCATCCCCACCACCACGGGCTCGGGCACGAGACGGATGCCGTAGGCCCGCTCGACGCCATCCTGGATGGTGCGCGCCAGCTCGGCGATGTCGGCCGCCGTGGCGCCGCCCCGGTTGGTCAGGGCCAGCGTGTGGCGCGACGAGAGGCCGGCATGGGCGTCCGGACGGACCTTGAAGCCCTTGTGGAAGCCGGCGTGGTCGATCAGCCAGGCCGCCGAGGTCTTGACGCCGGGTTGGCCGTTGGGCTGGGTCGCGTCGAAGCGCGGGGCGTCTTCGGGCAGCGCCTGCGCGACGTCGGACGCGAGGATGGGATTCATGAAGAAGCTACCACAGCTGTGGCGGTCGAAGTCGGGAGCGCCCGCCATCGCGGGCCCAGCGGTGTCACTCGATGCGGTGTCGCCTGATGCGTTCCCCGTGGCATTACCTGGCGCGTTTACCTCGTCCATACCCTCGATCGGCACGTTGCCTTTGTCTTTGCAGCCGCGCATCCATGGCGTGGCGTAGCGGCCCGGATCCTCGAGCATGCCCTTGCCGGCGCGCACTTCGAGCACGGCCCGTCGGATCTCGCCGATCGGCATCCGCTCGCCCACCCGCACGCCGAGCGCTTTGGCCAGCTGGCCGAAGGCGACCTCGTCGCGCGTGCCGCGGCGTAGGGCGAAGGTCACCGAGAGCACCACATACCGTGGCGTCGGGAAATAGCTGTCCGCCGGCTTGGCGGGCGCGGCGTACATGCTGGATTTGAGCAGCGAGCTGCGGTAGCCGAAGCGCATGTCGTCGCGACCGAGCCGATCCACCTCGCCGCTCGCGCGGTCGAGGACGCGGACCGAGACGACCGATGTGGCGACCTCCTGGCCGTAGGCGCCGATGTTCTGCACCACCGAGGCACCGACCGTGCCGGGCACGCCGGAGAGACCTTCGACGCCCATGAAACCGGAGGAGACGCAGAAGGCGACGAAATCATCCCAGTTCACGCCGGCATCCGCGCGGACGGTGACAAGGCCCTCCCCCGCGTCCGCATGCTGACCGGATTGTGTTTCGGCCGCCGGCAGGACCTCGATGCCCCGGCGCCGGTCGCGCACGACCACACCATCGAACGCGGCGTCACCGGCCAACAGGTTCGAGCCTCCGCCGATGACCAGCAGCGGCATACCCGCCCGGTCGGCCGCGTGCACGGCATCGATGAAGTCGGCTTCGCTTTCGGGCTCGACGAACCGTGCGACGGGCCCGCCGACGCCGATGGTCGTCAGCTGCGCCAGCGTCGGTGCGGCCTCCTGCCCCGGTCCACTTGCGTTCACGCCTGCTCTGGCATTGTCCATGATTGGCTTCCCCACACGTTCGGATATGAAAAAAGCCCGACCGAAGTCAGGCTTGCACTATCTCGCCAGAACTCAACGAGTCTCGCGATGCACGGTCTCCTTGCCGCAACGAGAGCAGAACTTCTTGAGCTCAAGACGATCCGGCGTGTTGCGACGGTTCTTGGTCGTGATGTAGTTACGCTCCTTGCACACCGTGCATGCCAGCGTGATGCCCGGACGGACTGCGGCGCTTTTGCTTGCCATTGGTTCACCTTCTGCGTTTGTTTTCCAACCGACGTATGCCGATCTTTGTAGCGGGAAAGAGACTCGAACTCTTGACCTTACGATTATGAGTCGTACGCTCTAACCAGCTGAGCTATCCCGCCAGAGAGCCTCGGGTGAGAATCGGACTCACGACCTCTTCCTTACCAAGGAAGTGCTCTACCACTGAGCTATCGAGGCGTGGCGGATAGTGGATTCGAACCACTGAAGCTATAAGCGGCTGATTTACAGTCAGCTCCCTTTGACCGCTTGGGAAATCCGCCATTGCGAACCAAACATCAGCTTGGCTGGGCAACTTGACTATAATGCCATGAACCGCCGACCTACGCAAGTTCCCGACACGCCCTGTGTGTCGAAACCGGTGCCTTGCGTCTGGTGGCGTGGCGGACGAAACTGGACTAAGCCCCGGTATCACACCGTTTTCGGCACTTCGATGTCAGTCATATTCCGGCCTTTTGACCATCTCGCACCTATTCTGTTCGGAGCGATATTGGTGGATCATACGACCAGCGGGCGCCGCCCCGTCGACGACAATGACTCGTCGGCCAGGCGACGCCCGCGGGAATGTCCGGGCTCATCGGCGCGCCGAAACCACTGGCGGCTCGACGCTCCCGAATGTTCGAGTGCCCGAATGCCCGAGCACCTGAACGATCAGGCGATCAGGCGATGTGGTCGTCCTTGAGACCCTGGCAGACGGCGATGACCTTGTCGTTGGCCTCATGCTCGCCGATGGAGATGCGGATGCCCTCGCCATCGAAGACGCGGGTGGAGAGGCCAGCGGCCTTGAAGCGCGCCTCGGCCTCGGCGGTCCGCTCCCCCAGCGGCAGCCAGAAGAAGTTGGCGTAGGGCTCCGGGAAGTCCCAGCCCTGTTCGCGCAGCGCCTTGACGATACGGCCGCGTTCGGCGATCAGTGCCTTGACACGGTCCATCAGCTCGTCCTTGGCGTCCAGGGAGGCGACGGCGGCCACCTGCGCGGTCTGGGTGACGCCGAATGGGATCGACAGCTTGCGCATGCCGTCGGCCACGTCGGCGCGGGCGATGCCGTAGCCGATGCGCAGGCCGGCCAACCCGTAGGCCTTGGAGAAGGTGTGGGCCACCACGATGTTCGGATACTCGCGGAAGAGGTCCATGGCCACGCTGGTGCCGGCAGCGGTGTTGAAGTGGATGTAGGCCTCGTCGAAAAGCACGATGACATCGCTCGGCACGACCTTCATCAGGCGGCGGGCCTCGGCGTCGGAGACGGAGGAGGAGGTCGGGTTGTTGGGGTTGTTGACGATGATCAGGCGGGTCCTGTCGTTGATCGCGGCGATCATGGCGTCGATGTCGTGGCCGCCGTCGGGGCGGTTGGCGATCTGGACGCTGGTGGCGCCCGCGCCGGAGACGATGATCGGGTAGGCCTCGAAGCTGCGCCACGGGTAGATGACCTCGTCGCCGGGGCCCGCGAGCAGGTCGACCAGCTGGGTGATGACCTCGGTGGACCCGCAGCCGAGCACGACCTCGTTCGGCTCGACCCCGTAGTCCTCGGCGAGCCTGCTGACGACCTGCCAGCCAGACATGTCGGGGTAGCGGTTGATGCGGTCGAGCGCCTGGCTTTCGATGGCCTTCTGGACGCTGGGCAGCGGCGGATACGGGTTCTCGTTGCTCGAGATCTTGAAGGAGCGCTGGCCCGCGAGCGCGGGGGCCGGCTTGCCTTGCTTGTAGGCGGGAATGGTGTCGATTATCGGGCGATGTTTATAAGTCATATATGCATTGTAAGCCGTGGTGGATCGGGCATGCCTCTCGCGTTCCGAAACCGCCGTTTCCCAAGTGCTGGCGACAATCGAAGGAACCGGTGGAACCGGCCGTACAACGCGATGTGCCCCGACTGCCGAAACAGCCGGGGCACATCGAAAAACCGCGTTGGCGGATGCCGATCAGTTCAGGATGGCGAGCACGTCGCGCGCGCCGACGATGAGGTAATCCTCACCCTTGTAGTTGACTTCGGTGCCGCCGTACTTGGAATAGAGCACCTTGTCGCCGACCTTGACGTCCATGGGCACGCGGTTGCCGTTGTCGTCGCGACGGCCGGGGCCGACCGCCAGGATCTCGCCCTGCTGCGGCTTCTCCTTGGCGTTGTCGGGGATGTAGAGACCGGATGCGGTCTGGGTCTCCGCCTCGGCCTGACGCACGATAATCTTGTCTTCCAACGGTGTAAGTGAGATCGACACTGTGGACCTCCTCTTTCTAGTGAGCATTTCATTTCCTCGCGCGAGGACACCGCTTTCAGAGGCTGACGATCACTTTCGGCACCGTCCCTTTGCGCTTACCAACCATCGTAGCGCGAAAATTAGCACTCTGCCAACCCGAGTGCTAACGCTCTGAGTGAAACCTTCACAAATCCGCGCAACGGCGGCGCTCAGGCACCCCTGCGAGCGAGGATCTTCTCCAGGCCGACGCCCAGCGAATCGGACGTGCCGCTCGGGGCCTCGACGTCGGCCGACACCTCGGACTCATGGAACGACTCGACCTCGGCTGCCTTGCCGGCGGCCTTGGACGACCTGCCCTTGCCGGCGGTGTCGTCGGCTTTGGCGGAAGCGGAAGCGGTTTCGGAAGTATCGGCATCCTGTGGCACGGCCTTGGCGACCTGCTTGGTCGACTTGATCTCCAGGCTCTGCGGCTCCTCGGCACGCACTTCGACGCCGGAACGCGGGGCGCCCAGCGAGAAGGAGATGAGGTCCTGGTTGCTGACCATGTCGACGACGTCGAGCGCGGGAACCGGATGGACCTGCTTGAGCTCGTGGGTGGCGTCGCTGGCCTCATGCTCCACGCGAGCGACGGCCTTGGCCTGGCTGGTGGGCTTCGCGGCCTTGGCGGATTCGGCGGTCTTGCTGCCCGATGCCGGCTTGGACGCATTCGTCTTGGAGACGGAACGGTTCGCCGTGGTCTTCTTGACGGCACTGGCGGCCTGCGGCTTGCCGGCCTTGGCGACGGGCTGGCTTTCGACCTTGGCATCGGCCCGCGCATGCTCGCGTTCGGCCCTCATCGCCTCGACGCGGCGGTGGTCGGCACGGCTGGCGCGCAGGGCCTGGCGGATCTCGCGCTGCTCCATGACGCCGGTCGGCTCGTCGTCCTCATCGCGGGCGGCGGGAGCATCGGCGGAGGCGTCAACGGACTGGGCGGACTGGGCCGCCGCCTCGAGCTGGCCGACGCGCTTAGCGGCCGCGACCCCGCGTCTGGCGGCGGCCATGGCACGGCTGTGGCGCCGAAGCTTGAGCTGGCGCTCCCATTCACGGGCATGACTGGACGCCCTGGCGCCCAACGCCAGGACCGCCACCAGCAGGGCGAAGGGAATAAGCGCAAAGAGAAGACTGAAACGGAAGGCGAGGGCCGCGATGGCGACGACGACGGTCAGCGCGAGCAGGGAGAGGGCGATGATGGCGCGCCGACGCGCGGCCTGACGCCTCAGGCGACGGATACGGGCCACACGTTTCGCCTCTTTGCCGGCCGCCGCCTTGGCAGCATCCCCCGCTTGTTCCGAGCGCATGACTACCCCTTCCGAGAGAGCGTGACGACCATCGGAGAACCTGGTACCACTTTCGGCATCGACCAGATGCAACGACAGTGAATACTTGTCGGCCGTATGCTCAACCACCCTTTTCATGCTGTCCACCGTTCGCCGCGGCAGCCAGCCGATAACAAGGACCGTGAGGATGACCAGCACGATGACACTGCTCAACCACGCATAATCCATATCTCTCTAGAATAGAGAGAGTTCGTGACTTTTGAGGCGATAAACCACACGCGTGTCGTCTGGCCGCTAGCCTGCCCGCAAAACGCCGCGAAGTCGGGCGACACGCCGAGGAACGCATCCCGCCGCGCCAATCCTTGCCACGACTCGATGGCGCAGGGTCCTGTCAGCGCCCCAGCAACCGCGCCGCGAACCCTTCCGGCGCATCCTCGGCCAGCAGGCTGTAGACCTCGTGGTCGCGCCATTCGCCGCGGATGTACATGTAGGCGCGCCGCAGCCCCTCGTGATGGGCGCCGAGCTTCTGCGCCACCCGCTTCGACCGTCCGTTCCCCGGCAGCATCGCGATCTCCAGGCGGTGCAGACGGGGGCCGTTGGGGCTCCACATCGCCCAGTCGGCGAGCATCGCCACCGACAGCGGCGCGATGCCGAGGCCCGCGTGGTCCCGGTCGACCCAATAGCCGACGCTGCCCGAGCGGATGGAGCCGTAGCTGATGGCGCCCACCGAGACCTGGCCGACGATCCGCATCTGGTAGACGATGGCGAACTGTGCGGCGACACCGTCCTGCTCGTCGCGGCGTTGGCGCTGCAACCAGGTGTTGAAGGTGAGGCCGGGGCCGTGCATGGGGTCGCCGGAATCCCAGGGCCGCAGCCAGTCGGCGTTGCGCGCGCGCACCTGGCTCCACCCGGCCTCGTCCTCGACGCCCAGCGGGCGCAGGGCGATCTGGATCGCACCGGACGGCGCCAGCAGCCGCGAGGGCATGGTGATGGCATTGGGGTTGGGGGTGAGCGCGCCACGCAGGGATCTCAGGACAGACACGCCTTCATGATACGCCGTCGGACACTGGACGAACGACGGGCTAGCATACGAGGCATGGAGAGCACATGGGTGAGCGACGGGACGGCGGGCCGGGAAATCGAGGCGAGCAAGCGCCGGATGCGCCATCAGGCCGTCGCCGAGCGACGGGGCGTGGGCGAGGCCGAAAGGACCACGGCCGGCGAGCGCCTGGCGACGGTGATGGCCCAGGCCGTGCGCGTGGTTGACGACGGAACCACATCCGCATTCCAAACCAAGACGGATGTGCAGATTCCGGCTGCGACGCCGCGCGGGGATAAAGGATTGGCCATAGGCCATACGGATACGGACCACGAGTATGCGAACGGTGGTCGTACGGACGGCGTCCAAACCGGCAAAGAACATATGGCCGACAAACGTACGGACACCAGCCCCTCCGAACCGCGAACGATAGCCCTTCGCCGCGGCGACACCGTGGCCGGCTATGTCTCGATGGGCACCGAGGCGCCCACGTTGGCGCTGCTGGACGGCCTGCTGGCGCGCGGGCTGCGGGTGCTCGTGCCCCGGCTCGGACGCGGACGCGACATCGGCTTCGGCGCCTACCAAGGTTCGGATGCGCTGCGAGCCATGCCACGCAGCGCCAGAGGAGGGCTCCGACCGGCGGAACCGGCGAGCGAGACCCTCGGCCCGGAGGCGCTTGCGACGGCGAGGCTCGTGCTCATCCCCGCCTTCGCCATCGACCTCGACGGCAGCAGGCTCGGACGTGGCGGCGGCTGGTACGACCGCGCCCTCGGGCACTGCTCCCCCGCCACCCTGAAAGTCGGCGTCTGCTGGGACTGGGAGTTCGTCGGCCGCCACGCCGCGGTGCCGCATCTGCCGCACGACATCGCCGTGGACGCCGTGCTCACGTCGGAGCGCATGGTGCGGCTGCGTTCCTGAAGAGACGGGCACAAGTGGCCGAAACGGGCCCGCACGCGCCCGGGCGTGAGCTTCGCCGGCGGCCCGGTTCCCTTTCGGAGAACGCCGCGGTCCGGCCTGGGACTAGGATATGAACAGTCTATTCTTTGATTCGTCGACTTTGTGGAGGGACCGTTGCCTACCTATCATTATCGCTGCAAGAACTGCGGCTACGATTTCACCGAACGGCAGTCATTCACCGACGACCCGATCACCGTATGCCCCAAGTGTGGCGAGGAGCAGGTGCGCAAGGTCTATTCGGCGGTGCCCATCGAGTTCAAGGGGCATGGCTTCTACCGCACCGACAAGAGCGAATCCTCCAAGTAAGCGGGACGCGGGTCGCCGCGCGGCCATCCGCAAGGCAGGTCGAAACGGCACGACAGGGCGCGACACGCCCGAAATGTGGATAACCCCAACCGTTCGACCACATCACCCGTCCGGGCTTTCCATCCGCTTGGGTTCAGGTCATCATGGCAATCATGATGACCTTTTTTCATAGCAGCAAAGCGGTGGGCCGGCCCGGATCCCGCCAGCCCACCCTCCAACAGCGCCGGCGCACACGGACGATCCGCTCGCTGGCGATGGCACTGTGCGCGGGCCTCGCCGTGTTCCTCGCCCTGCAGGCGATGGCGGGCATGGTGGCGAGCAGGCCGGTGGCCACTGCCGCGCGCGCCATCGCCCGGGGCAGCACCATCCGTGAACGCGACATCGAGATCGTGCGGATGGCGCAGGGTCCGCCGCTCGCCTCCGCGTTCTCCTCCCCCGGCCAGGCCAGCGGCATGGTCGCGCAGGTCGACATCGCCGCCGGCGACATCCTCACCCGCCCGATGGCCCGGGCCTCCCCCGTACCCGCCAAGGGGATGACCGTAATCGACGTCGCCGTGGTGAGCTCGGGCTCCTCGCTGCTGCCAGGCTCGCGGGTCTCGCTGGTGACGTCGGGAGTCTGCGGCGAGGGGATGCCGGCCGAGCGGCCGGAAGCGGACGGCCAGACCGACCCACAAACCGATTCGGCCGATTCACAAGATGGCAATGACGACAGCGAAAAGAACGGCGGAAACCCCGCGGAAGACCAGGACGACGCCTGCACGCTGGCACGGGACGCGCTCGTCATCAAGGCCGGCCACGACGAGCCGGAGCGCGACGCCGGGGCGACGACGCACATCCAGGTGGCCCTGCGGCCACAGGAGGCAGCGAACGTCATCGCCGCGAGGGAAGGAGCGCCGATCATGGTGACCACATAGCAAAAGCGGACCGGCATGGGTCGGTCCGCTTGGGAAAACATAACCATGGCATCGCCGGGACGCCACGGTGAAAGGAGGATGAGCGCAGCCACAACCACGGCACGGCCGATGCCCGAAAGCGCTAGGCGCCCCGCTCGCTGAAGATGCCCCAGTGCGGCGGCAGCTCGCGCAGGATGCGGGCGTCGTCGTCACGGCTTCTGGCGTCCTTGGAGCCTTCGACGCCCGACTCCTCGACCCCGGTCAGGCCGAGGTCGGCCTCGTCGACGTCGAAACGCTCGGAGCCCTCGCGCGTGACGCGATGGTGACGGCGGGCGGAGCGACGGGTCGGGTCGTAGCCGCCCATCAACGCACCTCCCGGTAGATCTCCCCGATCTGCGAGACGACGCGGTCCACTTCCTTGTCGGGATTGACGAAGGCGCCGACGCTCCAGACGTCCATGACCGACCAGCCGAGGCTTTCGAGCTGGTGGGCGAGGACGCGGTGGCGCTTACGGGTGGACTGCACGCCCATGAAGGCGGCGTCGTCGCTCAGCACCGCCAGCGAGAAGGGCTTGTCCTTGAGGCCGACGACCAGCGGGATGCGCATGCCGCCACCGTCGAAGCCGTAGTCGACGGCGACCTTGAGCCCACGGGCCTTGATACGGCGGGCCAGATCGTTGAAGAGCACGTTGTCGCAATCGGCCTTGACCGACGGACGGACGAGCTGGCGACCCAGCTTCTCGGCCCACTGAAGCACCACCTTGAGCAGCTTCGGACCGGACTGGTGCAGGCGGTCGTCCTCCATGTCCGAGGAGCCGAAGGCCGAGACGATGTCGAGGTTGCGCTCGGCCAGGGCCAGGGCGTCGAGCAGCTTGCCGTCGCCGCCCTCGCCCTCCAGCGAGCCGAACTGCTGGAGCAGGCGGCCGTGAGCGGTCTTGGCGAAGCACAGCGAGAGGATGACGTCGGTGGCCTTGCAGCCGGCGACCTCGTCGACGCCGATCAGGCGCACGTGGCGCAGGAAGCGGGCCATGGACTCGTCCTTGAGCGACAGGGACTTGAGCTCGGCGCCCAGCCTGGTGCGGAAGACGGAGGTGAGGGTGACGACCACAAGCAGGTAGTCGGTGGGGATGACGCTGAAGCCCTTGGCGCGGCGCTTGATGGTGGCGATCACCTCGTCGATCTCCTGCTGGCTGCTCTCCACCAGTCCGGTCGAGAGCACGGGCACGCCGTTGGCCTTGACGCGGTGGAAGCTCACGGCGCCCTGCATCGCCTCGGTGGCCACGTCGCGGCGGATGCGGCCGTAGCCATGCTGGGAGAGGAAGAGGGCCAGACGCGGGTCGCGGCGCACCGGCTGCGGTTCGATGTCAACCTCGGGAAGGATGTCGATCAGCGTGCGCACCGCCGGCGAGGTCACCGTGTCGCGGTGGGCCAGCACCACGACCTGCCGGGCGCGGCTGAGAATGGCCAGCAGGGAGAGCGAGGGCATGTGGGCCGCCGCGTCGACGATGACGACGTCGGCGAGGGGCTGCGGATCGCTCAACACCACGAGCGCGGAGGGCGTGGCCACGATGACGGGCTTGGCCGCGGCGAGGATCTGGCCGTGGTCGCGGCGCACGCGTTGCAGCGGCACACGGGAGTGGCTGGCCAGCAGCGTGTGCAGCTGGTTGGCCTCCTGGGTGTGCGAGAAGAGCAGGTCGCACAGCCGGCGCATGGATTCCTGGCCGATCATGGGGCCGATGGAATCGACGTGTTCGGCGTCCACCTGCGCGAAGCGGTTGGCGGCCGACTGCAGCGCGGAACCGTCCTGGTTGGAGATGATGGCCGAGGAACGCACGATGTCCTCGAAGACAGTGGTCCACCACGACAGCTGCAGCTCGCCCTCCACGCCCTGCGTGTCCACATGCCTGGCGCGCAGGTCGTCGATGAGCTCGCTCAGGCCGGCGCCGCGGAACTCGCGCTCGAGGCGGGCGCGGCCCGGAAGCGTGTCGAGGGCCAGACGGTCGGCGTAGAGGTCCTTGAGCCTCTTCTCGAGACGCTCGATCGGAACGGCCTGCAGGTTGCCGCCCTCGACGGTGGTGGAGAGCACGGCGTCGAGCGCGGTGACGTCGCGCATCAGCGCCTCGCGCGTCTCGACGATCTCGTCGAGCTTGGCGGGCAGCACGGGCCAGCCGCCGTGGGGCACCAGCGCGCGCCACTGGTCGGCCTGCTTGGAGACGACCTTCAGCGCCTCGTGCAGGTCGCCGACCTGGGCGCCGGCGCGCAGCAGACTCCTGGCCTCCTTGACGTGGCGGCGGCGCTCCCAGAAGCCCATGCTCGTCCCTTCGGCCTTGCGTTGCTCCTTGGGCTTGGAGGCCTCGATCATGGCGTTGATGTCGCGCTCGAAGATCTCGGGCTGGAAGACGTCGAGCACGCGGCGTAGGTTCTTCAGGACCTTGACGTGGCCGCACCATTCCTGGACGGTGGCCGGCACCGGGAACCCGCAGGTCTCGGAGGTGGAGACGACCTCCTCGCGCATGGCCGGCAGCAGGCGTTGCAGCAGGTCCTCGACGCTCTGGTAGGCGCTGACCGCCTCCTCCTCGCTGAACAGCGAGGCGCCGTACCACACCGTGTCCTCGGGGCCCACGCTGAACTCGCCGAACTGGCCGGCGCGGCGCAGCTTCTTCGCCCACTCGTCCATATGCGGGGCGATGGCGCGCGCGGCGTCCTTGCCCAGGCGCACGCGGGTGGCCGGATGGGTGGGCATGTTGGCGATGCTCGCCAGGTTCTGGATGGTCTGGTAGGCCGAGACGCCCCATTCCTTGCTCACGCCGTGCAGGTCGCCCAGGTAGCGGGTCAGCCGCGAGCGCACGCCCACCAGCTCGTCGGAGAGCTGGTCGAAGCGCGAGGTGGAGACGCCGGGCTGGAAGCCGACGGCGGCAATGAGCTGCTTGTCGAGGTTCGCCGTGGCGGCGGGGTCGGCCATGTCGAGCACACGGTCGCCGAGCTGGAAAGAGTCCATCTGCTTGACGAAACGCTTCTTCTGCTGGGCCACGGCCGGCACATAGAGCACCGAGCGGTTGGCGGCCACGCAGCGCGAGGCGATCGAGGCGGCCTGCAGGGCGGTGTCGTTGGAGCTGTCGCTGTTGACGAAAAGCGAATGACCCTGCGAGACGAGGTTGCCGGCGTAGCGCATCACGTTGTCGACGTCGCCGGCGGCGTGCTCGTTGTGCGGGTCGTCGTCGAAGGGGCTGAACTGCGGCAGCGCGCCGCCCCGTAGGCGTTCGACCGCCTTGGCGTCGCCGGCCATCGCCTCGAGGATGGTGTTGCCGGACTGGCCACGCCTGAGGACGTCGATGATCCGCTGGCCCTCGGCGGTCATCTTGGTGGCCGGGTCCATGAAGCAGCCGAGCACGATGTCGCGTTCGATGTCGAAGTCGGCGAGCTCGTGGCGGGCCAGGGCGGTGATGGCGGCGAAGACGGCCGAAGTGTCGGGGGTGCCGCTCTCGTAGTTGGAGCCGTCGAAGAGCGCGGCCTCGTCGATGTCGACGTGCTCGGCGCGCATCGCGGTGGCGAAGGCCGGGTTCAGGCCCACGTGGCCGGTGAAGCGGATGGTGGCGTCGGTCTCGCGTCCGCCGGCCTTGCGGACCGCATCGACCGGATAGAGCAGGACGGGCACACCGTTGCCCTTCCACGTGGCCACGCCGACCACCATCGACAGCTCGGCCACCCCGGAGATCCTGGTCTTGGCGGCCTTGTCGTCAAGCACCCGTTCGAGCCTGCGGCCCGCGGCGCGCAGCATGCCGGTGTCGCGGAAGAGCGAGGCGAGGGTGGTGTGTCCGCTGGCGAAGAGCTGGGCGATGCCGGAGGGATGGGCGTGGGTCAGGTCGAGTTGCGCGGCGAGCTGGCTGACGTCCTGCAGGGGCGAGGGGCTCAGCCCCTTGCGGTATTCCTCATACCACTGGGTCATCTTCTCGATGCCGTTGACGCTTTTGCCATTGGCGCTGTTGCTGTTGTCGTTCATGCTTGCATTCCCGTCCCTTGCGCTTGCCGGTAGTCGTCGTAGCCGGAATTATGAGATAACGCGGAGTCGATGTCCTGGTTGCCCAGCGACCCCAGCCACGCGTACAGATCGTCGTAGAGCCCGGGATTCATCGCCAGGAAAGGCAGAAGCTCGGGGTGCTTCGCCATCTCGAACTGGAGGGCGAAATCGGTGGTCACCTTGGCGTCGTTGGAGTTGAGCCCGTCGACCTCGATCGCCTGGTCGGGCTTGTCGAACTCACCCTTGGAGACCTTCTCGAAGACGGATCCGGGTTCGAAGGCCGGCTCGAAGGCGTTGGCATTGGCGGCTTGCGGCGTCGCATCGTTGTGGGGCTCGGGCCGCATGAAACGGTTGCGTTCGCCCGCGTCCTCGCGCACCTGGCCGGACTGGCCGGCCGGCGCCTGGGCGTACATCGGCTTGAACATGCCTTGCGGGGCATCCTGCCGTTGGGCCTGCGCCGCTGGCTGGTAGTCGGCGTTGATCGGAGCCTGAGCCTGCTGGCCCTGCGTCGGCTGCGCGGTCTGGGCCGCCTGAACCTGCTGGTTCTGCGTCGGCTGCGCGGATTGCACCGGCTGGGTGGTTTGCACGGGCTGTTGGGCGGGTTGCCGCGCCGGCTGTGAGGCCTGGGGCCGCTCCGCGTCGTTGTGGCGCTCGGGCAGGGAGACCGAGGGCGTCGCCTGCTGGGCCGCAGCCGCGGCATCGCCGGTCATGCCCGCCTGCGAGGTCTGTGGTGCCTGCGCGGCCTGCTGGTGGACCTGCGCGGATTGCTGGGACTGCACTGCCTGCTGCGGCTGCGCCTCCTGCTCGAGGGCGTCCTGGAAGAGGTCGCGTGGCTCGACCGGGGCCGCGGCTTGGGCGGGCTTGACGTCCAGGGCGATGCTGTCGACCACCTTCTGGCTCTCCGCCTCCTTGGCGTTGCCGGAAACCGCGGATCCGGCTTCGGTTCCGTCGTTTCCGCCGTCCCGCGTCTGCCTCTTGCCGTCCTGGCCGGCCTTCGCGGCCTCGGCCACGTCGGCGGCCTTGAACGCGGTGGTGGGCTCGCCGGCACGCAGGTTGAGGATGTCGTCCACCGACATGTTCTCGGGCATCGGTTCGTCGTCGGCATGGCTGGCGGCATAGTCGAAGAGGTCGGTGACCGGATTGCCCGGCTCGTCGTCGCCGAACCCGTCGTCGGCCTCGACCTTCACGAAGTCCACTGCCACGTCGCCCAGCTGCATCCTCATCGGCGAGGTCTGCAGCGCGAAGGGCTTCTTGGCCGCCAGCCTGGTGAGGTTGCCGTCCTGGCCGACCAGGTAGGTGCCGTTGGTGGAGTTGCGGTCCTCGAGGGTGGCCGAGCCATCCTGGCCCACCGCGAAGAGCGCATGGCGCTTCGACATCGATCGTGTGGCATCGACGATCTCGACGCGCTTGTGGCCGTCGTCGGCCAACGGTCTCAACGGGTGACGCCCGATCTCGACGTCCTCGCCCGGGCCCACGCCGACCTGCACGCCGCCGTTGACCTTGATGACCCACCGCCCAGCGGTTCGTTGATCTGCCACTTTCACTGGCCTCCTGTCACCTGTACGCACTCATGGCCATTCTGCCACGCCTTGCGGGTTCTCGTCACGCCAACGCCATTACATTGACAACTTTTTCGCACGGCCCTGACGATATGGGCGCTTGCGACGCCGTCCGCGCGAATCGGCCGTGCTTCCACTGCCACCTTACGCGCCAAAACGAACAAACCCCCGCAGCGCAATGCGATACGGGGGTTCGTTTTCTTCGCTTGGGGACTCACGCCGCCGCGCACGTGCGCAAACGGAGAGCGAGTCCTTCGGGGCGAGAAGGAAAACTACTTGAGTTCGACGGTGGCGCCGGCCTCTTCGAGCTGGGACTTTGCCTTCTCGGCGTCGTCCTTCTTGGCCTTCTCGAGGATGGTGGCGGGAGCGCCGTCAACCAGCTTCTTGGCGTCGGCGAGGCCCTTGCCGGTCAGGGTCTTGACGACCTTGATGACCTGGATCTTCTTGTCACCGAAGGAGGAGAGCACGACATCGAACTCGCTCTTCTCTTCGGCGCCATCGCCAGCGCCGGCGGCCGGAGCGGCGGCAACGGCCATGGCCGGAGCGGCGGCTTCGACATCGAACTCGTCCTCGAACTTCTTGACGAAGTCGGAGAGTTCAACCAGGGTCATTTCCTTGAACGCGTCGAGGAGCTCATCGCTTGAGAGCTTAGCCATAATAGGCTTCCTTTCTTATCTGGCGGCGGATGATTGTTGTGGTTCCGTCACCGAAAAATTCTTTTGTTTGTTTGTTTTCCAGATGGATCCGAACACCGGATTCCCGCGCGGCCAAAGGCCACGGGCAATCAGGCGGCCTTCTCCTGCTTTTCGCGCAGCGCGTCGATCGTACGCACGGCCTTGGTGGGCAGCGCGGCGAAGGTACGGGCGGCCTTGGCCATGGATTCCTTGAGGTCTCCGGCCATTTCCGCCAGCAGCGTGTCGCGGGACTTGAGGCTCGCGAGCTTCTGGAAGCCTTCGGCATCGTACATGGTTCCGTCTGCGAAACCACCCTTGATGACGAGGGCCTTGTTTTTCTTGGCGAAGTCACGCAGGACCTTCGCAGCCTCGACGTAGTCACCCTTCACGAAGGTGATTGCGGAGGGGCCGGAGAGCGCTTCATCGAAGCCCTCGTACCCAGCCTCCTTGGCGGCGATGCGAGCGAGCGTGTTCTTAGCCACTGAGTAGGAAGTATCGCGGCCTAGCTTTTCGCGCAGATCGGAGATCTGCGGAACGGTAAGCCCGCGGTACTCGGTGAGGTAGACCGCGTCGGCGTCACGGAATTGATCCGTGAGCTCCTCGATCACCTTTGCCTTATCGGGCCTTTTCATGGCGTTCCTTCCTGAGTCGACCATTGATCGGGAAGATCGGACGCTTCGGCGTTCCGGGCGATATCGTTTGATGCGGTAATCGCATCCACCAATAAAAAATGCCCTGCGCACAGGCAGAGCAACAATCACGCCATTCTCATGGCCTGTCCCTTTTGCAAGGAACATTCATCTTGTTCAACCTATGCTGGCTTGGCGAACCAAACTTCGAGGACCTTGCGGCCCTAACCAACGGTCTGTGGTTTACAAATGGAAAGTATACGGAAGCGGCCCGACTTCGCGACACGCGCATCGTCAGACCGCTGGACGGATGCGTCGAAAAGCAGAACTATCGGTCCAAAACCCTGCTTTTCGACGCACGGGGTTGACAGCCAGCGTCGAAAAGCAGAACGAACGACCGAAGAATCTGCTTTTCGACGCTTCGGACCAGCTACGGGCGACAGCCTTACAGCACGGCCTGCAGGGCGAAGTCGAGGATGAAGAGGATGGTGACCACCCACATCACCGGGTGGATCTCCTTGACCTGCTTCTTGCAGATCTTCACCAGGCAGTACATGATGAAACCCGCGGCGATGCCGTAGGAGATGGAGTAGGACAGCGCCATGAACACGGAGGCGAAGAGCGCCGGGATCGCCTCGGCCAGGTCGTTCCACTGCACTTCCTTCAGGCTGGAGGCCATCATGCAGCCGACCACGACCAGGGTGCCGGCGGTGGCGGCGGACGGGATGGCGGAGACCAGCGGTGAGAGGAACATCGAGATGAGGAAGCACACCGAGACGGTGACGCTGGTCAGGCCGGTGCGGCCGCCGGCGGCGATGCCCGCGGAGGACTCGACGTAGGTGGTGACGTTGGAGGTGCCGAACAGGCCGCCGATGGAGGTGGCGATGGAGTCGGCGAAGAGGGCCTTGTCCATCTTGGAGCTGAAGCCCTTGCCGTTGGCCATGTTCCTGATGTCCTCGTCGGAGAAGATGCCGGTCTTGCGGCCGGTGCCCACGAAGGTGCCGATGGTGTCGAAGGTGTCGGACATGGAGAAGGCGAAGATGGTGACGATCACCAGCGGCAGGCGGCCGAGGTCGCCGAAGAGCGACGGGAAGCCCTGCGGGCTGAAGATGGCCAGGAACGTGGTGGGCAGCTGGGCGAAGGTGTCGGAGATGGAGACCGCGTGGCTCATGTTGGTGATGCCGAAGGGGATGCCGATGAGCGCGGCGGCGATGATGGCGATCAGCAGCGAGCCGCGGACGTTGAGCAGGGTGAGCACGATGGCGATGGCCAGGCCGATGAGGAAGACCCAGAGCGCCGGGGTGTTGAGCGTGGCCAGGCCGGGAGTCGCGTCGATCGGACCGCCCTTGGCCGCGGCCTTCGGGTCGCCGGGGGTGAAGGAGATGAAGCCGACGTTGAGCATGCCGACGTACATCACGAACAGGCCGATGCCGCCGCCGATGGCGTGCTGCAGGGACTCGGGGATGCAGGCGATGACGAGCTTGCGGATGGAGGTGACGGTGATCAGGATGTTGATCAGGCCGCACAGGAAGGTCATGCACAGCGTCTCCTGCCAGGTGAAGCCGAGGCCGGCGCACACGGTGTAGGCGAAGAAGGCGTTGAGGCCCATGCTGGCGGACTGGGCGTAGGGGACGTTGGCGAAGAGTCCCATGACGAGCGTGCCGACGATGGAGGCAATGATGGTGGCCAGGAACACGGCGCCCCACGGCATGCCGGTGGTGCTCAGGACCTGGGGGTTGACGACGATGATGTAGCTCATCGCGAAGAACGTGGTGATGCCCGCCGTGATTTCGGTGGATACCGTGGTGTGATTCTCTTTGAGATGGAAGAACTTGTCCATCGCTCTCTCTTCCTTGGTTTGTGCATCGCCAGGCCAGAGCTATGGGAAAAGCGGGCGGTCGGCTCAAGGAGCGTTACCACTGCAAACCGACGACTTCACTTACTGTTGATAGATGAATTGACGATACGGAGGTTGCTGCGACTCGCCCACGTTTCCGTGGACACAAGCCAATATAACACCCTGGGCGAACAAGTTTATTCGGCGTGTCTGGTATGATTTTGTATCAAAAAATCTTTTTACACTAGTTCACCGGTGGCATGTCCCGAAACGGCCGTTTCGATGGCACGAATCCGGCGCGATTCGCGCGACGCCGCCATGGCAATGCCTCGCCAAAGTGCCGGAATCACCGGATTCGCGCCACCGCGGATGCCACGCCTGACGCGTTGGGATTCCGATGTTCGCGCCGGCTTGGCGATGCCGGCCAGGGACGCCCCCAACGACCGCGCCACGCGGCATCGCGACGAGCGCGACGACGCCTCGCTCTCAGCCCCTCGCCTGTATGGTGGCGACCGATTTCGCCGCCCTGCGCGTCAGGTCGCCGCCCAACGCCGCCGAGCCGGTGCTGTCGGCCGCCGTCTTCTGGCCCCTGGCGCTGACGAGATAGCCCAGCCACGAGTTGACGAACCTGCCGGTGGCCGCGTCCTTGTAGGCCGGGCACGCCACGGCGTAGGAGACGGAGACGAGCGGATAGCTGCCCTTGGCCTGGGTGCGGTAGTCCACGTCGACCACCACGCGCCTGCTCGACCGGGGCATCTGACGCACCGGCGAGGCGTCGGCCGTGGCCGCGGCGGCCTCCGGGGTGTAGGCCACGTAGTCCGAGCCGACCTTGAGGCTCATGGTGCCGAGGTTGGCGGCCTTCGGGGCTTCGGCATAGCCGATGGAGCCGTTGGTCCGTTCGATGGCGTCGATCACCCCGCCGGAGCCCTTGGCTCCCTGGCCGACGCCGTTGGGCCAGCTCTCCTGCGCCTCGTACGGCCAGCCGTCGCCTGCGGTGGCCCTCAGATAGCCGGTGAGGTTCATGGTGGTGCCGGACCGGTCGGAGCGGTGCACCACGGTGATGGGCTCGTTGGGCAGCGTGACCTTGGGGTTCTGGCTCTTGATGGCCTCGTCGTTCCAGTTGGCGATCCTGCCGTCGAAGATGGCGGCCAGGGTTGCGGCGTCGATGTTCAGGTGCCGGTCGGTGCCCGAGATGCCCTTGAGATTGAACATCACGGCGATCGGCGCGAGGTAGACCGGCACCTCGAAGGCGGTGCCGGACTTGCAGACCGACTGCGATTGGGCGATCTGCTCGTCACTCAGCGGGGTGTCGGTGCCGGCCCATGCGATCGCGCCGGTGAGGAAGGTGTCGACGCCCGCGCCCGAGCCCGAGGGATTGTAGGCGACCTGCGCGCCGCGGTTCCTATGCTGGTAGTCGTCGATCCACGCGCCGCTCGCCACCGACTGCGACGAGGCGCCCGCGCCGTGGAACTGGCCGGAGACCTTCGTGGCGCGGCGGCCCGTGGCGCCAGGGGACGCGGCGGAACCGGCGCCGCAGGCGGCCAGCGAGACGCCCATCAGCAGCGCGCACAGCAGCGCGACGAGGCGCCGGGGAGCATGGGAGACGATGTTGCTGTTCATCTTCGGCGCTACTCCTTGGCGTCCTTGGCCCCGTCCTTGCCGTTGCCTTCGGCGTTCTGGTGGGTGACGACGAGGTTGTTGACCAGCTTCTTGGTCTCGGCAAGCGAGGCCGGGTCGAGCCCGTCGTCGGTGATGAGGGTGTCGACCTGGTCGAAGCGTGCGAAGAGGGAGAGCGAGGTGCAGCTCCACTTGGTGTGGTCGCTCAGGATCACGGTCTTGTCGGCAATGTCCATCATCGACATGTCGGTGGCCGCCTCGAGCGAGTTGGGCATCAGGAAGCCGCGGGGCACGGAGACGGAGTGGGTGCCCAGGAAGACGGTGTTGACGCGCAGCGATTCGATGACCTTGTCGGCGATGGGGCCGACCAGCGAGTTGGAGCGGGTGATGACACCGCCGGTGACGATGACCTCGACGTCCTTGGACTCCAGCGCCTGCACAAGCTCGGCGACGGGGATGGAGTTAGTGAGGATGGTGATGCCGCTGGCGCGCTGCGACTCCAGCAGGTGCTGGGCGAAGATGTAGGAGGTGGTGCCGCCACCGATGGCGACCACGTCGCCGGGGGCCACGTATTTCACGGCCTCGCGGGCGATCGAGTCCTTCAGACCGATGTCCATCTGGGACTTCACCGAGAACAGCGGCTCGCTCAGCAGGGCGCTGGTGGTCACCGCTCCCCCGTGCACGCGCTTGAGCAGGCCCTTGTCGGCCAGGTCGGTGATGTCGCGGCGCACGGTCATGGCCGAGACGCCCAGTTCCTTGGACAATGCGGTGATGCGCACGGCGCCGCGGGTGCGCAGCCTGCTGAGGATGAGATGCTGCCTCTGTGAAGAAATCATGCGCACAGTATCGCACAAATAGGCGCAGGAAACAAACTCGATTGAGCGTTTCGGACGCCGAAATCCGGGGTTACGAACATCTTCACGAAATCGATGCACAAAAGCTCACGCGGTGCCCGGTTCACGGCACACCTGCGGACGCGTGCCACCGGGCCAGCCATACCCGGGACGGCGGATCGCGGCCTGGCGCGGAAAACAAAAACGCCGTGCGGCCACCCCTCCAAAGAAGGAAGAGGGCCGCACGGCGCTTGCGAGTGCCCCGACTATTGCCCGGGCACGGTGGTCTGGCCCAAGGTGTTGCCGCCGGTAACGTTGGCGTTGGGCGCCACGTTCATGTTGCGATTGCCGTTGGTCATCGTGTAGTTGTTGTTGCCGAAGGTGTTGCCCGACGTGCCGCCGTAGGTCGACGACGAGCCTCCGCTCATGTACTTCGGGTCGGCGTTGCCGTAGTTGTTGTCGATGGGGATGCCGGCGTCGGCGAGGTAGCGGTTCATGAACTCCTTCCACGCCGGGGTGGCGATGTACATGCCGTACCAGGTGCCGTAGGCCTTGTGGTTGATGACCTTGCCGTTGAAGCTCTCCTGGTGCTCGGCGTTGCCGACGGTGACGAAGGTGGCCACCTGGTTGGGCACGAAGCCGGCCGTGGTCATGTAGGTGTCCTCGTTGGTGCCCGTCTTGGCGAAGGTCTTGCGCCCGCCGTCGAGCTGGGTCATCGACGCCTCGCCTCCCGGCTGGACCACGCCCTGGTTGAGCGCGTAGGCGGTGGTCTGCGCGATCTCGGGCGAGATGGCCTGGTGGCAGTTGGCGCTGGGCACCTTCAGGGACTTGCCCGACTTGGAGATGACCTTCTTGAGCGCGATGGGCGTGCACTCCACGCCGTTGGCGCCGATGGTGGCGTAGACGTTGGCCATGGTGAGCGGGTCGGCGTTGACCGAGCCGATGACCATGGGGCCGTTGAGCGCGGCCAAGGTGGCGGGCGTGGTGATGTCGGAGTTGGCCAGCGAGGCGTTGTGGTAGCCCATCTGCTTGGCCGCGTCGGCCACCGAGCACAGGCCGATCTGCTGGGTCATGCCCGCCTGGGTGGTGTTGTGCGAGCGGATGAGGCCCTGCAGCGGCGACTCGACGCTGGCGCTGCCGCCCTCGGAGTTGTGCACGTTCCAGCCGAAGGACTGGCCCGGATAGTTGGCGCACGAGAACGAGCCGACCGGGTAGTAGGTGCTCAGGCGCAGCTGCTGGGTGATCGGCTTGCCCTGTTCCATCCAGGCGACCATATTGATCGGCTTCCAGGTGGAGCCGACGCCCCAGCCGGTGCCGCCGCCGTCCTTCTCGTCGACCGCGTAGTTGACCGCGGTGCGCTCCTCGCTGCCCTTGGCGGCGTCGGTGGCGTCGTAGATGCGGTTGATGCCGAAGCCCAGCACCTCGCCGGTGCCTGGCTTGATGGAGGCCATGGTCACCTCGAAGTGGCTCGGATCGTCGACGGGGATCGTGTCCCTGGCGGCCGACATGGCGTCGGCGTTGGCGTGCACGTCCATGGTGGTGTAGATGTTGAGCCCACCCTCGGTCAGCAGCCGGTTGCGCTCCGTGGTGGTCTTGCCGAACTCGGGGGAATTGAGGATCTGCTTGGTGACGTAGTCGCAGAAGAACGCGGCGTCGCCGGCGGACTGGCAGCCGATGTTGGTGGTGTTGTCCTGCAGGTTCAGCGTCTGCTGGATGGGCTGGTCGTGGAACTTGTCGTGGTCGGACTGCGAGATGAAGCCCTGCTGGAGCATGAGGTCGAGCACGATGTTGCGCTGCTTCTGCGCCTCGGGCTGGTTTTCGGGAATCGAGGGGTCGTACTGCGACGGGTTCTTGGTGATGGCCGCGATGGTGGCGGCCTGGCCGATGTTGAGGTCGGCCGCGGAGACGCCGAAGTAGCGCTTCGCCGCCGTCTCGACGCCGTAGAGGTTGTTGCTGCCGAACTGGGCGATGTTGAGGTAGCCCTGCAGGATCTCGGCCTTGGAGTACTGCTTCTCGATCTGCACGGCGATGAGCATCTCGCGCACCTTTCGCGCGATCGTCTCCTCGGAGGCGTGGTATTCGGCGATGGGGTCGTCGTCCTCACGGGCCTGCACCATCAGCGCGTTCTTGACGTACTGCTGGGTGAGCGAGGAGCCGCCCTGGGTGGCCCCGTGCTTGACGAAGGTCTGGATGAAGGCCCTGAGCACGCCCTGCACGTCGACGCCGGCGTGCTCGAAGAAGCGGCGGTCCTCGCGGGCCACCACGGCCTGCTGCATGGGCTGCGAGATCTTGCGCAGCGGCACCACGGTGCGGTTCTGCGCGTAGAAGGAGGCGATGACGGTGGTCCCGTCGGAGGCGTAGAGCGTGGAACGCTGCGGCAGGCTCGTCACATCGAAGTCGATGCCCTCGATCTTCAGCGAGGGGACGATGGCCCTGGCCACGTGGTTGGCGCCGATCACACCCGGCACGAAGAACAATCCACCGACGACACCACCGGCGAAGCACAGCGTGACGTAGGTCAGCAGCAGTGCGAGCACACGTCGCACGGTGAGATTATTCGATTCAGACATGCGTCTCATTCTAAAGGACCGCCTCTACCGGCCCCGCCCCCTCGCCGCGCCCGCCTTGGAGGCGAAAGCGTCGACGGAGAGTCTGGGTATTCGCTGGAAGCCGGCGCGCCCCGTATCCGGACCGTGCAAGGGATACGAAAAGGCCCGCCGCGTGAATGCGACGGGCCCATATGACCGACGTGTTCCGGCTCAGTGGCGCGAGCGCCTGATGAGCATGCCGGGCTGGTAGATGATGATGGCGCGGCCGTCGCGGGCGATCCAGCCGCGGTTGGCGAAGTCCATGAGCGCCTTGTTGACCGTCTCGCGCGAGGAGCCGACCAGCTGGGCCATCTCCTCCTGGGTGAGGTCGTGGGGCACCTTCACGCCGGCCTCGACCGGCTCGCCGAAGCGGGTGGCCAGGTCGAGCAGCGTCTTGGCCAGGCGAGCGGGCACGTCCATGAAGACCAGGTCGGAGATCTGCTCGTTGTTGGCGCGCATGCGGTTGGCCATCACCTGCAGCATGTCGACGGCCACGCGCGGATGCTTGTTGAGCCACGCGAAGAGGGTGTCGTGCTCGATCCAGCCGACCTGGGTGCCGTTGCGCATGGCGACGGCCGAGGCGGTACGGGGGCCGCCGGAGGGGTCGAAGACCGGGATCTCGCCGAGGAACTCGCCACGGGTGTGGATGCTCAGCAGCTGGATGCGGTTGTCGCTCGCCTCGCGGATGAGCTTGACCCTGCCGCGCTCGAGGATGTACATGCGCTGGTCCGTGGACCCCTCGCGGAAGATAATGCCGTTCTTGTCGAACTGCGCGTGCTTCATATGGGGCATCAGCTCTTCCGCGTCGCCGGGAGAGACATGCTTGAACAGAGCCGTCTGCAGCAGCTCGTTCTTTTCTTCCGAAATCTCGTTCGGTTTCGTCACGATCATCACACCTCCAGATGGCGTCCATGGGAAAGTACGTGGCATACGTTGGTATCCGCTAATTCAGTCTTCTATTCATATTGTAACGTCTTGACGCACTGGAGACTAGGCTGGCGAGAATCGTCTCGCGGGTCATGCCGGTTTGCCGTGCGAGCGGGTCGACGGATTTTACGGCCGATTTTACGGCCTTGTCGCTCCTCTTCTCCTCCGAGATCCTGAGCACCCTGGCCATCTTGCTTGCATCGATGTCGTAGGAGAGGGTGACGTGGTGCAGCACCGCGCCGGGACCGCCGCCGGAGGAAGGGTACCTGCGCTGCGCCGCGCCGCCGATCTTGCCGCGGGGCGAGGCGATGTCGTTCATCCCCGACCGGCCCACGTCCAGCCCCATATCCCTCAGGGCGTCGATAAGCCACATGTCGAGGAACGCGTAGGAGTCCGTCACGCTCATGTCGGCGAGAAAGGGCGCGGGGACATAGAGCGAGAAGGTGATGACGTTGGCCGGTTCGACGAACATCGCGCCGCCTCCCGTCGAGCGCCTGACCACCGCGAAGCCCTCGCGCCCGGCCTCGTCGAGGTCGACCTCGTCGGCGGCGGACTGGAAGCGCCCGATGACCACGGCCGGGCCCGACCAGTGCCAGAACCGGAGGGTGGCGGGCCTCGATCCGTCGGCTACCTGGCGCGCCCAGAGCTCGTCGGTGCGCATCTGCCCGGCGGGGCTTCGCGGGACGTCGACCACGACTTCGGGGCCCAGCGAATTCCAGCGCGCATGCCATTGACGTAAAATTTTACGTTTTCCGACACCGGCGTCTTTTCTGTCTCCGGAACACCGCATATCGCCGGCATTCGACCCATGAAAGTTTGCGGAAAGTGAAACGCGCTTTGCGTCCGAAGCCCCATGTGTTGCGCCATGCGCGCCATCCGCCTTCGCCTTGGCCCGGCGATAGGCCTCACGCAATGCATGGGCGTCGGTGCCCACCAGCCGGGTGGCCGGGTGAGCGGCGAAGACGTCGTCCAGCGACGAACCGCTCACCAAGGCGGCACCGAGCCCTTCGAGCAGCTCCTGCGCGTCGGCGTCGTCGGTGGTGTCGACGAAGAAGTCACCGTCGATCGCGCAGGAGGCCACCTTCCCGGCCCTGTCTTCGGCTATGCCGACCGCCACCAGCTTGCCGCCGGGGACCTTGTATTCGCCGCGCCACCTCATAGGGCCCGATTATAGGAGCGTTAGAGGCGGGCGAGGATGTCGCGCCCGACCTCGTCGGTGGTGCGCCGCTTCTGCGCGTTTTCGGCGATATCGTCCTCTACGACCTTCTCGATGCGCGCGGCCGGCTCGTCCATGCCCAGGTGGCGCAGCAGCATCGCGGTGGAGAGGATAGTGGCTGTCGGGTTGGCGATGCCCTTGCCCGCGATGTCGGGAGCGGAACCGTGGATGGGCTCGAACATCGAGGGGTATTCGTCGCTGGCGTTGATGCAGCCGGAAGCGGAATAGCCGACGCCGCCGACCACGGCGCCCGCCTCGTCGGTGATGATGTCGCCGAAGAGGTTGTCGGTCAGGATCACGTCGAAGCGCGAGGGCTCGGTGACCAGGAAGATGGTGGTCGCGTCGATGTGCAGATAGTCGTGGCTCACCTCGGGGTATTCGGCGCCCACGCGGTCGACGATGCGCTGCCACATGTCACCGGCGTTGGTCAGCACGTTCTTCTTGTGGACCAGGGTGACGTGCTTGCGGCGCTTCATCGCCAGGTCGAAGGCGTAACGCACCACGCGCTCGACGCCGTAGGCGGTGTTGGTGGAGACCTCGGTGGCCACCTCCTGCGGGGTGTCCTTGCGGATGGCGCCGCCGACGCCGCAGTACATGCCCTCGGTGCCTTCGCGCACGACGACGAAATCGATGTCGCCCGGGTTCTTCAGCGGCGACTCGACGCCTTTGTAGAGCTTGGAGGGGCGCAGGTTGACGTACTGGTCGAGATCGAAGCGCAGCTTCAGGAGCAGGCCGCGCTCCAGCACGCCGGCGTGGATGCGGGGGTCGCCGATGGCGCCGAGCAGGATCGCATCGGTCTTCTTGATGCGTTCCAGCTCCTCGTCGGGCAGGATCGCGCCGTCGCGCAGATAGCGCTCCGCGCCGAGGTCGAAGTCCTCGTATTCGAAGTCGGCCACACCCTGCGTGGCCTTCTCCATGACCTGCTGGGCAGGCGGGATGATTTCCTTGCCGATGCCGTCTCCGGGGATGACGGCGATGTGATATGTCTTTGTTGTGCTCATGCTTCGGACACTACGCGCCCGACGACAAGTGTCCACTATATGGTCCGAAAAATGGACATCATGGGACAGAAGCCATCACCCGACGATGCCCACGATTCGCATCTCCATCCACCGTGGCGACGCCCTCCGGACTAGACTTTCCTTGACGAATGGCGAGCGAAAGGAGAGACCTTGCATATGGCAAGCGGCGTGGACGGCATTATCCCGGGCTCCAACCTCGACGTCTACGGCTTCATTCCCCACGGCCACGCGCAGACCGTCGCCTTCTGGGTCACCGTCGTGTTCTGGATCGTCGTGTTCTTCCTGACTCCCGCGATCGTGAGCCTGGTCTCGCCTTCCCAGAGCGAGCAACTCGACATCAACACCAACGAGATCAGGGGCGAT
Source organism: Bifidobacterium sp. ESL0763 (assembly GCF_029433395.1). Taxonomy (GTDB): domain Bacteria; phylum Actinomycetota; class Actinomycetes; order Actinomycetales; family Bifidobacteriaceae; genus Bifidobacterium. The sequence continues at coordinate 223,832 of NZ_JAQTHW010000002.1, read as the reverse complement.
GGCGCGGCGACGAGCGACGTGGACGGGTCCGGCGGCACCGGAGCACAGGGCGACCCCCAGATCTTCAGCGACCCGGGCCAAAGGCGGCGGCCACACATCAAAGGCCTGATCGCCGCCATCCTCTTCCTGCCGAAGCGGATAGGCCTGCTCGGCATCTTCGTGATCATCCCGATATGCGTGGTCTTCTTCGTCACCGGCATGATACCGGCGCAGGCCGTCGTGGGCGGCGTGATGCAGGGGTCGGTCTGGGTTGGTGCGGTAACCGCGGTCCTGAGCTATTACACGATCAGCCACCTGAAGGACCCCGGCGGCACCACCGGCAAGGGCGGCACCGACGCCGGCAAGACGACAGGAGCCACAACAGGTGGCACCGACAACGACGTCATGGGCGGCAACCGGCGCTAGGCGCCGCTCACTTCTCGATGCCCATCGCCGACAGGCACCAGGCGTTCTCCTCGCTCACCTCGCGCCACTGGTGGTAGCGGCCCGAGGCGCCGCCGTGGCCGGCCTCGACCTCGATGCGCGCGATGGCGTCCACACCCTGCGACTGCAGGCGCGCGATCCATTTGAGCGGTTCGACGTAGAGCACCCGGGTGTCGTTCATCGACGTGGTGGCGAAGATGCGCGGGAAGCCGGAGGCCTTGACGGATTTGTCGCCATCGACGGCACCGTCCATGCCGTCATCATGGTCATCGCCGTCGCCCTGCCAGTGGCCGAACGGCGCGTTCTCGTAGGGTGAATATGACTTCATGTAGTCATAGACGGTCTTGCTGTGCAGCGGATCGCCCCACTCGTCCCATTCGGTGACCGTCAGGGGCAGCGAGGGGTCGAGGATCGTGGTGAGCGCGTCGACGAAAGGCACGTCCGCCTCGATGCCCGCGTAGCATTCGGGGGCCATGTTGGCCACCGCGCCCATCAGCAGGCCACCCGCCGAACCGCCGTTGGCGACCGTGCGCCCAGGGTCGGCCAGGCCCGCGCGCTCGAGGGCCCGGGTGACGTCGACGAAGTCCTCGAAGGTGCGCCGCTTGTTGAGCCTGCGGCCCTGCTCGTACCAGGCGCGGCCCATCTCGCCGCCGCCACGCACGTGGGCGACCACATAGAGCACACCACGGTCGAGCATGCTCAGCCGGCCGACCGAGAAACCGGGGTCGGAGCTGACCTCGTAGGCGCCATAGCCGGTGATGAACATCGGCGCGCCCGCGACCGTCTGACCGCCATCGCCTTCCAGCCGAACGCCGCCGGAGCGCCAACGGCCGTCAAGTCCCAGCGAAAGCGCCCGTGCGGCGCCATCCCCGGCGCCGGTCGGGGCGTCGAAGTCCCTCATCCGTTCGCAGCGGTCCGGCCTCCACACCAGCGAGGCAGGTACCATCTCGCCGTCGCGCACCCTCACCCAGACGCGGCGCTCTTGGTAGTCGGCGGCGTCGAAGTCGCCCAGCACCCTGACCCGCTTGAGCAGGGTGTCGCGGCCCGTGGCGGGGTCCAGCTCGTGCAGCTGGGCCGGAGTGGTGTAGCTGGAGAAGATGTAACGCATGCGGGGAGCCCGGTAGGAGGGGTTGCCGCCGACGTTGATGGAGTAGAGATGGCCGTCGCCGAGTGCGTCCTGCCCGTCCGGCCCGACCATGCCACGGCCTGGCAGCAGCGGGCGGAACGACCACGGCCTGCCGGCCAGATAGTCCTGGGTGGCCTGCTCCTTGGTCATCACCACCACATGCGGCAGGCCGTCGGCCCGGTAGCTCAGGGCCACAAAATGCCGGTGCATCGCGATGCCCTCGATGCCCAGTCCGCGCTCGCCCCGCAGCACCTCGGGATTGCTGTCGGAGAGCCAGGGTGTGCCCACTGGTTTCGCACCGGCCCCGGCCTCGACCTCGTCGCCGTGCTCGCAGCCGTAGGGCGACCCGGCGGCCACCACCGTGCCCTCCCCCAGCCGGTAGGGCGGCTCGTGCGAGGCCAGGTCGATCACGTCGATCTCGAAATTGGGGTTGCGCTCGTTGTGGTAAACCAGCGCCACGGCGATGTCGCCTCCATCGGGCCTGGCGCCTTCGAAGCGGGCGAAGCTCACGTCGTATTCCACGCCCTCCCGGCGCGGGATGAACGCGCGGAACTCGCCGTCCGGCGTCGCGGCCGGCAGCATCAGCACCTCGCTGGTGGTCTTGGAGAAGCTGCCGATGACGATGTGCCGCTCGTCGAAGCTCATGCCCACGCGCACGAAGAAGCGCTCGTCCGGCTCGCGGAAGACCTCGACGTCCTCGGCCACCGGCGTGCCGACGCGATGGCGCATCACCGCGTACGGTCTCCACGCCTCGTCCAGCAGGGTGTAGAAGACCCAGCGCGCGTCGGGAGTGAAGCAGGCGCCGGCGATGCCCTCGAAGACCTCGGGCAATTCGGTGCCGTCGTTCAGGTCGCGGATGCGGAAGTCGTAGCGCTCGTTGCCGGTGACGTCGACGCCGTAGAGCATCCAGCGCCCGTCACGGCTCAGGTCGAGCCCGCCCAGCGTGAAGAATTGGCGCCCCTTCGCCTCGAGGTTCGGGTCGAAGACGACCTGCTCGCCCGGCATCGACCCTGGTTCGCCCTCGACATCGATCGTGGGCGGGTCCCAGTCGTCGGGCCCGGCGATCGGCAGCCTGCACTGCACCGAGTACTGGCTGCCGCGCCGGATGCGGATGAAGTACCAGAAGCCGTCCATGCGGATCGGCACCGACATGTCCGTCTCGTTGACGCGCGAGCGCAGTTCCTCGAACAGGGTCTCCTTGAGGCCCTTCAGGCCGGCGGTGCGCGCGTGGAAGTAGTCGTTCTGCCCGGCGACGTAGGCCTGCAGCCGTGCCGAGTCCTTGTCGCGCATCCACGCATACGGGTCGACGAAGGTGTCGCCGTGCGCGGTGCGTGCGCTGGGGATCCTTGCGGCTCGGGGTGCCCCGGCGGCCGCCCTGCCGTCGAGCCCATGGTCGGAGGCCGCCTGGTTCGTGCGTTGCTCGTCTGTCATAGGAACAGACTATACGAAGCCCGTGCCGATTCGACGCCAGCGAACGGCACGGGCCGGTGGATATAAGTAGGTCTCGGACGGCGGTGACGCGCTACTTGCCCTGTGGCAGCAGCGCCGCGTACTGGTCGGCGTCGAGCAGGTCGGGCTCGTCGTCGCTCAGCTCGATCTTCAGGATCCAGCCCTCGCCGTAGGGGTCGCTGTTGATGACCGCCGGATCGTCGGCGACCGCGCTGTTGACGTAGCGCACGGTGCCCTCCACCGGGGAGATCAGCGACTCCACCGACTTGGCGCTTTCCATCTCGACGATCTCGTCGCCGGCGCGCACTTCGGTGCCGGGCTCGGGCAGGTCGGCGTAGACCAGCTCGCCCATCCGGGTCTCGGCGTATTCGGTCAGGCCGATCACGGCCAGCTCGCCGTCGCTGTCGTCGATCCACACGTGGTCGGCGGAATAGCGCAGATGGTCGGGCACCGCCAGGCTGATCGGGGAGGCGGCGGAGGCGTTCTGTTCTTCGTTTTGGCTCATGGCCCTAAGAATAACGCATGCATGGCATCCGGCGAAACGCAAAAGAGCCGACGGCGAACATGGACACGCGCACGCGTGATGCCACATTGCGCCGACGGCCCCTGACGGACTGCCAGTTCCGGCCCCCGGTTACCTCACCGGGCCGCTGGGCTGGCTGCCCACCACCTGTACGAAGGTGCCCTCGGGGCAGTTGTCGTAGATCCACTGGGCGTCGGCCTCGTACATGTTGACGCAGCCGTGCGAGCCCACGTGGGCCGGGTCGCCGCGGGCGATGCCGCCGTAGTTCCAGTTGGCGGTGTGGAAGCCCTCGCCGCCGTTGAAGTAGCTGACCCAGCGCACGCCGGGCGAGAGGTAGTGCGAACCGTCGCTGTTGAGGCCGCGCATGTCCTGCACGCGGTATTTCAGGTAGATGAAGAAGTTGCCGCTGTCGGTCTCGTCGCCGCCGTTGGCGCCGGTGCACACCGGGAAGGTCTTGATGACCTGGTCGCCCTTGTAGACCGAGACGGTCTGGGAGGATTTGTCGACCACCACGCGGTACTCCGACTTCTTCTGCTGCACGTCGAACTTGGCGATGTCGGCCGGCGACTGGATGGTGGCGGGCTGGGCCGTGCTCAGGGCCTTGTAGACCTGCTTGGCCACCGAGGCCGCGTCCTTGACCTTCACGCCGTCCACGCCCTTGGTCATCGTGGCGAGCACCTTGCCGGTGTCGTCGACCACGTCGACCTGCGAGACCATGTCCTGGTTGAGCTGCTTGGGCACCTCGGTGTTGGCGTAGTCGTTGATGGCCTGGCGATCGTACTTGAGCGTGATGACGCCCTTGCCCATGTCCACGTCGGGCTTGATCCACGCCGCCACCTGCGGGCCGGCCACGTTGAAGGTGCTCGCGTCGCCATTGTTGATGACGATGGGGTTGTTGAGGCGCTTGTTGGCCTCGTTGGCCGCCTGGTTGGCGTTCTCAAGGGAGACGGGTGTGTCGATGTTCTCGTAGCCGATGGTCGCCGTCTGCGCCTGGCCGGGCTGCGCGACCAGCGTGTTGACGGCGCTCTTGACCTGGGCCGACTTCGGCGAGCGGCCGCCGCGGCCCTGCGTGGCCACGAACGCGCCCTGGCCGGCGTCGAAGCCGATGGTGGAGGGCACGGCCCGCTTGTCGGGGGCCACGAACTTGTCGGTGAGGTAGGACTGCATGCTGAGGTCGTTGGTCTGCGCGGCCAGCGGCACATGGTCGTGGGCGAACGGATTGACCCGCCCCAGCGCGTTGCCATTCTTGGCGGCGAGCAGGTCCTTGACGGTCTGGGAGACGCTGGTCTGCACGCCGAGGTCCTTCAGCGTCGCCTTGACCTTGTGGCCGCGCGCGTCCTGGACGGTGACGGTGGAGGCGGCGATCTGCTGGGTGACGATCGGCTTGAGCTCGGCGGCGGTCTTGCCGGAGACCTTCACGTTGCCGAGGGTGACGCCGGGGGCGGCCTTGTCCTGGTAGTACCAACGCGCGGTGAAGAACGCGGCGACGAACGCCACCACGAGCACGGCCAGCACGGCCGCCGCGACGATGATCGTCGTCTTTTTCCTGGAGTCGCCGGGTTTGCGGGGTTCCGTGTGCGTCCCCTCGCCCAAAGCGTTCACTTCCGCGGCGCTGAACTGCTGAGTCAACGCCTCGCCTTCGCCGTAGCCTTCTGTCACGTCGAATCCTTTCTCACCTTTTCAGACATTCAGGATATCTCCACGATATGACCGGTGAAGCACGAATGATATGAGATTATTCACATCGGATATATTGGCCACGATTCCGCGGGATTCCGGGCATCGGACGAGCCGCTTGCGCCGGTCCGCCGGAGGACGGCTCAGAGCTTCCGCCCGTACCATTCCTCCATCATGTAGCGGGCGATCGTGTCGCGCGACGGGGCGACGATCTCGCCGGAGGCGAGCGCCTGGCCGAACTGCTCGCGCGTGAAGAAGCGCGCCTCGGTGGTCTCCTCGCCGTCGACGTCGACCTTGGTGCCGAGCGCCTGGGCCTTGAAGGCGACCATCAGCGAGGCCGGGAAGGGCCACGGCTGCGAGCCCAGGTACTTGACCTCGCCCAGCTCGACGCCGACCTCCTCCCTGGCCTCGCGGCGGCAGGCGTGTTCGAGGCCCTCCCCCGCCTCGACGAATCCGGCGCACACCGAATAATGCGTGGAGGCCTTCCAGGCGCGGTTGTGCTGGAGCAGCAGGCGGTCGCTGCCGTCGACGATGGAGACGATGACCGCCGGCTCGATGCGCGGGAACAGCGGCCTGCGGGCGTGGGCGCAGTCCGTATTGGAGCAACGCTGGGCCCATCCGGCCATCGCCGACCGCACCGGCGCGCCGCAGAGCGGGCAATGGCGCTGGTTGCGATGCCAGGCGGCGAGCGCCACGGCCGTGACGGCCCAGCCGACCTCGCGGGCCGAGCCGTGCGTGGCGAAACCGTTAAGCGACACCCAGTCGAAGCGCTGCAAGGCACGGGCGAACAGGGTGGATGAGGAGGAATCGGTGGCCTCGTCGCCGATTCCCGAGATGTCCAGCGCCACCACGCCGCGGGCGTCGGGCCCCTTGGTCTCGCCCAGGTACATCGCCACCGGCCGCGCGGTGTCGACATCTGACATGTCTTCATCCGACGCAGCGCCGTTCACCGTGGAATCGCTCAGCGCCTTGGCCACATACTGGCCCGGCAGCGACGCGAGTCGCATATCTACGTTCTCGAAATCCACGCGCTTGCCCTGTCCGCGCGGCACGGCCAGCTCGCCATCACGGACGAGCATCACGGTGGCGGCGGGGTCGGCGAGCACCTCGCCGATGAGCCCCGGCTCGCCACGGCGCTCGGTGCGGTAGTCGAGGTCGCCCCGCGCCATGGGCAGGAACGGCAGGGCCTGGGTCAGCGCCAATGGCGAGAACGACGCGTTCATTCTTTTGTGCCTCCGAAACGTATGCAGCAGGATGGGTATGGGTGGATACATAGGCCATGATATCCAATGCTTCCGTGAACGACGGCGCCGGCGTCACCGACCCCGCGACGTCACGGAAGACGAAGAAAGCGCGCGCGGCTAGCGGCAGACGCCGCCCCACGCCAGCGCGCGGCGCACGATCTGGCCGTGGCCTCCCGACATCTGGTCGATGAACGTCTCGACCCTCTTGTCACCCACGGGGCACCATTCGAGGTCCAGCGAGGCGTCGAGCGGCTTGCAGTCGCCCGAGATGCGCACCACGTAGCACAGCGCGATGGCGTGCTGGCGCGGGTCGTAGAACTCCGAGATGCCCGGGGTCGGGAAGAACTCGGCGATGGTGAAGGGCTGCAGGCTCTGGGGCAGGTTCGGCAGCGCCAATTCGCCCAGGTCCTTGCCGATGTTGCGCGCGATGGCCTCGCGGATGGTCTCGTGGAAGAGCACGCGGCCGGTGATCAGCGTGCGCTCGGGCGAGCCGTTGTCGCGCACGCGCAGCAGGGAACCCACCTCGCTGATGCGCCCGAGGTCGTCGCAGCGCACCGGCACCACCTCGACGTAGAGGATGGGCATCTTCGAACGCACCTCGTCGATCTCGCGGGCCGAAAGCCAACCGGGAGGGTTGCCGTTGCCCGAACCGCGCACGAAATCCTCGGGCGTGATCGAATCGAACTCGCCACGGCGACGCCCCGCGTCGAAATCGCCCTCGTCTGGGACCTCATCATTCATGACTGGCATGATTCCCATTATCCGTTCATCTCAAGACTCACGACAGACAAAACGCGCCGTTTCGTCCTCAAGCTTAGCGTTGTTGGGGATGCCTGAGACACTGGGGGTACGTTTTCATCCGGGCGTCAAGCGCGGAGCGGAGCACGGAGGAAGGAGCCTTCCATGGCAACACAGACCCTGACGGCAAAGAACTTTGAGGAGACCATCACCGGCAACGAGCTGGTGTTCGTCGACTTCTGGGCCACCTGGTGCGGCCCGTGCAAGGCCTTCGGCCCCGTGTTCGAGAAGGCCAGCGAGGCCAACGCCGACATCGTCTTCGGCAAGGTCGACATCGACCAGAACCAGGAGCTGGCCACCGCCGCCGAGATCCAGGCCGTGCCCACCCTGCTGATCACCAAGAACGGCCAGATCATCTTCAAGCAGGCCGGCGCGCTGCGCGCCTCCGACCTCGACCAGCTCATCGAGAAAGCCAGGGCGCTGGACGTCAAGGCCGACGCGAAGGCCTGAGCGCCTCGGCGCCACGGGCCGACCCGCGAAGAATCGCCCGGATCCGGCGGCATTCCCCCATCAAAGGATTGACTGTCAGACCTGGGCGATAGAATTTTTCCCGTTATGCCGAAACGGCACGTGTGTACGAGAAGGCCCATATCGTCATGGGCGAATCAAGGCAGGCGCCACCGCCGCGCCGATAACTGAACATCGATCAGGTGGGTCGCGCCGAATTTGGGGCATGGGCCACGACCCGCACCGCTATGAACAAGGAGAGCAATGGCTAACCACCGCAAACAGACCAAGACGTTACGGTCACTGAGCAAGCGCCAGTGGCTGAAGATCACGGCTTCGGTGGCTGCGGCAGCCTGCCTGCTCGGCGGCGGCATCGTCTCCTACAACGCCTACGAGACCTACACGGCCAACCACATCACCGCGTATTCGGCGACGGACACCAACGCCCTCGGTGTCTCGCGTGGAGCCGACCGTGCCGATCTGCGCGGCGGCAACGCCGGCAACTCCTACGTCACCGTCAAGATCAACGGCAAGGCGCGCGCGGTCATCGGCTCGCACTTCACCAACGTCAAGTCCGTGCTCGACCAAGGCGACATCACCCTGGAGCCCGGCGACGTCATCAAGCCGAAGCTGACCAGCAAGGTCACCGAGTCCACCACGATCTCCATCGAGCGCGCCGGCAGCGACCTGAAGACCTCCAACGAGGCCATCGGCTTCAACACCGTCCGGAAGGAAACCTCCTCGCTGCCCAAGGGCCAGGAGAAGACCGAGACCGAAGGCCAGGACGGCGTGATGGAGACCACGAGCCTTGTCACCCGCGCCGGCGGCAAGGTCATCTCCTCCAACGTCTTCACCTCCTTCGTCAAGAAGGCCCCGGTCGACAAAGTCGTGCTGGTGGGCACCGGCGCGGGCGGCTCGAGCTCCTCCATCGGCACCACGGTGCCGGTCGGCGAGATGCAGCAGTGGGCGCACGACTACCTGCTCGCCAACGGCGGCACCGAGGCCGACTTCAGCGCCACGGTCTTCATCATCACCCACGAGTCCGGCTGGCGTGTCGACGCGCAGAACCCCTCCGGCGCCTACGGCCTGCCCCAGGCGCTGCCCGGCAGCAAGATGGCGAGCGCCGGCGCGGACTGGGCCACCAACTACCAGACGCAGCTCAAGTGGTTCTGGGGCTACTGCAACGGCCGCTACGGCTCGGTGCAGGGTGCCTACCAGTACTGGGTGGCCCACAGCAACTACTGAGTCACCAACGTCATAGGCGTTTGAAGAGGCCGTCGCGTTCACAAGAGCGCGGCGGCCTCTTCGTTTGTGCGCTTGGCCTGTTTCACGCGCCGGAAACGCGGGCACCGCCGAACCGTTGTTGGACTGACGGCATCTCATCCCATAACTGTCAATAATCCAACAACGTTGTTGAAACGGTGCCGATAGGAACCCCCAACTGTCACTATTCCAACACACTCGCAAAACCAGTGACAATACACGCGCCAAACAGTCATTAATCCAACGGCAGTGTTGGGATAATGCCCATACGAAGCCACAACTGTCACTATTCCAACAGCATTACTCAACAATGACCGCCCGCAGCTTGAGCTGTCCCATCACGGCCACGGTTGATTGAGCCAATGGCAACTCAGTCCACAATCACCACACGGCCACACCACTGTGTGGCACCGACCAAAAGAGGCCGACGCACCGATGTGCGACGACCTCTTTGCATCTTAGTTGCGCTTGCACGCGCACCGAAGGCGTCAGTCCTTGCGGAAGCCCTTCGGGTTCTTGGTCTGCCAGTTGAGCGACGAGGCGGCCATCTCGTCGATGCCCAGCTCGGCCTTCCAGCCCAGCTCGCGCTCGGCCTTGGAAGAGTCGGCGTAGCAGGCGGCGATGTCGCCGGGGCGGCGGGGCTTGATGACGTAGGGGATCGTGTGGCCGGCGGCCTTCTCGTAGGCCTTGATGACCTCGAGGACGGAGTAGCCGTGGCCGGTGCCGAGGTTGTAGGTGTAGACGCCGGTCTTGCCGATCTTCTCGATCACGGCGACGTGGCCCTTCGCCAGGTCGACGACGTGGATGTAGTCGCGCACGCCGGTGCCGTCGGGGGTCGGGTAGTCGTCGCCGAAGACCTGCACCTGCTCGAGCTCGCCCAGCGCCACCTTGGCGATGTAGGGGGTGAGGTTGGCGGGGATGCCCTTCGGGTCCTCGCCCAAAAGGCCTGAGGCATGGGCGCCGACCGGGTTGAAGTAGCGCAGCAGCACGATGGTCCAGGTGTCGTCGGAGACGTAGACGTCGCGCAGGATCTGCTCCTGGAAGAGCTTGGAGGTGCCGTAGGGGTTGGTGGTGCCGCCGATGGGGCTCTCCTCGGTGAGCGGCAGGTGCTCGGCCGCGCCGTAGACGGTGGCCGACGAGGAGAAGATGATCTTCTTGACGTCGTGGTCGCGCATCGCACGCAGCAGCACCATGGTGCCGGTGAGGTTGTTGTCGTAGTACTCGATCGGCTTGGCTACGGACTCGCCCACCGCCTTGAGCCCGGCGTAGTGGATGACCCAGTCGACGCTGTTCTCCTCGAAGATGCGGTTCATCAGCGCCTCGTCGCGCACGTCACCGTCGTAGCGCTTGACCTCGCGGCCGGTGATCGCCTTGACACGCTCCAGGGCCTCGGGCGAGGAATTGCCGTAGTTGTCGACGCTGATGACGTCGTAGCCCTTGTTCAGCAGCTCCACGTCGGTGTGCGTGCCGATGTAGCCGGCACCTCCGGTTACCAAAACCGTTGTCATAATTGCTCCTTATCGCGATGAACGCAATCCAACAGAACATAACAGTACAACACCTCCGGGGCGCGCCGCCGCCGTGGCATGGCACCGACACCAGGCCGCCACGTCTGGCCCACGCCGCGGGGCGGAAGGACACGATGCCGCGGCACTCCTTGTGCTATCGGGCCGATGGTGTAATGTGAACACATTGAATGGGGTGCGCGAGACGGGCGGAATCGTTCCCTCCGGTGCCCCTCAATCCGTTGAGTGAACTGAGAAAACACCTATAAAACCGAAATAAGAAAGAAGCGATTCCAAGTCGTGCAACAGCAAGGCAATTCCAAGACGAGACGGGGCCTGTCGAAAGTACTGACCAAAGAGGAGTCATACATCGACGGACATCTGACGCACGCCGCATTCATTTCCATCGCCATACTCACCTTCATCACCTTCGTCGGCAACTTCACCCAGCTGCAGCTGAGCGCCGCGCTGCCGACCATCGTCTCCGAGTTCCGCATCAACGTGACCACCGGCCAGTGGCTGACCTCCGTCATCCAGCTGGTGCAGGGCGTGATGGTGCCGCTCACCGCCTACCTCACCAGGCGCTTCTCCACCCGTCAGATCGTGATCACCTCGATGGTCGTCTTCACGCTCGGCTCGGTGCTGGCCTGGTTCGGCCCCTCGTTCGTCGTGGTGCTGGCCGGCCGCACGCTCGAGGCCATCGGCTCCGGCGTGATGTGGCCGGTGCTGCAGATCATCGTCTTCACCGTCTACCCCATGGCCAAGCGCGGCGTGGCGATGGGCACCGTGGGCGTGGCCATGAGCGTGGCCCCCGCCATCGGCCCGACCTTCGGCGGCTGGCAGACCGACGCCAGCGGCTGGCGCTCCATCTTCGTCTCGCTGACCATCGTGGGCGGCATCGCCCTGGTGCTCGCCATCTTCGGCCTGCACAACTTCGGCGAGAACGACCACGACGCCAAGGCCGACTTCTTCTCGGTGTGCCTTTCGGTCATCGGTTTCGGCGGCCTGCTCTTCGGCTTCACCAACATCGAGACCTATGCGTTCACCAACCCGCTGGTCTGGCTGCCCATGGCCGTGGGCCTGGTCGGCATCGTCTGGTTCGTCACCCGCCAGCTCAAGGGCGCCAAGCGCTACCGCAAACAGATCGACGACGCCATCGGCGAGCTTGAAGGCAGCGAGCTGCAGGCGCTCAAGGAGAGCAAAACCACCACCGCCCCGGCCAGCGGCGCCACCGGCACACCCGCGCACCCGACGACCGTGGAGGGCGTGCACGCGATGGTCAAGCGCGTCGCCGACAACCCCGACAACGCGGACAAGCTCAAGAGCCATTTCGCCAGCGCCAGGAGCCGCGCGACCATCGACCGGATCAAGAAGATCCAGCCGCCGCTGCTCGACCTGACGGTGCTCAAGAACCACAGCTTCATGATGGGCACGATCACCGCCGCTATGAGCTTCTTCGCCTTCAGCTCCATCACCGTCATCATCCCGCTCTTCATCCAGAACGACCGCGGCTACTCGGCCACGATCTCCGGACTGGTGATGCTGCCCGGCGCCATCGGCCAGTGCATCGCGCAGTTCTTCGGCGGCCGCTTCCTCGACAAGTACGGCGCGCGCCCGGTGGCGCTGGCCGGCACGACCATCCTCATGGGCGGCACCATCATGATGAGCTTCATCGGCCCCACCATTCCGATCTGGTGGGTCTCGATCTGCCAGTTCATCCGCCAGATCGGCATGGGCTTCGTGCTGATGCCGGTGACCACCTGGTCGCTCAACTGCCTGCAGGTGCGCTCCATGTCGGCCGGGTCGGCGGTGACCAACACCGTCCGCCAGATCTCGGGAGCCATCGGCGCGCCGGTGCTGGTCATCCTCATGGAGGAGTTCACCAAGCTGCGCCAGGCCTCGATGGGCCCGGGCCACCAGGCCGCGATCCTCTCGAACATCTTCGGCATCAGGATGTCGCTGATTATCAGCTCGGTGATCGCGCTCGGGATGGTGCTGATCGTGTTCTTCGGCGTCAAGGGGCAGGGCGCCGGCTCGGCCCGCGACCTCGCCAACCGCACGCTGCGCCATGTGCGCGTGCCGCATATCCACGTGCACCAGTGATCGCCTGAAACGCCAGCCAGCGCCTGTCGTCTTCCTATACCGGGATGCGGCAGGCGTTCGTGTATATGCGCATGCAAAGGCAACCGTTTCACGCATCGGCCGGGCATTGTTCCCCGACAACATCACGCCTGACGCAGTGAACCGTCCCGCAGGAGAGGAACCCAGCGCCTGAACGGTCAACGGTCCGACAAATCCATCCGCCCGTCCGACTCACCTGCCTGTCTGCCGACCTCGCTGTCCCGTCCGGCTCACCGATCCGGCAGCCGCTGGGTGGGGCAGGTGCGCAGGACCTTGGCGATGGCGTCGCGCTCCTGGGTGGTGACGCTCAGCCGGTACTCGCTCTTCACCTCGACCTGCCGGGCGACGTAGGGGCATTGGTAGCCGCGGTTGCCGGGAAGCCAGTAGGCGGCGGAGGCGGCGCCCTTCTCCTGGTTGGCCGGCCCGTCGACGGCGAGCAGGTTGAGCCGGTCGTTGCCGAAGCGCCGCCGTTGGTCCACGCTCCACTGGCTCGCACCTGACTGCCAGGCGTTCTCGAGCGCCACCACATGGTCGATCTGCACCGCCGAACTCGTCCTCGGCCCTCGCACGAAGCGTATGGTCTCGCCGGTATAAGGATCTTTGAGCTCGCCGCTGCGCACCTGGCATACCGCCCCGCCAGACTGGCGGTTCGCGCCCAACCGCACCGCCTTCATGTCGCGGGCGAGCACGTCGTCGCGGATGGTGCAGCCGTTGCCGTCGTCGTCGGTGGTGTTGTAGCCGAAGGAATCCCGGTCGTAGCCGCGCTTGCTGGGACGGTCGTCCACCGGCAGGGCGGCCAGTGCCTGGGCGACGGGACCGGTGGCGACATACTGGCCGGTAATGCGTGCCAACGGCGGGCTGATACGCGGCAGCGCCAGCCCGCAGAGCACTCCCGCCAGCGCGGCGCAGAGCAGCAGCACCACCAGCCTCACCGCCATGCCGTCACGCCGGAAACGCCTGGGCGAGAAATGCGCGGCGGACCGATGCCGATGCCCGCTCCCCCGCGCGCACCACATGCGTGACCTCACGCCGACGGCACCGCAACCACTCCACTCAGGCAAGACCATACGCACCTCCCGACCGCTCACGAAACACCGACCTACCAGCAGGTATACGAAAGGACGCCCGTCAAGGCAAGGCCTTGTGGACGTCCTTCTGGATCGTTCTTGTGGACGCGGCGAATCGGAGTCCGTCACCGCACGGCACACCGGCACGCCGCCGGCGCGCACAATCGTTAGACGGTGACCACCTTGTCGGCGATGCGCATGGTCGACTCGCGGTGGGAGACCAGGACGATGGCGACGTCGCGCGTGCTGGCCAGCTCGTTGATCGAGCTGAGGATCACGGCCTCGCTCAGCGCGTCCACGCGGCTGGTGGGCTCGTCGAAGAGGATCAGCGAGGCGTCGGTCAGGAAGATCCTCGCCAGTCCGACGCGCTGCCGCTCGCCTTCCGAAAGCCGGGCGCCCAGCTCCTGCACGCAGGTGTCGAGGCCGTCGGGCAAGGAGTCGACGAACTGGCGCAGGGAGGCCCTCTCGCAGGCCTCGAGCAGCTCGTCGTCGCTCGCCGAGGGCTTGGCGATCAGCAGGTTGTCGCGGATGCTGCCGTTGAACAGGTAGGTCTCCTGGCCCATCATGGCCTGCATGTGGCGCCGGTGGTGCGCCTCGAGCGTGGGCAGGGGGTGCCCGGAGAAGTCGACCACGCCGCCCTGGGGGTCCCAGTAGCGCATGAGCAGCTTGAGCACCGTGGACTTGCCGCGTCCCGAGGGACCCTGCAGCCCGAGGATGCCCGAACGCGGGATGGCCAGGCTGAGGTCCCTGAAGACGGGCCTGGCCAGCGGCTCCCGGCCAACCACGAGGCCGTCGTAGGCCGTGCCGGCGCCGAGGCCTTCGGCGGAGGGACGGCTCTGGTGGTAGGTGAAGGTGATGCCCTTGAGCGCCATGCCGTCATAGGCCGGCTTGATGGTGCCGTTCTCGGCGACGGCGGGGGCCTCGTCGAGGATGGCGAAGATGCGCCGCGCCGCGCCGAAACTGCGCGTCAGGTTCGGTGGCAGGGCGTTGAGCGCCAGGGTGGGGCCGAACGAACTGGCCACCAGCACGACCGCCACCAGGCAGTTCAGCGCCATGGACGGGGTGCGCTGGCAGACGTCGAGGGCCACGAACGAGGCGGCAATCAGGGAGAAGACGATGAGCACGTCGGCCAGGCCGGAGAAGACGCCGTCCTTGCGGGTGAGCCGGTTCTGCAGCAGCCACAGCTCCTTGCTGCCGGAGACGATGCCCTTCAGGCGGCGCGAGCCACGGCCGAAGCGGATGATCTCGTCGAGGCCGCGCAGGTCGTCGAGCATGCGGTCATCGAGGGCGGCGGACTCGTCGCGGATGCGCGCGCCGATGCCGCCCACGGAGGCGGCGAAGAGCTCGGGAAGCACCACGCCCATCAGCAGGTGCGAGACGATGAGCAGGACGGCGAACTCGGGGTCCAGGCTCCACAGCGTCGTCGCGTAGCACACCGAGGTGAGCAGCGCGACGACGACCGGGGCGATGGTGTCGGCGAAGAAGACCTCCAGCTGCTCCACGTCCTCGGTGAGCAAAGCGACCAAGTCACCCTTGCCACGCACCAGGAGCTTGCCGGGAGCCAGCCGGCGCAACGCGTCAAAGGTCTTCGAACGGAAGAGCGAGAGCAGGCGGATCGAGGCGCCGCGGGTCATGAACTGCTCGCTGAAGCGCATGAGGGCGCGCAGCAGGGCGCACACGGCCATGGCGATGAGCGAGACCCGCAGGTCGAAGCCCCAGATGGGATGGCCGAAGCCGGCGGCGAAGGCCATGACCCCGAAGACCGGCAGGAAGGTGCCGGCCAGCTGTGAGACGGAGCCGAGCAGGCAGGCGGCGACCATCCAGTGCACCAGCGGGCCGACCTCGCGCAGCAGGCGCCCCACCACGCGCAGGGTACCCATGGGCTTGGCGGCCTCGGCCTGGCCGGGCTGCGCCTCCCGGTTGGCGGCGGCGGAAGCGTCGGTCTCGTCGGCGTCGGTCTTCCCGGCCTTGCCGTCCGCGTCCTGCCTGCCATAGTGCAGGCTCCAGCCGTCGCGATGGGTGATGCGCTCCATGAGTTCCTGGTCGCGGTACATCTCGGCGTAGAGGCCACCGGCGCCCATCAGCTCGGCGTGCGTACCCTCCTCGCAGACCTCGCCGTCCTTGAAGACGACGATGTCGTCGGCCTTCGCGGCCTCGGCGAGATGGTGGGTGACCATGATGACGGTGTGGGTGCTGGCCAGGCTGCGGATGGTGGTCTCGATGAGCCGTTCGCTTTCGGCGTCGACGCTGCTGGTGGCCTCGTCGAAGACATAGACGGGGCTGTCGCGCAGCAGGGCGCGGGCGATGGCGAGGCGCTGGCGCTGGCCGCTGGAGAGGTTGGAGGCGTCCTGCTCGATGCGCATGTCCAGCCCGCCGGGCTGCGAGTAGACGAAGTCGTCGATGCTGGCGCTGTCGAGGGCGAGCCACATCTCGTTGGCGGTGGCGGTGGGCTTGGCCATCAGCAGGTTCTCGCGCAGCGTGCCGGCAAACAGGTGGCTCTGGGAGGAGACCAGGGTGACCGTGTTGGCCAGCGACCTGGTCCTCAGGCTGCGCACCTCGCAGCTGCCCACGCCGTCGAAGATGTGGTAGCCCAGGCGCAGCGAGCCGTCGTAGACCCGGTTGGTGCCGGCGATCAGCGAGGCCGCGGTCGACTTGCCGGAGCCGCTGGTGCCCACGATGGCGGTCAGCCGGCCGGCGGACGCCGAGAAGCTCGCGCCGTCAAGCGCACGCACCGCCTTCGTGGCGTCCCCGTCCTCGCCCTTGGCGTCGCCGTGCCTGACCTCGATGCCCTGCGCGCCGTCGCCGTCTCGGTCGAAGGGCGCGTAGGTGTAACCGACGTTGTTGAAGGTGATGGAGAAGTCGTAGGCGTCACGCGGCAGGGTCATCTGCCCGTCGTCGGCGACGGGGGTGTCGAGGATGGCGAAGAGGCGCTTGGTGGCGGTCAGGCCGCTCAGGGCGATGGTGAAGTAGGAGCCGAGCTTGCGCAGCGGGGTGAAGAAGCTGATCGAGAGCAGCACGATGATCAGCGCCGCCGGCAGCCCCAGACCGCCCGCGAAGACCTGCCAGACCGCCACGGCGATGCCGGCCGCGGCGCCCACATAGGCCACCAGGTCGACGGTGGAGAGCGAGCGCAGCTGCACGCCCAGCAGCCGCATCGTCACCTTTCGCAGGCTTTCGGACTTCTCCTTCATGTCCTTGGAGGCGAGCCCGTCGGCATCGAAGTTCTTGAGGGTCTCCAGTCCCTGGATGCTGTCGAGGAACATGCCGCCCATGTCGGTGTAGGCGCCCCAGTAGCGCGGAAGGACCTTCCTGGCGTCGAAGGCGGCCAGGGCCACCACCCCGATGAGCAGCGGCACGCAGGCCAGCAGCACCAGGGAGGCGTAGGTGTTGATGGGTAGCAGCACCACGAAAAGCGTGAGGGTGGCCACCACGGAGAAGATGAGCTGCGGCAGGAACTTCTCGAAGAAGTCGCGCAGTTGGTCGATGCCCTCGCTCATCGACTGCACCACGTCGGCAGTGCGCACGTGGCGCGCGTAGAAGGGGCCGAGGTCGAGCATCTTGCCGTAGAGCTGTTCGCGCAGCATGAGCTTGACCCGCTCGCTGGCCTGCGAGCCGAAGAAGTGCGCGGCGCGGTTGGCGAGATATTTCACGATGATGATGACGAGAAAGGCGAAGACGAAGGCCGAGTAGTCGTCGGGGAACGCCTGGAAGTCACGCAGCAGCTTGACCAGTTGTTTGTGGTTCGAGGTGATGACGGGGAAGAGCTTGCCCAGAAGGCCGACGGCCATGAACGCGAAGCCGACGTCGGCCAGCAGCGAGATCCAGAGGCACAGGACCTTGGCCCCCACCAGGATTCCGACGCGCTGCACCAACGAAAACAGCCGTTTATCGAACATATGCGAACCTTTCACAGCGAGCCCCGGGCCCGTCCCATTCCTACGATGCATTCAAAGAATACTGTACGTGCCACGACACCCAAAACGCGCGCACGAAACTCCCACGGACGCGCCAAAAACAAGCGGCCGCAAGCGCCGATGAAACCTATCGCGTCGAGTCACGCACCACGAGCTCGAGCGGCAGGGTAACGCCCGAGGGGGCGCCGCCGCCCATCAGGTCGATGAGCTGGTCGACCATGTGCTTGCCGATGCCGTCGAACGGCTGGCGGATCGTGGTAAGCGCAGGCTCGCAGATCCTGGCGATGGCCTGGTCGTCGAAGCCGACCACCTGCACGTCGCCGGGCACGCGCAGCCCCTGCTGCCTCAAGGCCTGCAGGGCGCCGGCGGCCATGAGGTCGGAGGCGGCGAACAGCCCGTCGATGGGTGCCCCTGCCTTGCCATCGGAGCTGGCCTGGACGGTCTGACCGCCACTCCCCCCGCGTTCCAGCAGGCGCAGCGTGGCCTGGTAGCCGCTGGCCTTGTTGTAGGTGCCATGTTCGATGGCGACCGGCTCCCATCCCAGTTTCTCCAGCATGTCCTCGAACCCGCGGATCCTGGCCTGCGTGCCCGAAGGCCCCTCGGGGCCGGTGAGCATGGCGATGTGCCGCGCCCCGCGTTCGACGAGATAGCGCGTGGCCTGGGCCGCGCCCTGGTAGTCGTCGACGTGCACGTAGCTGGTGGCCTCGGCGTCGATGGGCGGGTATTCTGCCACCACCACGGGCATGCGCATCTCGCGCAGCGACTGCAAAAGCCCGGGGTGCACGCCGCGGTGCCACGCCACCAGCAGCACGCCGTCGACCGGGCCGCCGCGCAGGAACTTGAGGTTGCGCTCGTTCTCGTCGTCGTTGTCGGTGGTCATCATGATCAGCGACATGCCCTTGCGCCCCAGCTCGTCGGCGATGGAGCGCAGCAGGGTGGAGAAATTGGGGTCGTCGAAGAGCAGCTCCTGGGGCTCGCCCAGCAGGAAGGCCACGGAATCGGAGTGGCCGGTGGCCAGGGAGCGGGCGTTCTTGTTGGCCACGTAGCCGGTCTTCTCGATCACCTTGCGGATCTTGGCGGCGGCCTCGTCGCTCACCCAGTGCCCGCCGTTTAGGTACCGGGAGACGGTGGCGCGCGAGACGCCGGAGCGACTGGCGATGTCGCGGATCGTCATCTTCTTGCCGTCCATGGCCAGCCTCCTCATCTGCCGCGGGCCCGCGTATGCCCCGCGCGCCGGCAACGCGCGTCAACGCATAAGTCAACCGGTGCCGCGCATATACCGTGCGTATACGCATATACCGTATATATGGAGCACCGATTCAATCTATTGTCTATTTTCAATATAACAGCGCCGAGGGCCCACCGGCCGGCGGCGTCCCAATCCTCTACCAACCCGGCGCTTTGCACGGGACCACAGAGACCACAGGACTGCAATCCCCCGTACCCCACATCAACAAACGACAGGGCCCCACGGATTCGCAACCGTGGGGCCCTGTGTCAGAGAAAAACCGCTAGGAGTCGGGGCGATCAGGCCTCGGCGGAATCCTTGGCGCGCACGGCCTTGACGTCGGAGCGCATCAGCGAGGAGCCGATGGCCACGAGCACGAAGATCGCGGCGGCGAGGACCATATAGGCCTTCTGGAACTGCAGGGCCGTGATCACGGCGCCCATCACCAGCGAGAAGATGGAGACGCCGATCTGCTTGGCGGTGCCGAAGCCGTACATGTAGACGGTGGCGGAGACCTTCTTGTCGAAGACGCGGGTGATGTACTTCATCACGGAGATGAGCATGAACGGCATCTCGAGCGAGGCGAGCAGGCGCCAGAAGATCAGCATCGGCACGTTGGTGATGAACGCGCAGCCGAGCACGCGCACGAAGAGGATGCCGCCGTAGATGACCAGGCCGGTCTTGGCGCCGATCTTGTCGATCAGGGCGGGCATGACGAGCATGAAGCAGGCCTCGAGCAGGATCTGCACGGAGACGACCTTGGCGAACAGCGAGTTGCCCTGGGCCAGGGTGCCCATGCCATGCTTCACGAACATTTCGGAGAAGTAGTTGGCGAACTGCTGGTCGAAGACGTCGTACATGGTGGCGGAGCCGATGATCAGCAGCACGAAGCCCCAGAAGCTGCGGTTGCGCCAGGTGTTGCGGGCGAAGTCCTCCTTGGTGACCTTCAGCTCGGCCTCCTTGCTCTTCGCGTCGTCCTTGGAGACGTCGATGCCTTCGGCCACCTCGAGGGCGTCCTTGGGCACGCGCACGAGCAGCAGCAGCACGATCAGCACCGCGCCGCAGAAGGTCATGCCCCAGAAGATGGAGTTCTTGTTGGCGGACCACATGAAGCCGCCGACGAAGGAGGCGCAGGCGCCGGCCAGCGAGCCGAAGAGACGCGCGTGGCCGTACTCGAAGCCGTTGGCGCGCGAGGAACGCTCGTTGTAGGCCTCGACCACGCCGGAGCCGCCGTTGAGGCACAGGCTCAGGTAGATGCCGGCGAGCAGGGCGCCCAGCAGCTCATTGAACTTGAGGATGGGCAGGAACACCCAGTTGAAGAGCGGACCGGCGAAAAGGATGCAGATGACCACGAAGAAGAACAGGTTCTTCTTCAGGCCCAGCTTGTCCTGCAGGGGGCCGAAGACGGGCTGCAGTACCAGGGCGGCGAGCGCGGCCACGGTGTTCAGGAGGCCGATGTAGGTCGGCGTCACGTCGATGCTCTTGAGCCACATCGGCAGGAAGGTGCCGGAGAACTGCCAGACGGCAAAGTAGAAGAAATTCAGCAGGCCGAAGTTCCAGAACACCGGTCGTTTCAACGATTTCAGTAATTTCATGATCTCACTTCTTTGTTGGTTTCGTTTCAAGGCCCCGCGTTGCGCGCGCGGGATCCCGCCTCTTCGCGTCGGTTCGGCGGCGCCGACTGCCGGCCGCCTCACCTTTCATCACCTTCGATCCGGCCCCTCGTGGCGCCCCGTGGCCCGCTTTCGTTGCGGATCCGCGGCGCGACGCGCTGGAAGGGAAGGAAAAATCTGGACATTCCGAAGGCCGCGCCGTTCGCCTGCCTGGAGGCTTGGGCCACGCCGTTCGAAAATGGGGGAATCGGGAACCCGGAAATCGGGGTTCCGGAGACTCAGGGACTCGGGAGCTCAGCTATGCGAGCCGTCGGGCGGCAGGACCTCGGTGGTCTGCGGCGTCCAGCGGGTCATGGCCTCGGGCCGGCCGAACACCGGGCCGTCGGCGTTCCAACCGATTTCCTTGGCGCAGGCCTGGCGGTTCGGGTCGTAGAGCGGGTCGCCCTTGATCTCGGTGTAGTCGCGTACGTGGTAGATCATCACGTCGGTGACGCCGTCCTCGGCCTTGGTGAAGGAGTTGTGGCCCGGACCGTACATGTGCGCGGCCTCGTTGGTGGCGAAAACGGGCCTGGCCGACTTCTTCCAGGATTTGGCGTCCAACAGGTCGGCGTCGGCACTGGCGGTGAGCATGCCCATCGCGTACTCCGGGCCGGTGCCCGAGGCGGAATAGGTGATGTAGACCTTGCCGCCGTGCTCGATGACCGCCGGGCCCTCGCAGACCTTGAAGCGCACGCATTCCCAGTCGTATTCGGGCTTCACCAGCATCACGGGCTTGGTGGCGAGCGTCCACGGGTTGGCCATGCGGGCGATGTAGAGGTTGGAGTTGCCGGGGATGTCGAGGTCCTGCTGGCCCCAGACCAGGTACTGCTCGCCGTCGTGCATGAAGGTGGTGGCGTCCAGGGAGAAGGTGTCCATGCCGGTGTCGACCTTGCCGCGCTCCAACCAGTGGTCGCTCATCGGGTCCTCGTCGGCGTTCTCGAGGCAGAAGACGCGGTGGTTGAAGGTGCCGTCGCTC
This sequence comes from Bifidobacterium sp. ESL0763, assembly GCF_029433395.1. Classification (GTDB taxonomy): domain Bacteria; phylum Actinomycetota; class Actinomycetes; order Actinomycetales; family Bifidobacteriaceae; genus Bifidobacterium. The sequence continues at coordinate 202,419 of NZ_JAQTHW010000002.1, read as the reverse complement.
TGGCCGTCGTTGGGGGCGGCGCCGAAGTAGATCTCCCACTTGCCGTTGATGCGGTGCAGTTCCGGCGCCCAGATGAGATGGCTCATGGGACCGGTTTCATGTTTCTTCCAGATAGTCACCTCGTCGGCCTTCTGCAGGTCGGCCAGGTGCTCGGCGCGGCGCAGCACGATGCGGTCGTAAGCCGGGTAGGAACCGGTGAAATAGTATTGTCCCTGAAAGCGGATGGCATATGGATCAGCACGTTGGAGCACTATCGGATTAGGTATATCAGCCATGATTTCCTTTCTGCGCCGTTGCTAGCGACTATTGCCAGCGAGACCAGCAATGCCCATTCATTACTGTAACCGGTCTCAGTAACAGAGTATATAATACACCCATCCGTTGTGCAAATCGAAATGTGGGCGCCCGCCGGTCAGGCGTAGGTGAAGGTCTCCGGATCGTGGCCGGCGCGGGTCGGCCCGTCCAGCGCGTCGATCGCGTCGTGCTCGTCGGCGGTGAGCGCGAAGCCGAAGAGGTCCATGTTCTCGCGCTGGCGGCCGGCGTGGACCGACTTGGGGATGATGACGGTGCCGTTCTCGACATGCCAGCGCAGGATCACCTGGGCCGCCGAGACGCCATGGGCGGCGGCGATGCGCTCGATGGTGCCGTCGCCGGCGTCGAGGTCGGCGCCGCGGGCCATCGGTGAGTAAGCCTCGACGGCGATGCCGTGCTCGCGGCAGAACGCGACCGCCTTGCGCTGCTGGAAGGTGGGGTGCAGCTCGATCTGGTCGACCGAGGGCCACTCCCCCGTCTCGCGGTGCAGGCGCTCGAGGTGGCCGGGCATGAAGTTGCAGACGCCCAGCGAGCGCACACGACCCTCGCCACGCAGCCTGTCGAACGCCTTCCACGTCTCGCCGGAACGCCAGTCGAAGGGCGTGGGCCAGTGCAGCATGTACATGTCGACGTAATCGAGGCCGAGCAGGCGAAGGGAGTCGTCGAAGGCCTTCAGCGCGGAGTCGTAGCCCTGCTGGGAGTCGCGCAGCTTGGTGGTCACCCACAGGCTCCTGCGCCGCTCGCCGCTGGCGTAGCCGGAGGCCCTGAGCGCACGGCCCACCCCGGCCTCGTTGTCGTAGCCGGCGGCGGCGTCGATATGACGGTAGCCCAGCTCAAGCGCGGATTCGACCACGCCCGACACCTCGTCATCGCCGATGCGCAGCACGCCCAGCCCAATCTGCGGGATGGCCGTCCCGTCGTTCAGGGCGATCGCGGGCACTCCATGATTCGATCCCACGCCGCCAGTCCTGTTCATGCTGTCATCGCCCATTGCTCTCACCTTTCATCAACGCGTTCCAGACTAGGATATCTCGGCATGAAAACGCCGGCAGGAGGAACGATCCTTCTGCCGGCAAAGCCAAACGAGAGAACGGGAGACGGCCCCAGCCAATCGGCCGGGCCACCCGTCGACTCGATGGGTACTCGATGAGTACTCGATGGGTACCGTCTCAGCGACGGTTGTCGAGGCGGTGGTACATCTCGGAGAGCTCGAGGTCGCGCTCGAACTGGCGCGGCTCGGTATGCTCGTCGATGGTGGCCAGCTCGACGCCGGCCATGCGGGCGAAGTCCTCCCAGGCCTCGCGGCCGACGGAGGTGGTCATGCAGGTGTGGTGCGAGCCGCCGGCGCGCAGCCAGCACTCGGCCGCGGTCTTGAGCGACGGGCGGGGCTGCCAGAGGCCACGGGCGCACGGCAGGGCCTTCAAGGAGCCTTCGGGCTCGACCACATCGACCACGTCCATGAGCAGGCGGAAACGCTCGCGCATGTCGGCCATGGAGATGACCGTGGCGGCCTTGTGCGGGGCGACGGTGAAGACCAGCCGCACCGGATCGGCCTTGTTGCCGATGGAGAGCGGATGGATCTCGAGCTTCGGCTTGGCGATGGTGCCCACGGACGGCGAGACCTCGAGCATGTGCGAGCCCATGTCCATCTCGTGGCCCGGCACGAAGTTGTAGGAGTAGTCCTCCATGAGGCTGGAGCCGCCGGGCAGGCCGTAGCCCATGACGCTGGCGATGCGCACCAGCACCGAGGTCTTCCAGTCGCCCTCGGCGGAGAAACCATAGCCGTACTCGCTGGGCAGACGCTGGGCGCCCACGCCCGGCAGCTGCGGCAGGGTGCCGAGGTCCTCGAAGTTGTCGACCGCGGCGGTGGCGCCGTTGTCCTTCATCATGTTGACCATCGCGGCCTCTTCGCGCGCCGCGATCTTCAGCTCGTCATAGCGCGAGTCCAGCAGCTCGGGGGCCACGTCGTACTTGGCCTTGTAGTCCTCGATCAGGGCCTTGACCTGATCGTCCTTCACCTTCTCGTAGTAGCCGACCAGCTCGTTGACGGCCCAGGTGTTGACCTGCGTGCCGAAGACGCGCTCGGCCTCGGTCTTGTCGCCCTCGGTGACGGCCACGTTGCGCATGTTGTCGCCCCAGCGCATCACGCGCATGTTGCGCGACTCGTTCCAGCCGGCGCAGGCGCGGACCCACGTCGAGATCTTCTCGGCGACCTCGGGATCGGTGTAGTGGCCGACGACGATCTTGCGCGGGATGCCAAGGCGAGAGACGATGTAGCCGAACTCACGGTCGCCGTGGGCCGACTGGTTCAGGTTCATGAAGTCCATGTCGATGGTGTCCCACGGGATCTCCTTGTGGAACTGGGTGTTGAGCTGCAGCAGCGGCTTGGTCAGCACCTGCAGGCCGCGGATCCACATCTTGGCCGGCGAGAACGTGTGCATCCAGGCGATCACGCCGATGCAGCTGGGGTCGGCGCTGGCGGCGGTCATGAACTCCTTGACGCCGTCGGAGGACTTCAGCGTGGGCTTCAGGACGAGCTTGACTGGGATCTTGCCGGTGGCGTTGAGCGCGTCGACGATCTTGGTGGATTGCTCGGCGACCTGGCGCAGCGCCTCCTCGCCATAGAGGTCCTGCGAGCCGACGCCGAACCAGACGGTCTTGCCTTCGAATGGGTTTTCGAATGCCATGATTACTTCCTTTGTTGTTGTGGTTACTGCGATATGTCCAAATATGTATGTGCCGTGTCACGCACCCCGATCCGCTCCATCCTTTCCGGTGAAGAAACCGCACCTCATCCTGCGCCAGGTCCCTTTTCTTCACCGAAACCAACCTCCCAGTGGAGAAACCACACCTTGGCGAGCGCCAGATCACGTTTCCCCACCGAAACCAACCTCCCAGTGGAGAAACCGCACCTTGGCGAGCGTCAGATCACGTTTCTTCACTGGCAGACGAACACCCGGTGAGGAAACAGGACCGGACGACTGGACACGGACCGAAATGGCACCGGACCGGGCCGGCTCAGCTTTCGAGGTCGATGGTCTCGATGGCGGCCTTCTCGATCGGCAGGGCGCGGGTGAACCGGGCGAAGAAGTCCTCGAAGCCGGCGACGTCCTTGGGGTCGGGGGTCTCGGTGGTGGACTCGGCGCCGGCGAAGACGCGCTTGTCGAGGTACTCGTCGAGCGGGGTGTCCTTGTGCCAGAGGTAGTCGGCGAGCACCGCCATGCCCCATGCGCCGCCCTCGGCCGCCGTCGACATCACCTTGATGGGGGTGTCGAACGCCGCCGCGAGGATCTTCTGCGCCACCTTGGGGGTGGTGAAGATGCCGCCGTGGCCGACCATCGAGTCGACGCGCACATGCTCGTCCTTGGTCATGATGTCCATGCCGATCTTGACCGGCGAGAACGCGCCGAAAAGCTGGGCGCGCATGAAGTTGGCGAGGCCCATCTTCGACTCGGGGCCGCGCGCGAAGACCGGGCGCCCCTCCTCGAGGCCGGCCAGGAACTCGCCGGAATAGAAGCAGAAGTTGACCAGGCCTCCCGCGTCGGCGTCGGCGTCGGGGCCGATGGCCGCGCGGAAGAGGGTGCCGTAGAGGCTGCCGGCGTCCAGCGGGGTGCCGATGGCCTTGGCGAACTCGCTGAAGACCTTGATCCAGGCGTTGAGGTCGGAGGTGAAGTTGTTGGCGTGGCTCATGCCGCACGGGTCGCCCGCCGGCGTGGAGACCAGGTCGACCTCGGGGTGCAGGCGCTCGAGGGGATGGTCGAGCACCACGGAGGCGAAGATGGAGGTGCCGGCCGAGACGTTGCCGGTGCCCACGCGCACGGAGTTGGTGGCCACCATACCGGTGCCGGAGTCGCCTTCGGGCGGGGCCAGCGGCGTGCCCGGGCGTAGGGTGCCGGTGGGGTCGAGCAGCTTGGCGCCCTGCTCGGTGAGCGTGCCCGCGTCGGATCCGGCGACCAGCGGAGTGGGCAGCAGGTCCTCGATCTTCCAGGGCTGCGCGGCGACCTCGGGCAGCGCCGAGAACTGGGCGAGCATGTGCTTGTTGAAGTCGTGGGTCTCGGGGTCGATGGGGAACATGCCGGAGGCGTCGTCGATGCCGAGCACCTTCCTGCCGGTGAGCATCCAGTGGACGTAGCCGGCCAGGGTGGTGAAGAACGCGACGGAGGGCACGTGGTCCTCCTTGTTGAGGATGCACTGGTAGAGATGCGCGATGGACCAGCGCTCCGGGATGTTGTACTGGAAGAGCTGGGAGAGCTTCTCGTGGGCGGCGTGCGTGTTGGAGTTGCGCCAGGTGCGGAACGGGACGAGCAGCTTGCCATCCTTGTCAAATGCGAGGTAGCCGTGCATCATCGCCGAGAATCCCATCGTGCCGATCCTGGTGAGCTTCTCGCCGTAGGCGTTCTCCACGTCGTAGGCCAGCGAGGCGTAGGCGGCCTGCAGGCCCGACCACACCTCGTCGAGCGAGTAGGTCCACAGCCCGTTGACGAGGTGGTTCTCCCAGCCGTGCTCGCCGGCGGCGATGGTGGAGTAGGTGTCGTCGATCAGCACGGCCTTGATGCGCGTCGAACCGAATTCGATGCCGAGTGAGGTCTTGCCCGCGCGGATCTTCTCCGCGATGGATCCCACGTGCTCCGTGCCGCCTTCCGTCATTGCCATATCGATCAGCTCCTTTACTGTCGTGCGGACCGTTCCGCCGGCCGATGGCGTCATCGCTGCGGTGCCACCATCGGCCTTATGTGAACGCTAACAACTCTTAGGCACCTATACTACTACGTTCGCCGCCATTTCTCCACCGACGCAGGTGGGGAAATATCGGAAGCGTACGAAGACGAACGAGGACAGGCGAAAAGGCAAGACGAAGACGGAATGGAGAGCACGCGGCACACAGAGAAATACAGGAAATACAGGAACAGCGAATATGAGAATACGGAAAGCTCGGCACGACCTGAACGGATGCGTCGGGAATCGACGACCGACACAAAAGCGGCGACAACCAAGAAATCAACACGGATACGCCGGCAAGCGATGCGAGACTCTAGAAATGCGGGACGGGGCCCAGCGAGCGACGCTGGATGACCTGCGCGGGGATCAGGCCCGCACCGTGGGCGCTGGTGACGAACGCCGTCTCGCCGCCCTCGCCGAGCAGCCGCAGCGTCTCGCGCATCGCGGCGGTGCCAAGCTCCTCGAAATCGGGGCGCACCGTGGTCAGCGGCGGCAGCATGTTGTCCATGCCGGTCATGTCATCGAAGCCCACGAGGCTGATGTCGCCGGGGATGCTCAGGCCATGCTCGCGCAGGGCACGCGCCACGCCCAGGGCCTGCGCGTCGTTGGCGGTGACCACGACGGTGGGCCTGGTGGCGCCGGCCGAGCCGAGGTGCTCGAGCTCGTGGTTCATGCGGGCATAGGCCTCGGAGGCGTCCCACGAGGAGCACTGCACGATCTGGGCGTCGAGCGAGTAGGCGGCGGTGGCCTTGCGCCAGGCGGCGAGCCGAGTGGAGGCGTCGCGCCATTGCAGCGGGCCGGAGAAGTAGAGGGTCGAACGGTGGCCGAAACGCGCGACGAGCCGGGCCACCTCGGCCATCGCGCCCCACTGGTCGATGCCGACGATGGCGGTGCAGCCACGCTCGGCGCCGTCCATGAGACGCCCGGCCTGGCTCATCGAAAGTCCGCCATGCGTGGAGGTGACCAGCACCCTCGGCTGGCTCAGCCGGGCGCGGCAGGCGTCGGCGAACATCACGTCGGTGGGGGTCAGGAATATGAACGCGTCGACGTTCTGCTCGTCGAAGGTGCGGCAGAGCTCGTCGAACTCCTCCTGCGTGCACAGCGCCTCGTGGACCATCGAGACGTTCATGAAGAAGCCGTGGCGCCTGGCCAGCGATTCGATGGAGGCGATGGACGAGGAGGGGCCGAAGAAGTGGATGCCGCCGGCGATCAGGCCGATGGTGCGCGAGCGGTGGGAGGCCAGGGTGCGGGCGGAGTTGCTCGGGCGGTAGCCGAGGGCGTCGATGGCGCTCTGCACGCGGGCGCGGGTGGCGTCGGATACGTCCTGGGAATGGTTGATGACGCGGGAGACCGTCTGGTGGCTCACGCCGGCCATTTTCGCGACCTCGAACATCGACGGACGCTTTTTCCTGCGGGCCGACCCAGCCATATCCACCTCCCAATCCATGCCACGCGCCACAAGCGCAGTGAACGCTCACAAGTCTACTCTATAGGGCGCATCGCTGTTCCGACGCAGCGAGATGCGAAACACCGTGCGGACTCCCCTACACCAGATGCCAGCTGAGGCGGTGGAGGTCGGTTGGGCCATGCTCGGCGATGGCGGCGCGGTGGGCGGCGGAACCGTAGCCCTTGTTGCGCTCCCACTGGTAGGGCTCGTAGCGCGGGTTGCCGTGGGCGATGCTGACCATGAGGCGGTCACGGGTCACCTTGGCGGCCACCGAGGCCACGGAGACGAGCGCGCAGCTCTGGTCGGCCTTCACCTTGGTATGCACCGCGGCCAGCAGCGGTACGGCGGGCGCGCCGAACATATCGGCCGACTGGGTGATGTAGTCGAAGGGACCGTCGAGGATCGCGCCCACGCGCAGGCCGTTCGAGGACGCGGATGAAAGGGAGGCTGCCGATTTCCCGCCATCCTCGCCCTGACCTCCGGCGAGCGCCAGGTCGTCCTCCACGGATTTCAGGGCACGTAGCGCGGCGACGCCCAGGGCGCAGGAGATGCCCCACTCGTCGATCTCGACGTTGGTGGCCTGGCCGACGGCGCTGGCCGCGCACCAGTCGCGCAGCGGCCCGAACATCGCCTCGCGGCGTTTGGGGCTCAGCAGCTTGGAGTCGGCGACGCCCTCGGGCACCTCCAGGTCATCGAGGTCCTTCGCCCAGATCGCCGCCGCGCCGACCATCACCGGCCCGGCCAGGGCGCCGCGCCCCACCTCGTCGAATCCGACGATGAGGTCGAAGCCCTGCTCCGCCAGCGAACGCTCGAAGTCAAGAGTGGGCGCGACGCGATGGGAAGTGCGGGGACGACGGCGCCGCGGCGATGCCGGCTTCGCCTGCCCTTTCGTACCGCCACCCGCGGTCGTGTCCGCTTTCGCCAACGCCGCTTTCGGTGCCGTCGTTTTGGCCGACTCCATTGTCGTCGTCAAAGTATCCCGATCCGTTTCCGCCGTCACCGGCATTGACGATTTCGGTGTCGTCGGCTCCTCCGATTCCGGCAGAGGCAAGGCCCCCTGCATGGCTTCCCCATCGGCATACGACGCCATCACACCCGCCCTTCCGGCACGGCGGAGAAGACCTCGTGGTGCGCCTTCAGCACGCCCAGGCGGCCCACCGGCCAGATGGTCAGCATCGCCACGCCTTCCACGTTGCCGATCGGCACCAGCCCGCCGTCGCCATCGTCGGCATGGTAGCGCGAATCGGCGGAATCGGAACGGTTGTCGCCCAGCACGAAGACGTGGCCAGCGCTCACCTTGGCCTTGAAGGCGAAGTCGCTGGGATTGCCGCCCGGCTTGATGTAGGAGGTCTCGTCGAGCGCCACCCCGTTGACGGTGACCGGCGCGCCGTGGCCCTTGCACGCCACCGAGTCGCCGGGCAGGCCGATGAGGCGCTTGATGAGGTCGTCGGACTGGCGCTCGGGGTCGCCGGCCAGCCAGTGGGCCGGGTCCCTGAAGACGATGACGTCGCCGCGTTTGAGGCTCACCATGCCCGGGGCGAGCCGGTCGGTGACCACGTGGTCGCCGATCTCGATGGTCTCGCGCATCGAGCCCGAGGGGATCTTGTAGACACCCAATACGAAGACGCGCAGCAGGACCATGACGACGATCACGACCAGCACGATACCCAGGGTTCTCTTGCCTTCCGAGCGGCGGGGCGCATCATCGGCCGGCCCGCCTCGCCGGGAGTCCTCGGCGGGCGCGCGTGGCCGCGGGTCGACGCCGTAGCCGGCCACGTCGACGATATGGGAATCGTTCATCGCCTCGTGCCGTGCCGACCGCGGCCCGCCCGGCCTTCGCCCTGCCATGTGCGCCTCCCCGTTCCTCGCCATATCCGCAATCGTCATGCCCATGCCGTTCGGCACCTATGCAACGACCTGGCATATGACGATTTTCGATGCCTTCATACTACGCAGCGCGGCCGAATAGCGTCATCCGCCTGCCTTGGCAACGGCCGCGGACGAAGAGCGGAAACGGATACGGGATACCCCCGAATACAGGAAGGGCGACCCACTTTCGACAAGCGGGTCGCCTTTCGGCAGTGAGCGGTGGCTCAGGCCTTCTTCTCAGCGTTGTCCTGGCGCTCGACGATGCGGGCGGCCTTTCCACGCAGCGAACGAAGGTAATAGAGCTTCGCACGACGCACACGGCCATGGCGCATGACCTTGACGGAATCGATCACCGGGGAGTGCAGCGGGAAGCGACGCTCCACGCCGCAGCCGAAGCTGACCTTGCGGACGATGAACGTCTCGCGAACGCCAGCGCCCTGGCGAGCGATCACGACGCCGGTGAACGCCTGAAGACGGGAGTTGTTGCCCTCCTGGATCTTGACGTTGACCTCGACGGTGTCGCCGGGACGGAACTCCGGAATCGAATCCGAGGACTTCATGTGCTTGGCATCAAATGCCTCAATAGCGTTAACCATTGTCTCACCTGTCGCTGCCGCATATCAGCGTACATGTCAGGGGCGGCGCCGTGCTTGCGCACCCAGCGGTTGATGAAACCGAACGCGCCCGTTGTCTTTTCCGCCGAAACCCGGCGGAACGCTGCCGATTCGCCGAGGCGACCATGGTCGAATGCACGAACGCGGCCGGGCGGCTGAACCCAAGAAGAAACAGGTCCATGCGGCAACCCGTTTCTCGGCATAACAGACTTTGATTTTAGCGAAGTATGAAGACAGATACGGCATTCGGCTTCAGCTCTGGCCGGAGGTCATGCCATACGACGTACCCGGCATCGCGCCCGGCGGCACGGATCGGGCGGCGCCGGCGGACGAACGTTGCGCCTCGTCGATCTGAAGCATGCGCTCGCGCAGACCGGCGTCATCGGGACGGCGCAGGTCGAAGCCCTCGTAATCGGCGGCCACTCCCGGGTAGATGGCGATGTACTTCTTCTCCCGCAGCTGAAGCAACGTGGCCGACGCGGCCCACGAGCGAACGATGCCCGTCATCGAGACCCCCTCGGGGCCCGGGTCGACTTGGTCGGCGAAAAACGCCGCGCAACCGGGGCTCATCGCCGGAAGGTCACGGCTGTATTCGATGTCTTTGGGCAGACGAGAGGCCTGGTTGGTGTAGATGGCCACGCCGATCATGACAAGGGAAAAGATCACCATGTCAACGATGAATTCGAGGCAATGGTCGCGGAAATCGTCATCCGGATAGCTGGGCCTGGTCGCTTTGCCGTAGAGGTAGACGAGGAGCAGAGGGCCGTTCACGAGCACGGTGAGGCCCAGGGAATAGAGCATGGCGTTCATCACGCGCCGCAGGCTTATCGGTCTCATCTTCGCCCCCTTGTCTCGCACCTCGCCGACTTCGCTTCACCCAGAATACCCAGCCTGGCTGCGAATCCGCCAAACGGTCCTATCCGATGGATGTCCTGGGCTCAACCGGGCTTCATGACCTGATGTTGGCCGTCGTGCCCGGCATCGATGCGCCTGGAGCCGTGGGACCGCCCATGACGATGCCCTCGTAATCGGTGCCGTAGTAGTTATAGGCCTCCATCACCGCGTAAACGTAGATATAGACGGACAGTTGGCGACGCGTCTCTTCGCTCAGGCCGAGCGCGGTGGCGTAGACGAGGTACTGGCCCCAGAGCTCCACATCGGCAGCGCCACGCGACGAGAAATCACTGAAATCACGCAGGTATTTCTTCAGGCCCATCAGCTGGATCGCCGCGCGCCTGCCTTCCGGGCTCAGGGAATAGGGCTGCGAGCAGAACAGCATGGTCACGCCGATGACGGAGCCCAGGGCGCCGAGCCCGATCGCCAGGAAGCCGGCGTTGCCGTCCCATAGATCTTCAAGGGGATGGGCGCCGAAGATGACGGCCGCCGTCATGACGAGGAGCAGCAGAAGCAACGGGCCCATGTTGTATGCCACCAGCTTCCTGTCGCGCAGCTCGTCGCGCATCGCCCGGAAGAATCCGGCCTGGAGCCGGTACCCCCTGAACAGGCTGTCGAAGGAGACCGGCTTCGGCGTCCTGACGAGCCGGCCTTCCTTGTCCTCGCTTTCGCGCCTCCTCCTCATCTGCTCGCCCAGCGCCGCGTCCTCGGCACAGCAGGCGGCGCGCAGCTGGTTCAGATCGAAGACCGTGCTGCCCCGCCAACGCGAGAAGTCGGTCAGGAATCGCAGGAACGCCCGATCAGTGGACGATAGGGCGCCCAAGGGATTCGTGGCCGCTGAACCGCTTGCGCCATTCGGATCGTTCACGCCATTCGGATCGTCTTGATTCCGCAAGCCGTTCGGCGCCTGGGGATTCTCAAAGGCCATGGGCATCACGCAGATCGTGCTCACCAGGCCCGACGGCTGGCTGACGTCACCCACCCAGGATTGGCTGTAGACGTTCTTGCGCAGCTTCGAACCCAACGACGTGTTCCAGAGGAACCGGCCCCACATGCCGCTCATGGGCGCGGGTCGCTTGGCACGGTGGCGGCCCTGGCGACCCTTGCGGCGCGAGGATCGGCCGGAACCATCGGCGGCGTCTTGCGCCTCGGTCCGGGCGGCGGTTGCGGCGGCGGACGAACGTTGCGCCTCGGCGACCTCGCGCATGCGGCCCTGCAGCCCTGCATCATCGGGATCGCGCAGGTCGAAACCCTCATAATCGGCGGCGACGCCCGGGTAGATGGCGATGAGCCGCTTCTCCTCCAACGCCAGCAACGTGGCGGCCATGGCCGACGATCCGATATTGATCACTCGTGAGAACGCCACGGGAGGCGGGTCGATGATGTCGCTGAACACCGTGGCGCATCCGGGGCTGATCGTGGGCAGGTCACGGCTGTACTCGATGTCGTGCGGCAGGCGCGAGCTCAGGTTCGTATAGATGACCACGCCGAGCGCCACGATCGTGAACAGGACCAGAATGACGAGGAAATCGCGGAGATCGGCCTGAAAATCGAGATTCGTGATGTCGGACTCATCGTCGTCACCGCCGAGCTTCACGCCCAAAAGATACACGGCGAGGAACGGAATGCCGATTATCACGGTGAAGACAAGGGAGACGAGTATGGCATTCAGCACGTGCCTCGGACTCATTGATCTCATATTCGCCCCTTTGTTCACTTCGGCTCATCCAGAATACGCAGCATGCCAGCCAATCGGCCATATCGTCTTCTATGACTGACGAGGGGCGATATCGAAACCGATGAATAATCAATCCCAATTTGACAAGCCGCGGCGAGGCCCCTATCTTGAGGGCGGTAATGAAAACCCGCGCACCGCGCGACTGCTTAAGGGGGTGGGGATCATGACAAGCGATCTGCCTAATAGTTTCAGCGACCTGCATCATTTATGCGAAGCAACGACCCCACTCTCGATGGATAACTAGAACCGGACAACGGCGAATTTCGCGGCCAGCGTACCTGGCGCGCGGATCTTTCGACGCCTGGCTCACCCACGACGACACGACCCCCGACGATGACCCTCGACACCGGGCACTCCGGCGACGCCTCATCGAAATCGGCATGATGTATAGCCGCCATACGGCAGCGATACGGAAACATCATGGAAACGCGGCAGCCAACCGCGAGCGCCAAACCGCCCACGGGACCACGCAACACGACACGACGCCAACCGCATTCATCGAGATTCCAATCGAAAAACGCAAGCTCGCCCGACGGGGCGAAAGCCTGCGCATGCCTTACGACACAAGGGATTCTCATGACCATGTTCTTCACCAACCCCGCCTCCCCCATCGCAGGGAGGCCCGGCGCCAACGCCCACGACGGCGCGCGCCGACCCAGCCTCGCCGCCCGTGTGCTCTCCGACTGCGCCGTGGTGGCCGGCATCCTCGCCATCCTCGCCGCAATCGCCTGGCTCGTGCCCGCCATCAACGCGCCCGTGGGCCCGAACGGCGTGCCGTCCACCATCTCCACCGACCCGGTCAACCTGCCCTACTACGCCCTGCGCTCCGTCTTCCGCATGGCTCTGGCGCTGCTGTTCTCGCTGATCTTCACCTTCGCCTACGGCCTGTCCGCGGCCCGCTCGCGCCGGCTTGGCAAGGTGCTCATCCCCCTGCTCGACATCCTGCAATCCGTGCCGATCCTCGGCTTCCTCTCGGCGACCGTGACCATCTGGCTCGCGCTCTTCCCCGGCTCGATGATGGGCGTGGAGGCCGCCTCGATCTTCGCCATCTTCACCTCACAGGCCTGGAACATGACCTTCTCGTTCTATCGGTCGCTCAAAAGCGAACCCGTCGAGCTCGACGAGGCGGCGCGCAACCTGCGTCTGACGCGATGGCAGCGTTTCTGGACGCTCGACGTGCCCAACTCGATGATCCCGCTGATCTGGAACATGATGATGAGCGTGGGCGGCGGCTGGTTCTTCCTGACCGCCTCCGAGATGATCTCGGTGGGCAACCACACCTACGCGCTGCCCGGCATCGGCAGCTACGTGGCCGCGGCGTCGGCCGAGGAGAGCCCCGCGAAAATCTGCTGGGCCATCCTCACCATGGTCATCGTCGTGCTGCTGGTCGACGTGTGCGTCTGGAAGCCGATGACCGCCTGGGCCGAGAAGTTCCGCATCACCCAAAGCGAATCCTCCACGCCCAAGCGCAGTGTCGCGCTCACGCTCATCCGCCAATCGCATATCGATGAATGGCTCGGGCGGCTGCTCCGGCCGGTCGGCGACCTGCTCGAGCGCGTCACCCGGCCGCTGGGGCGCACTGGCGCGACATGGGGCGCCAGGCCCGGCAGGCGCCGTGCGGGCGACATCGCCTTCGACGTCACTGTGGGGGCGTTGGTGACGTTCGGGGCCGCGGAGCTTCTCGTCGCCATCTCACACAGCACCGGGCTCGGCGAGCTCGGACGGGCCTTCGGGCTCGGGGGCATCACCTTCCTGCGCGTGGCTCTGCTGACCCTGCTCTGCTCGGCGGTATGGGTGCCGGTGGGCGCGATCATCGGCATGAATCCGCGGATCTCACGGCTCGTGCAACCGCTGGTGCAGGTGCTGGCAAGCTTCCCGGCCAACTTCATCTTCCCCTTCGCGGTCATGTTCTTCGTGACGTGCGGCGTCGACATCAACTGGGGCTCGATCCTCCTGATGGCGCTGGGCACGCAGTGGTACATCCTCTTCAACATCATCGCCGGGGCGAGCGCGATTCCCGACGACCTGGTCGAGATGAGCAAGAGCCTGCGCATGGGCACGTGGATGCGGTGGCGCACACTCATCCTGCCGGCGGTCTTCGGCTCGTGGGTCACCGGCGGCATCACCGCGGCGGGCGGCGCATGGAACGCCTCGATCGTCTCCGAAATCGTCAGCTACGGCAGGCACACGCTGGTGGCCCACGGCCTGGGCTCCTACATCGCCGAGGCCACCGCGCACGGCGAGGGCATGAAGACCATCATCGGCGTGGCCGTGATGGCGATCTTCGTCGTGGCCGTCAACCGCCTCTTCTGGAACCCGCTGCAAAGGCTCGCCGACCGCCGTTTCATGGTCGGCTAGCGAAAGGCCGCACGCCCAAACGCCCATTTGGAATCAGACCCCTGCGCTTCCGCCATTCCTGTTTCACATGGCCCCATTGGGGCGTGTACGGTTCCGAACATTCCAATCAACAGCATCAAAAGGACCCCATCATGAACTTCAACAAACTGCTGAACGCCGTTGCCAGCGAGACCCGGACCGGCGGAGCGACCGCCGCCGCAACCCGCACACGCGGCCGCCGACGCACCAACCCCGACTTCGCCGACCTCGACGCCAACGCCACCCACACCGTCATCGAGGCCAGCCACATCAGCCAGCGCTTCACCTCGGAGAAGGGCCATGAGACCACCGTGCTCGACGACATCTCCTTCAACCTGCACGAGGGCGAGATCGTGGCCGTGCTCGGGCGCAGCGGGGCCGGAAAATCAACCTTCCTGCGCATCCTCGCGGGGCTGGTGGAGCCGAGCGACGGGCAGGTCTCCTACCGCGGTAAGGCGCTCGACGGGCCGAACCCCGGGGTGGCGCTGGTCTTCCAGACCTTCGCGCTCATGCCGTGGCTGACGGTGCAAGCCAACGTCGAGCTCGGGCTGGAGGCCAATGGCATGCCTCGCGCCAAGCGCCACGAGCTCGCGCTGGCCGCCATCGACGCCATAGGTCTCGACGGCTTCGAATCGGCCTATCCCAAGGAGCTCTCGGGAGGCATGCGCCAGAGGGTCGGCATCGCCCGCGCGCTGGTGCTGCGGCCCGACGCGCTATTCATGGACGAGCCGTTCAGCGCCCTGGACGTGCTGACCGCCGAGAACCTGCGCCAGGAAGTGCTGAAGCTCTACCAGAACCGCGAAAACGCCATCAAATCCATCCTCATCGTCACCCACAACATCGAGGAGGCCGTGCAGATGGCCGACCGCGTGGTGGTGCTGGGCTCGCATCCCGGCCACCTGATCGCCCAGGTGCCGATCGACCTGTCTCGCCCGCGCGACAAGCACAGCGCCGAGTTCGAGGCGACGGTCGACAGGCTCTACGCCATCCTCACCGGGAAGAGCAGGGCCACAGACTCACAAAAGTCGGAGAAAGAAACGGCAAGACCGCGGAATTCCAACAAACCGTCACCGGTATCTTCCACTTCTGTGAGCCTATCTACGGCGGACGCCGACACCATGAAACGTCAAGACAACGAAACAGTCGGCCTACTGCCCAACGCCACCCCGGGCGGACTCGCCGGCCTGCTTGACGTGGTCTCGAACTATCCGGTCGGTGTGGATCTGGCGGATCTCGCCGCCGACCTCTCCTTCGAGGTGGACGACCTCTTCCCGTTGATCGACGCCGGCACGATGCTCGGACTGATGACCGTGAGCCGCGGCCATTGCACCATCACCCGTTCCGGCGAGCGCTGGTGCCACGCCGACGTGCTCGACGCCAAGCGCCTCTTCGCCGGACTCGCCATGGAGCACGCGCCGCTGGTGCGCACCATCGACCACGCTCTGCGCCACCACCCGGACAAGGGCCTGCGTGGCGAGCTTATTCTCGACCTGCTGCGTCGCCAGCACACCGATGAGGAGGCACGGCTGCAGTTCGCCATCGCGGTGACCTGGGGACGCTATGGCGAACTCTTCGACTACGATGCCGACGACGACCGACTCACCCTCGACGAGGCCAACCGGTAGGCCGGGCCCTTACAGCGTCGAAAAGCAGACTTTCGCCCCGCATTATCTGCTTTTGAACGCATCGCCAGCCGCACATGCGTAGAAAAGCACGTTTTTACGGGTGATTTCGTGCTTTTCGACGCATGTTCATCCGGAGGAGGCGACGACCAGCTATGCGCCACGCCAGTCAATCCGGCGCTCCGACGCATAGACGCCTAAACGCATGAGCGGCCGCAACCAGCCACGCACGAGGATGCCACGGACGCGCCGCCGCGCCGCCGTATGGACAGCCGGCTCACCTGCCGCCGAAGCTGCCGCCACCGGCGCCGCCGCCCGAACCGCCGAAGCTGCCGCCGCCGAATCCGCCGCCAACGCCGACCGACGCGGCCATGCCGCCGAAGCCGGCGCTCAGCTGCGAGCCGAGGTCCGCGAAGCCGCCGCCGAAGGAC
This sequence comes from Bifidobacterium sp. ESL0763, assembly GCF_029433395.1. Lineage (GTDB taxonomy): Bacteria > Actinomycetota > Actinomycetes > Actinomycetales > Bifidobacteriaceae > Bifidobacterium. The sequence continues at coordinate 186,397 of NZ_JAQTHW010000002.1, read as the reverse complement.
GGGGCGTTGGCCGGCGAGGAGCCGGACCACGCCGGGCCGCAGTAGGCATAGTAGACCAGCGAGCCGCGGGCGTTCTCGTCGAGCCAGGCCGCGTCGGCGAGCGCCGGTTGCGCCTCGGCCATCTTGCGCACCAGCTCGCCGCTGATGCCCAGGGCGGTGGCGTAGATGAGGTAGTCATCCCAGAGCGCCAGGTCGGGCACGCCGCGCTTGGAGAAGTCGCTGAAGTCCTGCATGTACCTGCGCAGTCCGAGCGCCTGGCCCGCCACCTTCTGGCCCTTGTCGGTCAAGGTCTCACGGGGCAGCAGCCCCAGGATCATCATGGCGACGAAGGCCAGCACCACGATGCCGACGACCACCACGCCGGGCAGACCGGCTTTCCGGAACCGCCAGAAGCACAGGGCCACCAGCGCCGTCGCCACCGCCATCAGCACGCCGACCTTGGCGAGCACGCCGGTCTGCGAGAGTCTCAGCCCAGATTCCTCGTATTCCTTCTCGGCCTCGGTGGTGAACGTGCGGTAGCGGGTGACGCTCACGTCCCACTTCCTGCCCTTCTTGCGCATCTCCTTCATGTCGAAGACGCGCGAACCGCAGTACTCGGCGAAGGACTTGAGCAGGTCGAGCAGGGCCTTCTCGGCGCGGGTGAGCGACAGGGGATGCTCCTCGCGGCGCCTGGCGTCACGCAGGGTCTCGCCGTCGTTGCTGTAGGCGAGCGGCATGACCACGATGGTGCTGGTCTTCCTGCCGTCCTCCGCGTCGTTGGCCCGCACCCGTTCGGCGAGCTGGGCGGAGTCGGCATTCGACATATCGAGGCCCGTGTACCACGAGGATTCGCCGGGGTAGATGGCGATGAGCTTCTTGCGCGCCAGGGAAAGCATGGTGGCCGCCATCTGCCGGGAGACGAGGTGCTTGCTGTTGTTCGCCCTCAGGTAGGCGTTGGAGAGCCTGGAGGACGAGGCGCCTTCCAGCGTCTGCATCAGGCGGGCGACGGCCACCGGCGAGGCGGAGGGGATGTCGCGGTAATAGTCCACTTCGCCGTGGTAGCGGGACTTGCGGGTGAGGAGCACGAACTGGCGGATGCCATAGCCGAACGCCGCGATGAGCGCCACGAGCGCGGCGAGCAGGATGACGATGTTGAAGGTCCGGGAGACCATGGCCTTCGAACGCTCCACGTTCTCCTGGTGGACGATGGCCTGCGCGTGGTCACCGGACTGCGTGTGCTTCACCTTGCCCATCGCGCCGGCCGACGACATCGAGACCAGGTCGACGTGCTGGTGGGGCCGGATATTGCTGGCGTTGAACGTTATGGTATGGCCGTCCTGCGCCGAGACGCGGCCCATGCCCGAGAAGTGCAGCCACTGCTGGGGCAGGGAGACCGAGGAGGAGCCGCCGGACGTCCCGCCGGATTTGCCGCCTTTGGTCTTGGCCTTGGGCAGCGAGACCTTGGCTTTCATACTGCCGATCGGCACGGTGTTGTCGTCGCCCACCGGCTCCCATTTGAAGTAGGCCACGTCGTCGTAGCGGGTCACCACGTCCTTGAAGGTCATGGCGATATCGAATTTCATGCTCTCGGCGGTGTGGGTCGCCGGAATGTTCCAGCCGATCTCGATGGTGTCGCCCGGCTTGCCGGTGGAGCAGAAACCGTCGTCGCTGTCATCGTCACTGGTGTCGTCGGCGGGACGGACCTGGGGCTGGGGCTGGCTTCCGGTCTGGACTTGGGATTGAAGCCCGAGTTGGGGTTGGGATTGGACCGCGGACCGAACCGAGGAACGGGCGCCGGTCTGGGCTACAAGCTGGTCCGCTCCGCGCCGGGCCGGCTGAGCGTAGCTGGCGGGATTGCCTTGGGGCTGGGGCTGAGCTTGGGACTGGTTCTGGGCCGGATTCTGGTTCTGAGCTGGATTGCCGATGACGCCCTGGTCGCCCGGGTTCTGCCCCGTCGCGCCGTCGCCGCCATGGGTGCCGTCGAACATGCCATTGAAAAGCGGATAGTCGTCATCGTCGTCCGCGTCATCGGCTTTCTTGGTCGTCCCCGCGGGCGTATAGCGCACAGGATGGTCGCTCGAGCCGCACGAGACGTCCGCCGCGTACCAGGTGTGCGCGAACTCGTCGTCCCAATCGGCGTCTGACGTATAGTCCAGGTCGAAGCCGCTCGCCATCTCGCCGGTCGTGTATTCCTCGCCGGTGTTGGCATCCTTCACCGACACGTCGGTGATGGCGCTCAGTTGTCCGGCGTCGAGCTTGTAGCGCTGGAAGAGCTGATGCCACGAGGATTTGCCGCCACCGTCGCGCTTGCCGAGTTTCACGTCGACGTGCTCGACGATCCGCAGGTCGCCGTTGGGGCGCACCGTCATGTCATAGTCGAGCGAACGGTAGCTCATAGTGCCGCTGCCGCCGACGACGAGGCCGGCCAGGCACAGGCCGCCCACCACGGAGAACACCAACGCGGTGATCACCGTCCCCACGATGGACTTGAGCCTCACCGACCATCCTTCGTGATTGCGCATTGCTCCCCCTTCTTCCGTCTCCCACATTATCGGATTGTGACCACCATTGGCCGGCGCCTGTCTGCTTTTCGACGCATGTCCGCCGATACCGCGTCAAAAAGCAGCGTTTCAGGCCGATTTCTCTGCTTTTCAACGCAAGGCCAGCAGACGTCGCGTCAAAAAGCAGCGTTCCAGGCCGATTTCTCTGCTTTTCAACGCAAGGCCAGCAGACGTCGCGTCAAAAAGCAGGATTCCGGGGCCATTACCCTGCTTTTCAACGCGTGGGTTGTCGCCGATGCGTTAAAAAGCAGCATTTCAGGCCCGTTTCGCTGACTTTCATCGCACGTTCGACTGACCCTGCGAGCAAAATCAGCGCTTCAAGGTCGTTTCGCTGACTTTCGTCGCATCGTCGCCCATGCACGCAACCACACCCAGCCCACCATCAGCCGGCCAGCCTGGACTAGCGACCGCCGAAGCTGCCGCCACCGGATCCACCGCCGGAACCGCCGAAGCTGCCACCGCCGCCGCCGGAGCCCGAGGAGGACGACGAGATGATGGCACCCACGCCGTCGAATCCGGACGACAGCCCGGAGCCGATGTCGCCGAAGGCATCCGTGAGGTCGGCGCCACCGGAGCCCAGTCCCCATGCGCTCCACATCCACAGGGAGTCGTCGAACCGCCCATCCGCGTCGTCGCCTTCGAGCTGGGGCACGACGCCCGCCATGCGCTTCGTCATGGGCTTGCTGGCACCCAGCGCCGTCGCGTAGACGAGATATTGGTCCCACAGCGCCAGGTCCGGCACGTCACGGTCGGAGAAGTCGCTGAAGTCCAGCAGGTAGCGCCGCAGCCCGAGCACCTGGCCGGCGATTGTCGCGCCACCCTTGGTCAGCGTGGTGCTGCGGATCAGCGTGCCCGTGACGCACAGGCAGAACAGGCCGAGCATCCCCAGCTCGACGGTCAACGCCCTGAGCCCCAGATGCCACACCAGCGCCAGGAACAGCCCCTCGACCACCAACGCCGCCAGCATGTATACGCTTCCCGGGCTTCCGTCGGTGACGGGTCGAGAGCTGACCAGATGCTCCTTGCCGAACTCCTTCTGCACGGCCTTGATGAACTTGCCACGCATCTTGGCCGCCTCCGGGGACTTCTTGGCGCAATGCCTCATCTGCACCAGGTCGAAGCGGTCGCCTTCCTTCGAGAGGTCGGCGAAATGCCTCAGCAGCAACAGCAGCCGCGCCTCGGCGTCGCTGAGCGAGGCGATCGCCGCGACCTCCGGGGTCTGCGCGCCGGTGTCGCCCTGCCGCCGCCCGTAGCCCACGTCGAACGACCTGCCTTCCATCGTCTCCTGCAGGTCCGTCGCCTGCCGTTTCTTGCCGCCCTTCTTGCCCTTGCGCCTGAACACCGGGTCGTTGTCGGGATCGGTGAGCATGACGATGGTGCTGGTGGGCCGGTACGGCAGGAGCCTGCGCACGAGCTTTCGCACCACCGACGAGCCCATGACGCTGCCACGCGCGGAACTCGCGCTTCCGGCCTTGCCATGGCGGCTCGCCGGGTAGGGGGCGAGCAGGTTCGGCAGATAGTATTTCTCGTCGTAGATGTCGTCGTTGCCGGCTTTGGCCGCTTGCAGGCCGGCTTCGTAGCGTTCCCGCAGCTGGGCGTCGCCGGCCGTGGAGAAGTCGACGCCCCGGTACCAGGCCGAGCGGCCCGGGTAGACGGCGACGAGCTTCTTGCGCACCAACGAGAAGAGCACGGTGGCCATGACGCGCGACTTGTACTTGCGCGAATCCAGGTCCCTGCCCTCGTCCGTGGTGCCGTAGTCGCCCGGGTCGAGCACGCTGAGCAGCTTGGCCGCGACGGCCGGGCTCACGTCGGGAAGGTCGCGGTAATAGTCGACCTCGTCCTTCCGGCCAACCTTCCGCTTGTTGTTCGGCCCGTCGTTTGGCCCGCCGGCGCCCTTGTAGTCGACCGCCTTGTTGGACGAGACGACCAGGCCGATGCCTATGGCGGTGAACATCGCCACCAGCAGCAGGAACACCGCCAGAAGCACGACGGACTCGGAGCGGTCCCACGACGCCGAATCCTGTTCGAGGCGCTCATTGGAGAGCACCTTCTGTTTCTGCGAGCCGTAGATGTCGTGGCGCACCTTGCCCATCGCCGAACGCGGGAACATCAGCACCGCGTCGACATGCTCGCCGTGTTTGACGTTGCGGGCGCTGGCCTCGACCACGCGCGCCCCGCCCTTGGCGATGGAGCCGCGCCCCTCGAAGTGCAGCCACTGCCAGGTCTGTCCCTTCGCCGCGCCCTTGGGCAAGGTGATGCGCATGCCCATCCGCTTGACGGGCACCGTGTTGTTGCCGGCGATCGGCTCCCATTTGACGTAGGCCACGTCGTCGTAAACCTTCACGACGTCCTTGAGCGTCATCGAGATGTCGAACCGGACGCTTTTGGCCGACTTCGTCTCGGGGATGTTCCAGCCGATCTCCAGGGTGCCGTGGTCGTTCTTGCCCTCGGACTGGGAGTCGGCGCTGTCCTTGTTATCCGTACTGTTCGAAGACGAATTGCCGTCGTCCGTTGTCTTGGAGTCGGATTTACCGGCATCGGTTTTATTGGTGTCGGCATTGTCGGCAGCTGAACCGTCGGTGGCGGATTTTCCGGCAGCCGCGTTGCCCGAGGTGGTGTTGCTGTCGGCCTGCCCGCTCGCGTCACCCGACCCCTGGCTTTCCGGCGACCAGGTGCGCACGTCGCGCCGTGCCGCGGGCGCATAGTTCTCGTAGCCGCCGTCGACCATCATGGCGTACCACGTACCCGCGTACTGCCTGTTCCAGTCGGTGTGCTCCATCGCCTCATCGCTCTGCACCGTCATCGCCGACCGTGCGTCGCCATGGCGGAAGACCTTGCCGGTGTCGGCGTCGCGCACCGACACGTCGGTGATGGCGCTCAGCGGGTTCTCGCCGTCATCGGTGTCGTTGATCTCGAAGCGCTGGAAAAGCTGCCGCCACGGGTGGTCGGAGCCGAACAGTCCGCTGCGGTTGCCGAGCTTCATGTCCACGTGCTCGACCACGCGCAGGTCGCCGTTGGGCCGCACGGTGGCGTCATAGTCGAGCGAGCGGTAGGTCATGTCGTGATCGGCCCCGGAATCGTCCGTCACCGCCCACAGGCACAGGGATCCCACCAGCCCTATGCCCAGGAACATCGCCAGAGCGATGCGCAACACCCTTCGCCAAGTCAGACTATGCACCATGGCTTTGCCTTCCGTTTCTCTTATGCCCATTCATACGCGTCGACACACGCAGTTCGCCTCGTCGTCACATTGCCTCTTCGACACTGCGTCGAAAAGCAGCATTATGATGCCCTCGTTCTGCTTTTCGACGCACGCCCAACCGTTGATGCGTCGAAAAGCACGATTTCGGGCCGATTTCCGTGCTTTTCGACGCATGGTTCGCGTTGGTGCGACAAAAAGCACGATTTCGGGCACCTTTTCTTGCTTTTCGACGCATGTCTCATCTGGACCTGCGAGCAAAATCAGCGTTTCGGAACCGTTTTGCTGATTTCCATCGCATCGTCGCCACATCGCCACAGCGCCACATCACCGTGCCACATCGCCGCACCGTCCGAGAGCCCGCGGCCACGGCCTAGAACTTGACCTGCGGCACCTGCCTGTCGGCCTCGGCGACCTGGAAGTACTGGCCGGGCGCGAAATGGAACATGCCCGCGATCACGTTGGAGGGGAAGGTCTGGATGGCCGTGTTGAGCTTCTGCACCACGTCGTTGTAGAACTGGCGCGCGTAGGCGATCTTCTGCTCGAGGTCGGAGAGCTGGTCCTGCAGCTGCAGGAAGTTCTGGTTAGCCTTGAGGTCGGGGTAGGCCTCGGCGGTGGCCTTCAGCGCCAGGAGCGCGTTGGTAAGGGCGGACTCGGCCTGGGCGCGGTCCGCGGGCGTGGCGGAGACGCTGTCGGCGGCCTTCATGGCCTCGGCCCGCGCCTCGGTGACGTTCTGGAAGACCTGGGACTCGTGGGTCGCGTAGCCCTTGACGGTCTCGATCAGGTTCGGCACCAGGTCGGTACGCCGCTTGAGCTGCACGTCGATCTGCGAATAGCCGTTCTCCACGCGGTTGCGCAGCGTGACCAAGCGGTTGTAGGCCATGACGGCCCAGACCAGCACGATGACGACGACGGCGAGCACCACCAGGGCTACGATCGCTCCAACACCCATTCTTCCTCCGTTTCGGTTCCGGCCGCTCGTGTCGCAGACGTTGCCATACAACGCGTGCCGGATATCTTCTTTGGTATCTGACATTATTCCACTGGCATACGATAGCGGCGCCGTTTATCCCACCGAACTCGGCCTCACCGTCCCGCGGTCAACGCGGCCGGCACTCTCGTCCGGCCACCACAGCGTTCAGCGCGCCAGCGCCACCAAAGCCACCACCGCGGAGGCGACCGGGCCGTCGTGGCTCAGTGAGATGTGCCAGCGCAGCGCGTCACCATCGACGTCATCGCCCGAGTTGGTCTTGCCGTAGCCGTTGCCATTGCCATTGCCATTGCCAGCGTCGGTCTGCGCGTCACCGCCGGAATCGGCACCGCCGCCAAGCCCCAACGAATCGCGCAGCGTTGCCTCGCACGCCGGGCCCAGCACCACATGCGGCCGCGAGCGCGAATCGTCGAGTATCTCGATCGAGGTCCATGGGAAATCGTCAAGAGTATAGGGGTTCGGCCGCTCCCCCAACGCCTCGCACCACGCCTTGAGCACGGCTTCCTTGCCGGCCCACCGCGCGGCGAGGTGGGTCGCCTCGTCGTCGTGCTTGGCCTTGGCTCGCAAGGCCGCCTGCCGCAGCTCGCGCGCCGAGAAGAGCCCACGCATCCGCGACCCCGGCTCGCCCAGCTGCGCCGCGAACCCGGCCACGTCCACCACGTCATGCCCCAGCCCGAGCAAACTTTCGGCAGTACGATCAGAACCCTCGATTTTCCCGGTTTTCATCGCTCCCCATTCATTCGTCAACAATCCCATCGTATTCACTGCGTGAGATTCCTGCACACGGAACGAAGCACAAACCCCAGCCGATGCGGCCCGAATATGAATATTGGCCGGCACCCGTAGGTACCAGCCAACATCCTTACTGTAGAGGGATTTGCCTTTGAATCAGTCCGGAGTGGCCGCCGAAGCGGTCACCGGACCGGACCGACCCGAAGATCAGAACGCGATGCTGTCGCTGTCACGATGCTGCGCGGACTCGTCGCCATTCTTGTTCTTCTCGTAGAGGTAGGTGGCGACCACAACCGCAACCGCGACCACCAGCAGGAGCAGCAGCCACAGCCAGTTGAAGTGGTGCGTCGCGGCCGGCTCGACCGCAGCGGCCTCGGGGGCCGGCGCCGAGCAACGGGGCAGGCCGATGTAGTCGGAGTCCTTCCAACCGTTGGTGGCGAGCTGCACATGACCCTCACCGTTGTCGGCGGCCGGCTCGATGGCGTTGACATGTCCGGCCACCCTGTCGCTGACCGCATGGGTCTTCCGAGCCTTGAGGCGCTTGCTCACGCTGGCGGGCATGCACTTCGGACGGGCCTTCTTGCCGTGGGAGACCGAGCGGTCGATGCCGCTCTGGTCCGTGGCGTTGGGGGCCACGCCGACCGTGGGAGCGTAGACGCGGAAGCGGTAGATGGTGTTGTAGTAGTTCACCGGACCGTTGCCGCCCTGGCCACCACCGTTGTTGCCCTGGCCGCCATTGCCACCGTTACCGCCGCCGGGGTTCGAGGCGGGAGGCCACTGGGCCGGCAACGTCGGCGTGACCACGGGCACGAAGGAGATCGAACCGGAGTCGATGGGCGTCGGCACCTTCCACTGGGCGTAGAGATCGACCGCGCCACGAAGGGCGTTGTGGTACGAGCCGCCGGGCACCTGGGTGCCGGTGCCGTTGCGCTCGGTGTTCCAACCCTTGAAGCCACGCTCCATCCTGTCGGACTTGAGCTTCGGCAGGTCGAGCGTGAGCTTGGAGACGTCGAAGCCGACCTTGGAGATCGTGTTGGCCTCACCGGTCGCGTTCACTCCCGCGGGCTCGTTCTTGTCGAACTTCAGCGTGACGAACTCCTGCCAGCCGAAGGTGCCACCCGGGAAGCCGGAGACCTGGGTCAATGCGGCGAAGGTCTCATTGTCCTGGTCCTTGATGCTGGTCCAGCTGTCATCGCTCTTGGCCCAACGGCCCGTATAGCCCTTGCTTTCGGTGGCACCGGCTTCCGTCGGCGAGTCGCTGAAGAACGAGGCATCGAGCTTGGTCAGCGGGCCCAGCTTAAGATTTTGGATATCGTAGGGGAACATCCAGGTACCGTCAGTCACGGCACTGGTGTCCCAATTGGAGATGTCAATATGATCAAGTGCGAAATCCCAATTGAACATATAGGCGGTGTCGGTGACTTTGGAGACATCCCAGTCTTCGATGCCCTTAATCTCACTGAGCAGCTCCTGGTGGTCGAACATACTGTACATGTTCTCAACATTTGAAGTAACCCAGCCCGACCCTGACAGATCCAGCTCGGTCAACGAACTGTAATCGGCATCGTCTTCTGAATTGCCGAACATCCAGGACATATCGGTCACACTGCCGGTCTTGAAGTCCTTGATACCGTTGATCTCCGTCAAGGAGTAATCATCGTAGAACATACCATTCATACTCGTGACTTTTTCGGTGTCCCAGCCCGAACCTGACAAGTCAAGAGAGGTAAGCGCATGATCATTGCCGAACATCCAGGACATCGTGGTCACGTTGCCGGTCTTGAAGTCCTTGATGCCCTTGATCTCCGTCAGCGAGTAATCATCGAAGAACATCTCGTCCATATTCGAAGCGTTCCCAGTGTCCCAACCTGACAGGTCAAGAGATGTCAACGCGGAATCGCCACTGAACATTGACCAAAGCGATTCAGCATTGCCGACATTCCATTGTTCGATTCCCTGCAGTTCGACCAAAGCAGGCATGTCCTCGAACATGCCACCGAAATGGTGCACATTGCTCACATTCCAGCCAGACAGATTACCGAGACTGGTGATCCCCGTATTACTAAACATGTAAGTGAATTGCCAGACGTTGCCGATTTTCCAGTTCGACAGGTCACCAACGGTGGTCAGTTTCGGATTGTTAAGGAACATTTGCATGAAGCTGGTGACATTATGCACATCCCATTTTGATAGATCGAGACTGGTCAAGGAAGGCGTCTGATACGTCTCCTCGTCACCATTACTACCGCCAGAGTCCAAGGCTTCAAACATACCACCCATATCGGTCACGGCCGACGTATCCCAATCGCCGATTCCCTTGATGGTGGTCAATGCGGTGTCGTTGCGGAACATCTCATTCATACTTATCTCCGCGCCGGTCTTCCACTTGCTGTTGGCGTTGCTGCCGGGAAGCCCGGCACCGGGGACGGTACGTCCCGAACCCCATCCAGTCAGGTCGATACTCGTCAGAGCAGGATCTTCATCAAAGAGAAACCCGAGATACGCCGACGTCGGTTTGGCGACCAGCGAGAAATCGATGTTACCGATATTGTCGATATGGGTCAATGCGGGGAAGTTACGAAAACTGAAATAATTTCCACCATGGCCAGCACCATAACGAGGTCTGATCGAGAGCTTCGTATGGACAGCGTCATCGAAGACAACACCAGTCAGCTTATCGACATACTGCGGCAAATCGTAAGCATCGCACGCATGCTCATAATTTTGAATCATGCACTGTGTCGGCGAGTTAGAAGCATTCACCAGATAGATGCCGGCGCCAAAATGCAGCACAATGCCATCGCCTTCATGCTTCAGCTGCCAGTGGACCTTGTTGTTGCCCTGGTCGTCACCGCCGAAATCACCCTCGTAGATAATCGAAGGATCGGGATCGCTCTGCGCCTGGGGCTGCTGGGTGGTCTGGGCGGTCGCGGCCTTGTCGGCCTTTTGGTCCGTGGCCTTCTGGGCCTGCTGGTCAGCGGACGGCTTCTGCGGCTTGGCCTGCTGGCCCTTGGACGCATCCGCCGAAGGCTTCGGGGCGGCCACCGGGGCTTCTGGCTTCGTCATCGTCTGGGCGGCCTGCTGTGCCGGCGCGTCCGAGGCGTCCTCGTTGGCCGAGGCCATCACCGGGCCCACGACCATGGCGGACGCGACCGCTAGGCCGATCGCCACTGTTCTCCACGATTTCATGATTTCCCTCTCTGCTAGTGTTCTCCATATATGGATTCCAGTCCGACCACGAATCCCATAACCCATGGGCGGGGGCACGCTTTAAAACGTTTCAGTCGAAACAACCACATATATGTCTCTACTGATAACACATTTGACTCATACGTATCGCGTTTAAAACCCGAGCGGTGGAAAACCGACCTTAAACGGTATGGAAAGCTTCTTCGCTCATCCACATCTTTGCCGTCACGCACGAGAACGAGACTCAGCCCATACGGGCCATCAAGGCGGAGATGTCCACGCAAAAACGATGCATGCGGCGACTCCGCCGTTCCGCCCGAATATGGATGTTGGCCGGCACCCGTAGGTACCGGCCAACATCAACACTGCAGAGGGATCTGCCTTTGAACCAGTCCGGGGCGATCGCCACAGCTACCGCCGAAGCAACCGCCGGACCGGACCGACCCAAAAATTAGAACGCGATGCCGTCACCGTCGCGATGCTGTGCGGACAGGTCGTCGTCCTTGTTCCTCTCGTAGAGGTAGACGGCAACCGCCACCGCGACCACCAACAGGAGCAACAACAGCCACAGCCAGTTGAAGTGGTGCGTCACCGCGGGCTTGACCGTGGCGGCCTCGGGGACGGGCACCGAGCAGCGGGGCAGACCGATGTAGTCGGAGTCGCTCCAGCCGTTGGTGGTCGGCTTCACATTGCCTTGCGCGCCATCGATGGTGACCCAGTCGGCGGCAGCGATACGGCCGTTGGCGTCGGCCGCGGCCGTGTGCGTCTTCTTGGCCTTCAAGCGCTTGCTCACGCTGGCGGGCATGCACTTCGGACGAGCCTTCCCTCGGGTAGCAGACTTCGCATGGTCATTGGCGTTTGCATGCGAATCCGTGGCGCTGGGGGCCGCGCCAAGCAACGACGAGTAGGCCGTGGAGCGGTAGATGGTGTAATAGTTCACCGGGCCGTTGCCGCCCTGGCCACCACCGTTGTTGCCCTGGCCGCCGTTGCCACCGTTGCCACCGGGGTTCGGGGCTGGAGACGGAGCGATGGGAATGGCCGGAGGCGCGGGCGTGGGCAGCGTCACGTAGCTGATCGAGCCGGAGCCGATGGTCGTCGGCACCTTCCACTGGGCGAAGAGATCGACCGCGCCACGAAGGGCGTTGTGGTACGAGCCGCCAGGCACCTGGGTGCCGGTGCCGTTGCGCTCGGTGTTCCAACCCTTGAAGCCACGCTCCATCCTGTCGGACTTGAGCTTCGGCAGGTCGAGCGTGAGCTTGGAGACGTCGAAGCCGACCTTGGAGATCGGGTTGGCATCACCGGTCGCGTTCACTCCCGCGGGCTCGTTCTTGTCGAAGTTCAGCGTGACGAACTCCTGCCAGCCGAAAGTGCCGCCCGGGAAGCCGGGGACCTGGGTCAACGCGGCAAGCGACTGGTTATCGTCGCTGGAAACGCTGGTCCAGCTGTCGTCGCTCTGGGTCCAGCGGCCCGTATAGCCATTGCTTTCGGTGGCACCGGCTTCCGTGGGCGAGTAGCTGAAGAACGAGGCATCGAGCTTGGTCAGCCGACCGAGCGTGATCTTCTTGACGTTGTAGGGGAACAGCCACGTGCCATTGATCACGGCACTGGTGTCCCAATTGGAAATGTCGATATCATCGAACGCGATATCGCAATTGAACGCATAGGACATATCGGTGACCTTGGAGGTGTTCCAGCCCTCGATGCCCTTGACCTTGAGTTTCGTCTGGTAGGCGAACATATTGGACATGTTCGTCACATTCGAGGTTTTCCAATTGCTCAGATCGCCGAGACTAGTCAACGTACTGTAATTGACATCAGTGGAAGCGTTGGCGAACATATAGGACATATCGGTCACGTTGTCGGTCTTGAAGCCCTCAAGTCCCTTGATCTCCGTCAGCGAGAAATCATCGAAGAACATATATTCCATGTCGGTGGCGGCCTTGGTGTCCCATCCGCCCAAGTCCAGCGACGTCAACGCAAAATCATCCTCGAACATGCATGTGAACCAGTCATTCTTGCTCACGTCCCAGCTGGAGATGCCCGGCAGCCCGGTCAGATTGTGCATATGGGAGAAGATGCCCTGCATGTCCTCGACATTGCCCATGCCCCAATTCGAAACATCGCCAAGCGAACGGATACCCGTGTTGCTAAACATCCATTCTGCGATTTTGACATTGCCGAGATTCCAGTTGGAGAGATCGCCGATGTTGGTCAGTTTGGTGTCGTTATCGAACATGGTCACGGTTCTGGTCACGTTGCTCATGTCCCAACCAGACAGATCTCCGATCGACGTGAGTTGCGAACCATTTTTGCCATCGTTGTCGATGCGGAACGTGTCGTCCATGTTGGTCACGGCCGAAGTGTCCCAATCATCAAGACCCTTGATCTCGGTCAGCGCGTAATCGCCTTCCACCAAGGCCATGAGGCCGAGGGACATACCCGTATGCCATTTGCTGGAGGCCTTGGCACCGGGCACACCGGCTCCGGGAGCGGTACGTCCCGTGCCCCAACCGGTCAGGTCGAGGCTCTGCAGCTTGGGATCGCTCTCGAAGAACCCGCCAAGATCGAAGTCACCGGCCTGCCCCTGCAAACGACTGAAATCAAGATTGCCGACATTGTCGATATGCTCCACACTCGGGAGTCCACCGCACCGGAACATGGTCGTCGGCACGACATGGGTGTCGGGAGCGTTGTCGAACACGATGCGAACGATATTGTTCAGCAGCTGCCTTCCGGCATTGGTATCCTCCAGCGTACCTTGGGGAGAATCCTCTAGCCGGCCAAGCACGCCAGAACCGATGTGCAGCACATCCTGATCCTGGGTGATTTCCTTGACATACCAATGTACCTTCTCGGTTCCATCGGCATTGCCACCGAAATCACCCTGGGCCTTGATCGACGGATCGGGATCGCTCTGCGCCTGGGGCTGCTGGGTGGCCTGGTCGGCAGCGGTCTCGTCTGCCGTATCGGCCTGCTGACCAGGGACCTGCTGGGCCTGCTGGGAAACGGACGGGGCCTGGGGCTCGGTCTGCTGGACCCCCGACTCACCTGCCGCGGGCTGCACCGGCTGCGCGGAAGCCGACACGGGTTCCGGCTTCGTCGTTGTGACTTGGGCGGCCTGCTGTTGCGCCGGCGTGTCCGATGCAGTCTCGTTGGCCGAGGCCATCACCGGGCCGACGACCATGGCGGAAGCGACCGCAAGACCGATCGCCACTGTTCTCCACGATTTCATGATTCCCTCTCTGCTTGAGTTCTCCATATATGGATTTCAGCCCGACCGCGCTTCCCAAACCCTATGGGCATTAAAACGTTTTAAAACGTTTGCAGTCAGAACGACCACATATATATATGTAGCGATAACACATTTGAGGTGTTTATATCACTGTCAGAACCCGAACTGCCTAAATTCGATGCTAAACGGTATGAATTACGTCCTGTTCACCATATGTCCCGGTTTTCATTTGTGAGTACACCCCGCTAATATAGAAATAGACAAACGGTTAGGCAGATGCGATACAGCTGTTGCATTGCAACGACTTACTCGAGGAGGACAGGGAACAGTGACCATCATGTTTCGGCCGAATCCTCAATTGCCCGATGGGAAGACGAACGTCATCGTCGAGGCGGCGCAGCCGAACGAATACACGGTCCAACTCATGCAGGCCATCAAGACGCTGCAGCAGACCAGCGCCACGACCATCGCCATCGACACCAACGACAGCCTCGAGGTCGTCCCCTTCGCCTCGATCATCTCCATCAACGTGAAGGACAAGGCGCTGGTGATCCGCACGCTGGTCACTACATCCGTCAACCGGAACCCCGGAAAGGCCGTCACGGAATTGGTCACCCGCGACACGCTCAATCACTTCCTGACACGCCTTCCGGCCGAGTTCGTACAGATATCTAGACAAACAATTATCAACATTCGTCATCTCCGTTCGCTAAAATTAAGTTATTCAGGAAACATGAACGCTTTACTTACCGGCGGAGTCAAGGAAACCGTGGGCCGGCGCTATGTCGCCAGACTGCGTAAAATCATTGGGGCTGCGTCATGAAAGGAGCACCATTGGCCAACGGTGAGCCTATCGGCAGCGCCAGCGATGTTCTCAAATCGACGAGCAAGGACTCGCTGGGTCACGCCGCGCTCCAATACGCCATCAAGGGCGTGCTGTATGGCTCACTTGTCTTCGCGCTGCTCGAGCTCTGCCTCCCCCACTGGATTCCCATCACCCGCTGGAGCATGGCCACCATGTTCGTCGCCGAGGCGCTGCTCGGCGAGGTGACCATGGTCACGCTGCGCTCCGACCTACCATGGCTCGCCCTCATCCCGGTGCATTGCGTGTTGACGTTCGCGGTCTCGGTGGGATGGATCTTCGTCAACGGCTGGCAGTCGTTCATCTTCCATGAGGGTCTGGCGCTCTACATCGCGGTGTTCGTCGTGATCTACGCGTGCGTCTGGCTCATCACCGTGCTCTATTCCAGGCTCGTCACCGACCAGATCAACAGGAATCTCGACAAACTGGTGGCGCACGCCAACGCGAGAAACAATGACGCGTCCGGCGACATCGCCAACGGACCTGCCGCTGGACCCACCACCGACGGTCCCGACACTGGGACCACCACCCACGGAGCCCCACCGCCCCTGCCACCGAATCCGACGGATTTCTCCTTCACCCTGCGCACATGACGGCATGAGACGGTCGGCGGTTCGCTGGCATCAAGCGTAAAGAGCGTCTCGCGCCTCACATCTCGTACTTCGCGCCGCATGCCTCACGCCCCGCACTTCATGCCTCACACCTCGCGCCTCATATCTCACACTTCGTATCTCGCGTCTTGAGCTTCGCATCGCACGCCTCAC
The DNA here is from genome assembly GCF_029433395.1 of Bifidobacterium sp. ESL0763. Lineage (GTDB taxonomy): Bacteria > Actinomycetota > Actinomycetes > Actinomycetales > Bifidobacteriaceae > Bifidobacterium. The sequence continues at coordinate 170,888 of NZ_JAQTHW010000002.1, read as the reverse complement.
GTCTTGTGCCCTAAAATTCATACCTCACATCTCGCGGCGGAAGTAGCCGCCGACGGCCCACAGCGGCACGTTCGTCATCCAATCCTGCTCGCCATATCCGCGCATCGACGCCCGGTACCCATGCAGCCCCGTGCGGTCGCAGACGCTTCTGAGGCTTTTGGCATGCACGTTCACCTCGGCCTTGACCTCCAACGGCGCGACCTTGCCACGGTGCTTGAGCACGAAGTCGATCTCCGCCTTGGAGTCACGTGACGACCAATAATACGGCGAGCATCCGGCGGCGACGAGCTGCTGGCAGACATACTGCTCGGTCATCGCTCCCTTGTATTCCGTCAGACCCGAGTCGCCCAGCAGCAATTCGTCGATGTCCACATCCATGGCGGCGCCGAGCAGGCCGACGTCGAGCATGAAGAGCTTGAACGAGGACAGGTCGACGTAACTACGCAGCGGCAGCGCCAGTTTGCCGAGCCGGTAGACCCTGGTGGCCAGGCCCGAATCGACGATGAACTGGATCGCGGTGTCATATTGCGCGCTGCGTGCGCCCTTGGCGATGTGGCCGAAGACGAACTTGTGGTTCTCTCGGCTCAGGTGCGTGGGGATCGAGTCGAAGGCGAGGCGCACCCTCTCGGAGGCGACACCGGCCGCGGGATGCTTGGAGAAATCGGCATCGTAGGACTGCAGCAGGCCACGTTGCACCTCACGCGCCGCACGGTAGTCGTCGACCGAACGTTCCCTGCGTTCCGCCGTTTCGCGGGACTCAGCCACATCTTCCTTGACGTCCGGATTGCCCTCACCGGCCTGCCCGCCCAGGAACGCGTTGACCACGCCCGGCATGCCACCCACGTAATAATACTGGCGCAGATAACGCTGCAGCAGGGATTCGAAGGCCCCGAGCCGCTCGAAATCCAGATCGTCCAGCAGATCGGCCAGGCGCTCCTCGCCACAGGCCCGCAGAAACTCCGCATAGGTCATCGGATACATGTCGACCATGTCGACCTTGCCCACCGGGAACGAATGGCCCGCATGGTAGGCGATGCCGAGATACGAGCCAGCGGAGGCGATGTGCTGGCCCGGGAATTGTTCCTTGAACGCCTTCATCAGCGTGAGCGCATGGGGCGCCTCCTGGATCTCGTCGATGACCACCAGCGTCTTGCCGGGCACGATATCGACACCTGTGCGCACGCTGATGTTCTCCAACACCTCGCCCGCGCTGAAGCGCTCGTCGAACAGATCCTGGTTCTGCCTCTCGAGCAAGTTGACATAGGCACACGACTCGTACATCGTCTCGCCAAGGTGCCTGAGCGCATAGGTCTTGCCGACCTGTCTCGCGCCGCACAGCACCAGCGGCGAGCGCCGATCCGACCTGCTCCACCGGGCCAAGCGCCCATCGATATCTCGATACATGTTCGTGCACCTCTTATCAACCGTGGAATACCAACGTTTCTTGGACTCAGTTTACACTTTTCGGAACGAAGAAAGCGTGAATTATGCAAAAGTCGGAACGAAGAAACGGAGATTTTTGCAAAAATCGGAAGGAAGAAATGGCAAATCGTGCAAAAATCGGAACGAACAAACCGTGAATTCTGCAAAAATCGGACGGAACCCGGCGCGGCGAATATATGTACCCAGGCACACGCGAGGTTCATTTCGCATGGCGCAACGCGTGGCCGGCACCCATTTCGCACCGTCGCAAAGAGTAGCTGGCCACCCACATTGGCCGATTGACCGACCATAGAAAAGCAGGACTTCGCAACGCCGAACCTGTCGGATGCGCGAAACCGCTCATACATGGCGAAAGCCCGGTGACACGGACGGCGTCACCGGGCTTTCGTTCTCCTTGCTTCTTCAGTTATCGGGTCAACGGGCTACCGGACCATCGAGCCATCGACCCGTCGATCCATCACCGATCGGAGCGCGCGATGTATTCCTCGCCGGTGTTGACACCGCTGTAGTGCTGGGAGCGGATGTACTTGTTGCGGTGCTGCGCGTAGAGGATGACGAGGAACATCATCGCCACCAGCAACAGCAGCCACCACAGGTTCAGCTGGCCATGCGTGCTCGAGGAGGTGGCGGTGGCCGGCGCGGCGACCGAGCAACGCGGCAGGCCGTCGTACTCCGAGGACGCCGTGTGAACGGTGCCGTCCGGTTCGATCCATTCCGCCGCGCTGGCGCGGTGGCCGGCACTCGGGGCCCGCCCGTTCGACACGTTCGCGGGCACGCACTTCGGCTTCGGCTTCGCGATCGGGGCGGGAGCCGCCACGGCATCGCCCTGGGCCAGCGGCGCCGCGGGAGCGGCCACCGGGATGTTGAGGACAGTGGGAATCGGCGTGGCCCTCACCAGAGGGTTGGGCGGAGTCTGCCGGGGCGGAGTCTGGCCACCGTCACCGGGCGTCTGGTCGCCGTCACCAGGCGTCTCGGGAGTCTGGCCGCCATCACCGGGGTTGACCGGCACGGTGTCCTCGTTCTTTTCCCATGTCGCGTAGTAATCGTTCGGGCCAGGAGCAAGCTTCAGCTTCGAACCAGCCTGGAAAACACCGCCATCAAGGTCTGCCTCGGTGTCCCATCCCGCGAAATGGTAGCCGGCGACACTGTAGCCACTGGCCTTGGCGGCGCGGCGATACTGCGTGTAGTATTCCTGCTCCTTGCCCTGTTCCACGGTCACCGTGAAGACATCATCACTCGTGGAACCTTGGACCATATCTGCGCTGATGACCTTATCACCAGGAGCGACGCCATGATAACGGACGACATAGGTGAGCGTCAGCGGAACGCTGGGCTTGGAAGGCTTGTTGGGCTTCGACTTCTCCTTCCACTGGGCCCACAATTGGGTCGTCTTGCCGCGCTTTAGCCCGTCGATGGTCTCGCCGGGAGCGTATGAAAGCTGGCCACCCCTCTTGCCCCTGTTCCACGACGCGAACCTGTAGCCGTCGCGCGTGGGCGTCTGCTTCGGCAGCTTGATCTTGATGGCGTTGGCATGGGGGCCCACGGCACGGATTGTAGCGGGCAAGTTGTTTGCTTTCTCGCCCTTGGGCACGTTCTTGCGGAAGGCCACTTCGACCCATTCCTGCAGGACGAACTTGCCGCCCGTGAAGTCGCCCTGCCGCGTGTAGGAGGCGAGCACGTAGTTGTCGTTGGTCTGCTGCCGCACACCGTTGACCTTGGAGGTCCACTTGCCACTGGCCTTGGTCCAGCGCCCGGTATAGCCGTCAATCTCCTTCGCATAGACGCCGGGATAGGAATTCAGGAAGGCCTGGTCGAGCAGCACGGTGTTCCTGCCAAGCTTGAGGACGTGGAGCTGCGAAGGCAGGGCCACGGTCGCGCTGCTGACCTTGCGTGTGTCCCAGTCACCCAAGTCAAGCGACTGAATGGCATTGGAATCGAAGAACAAGTAGTCCATGTTCTCCACGTTGCTCACATTCCAGCCGGAAATGTCATCGACGTCCGTCATCTTCGGCACGCCCCAGAACATGCCCGCCATGCTGGTCACCGCGCCGAGGTTCCAACCGTCGAGACCGTCGATCCTGGCCAGCGCGGAGTCGTCGTAGAACACATACTCCGCACCTTCGCCGGCCAAAGCAGGCTTCCAACCCGAAAGATCCAGAGTGGTGAGTCCGGTCTTGGCGAAGGCGAAGCGCAGCGTATTGACCTTCGACACATCCCAGTTCGCAAGACCGGTCAGCGAGACAAGCGCCCTATCTCCGTTGAACATCTCCGAAGCCCTCTCGAGATTCGAGGTATGCCCCTTCCAACCGGAGAGATCCAAAGCGGTCAGCAACGGGTCTCCCGTGAACATCTGGGTGGTATCCGTCACCGCATCGGGCTCCCAGGTCCCGACCCCCTTGATCGCGCGCAGACTCTGGTTGTTATAGAACGCGCCGTACATGCTGACCACATGCGAGACATCCCAGCCCGTGACGTCGATCGTCTCCAGATCGTTCATCCAGCCGAACGTCAGATGAAGATTGGTGACCTTGGACGTGTCCCAGCCGGACAGGTCGAGCGAGCGCAGACCGCACCCGTTGAACATGGCGCCCATCTCTTCCAGGCTCGAGGTCTTCCAGCCGGAGATTCCCTTGATCTCGGCGAGGGCGAAATCGCCGGAAAACATGTCGCCCATATTCGCGACATGGGAGACGTCCCACGTGGACAGGTCAAGGCTCTTGAGCTTTGGGTTCATGGCGAACGCCATACGCATCGAAGTCACATGCGAGGTGTCGATGTTGCTCAACCCTTCGATGGACTCCAGATTCTGCAGGCCAAGGAACAAACTACCAAGATCAGATCCGACTTCGAGCTTCCCTTCGATGACGATCTTGGAGACCTGGCTATTGAGCCTATAGGGAGCCCAGTTGATTGAACCGATCGTTCCCGCGCCGATATGGACCTCGACCATGCCGTTGCCGGCATCCTCATAGCGATACGGGGCGGTGCCGTCTCTCCAGATGCCTTCGGATCCGCTCTGCGCCTGGGGCTGTTGCTTCTGCGCGTCGGCCACGACGCCCTCGCCGTTCTGCTGGCCCATCGGAGAATTGGAGGCGTTCGACGGCGTGAGAGCCGCGGAACCGGAAGCATCGGAGGACACGGCTCCGGAACCGTTGGCGCCCTGGGAGGCGTCGGCCTGAACCGTGCTGGCGGAACCCTGACTCAGCGAAGACTCATCGGCAGGGGCATCAGGGCTCCCCATGGTCTCGGCGCTGGCGGACACCATCGCCGGACCGAGCGCCATCGCCGAAGCGACGAGCAAACCGATCATGGTCTTGTTGAACGAACGCAATTGCTTCACCTTTCCATTACCCGTGTTCTGACAACTACCTACCGCACATCAAATGTGATGAAAATCACGTATCACAATTACCTTCACCCTATCACATGTAAGACAAAAACGTTTCGCTTCTTCGGTAATAGAAATAGACATAACCGATAGATGCGGCTATATGACCACCCTGCTCCCCTACTCCCAACTCAAAACCAATCATCCAAAAGAAATAAAGAAAAGATCCGAATTCACCGATAGCAATACATCCAACGTTTTACGTAACTAGACAGATTCGGTTTATCGTCTGCGGGAACCCGGCAGACCAAACCAATCCGTCCCGCTTCGGGCATAGGCGCGAACGGAGCGGCAATGCGCTCCTTTCCCCACACTCGCAGATCGAGAGCGCGCGTACGAAAAGGCCGAAGGCCCACACCTGCGAAAAGGTACGGGCCTCCGGCCTTGAAAGGAAGCGATTACCGGTTAGATCCTGGAGCCGTCTTCCTCCTCCATGCTCCTGTGACGCACGGGCTCGAACGAGTCGTGGCGCTGGTAGAGGTAGATGGCCACCATCGCCGCCGCGAAGAGCAGCAGCCACCACCAGTTCATCTGGGGCTTGGTCGTGCTCACCGAGGCGGAGCGGGCGGTGACGTTGCACTGCGGCAGGCCCGCATAGTCGCTGTCGCTCCAGCTGGCGGCCTGGACCTTGCGGCCCATGCGCTTGGCGACGCTGGCCGGCACGCACTTCGGACGGGCCTGGCCCTTCTTCGGAGCGGTCACCACGTTGTCGGATCCGGCAGCCTGGGGCGCCGCGATCACCGAGGGTGCGGCCACCGGCGACGGAGCCGGAAGACGAACGCCACGGGTGAGCGTCTGCTGGTTGTTGCCAGTACCCGTGCCATCCGAGTGGTGGACGGGTGTGAGGTCGACATGCAACGGCGTGGTCACGGTGATGCCCGGCAGCGGAATGATCGGCTGGGCGGGGACCACGGCGGGCTTTTCAATCCAGGTGGCCATGAGCGTCACGGTCTCGCCCGGAATGAAGTTGCCAAGCAGTTCTCCCTCATGGACACCCTCGCCAAAGTTGTCAACCCACTTGTCGAACTTGTAGCCGCGAAGCGTGTAGGGATTCGCCGGAGCGGCGAATGTCGCCTGGCTGACGTCCATGGCCGTGACCGTGGCGGTGTCCATATGACCGGTCACACCGGTTCGACCGCCGTTGAAGGCCACCTTGGCCCACTGCTGCCAGCCGTATGTGCCACCGGCGAATCCGTTGGCCTGCGTCTGATCGGCCAACGATGCGTTGTCGTCGTCATCGTCGTCGTCGCTAACCCACGCGGCCGGCTTGTTGCTGTCATCGGTCCAGCGGCCGGTATAGCCAACCACCTGCTCGCCACTCTGCACCAACTTGGTTTGAGCAGCGGAGGGCTGATAGCGGAACGCGCTGCCCATCAGCTTGGTGTTTCCGCCAAGCGTCAGCTTGTTGATGTAATCGGGCAGAGCATCCTTCATCGAGGTGACGTGGGAGGTGTCCCACTGGGAGAGATCCAGCGCCCGCATATAGAGGACGCCGCAGAACATGTAGTCCATATTGGTGACCGCCGAGACATGCCACTTCGCGACACTCTTGCTGAGGTAGAAGGGATCGCTCTCGAACTCGTTGCCGTACTCGAAGAGCACGTCGTTGTAGAACATGAAGCTCATGTCCTGAACGCCACTCACGTCCCAGTCGCCCAGACCCGTGATCCTCTTCAGCGAGCCGTCGCTGCCGAACATGCCATACATATTCGTGACGCTACCCGTCTCCCAATTGCTCAGATCGAGCTTGCTCAGCGAGGAATCATTCAGGAACGTACCCCGCATACTGGTAACAGCAGCAGTGTTCCACCCATTCAAATTGAGTTTCCTCAGCGACGAATCACCATAGAACGTTTCTACCAACGCATCACCGGTGAGCACAGGATGCCAACCCGTGAAATCAAGGCTCTGCACTGAAATACCACTGAATGCAGAACTCAGGTTATTCAGATGCGGCACCTGCCAGCCATTCATGCCGGTCAGGGAGCTCAAATGCGAATCACCGGAAACGAACTCCTGCATATTGGTAATCTGCAAATCACGCACCGTACCTTGCCCGTTGGTCTTCCAACCGGAGAGATCCAATGAAGTGAGTGCCGTATCGTTCATAAACATCTGCCAGGCATTCTTCAAAGAATCAGGATGCCATGCTGCCACCGAAGATCCGACACCATCAAGATGAGCACAGCCACGGAACATCTCAACCATCGTAGTGACCTTCGAAACGTTCCATCCAGACAAATCGCCCACACTACGCAGATTCGGCATCAAATTGAACATCATGGTCATATTCGTTACCCGTGAGGTATCCCAGGAAGATAGGTCAGGCAACTGATAGAAACCGGCCCCATCGAACATGGAGTTCATATCCGTCACCTTGGAGGTATCCCAAGCGGAAAGACCGTCAGCCTCGGTGAGGCTCTTGTCGCCTTCAAACATCTGAGACATATCCGTCACGTTCGAGGTGTCGACCTTCTCCAGACCGTCGATTTCCTTGAGACTGCCCATGTTCTCGAACAACTGGTTGACAGGGCCATTGACGGTAACCGCACCTGTGAACCTGATGCGTGTGAGCGGCTTCGCCGGATGGGCATTGTCCCTATAGAAGTTCCACGGGCCGTCGCCCGCCTGGCCTTGAATCGTGCCGGCGCCAACGGTGGCCATGCAAGTGCCATCACCCGCATCGGCGAACGTGATATGCGCCCCTCCTGAATATTCTTCGTTGTCGCAACTACCCTGTTCTCCGGACTGCGCAGCGGGATCGCTCTGCACCTGCGGAGTCTGGCTTTCGGTCTTGGTGGCGCCATCCTTGCTCGCAGAATCGGCGGCAGCGGCATCAGTATCGCCAGCGGTTGCGGGCTTCGGGGTTTCGGGCGAGACACCCGGCACTCCCGCGGGCTTCGGTGCCTGAGACGGCTGACCGGACTGCTGCGCGGTGGCTTCGTCGTTCGACGCCTCATCACCGGTAGCGCTTGCCGACGCGATGGTCGGAACGATGGCCAACGACGAAGCGACGACCAAGCCGACCAGCGACTTCTCCCAACGCTTCAACTTCCTCATTGCTCAACCTCTTTTGTGTCCCACTCTGGACGGCACGAATGCCCGGGATGGAAACTTGACGAAATCTTGTTTCCTGGCTATTTTCGTAGTCACTTATTTTTATTATAACAAACTGTAAGACAAATACTGTAAGACAGCTTACATCGCTTTACGCCGTAAGAACAATATGGCGGAAAAACACGGTTCCCAAGCATAAAAACGGCCGACCTAAGAAGCCGATTCGAATCGTTTATCGCGTTTTTGTCGACATCGCGGTTATCCGAAACGAAATGAAAAACCGCAGGCCCCGCACCAACCAATTGATGCGGAGCCCACGGCATAAGAGAACGGCAACCGTTATCCGGCGATCGCAACCGGAAACCAGAAACCAGCAGTGAAAACGCTTATGGCCGGTAACCTGTTATGGGTTACCGGCCATAAGGCTGGGTGCTCACGGAGCGGTTCGGCGGGGCGCTAACCGCCGCCCTGCCGAACCGATGCGGCCTTTACTCGAAGTAGCCGTCGGCGCCGAGGCGGGCGTCGGGGTTCAGGAGCATGGCCTTCTCGACCTCGTGGGAGTCGTAGGCCTTGGTGTCTTCGTGGAAGCGACGGTTGTCGACCTCCTCGAAGAGCGGGGCCGAGCCCATCATGCCCATCATGCGGCGGCGCTCGCCACGGGCCAGACGCTCGTTGGCGCGCTTGCGCCACTTGACCAGCGCGTCCTCGCCGTATTCGGCGGCGACGGCGGCCTCGAAGGCGCCGGGGTGCACGAGGGCGACGAAGCCGGAGACGTGTCCGAAGCCGAGCGAGGTGGCCAGGCCGGCCTTGATGGAGCCGATATGCAGCGGCTTGCGCAGCCAGACCATGTGGTCGTCCTTGCGCATCTTCGGGTCGACGCAGTCCAGCGAGACGTTCGCCGGGATGACGCCGGAGCGGAAGAGCTGGGTCAGGCCGTCGATCTGGAAGATCGCGGCGCCGCCCATCGCGTGCCCGGTCAGCGTCTTCTGCGAGATGGCGAAGAGCGGGTTGCCGTCGGCGCGGCCGATGGCGTGCTGGACGGAGTTGTGCAGCTCGGACTCGTTGGAATCGTTGGCATTGGTGGACGTGTCGTGCTTGGAGACCACGGCGATGTCGTCGGGGGTGACGCCGAGCTTCGCCAGCTGGCGGACCAGCTGGGAGTCCTGGCCGCCCTGCGCCGCGGCGAGGGCACCAAGGCCCGGAGCCGGGATCGAGGTGTGCGCGCCATCGGCGAAGCTGTGGACGTAGCCGACCACGGCCGCCACCGGCAGGCCCATCTTCAAGGCGATGTCGCCACGGGTGACCAGCATCGTGCCGCCGCCCTCGCTCTCGACGAAGCCGTCGCGACGACGGTCGTTCGCACGCGAGAAGAAGCGGTCGGAGATGCCCTTGCCGTACATCACGCCGGCATCCGCGGTGGCGCCCATGTTGCCGAAGCCGATCACGGAGTCCACACCGATGTCGTCGATCGCGCCGGTGACCACGAAGTCCGCCTTGCCAAGGGCGATCTTGTCGACGCCCTCCTCCAGCGAGACCGCCGCGGTGGCGCAGGCCGAGACCGGCTGGATCATGTTGCCGTAACCGCCGATGTAGGACTGCATGACGTGCGCGGCGACGACGTTCGGCAGGGCCTCCTGCAGGATGTCGGTCGGGATCTCGTGGCCGAGGAAGCGGTCGAGGTAGAGCTTGCGCATGCTGGCCATGCCGCCGAAGCCGGTGCCCTGCGTGCTCGCGACCATCGAGGGGTGGACCGTCTGCAGGACCTCGGCCGGGGTGAAGCCGGCAGAGAGGTAGGCGTCGACCGTGGTGACGATGTTCCAGAGCGCGATCTGGTCGACCTCGCCGACCATGGAGGCCGGGATGCCCCAACGCACCGGGTCGAAGCCCTTCGGGAACTGGCCGCCGACCGTGCGGCTCATCGCGAAGCGCTTGGGCACGCGGATCAGGGAGCCGGGCTGGCGGGTGACGGACCATTCGCCGGACTCGTCGTCGCGGGCGATCGAGGTGTGCTCGGCGTCCATGATGACGTACTGCTGGGCGGATTCCTCGTCGGGCACGGAGAAGGTGACCTCGTGGTCGAGGTAGATCTCCACCTCGCCGCTGGCCGTGTCGTCCTTGTAGTCGCCGCCCATGCCGTTGTCGAAGGGACGCAGGCCGGAACGGGCCACGACCTCGTCGTGGTAGCGCTCGGCGATGTCCGCCTCGGGCACGAGGTTGCCGTCGGTGTCGTACCAGCCGGCCTTCGGGCTGTCCTGCCAGGTCAGCAGGCCCATGTTCCAGGCCAGCTCGAGCACCGCGCCGGCGGACAGGTCGACGGAGCCGTCGTGGTGGATGCCCAGCTCGGCCTCGGCGCGGGTGCGGCCGGAGCCCCAGGGGCCCAGCTCTCCGATGGAGACGATGACGATCTGGTCCTCGGGCTTGGCGGTCACGTTCTGCCAATCGGCGAGGTTCACCTCGGCCTGGCGCGGAGGATTCGGGGTGGGCAGCGCCTTGATGAGCGTCGCCTTGCCGTCGTGCTTCGCGTTGTCGTCGGCGGCGGCATCGGCATCGGCGGTGGCCGCGGCGGAGTTGGCCTTGTCGGCCTCCGCCTCGGCGCGCAGCGCCTTGATGTCGATGGGCTCGCTGCCCAGGCCACCGGTCAGGTCTGCGTTCAGGGGGGCCTCGACGGCCTTCTGACGCGCGTCGCCGTCGGCGAGGTCGAGCAGCGAGGCTGCGACCTCAGCGGTGGAATAGGTCTGGATGCCGTGGCGCTCGACCACGTCGACCAGCGGATCGTTGCCGCCCATCAGTCCGGTGCCCCGCACCCAGCCGATCAGCGGGTGGGCGAAGGTGACGCGGCCGGACCAGTCCTTCTCGGCGCGGGCGCGGGTGACGATGGCGTCGAACGAGGACTTGACCTCGCCGTACGCGCCGTCGCCGCCGAAGACACCGCGGTTCGGGGAGCCAGGCAGCACGACGTGGAGCTTGTGCTGCACATCGGTGTCGCCGCCGATGGCCGCGAAGCCGGTGATTGCGCGCTCGACGCCCCAGAGCATCAGGCGTGCCTGCGACTCGAAGAGTTGGCCGGAATCGGCCATGGTGCCGTGCACCGGGGGCGCCGCGAACGGGAAGAAGAGGCTCGGCTCGTAGGCCGGCTTCAGGATCGTGGTGGTGGCGCCGGTCGTCTTCTTGGAAACCGTGCCGACCCAACGCACGAGCGCGTCGACGTCGCGATAGCTGGAGAGGTTGGCCGGAACCAGCCAGAGCTTCGCGTCGCCCACCGCATGCTCGCGGTAGATGCGCTCGGCCCAGGCCTTCACCGACTGCCTGAAGCTGTGGGACGTGGCGATGACCGTCGCGCCGCCCGCCAGCAGGCCTTCGACGACCTGGCCGGCGATGGAGTTGGCGGCCACGCCGGTGACCACGGCGACGTCGCCGGCGAAGCGGGACGCCTTCGGGTCGTTGCCGGCCTTGGAACCGGCCTCGACCGCGATGCGGTTGAAGGTGGCGGCGAGCGCCGAATCGCCATCGGCCTGGGCCTTGGAGGCGAACCACTGCGCCTGCGCTGCCACCTCGGGGCCGGCGCCGATGAAGCTGAAGCCGGCCACGGCCTGGTCGTGGTTGTAGTAGAGGCGTGCGAGGTCCTCGCGCGCGGTGGCCCAACGGTCATCGAGCAGCAGGGCCTTGCGCTCGTCGAAGCGCGGGGCGACCTGCTCGGGCCAGTCGCTGCCCAGCTCGGCCTCGACGGCTTCGACCACGGCGGCGTCATCGTTCTCGTCGTCATCGGCGGCGGGAGCCTTGATGTCGAGCTCGTCGAGCACGAAGCGCGCGGTCTTGGCGAGCACGCCGTCGGCGCCGGTGACACTAGCCGCAAAAGCGTCGAGCGCCGCGGAATCGACGACAGCGCCACCGGCCCCACCGGCGCTCGGCAGCGCGACGGCCACGTTGTGGTCGGCGGCCACCTTCTGCACGGCGGCGTCGATCAGCGCGTTGGCCGCGGAGGCGTTGGACGCCTGCCCGGTAGTCAGGCTGGCGAGGTCGCCACCGCGGGACGAGGAGCCCTCGCGGGTCTCGAGCACGAGCGTGGCGAGCACCGCGTTGGCCCATCCCCCACCCAGCTGCCAGGTGTCGGTGACGCGCTTGGTGACCTGGGCCATCTTGACGCCGGCGGCGCCGAAGAGGCTCTTGATGCGGTCTCGCACGATGTCGGAGAGCACCGGGCCGAAGGGCTTGTAGTGCGGGGCGACCTTGTTGACCAGGGCGAAGAGGTCGGCGATCGAGGCCTCGGCCGCGCCGTCCACGCTCGCCACGCCCAGCTCGGAGCTGATGTCCATCAGCAGCTGGTTGCGGCGCGAGGAGACACCGTTGGTCAGGGTGTCGGTGGTGTCGGTCTCGCCGATCTGGTCGGGGCGCACCTTGGCCGCGTAGGCCAGGAGCATGCCGATGCCATCGGAGGCGGCGAAGGGCAGGTCCGCGGGACGCTCGCCGGATGCGGCGGCAGGCGCGGCGGCGACCGGTGCGGACGCCGTAGCCGCAGGAGAATTTTGAGCGGCTGACGCCGCCGTTTCTTGCTGCTTCGCGCTCGATGAATCGCGCTCAGCGTCGGAGGCGGAGAGCTCACTGAGCTCTTCGCTGGTCTCCTCCGCGGGGACAAGTGAGTCCGAATCCGTCATATAGACGCGCTGCTCGTCACGGCCAAGGTTGTAGACCGAGACCTCGGCGCCCGAGAAGTCGGGCAGACGCAGGGTCTTGGTGGCGAGGTTGGCCAGGGTCGGCTGGTTGCCGAGGCCGACCTCGACGTAGTTCTCCACGCCGAGACCGCCCTGAGCCGGGTCGCCGAACATGATGGCCTGCGTCTCGATCCAGCGCACCGGGGAGGCGAACTGCCAGGCCAGAAGCTCGGTGAAGAGCAGACGGCCGAGCTTTTGTTCGTCGGCGGCGTAGGAGTCCCACACCTTCGGGTCGTCCAGCGCCTCCTGGATGCGGGTGGAGGGCACGACATCGACGATCTTCTTAGCGAATTCCTTCGTCATCTCGAAGGGCGTCGCCACGAGGTTCGGGATGTAGCGGCCGACCAGGCGATCGTAGTCGATATGCGCCGGCAGCAGGGTGTCGAGCTTGTTGCGGAAGTCGGGCACGCCCTTGCGCAGCAGCATGGAGTGGAACGGCACGTCGATGCCGGGCACGTACATGAGCGCGGGCTTGCCGCCGTATTCACGCACGCGGCGGGCGGAGTCGGCCTTCAGGGCCTCGAGGCCCTTGAGCGTTCCGGCGATGACGTACTGCTGGCCGGCGAGGTTGTAGTTGACGATCTGCAGGAACTCGCCGCTCGCCTCGCTCACGGACTTCACATAGTCGTCCACGCCGTCGTCGCCCACGCCGAACTGGTTCGGGCGCAGGGCGGCCATGCGGTAGTTGGAACGGCCCTGCTCGTCGCGTTCGATGAGGCTGTTCATCGCGGAACCGCGCTGGAAGACCAGCTCGAGCACCGTCTCGAAGGGGATGATGCCGGCGAAGGAGCTCAGCGCGTTGTACTCGCCCAGCGAGTGGCCGGCGAAGTAGGCGGGCCAGATGTCGCTGCCGGCCTCGCGCAGGCGGGAGGTCTGGGCGTAGGCGACGGTGGCGAGCGCCACCTGGGTGAACTGCGTGAGGTTCAGCAGGCCGTCGGGGTGATGGTAGGTCACGCCGTTGGCGGTGAGCGTCTTCGGGTTGTCGCGCACGATGGCGAGGATCGAGAAGCCGAGCTTGCTGCGGGTGAGCCTATCGGCCCGCTCCCAGGTCTGCCGGGCGGCGGCGGACTTGGCGCGCTCGTCGAGGACCATGCCCTGCTGCTGGATGCCCTGGCCCGGGTAGACGTAGGCGGAGCGGCGGGCGCGGACGGCGGCGGTGCCACGCGAGACAATGTTGCCGTCGATGCGGCAGGTGACCTCGAGGGTCATGCCGCCGTGACGCAGCTTGCCGATGCGCTCGACGCTGATCTCGACCTTGTCGCCGAGCTGCACCATGCCGTACATGTTGTAGGTCCAGCCAGCGATCTCGTAGTGCGCGCCCTTGTCGTCGCGCGCCTGCACGACGTGCTGGGCGGCGGCGGAGAGCCACATGCCGTGCACCAGCGGGGCCCTGAGGCCCGAGACGGCGGCGCCGCGGTGGGAGGTGTGGATCGGGTTGAAGTCGCCGGAGGTGCGCGCGAAGGCGGTCATTTCGCCCGGCGCGGTCAGCGTGACGCGGCGCAGCATGCGGCGAGGGGTGGAGACCACCTGGTCGAGGCCGGTCTCGGCGCCCTCGTCGAAGGGTGTGCCGGCGCCGGTGTGGCGCTTGCGGTAGGCGAGGTAGTTGCCGTAATCGGGCACGTCGACCGGCAGGTCCTCGGAGTAGGAGCGGCCGCGCACGGCGAAGCGCTCGACCTCGTGGGCCAGCACGGTGCCGTCGGAAGCGGTGTGGGTAACGTGGATGGTGACGATGCGGCCGGAGGCGGACTCGGCGTAGGCGTCGGCCCAGCTGGTGAGACCGACCGTCTCGCCGACGTGGGCGAGCAGCTCGTCCTCGGTGACCTCGAGCTCCATCTGGTGGTCGAGGTGGACCGCGTTCAAGAGGCCCTCGATGACCGGGTAGCCGTGGACGTAGACCGAGCCGAGCGCCGTGTAGATCGCGGGCCAGGCCGGGCCGACCAGGGCGTCGGGCGCGATGCGCGAGGCGTTGAGCGAACCGGGCATGTTGCCGGCCGTGGCGGCCTCGTGGTCGTAGCCGAGGTTGGCGGAGAAGGTGTAGCTGGAGTGGGCCTGGCCGTAGGGGAAGGCCTCCTTGTCGTCCATCTCCTCGATCTGCGGCATCGCCGTGAGCTTGTCGCCGGTGATGGCAGTGTTGCCGATGCCGGCGGTGTCGGCCAGCATGGCGTAGACGTGCTGCGGCAGGCGGTCGCGGTCGACCACCGGGAAGAGGCCGGACTCCTGGGGACGCACGTTGAGCGGGATGACGATGTCGCGCACGGCGTGCTTGGAGGTGCCGCCGTCGGGGTCGTCGTCCCAGAAGGTGTCGAGGTGGATGTCGAGGTCGAACATCTCGGTGCCGTCGGCCTCGCCGACGGAGCGGATCTCATAGTACTTGTCGCCCATCGGGGTGCCGAAGGCGGGGTTGGCCATCAGGTGGCCGACCCAGGAGATGTTCGGGGACTTGCGGATGAACTCCTCGGCGTCGGCTGCGGCGCTGAGCTCAGCGAAGGCGGCCTGCAGCTGCGCGTCACCGTTGATCTCACGCGTGCGCTCGAGCGCGGCGGCCTCGAAGCGGCCGAGAATGGAGCCGACCGGCTCGTCGACGGTGGTGATGCCGGCCACGGAGATCGGGCCGGGGATGGCACGCACGGAATCGGCGGAATAGCGCGGGTCCTCGGACTGCCAGAGCTGGTCCTGGCCCCACCAGCGCAGCAGGTCGTTGTCGATCTGCGGGACGAAGGGCATCGGCTTGTGGTACTCGTGGATCAGGGTCGGGAACCAGGCCACGTCGGTCGGGGTCACGGTGACCTCGGCGGCGCGCGGATAGGCGGCCTTCAGCTTGTCGATGGCGGCCTGAGGGTCGTCCTCGACATCGGCGCGGGAGGTGAACAGCGAGGCGAACTCGCCGCTCTCCTGGTCGCAGGCGCGGGCTTCGGCGCGCTGCAGCAGGTGCAGGAAGCGGTCGGCGTAGGTCGGGTCGGCCCACGGGAAGGAGAGGTCGGCGAAGCGCTGCGCCCACTCAACGTAGGTCATCTTGTCGAGGTCGCCGAAGTAGGGGCGCGAGGTCTGGTTGAGGGCCTCGATGATCTCGTCGCGGCGGCTCTCGAGCTCCTCCGGGTGCTTCATCACGCGCACCAGGAGGCGGCCGCAGCGGGCGGAGGCGTTCTCGAGCTCGTAGATGTCGGCGTGCAGATGGCTCAGGCCGCTGGCGACGCCGCCCTTGGCGGGCTGTCCGGCGGCGACCCAGTTCTCACCCAGGGGCGCGAAGGGATCGGAGTCGTCGGGCTTCGGCGAGATGCCGGGGGTCTCGACGAGCATGCGCTTGACGTCGGCGTTGGTGTGGGCCTCCTTGGCGGTCATCGCGGCGGTGCCGATCAGCACGCCGTCGACCGGCATGTCGGGCTTGCCGTAGGCGCGCGACCAGGTGCCGGAGATATAGTCCGCGGCACGGTCGGGGGTGCCGATGCCGCCGCCGGCGACCAGCACGAGGTTGGAGCAGGCGCGCACGTCGGCGTAGGTGCTCATCAGCAGCACGTCGAGCGATTCCCAGGAATGGTGGCCGCCGGCGGCTCCGCCCTCGACCTCCATGATGACATCGATCGGGGCGACGGCCTTGGCGATGCGCACGACCTGGCGGATCTGGTCGACGGTGCCGGGCTTGAAGGCGACATACGGGAAGCCCTGCTCGCGCAGGTTGGCGACCAGCTGCTTGGCCTCGTCGAGCTCGGGGATGCCGGCGGAGATGATCACGCCGTCAATCGGGGTGCCGGAGGCGCGCTTCTTGGCGACGATGCCGGCGGGGCCGAACTGCAGGTTCCAGAGGTAACGGTCCATGAACATCGCGTTGAACTCGATGGTGCGGCCCTCTTCGAGCTGACGATCCAGCGCGGCGACGTTGCGGTCGAAGACGGAGGCGGTGACCTGGCCGCCACCGGCCATCTCGCTCCAGTAGCCGGCGTTGGCCGCGGCGGCCACGATGTCGGCGTTGACGGTGGTGGGGGTCATGCCGGCCAGCAGCACCGGCGGCTTGCCGGTCAGATCGCTGAACTTGGTGCGGATCTTGTCACCCGCGGGGGTGGCGATGACCTTCGGGGCGAACCTGCGCCAGTCCTGCGTGCGGGCCGGGTCCTCCTCCATGGTGGAAAGCGCGGCGCGGGCCTCCTCGCTGTCGGCCTCGACCACACCGACGCCGGTGCCCTGCACCAGGGCGCCCACGAGCTTGCCGACGGTGTTGCCCGGGCCCATGTCGACGATCCAGAGCCTGGTCGGGTCGTTGCTTTTCAGGAGCTGATCGGTGCGCGAAGCCCAGTCGACGTGGTTGACCAGCACCTCGCTGGCCAGGGTGCGGGCGCGATCGGCGTCCAGCCCACAGGCCCTGGCCCACTTGACGGTGGACTCGACGGCCTCGGCCATCAGCGGGGAGTGGAAGGGCACGGTGACCTCGAGGTACTCGCAGATCGGGTCGAAGACCTCGCCGCCACGCACCTTGTCGGCGCGCAGCTTGGACTGGCGGGTGTGCTCCTTGCCGACCTCGACCACGAAGGCCGCAAGGTCCTCGGGATGGCCGGAGAGCACGTAGTTGTCGGTGGCGTTGGTGACGGCAAAAGCAATCGGCCCGCGCGGCTTGACCACACGGGAGACCAGCACCTCGATCTGGCGCTTGTTGGCGCCGCGCACCGAAAGCATCGGGGTAGCCTCGCCGAAGCGGGTGGAGACCGGCAGCAGACGCGACTGGCGGGTGCCGGCGGCGCCGATCAGGCGCGCGATGGCGAGGATCTCGTCGATGGCGTCACCGGCGGCGTCGATGGAGCCGGCGGCCTTGATGGCGTCGACCATGTGCTCGGCGATGATGCCCTGCGAATGGCCGAGGGCGGCGACCGGCTTGGCTTCGGCGACGCTGTAGCCCAGGCCTTCGGCATCGATCAGGGCGCCCAGCTGCGCCAGGGCGATGCCGGGGACGCTGGCGGCGGCGTCGGCGGCGTGGCCGAGCTTGGCGGGGTTGGGCTCGAAGCCGAAGAGGTCGACCATGCCGCCCATCGTGGCGAGCAGGTCGGGGGCGACCGCCGAGAGCAGGCGCGAGGAGGCGTCGGCGTGCTCGCGCAGCTTGGCCTCGAGGGTCGGGTCGGTGCACTCGTCGGCCAGCGAGCTGACCCAGGGCGTGGATTGGCCGCCGAAGACGAGCGCGTGCGGCTCGGTGCTCAGTCGGTTCAAGAAGAAGGTGTTCTCAGTCATTGTCTTCCTTATATATGGTGATCTGTTCGTGTATAGCTGTTGAAAATCCTGATGGGGCGCGGACGCCGGGCGCGGACCCTCACGGTCCGTGTCCGGCGTCGGGAAGCTACATCGGCTGGTTGCCGTGGTGCTTGGAGGTGCGGCGGCCGCGTCTCTTGCCTCGCAGCATCCGCAGGGATTCGGCGATGGCCTCGCGCGTCTGGCCGGGGTCGATCATCGCGTCGATCTGGCCGGTCTCCAGCGAGAGGTTGGCGTTCAAGGTCTCGGTCTCGTACTCCTTGATGTAGCGCGAGCGCAGCGCCTCGACGTCCTGCCCGCGTTCGGCGGCCTTGTGCAGGTCCTTGCGGTGGATGATGTTGACCGCGCCCGCGGCGCCGAGCACCGCGATCTGGCTGGAGGGCCAGGCGTAGTTGACGTCCGCGCCGATGGCCTTGGAGCCCATGACGATGTAGGCGCCGCCGAAGGCCTTGCGCAGCACCACGGAGACCATCGGCACCTGCGCGTTGGCGTAGGCGTAGATGACCTTGGCGCCGCGGCGGATGATGCCCGCGTGCTCCTGGTCGCTGCCAGGCTTGTAGCCGGGGGTGTCCACCAAGGTGACCACGGGCAGGTTGAACGCGTCGCACAGGCGGACGAACCGGGCGATCTTCTCGCTGGAGTTGACGTCGAGGATGCCGGCCTGCTCGTTGGGCTGGTTGGCGACGACGCCGACCGGATGGCCTTCGATGCAGGCGAAGCCGACCACCGCGCACTTGGCGTAGAGCGACTGCACGGGCACGAACTCGCCGTAGTCGACGATGCAGCGGATGACGTCGTTCATGTCGTAGGGCTGGCGGTCGTTGTCGGGCACGAGCGAGGCTAGGCGCTCGGCGGTCTCGCGGTCGGCGCGGGTGGCCGCGTAGGCGTAGGTCGGCGGCTGGCTTTCGCAGCTGGAGGGCAGGTAGGCGAGCACCGTGCGCGCGTAGTCGATCGCGTCGGCCTCGTCCTCGCCCAGGTAGTGGGCCACGCCGGAGACCGCGTTGTGCACCTTGCCGCCGCCGAGGTCCTCCATCGAGATCGTCTCGCCGGTGACGGACTTGACCACGTCGGGGCCGGTGACGAACATGTTGGAGTTCTGGCGGGTCATGATGATGAAGTCGGTCAGGGCCGGGCAGTAGACCGCGCCGCCCGCGCAGGGGCCGAGGATCAGGGAGAGCTGCGGGATGCAGCCGCTCGCCTCGCAGGTCTTGCGGAAGATGTGGCCGTACTGGGTCAGCGCCTCCACGCCTTCCTGGATGCGCGCGCCGCCCGAGTCGATGAGGGCGACCACCGGAATGCGCAGGTCGAGCGCCATGTCCATCAGGTGGCAGATCTTCTCGCCTTCGGCGTGGCCGAGCGTGCCGCCGCGCACGGAGAAGTCCTGCGCGTAGACGGCGACCTTGCGGCCGTAGACGTCACCGAAGCCGGTGATGACCGCGGAGCCCGCGACGCCCTTGTTGATGTCGCCGCCGGCGAAGCGGCCGATCTCCTGGAAGGAGCCGGAGTCGAAGAGCAGGTCGAGGCGCTCGCGGGCGGTGAACTTGCCCTTGGCGCTCTGGCGCTCGTGGGCGTGGCTTTCGGCGGCCTGCGCCAGCTGCGCGGCACGGGCCACAGAGGCGCGGATCGGCTGCTGGTCGAGCGGCTGGCTGCTGGCCATGGCCTTCTCGACGGCCGAGGTGGTGAGGACGTCAGCCATCAGCGGTCACCTTCCTTCGCCTGGTCCTGGGCCGGTTTCGCGGCGTCGGCCGATGCCGGCCCGCCCGCCGCGCCGGCGACGGCTCCGGACTTCTCGCGCTGCTCGGCGCCGTCCACGTCGAGCTTCATCAGCGTGGTGCCGGCGTCGACGGAATCGGACGGGCCCACGAAGATCTTCCTCACGGTGCCGTTGACGGGTGCGTAGACGTAGTTCTCCATCTTCATGCTCTCCAGCACGACGAGCAGGTCGCCCTTGGCGACGGCCTGGCCTTCCGCCACGTTGACGCGGGTGACGATGGCCTGCATCGGCGAGTCGATGATGCCGGACTTGCCGTCGTTGGCCTTGACCTTCTGCTCCACTGCGCCGCTTGACGAGCCGCGCAGGGGCTGGGTGCGGCGCTTGGAACCGCGGGCGCGGGCCGAGCCCATGAGGTTGTCGACGATGTCGCGAGGCACGGTGAGCTTGACGCGCTTGTTGTCGACCTCGATGACGAAGGAGTCGGTCTCCTGTTTCTTCGGCTGCTCCTCGGAGCCGCTGAGCGAGGCGGGCTGGCCGGTGCCGGCGCTCTTGGGCTTGCGGTTGAGGTACTTGCGCTCGAGCCACTTGGTGGTCACCGTGAACGGCTGACCGTCGGCGGTGAACTCGGGATCGTTGAAGATCGTCTCGAACAGCGGCTTCGGGCTGGGCACGCCCTCGAGCCTGAATTCCTTCAGGGCGCGGCGCACGCGGGCGACGGCGGTGGGCCGGTCCTGCGCGGTGACGACGAGCTTGCCCATCATCGAATCGAACTTCGGGGAGACCACGTCGCCCACCTTCACGCCGGAATCGACGCGGATGCCGGGGCCGGACGGCCAGTCCAGGCGCGTCAGGGTGCCGCCGGAGGGCGTGAGGTTCTTGTCGGGGTCCTCGCTGGTGATGCGCAGCTCGAAGGCGTGGCCGTGGCTCTGCGGGGCTTCGGTGAGTTCGCCGCCGTTGGCGATGTTGATCTGCTCGCGCACCAGGTCGAGGCCGCAGACCTGCTCGGAGACGGTGTGCTCCACCTGCAGGCGCGGGTTGACCTCGAGGAAGTAGACCTTGTGCTGCGGGGTGACCATGAACTCGCAGGTCCCCAGGCCCACGTAGTCCACGGCGTTGAACAGGCCACGGGAGTAGCGCTCGAGCTGCTCGCGCTCGCCGTCGGTGAGGAAGGGCGCGGGCGCCTCCTCGATGAGCTTCTGATTGCGGCGCTGCACGGAGCAGTCGCGCGTGGAATAGACGGTGAAGTTGCCGTGGGAGTCGCGGCCGGACTGGGTCTCGACGTGGCGGGCCTTGTCGATGAACAGCTCGACGAAGTACTCGTCGAGGTCGCCGCCCTCCAGGGCGTCGTGGTTCATGTAGAAGCTGCGCAGCTCGTCGTCGTTGTGCACCAGGGTGATGCCCTTGCCGCCGCCGCCGTCGGTGCGCTTCATCATCACCGGGTAGCCGTTGATCTGCGCGAAGGTGAGCAGCTCGCGCATGTCCTTCACCGGCTCGGAGAGGCCCGGCACCGGTGGCACGTGCGCGCGCTTGGCGACGCGGCGTGCGGTGATCTTGTCGCCCAGGTCGGTCAGGGCGGTGGGGCTCGGCCCGATCCAGGTGGCGCCGGCCTTGATGACCTTGTCGGCGAAGGAGGCGATCTCGGAGAGGTAGCCGTAGCCGGGGTGGACCGCGTCGGCCCCGCTGCGGCGCAGCACGTCGATGATCAGATCCTCGTCCATATAGGACCGGTAGGAGTCCCCGTGAAGCAGATAGGCCTCGTCGGCCATCTGAACATATTGCGCATCCCTGTCCTGCTCGGCGTAGATCGCCACCGTCGGAATCCCCATCTCGTGGGCCGTGCGGATGACCCTCAAGGCGATTTCGCCGCGGTTCGCCACCAGCAGTTTGTTGACATTCTTGACCATGGTTTCCAACGTAACGCCTGGGCCGAACCCGGCGCGAGCGTCAAATCCACAAAATCGTCGGAGCGCTTTTGTAGGTTCGTACAAAGATGCACGACACATGGGAAACCATGAAAAAACGGGGCGCCGCCCGCCGAGCCAACACTCGGTGAACGGCGCCCCGTCGGGTGCCAATGCCTACTACGAGAGGAGGATGTCGTAGGAACTGGTCTTCGTCTTGCCCGGATCGAGCAGGATATTGCCTTCCTTATGCATGATGTCCACCAGATCGCCGGTGACGTCGGGCAGTCCGTTGAACGGTTCGATGCACAGGAACGGCGCGTCCGCGCCCTCCTTGGTCCACAAGGTCAGGTAGCGGAAGTCGGAGAGCGTCAGCGACACCGAGTGGCTCGTCTTGGGCGAGGAGAGCGTGACCTTGTCGATGCCCTCGTTCTCGATGATGATGAGGCCGTCGTCGAAGTGGCGGTAGCGCAGCGGCAGCTCGCCGTCGAACCCTTCGACCTCCTTGAGCTTGCCGTCGCGGTAGGGGTTCGGGGTCTTGACGATCTCAAACTGGCGCAGCTTGCTCTGGCTGGGCGAGAACGTGAGGGTGTAGTCCTCGAAGGACCCCTCCCCCGCCACCGGCACGTTGAACGCCGGATGCGAGCCCAAGGAGTACGAGAGCGGCTTGTCGCCCTCGTTGCCCACGGCGAAGCTCAGCGAAAGCCCCGCCTCGCCCAGCGTGAACGTGATGCTCAACGTGAAGTCGAAGGGGTAGAGCTTGCGCGTCTCGGCGTTCGCGGCGAGCCGCAGCGTCAGCTTGGTGTCGCTGGACTCGACGACGTCGAAATCGTACTCGCTGACGAAGCCGTGCTGGGGCATGTCGTAGCGCTTGCCCCCGTAGGTGTAGGCGTCCTCGTTCGACCTGCCGATCGCCGGGAACAGCACCGGCGCGTGCTTGGGCCAGAGGTCGTTGTTCCAGATGTAGTCGAAGTGGCCGTGACGGTTGTAGATGTGGTTGATCTGCGCGCCATGACGGTCGACTTCCACCAGGAAGTTGTCATTTTGCAGTTGTTCCATTATCTAGTCCTTAGTCTTGCTGCCGACAACGGCGGGCATCACTTGGCCGCCTTGGCGGACTTGATGATGCCGTGCTGCCACCTGCCGTGATCAAGATCGTTGGCGATGCGCTTGAACTCCTTGTCGGAGAGCTTGTAGAGGAACAGCAGGATGAGCATGGCGGCGATCAGGGCGACGCCGGGATACAGGGTCATGGCGGCCTTGATGCCCAGCAGGGTCTGCGCCGACTGCTTGGCGTTGGCGACATAGCCGGTGACGGCCAGCACGCCTGCGGAGATGATGGCGGCCAGGGACTGCGCGATCTTCCTGGAGAAGTTGAAGGCCGCGTAGGTGGTGGCCTCCTTGCGCACGCCGGTGTGCCATTCGCCGTAGTCGATGGTGTCGGAGACGAAGGCCCAGGTGATGCCGTTGGGGATGGCCAGGCCGGTGTAGCCGATGGTCACCAGGATGATGAAGGACCACAGGTTGGTGGGGATGACGAAGTTGAGGATGTTGGCGACCGCGCCGACCACGAAGCCGGCGATGGCCGTGCGCTTCTTGCCGAAGTGCTTGGTGAGCGTCGGGATCATGAAGACGCCGACAACGGAGGTGCCCATCATGATGCCGTTGACCAGCGGCTGCAGGCCGATGTTGCCGAGGTCGTACTGGCAGAAGTAGACCATCATCTGGTTGTTGGTGTTCATCGCGGAGATGGTGAAGAGCGTCATGAGGATGAGCGCGAGCAGCGGGCCGTTGGTGAAGACGACCTTGATGTAGTCCTTGAAGCCGTTCTTCTCCTTCTGGACCTCACGGTTGACCTTCACGTTCTCCCTGGTGCCCAGGTAGCAGACGGCGAAGCCGCAGACGCCGATGACGGCCATGACCACGGAGGCGAAGAAGTAACCCTGCTTCTCGGTCGGGAAGAGCAGCACCAGCGGGATGAAGGCGATGCCGGTGACCAGCTGGGCGCCCACGGAGCCGACCTGGCGGGTGGTGGACATCAGGCTGCGGTCCTCGACGTTACGGCTCATCACCGATGCGAGCGAGCCATAGGGATCGTTGGTGAACGAATAGATCAGGCCCCAGATCATGTAGGTGGCGTAGGCCCACACCAGCTTGCCGCCCGCGGAGAGGTCGGGCATGGTGAAGGTGACCACCGTCATCACGGCCAACATCATCGCGCAGAGCATCATCACCGGGCGGAACTTGCCGCGCTTGCCGATGTTCTTGCGGCTGTCGATCACCGTGCCGGCGATCGGGTCCATGAACGCGTCGAAGATCTTCGTGAAGCCGAAGATGCCGGCCACCGCGCCGGCTCCGATGCCGGCGACATCGGTGTAGAACTTGGTGAGGTAGGCCTGGCCCAGATCGAACATGAATCCGTTGCCGAAATCGCCGAAGCCATATGAGATCTTCTGTATCAGCGGGATCTTCTTGTTGACGCTGCCCGCCTCGTCGTTGATGACGTCGCCCTCGACGGCCCCATCGACCTTGCTAGTCTCAGTCATTGCTTTTCTCTTTCTATTGTGGTCTCATCGTCGCCGGGCATCCACCGGTATCGGGTTGTCCCTACCGATACGGCCCCATCGGGAAAGGGACCGATGCGCATCAGCGCGAACCAGGCCTTGCGAACCCGCCATTGGCAGCAGGCTTTCGCACCGGGCCGTATACGAATCTCTGCGCGCCGGGCCGAATCGACGCCCCGACGCACAGAGACCCTATCGATGGCGTGCGGCCCGCTCAGCCGGCCGCACGCCGCACATCGCCTCAGTCGGTGAACAGTTCCTTGGCGTTGTTGAAGGACACGTCACGCACGATCGGCTCGAGGAACTCGGGATCGCCGGGCATCTCGCCGCGGGCGACCCACTCGCCGATCTGCTCGCAGAGGATCCTGCGGAAGAACTCGTGGCGCGGGAACGACAGGAAGCTGCGGGAATCCGTGGTCATGCCCACGAAGTTGCCCAGCAGCGACGTCTCGGCCATGACCTGCAGCTGCTTGCGGATGCCGTTGCGGGTGTCGTTGAACCACCAGGCGTTGCCCAGGGCCATGCGCTGCTTCATGCCGCCCTGGAAGCAGCCGGCGACCGTGGAGATGGCCATGTAGTCGTTCGGATTGAGCGAGTAGATGAGCATCTTCGGGATGCCGCCCTTGTTGTGGGCCGCGTTGAGCAGGTAGGCCAGGGGCTCGGCGATGGAACGGTCGTTCAGGGCGTCGAAGCCGGTGTCGGGGCCGTGGTCCGCGAAGCCCTTGGTGTTGATGTTGAGCAGGGAGTGGATATGCAGCTGCATGGTCCAGCCCTTGGCGTTGTACATGCGCATCAGCTCGATGAACAGCGCGGTGCGGTACTGCGAGAACTCGAGCGGGGTGACGCCCTTGCCGGCGCGCGCCTTGTCGAGGATGGCGTTGAGCTCGGAATCGCTGGCCTCGTCGTAGGTCATGATGCCACCGGCGTGGTCGGAGAGGCGGCAGCCGTGGTCGTGGAAGTAGTCCACGCGCTTGGCGAGCGCGGAGACCAGATCGGCGAACGAATGGATGGTGACGCCGCTGGCGGCCTCCAGGCGGTTGACCCAGTCGCCGAATCCGGGCTGGTCGGGCTTGAGGGCGGGATCCGGGCGGAAGGCCGGGATCATGTTGAAGCTCTCGTTGTCCTTGGCGAACAGCTCGTGGTAGTGCAGGTCGTCCACGGGGTCGTCGGTGGTGCAGATGGTGTCCACCTTGAAACGACGCAGCAGGGAACGGCGGGAGAACTCGGGGGTGGCCAGCATCTCGTTGGTCTGCTCATAGATGCTGCGGGCCGTGCGGCTGCTCAGCACGTCCTTGATGCCGAAGTAACGGCGCAGCTCCATCTGGGTCCACATGAACACCGGGCTGCCCACGGCCTTCTCCATGGTCGAGGCGAACGCCTGGAACTTGTCCCAGGGGTCGCCCTTGCCGGTGATGAGGTCCTCGGGCACGCCGTTGGCGCGCATGAGCCTCCACTTGTAGTGGTCGCCGTAGTTCTTGCCGTCGGTCAGCCAGGCGTCGACGATGTTGCCGAAGTTCGGATCATCGTAGATCTCCTGGGGATGCAGGTGGCAATGGTAGTCGACCACGGGCAAATCCTCCGCGGTGTCGTGGAACAGCTTCTTCGCGGTATCTGTCGTCAGCAGATAGTCATCATCAAGAAAATCCATTTTCGCTTCCTTTGTGAACCTTGCATCGGCCTCATTGCCAGCACAATGCAGATTTTTTTGTGACATTTATCACGTTATTTCAACTAAATGGGGAATCTTGCTTTTGTTGCCAAGGTTTGCAAGGCATTGTAATGCAATGTACGGCTTCGGTACGCAAGACGTCGGGACATGCGAAAGCGGCGTGACCGAAGCCACGCCGCCAATAACGCGTCTGGAGATGCACGCCGCACCCGCGGAACCGGTTCAGACCCGACTCGTCCTGAGCCCCGCTCCGACGCGGCCTGCCGGGGGCTTGGAAGCGGGCAAGCCCTGCAGCGGCCCCGACAGGCCGCCTGCCATGTGGAAGCCCGATGCCGGCGGCTCCCCTCCCCGGGTGCTCTCGCGCAGCACGAACGAGGTGGGGATGCTGGCGAAGAGCTCCTTCTTCGCATCGCCGCCGATGACGTCGCGAAGCGTCTTCTCGGCGTAGGCCCCGACCTCCGGCAACGACATGTGGATGCTCGAGATCGACGGATTGCTCATGCGCCCGACGAGGTCGTCGTCGAAGCCGATGACCGAGAAATCACGGGGGCATTGCAGGCCGCGCTTGCGCATGCCGGCCACGAACCCGATCGCCATCATGTCGTTGTGCGCGATCACGGCGCTGGTGGGAAAGTCGAGGTAGCGGTCGACGCAGGCGTAGCCGCCCTCGAAGGTCGGCGTGCCGGGCCAGAAGCGCCGCACGTGGATCCCACGGACCTGGCATTCGTGGCGCAGCGCCTTCCAGCGCACGCCCACCGACCAGGAGCTCGCCGGGCCGTCGAGGTAGGTGATGTCCGCGCCGGGCTGGCTGACCTGCAGCTGTTCGATGGCCTGCCGGATGCCCGGGCGCACGTCGATGACGACGCTGGGCACGCCGCGCACCGCGCGGTTGACGACCACCAGCGGCCGGGCCTGCGCGCATTTGCGGATCATCGCGTCGGTCATGCGCGAGGAGACGAGGATGACGCCGTCGGCGTCCTTGACTACCTTGTCGAAGGCGATCCGCTCCAGCGCGGGGCTCTCGCGTGTCTCGGAGACGATCAGGCCCAGCCCGTGCTTGAAGCACTGGCGCTGCACGCTGCGCATGATGTCGGAATAGAACTGGTTGGAGATGTCGGGCACGAGGATGGCGATCAGGCCCTTGCGATGGCGTATCGGCCTGACGTCGACGGCCTCGCTGTGGTAGCCGAGCTCGTCGGCGGCCTTGAACACCCTCTTCGCGGTGGTGGCGCTGACCCTGTCCGGCCGCGAGAAGGCCCTTGAGACCGTTGATGTGGACACCTTCGCCCTGCTCGCCACATCGCGTATCGTCACTTTGGTATGTGGTCGTTGCATAGGCCTCCTCACCTAAGTGCGTATACCCGGATGCCCGTTGCCGACGCCGAGGCGACGACAGCGGGCCCATGCCTGCGAACATCACCGTTTAACAGGCAAAACCGGATTAATTGCTATGTTACTCTGTTATGCCATCCTTGAAAATCGCGATTTCGTGCATGCCGTACTGCTCGTTGCGGGTCTGCTCGCCGTCGACCGCGCCCAGCACCTTGTCGATGAAATCGGGGAGGACGTCGTCCATGGGCTCCTCGAGCAGGCGGCCGGCGTTGAAGTCGATCCAATGCGAGTGCTTGCCGGCCAGCGGGCTGTTGGTCGCCACCTTGAAGGTCGGCACGTAGGTGCCGAACGGCGTGCCGCGGCCGGTGGTGAAGAGCACCATGTTGCAGCCGGCGGAGGCCAGCGCCGAGGACGAGACCAAGTCGTTGCCGGGCGACTGCAGCAGGGTGAGGCCGGGCTTGGTGGCGTAGTGGCCGTAGGCGATCACGTCGGTGACCTGGCATTTGCCGCCCTTGCGGATGCAGCCCAGCGACTTGTCCTCGAGGGTGGTGATACCGCCCTTCTTGTTGCCCGGCGACGGGTTCTCGCCGATGGGCTGGTGGTGGCGGCGGAAGTAGTCCTTGAAGTTGTTGATCAGCGAGACGATGCTGTCGAAGGTGGCCTCGTCCTTGGCGTGGCTCATCAGCACCTGCTCGGCGCCGAACATCTCCGGCACCTCGGTGAGCACGACCTTGCCGCCCTGGCCCACCAGGAACTCGGCGAACTTGCCGACCAGCGGGTTGGCCGTGACCCCGGAGAGCCCGTCGGAGCCGCCGCACTTGACGCCGATGGTCAGCTCGTTGAGCGGGACGGGCTCGCGGTGGTCGCCCTTGGCGGCCTCGTCGAGCTGGTCGAGCAGGGCCTCGGCGGTGGCGTACTCGTCGTCCTCGTTCTGGCAGACCATGAACTTCACGCGCTCCGGGTCGTAGACGAGCCCCTCGCGGATGTCGTCGACGCCCTCCCACGGGTTCTCGCTCTCCTCGCCGCAGCAGCTGAGCCCCGAGCGGAACTCGTCGATCTGGTTGTTCTCGCAGCCCAGGCCGACCACCAGGACGCCGCCGGCGTTGGCGTGGGCGGTGATGTCCTGCAGCAGGCGCTTGGTCATCTCGTGGTCGCCGCCGAGCTGCGAGCAGCCGTAGGGATGGTGGGCGATGACGATGGAGTCGAACGAGCCGTTGCCGGGATGGCGCTGCTTGAACCGGGAGACGATGTTGTCGCACAGCGAGTTGATGCAGCCGACGGTGGGCACGATGTAGAGGTCGTTGCGCACGCCGACCTTGCCGGTCTTGCGCCGGTAGCCCTGGAAGGTGCGCGTCGAGACTCCTCCGTCGACGTCGCAACCGGGGGTCACCACGCCGGCCACCGGCTCGTAGCTATAGGAAAGGTCGGGGCCGAGGTTCGACTTGCAGTTGTGGGTATGGACCCATGAGCCCGCGGGGATGTCCGCCTTCGCGTGGCCGATCGGGTAGCCGTATTTGACGATCTGCTCGCCGGCGGCGATGTCGCGCACCGCGATCTTGTGCCCGCGCGGCACGTCGTCGCGCACCGTGAGCGGCTGGTCCATGCCGGCCACCTCGACCTGATCTCCGGCGTGGAAATCACGGGCGGCCACGACCACCTTGTCGGCGTTGTCAAGCTTTATGGTATCCATATCCGTCTCTTTCACCTAGATGCGCCGCCGTCCCATGCGGACCTCCGCGGACCCGCATGGGACGACCGGCGACTTGGTTAACCGTTGATCAGGCCAGGCCCTGCACCAGGCTGGCGATGCCGTCCTTGCCGATGGCCTCGAAGTCCTGCTTGACCAGGTCCTCGAGCCCGGCGATGGCCGTGAGGTCCTCGCCCCACAGCTCGGCCGACGCCAGGGCGTCATGGACGTAGGAGTCGTTCTTGGCGAGCTTGAGGCACAGCTCCTGCACCTCGGGCGAATCGTCGATGTTGACCTTGCCGTCGGCGAATCCGCCGTAGGTGTAGAGCAGGGCCGCGAGCGCCAGCACCAGGCGCTTGGGCAGGCTGCCGCGCTGTTCGACGTTGCGCTTGACGATCGGCAGGATGCGCACGCTGTACTTCGACACGGAATTGAGGCCGATCGAATCGAGGCGGTGCTCGTTGAACGGGTTGGCGAAGCGCTCGATGACCTGCGAGGCGAAGGTCTTGAGCTCGTCGGCCGGCAGGGTGAGGACGGGGATGACCTCCTCGTTCATCTCGCCGAGCACGAAGGAGCGCATGGTCTCGTCGTTCATCGCGTCGCCCACGGTGGAGATGCCCTCGAGGCGGGCGATCTGGGCGAGCGAGGTGTGCTGGCAGTTGAGCAGGTAGACCTTGCGCTCGCGGTAGGGCTGCACGTCGTCGGTGGTGATGAGGTTGATGCCGAGCTTCTTGGCGGGGATCAGCTCGTCGACCTTGGCCTGGGCGGCCTTGTCGCCGGCGATGACCCAGGAGTAGAAGGGCTCGGCCTTGTCGAGCAGGTCGTCCTGGTAGTTGATGTCCTTCCAGAGCTGGTCGGCCTCCGCCGCCGGGAAGCCGGGGACGATGCGGTCGACGAGGGTGGAGACGAAGGTGTTGTCGCTGTCGATCCACTTGATGAAGTCGTCGCCGAAGCCGAAGCGGTGCGAGACCTCGATCAGCGCGTCGTGCAGCGCCTTGCCGTTGTCGGCGATGAGCTCGCAGGGCACGATCAGGAATCCGGGCAGGCCCTTGTCGAAGCGGCGCTTGAGCAGGTGGGCCAGCTTGGCGGGGTAGCCGTTGGGCGGGGTCATCTGCACGGTGTCGGCGTCGTCGATGGCGATGCCAGCCTCCGTGGTGTTGGAGATGATGATCTGGGTGGCCGGGTCGTCGGCCAGGGCCAGGTAGCGGTCCCACTCGTCGTAGACCTTCACCGTCTTGCCGATGGAATCGACCAGCGTCTCGCTCTGCACGGTCTTGCCGTCGAGGATGCCCTTGAGCACCACGGTGTAGAGGTTGTCCTGGGCGCGCAGGTCATCGACCCGGCCCTTCGCCAGAGGCTGCACGACGGCCACGTTGCCGTTGAACAGTCCCTTCTCATTGAGCTTCTGGAAGGTCCAGTCGACGAACGCGCGCAGGAACCCACCCTCGCCGAACTGGATGACCTTGATCGGCCGATCGGCGGCCTCCGGCTTGGTCAGCCCCAGCTTCAGCGCCACTTCCTTGTTGAGATGCTCCATGATTATGACTCCTTTGCTCATAATTCCTTATTGTTTACAACATTGTCCGCAGCCGTGCGCCGCTCAGGCGTTCTTGGCCTCGATGATCGGCTTGACCAGCTCGCGCGCCTGCTTGCAGGCCTTGGTGATGGCGTCCCAGTCACCGGAGTTCTGCGCGTCCTTCGGCACCGGGAAGCTACCGCCGACGGCGAAGACGTTGGGCAGGCTGATGTAGTCCTTGAGGTTCTTCAGCGAGACCCCGCCGGTCGGCAGGAACTTCATGTCGGAGAACGGGCCGTTGAGCGCCTTCAGCGTCTTGACGCCGCCGTAGGCTTCGGCCGGGAAGAACTTGACGTAGCGCAGGCCGCGGTCCCAGGCCTTCTCCACGTCGGTGGGCACGGCGGTGCCGGGCACGACGAGGATGTCGTCGCCCATGCACCAGTCGACCACCTGCTCGTCGAAGTCGGGGGTGACGATGCCGGTGCAGCCCGCCTCGATCGCCTGGTGCGCCTGACGCACGGTGTGAACGGTGCCGGCCATCAGGGTGACCTCCGGGACCTCGGCGTGGATGCGGCGCATGCCTTCCAGCGCGGCGGCCGACCTGAACGTCACCTCGGCGACGGGCACGCCGCCGGCGGCCAGCGCGCGGGCGAGCGGGACGGCCTCGTCGGGCGTGTTGAAGGTGACCAGCGGGATGACGCCGATCGAGCAGAGGTAGTCCGTCTGCTCCTTGAGGCTCAGCCTTTCGTGGCTCTCGCGCTTGGGATAGGTGGTGATGGTGGTCATGATCGCTCCTTCGTGGAATCGTTGCTCATTGCTTGTCGTTGTGTGTGTCGGGTGTGGCGGCACGGCGGTGACCGTCCATGAACGCCTTGAGTTGCTCGGGGGTCGGCAGTCCCTCGTTGTCCGAGGGCGACTGGGTCTGGATGGCGCCCACGGCGCATCCGCGCTCGAGCGCCTTGTCGACGGGCAGGCCCTCCATCAGCGCGGAGAGCAGGCCGGCGGAGAATCCGTCGCCCGCGCCGACGCTGTCGACGACGTGGTCCACCACGAATCCGGGCACGTAGACGCCATGGGTGCCGTCGGTCGCCCACGCGCCGCGGGCCCCGTCCTTGACCACGGCGTAGCGCGCGCCGTTGTCGATGAATGCCCGGCCCACGTCCTGCGGGGTGGAGCAGCCGAAGAGCTCCTCGCCCTCGCGCCGTCCGGGCAGCACCAGGTCGGCCTGCGAGGCCAGCCTCTTGAGCGTGGCGCGCATCTGGCGCTCGGAATCCCAGAGCACCGGACGCAGGTTCGGGTCGAAGGAGACGAAGATGTGGTTGAAGCGCGCACGGGCCACCAGAGCATCGGCGGCCTCCATGGTGCTTGCGGAAAGCGGCGAGAGGATCCCCGTCAGGTGCAGCACGGAGATGCCCTGCAGGTCGAGGTCGAACATGTCCTGCGCCGACATGGCGGAGGCCGCCGAGCCGCGGCGGAAGTAATAGGTCTTCGGGTCGCCATGGGAGACCTTCGTCTTCATCATGAACCCGGTGTAACGGCTTTCGTCAACGCCCACCCGCGAATCGGTGAGGCCGTTGTCGTTGATGAACGAGGTGATGCGCTCGCCCATGGGATCCTTGCCCACACGCGTGACGTATACGGGGCGCTGGCCGAGGCGCTTGAGGCCGAGGGCCACGTTGAGCTCGGCGCCGGCCACCGAGGCGTGGAACTCGTCCACCCGGCTGCACGAGCCTTCCTCGTCGGCGGCGAAAAGCCCCATGCTCTCGCCGACGAGCAATATCCCACCTGCGCGCAGACCGCGAATCCCGAACGCCGGACCCTCGTTTGTGCCAACCATGCCCACTCCTCTGTATCTGCCGGATGGATGCGGGGCAAGTGAAACCAACGTTCCCACTACGTCATAGTGCTATGTGACTTTCCTCACATATTGTCCCGTACCCACAACCTTATGGAATGGAGCATGGAATCATTCATCTTGTTGCCAACAGTTGCAGATTTCGTCGGGGCCCATGGAGCGGCGTGGCACGCGGGCGCGTTCAGGCGAGCACGCCCACGTCGGCGGTGCGCACCACATGCGGCGCGCCGGATTCGTCCTCGACGGTGAGCGACGCGTCGGCGTTGAGCGACAGGGCCCGGCCCCGAAGCGTGGTGCCGTCGGCGAACCTGGCCTCGACCAGCCGACCCAGGGTCCAGCAGTGGCGTTGGGTTTCGTCAAGCAGGCGGGGCAGCTCCCCGGACGGGTCGGCGGCCAGGGCGGCCAGGCGACGGCGCAGCGAGGCGGCCAAGCGCGCGGCGACCATGTCGCGCACGGTGCGGCCGTCGGGAAGGCCTTGGTAGAGCAACTGCAGCGAGGTGGAGATGGGGGTGGGCAGCGCCTCGGCGGGCAGGGCGAGGTTGATGCCGATGCCGAACATCACGCCCACGGCCGGCTCGGCGTCGGCGGCGGTGTCGCCCGGATTCCGAAACCGGTCCACGCCATCCGGCAGCTCCACCAGTTCGGCGAGGATGCCACCCAGCTTGTGGCCGTCATGGAAGATATCGTTCGGCCATTTGAGCATAAGGCCGCCGTCATGCGCGCCAAGGGGTTCGACGCCGCACTCCCCCAGCGCCCCGTTCAGGGCGTCGAGCGAGGCGAGGCCCGCGACCATCGTGAACCAGCCGTTGAGCTCCGGGTCGGTGACCAGGCGGCGCGGCAAGGCGGTCACGAAAGTGGCCAGCAGCGACGAGCCGGCTTGGTCGCTCCACCGGCGCCCCAGCCTCCCGTGGCCGGCGGACTGCGCGTCGGCGCAGATCACGGCCAGGCGCGGCCCGCCCTCGTCGACGAGTCCCAACGCACCATCCGCCAGCAGCGTGCGTCCCAGGATGTTCGTGGAGTCGACGGCCGCGAGCGCGACCAGTTCGTCGGCGGCCAGTGCGGTGCGTGGCATGGCCGGCGTGATTGCTCCCACTTCATCGGCGAAGAAGGCGTATTCCTGCCCGACCCGCTCAAGGCGCCTCGCGAGGACGCCGGACCATGACTGTTCGCTCATGCTGACCACTCTACGCGCCCGCCGTCACGCTCTGGCCCGGGCAGGTTCACGACGCACGCTAGAATCCAGAGCATGAGCAATGCCAACGATTCCGCGAGACCGCGCCCGGACGCCATGGGCGAGAACGGCCAGATTCCGGGAATCGCGCACGTCACGGAATTGTCTGGGACCGGTTCCCGAACCTCTCCCCGCGACACGCAGACCATGCACGGCGGGAACACGGCAGGCGGCAAGTGGCACGGCGCCATCGGCGCGACGGCCCGCTGGGGCCTGGCCGTGCTGGCCTGCCTGTGGCTCGCATGGTGCACCGCGATCGGCCCGCTCTATTGGCAGTTCGACCTCAACCCCAAGGCCGCGACCCTGGGCGCCTTCTCGTGGATCAACGGCCTGATCGGCGTGCTCACGTTCGCCGCTTACCTTATTATCATCATCGAATTGGTGCGCTACGCCCGTGGGCTGCGGCTGGTGCCGCGGCGGGTGGGCTGGTGGTTCCAACGCGCCTCGATCCGCCTGCATCATGGCAAGCGCGGCTCGCGACCCGTCGCCGTCAGTGTCACCGAGGATGCCGACCACGATGGCGCAGCCTCCGCACACGCAACAGACGGAGAAGATGACGGCGGTGATACCGTTCGTGGCGATGATGAAAGCACCGACTCTGCCGCCGACCACCATTGCCAGACCCAAGCGAAATCGCGCAAGGCCGGCAAGGGACGCTTCCGCCGGTTCGCGCGCAAGGCCGTCGCGCTCTGCCGCCGCTGGCTCATGCGCGGCACCGACCGTTGGCAGCGCATCGCACTCGTCCTGCTGATCGGCTGGCTGTGGGTGCCGACGACGCTCGTCACCGCGTTCGGCGCGGACCTGCGCAGTCAGTTCCGCGAGTTCAGCTGGGCGTTGAACCAGTGGACCGGTCTCAGAGAACCCTATATCGGCTTCTTCTCCTTCGTGCCGATGGACATCTACCCCACCGCGCACTACCTGTGGCCGGCCAACCCGACCTACCTGACCGACCAGCACAACATCGTGCTGACCATGGTCTACGGCTCGGTGGCGGCCCTCTCGCGCTTCTTCACCGGCTCGAACGACTGGGGCATCGCGGCGCTCTCCTTCGCCCAGTTCCTCTTCGCGGTCTTCTGCGTGGCGGTCACCGCCGACCGGTTCCTCAACCGCCCCTGGCTCGCCCATGTGCGCAACGGCGCGAACGGCAAGGACGACCGGAACAAGCATGATGGCGCTGACGCCACGTCGGTCAAAGGCACCGATGGCGACAAGCTCGTCGGCGCGCTGCCGATCATCGGCCCGCTCGTCCGCCTGGCCATCATGGCGTTCTTCCTGTTCTGCCCGCTGGCCGTCTTCTCCACCATCAGCCTGACCAAGTCGCCGCTTTTCGCCTTCGCCTTCATCTGGTGGTTCGGCGTGGTCTACGAGCTGCTGATGACCCGCGGCATGCGCATCGAGCGACCACACCATGACGGAAAATCCGGAGAATCCGGAAAATCCGACAGGAAGCGGCTGACCGGCGCTCCCCTGCTCGGCCAGATACGCGGCCACAGCCTCGCCGCCCTGGCCGTCTCGACGGTCGTGATGCTGATTTCCGCCAAATACGCCTGGTACATCCTCGTCGTCGAGATCGTGCTGCTGCTGGTCAGCGACCGCAAGCGTTGGAAGACCTATGCCGTCGGCATCCTGCTGCCGCTGGTCGTGGTGCACGGCGGCCTGTCGCTGCTCATCGCGAACGGAACGATTATCGGCGGCGACCCCATCGAGAGCCACGGCGTCCAGCTGCAGCAGATCGCCCGCGTCGCCAGGCTCGAGCCGAAGACCATCCCCCAATCCGCGCGCGACGAGCTCGCCCCGATCTTCAACCTCGACCAGATGGCGGAGGCCTACAAGCAGCAGGACGCGGACCCGGTGAAGTCCTCGGGCATCCAGTCGAAGAAGGTCAGCTACCGCTGGCGCACCGTCACCGCCGCCGACATGGCCAACCTCAACAAGGCGTGGCTGCAGATCGTCAAGGCCAACCCACGCGTCTCGCTCGACGCGCTGATGGCCAAGAGCTACGGCTACTTCGACATCGCCGACGGCCCCTACATCGACATGACCTACTACGCCTCCAACGAGTACGTGCGCACCACGACCGCATGGATCGGCTCCTGGTGCGCGCCCTGGCGCGGAGCGATCACCCAGTTCGCCAAGCAGTGGAGCCACATCCCGGTGCTCGGCTGGATCATCCACGGCAACACCTACGTCATCGCCACCCTGCTGATCGGGGCCGCCGAGGTCATCCAGCGGCGCTGGCGCACGCTCGTCACGCACATCCCGCTGCTGCTGCTCATGGGCGTCATGATCACCTCGCCGGCCAACAACTTCGAGCGGCATATGCTGCCCCTGGCCTTCCTGCTCGGGTTCGTTGCGATCACCTTCTGGCAGGACAGCCTCGCCGACCGGCGGGCCGGCATGCGCCCCGGGAACAATCGCCGGAATCCCCGCGAGGCGAACGCGCCACGGACTAGGATGAAGGCATGAGCATGCGCGACGTCCCCGATTTCCTCGACCTGATCGTCGGCATGAAACGCTCGATGGCCGCCAAGGCCGGCGATGGCGCCGGTGCGGCCGGCTCTGGCGATGACGGTTCGAACACCGACGCGATGCCACTGCGTTCCGCCGGCGAAGGCGAAGTCCACCTGCGCGACGATGACGCGAACAAGCGGATCAAGGTGCTCGCCGACGTGCAGGACAATCCCTCGCACGCCCCGCACCTCGACTTTTCGAGCAAGGCGACGCTCAGGTCCATCGCCTTCGAATGCCTGGCCGGCGGCCTCTGCGACGGACGGGTGCACGCCCTGCTGCATGTGCTGGACTGGCCCGACGAGTTCTCCTGCTTCTCCATCGGCGGCACCGCGGCCATCGATTTCGCCACTTCGCGCTCGATCATCGAGGCAAAGGTGCGCGACCTCGGCGGTGGGCATTGCCTGGTCGGGCGCGCCCATGGGCTCACGCTCGCGCTCATCGTCATGCAGAGCGCGGTGACCCCAGAGGTGACCTGCACCGCGGTGATGGAGGCCTTCAAGTCCGACGAACCGGTGTGCCTCGGGCCGACGCGGCGCGACCTTGCCGGCGCGGCACATTCGCTGTCTGCCACCCTGGCCTCGTTCGAGGCGCTGCCCGCGATCGGCGCGCCCTCCAGGCCGATGCGCGCCGACGACATGCTCCCCGAGCGGGCCCTGATCGGCGACGAGGACGCCGCCGACGAGCTCTACGAGCACGTCTACCGCAGCCTGCTGACCAACAACGACAACGATCCGACGCTGCAGACTGTCTCCGCGTTCCTCGACAACGGCGGCGCGCTCGACGTCACCGCCAAGGAGCTCAACGTGCATCCGAACACGGTGCGCTACCGCATCAAGCGCGCCGCCGAATCCACCGGCTGGGACGCCGGCGATCCGCGCGACGCCTTCGTGCTGCGCACCGCCATCGTCATCGGCCGCATCCGCGACCGGCGCTGACATCCGCCGACTTGCGCCATGGGTGCCCCTGTATGGGCAAGCGTATCCGGATAAGGCCCGTCTGATGGCGAACAGGCATGTGCGATTCCCGGAAAGTCCACGCGAGACAATCTTCCGGATGTCCCAGAATATGCGAAAGGTCCCGAACTGGTGCATCATGCACTGGTTCGGGACCTTCTGCAAACGACTGACGGCCATTTCAGGCCATCGTCACCCGATCTTGGAAAGACCTACTCAGGCGAGCGTCGCGATGTCGAGCGGCACGCCGGGGGCCATCGTGGAGGTGAGCGTCGCCTTGGAGATGTAGCGGCCCTTCACGGTCGCCGGGCGCAGACGCTTGATCTCGTCGGCCACGGCCTGGAAGTTCTCCTCCAGAGCCTTCTGCTCGAAGGACTTCTTGCCGATGATGAACGACAGATTGCCGTCCTTGTCAACGCGGAACTCGATCTTGCCGCCCTTGATGTCCTTGACTGCCTTGGCCACGTCCATGGTCACGGTGCCGGTCTTGGGGTTCGGCATGAGGCCACGGGGGCCGAGCACGCGGCCCAGGCGGCCGACCTTGCCCATCATGTCGGGGGTCGCCACGACGGCGTCGAAGTCAAGGAATCCACCCTGGACCTTCGCCACCATGTCGTCGTCACCGACCAGGTCGGCGCCGGCCTCGGTGGCCTCGGTGGCCTTGGGGCCACGCGCGAAGACGAGGACGGTCGCGGTCTTGCCGGTGCCGTTGGGCAGGTTGACCACGCCACGCACGAGCTGGTCGGCCTTGCGGGGGTCGACACCGAGGCAGTAGGTCGCCTCGAGGGTCTCGTCGAAACCGCGCTCGGGCATGCTCTTGAGCAGGGCGATCGCCTCGGAAGCGGTGTACAGGTTGCTGCTATCGACCTTCTCGGCCGCCTCGCGGTACTTCTTGGAATGCTTAGTCATCTCTGTGTCCCCTCTCAGCCTTCGACCGTGATGCCCATCGAACGGGCGGTGCCCGCGATGATCTTCATTCCGGCCTCGACGTCGCGAGCGGAAAGATCGGCCATCTTGGTCTCGGCGATCTCGCGGACCTGGGCCGAGGTGACGGAACCGACCTTGTGGGTCAGCGGGTTGTCGGTGCCCTTCTTGATGCCGGCGGCCTTGAGCAGCAGGGCCGCGGCCGGCGGGGTCTTAAGAATGTAGTCGAAGGAACGATCCTCGTAGACGGTGATCTCGACAGGGATGACCTGCCCCATCTTGTCCTTCGTCGCGTCATTGTAGGACTTGCAGAAGTCCATGATGTTGACGCCGTGCGAACCGAGCGCAGGGCCGAGCGGCGGCGCGGGGTTGGCCTTGCCGGCCTCGATCTGCAGCTTGATCAGCGCAGTGACCTTTTTTCCAGCCATGAATATGGCTCCTTTTCTTGTCTGTGCGGTGCCATCGGTCGCCTACGGCGCCATCGTGACATACCTCGCCCGGCCGTGCCTCTGGGGCCGCGCCGAACCTTGGTGCATCTGACGTCGCGGGTCTCCTCCCGCAACCGATATTGCTGTGCTGTGCTAGCGGGTCTCCCCTCCAGACACAAGCCTTACCATTATTCCAACCCAGCGGGACAATCCTCATTGCCCTACTTCACCCACGTGCCCATGCACCCGCACACCCACACACACCCGCACACCCGCACACCCACACACACCCGCACACCCACACACCCACACACACCCACACGCCCATACCCAGCACCCGACCACTCCCAGTGAAGGAACCACATCTAAGCGCGCGTAAGATTCGGTTTCGTAACAGAGCAATGAGTCCAAGTGAAGGAACCGCACCTAACAATGCGTCAGATGCGGTTTTTTAACAGGAGCAATCGGTTGCGGTGAAGCAACGGGAGCTAGGGCAGCCCCGCAAATACGACGGTGCCGCAGACCTTGCGACCTGCGGCACCGTCAAAAAAGGATGGAATCGAATCAGACGATCTTCTCGACCTGGCCGAACCCGAGCTCGACAGGGGTGTCGCGCCCGAAGATGGAGACCAGGACGGTGAGCTTCTGCGTGGTCGGCTCCACGTCGGAGACCGCGCCGGCCATGGTGGCGAAGGGTCCGTCGATGACGGTGACCTGATCGCCCACGGCGTAGGAGACCTCGACCGTGCGCTTCTTGGCGGCGGCGGGCTTGTCTCCCGCCTCCTTGAGCGCCTGGGAGGAGATCATGGGGGCCATCATCTTGACAACCTCCTTGCGGCTGAGCGGTGCCGGCTCCTTGGTGGGGCCGACGAAGCCGGTGACGCCTTCGGTCTCGCGCACGATGCGGCGGGCGTTCTCGTCGGGCCACATGCGGATGAGCACGTAGCCGGGCACGCGCACGCGGGTGACGACCTTCTTGCCCTTGTCGGTGTGCTTCTCGACTTCTTCGAGCGGCACCTCGACCTGGAAGATCTGGTCCTCGAGGCCGAAGCTCTGGATACGCGACTCGACGTTGGCCTTCACGCGCTTCTCATAGCCGGAATAGGTGTGGAGCACGTACCACTTGCCGTCCAGGCCGCGCAGGCTCTTGGAGAATTCCTTGACGGCCTTGGTGCCGGCGTCCTCGACCTCTTCGGCAGGCTCGGCGTCGCCGGCGCTCTCGGTGTTCTCGCCGTCGCCCGCGTTCTCTGCGGACGAATCGGACGAGTCGGACGCATCGGCCTGGGCATCGGCGGATTCGGTGGCGGGCTCCTGGGCTTCGTCGCCGGCCGGAACCTGCGAGATGTCCACCTGCGCGTCTTCGACCGTCGCGGCGTCGCCCTGCGGCTGGTCCGGCAGCGCGTCGAGGTTTTCGAGATTCACTTCATTATCCATACTGTTAGTCACCTTAAAGATTTGTCTACGATCAGCCGAAGATCCACAGCGTCAGCTTGCCGAGCCCCAGGTCCATGCCCGTGACGGCGGCCATGAGCAGCACCACGAAGATGAACACGGCGATCGACCAGCCGGCCAGCTCCTTGGTCGTCGGGGTGACGACCTTGCGCAACTCGTCGATGATCTGCTTGATGAACAGGCCAATCCGCATGAACACATTGGGCTTGACGTCTTCTTCAGACTCGCGTGCCTTCGCCATATCCATCCTTCGTTTGGCTTCTCAAATTTGGCAGGGAAGGCGGGACTCGAACCCACAACCTACGGTTTTGGAGACCGTTGCGCTACCAATTGCGCCACTTCCCTAGGTGAACTCTGTCCACGATACTCGAAGCACGAGACCATGCGACATAAACCGCCGAGGTAATAGTGTAACGTCTCATCGCCGATTCGTCCACTCCGTGAGTCGCGGCATTTCGTCTCATCCGGTCACATCCGGTCGCATCCGGTCACGTTCGGTCACGTTCGGTCACGTTCGGTCGCGGTATGCCGCGGTATGCCGCGTTCGGTCACAGTATGCCGAGGTTCGTCACGGTTCATCGCGTTGCGCGAAAGTACGGCGCGAGCCCGAACCCTACCGAAAAGCTCAGCCGACCCACTGCCTGAAGCGGCGCATGCCCTCGTCGAGGTCATCGTCGGCGAGCGCGTAGGAGAAACGCAGGAACCCGGGCGCTCCGAACGCCTCGCCCGGCACCGCGGCGACATGCCCCTCGTCGAGCAGCAGCGCAGCCAGATCGGCGGAGCTGGAGGCCACGGAACCCTTGGGGCCGACCGGATGGCCGAGCAGCGCGCGCACGTCGGCGAAGGCGTAGAACGCGCCGCGGGGCGTGCGGCATTCGACGCCGGGGATGGCGTTGAGCGCGGCGACGATGGCGGTCCGGCGTTTGTCGAAGGCGACGCGCATGGCGGCCACGGCGTCGAGTGAGCCGGCCACGGCGGTCAGCGCGGCCTGCTGGGAGACGTCGGCAACGTTGGAGGTCATGTGGCCCTGCAGCTTGGCGGCCGCCTTGGCGACGGGCTCGGGGCCGATGAGCCAGCCGACGCGCCAGCCGGTCATGGCGTAGGTCTTGGCCACGCCGTTCAGGACGATGAGCTGGTCGCGCACCTCGGGCACCACCGCGCCGATGTACGCCGTCTTCGCGCCGTCATAGGTCAGGTGCTCGTAGATCTCGTCGCTCAGCACCCAGATGTGGTGCTCCACGGCCCACTCGCCGACCGCGCGCATGGTCTCCTCGCTCCACACCGCGCCGGTCGGGTTGGTCGGGGAATTGACCATGATCGCCTTGGTGCGCGGGGTGCGCGCCGCCTCCAGCGCCTCGACGCTCGGCTCGAAACCATGCTCGGCGTCGCCCAGCACCTCCACCGGCGTGCCACCGGCGAGCTTGACGGCCTGGGGATAGGTGGTCCAGTACGGCGCGGGGATGATGACCTCGTCGCCATGGTTGATCAGCACCTGCAGCGCCTCGTAGACGGCCTGCTTGCCGCCGTTGGTGACCACGACCTGCGCGGGATCGACCTCGTAGCCGGAGTCGCGCAGCGTCTTGTTGGCGATCGCCTCGCGCAGCGGCGGCAGGCCGGGGGTCGGCGTGTAACGGTGGTTCCTCGGGTCGCGGCAGGCCTTCGCCGCGGCCACGACGACGTAGTCGGGGGTGGGGAAATTCGGTTCGCCGGCGCCGAAGCCGATGACATCGATGCCGGAGGCCTTCATCGCCTTCGCCTTGGTGTCCACGGCCAGCGTGGCGCTCGGCTCCACGCGGTTCACACGGTCACTCAACGTCTGCCAGTCTGCCATTTCGCATCTCCCACGTCGCTCGGCGTTCATTACCACCTCAAGACTAGACCGGCGACGCGAACTGGACCGGCGGATGGGCATATGCCGAAACGGCGGACGCCCGCCGACGCCCAACCCGTCATCCGCCGACGCCCAACCCGCCATCCACGCGATTGCGCCATAAACAGGCCACTGAGTAGCTGTCAGCGGCTCGTTTATGGCGCAATCGACCTACGAAGGCTTGGGTTACAGCAGGACCAGGTTGTCGCGGTGGACCAGCGGATGGGCGTATTCCTCGCCGAGCAGGCGCCTGAGCTGGGAGGTGTCGCGGCCGAGGGTGTGCGGAATCTCGTCGGAATCGAAGCCCGAAAGACCCTTGGCGACATGGTTGCCGTCCTCGTCGTCGATCCAGACCGGATCGCCGGCGGAGAACTCGCCGTGCACCTCAAGCACGCCGGCCGCCAGCAGGCTCGCCTTGCCGCCGAGCACCGCCCTGATCGCGCCCTTGTCGCCGACCAGTGTTCCGCGCGGGTTCGCGGCGAAACCGATCCACAGACGACGTGAGGAGTCACGATGCTGCTTCGGGGCGAACGCCGTTCCCGTCGATTCTCCGGCCAGGGCTCCGACGATGCTGCCGGCACTGGTCAGCACGACCGGAATCCCCGAATTGGACGCTATGCGCGCCGCTTCCAGCTTGGTGACCATGCCGCCGCTGCCCACGCCCGAGGAGCTGCCGCCCACCGAGACCTTGCCCAGGATCGCCTCGACGTCGGGCACGAAACCGACGCGTCGTGCGCCCGGCTTGGAGGGCGGGGCGGTGTAGAGCCCGTCGACGTCGGTGAGCAGGACCAGGGCGTCGGCGCGCACCAGGTTGGCCACCAGCGTCGAAAGGTGGTCGTTGTCGCCGAAACGGATCTCGTTGGTCGCCAGCGCGTCGTTCTCATTGACGATGGGGACCACATCGAGGTCGAGCAGGCGGCACAGGGTGCGTTGCGCGTTGCGGTAGCGCGAGGCGTGCATCGTGTCGTCGGCGGTCAGCAGGATCTGGCCGACGCGCACGCCGTAGCGGGCGAAACCGGTCTCATAATGCTGCATGAGCACGCCCTGGCCCACCGAGGCCGCGGCCTGCTGGGTCGAGACGTCGGTCGGCCTGGACTCGAAGCCCAACGGCCCGAAGCCCGCCGCGATGGCGCCGGACGACACCAGCACCATCCGTGTGCCGTGCCTGGCCCGTTGCGCCAGCGCCTCGACCAGCGCGCCGACCTTGTCGACGTCCAGATGGCCGGAGGGCTTGGTCAGCGAGCTGGAGCCGACCTTCACCACCACCGTCCGCGCCTGCGCCACCGCCTGGCGGACCGTATCCTCCGTCTGCATTCGATGTTCCGACATTTCAGCCATGCCTCGTGATCATTGCGTTGTTGTGTTGAAGCGTTACCGTCCAGATCCTATTCGTCGGAGCCGTCACCGGAACCGTCGTCGGTGTCGTGGCCGCCGAGGATCGCATGCTCGTCGTGACGGTCGTCGTCCACGCTCGGATCGGCCCAATGGCCGGCCGTACGCTCCTCGCGCATGGCCTCGCGCACCGCGCTCT
This sequence comes from Bifidobacterium sp. ESL0763, assembly GCF_029433395.1. Lineage (GTDB taxonomy): Bacteria > Actinomycetota > Actinomycetes > Actinomycetales > Bifidobacteriaceae > Bifidobacterium. The sequence continues at coordinate 127,924 of NZ_JAQTHW010000002.1, read as the reverse complement.
TGGCGTCCATCATCGCATGGTACTGGCGGCGGCGCTCCGCGTTGGTGCGGCGGCGGACCCTGTTGCCGTCCGCGCCGTCGTCGAGGCGCAGGTCCTTGCCGCGCGCGCCCAGCTGGGTGCCGTCAAGCATCTCGGCGCCGGCGGCGACGGTCGGATCCCAATCGAAGGCGACCGCGTTCGCGCCCTCGCCGATGCGCACCTCGTCGCCCGGCTTGGCGCCATGGCGGCGCAGGTCGTCCTCCACGCCCAGACCGGCCAGGCGGTCGGCGAGATAGCCCACGGCCTCGTCGTTGTCGAAATTGGTCTGGCGCACCCAGCGCTCCGGCTTCGCGCCGGTGACGGTGAACCACACGTTGCCGTTCTTGTCGCCCTTGCGTTCGACGTGGAAGTCGAGCGAGGTGCCGTGCTCGTCGTCGGCGCGACGACGGCGGCGGTTCTTCTGTTCGAGCGGCTTGATGACCACGCGGGCCTCGTCACGCTCGGCCTCCTGGGCGGCGAGCTTGCCGCGAAGTTCCTGGACCATCTCGCCCAGGGCGAAACCAAGCTCCTTCAGGCCCTCGTGCGAGGCGGTGGAGATGATGAAGGTCTTCAGGCCCATGCGTTCGAACTCGGGACGCACGAACTCCGCCAGCTCCTTGGCCTCGGGCACGTCGGCCTTGTTGAGGATGACCACGCGCGGGCGCTCGGGAATCGGGATGACGCCGATCGGCAGCTTGAGTCTGTCGGCGTATTGGGCGAGCTCGGACTCGAGGGCCTTGTAGTCGGAGACCGGGTCGCGGCCGGGCTCCAGCGTCGCGCAGTCGATGACGTGGGCGATGATCTCGGTGCGCTCGATGTGGCGCAGGAACTCCAGGCCGAGGCCCTTGCCCTGCGAGGCGCCGGGAATCAGGCCGGGCACGTCGGCGATGGTGTAGCGGTATTCCTCCATCTTCACCACGCCGAGGTTCGGCACCAGGGTGGTGAACGGATAGTCCGCGATCTTCGGCTTGGCGGAGCTCATCGCGGCGATCAGGCTGGACTTGCCCGCCGAGGGGAAGCCGACCAGCGCCACGTCGGCGATGGACTTGAGCTCGAGGATGACGTCGCGTTCCTCGCCCGGCTCGCCGAGCAGCGCGAAGCCCGGGGCGCGACGGGTCTTGTTGGCCAGCGAGGCATTGCCGAGACCGCCCATGCCGCCCGCAGCGGCCACGAATCGCTCGCCGGCATGGCGCAGGTCGGCCAGCTCGCGGCCGGGATGCTTCGACTGGCCCTGGCGGCCCTTCGCCTCGAAGATCATCGTGCCCGGCGGCACCGGCAGCACCACGTCGGCGCCCTTCGAGCCGTCCTTGGTGTCACCCAGGCCCATCGTGCCGCTTTCGGCGCTGCGATGGGGCACGAAGCGGTAGTCGAGCAAGCTGTTGGCGTTGGGGTCGGCCACGAAGATGACCGAGCCTCCGTCGCCGCCGTTGCCGCCGTTCGGCCCGGCGAGCGGCTTGTACTTCTCGCGTTTGACGCCTGCGGACCCATTGCCGCCATCGCCGCCCTTAACGTGGACGGTCACCCTATCTACAAAGTCTGTCATGATTCCTTACCCTACCGGTGGGTATTCATCTTCGCACAACCCGCCGAGGATATGTCGCATTATCGTTTTGGGCAAAAGCGGTGTTGGCCTCATCACGTCCGCTCGCTGCACTCAGCGAGACGGCTGATTTCCGTTCGATCCATCATGCCTCTTCGCACTCACACGTCCGAGCAAATGAAACTAGGCGGTTGCCCCGGCGGACTGCATTTTGCTTTGTTCCGCATTTTTAGCATCCCAGTAAGCCACCGCCCTATTAATAGATGCTCGCACCTCAGGAGTGATCGGTCTGAATTTTATTAACGAGTCATGGTCCACAGAGAAAACATCATTTTCAACTTCCTCAGCTAACTGATCCATCTCCTGTTCGGTAATATGGAACCGCTCGTTTAGCTCTTTTTCGTTCATCGTCACCTCATTGCGACCTTCCCGGATATCAAAAGCTACGCATGCACTCCAACGACCTGCCTCTTCGCCTTCTCTGCATCTTTAGCGTCCCAATAGGCCACTGCCCTATCGATGGCCGCCCGGACTTCGGGAGTAATCGGCCGAAACCGAACGATGGAATCGGGGTCGACCTCAAACGTGCCGTTTTCCGCCGCTTCGGCGCTCTCGTCCATCTCCTCGGCCGTAATCCCGAATCGTTCAAAAATCTCGTCGTCGTTCAATGTCGCCTCCCTATCATTCTCAGTTCCTTCAGTATACCTTTCGTCGGCGGCGTAAGCGCATGGAAAATAAGCCATACCCCATCCTTTTCATATGTCGCAATCATTTCCAGCAATCTGCCATTACTGTCCACGCCAATGGCCAGCCACTGCGTCGGATTGCTTCTCCTGCGTTCCATGTGCAATATGGCATGCCAAGCGGCCTTCACATCGGCATCTCGAAGCTGAGGATGTCGTCTGTGAATGCGTTCGGCGATGATCGGATCTTGGCTCATGGTCCCATTCAACGGGAAATTGAACGGGAGCCGAAGGGAAACCGGGCGATGTGGTCGAACGGTTGGGGTTATCCACATTTGTGGCGTGTCGCGGCGCTGAGCGCCGACTTATCCACCGAATGGACGAGGCTCGGGAAAAGTTATGCACATACGACGGTGGCGCCCGGACATGCGAAAAGGCCGCACCCACGAAGGGCACGGCCTTTTCCTAAAAGCTATTGGCTCGGCTATCTCACTCGGAGACGACGTCGACGACCTTGCGGTCGCGGCGGACGCCGAACTTGACGTTGCCGTCGGACAGCGCGAACAGGGTGTGGTCCTTGCCGGTGCCGACGTTCTGGCCGGCGTGGAACTTGGTGCCACGCTGGCGGACGATGATGTTGCCGGCGACGACAGCCTCGCCACCGAACTTCTTGACGCCGAGGTACTGCGCGCTTGAATCGCGACCGTTGCGTGAAGCGGATGCGCCCTTCTTATGTGCCATTGTCTGTTCCTTTCAGTCTTTAATTGCCCACGCCGTCAATCAGGCGATGGACGTGATCTTGACGATGGAGAGCGGCTGACGATGGCCCTTGCGACGGGCGACGCCGGTCTTGTTCTTGAACTTCTGGATGTTGATCTTCGGGCCCTTGGCCTCGTCGTTGACGACTTCGGCCTTCACCGAGATCTTCGCAAGATCCTTGGCGGCGAGCGTCACCTTGGCGCCGTCGACCACGAGCGCGACCGGGAACTCCACGGTATCGCCCTTCTTCGCATTGAGACGGTTGACCAGGATGACGTCACCGACCTCGACCTTTTCCTGATGGCCACTGGCCTTCACAATCGCGTACATATTCCGTTCCTTGCTGTTTGAAAGCTAACCTGCCCAGCACGTTTGCGAGCCCCACAGCGAGTCTCATGGCCAGACACCAGTCTTTTAGAGTACACCGACCCACGTACTAACGCAATGCCGGCATCCACATGGCGCAACCGCCGCCGCGGACCATGGGTGAAGGCCCCACGACGGCGTTGCCGAACATCACGTCCTACCGGATCATTCCTTCGCGTCTCCCGTATCGCCGGAAGCGTCGTCCGCCTTGGATTTCGCGGCGTCCCCGCCTGCCTTGGACGATGCGGAACCTTCCTGCTCTTCCTCGTCGTTGGCCGCCACGGCCGCCGCGGCGATCTGCGCGAGCTTGGCCTTGACCGCCGGACTCGAGCCCTTCGGCGCCTGCACCTCGGGCGCGGCGTGGGTGCCGTGGCCGTGCTTGTTGGTGTGCACGAACGGATCGCCGCCCTTCATCGCGTAGGGGTCGGAGTAGTCGGAGGAGATGGTGGGCTCGTCGTGGAGGATGAAGCCGCGGCCCTTGCAGGTCGGGCACTCCTCGCTGAAGGCCTCCACCAGGCCCTGGCCGATGCGCTTGCGGGTCATCTGCACCAGGCCGAGCGAGGTGACCTCGGCCACCTGGTGCTTGGTGCGGTCGCGCGCGAGGCACTCGACCAAGCGACGCAGCACGAGGTCGCGGTTGGCGGGCATCACCATGTCGACGTAATCGATCATGATCATGCCGCCGATGTCGCGCAGGCGCAGCTGGCGGGCGATCTCTTCCGACGCCTCGAGGTTGCAGCGGGTCACCGTCTCCTCGAGCGACTTGCCCTTGCCGATGAACCGGCCGGTGTTGACGTCGATGGTGGTCATGGCCTCGGTGCGGTCGATGACGATCGAGCCGCCACTGGGCAGGTAGACCTGGCGCTCCATGCCCTTCCTGAGCTGGGAGTCGATCTGCCAATGGTCGAAGACGTCCTTGCCCTTGTGCTCCTCGGGGTCCCACTTCTCCAGGCGCTCCTTGAGGTCGGGGGCCATGGAGTCGAGGTATTCCTCGATGCGGTGGTAGACCGTGTCGCCCTCGACGATGAGCTTGGAAAAGTCGTCGTTGAAGATGTCGCGCACCACGCGGATGGCCACGTCGGGCTCGCCCTGCAGGAGCTTGGCGCGCTTGCCGTTGCGGTAGAGCTTGCGCTTCTCCTCGATCTTCTCCCACTGGCCCTCGAGGTTCTTGAGGTCCTTCTCCAGGGCCTCCTCGCTGGCGCCCTCGGCGGCGGTGCGGATGATGACGCCCATGTGCTTCGGGGCGATCTTGGAGACGATGGACTTGAGCCTGCCGCGCTCGCGTTCGGGCAGCTTGCGGCTCACGCCGGTCATGCCGCCGGACGGCACGAGCACGAGGAACCTGCCGGCGAGGGTGACCTGCGAGGTCAGGCGCGCGCCCTTGTGGCCGATCGGGTCCTTGGTGACCTGCACCAGCACCGGGTCGCCGGACTTGAACGCCAGCTCGATGCGGCGCGGACGGCCCTCCAGCCTGGTGGCGTCCCAGTTGACCTCGCCGGCGTAGAGCACGCCGTTGCGCGGCTGGCCGATGTCGACGAAGGCGGCCTCCATGCTGGGCAGCACGTTCTGCACGCGGCCCAGGTAGATGTTGCCGACGGTGGCGACCTCCTGGATGTCGGAGACGTAGTGCTCCACAAGCACGTTGTCCTCGATCACGGAGATCTGGGTGTGGTGGCCGCGCTCGCGCACGACCATGAGACGGTCGACGTTCTCGCGGCGGGCCAGGAAGCTCTGCTCCATCAGCTGGTTCTGTCGCCCGCGCTCGCGGCGGTTGTCGCGGCGGCGCTGCTTCTTGGCCTCGAGACGGGTGGAACCGGCGATGTCGGTGATCTCGTCGATGTACTGCTGCTTGCGCGAACGGCCGGAGGAACGGGAGTCCTTCTCCTCGTCCTTGCCCCCACGGCGGCGGCGACGGCGGCGGACCGTGGTCTGCTCCTCGTTGTCCTCCTCGTGCTCGCGGCGATGACGGCGACGCGACTCGGAGCGCGACTCCTTCTCCTCGTCCTTGTGCTCCTGGCGATCTTGATGGTCATGATCGTGGTCGTGACGCTCGTCTCGCGAACGGCGGCGCCTGGAGGACCTGCCCCCACGCTCGTCGTCCTCATGCTCGTCATCGTGGTCGCGGTCGCGGCGACCATGGCCCTCGCGGCGGGAGTCCCTCTCCTCGTCCCTGCCCCCACGGCGGCGGCGACGGCGCGAACGGGTGGACGATTCCTCGTCCTCTTCGAAATCCGTTATCGGACGGTAGGTGATGTCGTCGTCCTCGAGGTCCTCCTCGATCTGCTCGACCTCGTCGGCGGCGTGGCGTTCCTCGGCGTTGAGCCTGCGGGAACGGCGGCGACGGGGCTCGCGCTCGAAGTCCTCGATGTCGATGAAATCGTCGTCGATGCGCTCCTCGTCCTCGTGGCGGTCCTCACGGCGGTCGTCGCGATGGTCGTCGTGATGGCCACGGCCGCGATGGCGCGAACGGGTGTGGCGGGATTCCTCCTCATACCGGTCCTCGTCGTCATGGCCGCGATGCGAGCGGCTGCGACGGCCGGAGTGGGACCCGCGGCGCGAGGAATGCCTGTCCTCGTCATCGTCGTCCATGGTGTCGTGCCCGCCGTTGTCGCTGGCCGGCAGCACAGGTTCCTGGAAGAGCAGCGAGGTCATCGGACGGCCGCCACGACCCCTCGAGCGGCTGTTGTCGCCGGACTCCTCAGAGGCTCCGGCATCCGCACGCTCAACGGTGGAGCGGGAACGGGAACGGGTGCCCGTAGCACGGCGGGTGCGAGCGGAGGCGGCGCCGGAACGCTGCGATGAACGCCCGTTGCCCTCGTCGTCCTTGTCGCGCTCGGAGTGCGAACCCTCGGCGCTTTCCTCTTCGGCGGCGGCCGCCTTGCGCCTCCTGGTGGCGCGGGTCTTGGCCTCGCGCTCCTCGACCTTCAGTGCGAGGGCCGCGCCGGCGGCACCGGTCCCGCGCACCACACGCCTGCCGCCACGACGGCGACGGGTCGTTGAGCCACCGGCTGCGGAATCGGAGGATTCGGTTGATGAATTGCTGTTTTCGTTGGCGGATACCATGGAGTCGGCTTCCTCGACCCCATCACGTTTTGTCCTGGGCACAATGCTCCTTGCGACACGCTGCAATCGTGTCGTCGTTTCCGGCCGCCCACGTTGGCTCACACCGCGCTCTCACCGCGGCCACGCAACAATTGCGTTCGTAGACAGCATCCTAAAAGTCATCTTGCCGATGGCGGACACCGGCGCTCGCGAAATCGGCTCGCGAGGGGATCGACGCCATCGGGTCTGGGTAACTTGCAGAATTACCTAATACCATTATAGGGCCTGGCAACAACCGAACGTGCCATGCAGAGCGATTTGGCGGAACCGGCGCGGAATCATCACCTGCGGATGGGCCGCGGAACGCTACTCGCCCAGCCAATCGACGAGGATGGCGGCCATGAGCTCCAGGTCGTCTTCCGGCAGCTGCTCGTCGGCCTTGTGGGCCAGCAGCGGCGAGCCGGCACCGAAGTTGACGGCCGGCACGCCGATCGACGAGAAGCACGCCACGTCGGTCCAGCCGAGCTTCGCCAACGGCTTGCGCCCGGTCCTCTCCTCCACCAGACGGGCCAACGAGACGGCCAGCGGCGCGTCCATGCCGGGGCGTGCGGACGGCGATTCGTCCTTCATCTCGATGCCGAAGCCCTCGAACATGCCACCTGTCGCCCGACGCTCGCCGTTGCCCATCTCGGCGCCGGCGTCGGCCCCCATCATCAGGGCCTTCGCCTCCGGCAGGTCCTTGTCGGGCGCGAAACGGTAATTGACGTGCACGCGGCACTCGTCGGGGATCACGTTGGTGCCCTTGCCTCCGGAGATCAGCGTGGCGTTGACGCCCTCGCGGTAGGTCAGGCCGTCCACCTCGACGTCCCGCGGCTCGTAGGCGGCCAGGCGGTCGAGGATGGCGGCGGCCTTGTGGATGGCGTTGGACCCCATCCAGGCGCGGGCCGAGTGCGCGGCGACGCCGTGGGTGACCACGTCGAAGCGCATGGTGCCGTTGCAGCCGCCCTCGATGCCGCAGTCGGTGGGCTCGCCGATGATGGCAAAATCGCCCCGTATCCACTCAGGATGGGCGCGCGCGACCTTGCCCAGGCCGTTCTTCTCGGCCGTGACCTCCTCGTGGTCGTAAAAGACGAAAGTGAGGTCATATCGCGGATCGGTCATCGTGGCGGCAAGGTAAAGCATCACCGCGTCGCTGGCCTTCATGTCCGTGGCGCCGCGGCCGAACATCACGCGCTGGCCGGGATGCGCCTCGGCCACGTCGGCGCGGACCCGTGGGTCGCCCGGGTCGAGCCAGACCGGTGGGAAGTTGTCGATGATCGGCACCGTGTCGAGATGGCCGGCGAGCACGACGCGCTGCGGACGGCCCAGCGACGTGGAGGCCACCACGGTGTCGCCCAGGCGATGGACCGTCAGGTGGGCCTGCGAGCGCAGGAACGCCTCGACCTGGTCGGCGAGCGCCGTCTCCTCGTCGCTGACGGAGCGCACGCCCATCAGCCCTTCGAACAATCCCGTCAACGCGGCCTTTCGCAAGGCCCCCCGCTCGATCATCAGACTCATGCCTCCATGGTATCGGAAAGGTCCGCGCCCCATCCGCCCGTGATCGATTCCGTCGGCCTTTCCTCCGGCCACTTCCGATGTTCCAGCCTGCGAATTCCCCATCCCGGCCTCGCGCCTTTGGAAACATGTTGCCACGGCGAAGCCAGGCGGGAGACGGGTTTTGAGACCGTTCTTCACAAACGTGGGGTGGCGGGGCATTATATTGTGTGAGGCGGGGTACGATCGCTCCGGCCAAGGGAGAACTCATGGGTCTGCTGAACGCAATGCAGGGTTTCGTCGTCATCGCCGTCATCATCGGCACCGGCTACGTCGCGGCGCGCTTCAACGTCGGCGGCCCGACCGCGCAGATGGTCCTCAACCGCTACGCCTTCTTCGTCACCAACCCGTTCCTCATGTTCGCCATCCTCTCCAAGGAGCCGATCATGGAGATCTTCCACCCCTCGATCTTCGTCGCCTTCTTCTCGGCGCTGGCCGTTGGCGTGCTCTTCCTGATCCTCAACAAACTGTTCTTCCACATGGGCCCGGCCGACGCGACGGTGGGCGCGCTCAACTCGCTCTACCTCAACTCCAACAACATCGGCTTGCCCATCGCCACCTACATCCTTGGCAACCCAGCGCTGGTGGCGCCGATCCTGGTGATGCAGCAGGCCATCTTCACCCCCATCGCCCTGACCGTGCTCGATTACACGACCACCGGCAAGATGTCGGCGAAGAAGGCGCTGATGCAGCCGTTGCACCAGCCGCTGCTGATCGGCTCGCTGGGCGGCATCCTCGTCTCGGCCATCAGCACGTGGATCGGCTTCTACCCCATCCCGAAATTCATCTTCGACCCGGTCAACATGATCGGGCAGGCGGCGGTGCCGATGATCCTGATGGCGTTCGGCATGTCGCTGCACGGCTCCAAGCCGATGCAGAACAAGAGCTCGCGCTCGGCGGTTATCGCGGTCACCGTCCTGAAGAACATCGTGATGCCGCTGATCGCCTACCTCATCGCCTACTTCATCATGGGCTTCACCGGCAAGGTGCTCTACGCGTGCGTCGTGCTCGCGGCGCTGCCGGCCGGCCAGAACGTCTACAACTACGCGGCGCGCTACAACGTCGGCATGACCTTCGCGCGTGACGGCGTGCTGATCTCGACGGTCTCCAGCCCCGTCATCATCGCCATCATCGCCGCGATACTGAGCTAGGCCGCGGGTCAGGACTCACAAAAGTCGCAGATACAAAACAGCGATCGGCGCAATCAAGCCAACAGCACCGTTGTATCTGCGACTTTTGTGAGTCCGTTTCCGGCATAAAGGACCCCAAAACGAATCAACAGGTTACTGTTGCCGGTACTCACGCGCCAGATCGCCCAAGCGAGCGACGAAACGCGGCCAGTCGGCGTTCATCGCCGTCAGCAGCTTGCGCTTGGGGACCTCGGCGACTGGGATCCAGGCGATCTCCATGCTCTCGTCGTCGTTGGGATGCGGGTCGACCTCGTGGCCCGGCTTCTCGAAGGCGAAGACGGTGGTGTAGGCCCAGGGACCGTGCTCCTCGCGGTGCGTGCCGACCACCTCGATGTCCTCGGGGGTGATGTTGGCCTCCTCGTAGCTTTCGCGCAGGGCTCCCTCGATCGGGCTCTCCCCGTCGGCGAGCGCACCGCCGGGAATGCCCCAGGTGCCGCCTTCCGCGCTCCACATCGCACGGTGCTGCATCACCACATGGGTCACCTCGCCGGTCTCCGGGCTGCGGCGCGCGAGCAGCACGCCGGCGGCGCCGTTCAGCCCCCAGTGCCGACGCCCGCAGGCGCAGTGCACCCAGCCGTCGCCGGGCTGGTGGACGTTGCTTTTCGGGGGCACGATCGATGCGGCCTGTTCTTCGGCCGAGATGCCATCATCCGTGGTGGCTTTGGCTTTTTCGTCGCCGTCGGCCTTCCGCGCCTCGGCCTCTTCCAGCCTCGCCGCGGCGAGCTTGCCGATGCCCACGTTCCACAGGTCGGTCCACGCCACGCCCATATGCCCGACCATGCGGCGCAACAGCGGCAGGCTCAGGCCGAGCACGCCGCTCGGGTCGCCGTCCACCCCGTCGATGAATGCGCCGCCGAGGCCTTCCAGCGTGAAGCATCCGGCCACTTCCAGCGGCTCGCCGGACGCAATATAGGCCTCGATGTCGCGGTCGGAATAATCGCCGAAGCGCACCGTGGCATGACTGGACTCGAGCTCCTGGCGGCCGGTTGCGAAGTCGATGAGGCAGTGGCCGGTCCACAGTTCGCCCGACTTGCCGCGCATCGCGCCCAGACGCCGGCGCGCGACCTCGGGGGTGTGCGGCTTGCCCAGCGGCTCGCCTTCGAAGAGGAACATGGAGTCGCAGCCGACGATCAGCGGGCCGGCCTTGGCGTCGGCGAATCCGGGGTGCTCGGCCAGCGCCTTCTTCATCGGTTCGGCCTCGACGGGCACGTCGACGTCGGAGAAGTCGCGGGTCAGGGTCGAATGGTGGTCGTAGACCTTCTCGCCGTACTGATTGGTGTTGCCATCCGCGGTGCTGCTGATACCGCCTTTGCCATCCCCTGCGCTGGAATCCGTACCGGCTTCGGCGGCACCCTTGGCCCGAAGCGGGAAGGCCGTCACCTGCTCTCCGCCGGCGCCCTGTGCCGCGGCCGCCACCTCCCGGTACGCCTGGTAGACGCTGCGCGCCTTGGCCTGCGCCAGTATCATCACACGCTGCTCGCAGCTCAGGTCGTCGACCGCGACGCCCCGCGCCTCCGCCTCGGCGGCCACGGCGGCCGGCTCATCGACATGCGAGACGTGGATGGTTGGCGAGATGCCAGCGGCATTGAGCACATTGCGCCTTGACGGCGACTGCGAGGCGAGGATCAGCGGAATCGACATAACACTCCAAACGTTTCACCGGCCACAACCGGCACAACACTTATCTACGCCTATCCTACCCAATTCCGGGTTATCAAACGAAAAGCGAACTCAAGATTGGAGTCTGGCCTATACCTCAAAAAAACAACTGACCTCCTTTTGCAAGGAGGCCAATGAGATCTCGGATGGGACCCACCCCATCACCCTTAAGCAGCGTATCACGGAACCCTCATTTCGCCGGCAGGATCCACCAGCAGATAGGTATATGGAAATAGCCGTTCGAAACGCAATCGATTGATCCTCATCGAACGCAAGAGCGGCGGCGGAGGATGACGTCGGTGAGCGCGATGCCGACGGCGGCCAGGAGCGCATAGAACCACGGCTGCTTCCACCACGGCTGTGTGCCACCGGTCAGCGGCAGCGACGAGACCGTCTCCGCGGTGACATCGAGCGTCGAGATCGGCGAGACGTTCGGCGAACCGGTGCCGGTCGTCGTGGGGACATCGGCCGCCGGATGGTCGCCGACCGTCAGACGCGCGTTACCCCTGAGCAGCACACCCCGAGGAATCGCGATGATGAACTTTCCGTTGGCATCGGTGGTACCGGTCGAAGTGGTGGGAGTCGAACCGGCCGGCCACGTCACCGTCACCGCATCGCCCTGCTCGGCGAGCGCACCGGCATGAGCCGCCTTGTCGCCACTGAGAACCGCGCCGGATACCGTGCGTGCGTCCTGGTCGAACTTCAGCGACCCCGCCCCGAACGCCGGAGCCACCACATCCGCCTTCATCGGAGACGAGAAGCTGTACTCGGAATTGCCGTCACTGGTCGTCGTCAGCCGCGTGCGGAACACATAAGAAGCACCCTTGCCAACCGTATCGGCAGCAGACAGATCGGAAACCGCAACCGATCCAGACCACGTATGCGCAGTCGGGTCGAAAGACATGCCCGTCAATGCAGTGCCGTCAGCGTCGATCGTGGAAGCCTGCCTGTCCTGCGGCAACAGCTTCGCCACCACTCCATCACCGGTCTGGTTGAGTGGAGCGATGCCCGTCCCCTGAGGCACCGTGCCAGACACACTTAGCTCGGTCACCGGGTTGCTCGCTGTTCCAGATGACGTCATTGATGCCATATGCGCAATGGGCAAAGAATACCAAGTAGTATGCAAAGTCGAACCGACAACATCATCAAGAGGCGCTGACGCCCCCAACATCCAATCAGGATTGACAGCGGACGGGAAGCGACTCCATCCAACGGCACGAACACCCGGATGTCCTATATGAGAGACAATAGGGAGAGGAACGCTTGTCGACGGGAACGAATTCGGAAACGTTACAGGCCCGAAAGCGTTTGGAAGCGGAGCATCAGATTGACCATTCCAATCGTACGAAACATAGAATTGCGCACCTCGAAGGCCGTACCACGTCTTTTTACTACGTGCTGGAATCCCATACGCAGGGCAACCAGCCCAAGAGCCATCTTCAGAAGTCCATTGTTTTCCTTCCCAGGTTTTATTTTCGCCCTGAACTTTTGTAAATGGACCGCCCTCTGGAGTTGCCGGAGTTCGAACATCATCTGGCAATGCCACACCAGGGCCTAAACGCAACGCAACAAAATTATTTGCTATTCTTTCAAAGAAGCCATACCAATGAACGACTTTAGAAAAATTCCAACCGGATAAATCCAAAGAACGCAACGAATAATTTCTTGCAAAAACGCCCTGCATCCAAGTCACATTCGACGTATTCCAATCAGACAAGCCTGATACCGCATTCAATGATGCGTCGTCACAAAACAGATTATTCATACTTAATACGTTGCTGATATCAATATGTTCCAGACCACTAATAGACCGCAAATTAGGCAAAGCGACAAACCAGTTAGTTATATCCGTTGCATGAGGCCCCATATGCCAATTCAGTATCGTGATACTTGCGACTGAGTTCTGATACATTTGAGACCAAGGAAAATAATTATAAGGAACAGATGCAATAGCATAGCCAGTATCAACCATGGCGTCTGAAACCGTGAAATTACAACTGGAATCGATACTCCAATTGATGTAATCAGTTGTTGGACCGCCGTGATCCGAACCCTTCCATTTTTGATTTGCCAACGGAGCGCATGTGCTTTGCGCGGCAACACTGGGAACCGGTTCTTGCTGAGATTGTGCAGAAACGCTCGAATTAATCTCATTCGTTTCAGTTTTAGAAATTTTCGACGCAGACGGAAACGACGCAGAACCCGATGTGGACGAAGAAGGAGCAGCTACCTGCCCCCCCCCCCCAGCTAATTTCTCGTTATTCGCCGAAGCCGACGAAACCGGGGAAGAAACCGAAGACGGGAGCTCATCGGCCATCGCCGAACCGGCAGGCAATGCGAAAGCGAGCACCGACGCGGCCACCGCCGCCACAACCTTGAACGCGACACCACGCTTGCTCATCGATGCTCCCAACAACGCCGAAAAGACCATAACCAACGGGAACCGCACCCGTACCTCACACAACATCTTCCCGCGCTCAACTTCAAACGCGATAGATATTCACAACTTTAAAAAACACAGCGGACACCACCAACAAAATGGGTGACGCAACCGCTCAAATTCAATGCCTTAAGATGACCTGCGACAATCAGAACGTGTCGTCATGGTCCGAAGTGCTCATCAACGTGAGCACGAGTCTCTTCTTCTCGCGCCGGTAGACCAGAAGCCAATCGCCTTCGATGTGCAATTCATGGTAACCGCGATAATTCCCCTTAAGCCGATGATCGCGATATCGGCGCGTCAATTGAGCGGAATCATAGACCTGCAAATCATCGAGGACCTGATTCAGCTTTCCCAAGTCATAGTGCTTCTTCTTGAGCCGCTTCACGTCCTTGATGAATTTCCCGGTGTACTCGAACTCATACATGTTCAATGATCCGTTTCATGGCATCCGCGTCGCCCGCATAATAAACCGGCGAGGCCTCGGCTTCGTCAATGTCGCGCTCCATCGGGGTCAGGCTCGCACGGAAGGGAAGGCCGCCATCGCGCACCGACTGCGCCAGAAACATGTTGATGGCGGTGCCCATGTCGAGCCCGAGGCTGTCGAAGAGCTTCGACGCCTGGTCCTTGAGGCTCTTCTTCGTCCTGATCTGAATGCGGGAAATGCCCTGCGTCACCTGTGCCATGTTCGTTCCTTACTGCAATAATGTTCTCTATATCAACTAAGTATAGTCAAAATTGAGCCATATTGGCTCATTAAAAACAAAAATACAACAAGCAACAGCAGGATTATAGGCGCTCTTCGTTCAGCGCAGCTCTACCTCGACACCGCGCGGGCTGACGGGGAGGTGGAGGACTCGCCAGTGGCTGCCGGCGAGCTGGGGGGCTGCGATCTCGTCGATCCGGGCGGAGGCGTCGCCGTGGTGGAGGACCAGCACGCAGGGGCCCGCTCCCGAGACCGCGGCGGCGAAGCCCTCGGCCCGCAGCGACTCGATCAGCTGCCACGACGGCGCCATCAGCGACTTGCGGTAGGGCTGGTGCAGCCAGTCCTGCGTGGCGGCGAAGAGCAGGGCGTTCGAACGGGACCGGGATTGCGCATCGTCCCGAGCATCCCCCGCCCCCTGCGCATCGCCCCGCAGCCCCTGCGGATTCATCGCCTCGGGCAGCAACGCCACACGCGAAACGTTGGCGATCGCGTCCTGGTAGGGCACCTGCTCGGGCAGAGCCTCGCGAGCCTTCTGGGTCGACAGCTCGAAATCGGGGACGAAGACGGAGGCGACGACGGCGGGCGAGACCGGGTAGTTGACGGTGTGGAACCCGGCGCGCAACGGCTCGCCGCCGGGGATGCCCACGGAGCCCACACCCTCCGGAGTGCGGAAGTCCCACGAGACGGTGAGCCCGCCGTAGACGGCCGGGGCCACGTTGTCCGGGTGGCCTTCGATGGCCGCCGCCATGCGGAACATGGTGTCGCGGTCGAGCTCGGCGCCGCCACGTGCGAAGGCGGACGCCGCGGCGATACCGGCGACGATGGCCTCGGCGGACGAGCCCATGCCGCGCGCCTGGGGAATGTGGTTCCATGCCTCGAGGGTGAAGGCGAAACGGCGCAGGCCGAACGCCTCGCACGCCTGGCGGAACGTGGAGACCACCAAGTGGGTCTCGTCGCGCGGCAACGTGTCCTCGCCCTCGCCATGGATGATGACGTTGGCGCGGGTTGCGGAACCTTGCTCCTGCGCGTCGTCGAGCGTGAAGGTGAGCTCGTCGTGGTAGTCGAGCGCCAGGCCGACCGTGTCGAATCCCGATCCGAGATTCGCGCTCGTGGCGGGCACCCGCACCTTCACGACCTTCGCCTGTGGCGTCATTCCAGTCATATTCACCTCATTGCCGTTCGAGTTGGCGTCAGAATTACCGTCCGATGGGACTCACGATACGACGAGCCCCAACGGCTCACATCACACGCAGAATGGAGGGATCGCCCACCACGAAGCTGAGCTTGCAGACCTCCTCGACGCACCGGCGCAGCGTGGTCTCGTCGCACATGTGGGTGACCACGCGCAGGGTCTGCAGCTCCCCGGAATAGCCCGGGTTATGCGGAGTGGGCTTCAGGTCCTGGTTGATGCCGTTGATCGAGATGCCGTAGTCCGCGAAGGTCTTGGAGATCGCCGCCAGGATGCCCGGCCGGTCGCAGATGCGGAAGCGCACGGCGAACGCGGCGCGAGAGGCATCCAGCGGCGCCTTGGGCAGGTCGCCGTAGAGCGGGATGCTCGGCCCGACGCAGCCGCCGGCGATGTGGCGGGCCTCAGTGACGATGTCGCCCAGCACGGCCGAGGCGGTGGGCGCGCCGCCGGCCCCACGGCCATAGAACATCAGGTCGTCAGCCGCCTGCGCGTGCACGAACGCCGCGTTGAAGCTGCCGTGCACGCTCGCCAGGGGATGCTCCTCGGGAATCAGCGCCGGGTAGACGCGCGCCGAGACGCCATGCTCGCCGTTGGAGACCACGGAGAGGAGCTTGACCACCTTGTGCTCGGCGGTGGCGGCGGCGATGTCGTCGGCGGTGACCTTGGTGATGCCCTCGACGGCGACGTCGTCGATGCCGACCGGCGTGTGGAAAGCCAGCGTGGCCACGATCGCCGCCTTGTTGGCCGCGTCCTCGCCCTCGATGTCGCCGGTCGGGTCGGCCTCGGCGTAGCCCTTGGCCTGCGCGTCCTTGAGCGCGACGTCGAAATCGAGGCCCTTGGTGGTCATCTCGTCGAGGATGTAGTTGGTGGTGCCGTTGAGGATGCCGACCACGCTGGTGATGGTGTCGCCGGCCAGCGACTCGCGCAGCGGCCGCACCAGCGGGATCGCGCCCGCCACGGCCGCCTCGAAGTAGAGATCGACGCCGTTGGCCTCGGCCGCGCGGTAGAGCTCGGGGCCGTGCTTGGCCAGCAGCGCCTTGTTGGCCGTCACCACCGAGGCCCCGCTGCGAAGCGCCTGCAGCACCAGCGTGCGCGCCGGCTCGATGCCGCCGATCAACTCGACGACGATGTCGGCATGAGTGGCCACGTGGGCGGTGTCATCAATGAGCAGCGAGTGATCGATCCAGGGCTGGCTGACCTTGCGCGGATGACGGCAGGCGACGCCGGCGATCTCGAGGGGTCGGCCGACGCGTTGCGCGAGCTCGTCGCCTTGCTCGACCAGCAGCCGCGCGACCTGCGAACCGACGGTGCCGGCGCCCAGCAGGCCCACGCGGATCGGGGCCGAGCCGTCACGCGTTCCCTTCGGCGCGGCTTGCGCCCGATCGCCCTTACCCTGTGTGCGCTGCCGCGCCGAATCTTCCACCTGACCCATGTCACTCTCCCGTTTCAGCCGCTTGTTTCGCACTATTCGTTCAGACTCATCAATCCTATGAAACGAATCCGACAGGCAATCTTCCCGTTTTCACCGCCACACATGCGGAAAACCGTTCATCGGGAATCCCTCAGTAACGACTTTCCGTACTACGGCAATCCGCCTCAGCTGACGTCCAGGGCGAGCAGGTCGTCGATGGTCTGCCGGCGGATCATCACGTGGGTGTCGCGTTCGCTCACGGCGACGACGGCGGGGATCAGCGCCTGGTTGTAGTTGCTGGCCATGGTGCGCCCGTAGGCCCCGGTGACCGGGACGGCGAGGATGTCGCCACGGCGGACGTCGGCGGGCAGCAGGCACTCGCGCACGATGATGTCGCCGGACTCGCAGTGCTTGCCGACCACGCGGGCGAGCATGGTCTCGGTGCCCTCGGCCATCCGGCCGTGTCCGTCGATGCCGCCGCCGCAGCCGCGGTTGGCGAGCAGCGCCATGTAATCCACGCCGTAGAGCGCCGGACGGATGTTGTCGCTCATGCCGCCGTCGACCGAGACGTAGGTGCGTTCGGCAATCGGGTTGCCGGCGCTGTCCTTGGTGCCTTCGGGCAACGCCACGCGCTTGACGGTGCCGACGCGGTAGAGGCTGACGCCCGCCGGGGCGACAATCCAGCGACCGGGCTCGAAGGAGATGACCGGCGCGGGCATGCCCAGGGCCTTGTTGACCGTGGTGACGGCGTGGGCCAGGCGGGTGAGCTCGGCGTCGATGTCCATGGAGTCCTCGGCGTCGGTATAGGCCACGGAATAGCCGCCGCCCAGATCGACCTCGGGCAGGGTGTAGGCGTCGGTGGCGTAGAAGGTCTTGCGCAGCAGCATCATGCGCCGCGCGGCGATCACGAAGGCGTCGGCGTCGTGGATCTGCGAGCCGATGTGCGAATGGATGCCGACCAGCTCCAGGTCCTCCCGGCGGCGGTGGATGTCCTTGAGCACCGCGAGCGCCGGACCGTCGGCCACGGCCTCCATCGCCTGCGCGAGCTCGCGGTCGGCATCGGACACCTTCACGTTGTTGAGGTCGTAGGGATATTTCACCGAGTAGTCGACCTTGGATGACGAACCGGCGCCGGCACCATTGCCGGTCTCGTTGGCCTCACCGGCCTTGCCGGCTTCGTCGCCATTCCCTTCGCCCAACGTATCGAGCATCGAGAGCACCTCGGGGCCCATGCCGGCGGGCAGCAGCGGGACGCCGAATTTCTGGTCCTCGTGCGCCGTCGAGATGTATTCGTGGCCGCCGGCGTGCACGCCCGAGGTGACGCGGACCATCACCTTGGCGCGGCGGCCCAGGCGGTGGGCGATGGCGGCGATGCGGGCGGGCTCGTCGGGCGAGTCGACCACGATCTTGGCGAACCCCTCGCGGATGGCCAGCTCGATCTCCTCGTCGGACTTGTTGTTGCCGTGCAGCACGAGCCGGCGGCCCGGCACCCCGGCGGCGAGCGCGATGCGGATCTCGCCCATCGAGCAGGTGTCGATAGACATGCCGGCCTGGGTGACGATGCGCACGACCTCCTTGGAGAGGAACGCCTTGCCGGCGAAGCTGGCGTGCGTGGTGGAGGTGGCGAAGGCGTCGGCCGCGGCCCGCATGAAGCGTTGCGCGCGCTTGCGCACCTCGTCGGTGTCGATGAGGTAGAGCGGCGAGCCGAACTCGTCGAGCAGCGACGAGACGCCGTGGCCATGGAAGGCCAGCTCGCCGTCCGCGTTGAAGGCCGTCGCCTCCGGCCAGATCGAAGTGATACCCATGCTGCTCGTCCCCTCCATGTCGGCCGGATGCCCGGCGGTGAACCGATGATTCGATAATTCGATGATTCAACGATAGCGAACCCGCATGAAAGACGCGCCCCGTGTACGGATGCCGAAACATCGTACGCGGGGCGCGTCGGGCGACGGCCATTGGCGGCGTCGCCTCACAGGCTCTTCAGAAGCCCTTGCCTCACATCTTGTCGGGAGCGGTGACGCCCAGCATGTCGAGGCCGGAGGCGATGACCTGCTGCACGGCGTCGTTGAGCTTGAGACGCGCGGCGGCGCGGGCCGGCTCCGGGTTCTTGGCGATGCGCAGGGCCTCGCGCTCGGCCTCGCCCTTGCCTTCCTCGGCGTCGGTGAGGGCCATGGGCACCACGCGCTCGACGTTGTACCACTTGTGGTACGAGCCGGCGAGGGCCTCGAGGTAGTGCGCGACCTTGTGCGGGGCGCGCAGATCGGCCGATTCGGTAACGATGGCGGGCCACTGAGCCAGCGAGGCGAGCACCTCGCCGTCCACCTCGGTGTCGAGCAGCGACATGTCGGCGTCCTTGGCGTCGATCTTGGCGGCGGCCGCGTTGCGGTCGACGTTGCAGCTGCGGGCGTGGGCGTACTGCACGTAGTAGACGGGGTTCTCGTTGGTATGGGAGGCCAGCAGACCGAGGTCCACGTCAATGCTGGTGTTGTAGTCGGTGCGGGCCAGCGAATAGCGGGCGGCGTCCACGCCGACGGCGTCGACCAGGTCCTCGATGGTGACGACGTTGCCGGCGCGCTTGGACATGCGCACGGCCTTGCCGTCCTTCATCACGTTGACCATCTGGCCGATCAGGATCTGCATGTTGACGTACGGGGTGTCGCCGAACGCGTCGCACACGGCCATCAGACGGCCGATGTAGCCGTGGTGGTCGGCGCCGAGCATGTAGATGGCCACGTCCGCCGGGATGGAGGGGTCGCCGTCGCGATGGCGCTTGTTGTAGTAGTAGGCGATGTCGGCCACGAAGTAGGTGTATTCGCCGTTCGACTTGATGATGACGCGGTCCTTGTCGTCACCGTGCTTGGTCGAGGCGAACCAGGTGGCGCCGTCCTTCTCGTAGATGTCGCCCTGCTGGCGCAGCTTGTCGATGTACTTCTCGACCGCGCCATTCTGGTAGAGGCTGTTCTCGTGGAACCACACGTCGAAGTTGACGCGGAAGTTCTCGAGCGAATCCTGGATCTCGGTGAACATCATGTCCACGCCGCGCGAACGGAACTCCTCGCGCTGCTCGGAATCGCCCTCGCCGAGCGACTCGCCGCTCTCGTCGACGCCGGCGCTCTTGCGCGGCAGGGAGAGCACGTCGACACCGTCGGCCTTGGCCTCGTCGATCACGCGCTGGGCGATCTCGTCGATGTACTTGCCCTTGTAGCCGTCGGCGGGGGTCGGCTCGCCGTGCGCGGCGGCGACCAGCGACTTGGCGAAGCGGTCGATCTGCGAACCGTGGTCGTTGAAGTAGTACTCGCGGACGACCTTGGCGCCGTTGGCCTCCAGCACGCGGCCGAGCGCGTCGCCGATCGCGGCCCAACGCACGCCGCCGATGTGCAGCGGTCCGGTGGGGTTGGCGGAGACGAACTCGAGGTTCAGCACCTTGCCGCCGAGATGGTCGTTCTTGCCGTACTTGTCGCCCTGCTCGAGCACGTCGTCGACCACGGCGGCGGCCGATGCGGAGTCAAGGGTGATGTTGATGAAGCCGGGGCCTGCCACCTCGACGGAGGCGATGCCATCGGCCTTGGCGAGCCTGTCGGCGAAGGCCTGGGCCAGGTCGCGCGGCTTCATGCCGGCCTTCTTGGCCGACTGCATGGCCACGTTGGAGGACCAGTCGCCATGGGCGCGGTCCTTGGGTCGCATGACGCTCAGCTTCTCGACGGGAGGGATCATGTCAGCGGTCATCTGGCCGGCGGCACCCTCGTCCACCAGCTCATGCGCTGTTTTCGAAATCAGTTCACTTAACGCTTCTGGGTTCATAGAACTTACGATACTATATCTCATAACCAATTAGCGACCCCACGACGTGCCGGGTCCGCCATTCGACATCGAAACGCCCATATCGGGAAAACAAAAAGACACAGGGGAACAATCCGCGAATCTGGTGGGCCCGATGGGATTCGAACCCACGACCTTTTGCTCCGGAGGCAAACGCTCTATCCAGCTGAGCTACGGACCCAGACAACTTCTCAAGCATAGCACCTCAGCCGACCAACCCGGCGGGCGCGCGGCGAGGGCCGGAAAGAGCCGGCGGACAGGGCGCGTCCACCTGCGAGCGGCGCGGAAACCGGCATGCGCGATCGCCGATTTGCGTCTAGACTTGGGGTATGGCCCCTGAAATGAACGATTTCGAATTCGACCGGCGGTTCTTCTGCCGCCAGATGCCGGACGCCTATGACGACACGCCGACGCTGATCGTGCAGAGCTATTACGTGCACGCCGACAACTACGCGCTGCGCGTGCGGCTGGTGAGCCATCAGACCCGCATCGAAATGGGCCCCGACACCGACGCCAGAGCAGTGCTCGACCACTATCGCGACGATTTCACCGAGGCCTCCGTGGCCATCAAGGGCCCGTCGGTGGGCGGCACGCGCTACGAGGCCTCGCGCCCGATCGACGCCAACATCGCCGCGGAACTGGTCAAGCGCGGCGGCGAGACCATCATCAAGAACCGGTTCGCCGCATGGATCGGCGAGGACGGCTGGGACATCGACGTCTTCGGCGGCGGCAACGCCCCGCTGGTGATCGCCGAGGCCAAGCGCAGCAGGCCGGTGACCAACCTCGTCATCCCCGATTTCTGCGTCACCGAGATCACCGACCAGGCTCGGTTCTCCAACGATGGGCTCGCCGGGCGGCCCTTCGGCGAATGGAGCGCGGACTTCGAGCGGGAGCTGGCGCATACCGGCCCGCATTTCGAGCAGATCTACGGGCACAACCGCCACGAATAAGACAGCGGCCCGCTGGTTGCCTCGGCAATCGGCGAGCCGGCTCGATCAATCCATCAATCCGTCAGTACATCAGTACATCAGCGTGGACAGGCGGCGGCGCGCGGTCTTGAGCCTCGGGTCGTCGGGCTCGGGGATGGTGAAGTATTCCAGCAGGCGCTTGCGGACCGGCTCGAGGTCGGCCTTGTGCCCGGCCGCCAGATAGTCCAGCAGGCGCGAGAAGGCGTCGCCGATCTGCCCGCCGATCATGTCGACGTCGGCGACGGTGAGCTGCGCGTCGACGTCGTCGGGCCTGTCGGCCGCGGCCGTGCGGGCCTGCCGCACATCCACATCGCCGGAACGGCCGAGCAGCAGTGCCTTGGAACGCTCGCGGGCGGCCAGCCTGTCGTTGGGATTGGCCTCGAGCACCTTGGCGTAGGCCTCGGCGGCGCCGGCATAGTCACCGTCGGCGGCGAGGCGATGCGCCTCCTGGTGCTCCGGCGGCACGGCCGGCTCGGCATTGGCCCCGGCGCCACCGGCATCGGCATCGGGATCGCCGGAATACGGCGCCTCGCCGGTCACGCCCGACTGCTGGGCCAGCTGCACGATCTGCGGCAACAGCTCGTCGACGATCTGCTTCATCTCCGCGTCGCCGGGCAGACCCTGCAGAATGGGCATCGGACGCCCGCCGATCAGGGCGAAGAGCGCCGGCGCGCCCTTGATCTGCAGCGCCTGGGCGATCTGCGGATCCTGGTTGACGTCGATGCGGGCCAGCTGCATCTTGCCCTTGAGCGCGTTGACGGCGTCGGCCAGGGCGCGCGCCATCGGGAAGAGCCTGTCGTCGGTGGGCATCCACAGCAGCAACAGCACCGGATAGGTCGCGGATGTCTGCACCACGGCCTGGAACGTCGCCTCGCTGACGTCGATGACGTAGCCTCCGGCGGCCGGCGCACCACCCGCCTGCCCCGGCTCGGCCTTGACCTGGTGCTTCAGCGCGCCCAAGTCGACCGCGCCCGCCAGTGAGATGCCCGGATTCGCCTGCGGCTTCTTCTCTGCCATGTTGCCTCTTTCCCCATGCACGCGTCGCTCGCATGCTTAAACGTTATGCTCATATCTTTCCGCGGCCCCGACCGGCCGCCGGACCATCAGACCGCCTCGACCTTGGTCGGCTGGCGTTCGGCGCCCACCGCGATGATCTTCTGGCCGGATTTGGCCGGCGGCACGTAGAAGGCGACCACGTTGACATAGGTCACCTTCATGGTGCTGGTGGCCTTGCCCTGCCCGAACAGCGCACGCTCGGCGTCGGAGGCGGGCTGGGACTCGCGCCCCTCGCCGGCGGCACGGGTCCACTCGGAGTCGATCTGGGCGACCACCAGGTCACCGCCGTCGCTGGAACGCATCACCGCAATCTGCCCCTTGACAGGCGCGAAGGTCTGGGTCTGGGTACCCTTGTTGCGCTCCATGCCCTGCGCCACGGTCTGCGAGAGCTTGTCGAGGTCCTGGCGGAAGTAGTCGTCATCGAACTGGGAGGCGTATTTGCTCTGCTTGCCCTTCTCGAGCACGTTGGCGTATTCGCTCACCGTGTCCTGCGGGGTGGCCACCAGCCCGGTGTCGTCGGCGGAGCCCATGTCGGCGCCGATGCTGGGGATGGCGAACTTCGGTAGCTTCGCGCCCTGGAAGAGGCGCACGATGCCCCACAGCTTGTAGTTGCTGCGGGCGCTCTCCTGGTTCATCACCATCAGGCGCTTGGACTGCTGGTCCTTGGTGGTGGTCGTGATCGAGAAGACGGAACGCGGCCAGCCCGACTGGGTGGGGATGACGGTCTGCGCGATGTCACGCGGGATCGTGGCCTTCGAATCGAGGTTGCCGGTGGCCTGCGCGATCTGCAGCTCGCTGGAACGCACCTCGAGCGCCGGGCCCGAAAGCCGCGCCGAAAGCCCGTCGGGGCTCTTCGCCTTGTCGGCCTCGGCCAGGGTATCGAGCACCTCGCCGCGGATCTTCCTCTCCTGCGCCTCGCTCATGTCGGGGGATTGCGAGGCGGAGTCCGCCGAACCCGAGGGATGGGGCACCTGTCCGGCGCAGCCGGTCATGCCGAACGCCGCCACGATGGCGAGCCCGGCGATGGCCACTTTCCTGCATACGCTGTTCATGCTCATGCCGCCCCTCCTTCATGCTTGTTATCGTCGCCGTCGGCGCCCCCGGCGTTCTGCGCCTGGGCCGCCACCGGATCCGTGGCGGTGCCGTTCAGGGCCGCCATGAAGGAATCCATATCGTCCTGCTTCACAGAGGGCGTCTCGGCCGATTCGTGGTCGCCCTGACCATGTTGGTCATTCTGGACGTTCTGATCGTTCTGGCCATCCTGGCCGTTCCGATCGCCCTCGCCATCGTCTTGTGCGGAGGCCTCGGCGGCGAGACGCTGCAGATAGTACTGCAGCTCGTTCCGGCTGGCCTCGTGCGTCTCGACAGGTTCGCTCTCGGGGCGACCGGCATGCCTGCCGTGCCTGGCGTGGCCCGTGCGGCCGGACTCCCTGGACCCGTCCGCCTTCTCCGCCGGCTGAGCGGCGGATGCGTCGTCCATGTGGGCCGGCTGGTCATCCTGGGTGCCCTGTCCGTCTTGGTCACCGCCGAGATCGGTCGCCAGCGCGGAAAGGGACGCCATCGCGCCCGCGTCGTTCATGGCGGTGGACACCTCATCCTGGGGATTGCCACCCAGCACGCTCTTCTCGCCGATGGTATCCGGCTTGCTGTCGGAATCGGATTCGTCAGCGGTCATACCGGATTCGCCGGGCTCGCCGGTCCCGATGCCGGCACCGGATGCATTCGTCAGATCGTCCGTTTCGGCTACGGCGGCGCGATCGGCATTGCCAGCCTCGCCATCCTCGCCGGAGACCATGGACGCATCATCGTTCGAAGAAGCAGTGGCGACACTGCCGGCGATTCCGGCGACACCCGCACCAGCGAGCGCCGAGGCGCCGGCCAAGTCGGGAACGCGAAGCGAATCGGAGGCGACGGCGTCCGTGCCCGTTTCGGCCGTACCCGTGCCGCTGGCCCCGATGTCGCCGGCGTTGCTCGCCTGGAGACTGGCCACCATATTGCGGCGCAACGGATCGATGATGTTCGGCGTGCCGGACGCGCCCTCATCACCCATGGCACCCGCCTCGGCGCCACCCGTCCTTTGGACGCTGGCGATGTGGCTGGCGGTGTGGGTGGGTGTATGGTCGCTGCGCTTCAGGCTGAGCCCCAGGGCCTGGAAGCTGCCGGTCATCGCCTCGCTGATGGTCACTTCCTCGCTGACGGGCTCGGCCTTCCTGGCCTTGCGCTTGTGCTTGTCCAAACCGAGCATCCGCTTGAGTCTCTTCGGCTCCATGGCGAGCACCGAGGCGGCCAGAGCCGTGAGGATGGCGAAGAGCAGCGCGAGGCCATAGAAGACATAGGGCGTCTTGGAGGCCGTGTGGCGCACCCAGTGCATGCTCAGCGACACCGGAACCGACGAGGCGTCATCGCTCTTGGCTGAATGATGGGACTTCTTGTCGGCATGTGCGGCCGTCTTCGCGGGGGCCTCGCCGCCCTTGAGGTCGATGATGGCCACTTCCCCATCGTCGACGTTGCGCAGGCTGAGGCTCGTCCCGCTGGCCCCGCAGCGCACCTGGCGCCACATGTCGGAATCCTTGAACGCCACGTCGCCGTCGGAAGTCCTGCCAGCGGAATCGGCTCCGGCCTGGCTCACCTTGCTGGCGAGCGTCGTCCAATTGCCCAGGCCAGTCACCCTCGTGTAGCTGTGGCCCGCCACCCATCCGGCGGCGTCCTTGGAGGAGGCCAAAGCCACGCATACCTTCGACTTGCGCGCGTGGCCGCCCACGCCCACCTTGAGGTCCACGGCGTCGTCGACGAGGTTCAGCACCCCCGGGTCGGTGACGATGTATCTGGTGCCCTGCACCTGCCCGGAGGCGGTGATCTCGGGGCTTGGCTTCCAGACGGTGGCGTTGAGCACGCCCAGCACGAGGGACGCGACGGCCAGCAGACCCAGAATCGGCGCGACGATTCCACGCATGACGGAGGCGCGCCGCGTCGGCTTGGCGTTCGCCTTCTGTGGTTCATGGTGTATTGAAGTCATAACTGTCTCGATTCTACAAGACGAGGCTGATAGATTTCTGAATCGGGTGAAACCCCCGGCGTACCACGGCGGCGGCCTTGCCGATATCTATTCCCCCATGACAATAACGAGCACACCATTAATCATGGTCAAAGGCTAGAGTGGAGAACCATGCACAATCTCAAGACCGGTTCACCCTTGAAATCACTGGCCCGGGCATGCGCGGCGCTGTGCGCCCTGGCGCTGTCCGTGGGCCTCGCCGCCTGCGGCTCCTCCAACGACTCGTCCGCGAGCTCCGACGACACCCAGATGGCCGGCGTCACCGCGTCCGGCCAGCTCGGCAAGAAGCCGAAGATCTCGTTCCACACCCCGATGCAGGTGGTCAACAACTCCTATGCGGTCCTGCAGAAGGGCGACGGAGCCACGATCGGCGACGGCGACCGCGTATGCACGCAGGGCGTCTCGCTCAATGCCAAGGACGGCAGCGAGATGATGAGCACCTGGGAGAAGGGCACTCCCGACTGCTCCATCGTGATCAACAAGAAGAGCCTCAACTCCATGTACTACAACCTGCTGAAGGGCCAGAAGATCAATACGACCGTGGCCTTCGGCGTCAACGACGGCAACAAGTCCAGCACCTCCTACATCATGGCGCTCACCCTGGTCTCGAAGTCCAAGGCCGATATGCGCGCCAAGGGCGAGAAGGTGGCCGACGTCCCGGCCGACCTGCCCAAGGTCACGCTCGCCTCTAACGGCGCCCCCTCCATCGACTTCAATGGCTACCAGCCCGGCGGCAGCCTCGTGGCGCAGACGCTGATCCGCGGCAACGGCAAGAAGGTGACGGCCAACGACACCGTCGACGTCCACTACACCGGTTGGGTGATGGGCAAGGACGGCAAGCCCTCGCAGTTCGACTCCTCATGGTCCAAGGGCGCCCCGGTCCAGCTTTCGCTGCAGCAGGTCGTCAAGGGCTGGACGCAGGGCCTGGCCGGCCAGACCGTCGGCTCGCAGGTGCTGCTCGTCATCCCGCCAGATCTCGGCTACGGCGACAAGGCACAGGACAAGATCCCGGCGAACTCCACGCTCTACTTCGTGGTCGACCTGCTCTACGATTACGGCCCGCAGCAGTCCGAGTAGCGGCGCGGCGCCCTTGGCTGCTCGGTGTTGAACCGACCGCGGGCCAAGGAACGCACCACGTAAAAACGATGCCCACTTCACCAGCAGATGGAGTGGGCATCGTCGTATCAGTCGTATCAGTCGTATCAGAAGAGGCGCAGGCTGTCGTCGTCGGTGCCCTTCATCTCGTCGTAGTCGAGGATGAGGCATTCGAAACCACGCTCCTGCGCCAGCACACGCGCCTGCGGGGTGATGGTCTGCGCGGCGAACATGCCACGCACCGGGGCGAGCAACGGGTCCTTGTTGAGCAGCTTGCAATAGCGGGTGAGCTGCTCGACCCCGTCGATGCCGCCGTGGCGCTTGATCTCGATGGCGACATGCTGGCCCTTGCCGTCGATCGCCATGATGTCGACCGGACCGATGGGGGTCGGGTATTCGCGGCGCACGAGCCTGGCGCCCTCGCCGATGCGCCCGATCTGCTGGGCCAGATAGTGCTGCAGGTGGTCCTCGACGCCGTCCTTGACCAGGCCTGGGTCCTCCCCCAGGTCGTAGGTCTCGTCGGAGTAGACGTGCTGCAGGGTCACCTCGAGGATGTCGCTCGACTTCTGCGCCGCCACGCGGAAGACCTTCTCCGGTGCCGCCTCGACGGATTCATCGACTTCCACGGCGTCACTGGCTTCAGCGACTTCAACGACTTCAGTGGTCTTATCGGCGTCGCCGGCACCGTCATCGGCCATGCCGTCAGTCACCGCGTCGTCGGCTTCGGGCGTGACCTCCCTGATGGTGCAGGGCGCGGCCATCCAGTTGAGTGGCTTGTAGGAGCCGAGCTCGGAGAAGATCAGTAGGCTGTTGTCGGCCTTGATCAGCAGCACGCGTTTGGCCATGGGCAGCGAGGCGTTCAGCCTGCCGGAATAGATGGCGGAGCAGTCAGCAACAATAATTCGCACGGGACCACTCTACCCAATCCTCTGGGCGAAGCGCGAGCAACCGTCCGATTCAACGGTTCATGCGCTCCGTCGGCATGGCGCACACGGGCATGCAAAAGGCGGGGACACCGGACGAACCGGTATCCCCGCCCTTGAAAGGAACGGCGGCGCGCTATTCGGCCGCGCCCGCCTTGGGCTCCTCGCCGCGTTGGACCGCGACGGTGAGCCTGTTGGAGTCAAACGAGATAAACCCATCGGAGACATCGAACGAGTGACGCTTCCCCTCGGTGTCGACCGCGGAGACCGTGCCGGACTTGATGACCGTGAGAATCGGCTCGTGGTCGGGCAGAATCCCCATGCCACCCTCGCTCGCGGGGATGGTGACGGACCTGGCCGCGCCGCTCCACAGGGGGCGGTCAGCGGCGACGATGTTCACCTGCATGGAAGACTGTGACCCTGCCATCACGCACCGTATTCCTTCTGCATGTCGTGCCACTTGTGCTCGAGGTCGTCGATGCCGCCGATGCCGCTGAACGCCTGCTCGGGCACCTCGTCATAGACGCCGTCGCAGATGCGCTTGAAGGCCTCGACCGTCTCGTCGGCGGGCACATAGGAGCCCTCCAGGCCGGTGAACTTCTTCGCCACGTAGAAGTTCTGGCCCAGGAACTGCTGGATCTTGCGCGCGCGGTTGACGGTGGTCTTGTCCTCCTCGCCGAGCTCGTCGATGCCGATCAGGGCGATGATGTCCTGGAGCTCCTTGTTGCGCTGCAGAATCGCCTTGACGCGGTTCGCGGTGTCGTAGTGCTCCTGGCCCACGTAGCGCGGATCGAGGATTCGCGAGGTGGACGACAGCGGGTCGACGGCCGGGTAGATACCCTTGGAGGCGATGTCACGAGCGAGCTCGGTGATCGCGTCCAAATGGGCGAACGTGGTGGCCGGGGCCGGATCGGTGTAATCGTCGGCGGGCACGTAGATGGCCTGCAGAGAGGTGATCGAGTGGCCGCGGGTCGAGGTGATGCGCTCCTGCAGGGAGCCCATCTCGTCGGCCAGGTTCGGCTGGTAGCCCACTGCGGAAGGCATGCGCCCGAGCAGCGTGGAGACCTCGGAACCGGCCTGCGTGAAGCGGAAGATGTTGTCGATGAAGAGCAGCACGTCCTGGTTCTGCACGTCGCGGAAGTACTCGGCCATCGTCAGCGCGGTCAGCGGCACGCGCAGACGGGTCCCCGGGGGCTCGTCCATCTGACCGAAGACCAACGCGGTCTTCTCCAGCACGCCAGCGTCGTCCATCTCGCCGATCAGGTCGTTGCCCTCACGGGTACGCTCGCCGACGCCCGCGAACACGGAGACGCCGCCGTGGTTCTGCGCCACGCGCTGGATCATCTCCTGGATCAGCACAGTCTTGCCGACACCCGCGCCGCCGAAGAGGCCGATCTTGCCACCCTCGACGTACGGGGTGAGCAGATCGATGACCTTGATGCCCGTCTCGAACATCTTGGTGCGGCTCTCGAGCTGGTCGAAGGCCGGAGGATTGCGGTGGATGGACCAACGCTCCTTGACCTTGACGGTCTCGTCGGGCTTCTTGTTCAGGATGTTGCCCGTGACATCGAAGACATGGCCCTTGGTCACGTCGCCGACCGGCACCTCGATGGGGCCGCCGGTGTCCTGAACGCTCTCGCCGCGCACCAAGCCGTCGGTCGGCTTCAGCGCCACGCAACGCACGGTGGAGTCGCCGAGGTGCTGCTCGACCTCAAGGGTGATCTCCTTGACGGTCTCGCCTTCGGTGTCGCCTTCGTTGCCGATCTTGACTTTCAGGGCATTGTAGATGTCGGGCAGGTGGCCAGCCGGAAACTCGACGTCGATGACGGAGCCCTGGACGCGTGTGATGCGCCCTGCGCTCGGATCGATCGTCGGCTTTTCGGAAGCCGCTGTGGACTGCTTGTCAGCCATATGCGTTCCTACTCTTCCTCTTTGTTCAGCGCGTCAGCGCTGCTGATAATCTCAGTAAGTTCCTGGGTGATCGAGGCCTGGCGCGAAGCGTTGAGCTGTCGGGTCAGTTCGTCGATCAGGTTGTTGGCGTTGTCGGTCGCCGTGTGCATGGCGTTCTGCCGGCTCGCGGTCTCGGAGGCCGCCGCGGTGAGCAGGCACTCGTGGATGCGCGACTGCACGTACTTCGGCAGGATGGCGTCCAGCACCTGCTCGACGCTCGGCTCGAAGGAGTAGAGCGGCGAGGTGCCGTCGGCCTGCGCATCGTCGGCGTCCGTGGCATCGGCCTTCGGAGCCTTGCCGCCGTCACCGACCACGCTCTTGGCGTCACCGGACCTGACGACCTTCACCGGCAGCATGCGCAGCACGCGCACCTTCTGCACCACCATGTTCACGAATTCGGTGAACACGATGTAGAGCTCGGAGACGCCGCCCTCACTCGCCGGCTTCATGTAGTCGGCCAGCAGGCGGTTGGCGATGTCCTCGGCCACACGCACGCCCGGATGGTCGCTGTCGCCTTCCCAAGTCGCGGAGATGTCGCGGTTCCGGTACTTGTAGTAGGAGACGCCACGGCGTCCGTAGACGTAGAGCTCCGGCTGCTTGCCCTGGCCGTCGAGGCGGTCGAGCAACGACTCGGTCTCGCGGATGATCGAAGAGGTGTAGGCACCGGCCATGCCACGGTCGGCCGTCAGGGCCAGCACCGCGACACGGGGGTTGCGTTCCTTCTTGCGAACGATCGGGTGATCGATGTCGGTATGGGCGGCCAGCGCCTGCACCGCATCCGAAATCGCGTCACTGTAGGGCTTCGCATTCAAAGCCACAGTACGTGCCTTGGCGATGTGCGAAGACGCGATCATCTCCTGCGCGTTGAAGATCTTCCCCAACGACGTCGTGGAATTGATTCGTGATTTTAATGCGAGTTGCGAAGCCATGCGTCACTTATCTCCCGCCACGATCTTTTCCTGCTCGACCTTCGCCGGGGTGAACTCCGCGTCGTCGTCCTTGCCCACCAGCGGCTTGCCCGCCTTGGTGACATAGGTGGCACGGAACGCCTCGACCGCCTTCTCCAACGCCTGTTCGGTCTCGTCGGTGAAGTTGCCGCTCTCGCGGATGGTCTTGAGGATATCGGTGTTGTGGTCGACGTAGTCCAGCAGGCCCTTCTCGAAGGGCAGCACGTCGACGATCTCGAGATCGTCGAGCTTGCCATGGGTGCCGGCCCACACGGAGACAACCTCCTGCTCCATCGAATACGGGGAGAACTGCGGCTGCTTCAACAGCTCGGTGAGCCTGGCGCCGCGCGTCAGCTGTGCCTTCGAGGCCGCGTCCAGATCGGAGGCGAACATCGCGAAGGACTGCAGCGAGCGGTACTGGGCCAGGGAGATCTTGAGCGTGCCGGAGACCTTCTTCAAGGCCTTGGTCTGGGCCGCGCCACCGACGCGGGAGACCGAGATGCCGACGTCCACTGCGGGGCGCTGGTTGGCGTTGAAGAGGTCGGACTGCAGGAAGATCTGGCCGTCGGTGATCGAGATGACGTTCGTCGGGATGTAGGCGGACACGTCGTTCGCCTTCGTCTCCACGATCGGCAGACCGGTCATCGAGCCGCCGCCAAGGTCGTCGGAGAGCTTGGCGCAGCGTTCGAGCAGACGGGAGTGCAGGTAGAACACGTCTCCCGGGTAGGCCTCACGCCCCGGCGGGCGACGCAGCAGCAGGGAGATCGAACGGTAGGCCTCGGCCTGCTTCGACAGGTCGTCGAAGACGATGAGGACGTGCTTGCCGTGATACATCCAGTGCTGGCCGATGGCCGAGCCGGTGTAGGGGGCGATGTACTTGAAGCCCGCGGAATCGGACGCCGGGGAAGCCACGATCGTGGTGTACTCCATGGCGCCGGCCTCCTCGAGGCTCTGGCGCACGGAGGCGATGGTGGAACCCTTCTGGCCCACGGCGACGTAGATGCAGCGCACCTGTTTCTTCGGGTCGCCGCTCTCCCAGTTGCTCTTCTGGTTGAGGATGGCGTCGATCGCGATGGCGGTCTTGCCCGTCTGGCGGTCGCCGATGATGAGCTGGCGCTGACCACGGCCGATCGGCGTCATCGCGTCGATGGCCTTGAGGCCGGTCGACAGCGGCTCGACGACGGGCTGGCGGTGCATCACGTCGGGCGCCTGCGCCTCGAGGATCCTGCGACCCTCGCTCTTGATCTCGCCCAGGCCGTCGATCGGCTTGCCCAGCGGGTCCACCGTGCGTCCGAGATAGCCGTCGCCCACGGGCACGGAGAGCACCTCGCCGGTGCGCCGTACTTCCTGGCCTTCCTCGACTCCTGCGAAGTCGCCGAGGATCACCACGCCGATCTCGCGGGGATCAAGGTTGAAGGCCAGGCCGAGGGTGCCGTCCTCAAACGTCAGCAGCTCGTTGGCCATGCAACCAGGCAGTCCCGTCACGTGTGCGATGCCATCACCGGCCGTCGCGACATAGCCCACCTCCTGGGTGGGTGTGTCACTGGGCTGGTAGGACTCGACGAAGTCGTCGAGGGCCTTCCGTACCGCGGTGGGATCAATGGTAAGTTCTGCCATGATCACTCCTTATTGATTATTGATTGACTGGTAAGTCTTGTTTTCGTCACGCCTGCCGCGCCGCCTCACACGTGCTCCCGCACGCTGCGGTGAAGCTGCTCGAGCTGGGCCGCGACGGTGTTGTCGGTGACGTCGTCGCCGATCTGCACGCGCATGCCGCCAAGCACCGAGGCGTCGACCACGGAGTTGATGTGGACCGGACGGCCCACCTGCTTGCCGAAGTGGCTGGCGAGCTTCTGCGTCTGGGCCTCGTTGAGCGGCGTGGCCGTGGTCACGGTGACCATCGACTGGCCCATGTGACGCGAGAACTTGCCGATGAGCCACTGCACGGTCTGCAGGAAGCGGCGCCTGCGGGGATTGGCCGCGGCGTGCTCCGTCAGACGCATCGTCACCTTGTTGAGCTCGGTCCCTGCCAGGGCCTTGCGCAGCAGGTCGACACGGGCCTGGGCGGAGGCGTACCCGTCGGAAAGCTCCGAGCGCAGCACGGACATCTCCAGCAACGCCGAGTGGATCTGCGCCAGCTGGGTGGAGACCTCGAGCGTGGCGTCGGTGGAATCCGCGTAGTACATCATCGCGTCCACGGCGAAATCCTCGGTGGCGTTGGCGATGTCGCCCACCTTGCTCCACTTGCGGGAGACCAGGTCCGAGAGAATCTCAACGGTGATCGGATGGGCCTGCGAGCCGACGATGGCCTTGACCAGGGCCACCTTGTCGGCCGACGGCCTGGATGGATCGGTCAGCGAACGCTCCACCTGCACATCGTGATCAAGGAGGTTCGTGACCACAAACAGGTCCTCCCCGATACGCCAGGTGTCGGCGCCTGCGCCCTTGAGCCTGGGTGCCAGCGAGTCACGAGACTCGCGATCGGCGCTCAGTGATGCCTCTCCTCGCATTGTTCACCTCACTTCCATTCAATCCGTTTGCAGCTCACAGCCGGTTGCCCTCCTGTGGCGTCACTTCTTCTCGCTCGTCTTGTCGAGCCCGTCGATCATCTGGTCGAGCATGCCCTGCTGCACATCGCCGTCCTGCAGCTTGGCGCCGAGGATCTTGCCGGCTAGGGCGGTGGCCAGAGTGCCCACCTGCCCCTTGAGGCTCACCATGGCCTGCTGTTGCTGCGAGGCGATGGAACGCTGCGCGTTGGCGGCGATCTGCGCGGCCTCCGAATCGGCGCGGGTGTGCGCCTCGGAGATGATCTTCGTGGCCTCGGTGCGCGCGTCGTCGGTGATCTTCGACGCGTCCACACGGGCCTGGTTGAGCTGGTCCTCGTATTTCTTCTTGGCCTTGTCCGCATCGTCCTTGGCCTGCTTGGCCTTGGAGATGTTGCCTTCGATCTTCTCGGCACGCTCATCGAAGATCGCATTGAACTTGGGCATGAAGAACTTGTAGAAGAACAGCGCGACGATAACGAGAATGATCAGGGACCACACAATGTCGTAGACCTTGGGAATGAACAGGTCAATGCCGCCGTCCGCAAGTGTCATCATGAAGTCCTCCTTTCACGTTTTGTTGCCGTTATGGTTCTGCCGAGCCTATGGACTACTTGATGAGCAGCGCCACGAAGCCGAGCAGGCCGAGCAGCTCGACGAGAGCCAGGCCGATGAACATGATCGTCTGGATCTTGCCGCTCATCTCGGGCTGGCGGGCCGTGGATTCCATGGCCTTGCCGAACAGGATGCCCAAGCCGATGCCTGGTCCGATGGTGGCGAGACCGTAACCGATGACGCTCAGGTTGCCTGCAACCTCTGCGAGGGTGATGATGTCCATTTGTTTTCCTTTCTAACGGGATGGATTCACGTTAAAAATCTGTTTGTTTGTTTGGTTGCTTGCCGACTCGGGCCGTGGCTTTCGCCTCACTCATCCGGATAGCTCAGGTTGATGTAGACGGTGGCGAGGATCGCGAAGACGTAGGCCTGCAGGAAGGCGATGAACGCCTCGAACAGGGTCATCACGAAGCCGCCGAGGAACCAGATGCCGCCCACCGGGATGCCGACGAACTTGTTGGCCGCCTCGACCATCCAGTACTGCGCGAACGCCAAGCAGGTGGCCAGCACCAAGTGGCCGGAGATCATGTTGGCGAAGAGTCGGATGGTCAGCGAGGCCGGACGGATGATCAGCAGCTCGATGAGCTGGATCGGCGCCAGCAGGATGTAGATGGGCCACGGCACGCCCGGGGTGAAGCACTCGTCGCGGATGTAGCGGAAGAAGCCCTTCTCGCGGCAGGCGGCGATCCAGTACTGGACCAGCACCCAGATGGCGAAGACCAGCGGCATGGTGACCGTGGCCGTCGCGGCCATGTTCGCGCCGGGGATGATGCCGAAGAGATTGAAGATGAAGATCGTGAAGAAAAGCGTGGCGATCATCGGCACGTAGCGGCGGCCACGCAGCTCGCCCATCGTCTCGTAGACGACGTTGTTGCGCACGAAGTCGATGCCGTACTCGATCAGACCCTGCCAGCGGCCGGGGATGAGCTTGGCGCGTGCGGCGGTGATGCCCAGGACCAGCAGCAGCACGACCGTGGCGACCAACCTGATGAGAATGATGCGGTTGATGGCGAAAGGCGTGCCCTGGAAGAGGATCTCGGGGGGCAGGAAGTCATTGACGGTCGGCAGCTCGGGACCTGCCCCGGCCGCCAGCAGCATACTCGTGCCAACCGTTTCCATCATGTGCGCCTCCTGACTCACTACAGGCTTACCAGTCTAAGCCATACGTCGGAGATAATGGTCTGACGTCTCGGCAGGCGTCGCTTGCTTGGCGCGATGCGACGTCCCCCGGACCGCCTCCGGGCGGAAACCCGGCGCGAACATCCGCTCATCCCCTGTGTGGCATGGCCTGAAGAGAACCGAGAGATGATTGTACGCCGTTGCGCTGGGGCCAGCGCGACAGCCCCTCGAAGTCGGCGGTTTCCTCGGCGTTTCTTGTTTGCCGCACCCCCCCGTAAGCCTTACTGCCGGCTTCAATTGCGGCACATTGAAATCGGTTGTCTAGTTGCCGGTTGACGGGTCTCGGAGCCGAAAACGGACGGGGATGCCTGTTCGGTGTTGATTCGGCGGCCGCACCGTGAATACGAGTCGGAAACAGCCCAAAAAGGGGCCGAACATAGGAGCTGAATCACAGCCGAGACGGCCGAATTGGGCCGCGAGCGAACGCGGTGACGGCGCTCAGGGCACGAAACGTACGCGTCGGGCTGTCGATCGGCTTTCGAAACGATTGCCCTGGCCCATCCAAGATCTTCACTGTCTCGGGTTTCTTCAATCCCAGGACGGAGGCGACGGCGCACATCGCGCGCTGAGCGCACTCATCTTTACTAGGTGCGTTCAGTGCCGAATCAGGCCGTACCCGTCATGCTCCAGCGGCCTGAAGCCGTCCTTCCTCGGCGCCCCCGGCTCGTGACGGATGGCGCGGTCGGTGCCCAGCAGTTTCCTAGCGCGCAGGTGCGGCACCTCGGCGAGGTCGTAGGGCGTGGTCTGGTAGACCCAGTTGAGCCAATTGCGCCACAGGAGGTTCGCGTGCGCGCGCCACGAGAAGACCGGCTCGAGGCCCGGGTCGTCGTGCGGGAAATAGTTCCTGGGGAAGGGCACGTTATCCAGGCCCTTGGCCATGTCGCGCTCGTATTCCTCACGCAGGGTGTATTTGCCGTATTCCCAGTGACCGAGCGCGAAGACCTCCGAGAAATCGCGCGAGGCGATGAGCCCGGGGCCGGACTCGGGGCCCAAGGTGAGCACCTGCAGGTCGGGGTTGGCGGCCACGTCGCCCTCGTCGATGCCGGCCAGCCGGGAGTGGGGCTGCAGGCAGACCTCGTCAAAGCCGTTGGTGATGAAGCAGTATTCGTCCTGGAGGAACTGCGGGAAGACACCGAAGACCTTGCGTTCGTAGTCGACCTTGCGCACCCCGTAATGGTAGTGGAGCCCGGCCATCGCGCCCCAGCACAGGTACATCGTGGAGAAGACGTGCGACTGCGCCCAGTCGAGGATCGAGGTGAGCTCGTCCCAATAGTCCACCTGCTCGAAGTCCATCTGCTCCACGGGCGCGCCGGTGACCACGAGGCCGTCGTAATAGTTGTCGGCGAAGGCGTCCAGGTTCTCGTAGAACTTCAGCAGGTGGTCGGCGCTGACGTGGGTGGACTCGTGGGTGGAGGTCTTCATGAAGTCGATCTCGACCTGCAGCGGCGACTTCGAGATCAGGCGTAGCAGCTGGGTCTCGGTCTCGATCTTCTTGGGCATGAGGTTGAGAATCACCAAACGCAGCGGGCGGATCTGCTGCTCTTCGGCGTCGGGCCGCTCGAGGGCGAAGATGCGCTCCGAGTCGAGTATGGCACGCGCGGGCAGGCCGCTGGGAATCCTGATAGGCATGTCTCCATTATCCTCTTGCCCTCGCCCTTTATGAATATGAATTTCCACGAGGGAAGATGGCCGATTCGATATCTTCGATACCCGATACCCCGATGCAGGGAACGATTGACTGCCGATGCTTGTCCCGACAATCACCCGGTTGCCGAGCCAACCGTTTGCTGAGCCAGCCGATTATTAGGCCAGCCGACTCATAATTGGTCGGTTATAGGCGAATCGCTCGTCTCAGAGCTGAAAACGCGCCGCGGTTTGACATTCTCCGTGTTTCTCGTAATGTAGTTTATTGCTGTTTGAAGCAGCCGTCGCGGGGTGGAGCAGTTCGGTAGCTCGCTGGGCTCATAACCCAGAGGTCTCAGGTTCAAATCCTGACCCCGCTACCAATGCCTCCGGTTTCACATTAAGGAAATCGGAGGCTTTTTCTATATCATCAAGATTCCAACGCGTGCGTCCACTGAACTTTTGAGACAAAGTTGCTCCAGCTATACCGATAGCTTTAGCCAAATCTTTCTGCGTACGGTCACGCAACATCAAAAGTAACCTTAGGTTAAAGGTAACTTTATCTTGCAATGACATGTGTTTCGTCTTAGCTTCTACTACAGATTCTAACGTTGCTGTACTCATACGAATTAATTTAGTATATTATGATTTTCAACGCAAATCGACATATAGATTTGCTTATTACGAATTATCATGTTATAAATACGTTTATGACGAGTGCAATTCGTAATAGACAAACGATAAAGCGGATAGTGAAAAGTCAACTGGCCTTTCACGGATTACGGCAGCAAGATTTAGCCGCCGCTTTAAAGATTGCTCTTGCGACTCTGTCCAACAAGCTCACCGGAAAGATTCGCTTTTCGGCGGATGAACTATCAACTATGACCGATTTGTTCAACGTCTCCACTGACGCTTTGCTCGGCCGCGAACCAATGGAGGTGGCGCAATGATCATCGGACAATATAAGAGTCTCAATGGTGTTGCTACCGAACATGACGACAATCTCTGGTCCGACGACGACCCCACCATTTCGCCGAAGACGGTGGATTGCTCCGGCAAGGTCGTTGTGGTGTCTGCGAAAGGCTTCTCTAAGGAAAACGACGAAGTGATCATCAAGAACGCAAAGGCGGTCTATCTTTATCCGAAAATGATGACACGTTCCTCGGCGACGATGTTGAAGGATGCGGTCAATTCCGAGCTTGAGCGTCAGGAGTCGGAGTGAGATTCGGCATTGAGATAGGTTGGTTCGGGGTCGTCTCCGCGTCCTTTGGGTTGTGGTGGAACCTTCGATGCTCCACCACTAATTTGAGACGCTCAGCAACTCGGTGCCGAATCTGCCAGTCTTTGTCGTTCCACCAGTCCTCGTCACCGGCGATCGGAGTATGCGTGTATCCACAACGGCGCAGCCGGGTGGGTGACCTCTTCCAGTGTATGCAGACTTCCGCGTCGCATGGTATTTCGTCGTGTCCCTCGGGTGGCAGGATTATCAGGTTTGCGGTTTCGCCGTTGCTGGGCATGGCTGGGTACATAGTCACTTCTTTGTTGGTCCACCGTCCGTCCGGCCGCTTTTCCCATTCGGCTTCGTACACGATGCAGTTATGCCCGAACGCCCGCACGTCGAAGGCGTCGCCGTCTCCGTCGTTGGTCAGTTGCATATATTGCATTCCAGCGATGCCACTGGCTTCCTTAATTGCCGGCATTAGTCCAGCAAGCTCATATTCCTCGATGTCGACACGAGTGAACGACCACGAGGCTTCTGGCCGCCGTCGGATTGTTCGGGCGAACGACGCAAGGGATACCACTAGAGCGCCTATTGCTATCCAGTCTATTGCCATTATTTTTGCCTTCCTTGGCTGTTTGCCTGTTTGTCTGGCGATTCCAAGTTTACGGCCAAGGTCGGCATTTCGTGAAGGAGGTCGTCGATGAGAGGGCTTGTGAGGTGGTGGTTGCTGGTGGGCTGGTGAGCCTGCTGTGTGGCTTCTGGTGGCTTTTCGCCGCGTTCACGTTGTACCTGGCATTAGTTTTGGCGGGTGGAAGCAGGAGACGAAACACCTCGTGCGTCGCACGGCCGTGGTGTTCATGGAGCTCGGACTGCTGTTGGCGTTATTACAGATAGTGCTGTTTGCCTGATTCAAAAGCTAGCTGAAGAAAATCTGATGAGTGGTTGCATATGCGCATAGACCATTGACCTCAGCCCAAACTTTTCCGCGTTTATATTCATTCTGAGCAATCAGCCAAAAAGACCATGTAGACATCAGGCAGGTTGCGCGGAAAGATGGTGCAACGTCAGATACTCGGCTACCGCCTTACGAATCAAAGCAGAAGTGTTCAGATGCTCCTCATGGGCGCCTGCAGCGGCCCACGCATCGAGTTTCTGCGTGGTGCGAACTCTCCACGTCTTCTTTGCAGGCTGATGCTCTTCCTGGCGAGGTCGTCCCTCGAAAATAGCCAATAAATCATCGTCCGTCAATGCCGGTGCGTCCTCGCCACGGTGCACTCTGGTTCCAGGTATGGGTTTAAGCTCGCCATTCTCGACCTTACGATTAAGATCCTCAGCCCAAGCCTGAATTTCCGCTTGTTCCTCTTCTGTCCTTCTATTCTCCATTGTCATTCTCCTTTTCGACGATCTACTTCTTGCTGAGATGCCACCAGTTGTCGGTCATCCTCATGGCATGAAAAGCACGCAGTGTGCCATCTCTCCAGCGGGCGACACCGACCTCCAGCCAATCATCATCCAATGCTCCCCGATGCGGATGCCCGACAAACATGAAAGCCAGCCGTCCACGCCTACCTGGAATCTGCTCGTAATTCACAGCATGAAGCACCGCGTACTCAATTTCGCAGTCCTTGCACCCATGCTTTCGAGCCGATTCCTCTATCTCAATAATCATACTATAATCATCCTACAAACTAGTGCTACAGTTAATTGTTGCGAACCATTTCTTCAAAAGACGACACCTTTATGCTGTGTCGAATACGGCTCTTAGGCCTTTCCGATACCTGTCAAAACACATATGCAAACCGTCAAAAGCGCCGACACAGAGCCCGGAATCGTGATGGTTCCGGGCTTTGCTGGCCTCACCCGCTGAATCAGAGGCATGGGACTACACCGGTCAGCGCCGATCAGCAGCCGCTGCGGCGACGGATGAACGCGACCATGAGCGCGCCCACCGCGAGCGCCGCGAGTCCGACGCCGACGAAGACCAGGATGGGCGCGCCGGTATGCGCCAGGCTTCCCTTGGGCTCCTCGCCGACGCTCACCGTCTCCTCGGGCACGCCGACATCGTGGGACGCCAGCACATCGCCCTGCGGCGAGACCACGGCCGCCTTCCAGTAGACCTCGCCGGTCTTGTCGGCCGTCACCTCGGGGCTGGAGACCTTGGCTCCGGCATGTTTCGAGGTGACCGCGACCGATCGGGCGTCCATGATCTTCCGGCCGCTGCCCGCGGGAGCGCCCTTGGCCACCGGCTCATAGGCCGTGAACTCGACACGGGAACCGGCCGGCAGGTCGCCGGTGACCTTGGCGACGTCGTGGAAGGTGTCGCCGACGTTGACCTCGCTCTTGTCGACGTGGGTGACGATCATCGCCTTCTCCTGCGGCGAGAACCCTTCGACGCGGGTGCGTTCCCAGGCGTCGTCGTAGTCGCTGGCGGCGGGCTTCACCCGGTCGTCGCCGGTGAAGCGCCAGACGAACACGTACCACCCGTGGTCCTGGGCCGCGATGTTGACCGGTGCGCCGTGGGCGTCGCTGGCGCCGGCCCCCACGCGGATCGTGCCGTTGCGCGCCGGGAAGTCCCAGGTGCCGACGAGGCGGTGGTTGCCGTCCTCCTCGGGCTCGACCTTGCCCTGCGGGCGGAACCGCTCGTCGTCCTGCTGGTCGTCGGTGCTGCCGGCCCACCACACGTCCACCTGGGCGTTGGGCTGGTCCGGGCGGAACCCGTAGCTCTGGTTGCCTTGGAAACTGCCGTGGTCGTCGGGAAACCCGGAGACGGTGATGGTGTCGCTCAGCTCGGAGCCGACGCTGGCCGAATGCTCGGTCACGCTTGATTCGACGTGCAGCCTGAAGCGGTTGGAGTTGGTCTCGTTCGGCTCCAGGAAGGGAGCGACCGAGTCGCCGATGAGGTAGTCCTGCGCCTCCGCGCTCTGCTTGTCGCGTTCGAAGGCCCACACCCAGGTGCCGAAGCCTCCCGAGGGCGCACGGTATTGCTGCGAGCCTCCGGGTTCGGTGACGGCGGTGGCCCGGACGCTCTGGCCCGGTCCGGTGAAATCGGCGCTCCCGTAGGCGGCGGGCCTGTGGCCGTCCGCGGCGAGACGGGCGAGGAAGGCGTTGGCGGCACCCTCGCCCTGGCGGGCCGTCACCGCGCCACGCAGCTGCTCGGGAGTCAGACCGGCGAAATACCAGCCGGACGCCGTCACCTTGAGATCCGGCACCCAATAGTTGTCCTCGCCGACGAGCGTGGACGTGAGCTCGTCGCGCACGGGCTGGCCGTCGTTGACGATCTTGCTGGAGACGGTGCTCAGGATGCCCGGCTTGAAGTCCTTGCGCACCTTGAAGGTGATCGAGCCGGCGTCGGTGCTCTCGTCGTTGCCGATGCGGGCGTAGTCCTGACCGCTGAGAACCATGTCGAGCGTCTTGCGCTCGTAGGTGAGCGACGCGGTCACGTCGCCCTTGCCCGTCGCCTTCCAGTTCAACTCGATCGGCTGCGAGGCGGATACACCGCTCGTCTCGGCGCTGCCGGTGTCGAAGACGGCCGGACCGTTGAGCCTGGCATGGAAGACGACACCGGCGACCGGCGAGCCGGAGGCGTCCTCGATCTGCACGGTGAGCTTGCCCTTCCTGATGCCCTGCACATAGGCCTGCTGGATGTCAGCCCCCGTGGGCGTGTTCGCGCCGGCCTCGGCCCACAGCGCGTCGGCACGCCCGGCGAGGTCGGGGTACTGCCCCATGATGATCGCGCGGTGCTGGCCCCAGATGGCCGCGTTGTGGTCGAAATGGTCGTGGGTGAGCACGCCGATGGCCGCCTGCGTGCGCTGGTCGGACTGGGCGTAGCGCCCCATCAGCCACGAGACGCGGCGGGCCTCCTGGCTGTCGGGCAGGCCGATGACGTTGTTCACGTCGTGGTTCGACGGCGCTCCCGCCTCGATGCAGTAGTATTTGCGCCCCTGCGCGTCCTGGCTGATGACGCCGATATGCATCGAGGAGCCATCGATGCGGTATTTGAGGTACGTGTCCGCTCCGGGTTTCTGCAGCACGTTGGCCTGCGCCGAAGCGCCCGTGACCCCCATGACCAGCGCTGCCGCCATCATCGCCACCGCGCAGACCACCGCGGCCAGGCGTCTTGTCCATATTCTCATCTCAACGTCCTTTCCGTTCCTCCCTCCCGATCCCGAGCGGGTAGACAACAGGATGCGCGCTTCCGCGCTACCGCGAAAGCGATTCGGACCACTGTGGTCGAACGGTGGGGGTCTCCGGCGTGTTGTGGATAACTGCCGCCGACTTATCCACATTTCGCCGTTTTCGAGACCGACGTCGCCGACTTATCCACAAATCATCTGGACGTCCAGGACGTCGCTGGAAGCCTGCGACGAGCCCATCTACAATGAAGGCAGGAAGCTGGATCGGGGCGGAATTCCGGCGCACAGACACCAACGGAGCGGGGCAATGATGAAACCAGCGACAACCAACGAGCAGACGGGCACACCGAGCTTCCCTATAACAAGGCCAGGCCAGTTCGGGCGCATCGTCATCCTCTCGGCCACGCCGAGCGTCGGATGCGGGGCGTGGCCGGCACGGGTCGAGCTGGGCGAGGCGTTCACCGTCAGCGCCCGGATCTTCATCGAGGGCCGTGCCAAGACGGGCGCCACCGCGACGCTACGCGACCCGAGCGGCACGGTACGCCGAAGCGTGGCGATGACGTGCGTCAACCCCGGCCTCGACCTGTTCAAGGCGACCCTGGCGGCGGGAGAGCCGAGCGACGCGAAACCCTGGGAACCCGGGTTCGAACGGGTCGCCCGGCGGCTCGGCAAGTGGACGGTGACGCTCGAGGGCTGGGAGGACGCCTACGCCTCATGGCTGGCCGACGCGCGGATCAAGGTGGAGGTCGATGATGACGTCAATAACATCCTCGCCTCCGGTGCCGCGCTGTTCGCCCGTTGGGCGTGCTCGGAGGACTCTCGGCTCGATGACGCGCAGAAGGCGACCTTGGAAGAAGTCTCGCGAAACCTCGCCGACGACGGCGCTGATGCCAAGGCGCGCCTGGCGGCCGCGGACAACCCTTCGATCGAGTACCTGCACCGGCACCATCCGCTGCGCGACGGGCTGACGGCCAGCGCTCCCCTGCGGTTGCGCGTCGAACGGCCGAAGTCGAGCTTCACCGCCTGGTACCAGTTCTTCCCCCGCTCCGAGGGGGCGAGCCGGGACCCCAAGACCGGCAGGATCACGCAGGGCACCTTCTCCACCGCGGTTTCCGGGCTCGACCGTGCCGCAGCCGAGGGGTTCGACG
Source organism: Bifidobacterium sp. ESL0763 (assembly GCF_029433395.1). GTDB lineage: Bacteria > Actinomycetota > Actinomycetes > Actinomycetales > Bifidobacteriaceae > Bifidobacterium. The sequence continues at coordinate 85,052 of NZ_JAQTHW010000002.1, read as the reverse complement.
TGGTCTATCTGCCGCCGATCTTCCCCATCGGCACCACCAACCGCAAGGGCCGCAACAACGCGCTCGTGGCCGGCCCAGACGACCCGGGTTCGCCGTTCGGCATCGGCTCCGCTGCCGGCGGGCACGACACCGTCGACCCGCTGCTGGGCGACATGGACGATTTCAGGGCCTTCTGTCGTCATGCCCACGGGCTCGGCCTCGAGGTCGCGCTGGACTTCGCCCTGCAGTGCTCGCCCGACCATCCCTGGGTGCGCGAGCATCCGGACTGGTTCCGTCACAAGCCCGATGGCAGCATCGCCTTTGCCGAGAATCCGCCGAAGAAGTACGAAGACATCTATCCCATCGATTTCGACGTCGACATGCCCGGCATCGAGCGCGAGACCGAACGCATCATGGACCTCTGGATCGGGGCGGGCGTCACCATGTTCCGCATCGACAACCCGCACACCAAGCCGGTGCGTTTCTGGCAGGACGTCATCGAGGCGGTGCAGCGCAAGCACCCGGAAATCCTCTTCCTCGCCGAGGCCTTCACCCGCCCGGCCATCATGCGCGCGCTGAGCCTGGCCGGCTTCACCCAGTCGCACTGCTACTTCCCCTGGCGCAACACCAAGGACGAGCTGGGCGAATACCTGCAGACCACCAACGGCGACGAGGCCTACTGCCAGCACAACACGTTCTGGCCCACCACCCCCGACATCCTCACCGACTACCTGCGCGACAACGGCGCGGCCGGGCACAGGGTGCGCGCGGTGCTGGCCGCGATGGGCTCGCCCTCGTGGGGCATCTACAACGGCTACGAACTGGTGGAGAACCGCCAGCAGAAAGGCCAGGAGGAGCAGGCGGACAACGAGAAATACGAGATCAAGGTGCGCGCTTGGAGCAAGGCCGATAAATATGGCATCGCCACGCTGCTCACCGAGCTCAACCGCATCCGCCGCGCCCATCCCGCCTGCCGCAGCTACCACGACCTCGCCATGCTCTGGACCAGCGACCCGGACGTCGTCGCCTTCGCGCGCCACATCCCGCCAGCGGATGCCGACGGCGAATCCGGCGAACACGACGGCGGCAAGGCCCATGCGAACGGCGACACCGTCATCGTGGTGGTGAACCTCGACTGCTCCAAGCCCCGCACCTCGCAGGTGAACTTCGACCCGGCTCTGCTCGGCCTGCCCCGCGACCGGGAATTCACGGTGCGCGACGAGCTGGGAGGCGGCGAGGTCACCTGGTGCAGCGACAACACCGTCACCCTCGACCCCGCCGAACGGCCGGCCTACATTTTCACGGTCCGCGGCTGACGGTGGCGGACCGCGGCAAGGCGGCGGAGCGAGACGGCAGCCACCAATCGCGTGCGGACACCGGCCCGGACCGCGGCCACGCCACCGACGGGTATCTGCGCTAGACTTGGACGTGGTAACAAACCCTCTATATGAGCATGTTCAAAAAGGAGCAACCATGGCAGAGACATTCAACGTTCTCGTCGAGATTCCGCGCGGATCGAAGAACAAGTACGAGGTGGACCAGGAGACGGGCCGCATCACGCTCGACCGCACCCTCTTCACCTCCTTCGGCTACCCGGACGACTATGGCTACATCGAGGGCACCCTGGGCGAGGACGGCGATCCGCTTGACGCCCTGGTGATGATTCCGAACTCCGTGTTCCCCGGCTGCGTCATCGAGTGCCGCGCCGTGGGCCTCTACCACATGGAGGACGAAGAGGGCGGCGACGACAAGGTGCTGTGCGTGCCCGCCGACGTGCGCTTCGACGGCATCAAGGACATCGACGACGTCAACGAGTACCACAAGGCCGAAATCAAGCACTTCTTCGAGCAGTACAAGGCCCTGGAGCCCGGCAAGGAGGTCATGCCCGGCGATTACTGGACCAACGTGGCCGAGGCCGAGAAGCAGATCGTGGCCGCCCGTGAGCGCCTTGCCAGCCAGAAGAAGTGAGCGCTTCCGTTCACTGACTCGTCTCGTGCGGTGACATGATTCGCCGCAGAGACCCCGACTTGATGGAGGTGCCGGAATTCGAATATGGGTTCCGGCGCCTCCGTTTTTATAAAACAACCATTTCATTTACCAGCCACATTCCCGCACCACGGAGGCACAGGCCATGCTCGTCGAGATACTGCTGATCGCCGTCTCCGTCTCCATGGACGCCTTCGCCATCGCCATCGGCAAGGGGCTGGCCACGCGCCGCGTCAGGCCGATCAACGCGCTCAAGACCGCGCTGTGGTTCGGCGGTTTCCAGGCGTTCTTCCCCGTTCTGGGCTACTTCTTCGCCTCGCTCTTCGGCCGTTACGTGGAGGCGGTGGACCATTGGATCATCTTCGGTCTGCTGGCATTGATCGGCGGCAACATGATTCGCGAGGCCTTCGGCGAGCCCGGGGAGGATGCCAGCCAAACGGCGCAGTTCGACTGGCGGCACATGGCCCCGTTGGCCGTCGCGTGCAGCATCGACGCCTTCGCCGTGGGCGTCAGCTTCCAGTTCATGCCGCTCGATATCTGGGGCGCGGCCGCCATCATCGGCGTGGTGACGGGAGCCTTCTCGGCGGCGGGCCTCTACCTTGGCCATGTCATCGGCGTGCGCTGGCAGCAGGCCGCGCAGATCGCCGGCGGCATCGTCCTGATCCTCATCGGCCTGAAAACACTGTTGGAGCACCTGGGCGTCATCGCCTGGTGAGATTCGCTCAGCCGACCACGAACAGCAGCGCGACCGCCGCGAGATAGACGACCAGGCCGGAGAGCATGACGGCGCTCAGGCCGATGCCGGCCCACGAATAGCGCTGCCAGACCGTGACGTTCCGCTCGGCCTCGGACTGCCGCATGCCGCCCGGCACAGGTTCGAAATCGCGGTACCAGCGCAGGGAGACCGCCGAGATGGCGGCGATGAGCGCGATCGCCACGACAAGCACGACGCCGACCACCGTCCCGGCGTAGGCCGCGGCCGGACCGACGAAACCGCTTTCATGAATGTGCAGATAGCGGAAGAGCACCGGCACGAACATCCATCCGGACGAGGCGAGCATGCCCACGTTGACCATGAGGCTCTGCGAGAGGGAAAGCACCATATCGGTACGTTCGCGACGCAGCATCTGGTGCAGGAACCCGACGATGACGAACGCCGTGAGCACCACCATGGCGCCCGTCGCCCACACCGTGCACACGTGCAGCAGCAAGGAGGCGGCGACCATGCCGAATCCGGTCTGGCCGCTCCAGCCGAATCCGAACGGACGGGTGGCGCGCGGCAGCATACCGACCAGCACCGCCTGCGTGCCGAAGATCATGGCCTCGCCGCCGACCACGCCGATGACCCGGTCGACGACGGTGCCTCGCATCGGCCAGAACACCATGCCGAAGAACAGGACGGCCTGGGCCACGATCTCGCAGACCACCAGCTGGACCCTGCCGTCGACGAACGCGCAGAGCACGAGCAGGACGGCGATGACGGCATAGGCGCAGGCCTCAAGCAGCGCGACGGGCCTGGCCGGGTGGCCGGAGCCGTGCGCCGAGCCGACCTCTTGCCGCCCTTCGGCGTCCTTCGCCACCCCAGCGTCCATATTATGAGCTCCGTTCTCGCATGTGGGGCATCGCCCCATATCGCCTCTTTGGCCGTCACACAGTCGTTTCCGGCCCGATTGTCTGGCTCCGGGAGCGCCGAGCGTAACACAGCCGACACAATCCGGGCTTTCCATAGCATTATATGCTAGCCGTAAGTGTCCACAACCAACGGCTAGAATGACACGTAATCAGCGGGGTCCGGCCACGCGCGCATATGCGCGGACGAGGCTCCCGAGGGCGACTGGGAGGGAGTCAATGACAGATCTGACATTGATGACCGCGGCCTCGGATCCGGCGGGCGTGCTGCCCGCCCTGGCCCTGCTCTCCTATCGCGTGCGCGTGCTGCCGATGGACGCCGCGAGCCTCGTCAAACTACCCGAACGCACCATCCTCTTCCTCGACGCCAGCGACGACCTGGCCAACGCCAAGACGCTGTGCAGCCTCATCCACGCCTCGGGGCTGGGCGTCCCCATCATCCTCGTGCTCACCGAAGGCGGGTTCACGGCGGTCAACGGCCAGTGGGGCGCCGCCGACGTGGTGGTCAACACGGCCTCGCCCGCCGAAGTGGAGGGCAGGCTGCGGCTGGTCCGCGAGCGCGGCGCGAACGCCCCGGCCACGGCTCCGGCGCCGAAGGACCTGGCCGACTACCGCGAGGACGGGCGGGTGCGCTCCGGCGACCTGGTGGTGGACACCAAGAGCTACACGGCCACCCTGAAGAACCAGCCGATCGACCTGGCCTACAAGGAGTTCGAGCTGCTGAAATACCTCGTGCAGCATCCGCACCGCGTCTTCACCCGCGCCCAGCTGCTCCAGGAGGTGTGGGGCTACGACTACTACGGCGGCACCAGAACCGTCGACGTGCACATCCGTCGCCTGCGCGCCAAGCTCGGCGGCGAATACGAGCATATGATCGGCACGGTGCGCAACGTCGGCTACCGTTTCGACCCTCCCGAGCAGGAGGGCGACGGCGAGGACGGCGACGCAACCGAAAATGGCGCGGCACCGTCCAGCGCATCCACAGCTTCCGCCGCTTCCGGCACCGACTGACATCCCATCCGGCCAGCCCACCGCAAACCATCCCCGAATTGCGCCATAAACAAGCCGCTGAGTCCAACTGAGCGGCTCAAAAATGGCGGAACCTAAAAATCGCGCCATATTCGGGCCTTTTGGCAGGCGTCAGCGGCTCAAAAATGGCGCAATCTGTTCCGGCGGCCGCAGACGGCAGGCCCGGCTTCTATAATCGTCGCATGCCCAAGGAAACGAAGAAGCACCGGCTGCAACGCATGCACGCCGAGTACGAGGTGCTGCGCGAGCTCATCCCGGAGCCGGCCTGCGCCCTCAATTTCGAGACCCCCTTCCAACTGCTGGTGGCCACCGTCCTAAGCGCCCAGACCACCGACGTGCGGGTCAACAGCGTCACGCCGGCGCTTTTCGCGGACTACGGCACCCCGGACCTGCTCGCGGCGGCCAACCCGGAAGTCATCGAAGACATCATCCATCCGGTCGGTTTTTACCATGCCAAAGCCGACCACATCATCACGCTTTCAGGCCAACTCATGGAACGTTACGACGGGGTGGTGCCGCAGAAGATGGAGGAGCTGACCAGGCTGGCGGGGGTGGGCCGCAAGACGGCGAACGTCGTGCTGGGCAACGCCTTCGGCATCCCCGGCTTCCCCGTCGACACCCACGTCATGCGCCTGACCGGCCGCCTGCGCTGGCGCACCGACTGGCGCAGCGCGCATCCCGACCCGGTGAAGATCGAGAAGGAGATCACCGGCTATTTCGCGCCGGAGGAATGGACGAACCTCTCGCACCGCCTCATCCTCTTCGGCCGTTCGACCTGCCACTCGCGCAGGCCGGCCTGCGCCGACTGCCCGCTCAACGACACCTGCCCCTCGGCCGGCATGTTCGGCTGAGACCGGCGTCCGGCACACTCGGAGGGCTTTCAGCTGGCATTCAGCACCACGGGCTAAAGTACATAATTATGTCACGGCATGCGCAGCATTCGATTCGACCGTTGAGGGGTCTTGCCTTCATCGGTGTCGCCGCCATGCTCTTCGCCGTCGTGGGCGTCGGCTGGGCGGCGCACAGCCGCCGTTCCATCAGCTCCCTCTCCCCCTTCGCCCAGGTCGAGGAGGTCTCCGTGGGCATCGACGGCCCGGCGCCCCAGACGCTCGACATCCGCAAAAGCGCGGGCAAGGAGCTCGATCAGGCGCTGCTGGGCAACGTCTACGAGACGCTGGTGGGCCGCGACCAGAACAACAACCTCGTGCCTTCGGTGGCCGAGCACTGGCAGGTCTCCAAGGACGGGCTGACCTACACCTTCGACCTGCACAGCGACATGCGCTTCTCCAACGGCGACGCGATGGATTCCTCCGACGTCGTCTATTCGCTCCAGCAGGCCATCGACGGCAACTACGTGGACGCGGGTGAGCTGGCCGGCATCGCCAAGGTGCGCAATCCCGACCCCTCCACGGTGGTGGTGACCCTGAGCGCCCCGAACCCGAAGCTGCTGCGCGCGCTCTCCTCGCGGGCGGGCATCGTCTACGATTCGAGCGCCAAGCTCGACTACGCCAAACAGGCGCTGGGCAGCGGACCGTTCACCGTGCGCGACTTCGAGCCCGGCAATGCCATGAAGCTCGTGCGCAACACCCTCTACTGGCAGCAGCAGTCCGCCAGCGCGCAGGTGCGCCTGCGCTATTTCGACACCCCCAAGGCCATGCGCGAGGCGATGCGCGACGGCCGGATCCAGATGGCGGTGCTTCGCCCCGGGGAATCGCCGCAACCGTACGAAGGCAACCGCAAGTACCATGTCGCCAAGGGCAACGGCACCGTGAAGGTCATGCTGGCGCTCAACAACGGCACCAATTCCATCTTCTCCGATGAACGGGCGCGCAAGGCCGCACGCCTCATCGTCGACACCCCGAGCCTGGTGCGTCACGAGCCGAGCGCGTCGGCGCCGCTGGGAGGCCCGATCGGCCCGCTCGAACCCGGCTACGACGACCTCAACTCGCTCTACGAGCACGACCTGAGCGAGGGCGAGAACGACATCAACTACTTCTCTCCCGAGTACCTGGGCACCACCACGTTCCTTGTGCCGGAGGAATACAGCGACCTGGGCAACCAGATCGCCAAGCAGTTCGAGCCGACCAGATTCAGCCTGAGCGTCCAGGTCGTCAACGACGAGACGCTGCGCCAGCGCCTGACGAACGGCGACTACACCATGGCCATCACCACCATGGACGGCACCGACGACGCCGGCCAGTTCGCCGATGGCATCTTCGGCTACCAGAACGGCGACGCGCAGGCGATGTGGCGCCAGGCCATGGCCGCCACCAACGACGCCGACCACCAGGCCGGGCTGCGCTCCTACGCCAAGGCCGTCAGCCAGGACGCCGCGGCCGCATGGCTCTACAACGAGAGCAGCACGGTGGTGACCGGCAGGAAGGTGATAGGCGCCCCCGGCAACATGACCGACCAGCTGCTGCCGCTGCGCGACCTGCGCCTGAAATAGCCGCCGGCGCGCACGCCCTGATGTCACCATTGCTTTCTAAACTTGAGGGTTATGACTGATCAGGACAATAACACCATCAACGCCAGCCTTTCGCCGCTTCCCGACCGGGTCGGCGTCGACGGCCTCGAAGACAAATGGCGTGGCCGTTGGGACCACGACGGCACCTATGAATTCGAGATCCCGCGCGACGGCAACGGCGAGCCCGACCGCAAGGCCGTCTATTCCATCGACACCCCGCCGCCCACCGTCTCCGGCCACCTGCACGTCGGCCACGTCTTCTCCTACACCCACACCGACGTCATCGCCCGCTACGAGCGCATGCGCGGCAAGCACGTCTTCTACCCGATGGGCTGGGACGACAACGGCCTGCCCACCGAGCGCCGCGTGCAGAACTACTATGGCGTGCGCGTCGACACGTCGCTCAAATACGACCCCGATTTCAAGCCGCCGTTCGAGGGCACGCAGGGCAAGAAGATCAGCGCCCGCGACCAGGTGCCAGTGAGCCGCAAGAACTTCGTGGAGCTGTGCGAGAAGTTGACCGCCGAGGACGAGAAGCAGTTCGAGGCGCTCTGGCGCAGCCTCGGCATGTCCATCGACTGGCGGCAGACCTACCACACCATCGGCGAGCATCCGCAGCGCGTGGCCCAGAAGGCGTTCCTGCGCAACCTGGAGCGCGGCGAGGTCTACCAGAAGGACGCGCCGGGCCTCTGGGACGTCACCTTCCAGACCGCCGTGGCGCAGGCCGAGTTGGAGAGCCGCGAATACGACGGCTTCTACCACCGCGTCGCCTTTCGCTTTGAGGACGGCACCCCGATCTACATCGAGACCACCCGCCCGGAGCTCTTGGCAGCGTGCGGCGCGCTGATCGCCAACCCCGACGACGAGCGCTACAAGAAGTACTTCGGCCAGTACGTCTACTCCCCGCTCTTCAAGGTGAAGGTGCCGATCCTGGCGCATCCGGCCGCCGAGATGGACAAGGGCGCCGGCATCGCGATGTGCTGCACCTTCGGCGACCAGACCGATATCGAGTGGTGGCGCGACCTGAAGCTGCCCACCCGCCCGATCATCCAGCGCAACGGCCGCATCATCATGAGCGTGCCGGACTGGATCGAAGACGAGGGCGGCAAGGCCATCTTCGAGGAGACCGAAGGCAAGACCACCTTCACGGCCCGCAAGATCATCGTCGAGCACCTGCGCGAGTCCGGCGACCTCGACGGCGAGCCGAAGCCGACCAAGCGCATGACCAACTTCTACGAGAAGGGCGACAAGCCGCTCGAGATCGTCACCTCGCGCCAGTGGTACCTGAAGAACGGCGGCACTGACATGGGTCTGCGCGCCGAGCTGTTGGAGCGCGGCAAGGAACTGCAGTTCCACCCTGACTTCATGCGCGTGCGCTACGAGAACTGGGTCAACGGCCTCAACGGCGACTGGCTGATCTCCCGCCAGCGCTTCTTCGGTGTCCCGTTCCCGCTGTGGTACCCGGTCAAGGCCGACGGCGAGCCGGATTACGACCATCCGATCACCCCGAGCGAGGACCAGCTGCCGATCGACCCGACCAACGATGTGCCGGCCGGGTTCAGCGAGAACCAGCGCGACGTGCCCGGCGGCTTCACGGCCGAGAAGGACATCATGGACACCTGGGCCACCTCGTCGCTGACCCCACAAATCGTGACGCACTGGGCCGAGCCGGACCAGGAGAGCCAGGACCTCTTCAAAGCGACCTTCCCGATGGACCTGCGCCCCCAGGGCCAGGACATCATCCGCACCTGGCTCTTCAGCACCATCGACCGCGCACATCTGGAGAACCGTTGCCTGCCGTGGGCGCACACCGCGCTCTCCGGCTGGATCCTCGACCCCGACCACAAGAAGATGTCGAAGTCGAAGGGCAACGTCGTGGTCCCCAAGGAGCCGGTCGACAAGTACGGCGCCGACGCGGTGCGCTATTGGGCCGCCTCCGCCAAGCTCGGCCTCGACGCCACCTATGACGAGGGGCAGATGAAGATCGGGCGCCGCCTGGCCATCAAGCTGCTGAACGCCACCAAGTTCGCACTGGCCATCGGCCGCGAGGACGAGAACCACCATGTCGGAGAGGCCGCCACCGCTGCCTGGAACCCGGCCGACGTCACCGAGCCGCTGGACCGCGCGGTGATGGCGCGCCTGGCCTCCGTGATCCGCGAAGCCACCAAGTCGATGGACGTCTACGAGCACTCCAAGGCGCTCGAGCTCATCGAGACCTTCTTCTGGCAGTTCTGCGACGACTACATCGAGCTGGTGAAGAACCGCGCCTACGGCACCGCCGATTCCACCGGCAAGACGCCGTCGGAGGCCGCCGTGAAGTCCGCGCACACCACGCTGGGCCTCGGCCTCGAGGCGTTCGCGCGTCTGCTCGCCCCCTACATGCCCTTCGCCACCGAAGAGGTCTGGGGCTGGATGCACGCCGGTGAGGGCTCGGTGCACACCGCCGCCTGGCCGACCGCCGAACCTTACGAGGCCGCCGCGGGCGACGCCGACCCGGACATGCTCGTCTGGGCGGGCAAGGCGTTGGCCGAGCTGCGCGGCTTGAAGTCGCAGGCGAAGGTCTCGATGAAGACCCCGATCCTCAAGGCGACGCTCAACGTGGCCAACGAGGCCGGAAAGACCGCCGTCGACGCGAGCCTGGTCGACATCGCCGAGGCGGGCAAGGTCACCGGCCCGCTCGCGGTCGCACTCGACGCTTCCGCCGATGCCGCCGACAGCGAGATCATGGTGAAGGTCAGCGACGCCGAGCTCGGCGAGCCGCCGGCCAAGAAGCCCCGCAAGAAGAAGTAGGCTTCCGGCTTCCCACAGCGAAGCGGGGCCGCGCGCGACATCTGGTTCGTGCGCGGCCCCGCTTTGTATATTCTTGTATATCCTTGCAAATTCGGACTGTATATGCGTTGAGAAGCTATGGGTTACAGGCCAGGATATTCAATTGTCGAATCCACCTTCGAGCCACCGGAATATCGGAACCGTACAGGCATTCAGCCGGTCTGCATACCCGCCCTGATATTCAGCCCTACCTGTCTCACGCGGAGACGCCGAGCGCGCCCGGGTCTCCCCCGGCATCGGCGATGCGCTGGTGGCGCTTCTTGGCCTCGGTGACGACGAATTCGTGGTAACGCTCCTCGATATCGGGGTCGAGGCCGGCGGAAACGGCCACCTGGTGCAGGCGCTCCGACTGGCGTTTCTCGCGCTCCTTGTCTTCGGGAGCGAAGCCGGCGCGCGCCTTGAGCGCCCCCACCTCGGCGGTGCATGTGAAGCGTTCGGCGAGCAGCGAGACGATGGCGGTGTCGACGTTGTCGATGGACTGCCGCAGCTGCTTGATGCGCGCCACGTCGCGCGAGACTTCAGGATTGCGTTGGGCCTGGGCGTCGTCGATGGTCGTGTCGCTCCAGCCGGATTGCTCACTATCGTTCATGGTTCCTAGGATAGCGCGCCCGGCGCCAACCAGCGCGCCGCAGGTGCAGGCGAACGAGATCCGCCATATCCGATATGAAAGGCCGGCATGGGCTCCGATACGCACACGATTCCGGATACGAAAACGGCGGCACCCAGCCGTAGCCGGATGCCGCCGTCGATCGGATAAAGCGACCCGATCAGTTGGCCTTCTGCTTGATGATGGCCTGCAGGAAGTCGCGGTTGGTCGCCGTCTTCTTGAGCCTCGGCACGATGGTCTGGTAGGCCTGCTCCGGCTCGAGGCCGCCGAGCAGACGACGCAGACGGTAGATGACCGCCAGCTCGTCGTTCGGGGTGATGAGCTCCTCGCGGCGCGTGCCGGAGGCGTTGATGTCGATGGCCGGGAAGAGGCGCTTGTTGGCCAGATCGCGCGACAGGCGCAGCTCCATGTTGCCGGTGCCCTTGAACTCCTCGAAGATGACCTCGTCCATCTTGGAACCGGTCTCCACCAGCGCCGAGGCGATGATCGTCAGGGAGCCGCCGTTCTCGATGTTGCGGGCCGCGCCGAAGAACTTCTTGGGCGGGTAGAGCGCCTGGGCGTCGACACCGCCGGAGAGGATGCGACCGGAGGCGGGCGCCGCGATGTTGTAGGCGCGGGCCAGGCGGGTCATGGAATCGAGCAGCACCACCACGTCCTGGCCCAGCTCCACCAAGCGCTTGGCGCGCTCGATGGCGAGCTCGGCGACGGTGGTGTGGTCGGAGGCGGGACGGTCGAAGGTGGAGGAGATGACCTCGCCCTGCACCGTGCGCTCCATGTCGGTGACCTCTTCGGGTCGCTCGTCGACCAGCACGACCATGAGGTGGACCTCGGGGTTGTTGGTGGCGATGGAGTTGGCGATGTTCTGCAGGGTGATCGTCTTGCCGGCCTTGGGCGGGGAGACGATCAAGCCGCGCTGGCCCTTGCCGATTGGCGAGACCAGGTCGATGAGGCGACCGATGAGCTTGTTGGGAGCGGTCTCCTGGACGAGACGCTCCTGCGGGTAGAGCGGGGTGAGCTTGGAGAAGTGCGGGCGGCTGGCCGCATCCTCGATGCTCATGCCGTTGATGGTGTCGACCGACTGCAGCGGCACGAACTTCTGGCGCTGGTTGCGGCGTTCGCCCTCGCGCGGCGGACGGATCGTACCCTGCACGGCGTCGCCCTTGCGCAGCCCGTACTTGCGGATCTGGCCCATGGAGACGTAGACGTCGTTGGGGCCGGGCAGATAGCCGGAGGTGCGCACGAAGGCGTAGGAATCGAGCACGTCGATGATGCCGGCGACGGGCACGAGGCCCTCCTGCGAATCGTTGCGGCGGTCGTCACGACGGTCGTCACGGTCACGCTCGCGCTCGCGCTCGGAACGGCCGTAGCGGTCCTCGTGGTCACGGCGGTCGTTGTAGTCGTAGTTGCGGTCGCGGTCACGGCCGCGCATGCGACGCTGATGACGATCGTGGTCGCCGCGCTGGTGGCGCTCGTTGCGGCCACGGGAGCGGCGGTTGTATTCGTGCCGAGGCTCGGACTTCTCGTCCTCGCGCTCGTGCCTGTCGTCAGCGACGGGCAGCGTGGCAAGGATGTCGTCGAGGTCGCGCACATCGCCGGAATGGCCGTCACGGCCGGATTCGCGCTCGGCGCGGGAGCCGCGATGGACTCGCCTCTCCCCGTCGTCGTCCATCCGCTCGCCATGGTGGTGGACCGAGCGAACGTGCCTGCGCAGCGGCTCCTCCTCGGCCTCTTCGAAATCGAAGGTCGCGGCGTGGGCGCGCTCGGCCTGGGCATGCTCCGGCTCGGCGGGCTCCTGCTGCTTCACGGTGGTGTCCTCGGCATCGTCCTTCGTCTCTTTGACGGCGGGCTTGACGCTGGTCTTGGGCGCGCGTACGGTGACGCCGCTCGGCGCCTCACCGCCGGAACGGGCAGCCTGAAGGGTGGCGAGAAGATCCGGCTTACGCATCGTTGACGTGCCCCGGAGTCCCATCTGCTTGGCGAGCTGCTTGAGCTCGGGCAGCTTCATGTCTTCAATATTCTGGCTTGTTGCCACTGGTAATGCCTTTCCTTGGCTTCCTATAGCAATATCGCTCGGAAGCTTTATGAAAAAGATGCGGATTATGAAAAACCGCGTACGAACGTTCGTCGCCATTATGCGACTTTCGAACTGATGTTCACGATACCGTAAAGCTAAGACCAATGTGGGGATATGGCGGCGCGTCGGCCGAAACGCAGGATTGCGGCACGCGGAACGCTATGAAAATGACACAGAAAACGAGGAGGAAAGCGGCCGGCGAGACAGACCAGGACCGCAATCGGAAAACCCACCGGGAATGCGAAACCGGCCACCCATGCGAAGTGGGTGGCCGGTTCGCCGATTACGTCAGGATCCCATTCGAATCCCATTGGACGCGGAGGTGTTACTTCTCCTCGTGGTAGGACTTCTCGGTGTTGACGCTCCAGACGTTCTTCTTGTCGGCGCGGCCGGTCTTGATGTTCGAGACGGCCTCCATCGCGCTGGCCATGGAATGGTCCTGGTTGTTGTAGCGGTGCTGGCCGTTGCGGCCCACGCAGTAGAGGTTGCCGAAGGTGTCGAGGTAGTCGATCAGCTCGGGCATCTCGTCGTAGGTGTCGAAGTAGGCGGGGTAGGCCTTCTTGACGTGCTCGCGGTGGGAGTCCAGGACGTCCTCGGGGCCGTTGATCACGCGCATGCGGGTCAGCTCCTTGATCGCCAGCTTCGTGGCCTCCTCGTCCGAGAGGTTCCAGAAGTCGTCGCCCTCCTCGCAGAAGTACTCGAGGCCGACCCACACGGTGTTGTCGACGTCCTTGACCAGATACGGGCTCCAGTTGTTGAAGACCTGCACGCGGCCGACCTTGTAGCCCGGGTCCTGCACGTAGATCCAGCAGTCCGGCACGATCGGTGGGTTGCCGAGCGTCTTCATGTCGGTCGTGTTCTTCAGACGCAGGTGCTTGACCAGCAGGCCCACGGTGACGAAGTCGCGGTAGGGCAGACCGTTGGCGATGCGGGTCATGTCGGCGGGCACGGCCTTCGGCTCGGCGGCGACCTCCTTGCCCTCGCTCTTGTCGTCGGTGGCGCGGCCGATGGCGTTGACCAGGTCCTTGACGGGCATGGAGCTGATGAACTCGTCGGCGCCGAGCTCGGTGCGCGCGCCCTTGTCGTCCACGTAGACCACGCTGGCGATGCCGCCGTCGTCCTTCTGGCGCAGCTCGACCACGTTCGCGTCGGTGATGACCTTGCCGCCGTTGTCGACGACCTGGCCCTCGACGATCTCCCACAGCTGGCCCGGGCCGAGCTTGGGGTACCAGAACTCCTCGATCAACGAGGTCTCCACCTGGCTGGAATCGCGCTTCTTCGGCATCATCTTCGCGATCGCGTTCTTGAGCACCGTGATCACGGAGAGGCCACGCACGCGCTGGGCGCCCCAGTCGGCGCTGATCTGCGCGGGGGTGCGCCCCCACACCTTGGTGGTGTAGCCCTCGAAGAACATCGAGTAGAGCTGGCGGCCGAAACGGTTGATGTAGAAGTTCTCGAGGTTGTCCTCGGGCAGCTTGTGGATCATCGACCACAGATAGCTGAAGCCGGCCTTCATCGTCAGCTTGAAGCCCAGCGCCTTGAACAGGGCCGGGGAAAGCGAGATCGGATAGTCGAGGAAATGCTGGTTCCAGAAGATGCGCGAAACGCGGTGGCGCTTGAGCATCACCACGTCCGTCTTCTCCGGGTCCGGGCCGCCGGGCTCGAGGTCGTGGTGGCGGCCGAGCTTCTTGTCGTCGTACGAGGGCGCGCCCTGCAGCGGCATGATGTTCTTCCACCAGTCCATCACGCGGTCGTCCTTGGAGAAGAACCGGTGCCCGCCGATGTCCATGCGGTTGCCGTTGTGCTTCACCGTGCGGCTGATGCCACCGAACTCGCGCGTGGCCTCCAGCACCGTCACGTCATACTTGTCGGCGCCGCCGTCCTTCAACAGCTCCCAAGCCGCCGTCAGGCCCGCAGGCCCACCACCGATGATCACCACCGACTTCTTGCCGGATTTACCGTCGCTCACCATTACCTCCTGAAACAGTTCCGGGGACTTTCGACGCCCCGTCGTCCTGCATTGTTCAAATCACCACAAGCCTACACGCAGCCGCAAACGCGCGCCATCAATGTGCGCCAACATACACGAACCATCTGCAAGCGGGCTGATAATTCACGTTGAAAACAACTCACGATGTCGGGGAAGATATGCTTCGCTCGGGACGCTCCTTGGCCGCTCGGCCATGTCTTACGCCCGAGCAAAGCATATCTTCCCCGACATCTTCAACCAACAACTGCTAAAGCACCAATAATCTATTTTTATCCGCTTAAAAGCGCCTCAGAACACCGACATCCTTCGCAGTCACTCGCCTCGAGGATTACCTTGGCTGAGGTGTGGATAGCAAAAATATGCTTTCTTCGGGCGTAAGACATGGCCGAGCGGCCAAGGAGCGTCCCGAAGAAAGCATATTTTTGCTATCCACACCGTCATAAATAAGGAATCACATCAACGCATCAGGGATATCGATGTCGGTCTTCTGCACTTCCTCTACGTTGACATCCTTGAACGTGACGATGCGCACGTTCTTGACGAAGCGCGAGGAGCGGTAGACGTCCCACACCCACGCGTCGGTGAGCCGCACGTCGAAGTAGACGTCCTGCCCGGCCGAGCGCACGTTGAAATCGACCTTGTTGGCCAGGTAGAAGCGCCGCTCGGTCTCCACCACGTAGGTGAAGAGCTTGATGACGTCGCGGTATTCCTTGTAGAGCGCGAGCTCGGCGTTGGTCTCGTAATTGTCGAGGTCTTCGGCACTCACCGACGTCCTCCCTGCTGATCGTTGGAGCGGCGGTCGTCCTTCTGGGTGCGGCCGCCATGGTTGCCGTGGCCCAGATTACGCCACCATGCCTTCTTCGAGGTCTTGGTCTGCGTGGCGGAGAAGGGCCAGTCGGCGCCGTTCTCGTTCTCGTCCTTGCCGACCACGACCGGCGTGGTGCGTTTCCGTCCGTCCTTATTCGCCGAGGGCTTACCCGGCTCCGTGGCGGAAGCGGTTTCCTTCGAAGCGACCTTGCCCTTGGCCTTGGCCTTCTTGCCGGATTGAGGCGAGGCCTCACCGGCCTGTTCGGATGATCTGGCGAACGAATGCATCTCGCCGTTGCCCTTGGCCGCTTCGGAACGTGCCGAGGTATCGCCGGCAGCGGAACCGGCAGCGTTCCCGGACGCATCGGCGGTGGCCGACTTGGCGATCTCCGCCGCCAGCTGGTCGGCCTTGACCTTGGCGCGCTGCTGGATCTCGATGGAGTGCTCGCGGGCGGCCATGGCCTCCTTGACCCCGGGGTTGCCCTCGATGACGTGCATGCCGAAGGCGTCGAGCGAGCGGATCGGGTCGTATTCGTCGACGAGGGTGTCGAGGACGATGAGGTCCTGGTACTTGCCGAGCGCCGGGTCCCACAGCGAATCGCGCGAGGTGCCGGATTTGATGAAGCCGAGCGACTGGTAGACCGAAAGCGTACGGGCGCTCTTCTCGGGCACGGCCACCCAGATGCGGTGCATGCCCAGGCCCGCAGGCTCGGAGGCGAAGGCGTAGGTCATCACGCGGGGCATGGCGTCGCGGGAGTAGCCGCGGCCACGGTAGTCACGCCCCAGCATCACCTGGATGCGGGCCGAGCGCGACCAGCCGTCGAGGTCGATGAGGAAGATCATGCCGATGACGTTGTCGGTCTCGCCCGCGTCGATCTTGCCGTCGATGTCGTGGTCGGCGTCGGTGAGGATCGCCCAGGCCATCGTGCGGCGCGACTCAGGGTCGCCGACGCCGGAATCGCCCGGCGCCACCCCGTGCTGCCAGGCCTCGGAACGCTGGACCCAGGCGTGCACCAGCGCGCGCTCGGAGGCCTCGTCCTTGCCCATGTCGCCCGAGGCGTTGGCGTAGACCTGCAGCCGGTCGAGCTTGGGGAGGTCCTGGATCGTGGCCGGACGCAGATGCACCATCTCGCCACGGATCTCGGGGATGGAAATACGGTTGGGAAGCTGACGGGCATCCGGCCCGGCAGCCGGCTTTGCGGAGTTTGCAGACATCGTCACTCACCCTCCAACGAACTCGAGACACATCTATAACACAAGGATAGTGTATCGAAGTGACGAGTCCCGCGTTCACCACATGATATTCCCGTCAAGCACCAGTATGTTCTATCCGCTCCCCACTTGCTGAGTCTTCGGCATACTTATATACGCGAAAGCCTGGCCGGAAGGATATGCGTTGTTCGACCGTAAAGACTCGGCCAGAGCGGCCCGGAGCGTGTCGAATAACGTATATCCTTCCGGCCAGGCGTCAGTAACTACCCAGCCGAGAAGACTCAGCCCTTCATCTTTTTGATGACCAGCGAGCTCACGGCCTTGGCGTCGGCCTGGCCATGGGTGGCGCGCATGACGGCGCCGATGATGGCGCCCATGGGCTTCATGTTGCCGCTCTTGAGCTTCTCCGCCACGTCGGGGTTGGCGGCCAGGGCCTCGTCGATGGCCTTCTCGAGCGCACCATCGTCGGAAACGACCTGGTAGTTGTGCTTCTTCACGACTTCGTCAGGCGTACCCTCGCCGGCCAGAACACCGGTGACGGTCTGCTTGGCGAGCTTGTCGTTGAGCTTGCCCGCGGCTACGAGCTTCTCGACCTCGGCCACGTCGGCCGGGGTGATCGGCAGCTCCTCGAGCGAGACGCCGCGCTCGTTGGCGACGCGCGAGATCTCGCCGAGCCACCACTTGCGAGCGCCAGTGGCGGACGCGCCGTCCTTGACGGTCTCCTCGACCAGGTCGAGCGCGTCGGCGTTGATGAGGTCGCGCATCTGCAGGTCGGTCAGGCCCCATTCCTTCTGCAGGCGGGTGCGGCGCTCGCGCGGCATCTCGGGCATGGTCTTGGCGATCTCGTCGATGTGCTCCTGCGTGATGTGCAGCATCACGAGGTCGGGATCGGGGAAGTAACGGTAGTCGTTCGCGTCGGACTTCACGCGGCCGCCGGCGGTGGTCTGCGTGGCCTCGTCCCAGTGGCGGGTCTCCTGCAGGATCTCGCCGCCCTCGTCGAGGATGGCCGCCTGGCGGCGAATCTCGTACTGCAAGGTCTTCTTGATGCCGCGGAACGTGTTGACGTTCTTGGTCTCAGAACGGGTGCCGAGCTTGGTGGTGCCCTTCTTGCGCAACGAGATATTGACGTCGGCGCGCATGTTGCCCTGCTCCATGCGTCCGTGGGAGATACCCAGGGCACGCACGATGTCGCGGATGGCGCGCATGTAGGCGTCCGCGATCTCCGGGACGCGGTCGCCGCCGCCCTCGACGGGCTTGGTGACGATCTCGATGAGCGGGACGCCGGCGCGGTTGTAGTCGACCAGCGAATGGTCCGCGCCCTCGATGCGGCCGTCGGCGCCACCCACGTGGGTGTTCTTGCCGGCGTCGTCCTCGATGTGCGCACGCTCGATCGGCACGCGGAAGATGGTGCCGTCGTCGAGCTCGACGTCGAGGTAACCGTTGCCGTTGGT
Organism: Bifidobacterium sp. ESL0763; assembly: GCF_029433395.1. Lineage (GTDB taxonomy): Bacteria > Actinomycetota > Actinomycetes > Actinomycetales > Bifidobacteriaceae > Bifidobacterium. Next base: position 66,992 of record NZ_JAQTHW010000002.1, on the reverse strand, counting down.
CGGCTTGTCGAACTGCGAGATCTGATAGTCGCGTGGCATGTCGGGGTAGAAGTAGTTCTTGCGGGCGAACTGGCTCCACTCGTTGATCTGGCAGTGCAGCGCCAAGCCCAGCTTGATCGCGAAGTCGACGGCGGTCTTGTTGACCACCGGCAGGCTTCCGGGCAGGCCAAGGCTCACCGGGCTCAGCTCCGTGTTCGGCTCCGCGCCGAACTCCTCGTGCGCCGGGCAGAACAGCTTGGTCTGCGTGCACAGCTCGACGTGGGTCTCCAGACCGAATACCGGGTCAAACTCCTTGACGGCATCGGAATACTTCATCAATTTTTCAGCCATGATTTTCTCCTTGCCGTCCGTTCACTTCGCGCTGTCGAGCCACGGGGTCTTCAGGCTCTGCCACACCGGGCCGCCCCACTGCTCCTCGAGGGCCGCCTCGAGCGCGGCCGCGGGCTTGTACATCTGCTCGTCGTGCTTCTGCGGCGCCATGAACTGGAAGCCCACGGGCAGACCGTCGTCGGAAAGACCGGCGGGAATGCTCATCGCGGGGGTGCCGGCCATGTTCGCCGGAATCGTGGCGACGTCGCTCATGTACATGGTCAGCGGGTCGTTCATCTTCTCGCCGAACTTGAACGCGGTGGTCGGGCTCGTCGGCGCGATCAGCACGTCGGCCTGCTCGAACGCCTTCTTGAAGTCGTCGATGATCAGGGTACGGACCTTCTGCGCCGAGCCATACCACGCGTCGTAGTAGCCGGCGGAAAGGGCGTAGATGCCGAGGATGATGCGGCGCTTGACCTCGTCGCCGAAGCCGGCCTCACGGGTGTAGGCCATCATGTTGGCGGCGGTCTGCGGCACGCCTTCCGGCGGCATGACGCGCAGGCCGTAGCGCATGCCATCATAGCGGGCCAGGTTGGAGCTGACCTCGGACGGCATGACGATGTAGTAGGCCGCGAGCGCGTAGTCGAAGTGCGGGCAATCGACCTCGACCACTTCGGCACCCATGGATTGCAGAAGCTTGACGGCCTCGTTGAAGCGGGCCTCGACGCCAGGCTGATAGCCGTCGCCGCCGAGTTGCTTGACCAGGCCGACCTTCATGCCCTTCAGGTCGCGCTTGTAGCCTTCGCGGGCGGCCTTGACGATCGGCGGCACGTCCATCGGGATGGACGTGGAGTCACGCACGTCGTGGCCGCCGATGACCTCCTGCAGCAGCGCGGAATCGAGCACGTTGCGCGAGACGGGGCCGATCTGGTCGAGCGAGCTCGCCATGGCGATCGCGCCGAAACGGGAGACGCCACCATAGGTGGGCTTGACGCCGACCGTGCCGGTCAGGCTGCCGGGCTGGCGGATCGAACCGCCGGTATCGGTGCCGAGCGCAAGCGGGGCCTCGAACGCGGCGACCGCCGAAGCGGAACCACCGCCGGAGCCACCGGGGACGCGGGAGGTGTCCCAAGGATTGTGGGTCGGGCCGAACGCGGAATGCTCCGTGGAGGAACCCTGGGCGAACTCATCGAGGTTGGTCTTGCCGAGCAACGGCATGCCGGCGGCCTTGAGCTTGGTGATGACCGTGGCGTCGTAGGGCGGGATCCAGCCTTCGAGGATCTTCGAGGCCGCGGTGGTCTCGATACCCTTGGTGACGATCATGTCTTTGATGGCGATTGGCACACCGGCGAGCTCCGGCAATCCCTCGGTCTCGCCCTTGGCGTTCTTGGCGTCGAAGGCATCGGCCTGGGCGCGCGCCTCGTCGGCGGAGACGTGCAGGAAGGCGTGGATGTCCGGCTCGGCGGCGTCGATGACGTTGAGCTCGGCGTCGACCAGCTCGCGGCTGGAGACTTCCTTGTTGCGAATCTTCTCCGCCATCTGGGCGGCGGTGAGCTTCACCAGTTCGTTTGCTTCGGTCATCAGGCCTCACCTCCAAGGATGCGCGGGGCGACGAACATGCCGCTCTCTGTGGCGGGCGCACCAGCGAGCGCGTCTTCGCGGCGCAGCGGCGTTTCGGGGACGTCGGGGCGCAGGTACGCCTCGAGCGGCACCGGGTTGGCGGTGGGCTCGACGTCGTCGGACGCGACCTCCTGCACCTTGTTGATGGAATCGGCGATGACGTTCAACTCGCCTTGCATGCGGGTCGCTTCCTCGTCGGTGAGCGCAATTTGGGCGAGTTGGCCCAGATGCTCGACTGTATCTCTTGTGAAAGTAGGCATAGCCTCAATTGTATGAGTCGTCTGTGACGTTCGGGTGACGAGATTCGGGTGCCATGGCGACCTTCCTGTGGCGGCGGACCGACGGTAGATCAACGGCCACCCAGCCCACGGTTCCAAACCAGTCATATTGTCGCCCAACCGGCTCCATCACCGACAAGACGACCATTCCCAACGTCCGCAAACATAGGTTTCCTCACCGAAACGAACAGACTGGTGCCTGCCCCGCCGCGACTACTGCTGGGAACAAGACAATCCTGCGAGAAAACGTACGTTTTAGGCCTTCAAAGTACACGTTTTCCAGCAGGACTGTCTTGTTTCTAGCGCGATCTAGCGGTCGAACCACGACAATCGTGAGCGGCACATCGACAGTTGCGTTTGAATCGGCGCATCCTCACCGAGAAGCCGTCGTCAGCTTTCGCCCGTTTCCAATGGCTTGCGCGTCTTGCCGACGGTGGTATTCATGCGCTCGATCGATCGCCGCCCGCTCCTGTGCGGTTACCGGATGCTGCTGAATCAGCGTTCCTGGCTCCCCCCGGAATTCACCGTTTTCGGCCTCCTCCGACCACTGTTCCACTTGCTCTGCCGTGACGCCGAAATACCTATACATCGCTTCCTGATTCATCATGCCTCCTTTCATAACCCGAGTTCTCTCATCATACCTTTTGTCGGCGGTGTAAGCGCATGGAAAATAAGCCACTCCCTGTTCTCCTTAAACGTCGCGACCATCTCAAGTAATCTGCCTCGGCCATCAAGCCCGATCGCCGACCATCTGCTTCTGTCGTTCCTTCGCTGACGGACACGAATCCGCGAGCGCCAGGCATGCCTGACGTCATCGTCGGCTATCTGCGGATGCCGCCGATGAATCCTGGGATCGACCAAAATGTTGTCCTGAGATATTTGCATATTCCCATTGCACAGGACGAACTGATTCGTATACAAGCCGGAACGGGTGATGTGGTCGAACGGTTGGGGTTATCCACAATCCAGGCGTGTCGCGGGAATTGGGGCGGATCCCAGGGCTTCGGCGATTGGTGGCAAATACTGACAGGGAATGGTCGACAGGTCTTGATGCTTCGAGAACCCATACGAATTCATATGTGTAGGAAGAAAGGAAATATACTCGGACGCTCCGCTACGAATCACCATTGCGAATTCCGTCGCATTTGTGGCATTCAACATCAAGAAGTCAATGAGGCTGCACGGACGCATGAAAGCGGCAACCTAGTTCCGGTTCCGGTGCAATCACACGGATATGGGCAAGCGAAAGCAACTCTCGCCCGGTGCGCTCTTGCACTCACATGAACTTGACGTAATCACACGAGCACGGGCGGGCGGAGGAAGCCGCCACCCATGCTCAGGCGGTCAGATGCTGGGATATCCAGCAGTGCATCGAGACCGCGGCGGCGGCGCCGGCGTTGATCGAGCGCACCGAACCGAATTGGGAGATGTAGACCACGTCATCGGCGAGTTCGAGCGCACGCTGGGAAAGGCCGGGTCCTTCGGCGCCGAAGAGCATGAGGCAGCGGTTCGGGAATCGGTAGGTCTCGATGGGGACGGCACCGGGAATGATGTCGAGCGCGATGATGCGCGAGGCTTTGGCCTCTTCGGCGATGCGGTGATAGCGGGCCTTGTCCACACGGAATTCGGCCTTGGCCTCGTCGACCTCGGCCTGTTTGATCTCCTCTGCGATTTCCTGCTTCCAGCTCGCCACCAGTTCCTCGATGGAAGGATGGTGGTCGACGTGCTGGTAGAGCTCGGTCATCAGCGCGCCCTTGCGGTTCCACTTGTGGGGGCCGACGATATGGACCTTGCGGGCGGCGAAGGCGTTGGCGGTGCGCACCATGGAGCCGATGTTGAAATCGTGCGTCCAGTTCTCGACGGCGACCTCGAAGCCGTGCCTGCCCCGGTTGTCGAGATCGGCCTTGATGGCCTCGACCGACCAATAACGGAACCGGTCGAGCACATTGCGACGATCGCCATTGTCGAGCAGTCCCGTATCGTAACGCGCGTCGAAATTCGGCGATTGCGGATCGTCGGGCCGGGGTTCGCCGGCGTGCTCCTGCGCCCACGGGCCGACGCCTATCTTGCGGAACACCGGTTCGCCGGAAGCCTGGGCTGCGGCGGTCACGGGATTGGGATCACGCATGATATTCAGTGCCCTCCTCGGTCATTGCATTGGCATCGACACCGGCCATGGCCACACCACCGATGCTTCTCAACTGTACGCGGCGATTGAACTGCCTGGAATACGAACGCTTGCCACATGCGGCGAAAGCCACGGCGGGCGCAAATCCTGCCTCACGCATATCAGTCGGCCCGTTCCGCGACCGAGGCGTCACCACGCAACTCGTCCTCGTCGAAAGCCTTCACGAACGGCAGATCGTGCTTGTCGCCGGAAACGGGGTTGATGACCTTGATGCTGTCCGCATCGGCGTCGCCGTCACGGCCCACACCGCCGATCAGCGAGGCGATGGCCACCACCTGCGCGCCCTCGTGCTCGACGATGCCGAAGTCTAGGCTCAACTCGTTGCCATTGCGCAAGGTGACCAGCGACGAGGTCTGCACATACGATTTTTCGGAAAGCCATGAGTCGAGCAGCACCACGCGTTTGCCTTTGACGGACGGCCCCTTGACCGAGGGGTAGACGAAGTCCATCACGAAACCGTCGAGCTCGTGCCCGCGCGCACCGGCGGCCTGCATCACCGCGGTGACCATGGGCACGGCGGCGGCGGTCAACGCACCTACCGCATCAAAGTCGCCAAGCGCAAAACCGCGGCGCCCGAGCGCGTCGAGCAACGCGTCGCCGATCAGCTCCGCTCCCCTGTGCCCGAGGCTGACGTCGTATAGCTCGCTGAATGGCTTTTTGGCTATCATGGCGCGCAACAATGCCCGCAGCTCATCGTCGCCCTCGGCCCTGCCATTGCCGTCACTCATTTGCGCCCTCCTTGGATTCAAGGTTCAATTCGGGGGCGGTCAGCTCGTGGACGTCGGTCTTCTCGGAATCCACCATGTCGACCGGCTCGATGACCTTGCTCGAATCAATCTTCTGCATCTTACGCGCGGTGACCAACACACGCGATTCCAGCGAGGCCGCGAAGGCGTTGTAGGCGGAGACCGTACGGGTGAGTGAGTGGCCGAGTTTGTTGGCCCTGTCGCCCAGGACGGCGAAGCGCTCGTACAGCTCGCGCGAGAGGTCGAAGAGCATCTTGGCGTCGTCGGTGAGGCTCTGCTGCTGCCAGGCGAACGCGACCGACTTCAGCACCGACCAGAGGGTGACCGGCGAAGTGAGCGCCACCTTGCGTGCGAACGCGTCGTCCATCAGCGTCGGATCAACCCGCAGAGCCGCTTCGAGCAACGCGTCGTTGGGGATGAAGGCGATGACGAAATCGGGAGTGGTGTCGAAGGCGTTCCAATAGGCCTTGTCGCCCAGGGTCTTGACATGCTCGCGCAGCGCCTTGGCATGGGCGGCGAGCAGCTCATCACGGCGTTTGAGCTCGTCCTGCGAGGCGGTGTCGGGAATCTCGCAGGCCCGCTGGTAATCGGAATACGGAGCCTTGGCATCGATGGGGATGGTCTTGCCGCCGGGCAGATAGACCACCATATCCGGCCGTTGCACCCGGCCTTCAGGATCGGTGACGACCACCTGAGTGTCGAAATCGACATGTTCCAGAAGACCCGCCGACTCGACGATGTTGCGCAGCTGCGCCTCGCCCCACGCACCGCGCACCTTGTTGTTGCGCAACGCGGCCGAAAGCGAGCTGGTCTCCTTGTCCAAACGGGTCTGCTGGTCGTTCAAGCCCTTGAGCTGCTGGCCCAGGGCGCCCATCTCGTGCTTTCGGCCCTCCTCGATCTGGGCGACCTTCTGCTGCAGGGCGTCGAGGTTCTTCTGCACCGGGGCGAGCGCCGAGAGCACCTTGCTCTGCTCGGCCATCGCCTTGGCCTGCCGTTCCTGCTTGCGCGCGGCGGCCTGCTGCTCCTGCTCGCGCTGCCGCGCCACACGCACCTGCTCAGCCTGCTGCGCCTGGGCCAACTGGGACTTGACGAAGGCGAGCTGCTGGTTCAGCCCCTCGGCCTGCGTCCGGTATTGCGCCGCTTTCGTCGTCAGGTCGCCGACCTGTCGACGCAACTCGTCGTTCTGGGCCTGTGCCTGCCTCGCATCGACACCGCTACCGCCACCCTGCACGGCCTCCTGGCCCTTGGATTTGCCCAGCACGAAGCCGGCCATCAGTCCCAGCGCCGCCGCGAGGATGACCAGCACAATAATCACAACAGGATTTTCGAACATATGTTCTATTAAACCGGAAACCATAGACGACGCCCAGCCGGCTACGTCATCCGCATCCCCCAAGAGGCAACCGGATAATTTCCCTCATTCAAACCACCGAGATTCAGCCCGTCGCTCCAATCAATGGCGAAGCGCCTCTCCAGACACGGGAATGGCGTCCCCGCCGGAAAATCCCAGCGGAAACGCCATCCACATCATTCGGCCATCAGCCGAGCCTTATCCCGAAGCGGCCAATCGCCTCACTCGCCATCCTCGTCGAGCGGGTCCTCGGGCATCGCGCTCAGCTCGAGATGCTCGCCGCCGGTCTGGTCGACCAAGACGGTGTCGCCGTCGTGGACCTTGCCGCTCAGCAGCATCTTGGCCATCTGGTCGCCGACCTCGGTCTGCACCAGGCGGCGCAGCGGACGGGCGCCATAGGCCGGGTCATAACCGGCGTTGGCGAGCCATTCCTTGGCGGCCTTGGTCACGTCGAGCGTGATGCGGCGGTCGGTCAGGCGCGAGGCGACCTGACGCACCTGGATGTCCACGATCTCGCCCAGCTCCTCGCGGGTGAGCGGGTGGAAGATGACCAGCTCGTCGAGACGGTTGATGAACTCGGGCTTGAAGTGCGTGTGCACCGCGTCCATGACGGCGTTGCGCTTGGCCTCGTCGTCCATGTCTGGCGAGACCAGGAACTGCGAGCCGAGGTTCGAGGTCATAATCAGGATCGTGTTCTTGAAGTCCACGGTCCGGCCCTGCCCATCGGTCAGCCGCCCGTCGTCAAGCACCTGCAACAGGATGTCGAAGACCTCGGGGTTCGCCTTCTCCACCTCATCGAACAGCACGACGGAGTAGGGGCGACGGCGCACGGCCTCGGTGAGCTGACCGCCCTCCTCGTAGCCGACGTAGCCAGGGGCCGCACCGATCAGGCGGGTCACCGAACCCTTGTCCATGTACTCGCTCATGTCGATGCGCACCATGGCCTTCTCGTCGTCGAACAGGAAGTCCGCGAGCGCCTTGGCGAGCTCCGTCTTGCCCACGCCCGTCGGGCCCAGGAAGAGGAACGAACCGGTCGGGCGGTTCGGGTCGGAGATGCCGGCACGCGAGCGCCGCACCGCGTCGGAGACCGCCTGGATGGCTTCCCTCTGACCGATGACGCGCTTGCCGAGCGCCTTCTCCATGTTCAGCAGCTTCTCGTTCTCGCCCTGCATCAGGCGGCCGACGGGGATGCCGGTCCACTCGGAGACGATGCCCGCCACCGAATCGGCGTCGACATGGTCGGGCACCATCGGCTCGGTCTCCTGGCCGTTCGCGTTCTCCTCGTCCGCGGCCTGCTCGGCCAGGTCGAGTTGCTTGCGGATCGCCGGAATCTCGCCGTAGAGGATCTTGCTGGCCTGCTCCAGGTCGCCCTCGCGGGTGAACTTGTCGGCCTGCACCTTCTTGGCGTCGAGCTGGGCGCGCAAATCGCCGACCTTGTTGTGGCCGGCCTTCTCGGCGTCCCACCGCGACTTCAGGCCGGAGAGCTTCTCGCGGGTGTCCGCCAGGTCGCTCTGCAGCTTCCTCAAGCGGTCCTTGCTGGCCGGATCCTCGGCCTTCTTCAGCTGCATCTCCTCCATCTCGAGACGTGTCTCGCGGCGCTGCAGCTCATCGATCTCCTCGGGCTGCGAGTCGAGCTCCATGCGCAGGTGCGCCGCCGCCTCATCGACCAGGTCGATGGCCTTGTCAGGCAGCTGACGGCCGGAAATGTAGCGGTTCGAAAGCGTCGCCGCGGCCACGAGCGCATCGTCGCCGATGGTCACCTTGTGGTGTGCCTCGTAACGCTGCTTGAGGCCACGCAGGATGGCGATGGTGTCCTCGACGCTAGGCTCACCGACGAAGACCTGCTGGAAACGACGCTCCAAGGCCGGGTCCTTCTCGATGTTTTCGCGGTATTCGTCGAGCGTGGTCGCGCCGATCAGGCGCAGCTCGCCGCGCGCCAGCATGGGCTTCAACATATTGCCCGCGTCCATCGAGCCCTCGGCGGCACCCGCGCCGACGATGGTGTGGATCTCATCGATGAAGGTGATGATCTCGCCGTTCGCGCTCTTAATCTCGTTGAGGACGGCCTTCAGCCGTTCCTCGAACTCGCCACGGTACTTCGAGCCGGCCACCATCGACCCCAGATCAAGGCTGATCAATTTCTTATTTTGAAGGGTCGTCGGCACGTCGCCGGCGACGATGCGCTCGGCCAATCCCTCGACGACGGCGGTCTTGCCGACACCGGGCTCGCCGATCAGCACCGGGTTGTTCTTGGTGCGGCGCGAGAGGATCTGCATGACGCGGCGGATCTCCTGGTCGCGGCCGATGACCGGGTCGAGCTTGCCTTCCTTCGCCTGGGCCGTGAGGTCGGTGGAATACTTCTCAAGCGCCTTGTAGCTGCCCTCGGCGTCGGGGCTGGTGACTTTCGCGCCACCGCGCACGCCCGGCACGGCCTTGCGCAGCGCCTCGGCGGTCACGCCGTTGTTCTTGAGGATCGTCGCGCCCTCATTGGGTTCGGCGTCGGCGATGCCGATGAGCAGGTGCTCGGTGGAGACGTACTCGTCGCCCATCTTCTGCATCTCCTTTTCGGCCTCGGCGATCGCGGTGGTCAGCTGTCGGCTGGCCTGCGGCTGCGAGGTCGACGACCCGCTCGCGCTCGGCAGCTCCACCAACGCGTTGCGCACCGCGGCCCCGATGGCCTGGCGGTTGCCGCCCGCGGCCTCGATGAGCCCGGGCACCACGCCGTTCTCCTGCCGCAGCAGGGCGTCAAGCACATGCAGGGTGTCGACCTGCGGGTTGCCCGCCGCCGACGCGCTCTGGATCGCGTCGCCGATGGCCTCCTGCGCCATGGTCGTGAACTTCTGTTCCATATCTACCTCCGTCTGTTCGCCCCGATTCCGCGCCCTCTGCGCGCGGGCCCCGGGGCATATTCCGTTGTCTGCCTTATACAACAGCGTCGCGGCCACAGCTATTCCCAAAACTTGAGCGTCTTCGACTCAACTTTTAGATTCGTATTGTCTAGCTTCGAAAAATCACGGTTTCCAAGGAATTGACGCACACACTAACTCGACTTCTCAAAAAAGACCCCTTTGTTTCCAACGATTATTTTTTGATTCGCCAGTTACTGCGTGTCGAATTGCCAACCACTTATCCACATTGCCCGAAATACCTTTCATTCGCGCGAAAAAGTCTTTATTTTGAAAACATGTTTGAATTTATTAACGAGCCCAGCGCCGGCGATCTCATGCTCCACGAGGCATGGTCACGCCAAAGGCATACCCTGCAGGCTTTTCTCGAAGCTCAAAACCGAACCAGAAAAACATTGACCGCCAGCCATTTCACAGCGGCTCACCTGATGGGCATTCCAACACCGGAACATCCCAGAAACACCGCACTCTATGCCTGCGTGAAACAAGGCTCATCGAGATTCCGTATGAAAGGCGTCCGATTCAGGACTTGGAATAACGCCGACATGACCGGCAATGCCATAGAAGTCGCCAATATCCTCTGTTCATCTCCGGAAGCGACGTTCGCGCAACTATCTCGAGAGCTCAATTTAGAAGAGCTCATAATATTGGGAGACTCCATCGTCTGCAGGAATCCGCAGCTCCGACGCAGCAGCAAACGGTCAATAGGACGTTACCTACGCGATTGCCAACCATTCCGAGGACACCACGCATGCCTGAAAGCCCTCACCCAGATACGGGAAAACACCGATTCTCCAGCGGAAACAAAACTACGGCTCATGCTACGTAGGTACGGATTCCCGAATCCCTGCATCAACTACCAAATCAAAACGGGCAAATCATATTGTTTCCTTGACATGGCTTATCCGAAATACAGAATCGGCATCGAATTCAACGGAAGACACCATTATCGTCAAATCGCCCAAGACTGGGACCGATCCAATACAGTTCAATCCCATGGATGGAAAATCCTCACTGTCGGAACTGAGAACCTAGGTACGACCATGCTCAACATCAGATTTTGCAATCAATTAGAAGGTGCTATCCGTCAGTCGGGCAATCGCACATTCTCACATCTGACCAGGCCGATCACATTGGACTCTTTGTGCGATCTTAGAAGGAAAAACTCAAGACCACGCACACACTAACTCGAGAATTAAAAAACGATCCTTGCAATTCCGGGGATTTATTTTTATAAGTCGAGTTAGTGTGTGCGCCAAAATCGAAATCAGTCCTTGACGACCACGTTGCGCAGCGATCCGATGCCCTCGATGGTGACGATGGCCTCGTCGCGCGGCCTCAACGTGCCGGAGGCGTTGGGGGTGCCGGTCATGATGACGTCGCCCGGCAGCAGGGTGGCGAAGCTCGAGATCTCGGCGATCTGCTCGGGAATCGAGTGGATGAGGTCGGCGGTGGTGCCCGAGGCCGCCGGCACGTCCTCACCGTTGAGGGCGAAGGAGATCTTCGCGTCCTGCCAGTTGAGGTCGGTCTGGATCCACGGGCCGAGCGGGCAGGAGGTGTCGAAGCCCTTGGCGCGCGTCCACATCGGGTCGTCGCCCTGCAGGTCGCGCAGCGTCACGTCGTTGACGCAGGTGTAGCCGAGCACGTAGTCCATCGCCTTGGTCACCGAGACGTTCTTGGCGATACGCCCGATGACGACGGCCACCTCGGGCTCGAAGTTCATGTCGTTGGAATACGAGGGAATGACGATGGGGTCGTCGGGCCCGATCACCGAGGTGCTGGGCTTCATAAAGACCACCATCTCGCTCGGCGCGTGCTCGGCCTGCGACTGGCCCTTGGCGTGCATGTATTCGGCGTGGGCCTCGTAGTTCTTGGCCAGGCCGTAGACCTTCGAGGGGATGATCGGTGCCAGGAGGCGGACGCCGTCGCCGTCGACCGGGAGGCGCTTGCCAGTGGGCCGCACCGTCTGGCCGCCGAAGGGGTAGCCGTCGAGCACCACGAGGTAGTCTTTGCCGTCGCCCTTGTCGGTCTGCACGAAGGCATACTGCGGGGCGCTGTCATCATGTGTGAAACGTGCGATTCTCATGGTTCCAGCCTACGCCGACCCGCGTCACTTCGCCGCGGTTATTCTGCCGCAGGCGCGGTTGCGGCGTCGATCAGCGCCCGGAGTCATGAGATCTGGGAGAATTACCGACGTGAGGAATTGGAACATTCACCACACGCAGATTTGAAAGCGCCGGAGCGCCATGACACATTGCGTGGCTTCGGCACGATGGTCCTTCGCCATGAAGGAAGGCGGCCGCTCACACGTCCGCGCGGACCTCGAACCGACGCCGGGGAGAGCTTGACGGCAGGTTCCGCACCGCTTCGCCGCGCACCGCCACATGGTCGACGTGGCCCCATCGAGGCCCGTCGTTCAGCGTCTTGACCAGCGCGGACACGGCTTCGGCGTCGCCTTGCGCCTCCACTTCGACCGAGCCGTCGCGGCGGTTGCGCACCCATCCGGCGACGCCCAGGCGCGAGGCCGCGTTCACGGTGAAATAACGGTATCCGACCCCTTGCACCATCCCGGTGACCACGGCCCGAACGCGCACTTCGCCGCCAGCATCGGCAGCAGCGTCGACATTGACAAGCTCGCCAACATCGGCATGCTTCGGCCACCGACCGCTCGTGGAATCGTTGTGTCGCGACATAGGCCTGCTCACGCTCCTTCCGTTCGCATCTATGGGGTTGGTCTTGAGATCATTTCGAATCCATATCAGGGTTTTGCACCCCAAGGGCACGCTGAAATGACCGGTATTCCGGCATTTCCGTCTATCGAGGAGCATGCGTGGTGCACGGTCGATGAGGCTGCGAACTATCAAGAGGCCTAGTTCCCGTCTCGGCCCAACAGTTCATGTTTCCAAGACACGAACGGGCCGCACGACAGAAACCACACCGATTGAGAGAGCGATTCCTCAGGGCCACGAACGGCGGATGCTCGAACCAGTCGCCCGAGCCGCTTCAACCACAAACGGCCCCGGTCTCGCCGAACACCCACTCAGATGAAGGCGCGCTCGCCGAAGATGGCGGTGCCGACACGCACGATGGTCGACCCCTCGGCCACGGCGTAGTCCATATCGTGGGTCATGCCCATCGAGAGTTCCTTGCAGCCCGCCGTTCCGGTCTCGCCGGACTTTAGAATCGTATCACGGACGCCACGCAAGTGGGCGAATCCGGCACGTATCGTCTTTTCGTCGTCGACGTGGGCGCCGATGGTCATCAGACCTTGCAGCTCAAGGCCTTCAAGTGCGGCGATTCGGTAGGCGAGATCCGCGGCTTCATCGGGGTCGCACCCGGACTTCGAGGCTTCCCCGGATTCGTTGACCTCCATAAGCACACCGACGACGATATTGCGGGCAACGGCGCGATGCGAGATTTTCTGCGCTTCGTCGAGCGAACCGACCGATTCGATGGTATCGACGTACGGCAGGACCTTGCCGATTTTGTTGGACTGCAGCTGGCCGATGAGGTGGAAGGGGATGTGGCCATTCGGCGCAGCTTGGGAAATTTGGGTATCCACAGAAGCGGCGGAAACGGCAAGACTATTGGAACCATTGGCATTCTGGACATTCGTAGCGGCGCCCAGCGAAAACCCGCGCTCGGCGCACTGACGAATCAGCCCCTCGGCCTTGGCCGAGATCTCCTGTGGACGGTTCTCGCCGATCATGCGCACGCCGGCGTCGATGGCCGCCATGATCTCGCCGACATCGCGAGTTTTGGTGGCCGCCAGCAGCTTGACCGCTCCGGATTTGCGCCCGGAAGTCGCCTCGGCCTGCGCGATATCGTCGAGCACGCGGTGCACGCCGTCCGTGATTTCCTTGATCCGCGTCTCGTCGATGGCCTCGTTGGCGAGATCCTTGTGATCCATATAAGCAGTCATGATTCCCCGCTTCCCACGCTGATTGTCCGCCTCCATATTATGCACGCCCATGTCATCGCGCTCCGAATGTATAGCGCATCCAAGCCAATTGGACTTTTTGGCATCCGTGTGAAAAATATACGAGATGGAAACCGTATAACGCACATTTTTCACAGTCACGTAAAAACATGCGAAATACGATCGCCATAATGCACTTTTTACATACACGCACCTCGTGCACGCACACGCATCACTCAGTTCAAGGCGTGCACGGCGTCGGCCATGGAGCGCACGTAGTCGGCGACGTAGGGCACCGCGTCCTCGCCGTACTTGCCGACGAGGCGCACGATGGCGGAGCCGACGATGGCGCCGTCCGAGTCACCAGCCATTTTCGCGGCCTGCTCGGGGGTGGAGATGCCGAAGCCGATCGCGACCGGCACGTCGGTGGCGGCGCGCACCTCGCGCACCATCCCCGCCACATCGGTGGTGATTTCCTTGCGCACGCCGGTGACGCCCAAAGAGCTGACGCAATAGATGAAGCCCTTGGCATCGGAGGCAATGCTGCGGATCCGCTCGTGCGAGGTCGGCGCGATGAGACTGACCAGATCGAGCCCTGCGGCAGCGAGCGGCTCGTCGAATTCCGGCTTTTCCTCGTGGGGCACGTCGGGCAGAATCACGCCGTCGAGCCCGACTTCGGCGGCGCGGCGCGCGAAACGTTCGAGGCCGTAGGAATAGAGCACGTTGGAATAGGTCATGAACACCATCGGCGTCTCGATCCTGTGCTCGCCGCGCAGGCGCTCGACCAGCGCGAAAGCGTCGTCGGTGGTCGTCCCAGCGGAAAGCGCACGGTTACTCGCTTCCTGGATGACCGGGCCTTCGGCGGTCGGGTCGGAGAAGGGCACGCCCAACTCGATCAGGTCGGCACCGGCGTCGACCATGGCCGGCACCAACTTCTCGGTCAGGGCAATCGAGGGGTCGCCGACGGTGACGAACGGGACGAACGCCTTACGGCGGCTGCCGTCGGGAGCTGTAAACGCAGTCGCGATGCGAGAACGGTGCAACGCGAAGGGTTGCGATTTTGCAGCGTCGCCGGCCGGGCGTGAACCCTGAGCATCGCCGTCGTTGTCGGCGAACAAACGCGCCTCGGTGGCCGCGGCACGAGTATACGCATCGTCAAAATACTTCTGGTCAACATTGTTGTCAGTCATGAAGATCCTCCCCACGGTAGCGGGCGATGGCCGCCACGTCCTTGTCGCCACGCCCGGAAAGGGTGACGATGATACTTTGGTCCTTTGGAAGCGTCGGCGCGAGTTTCATGGCGTAGGCCACGGCGTGCGCGCTTTCGATGGCCGGAATCACGCCCTCGGTACGGCTCAGGTATTCGAAGGCGTCGACGGCCTCGTCGTCAGTGATGGCGACGTATTGGGCACGTCCGGAATCCTTCAGCGCCGCGTGCTCCGGGCCAACGCCCGGGTAGTCGAGGCCGGCGGAAATCGTGTAGACCGGCGCGATCTGGCCATATTCGTTCTGGCAGAAGTAGCTTTTCATGCCGTGGAAGATGCCGAGCGAGCCGGTGTTCATCGTGGCGGCGGTGCGGTCGGTGTCGATGCCACGGCCGGCCGCCTCGCAGCCGATGAGCTTGACGCCCTCGTCGCCGATGAAGTTGTAGAAGCTGCCGATGGCGTTGGAGCCACCGCCGACGCACGCGATCACCGCAGCGGGCAGTTTGCCTTCGTCCTCAAGAATCTGCTCGCGGGCCTCCTTGGAGATGACGGCTTGGAAGTCACGCACCACCGTCGGGAAGGGGTGCGGGCCCATGCACGAGCCGAGGCAATAGTGGGTGTCGGCGATGCGACGCGTCCATTCGCGGAAGGTCTCGGAAACCGCGTCCTTCAACGTGCCGGTGCCGCTGGTCACGCCGCGCACCTCCGCACCCAAGAGCCGCATGCGGTAGACGTTCAGCGCCTGACGTTCCATATCGACCTGGCCCATGTAGACCACGCACTCCATGCCGAACAGCGCCGCGACGGTGGCCGTGGCCACACCGTGCTGGCCCGCGCCGGTTTCGGCGATCAGGCGGGTCTTGCCCATACGCTTGGCCAAAAGCGCCTGGCCGAGCACGTTGTTGATCTTGTGCGCGCCGGTATGGTTGAGGTCCTCGCGCTTGAGATAGATCTTCGCTCCGCCGAGGTCCTTGGTCATGTTTTCCGCGTAATACAGCAGCGACGGACGACCTGCGTACTTCTTCTCGAGGTCGTCGAGTTCGGCGAGGAAGTCGGGATCGTTTTTGTAATGGTCGTAGGCTTCCTCCAGCTCGTTGACGGCGCCCATCAGCGTCTCGGGGATGTATTGTCCCCCGTGGATGCCGAAGCGTCCCTTTGAATTGGGCGAATTGGTCATGATTTGCTCCTTAATACATACAGTTGTTTTTGATTATTGGCGGTGTCACCACGAAGCTCGGCGAGCGCCGCGGCCTTGTCAGGCGAACGCATCAGCGTCTCGCCGATCAGCACCGCGTCCACATCGGCCGCCTCGAGCCGCGCCACATCGCCACGGGTGTATACACCGGATTCCGAGACGAACACGCGGTCCGGGCCGACGGTGGGCCGCAGACGCAGGCTGCGTTCGAAATCCACCTCGAAATTGCGCAGGTCACGGTTGTTGACACCGATGATTCCGGCACCGGCGGCCATGGCACGCGGCACCTCGTCGGACTGGTAGGCCTCCACGAGTGCGCTCATGCCGAGTTCGTGGGCGAGCGCGACGTAATCCGCGATCTGCCGGTCGTCGAGAATCGAGCAGATGAGCAGCACGGCCGAGGCGCCGCACGCACGGGCCTCAAAGATCATGTATTCGTCGATGACGAAATCCTTGCACAGCACCGGAATGTTGACCTCCGCCGCGACCTGCCGCAGATGCTCGTCGGAACCTTTGAACCAAGTCGGCTCGGTCAGGCAGCTGATGGCCGCAGCGCCTGCCTTTTCGTAGTCGCGGGCGATGTCGAGGTAGGGATAGTCCGGCACGATGAGGCCCTTGCTCGGCGAGGCGCGTTTGAGCTCGCAGATAAAGCTCATGCCCGGGGCCTTCAACGCGCGTTCGAACGGGAACGCCGCGTCGCCGGTCTCCCCTGCCGCCACCTTCTGCGCGGCGACTTCACGGGCCTGCGCCTCCACCACATCCTGCGGGGTTTGCGCCTTTTCATCGGCCACACGCTCGCGGATTTTCGCGGCGATACGCTGCAGGATATTCTCGGAATCAGCCATTACTCTTGCACCTTCTCATCATTGACATCGAAGCCGGAATCGGATATGGCAGTCCTTACTTATCCGCGTCGGCCTTGGCGAACTTCTGCGAACCGGCGACGAACGCCTCGAGCGTCTTCATCGCGGCTCCGGAGGCGATTTGCTCGCGGGCCAGCTCCACGCCCTCGCCAATCGACGAGGCAACGCCAGAAACATAGAGCGCGCAAGCGGCGTTGAACAGCGCGGCTTCGAGCTTCGGACCGGTCTCCTTGCCACCCAGGATGGTGCGGGTGATCTCGGCGTTCTGCGGCGGGGTGCCACCCAGCAGGTCCTTCTTGGTGCAGCGGGTCAGGCCGAATTCCTCGGGCGTCAGCGTCATCGGATGGTATTCGCCGTCGCGCAGTTCGCATGCGGCGGTTTCGGCGGAAAGCGAGACCTCGTCCATCTTGTCGCGGCCGTAGACGACCAGCGCGCGCTTGACGCCAAGGCTTTCGAGCACGTGGGCGATGGGCTCCACGAGGTATTCGTCATAGACGCCGAGCAGGAAGTATTCGGGGCGAGCGGGATTCGTGAGAGGCCCGAGGATGTTGAAGACGGTGCGGAAGCCGAGCTCCTTGCGGATCGGGCCGACGTAGCGCATCGCGGTATGGTAGCGCTGGGCGAAGAGGAAGGTGAAGTTGTCGGCCTTGAGCAGGTCGAGCGCCTCGTCGGGCGCCAGCGAGATGTTCGCGCCCAGAGCTTCGAGGCAGTCGGCGGTGCCGCACTGCGAGCTGGCCGCGCGGTTACCGTGCTTGCTCACGTGAGCTCCGGCAGCCGCGGAAATCAGCGCCGCGGTGGTGGAGATGTTGAAGGTGTTGGCGCCGTCGCCGCCGGTGCCGACGATGTCGATGGTCTCGATGCCGGGGTGCGGCACCGGGGTGGCCAGTTCGCGCATGGCAGCCGCGCAGCCCGCGATCTCGTCGATGGTCTCGGCCTCGGCCGACTTGGTGGAAAGCGCCGCGAGGAAGGCCGCGTTCTGGGTCGGCGTCGATTTGCCGCCCATGATCTCCTTCATTGCTTGGTAGGCCTCGTCGTAGGTGAGGTCGTGCTTGTTGACGATTTTGACGATTGCTTCACTGATCATGATGATTACTTCCTTGTGACTGATTTACTTACTTATCGGTTTACTTACTGATTGGTTTATTGATTGATGACTATCGATATCGATGAGCAAACCGTTGACATCCCGCCCGCCGACCCGCCCGTCTGGCTTATCGGCTCAACGGCGGCTCAACGGCGCTTGCCCGCCCGCCATCGGTCGACCACATCGATGAAATTCCTGAGTATCTGCGAGCCCTGCGGGGTCAGAATGCTTTCGGGATGGAACTGGACGCCGAACGTCGGATCGGCGACGTGGGAGACGGCCATGATCTCGTCAGTGCCGAGCGTGCGGGCCACGACACGCAACGTCTCCGGCAACGTGGCCTTGTCCGCCTCAAGCGAGTGGTAGCGCGCAGCCTGAATCTCGGCGGGCATTCCGGCGAACAACGGGCAATCGTTGTCGAGCTCGACCGGTGAGGCCTTGCCATGCATCAGCTCCGCAGCGGGAACGACCTTGCCGCCCAGCGCCTCGCAGATGGCCTGATGGCCGAGGCAGACGCCCAGAATCGGCACCTTCCCACCGAGCTCGCGCACCACGTCTTCGCAGATACCCGCGTCCGCAGGCTTGCCCGGCCCCGGCGAAAGCACGATGCCATCGGAACCCAAGGCGGCCAGCCCGGCGACGTCGAGGTCGTCGTTGCGCACCACCTTGACGTCCGGCTCAATGGAGCCGATGATCTGGTAGAGGTTGTAGGAGAAGCTGTCGTAATTGTCGACGATGGTGATCATTTCAGGCCTCCGTTCGCCTGGTTGACGGCGTCCACGACAGCGAGCGCCTTGTTGCGGCATTCCTCGAATTCCTTGTCCGGGTTGGAATCGGCCACGATGCCCGCGCCGGATTGCACCGTCACCTTGCCGTTGTGTTTGAACGCCAGGCGGATGCCGATGCAGGTGTCGAGGTTGCCCGAGAAATCGAGGTAGCCGATGGCCCCGCCGTAGATGTCGCGCGGGGAATCCTCGAGTTCCGCGATGATCTGGCAGGCGCGAATTTTCGGGGCTCCGGAAAGGGTGCCGGCCGGCAGTACCGCGTCGATGACGTCCAGCGCGTCCTTGCCAGGTGCGAGCTTGCCCGCAACCGTGGAGCCGATATGCATGACATGCGAGAAGCGCAGGATATCGTGCAGACGCTCGACTTCGACGCTACCGAGCGAAGACACCCGCCCGATGTCGTTGCGCCCGAGGTCGACCAGCATATTGTGCTCGGCCAGTTCCTTTTCGTCGCCGAGCAAGTCGCGCTCGATGCGCTTGTCCTCTTCCGGCGTCGCGCCGCGCGGACGCGTTCCGGCCAGCGGATAGGTGAGCAGCCTGCCATCTTCGAGCCGTACCAGCGTCTCGGGCGAGGCGGCGGCGACTTCGATGTCGTCGCTGGACATGAAGACCATGTAGGGACTCGGGTTTTCGGCCCGCATAAGACGGTAGGAATCGAACAGGCTTCCCGAGGCCAGAGCGGTGCTGGGATTGGAGAGCACGACTTGGAAGATGTCGCCGGCGTAGATGTGTTCCTTCGCCGTCCTGATCATCGAGCCATACTGCTCACGGTCGAGGGTAAGCTGCAATTCGCCTTGAAGCTCCAGCGGCTTGAAATCGTAGCGCTTACCATTCTCGAGAATCTGCTGCATGCCCTCAATCCGGGCGACCGCGCGCTCGTAGGAGGCGTCCACATCATCGGTATCGACCCCGGCGATAAGCTGCATACGCTGACGGTAGGAATCGAAGGAAATGAGCTGGTCGAAGAGCATGAGGTCGACATCGGGCAACGCCTTGGGATCGCGGGTTTCCTGCCGCAATGTCGGCTCGGCGTAGGCGAAATAGCCAAAGGAGAAGTAGCCCACCAAGCCGCCGGCGAACGGCGGAAAGCCTTCGAGCCGCGGGCTGGCATATTGGTCGAGCACCTTGCGTATCGCATCGCTGGGGTGGTCGACGTGCGTATGCTCGATCACGACGTCGCCATCCGAAGTTCCGGCAGGAGCCACGCGCTTGACACGCAGGTCGCCGGCCTTGCAGGTCAGCTCGAGCGTCGGCGCGAATCCAAGGAAGCTATAGCGCCCCATGCGCTGATCGGCTTCGGCGCTTTCTAGAAGGAAGCAATGATTAGAAGCGGCACGCACCCGACGCATGGCCTCGATGGTGGTCAGGCGGTCGGCAAGCAGTTCGCGCATCACCGGGATACGGCGGTATTGTCCAGTTTTCGCCATGTCGCGCACTTCAACAAGCGTCGGCCGAATGCCAGCGTAACGGCTCTCGTCGCCGGCAGCGCCCCGAACGGCCGCACCAGCTCCCGCACTCACGTTCACCATGGGCACCTCCCGAAGGCTTCCGCCTCATTGAGGGACTAAAAAAGCCCGTCCCAGCTGTCAATTACAGCCAAGGACGAGCGAATATATGCCCGCGGTGCCACCTTGGTTCACGGTCTCCCGTGCCCTTATCGGGATGCCATCACACCCCTGGCAACTGACGTATGCCTTACGTCGCAGCCTCATCGCCGGAAACCCGGCCAATCGGTGCGCCCTCAGCGGCCCACTCAACGGTTCGCATCTCGTCCCGGCTCTCACCATCCCGGGCTCGCTCCTCGCGCGTTTCCGCCTACTTCCCCGCTTCATCGGTTTGTAGTGTTTTTAATTATTGACGCTTACGCTACACTTCCATTTTCCGGCCTGTCAACTTCATCTGTCCAATTCGGAGCCAAAATTCGGTCGGAGTTATCGGCTCGTATATCGTCAAAAGTAAAGCAATGCAAGGCCTCTCGAGCACTCATCGCAATCGGCGCGGAAGTGTCCAAATCGTGGACACGGTCGGGAGGACGGACGCCAAGCAGCCACGCGCAATACCCGATAACCTGCTCCGGTTTCACTCCGTTCGCACGCAGCGCGCCGATATCCAGCGAGTGCTTGCGTTTGGCCAAACGAATCCCACTCGGATCATCAATCAGCGGAAGGTGGGCATGGGCTGGATTCACGGCAGAGGCTGCGCCGCCATCGCTTGAATCACCAAACCCACGTCCTGCGTTCTCACCTCGCACGGTTCGCGTTTTGCCGTTTTCCGCGATGGTGCCGTCTATGCCAATCCCATATTCCGCAGCGAAACCAGAAGCGATCAATGCACGCCGAATCCAGACCTGCAAGGCCGAGGAACGCAGCAGGTCACGGCCGCGCACAATGTCGTTGACACCCATCAACAAGTCGTCAACCACTACTGCCAGCTGGTAGGAGAAGATGCCGTCGGAACGGCGAATCACCGTGTCGCCGACCTGAAGCGGCAAGTCGAAGCGCTGATGGCCGAATACGCGGTCATCGAACGTGACGATGCTTCCCTGCGAGCCTTCTTCCGGCACGGCGATACGCCACGAATGCCGCCTCCCCTCTTCCAGCCGCGAGCGCACCTCGTTGGGACATTCTGCCAACAACCTTCGGCAGGTCCCGGAATAGATCAGAAACCGGTCGCCCTCCTGCGGCGCCGTTGCCGCGCGCAGGTCGGCACGCGAGCAGAAACACGGGTAAACCAGCGGAAAATCTGCGGACGTCGACGAACCTTTTGAAACCGCATCGGCCGATGTGACATCTTCAACACCCACCGATTTGAGCGCCTGCAGCGCCTCCTCGTAGATTTCCGTGCGCTGCGACTGATAGACCGGCTCGCCGTCCCAGTCGAGCCCGAGCCAGTGCAGATCGTCCATGATCCATTTGTCGGCGTCTTTCACCGAACGCGGTTCGTCGACGTCTTCGATGCGCAACAACACCTTGCCCGATTCCGAACCATCACCCGCGTGCGCCGAAAGCCATGCGCCGAGCATTGCATATACATTGCCGATATGCATCCGCCCCGAGGGCGTCGGCGCGAACCGTCCCACGCGCCCGGCGGCCGGCCGCTGCGAAGGCGATGCCGAAATTGGAGATTGGCACGCGACCGGAACTTCCGGAATACCCGAAACCGAACGCGCAGTCATAGCTCCCGCCAACGCGGAATCCGCCGCGGAACCCCCCACAGCCGCAGAGCCCTCCGCTGCCGTAACGCCCGCTCCCCGGCCCGGCCCGGTCATTCCGTGATCCAGAGCTCGCTGTCGGTGGGCCATTCGTTGGGCTTGCACCCGTCGAGCGCCATCGACTGCTCCTGCATGAGCGGCGCGGGCTTGCCTGGCCCGGCGCAGGTCTGCTCGTTGTCGATGTGGCCGAGGCGATGGCCGACCTCGTGGTTGATGACCATCTCACGGTAGCGCTGCAGGGTGAGCCCGGCCTTGATGAGCTGTTTGGTCGCGCCGTTCCAGCGGTCCTCGTTGACGATCACGTCGTCGCCCACCCGGCAGCTGTATTCGTCGGAGCAGTCGGCCGAGAACGTGGTCATCTGGTTGGCCTGCGCCAGGTACATGGTGAAGTCACAGTTGCCGGCGTCGGCGCTGCCCAGCGTGAAGGTCGCGCCCGCCCTCGGCCAGCCCTTCGGGTTGTTGAGCGTGCGGAAGATGTCGTTCTCGAAGACGCGCATGCTGGAGTCTTCCACGTTGCCGCGGGTGCCGACGCAGTAGACGTATTGGTGCGCGGGCTTGCCGCTGGCGTCCGCCACCTTCTGGGCCTTGGCGAGGATGTCTTGGCGTGACTGATCGGTCAGCGCCGGCTGGCGCGGAATCCTGTAGGGGGCGCGGGCGGCCTCGCGCCTGGCCTTCGCCCGGGCCTTGGCGGCCTTGCGCTTCCGGGCCGCTTGGGCGGCGGTCTGCTCGGCGTCGTTGGCCTGCGGCTGGGCTTTTGGCGCGGCCAGGGCGTGGATGGCGAAGACGATTGCGAGCACGACCAGCACGGCGATGAGCGCCACGACCGTACGGCGCACGCGGTACACGGCGGCCGAGGGCCTCGCCTTGGCCCGGCGCCCCGAGCGTCCCGACGCCTGCGCTCCGGAACCGTCGGTTTCCAATACCGAACCGATGAAGCTGTGGGATATCGACGCCATGTCCAGCGCGCCCGTCGCTTCAGGCCGTGCCCGCGTTCCATGCCTTGAGTTGGTTTTCGCCCGTGAGGCGTGGGTATGGGCACCGCCACGACGCGCGTGCCCGCCTTTGTTCGCCCTCTTCGCCTTGCGTTCGCCGGAGAATCCCAGGAATCCCATCAATGCACGAAGGCCGCGACGGGCACCGTGGTTGAATGCACGGATGACTGCCAGCGCCCCGCGGCCCAACAGCCGCAGCACGACGAGCGCCCACTCGGCGACGGGCCCCGACACAGCCGAAAACCTGCCGGCCGTACCCTTGTCAGATCGTCCGTCGTGTTTCACATCTTCTCCCCATGTCGGGCATCACCATTTCTGTGTTCATGATATGCGACCTTCATGACCTCATGCGTGGCGCGGCATGGCTGGCCTGCGAGGCGCGATGGAGGGGCGGATTTCGCTATCACGACACACCGAGTTGCACTCTTGAGGCCGAGACAGTAATATAACCACTTGGCTCTTGAATTTGCCAGCGCCCCTATAGCTCAGCTGGTTAGAGCAGCTGACTCTTAATCAGCGTGTCCGCGGTTCGAATCCGCGTGGGGGCACCATTCAACCCGCAGTCGTCATGGCTGCGGGTTTTTGCTTTCTTCGGCAAGGCACGGCGGCGAGGCGCCTACGGTTCGGGCCGGGCTGCCGTCGAAACGGCGAGCCCGGCCCGAAACCTTAGCAGCTACCTCGCTAGGTCAGTCATCGACCTCCGGGGCGCGATGCTGCGCGTACACGAACCGCTCGCGGCTGCGCACGAACATCAGCATCAGCAGCACGGCCAACGCCAGCACGATCCACCACGGGAAGTCCGCCTGCATCTTCACGAACCGCAGCATGCGGGCCGCCATCGAAGCGCAGCTCTGCGAAGCCGACACCGCCGAAGCGTCCTCGATCGCTACGAACCCGGAACCACGCGTCACGTACGCGCTGCCGGACCCGGAACCGTCGCGAGGCGTCACCTCGCCCGTAATCGGATTGCAACGCCAGTCACGGCCGCTCGCCGACGGGGCCGGCGACGAGGCCGAACCGTCGGAGGACGAACCCTTGCGGCGCTCGGGCTGCGACTTCGGCTGGTCGGACTGCGCCTGCGGCAGCGCCGGCGCCGCAGGGGTCACCGCCGGAGCGGGAACCGGCAGACGCGGCGCCGCAGGAGCCGGAGGCGTCGGAGCCGGCGGCGCAGGAGCGGGAGGAGTCGGCGTCGGAGGAGTCGGGGTGGAGGGCACAGGGTTCTGCTTCCACTGCGCGTACAGAACCACGTGCACGCGCGCCGTCGTGCCATCGGCAGTGGCCGGGCAAGACGGATTGGCGGTGCCGGTGCCGCAGAAGCCGATGTTGTACCTCACACCCGGCCTGTAATGGGGATTGTTCACGTCATGCGAATCCTCGGACCAACCGGTGAACTCATAGCCAGGACGCTCGTAGGACTCGTTGCCATTCAGGACAATGGTCTGCGCATGATTGGTGGAATGGGCAGAAACGGTATCGGTATAATGCCCCGTGGCGCTGCCGTCTTGGACGTTCGGGTCGAACGACAGCTCGTACGTGTAGCTCTTCTGCCAATGCGCATACAGCTTGACGGACGGATTCTCCTTCTCAACCGTGTAATCATAGCCGCCTGCATGGTTCTTGGTCAGCGAAGTGCCGCCGGTGTTGCCGGCAACCGTGCTCCAACCGGTGAATTCCCACGTGTAGTTGTTATCATGGCTCCCGCGGACCGGATCGGCACCAGCGAACGTGAATTTGTGGCTGTTGTCCGCGGTCTTCTGGGACTGCGAATCAGGCAGACCGGTGACGTCGCCATCGGTCGCGGCGGAGCCGGTATTGGCTTCGAATTGCAACTGATAGTTGACCTTCGGTGTCTTCTCCCACTGGGCGTACATCGTCGCCTCATGCTGCCCAAGCAGACCGACCATCATGTACCCGGTGGAACCAGCAGGATAGACAGCGGAAGAACCATCACGAGTAGGCGACCAACCCTTGAACGTATACACATTGTCGTCACTCGTCACCGTAAAGCCGTTCTGCGGCAGGGTGGGTTGCGCATAACCGGAATCGGTCCACGACGGCTCGCTCGTCCAATCGGCAACCGTTCCGTCTACGGTCGCTCCAGAATCGTGGATATTGGAGTCGAAGTGAAGCGTGTAGAAGGACGTCTTATTGGCTTCCTGCCACTGGCCGCGCAGGATGTTGGTGTCAACGCGGCGCTGGCCGGTCGGATCCGTGGGATCGACCTGAGTGTCACCGGGCCTGACATAGACGAAGTCGCCCTCGTCGACCACTGAAGTCGGATTGCCCTTGCCGTCCTTCTTGCCATCCAGCTTCCAACCGGTGAAGGTGTGATGGTCCTGCGCCGCCAGCTTGGCCGGCGCCTTGATGGCCAAGGAGTCGAAGTCTTCTGGCTCCGCAGCACCGTCAAGTTTGCCGACGCCATGCACGCCATAAGCGGTCTCAGGACCCTTTTGGCCATCCTCAGCAGCGGCATCGGCGGCATCGGTATGGTTCAGTCCGGAGAAATGAACGGTGGCTTTCGTCTCCCAGACGTAGGTGCCCGCGTGCGGCGTGGTCGCGTTACGATCGACCAACGACGAGGTGGCCGAACCGCCGGCGTGGCTGTCGCAGCTGTTCCACTCCTCGCCACGGCGTGCACCGCCGACGGAGCAGCTAGGCGCAGTGAAGCCACTGGTCCTGTTGGTGGCTTCGGCCCATTCGCCGGAATAGATCGTGGTCCAATCGGTGGTGAGATTGCCATTCGCATCATGTTCCTGGAAGTTGTACGGATCGCCCGTACGGATACCCAGATTCGCCGCATCCCCGGTGAAGAACGAATTACGCAACTTGGTCTTGGGCCCAAGCGTCAGCCGCTGCAGGCTCTTCGGGAAATACAGTTCGAACGAGCCAATGGTGTCCGTGTCCCAACCGGACAGATCGAGGGATAGCAGGCTGTCACCATAGAATATGAATTTGGAATCGGTCGGATTCGGATTGACTTTCCAGTCAGTCAGATCCAGCAACACGCCAATCTGATAGCCCGTATACGAGAACAGCTGGCGCATACTCGTGACTTTGCGCATATCCCAGCCGTCAAGTTTCAAGTTCTGTAGATTGGGAGTCAATGCGAACGTGTAATTTGCCTCTTCCGCATTGCTCACATCCCAGCCGGAAAGATCGAGGGACTCGACGCCGCTCTCACGGAACAAGGAGCTCAGCTGCTTGACATGCGACACGTCCCAATGCGACAGGTTACCCACAGACTTGAGATTGGTCGTCTTGTAGAACATGTCGGTGATGCCGGACTGGTTCCAGCAGCTATGCAAACCGTTCGGAGTGCAATTACCATCATCATCCATTCTTATTGCAGAGGTGTTCCACTTGCTCAGGTCCAGGCCCTTGAGTGCAGTCGCCTGCCCGAACATCCAGGCCATGCTCGTGACCTTCGAGGTGTCCCAGTTCTTCAGACCGGCGGGCGGAGCCTCCGGATGCTCAGGGTCCTCACCGCCGAGCGACTCGATGCCGGTATCCTCGAACATCGAGGACATATCCGTTACATCGCCGGTCTGCCAGTTGGAGAGATCGCCGATGGTCTTCAGATTCTCGTTATAGCGGAAGGTGCATTCCATGTCGCGCACCTTCGAGGTGTCCCAGCCACTCAGATCACCGACGTAGGTCAGCGCGGAGGGCCCGTTCCCGTTGCCCGGATAGCTGTAGTCATTGGCGAACATGAAGGTCATGGTCAAGTCACTGCTGGTATCCCAATTCGTCAGATCCACGGACTTCAGCTTCGGGCATATATAGAACGCCTCGGTGAAGCTCGTCATTTTCGAGGTGTCCCAATCAGAGACGCCCACGGTGTCCGGCACGTCGTTCGCACCGACGACATCCTTCAGCTTCGCATGCGACGGGCATGCCTTCAGCCCGTTGGCCTTCGCGTCGGAGCATTTGACGGTACCGATCGAGGTCAGCTTGGTGTCGAAACCAAAGATGCCACCGATATCGGTGACCTTGGAGGTGTCCCACTTGTCCACTGCGGGGTGGTCGATATAGCTGGCGAAGAACAACCCGCTCATGTTAGTGACATTGCTGGTGACCCACTTGCTGACATCGACATTGGTGATGCCTTTCATCGGCGAGTCTCCGCCCATACCTGAGAACAAGCTTTCCATTGTCGTCACGTTATGGGTGTTCCAGTGCGAGACGTCGGGGTTCACCAGCTGCACGCAGTCGTTGAACATATAGGACATATTGGTCACCTTTGAGACGTCCCAAGCAGTGTACGTGCCCTTGCTGTCCGTGGCCTGCCGAGTGCCGACATCGAGGGTCTCGACACGCTCATCGTATTGGAACATCTCTTTCATAGTGGTGACGTTGGAGGTGTCCCAGCCGGACACGCCAATCTTTTTGATGCCGAGATAGCCTTCGCTGGGGCTATGGTAAACATCCGACTTGAACATCTCGGACATGTCGGTGACGTTATGGGTGTTGCGGCCCCAGTGACTCAGTGTGCTCAGATCGTCGAGGTTCGGGTCGTCTCCGAACATGTAATGCATATTCTTCACATGACTGACGTCCAGATCGCCCACGCCTTCGATCGAACTGAGCCCGCGTTCGTTGGCGAACAGCAGCGAGCTGTCCTCCGGAAGCACCGTATGGGTAGGGTCGGTGAACACGATTCTCAGCTTATAGGTGTTGACAAGTGGATACGGCGAGTTACCGCAGTGCCAAGGGGCGTGCAAATCGTCGCCGACGTGGCCCGCGTGGACGGTGAATACCAGCGTATCCCCATCACGAGTGAGGAACCAATCCGCGTCGCCCCACTTCGCTGGGTACGACGTCGGACAAGCAGGAGCCCACTCGTCGCCCTGCGTGCCGACCTGCTGGTTAGAAGTATCCGCACCAGACTTGGCGGACGAATCAGCGCCATCGGCTTTGCCCGTCTTCGAGCCATCCGCGTTGGAACCGTTCGCCTTACCGGGCTCGGATGAGCCATTCTGCTGGGCTTCGTTCTGCGAAGTCGACCCGTCGGCACTTGGAGTCTGAGCTGGAGTGGATGGATTGGCTGGATTGGCAGGATCAGCCGGCGCATTGGCATCGGGAAGCTGCGGAGCCTGGCCTTGTGGCTGCGCGTCCTTCGTTTGCCGGGTGCCCGGCTGCAGCGCCTGCGTCGCAACGTTCGACCCTTCGGCATCGCCCACCGACTCGTTCGCCGTGGCCGACACCGTCACCGTGCCGAGCAGCATCGCCGCCGCGACCGCCACGCCAAGTGCCTTGAATGAACCCTTCTTCATAACTTCCCTCTTCACAGTGTTTATGAAACGCGTCATAAATTACTAGAAAATACAATATAACGATTGTAAGACAAATCACTCTCAGCGCGGAACTCCATCCACAACCCGTATTCGGGCGCGAAGTTATCCACAGACACGCCGAAAAAACGGAAAACGGCAACCGTTCGACCACAGTGGCCGAAATTCCCCGTCCCGACGACGAAACCATGAGAGACTCTCCCTATGGCACCGGAACGGAGCGGCGAGCAGACGAGTTGAGCGTGAGCGCCCCTCAATCCGACGGACCATCAGCCGGAACCAACCGAAACCGAAACGGAGGACCAACATGGCAACAGTCACCGCACCACCGCGCCGCACACAGCGCAACAGACCGAGGACTTCCGCCCCCATACGCTCCTCGGAACAGCGGCCAGCGCCAACGCACCCACAGAGAAAAGGCCGTCACCCGTCCGGCGCATTCGCCGGCCGCCCCTCGTTGGTATACAATGTATACCAACACAACAAGGAGGTCGGTATGTCAACCACGAAACTCATCAAATGGGGCAACGGGCAGGGGTTCCGCATCACCAAGGAGATGATGGAGAACGGCAACCTGCAACTCGGCGACGAATTCGAAGTGAGCGTCAAGGACTGCGTCATCACCCTGACGCCCTCGAATTTCCACGTCATCTCGCCGTTGGATTTCGACAAGCTCTTCGCCGATTACGACGGCCCACAGCCCACAGACGATTACATACCAGCCGGAGAGGAGATACGATGAGCCAATTCCGTTATGGAGACTTGGTCTGGATGAATTTTGACCCATCGCTTGGCCACGAGCAGAAGAAAAGACGGCCGGCCGTCGTCGTCAGCAATGACGCCTACAACCGATATAACAACGTGATTATGGTAGTTCCGATATCACATGCAAAGGAATATCCTCTCCATGTCGATATTGGAACCGTACCGCAAGAAGACTCCAAAAAGCCCATTCACGGCTGGGCCGAGGTAGAGCAGCTGAAATCATTGGATGTCAGCATACGCAACACGGTAAAAGTCGGCTCTCTGGACTATCGAACGCTGTCAGTCATCAGCGCACGCATCTTCGACTGCCTACGCAGACCCACAACATTCATTCGAGATGTTCTCGACGCGGAATGACAGATCGTGCCTCTCCCATAATGCCCGCTGCGCACGCCCCTCGCTACTCGACAGTACGGAGCTGGGGCGTCGGATCCCGGCGCACCTTCAGCGAGACGAGCGTGAGGGCCAGCGCCACCAGAGACATGACGATGAGCAGCGCAAAGGCGTTGCCGGCGCCGGCGGCCGAAGCGGCCTTGACGTCGTGCGGGATGCGAGCCTCGCTCAGCGACAGCGACGAGGAGAGCACGGTGGTGCCCAGCGAGCCGGCGTACTGCTGGAGCACGTTGAACAACGAGTTGAAATCGGTCTGCTTCGAGCCGTCCACGAACTTGCTGGCGTCCGACATGGTGTTGCCGTAGCCGAAGTTGAAGCCGGCGCGCAGGAACATGTAGAGCAGCGTGAGCAGCACGACGGTGGCCCTGCCAGTGACCGCCCAGAGCGCCGACGCACCCACGATCAGCGAGACGTTCGAGACCAGCAGCACCAGCCTGGGGCCGCGGCGATCGTAGAGCCGGCCGACGAACGGGGCGATGAGCGCGCCGAGCAGCGAGCCCGGCAGGAGCATCAGGCCGGCGGCCAGCGAGTCGATCCCGAGGAAGTTCTCGGCGAAGACGGGCAGCAGGAAGGAGCTGCCGATGTTGATGAACTGCAGGATGAAGTAGTTGGCGCCGCGCAGGCTGACGATCGGCGTGCGCAGGATCCGCAGGTCGAGCAGCGGCGACCTCGCCTTCAGGCAGCGCCAGACGAACAGCGCGAGGGTGGCGGCGGCCACCGCGATGGCGACGCCCACCAGCGGCGACCATCCGCCGGCCACGCCGATCTGGTCGAAGATCTCGGTGAAGGAGACCATGAAGAGGCTCAGCAGCACCAGGCCCAGGCCGTCGAACGACTTTCCGGCCCCGTCGGCCTTGAGGCGCAGGTTCGTCTCGCCGAGGATCCAGGAGACGAGCAGCAGCGGCAGGGTGAGCGCGAAGATGATGCGCCAGGAGAAGTAGTGGTTGATCAGGCCGCCGTAGGTGGGGCCGAGCGCCGGGGCGAAGGAGGTGACCATGTTGGCCAGGCCGATGTAGGCGCCGCGGTGGCTGATCGGCACCATCGAGAGGATGACGTGGATGAGCAGCGGCGTGGAGATGCCCGTCGCCATCGCCTGCATCAGCCGGCCGAGCAGCAGCAGCCAGTAGTTGAGCGGCAGGCTGCACAGGACCGTTCCGAGGATGGCGATGATGATGGCGCAGCGGAAGAGCGGGCGCGCGTCGAAGCGCTTGAGCAGGAACGAGGAGGTGCTCATGATGACGGTGACCATGAGCAGGTAGCCGGAGGTCAGCAGCTGGATGGTCGAAAGCGGCAGGCCGAATTCGGCGGTCATGCCGGGGAAGGTGACGTTGAGCGACGTCTCGGTCAGGATGCCGTCGAACGACAGCAGTGCCGTCGCGGCAATCGAAAGCTTGGTCTGCAGCGTGACGCGTTCTTCTTGCAAATTCGAACCCCATTCAGCACCGGAATGTTTACGTGGGCCTGGCCGCCTGGCAGATCGCCATGGCGTTGTTGGCAGCGGCCCCCAACCGGGCATAACCTCGTCATTTTATGCCGACGGTATCGACGAGAAGAACGGCGGCGCAAGCGGCTGGAAACGCGGCCGGCGGCCCGCGCATAACACACCGTCAAAGCGACTATTCATTTCGCGCATCGAGCGTGCAATTTCTCCCAGGACATATCACAGTCAGATTATGATGGAAACCAACGATATACAACAGGGTGTATCCGCAAAACAAGGAGGTTTTCCATGTCAGATCGTCTTAACGGCAAGGTCGCGCTCATCTCCGGAGGCGCCAGCGGCATCGGTCTCGCCATCGCCAAGAAGTTCGCGTCCGAGGGCGCCAAGGTCGCGCTGGGCGACATCAACGCCGAGGCCGGCGAGAAGGTGGCCAAGGGCATCGGCGACAACGCCATGTTCGTCACCCTCGACGTCACCAAGGAAGACATGTGGGACGACGCGTTCAAGGCCGTCGTCGACAAATTCGGCAAGGTCAACGTGGTGGTCAACAACGCCGGCATCGCCATCGGCGGTGACATCGAGCACATCCCGCTGGAGCAGTGGAACAAGATCGTGGCCATCAACGGCACCGGCATGATGCTCGGCACCAAGCACGGCATCATCGCCATGAAGCAGTTCGGCGGCGGTTCGATCATCAACATGTCGTCCATCGAGGGCTTCATCGGCGAGTCGTTCAACCTCGCCTATGACTTCACCAAGGGCGGCGTGCGCATCATGAGCAAGTCCGCGGCACTCTACTGCGCCGAGAACAAGCTCAACATCCGCGTCAACACCATCCACCCCGGCTACATCCACACCCCGATGGTGGACGTCTCCCCCGACCTGGTGAAGCTCGAGGAGTCCAAGACCCCGCTGGGCCACCTGGGCGAGCCCGAGGACATCGCCAACATGGCCACCTTCCTGGCCAGCGACGAGTCCAAGTTCGCCACCGGCTCCGAGTTCGTGGTCGACGGCGGCTTCACCGCCCAGTGATTCCGGCTGGCCGGCCCGGCAGATCCGCATCCATCGGATCGCGGTGACGCCGGCCTGAGGCGCATGGGCTCCTGCGGCAACATCAAGTTGCGGCAGGGGTCCATTCATGTGCGGATACGTGCCTGCGGAAGGACGGAACCGGCACACGACGGTCACGTGGAATCCGCCACCCATATCCGGGCCGCATACGACAGGAGACCCCGCCAACGCGATTGCGCGGCGGGGTCTCCTGAATGCTTAAGCTTCGGTGATATTACCGATGGTGCCCTGGTTACTCGGCGACGACACGAACCGTGAAGCTCGCGGAGATCTCGGGGTGGAGAGCCACGGTGGCGGGGAAATCGCCCGTGGTCTTGATCGTCTCGACCTTGATGGCCTTCGGATCGACGGCGGCCTGCGACTCGAGAGCCACGGCGATGTCGACGGCGGAGATGCCGCCGAAGAGCTTGCCGGACTCGGAGACCTTGGCCTTCAGCTCGACAACGGTGCCCTCAATGGCGGCCTTGGCGGCGACGGCATCCTCGCGAGTGGCGACGGACTTGGCCAGACGGGCGCGCTTCATGCCCTCGATCTGCGCCGCGGCACCCTTGCTCCACGCGAAGGCGAAGCCCTGCGGGAACAGGTAGTTGCGGGCGTAGCCCGGCTTCACCTCGACGACATCGCCGGAGTGGCCCAGGTTCGGGACGGACTTGGTGAGAATAACTTTGGTTTCAGCCATGTTCCTTGGTCCTTCCTATCAGCGGCCGGTGGTGGAGTACGGCAGCAGGGCCATCTCGCGGGCGTTCTTCACGGCGCGGGAGATCTTGCGCTGCTCCTGGATGGTCACACCGGTGATGCGACGGGAGCGGATCTTGCCGCGGTCGGAGACGAACTTGCGCAGCAGCGCGACGTCCTTGTAGTCGATCTCGGTGATCTTGGCCGCCTTGAGCGGGTTCGGCTTCTTCTTAAACGGCTTTACTGGTGGTTTCGGCCTTTTGCGTGACATAATGATGTCTCCTTAATATATGTTCCTACGTCTGTTCGTCTTGGTGGCGCCCGGGGCTAGAACTCCGGTTCGTCGGAGTCGCCGCCGAAATCGGAGCTTCCGCCGAAGGTGGAGAACCCGTCGCCCGAGGAGGTCGAGGACCCCCACGGATCGGCAGCGGGTGCGCTCTGCTGGGACTGGCCGTTGCCAGTCGCGGACGCGCCGCCGGAATAGCCGGCCCCGCCACGGTAGCCTCCGTTGTTGTTGTAGCCACCGTTGCCCTGGTTGCCGCCGTTGTAGCCATTGCCGCCACGCGAGCCGCCCTGGAATCCATTGCTGGACTGCTGGCGCTCGACCTGTGCGGTGGCGTAACGCAGCGAGGGCCCGATCTCATCGACCGTCATCTCGACGACCGTGCGGTTCGACCCGTCGTTGGCCTGGTAACTGCGTTGCTGGAGACGGCCCTGGGCGATCACGCGCATGCCCTTCGAAAGGCTCTGCGCGCAATGGTTGGCCATGTCGCGCCAGGCCGAGCAGCGCATGAACAGCGCGTTGCCGTCCTCCCACTGCTGGGTGTTGCGATTGAACGTCCGCGGCGTGCTGGCGATCGTGAAGCTCGCGACCGAAGCGCCGCTGGCGATGGTGCGCAGCTCCGGATCAGCCGTGAGATTGCCGATGATCGTGATGCTGGTATCCCCTGCCATGACCTGTCTCCCTCAACAAAACGCATGCCCTGGTCCGGTTGGACCGGAACATGAACAGACGAAAATACTATTTACTTGACGTCCTTGCGAAGAATCTTCGTGCGGATTACGGACTCGTTCAGGTTGAGAACACGGTCGAGCTCGTCGCTCGTCGCCGGCTCGCAGCTGTAGTTCACCACGACGTAGTTGCCCTCGTTCTTGCCGTCGATCTCATAGGCAAGCTTGCGGCGTCCCCAAATGTCGGGATCCGAGACGGAACCGCCCTCTTTGGTGACCATTTCCATGTATTGATCGGTCAGCTTCTTCAGAGCCCTTTCATCGAGCTCGGGATCGGCGATGAACATCAGTTCATACTTGTGTGCAGACATCACCCACCTCCTCTGGACTAAAGTCGGCCGCGGCCTTTCCGCGACAGGAGTGTGTATGCATGCCATGCTTGGGCATCGAGCCCAGACATAGCTTTTCAATATTACGGGCGGCCTGCGACAGCGCGGAGGTGCGCGGATGTGGACGGCTCAAAGGCTGGGAGCAAGCAGGGTATGGACGGGTTTCGAAAGGTTTGGGCCAATTCGAACGGATATGGACATGGGAATTACATCTACCCTCGCGTCCGCCTTGCCATTCTCATCCGGACGACAAGTGGCGCACCATCCGAGACTATCGGATGACGCGCCACTCTTGGGGATTCTGGCGACCGAGTCTGACTACATGCCGCCGCCGTTGCGCAGACGCTCGAGGTCCGCGAGGCCCGGCAGATGCACATCCGCGGCCGGAGCCGCCTCAGGAGCGGCAGGGGTCTCGCCCGCAGCCGGCGCACTAGGCGCAGGTGAGGCGTCAGGAACCGGTGTTGGAGCCGCCACCGGCATCGGTGAAGCCGAAGGATCGAACGGCGCGGACGACGCGGTTGGAGCCATGGGAGCGGAGGCCGGAACCGAAGAAGCCTCTGTCGGCTGAGCGCCGTCCATTGATGGCGCACCGTCCATCGCCTGCGGCTGGGACGGCATGGAACCGGAACCCGGCAACGGCGAAGACGCGGCACCGGCAGCCGACGACGCATCGGGCACGGCCGCGGGTGCGGGACTTTGCGGCTGGTAACTGCCGGTCGCACCGGTCATGGGCGACGCTGCTCCGGGCAACGAACCCGAACCGGGAAGCGGAGTGCCAAGACCCGGCAGAGCGCCAGACGAAGCAGCCGAGCCCGGCATCGCACCGGATGCCGCAGGCGCACCCGCCCTGAAAGCCGCCGTCGCCGACGACATCGAAGAAGGCATATTCATCGGCTTGGCGGCGATCTGGCCGGCGCCAATCATGGCGACAAACAGGTCGGGATCGGTGAACTGCGAGCCGTAGGTCGTGCCGTAGCCGTCCAGAGAGCGCACGCGCAGCATCACCTCGACGGGAATCGGCCGCACCAGTCCGCCCTTGAGAACCTTCATGAGCGCGGGGAACCTGGCCGCCACCTGCTGGCCGACGGTCATGGCCACGGCCTCGATGACGAACACCCACGCGGCGATGACGACGACGTACCACAGCTCGATGCCGTTGGAGAGCGTATGTGCCTCGTCTCCGATGCCGAACCGCTCGGCCAAGGCGTACTCCGTGGAATTCGGGTCCAGCTTGCAGGAGACCATGCTCCATCCGCACAGCGCGATCAGGACGACCCACGTGCCCGCCATCATGGCCGGCGCCTTCCACGTGTGGCGCCACTCGGCGTTGGCCCGGTCCTGCATGTTGCGGACCGAGGCGCGCAAGGCGAGGTAGACGGTCAGCAGCAGGAACACGACGAAGTAGAGCCAATACAGCACGTTATTGTAGTTCGAGAACAAGGTCAAATGGGTCGTCTGGCCGTTCACGCCCTGCCCGAATTGGCCACCCAACGAGTATGCGGACTGCATACCCAGTTCGTTGCCCGGCAAACCGGTCACGATGTTGAGCAACTGCACGCCAATGTTCGCGCCACTGCTCCTCAACGTAATGACGACGAGCACGACATTGACGACGAGCACGCCGAGCGCCCCGAGGAAATACACCCAGCAGGCTTCGACGAACGTGCGGATGCCGCCGCGCGCCCTGTGACCCCAGCGCCACGCCGCGGCGAACACGTTGCCGGCATCCGAGGCGTATTCGCCCAGCACGTAGCCCACGAAGGCGCCGAACCCTGCCAGCAGGAACGGCACGACGAAGGTGGGCCACGTCAGTGTGCTGGCGATGGCGTAGAACATGGAACCGTCGGAATGGGACCCCAGGCTCACCGCACCGGTCAAAGCGGTGCGCAGGTCGCCATAATCCAGGATTCCTGACAAGGGGAAGACCCCAGCCACCAGCAGATAGACCGCTCCGGTGGCCACGCCTACGATGGCGGAACCGGCGAGGCCGGCCCACTTGCAATGGACGTTCGCCTTGCGCGCGAAGATGAACATGCCGAAGGCCGCGCCAAGCAGCAAGGCGACGCCGACGAGATTCACGTTGCCGAAGGCGAACGACTTCACGCCGATCAGATGGGCATGGTTAGATGCCACCCAGACTTTCATCCTCATTCCGCCGCCGGCGCCCGTGCTCAGCAGGAACGCCAGCACCTTGATGACACCACGGGGACCACCCCAGGCCAAGCCGTGGTTCGTGGACGCATACAACATCTGGTCCATGCTTGTGTTGCTGAACAGCATGGCCCAAGGCGCCTTCGCCAGCGCAAGGGCAAGATCGCCGAGCACGATCAGCGCGGCCACCAGCGAGGCGCCGAGGCCGATGCCCCATGAGGTGAGCATGCCCTTGATGTTCCGTGCATCGGTGAGTTCGGCGAGCAGGCTCTTGCCGGCGGAGGAACCGGAGCCCGCCGCCATCGGGACGGCACCCGGGAGTGTTCCGGCGGCAGTGCCGACACCCGCACCCGGCAATGCGGTACCAGCAGCCGTTCCAGCACCGGGCAGGGTTCCGGCAGCGCCGTTCGACGGCGTCGCGAAAGCAGCGGTCGACGGAATGGGAGTTGCGGAAGATTGAGAGGAAACGGACGCGGCCGCCGGAAGCGGTGCCTGCGCCGATGTGGCGGAAGAAGCCATGGCCGACGATGCCTGCGGCACGCCAGCCGACGCGCTGCCCGGAATGTTGCCGGACCGGCTGCCCGGCAGGGGCACGCTCAACGGAGCCTGATCGCCTGCACCGGCGGCACCGGTCGGACCGGACGGGCCCGGCACCGGCACGGCGGAAGCCGCAGCGGCAGGTGCGGGTACGTCCGCGGACGGCGAAGCCTTACTCGGTTCCGAAACATCAACCATTCCGGATCCTGTCTGTGCACCGGTCGAACCAGCGAGATTCGCCGAAACGGGACCTGCCTGTGTGCCAGCCAAATCAGCGGCGTCAGTCATACTGCCGAACTCCACCGAACCGACCGAACCAGCTGCGCCATTCACACCACTTGTTCCGGCAGAGAGCACCGTCTCGTCGCTGATGGGCGCATCGGCAGCCACATCGGCGGGCGAACCGGGCAACGGGCCAGCCGGCGCTTCGACGGTCGCGTCAACGGTCGACGACCCGCACTTGGAACAGAATTTCGCGTCGTCGGGAAGTCCCGTGCCGCAATGCGAACAATACATTCGTAAACCTTTCTCGCCAGCGGCCTCTGCCGGTCTCACCGGCATCCTCCGCCAATCTCATTGGCATCCTCTGCCGGAAATGCTACTCGCCGGAAACAACCGGGGCGAGCCTCACCGCACCTGGGAGACCAGTCCCCAGATCTTCCGCAGTTCCACGGCGTCCACCGTTCCGGGGCGTTCGGCGACCGCGTTGAGCTCCTGCATGGCCTGCTGATAGAACATCGCGGTGGCCGGGTTGACGTTCAGCGGCAGGGACCGGACCTTCTCCTGGATGAGGTTCAGCTGTGAGAGGGCATCGGCGTCAGCGGCATCCACACGCGGCGCGATCAACGTGACCAACGAGGACAGCTGATCGTTGCGCATGATCTTCTGCTGACGGACCTGCTGCTGCACGACCGTATGCTCGTTCGCACGGTTGTTGCCGACCCAGAGCACCACGACGATGACGGCGATGATGAGCTCGATCACCAGCGGGACGAACAGGCCCTTGGGCAGCACCAGCTTCAGGCTCGTCGCCAGCGGATTCTGCAACGGCAGGTTCCAGGCGCAGAAGTAAAGCACGGTGATCACGCACTGGACCACGAACCCGACGATCGGGAAGGCTGAGTTGTCGGCGATGGTGCGGTAGTAGAGCCCGTTGGCGTCGGGCTGCGAGGGGTCGCCCTTGTCGCGCTGGGACTGCGCCACCCAGACCAGGGCGGTGAAGAGCAGCAGGAAGAACATGACCACGAACTGGGCCGGCGGCGCGAAGCCGTAGGTGCCCAGCTGCACGCCGAACGCGGCCGCGGCGACGGCGAAGAAGAGGGTAACGATGATGGAAGCCAGGTATTTCATGATATTGCGCCTCACAGGTCTTTCAGGATTTCGGATTTCTTGTTGTCGTATTCGTCTTGCGAGACCAGCCCGGCATCGAGCATCTGCTTGAGCTGGCTGAGCCGATCGAACATGGACTGAGGCGCGGCGGGCGGCGCGGGCTCACCCGTTGCCGCGGGTGCCTCGGGCGCAGCGGGCTGGGAGGCGGGCTGAGAAGCCGCGGCCGAAGGTGACGGCGGCATGGGGACACTGGGAGCGCCGGGCTGACCAGGCTGAGCCGGCTGCTGTCCGGCCGCACCTTGAGCGCCCTGCGTATTCTGGGCTGCCTGACCCGCCTGCTGACCCGCAGGCCCCTGGGCCGCCTGCATCGTCGAGCCGAACACGTTCGGCAGCGCCTGGCCGAGTCCCGCGCCCATCGTCAGACCCAAGCCTGCGTTCATCAGCGAGGAGCCGGCGGCGCCCGGATTCTCGGCGGTCTTGTTCATCGCGCCGAGCACCTGCGCCTGCTGGTAGTTGGTACCATATGCCTGATAAGCCTGCTGCTGACCTTGAGCAAAGGCGGCATTCCCAGCCCCCGCAGCCATACTTCCTAAATAGTTACGGCGGTTTTCCGAAGCCAGTTCCTGAGCCTCGCGGCGTTGCTCGTTGTCGGCGACGTTGATGGCCGAAATAGAGAATTTCTGCATTTGAAGACCATACTCGGCCACTTTGGGAGCGAGTTGTTCCTGAATCTCGGAACTATACTTTCCCGCGTTGCCAGGCAATGCGTTCAACGGACCATTCCACATATTGAATTCCTGAGTCAGCGTCGAGATGATGCTCTCAAGGAATTCATTGCGGAAGAAATCACGTAGTGATTCCTGACTGGTGAGGTCATAATTACCTCCAACCAAATTGGTCAACAGCAATCCTGCATCCACTACTTTTACACGGTAGGCCCCGCGTGCCCGGATTTCAGTCTCTGCGCCGATACCGGTGAACGGATCGGCAAGGGCCTTGTCGTAGACCTTGATGGGTTCGGACGTCCCCCACTTGATTTCGTGGCCGCTGGCGATACGCGCAAAATAGACAAGGCAATGGAACGAGGATATACCGCCCGAAAACGCATTACGCAAGCGTGAAATGAAGGGATAATTCTGGGTCGAAAGCGTATATGTGCCTTGATTGAAAGTCTGTTCGATGTTGCCTTCGTTAACAAATATCGCCTGCTCGCCCGGCCCGACCACCAAGGTGGTGCCATTGTTGAAATCCTCTTCCGGATTCTTGAAAAGGAACGTGTCATCAGGGGCGCGATTTTTAATGACGTCAACGAAATGCTTCTGGCCGCCCTGGTACATCACCTCGTTGGGATTCTTCTTGAATATCGCCATCTTTACCTCTCTTGCTCCCGTTGCGGGAATCGTACGAATGTTGGTTGCAGACCGGCCGCATTGGCGACGGCGCCGTCGCCGCCCGGCCGGTGTGGATCAGTGGCCTACCATGGCTGCCCCGGCATCGGTGGCTGCTGCGAGGGGAACGGCGGTTGCCCCATACCCTGCTGCGGCATCGAAGAAGCGGCCTGCTGAGCCTGCTGCATCTGTTCCAGCATCTGCCTGATGTCCTGCAGCTGGTCCAGAATCTCCTGCACGTCCTTGGAACGCACGCCTCCGCCGGAAGCGTCTTTGCGGAACTGATGCCACAACGACCTCAGCCCGTTGGCGGAGGCGTTGAAGGACTCCGGCCCCTCCATGCACTCGGGCTTCAGTTCCAGCTTCCTGCCGTTTTTCAGGGTGATGACACAGCCGTAGGGATCGACCATCACATTGTTGATGCTTTTGATCTCGTATTCCTCGACCGAACCGTCCTGAGGCCTGCCCAATGAATCAAGCGGGGCGTTGGGATCGAACATGGCCGACATGAGCTTGTTGTTGCCGAACAACCAGACCGTGACGAAAAAATGCTGCCCCGACGGTTCGCAATAGGTCAGCTCCCTGACCCTGGACACTTCCTTCGGGCTGGCGCCACACAGGTGGATGGCCATCTCACGCATCTGTGCGACGAAAGCCTGATTCGATTCGTCCATCGTCTCCTCCAAATTCAACTAACACCTGCTGGTTGCTTGTATTCCGCCTAACATCGGCGCCTGCAACTCCGTCAGAACAGACGCCGCCGCATCACTGCGACAGAATCGATTCGATATCGGCCTTGTCTCCCTCGTTCAATCCCACAGCCTTCGCGAACACTTCCTGCGAGCTTTCCTCATAGCTCAGGAAACGTTTCTCGAAGACCTCACGGATGATGAACGCCTTCGCATAGAAATATTGCGGATCGGGATTGAGGGCGACAGCCGAGTCGATGGTGGCGATGATCGATTCGGCCTCATCCAGATCGATTTCGTAGGGCTCCTGGCATTTGTAATGCGCAACGGCGTCGTAGAAGACGATATCGGGGTTATTGGTGGTGGCCTGCGCCCGATCCAGCTTTCGGGCCGCCTCGGCGTACTGGCCGCGGTGAAGCATGTTGAACGCCTCGGCGGCCAGCACATCCGAGTTCTCGGACGCCCCCACGATTCCCTTGATCTTCTCGATGGTTTTGTCGGCCTGTTTGAACACGTCCCGGTTCGTCGTTTTCAACGTCACTCCCGTGACGGCCACCTTGCGTCCGCAGTATTCGCAGACGGTGTCATCGCGGGAAAGGGGCGCCCCACATCCTGGACATACCAGTGAAGTGTCAATAGATGGCATGACCTAAATTCCTCGTTTCGAGATTATTTAAGAAAACCGAACTTGGTCATAGCGTCAACGTGCGTACCAATGACTGCATCGGTGATATTGTCCATGGCCGCCAGCTGTTGCTGTTGCAGCGCCAAAGCCTGCCGGCTCTGCTCGGCCTGCGCCTGAGCCTGCTTGTTCATCTGGCGCTGCTGGATCTCGAAGCCACGGCTTATGTTGTCGAGGCTCTTGAGATACACATCGTCGATCTGCTTGTAGAGCCCCGTCGCCATCTCATGCAGAGACTCGGGATGGCCGATCACCTCGGCGTAGTAGTCGAAGAAGGCCCGCCAGTCCGCGGCCAGACCCTGCACCGCCTTGGCGCTCTTCGACTTGAAGACGAAATGGCAGATGATGCCGGCGATGACCATGATGACGCCGAAGGTGGCCGCCGTGCCGGAACCGGTGAAGCACAGGAGCACGCCGAGCACAATCAGTGCGATCTGGACGACCAGGAAGATGGTGTGCTGCTGCTCGGCCTTCTGCCTGGCCGGCTGGATCTGCGCCTGCTTCTGCGGAATCTGCTGGCGGAAGGTGGTGTTGAGGTTCTCGAGGTTGTTGCGGAGTTCGGAAGGCAACGCACGGTCCGGCCCCGAAAGGTTCATCTGCTGAATCTTGTCGAACTGCGTTCTCGCGGTCTGGTAGGCCTCAGTCACCTCATACGAGAAATCGGTATCGAGGACCGTGATGGCGTTCTTGTACTCATCGACCTTCTGCTGCTTGGCCATGGTCACCTTCTTTTCTGGTTGGTCTCATTGCTGGGCAGAAGGAACCAGAGCGGCGCCATGACGAAGCACCATCGATCCTCCTCCGCTCTTCTCGGCAACACACACGTAATACTTGCCTACGTCAAATAATACGCATACAGCGAACATATTACAAGGCAGAAGCCAGATAAATGACTAGCGGAATGTTGTCAAATGTTTGACGTCAATACCGAAACAACCCTGAACGCGAACGTGTCCCCCGATTGACGGGCATATCGCGCAACCGAAGCCGCCGCCGGACGCAATGCGGGCGCCGACGTCAAGCGGACCAAGTACGGGAAAGCGGACCGGCCGCCGGAAACCCGGCCCGGCCTCCTGCCGAACATTTGCGCGGGGTTGCCTGTATCATGGAGCAGGATTCCTTATATAACTCATCTTCACCCGTCTGCCGTCCGGCATCCGGGTGACGCCCGCCGGGCAAGATCGACTCATTGGAAGGCAAGACATGTCGGCGATTCTCAAAAGCAAGCCCAAGAAACGAATGGCGCTGGTGACGGGGCGAGCCTACCCCGAACAGGCCGAGGCCACCGCCGAATGCCTGGGCATCGAACCGCTCGAGACCACGGCCTACGACTTCGCCAACGGCGAGATGTACGTGCGCTACACACAGCCGGTGCGCGGCGCCGACGTCTTCGTGCTGCAGGCCCACACCGATCCGATCAACAAGTGGATCATGGAGCAGCTGCTGATGCTCGACGCCCTCAAGCGCGCCTCGGCCCGTTCCATCACCGTCGTCGCCCCGTTCCTCGGCTATTCGCGCCAGGACAAGAAGGGCCAGGGCCGAGAGCCGATCACCGGCCGCCTGATGTTCGACCTCTTCAAGACCGCCGGAGCCGACCGCATCATGACCGTCGACCTGCACGCCTCGCAGGAACAGGGCTTCTTCGACGGACCTGTCGACCACCTGACCGCCATGCCCGTGCTGCTCGACTACGTCAAGAACTCGATGCCGCTGGAGAACGCGACCATCGTCTCCCCCGACGCCGGGCGCATCAAGGTCTCCGAGCGCTGGGCCGCCAAGCTCGGCGGACTGCCGCTGGCCTTCATCCACAAGACCCGCGACGTCACGCGCCCCAACCACGCCGTGGCCCATGGCATCATCGGCGAGGTGCGCGGGCGCGACTGCGTGGTCGTCGACGACATGATCGACACCGCCGGCACCATCTGCGAGGCCGTGCGCACGCTGCGTGAGGCCGGCGCGAAGTCGGTGACGCTGGTGGCCACCCACGGCCTGCTGTCCGGCCCGGCCATCGAAAGGCTCAAGACCTGCGGCGCCCGCGAGATCGTCCTGATGGACACCGTGCCGATCCCCGAGGAGAAGCGCCTGCCAAACATGACCGTGCTCTCCATCGCCCCGCTGCTGGCCGCCGGCATCCGCTCGGTCTTCGAGTCCGGCTCGGTCTCCGGGCTGATGGACGGCCTGCCCGACGACATGCACCCGCGCAACATGTATGCGTAAGCGCTGATCGCCGACTTGAAACTGTTTGAGGCATCCACGTAACGACTCATGCCATTGGCAATGGACGTTACGTGGATGCCTCAAGTGTTTGGTGGACGTGCCGTCACGACCCGACGCGGCGCGCCGCAGCACCTAGAGCAGCCGGTACGAGAAGTCGTGGATACGGCGCAGCGCCTCCCGGCTTTCGGGCAGCCAGCTCATGTTGACCGGGTAGATGTGGCCGAGCGACTCGCCCTTGGCGGTGTGGCGGTCGTTGATCTCGAAGTCCCGTCCCTGCTCGCTCGAGATCGAGGCGAAAAGCAGGGTGTCGCGCTGGATGAAGTCGTCGTTGCTGGTGTTGAGGTAGACCGATGGCAGATCGGCCCGTGAAATCAGCTCGTCGAGCGCGGCGCTTTCGGCGTGCTTCTCGCGCATGCGCTTGAAGAAGACCGGCGCGACGGCCTCGATGCCGAAGGTCGGCGACGAGAGGTCCATCTCGCCGGGCTTGTCGAAAGCGAAATAGGGCGTGATATCGAAGAGGCCCGAGACGAAGGCCGCGCCACGGAACTTGAGGCCCGAGGGCTCGACGCCCAGCTCATGCGCCAATTCGGCGCTGCCCTCGGCGGCCGCCGCGTAGAGCGCCAGGGTCGCGCCCGCCGAGTCACCGGTGAGGAACACGTCGCCCTGGTCGACCGGATAGTCCTTGCGGTTCTCGCGGATCCAGGCGAACGCCTTCTCGACGTCGGAAAGCTGGTCGATGAAGTCGGCGCCCGGGGCCAGCCGGTAGTTCACCGAGAAGACGGCGAACCCGGAGGCGGCCAGGTTCATGTTGAAGTTGCGGTTGATCTCCTTGTGCGCGTACATGAAGCCGCCGCCGTGCACGTCGATGTAGACCGGCAGGCTGTGCCCGCCGCGCATCACGGCGTCGTGCGGCAGGTAGACGTCGAGCAGGTGGCCGCGCAGGCCGTCGTCGGCGTAGGGGATGTCGGCGAGGACGTCCACGTCCTCCGGCAACTGCCAGTGCTCCACGCGCGGGCGGTCGCCCCTGGCGAACATGACCCTCGAGAAGAGCGTGGCGTCCGCCAGCTTGCCGTCGAGGCCGCCGAGGTCCTCGTCCAGTTCCGTCCATGTGTCGAGCACCTTGCGCTCGTCGTCGTCCAATCGTTCGCCTTGCGTCATGGCAACCCTCTTTCGCATCGTTGTCGAAAACCACTATGTTTATCCATATTGTGACCGAAGCCATGGAGAAGACGTCATACCCCAGGCACGGACCAGCGTTGTTGACTTTCATGATAAAGCGCTTTATCATAAGAGTCAACCACAACGCCAAACCACTAGAGGACGAAGGTGTCATGACAAGAATCGATCTTTCCGCGCTGGACCACATCTCCGGCTCCATCAGCATCGTCGGCTCCATGAACGCCGACTACACCGTCACCACCGAGCGCCTGCCGCAACCCGGCGAGACCCTCAA
The DNA here is from genome assembly GCF_029433395.1 of Bifidobacterium sp. ESL0763. GTDB lineage: Bacteria > Actinomycetota > Actinomycetes > Actinomycetales > Bifidobacteriaceae > Bifidobacterium. The sequence goes on along the minus strand of NZ_JAQTHW010000002.1, from coordinate 22,918 downwards.
CGGCGGCCCGCTGCAGATCCTGCCCGGCGGCAAATCCGGCAACCAGGCGGCCGTGGCGGCGCGCATCGGCGCGAACGTGACGATGTTCGGCGCCGTGGGCAGCGACGCCAACGGCGACTTCCTGCTGGGCCGTCTCCAGGACGCCGGCGTCGACACCTCGCATGTGCGCCATGTCGGGGGCGCCAGCGGCACCACGGTCATCACCGTCGACGCCAAGGGCGAGAACACCATCATCTACTCCGCCGGCTCCAACGCCAAGGTGGACATGGACTACGTCAACAGCCAGAAGGAGACGCTGCTCGCCTCCTCCGTGCTCGGGCTGTGCCTGGAGAGCCCGATGGAGACCGTGACGGCGACGGCGAAGATGTGCCACGACGCCGGCATCAAGGTGCTGCTCAACGACTCCCCCTTCACCGCCGAGCTGCCCGAGGAGCTCATCAGGTACGCCGACGTGCTGCTGGTCAACGAGCACGAGATGGCGCAGCTGCTCGGCATCGGCGAGCCGGAGGACGGCGACTGGCTGGGCAGCGACTGGGGCGCCATCGCCGCCTCGATGCACGAGTTCGGCTTCAAGGAGGCCATCGTCACCCTCGGCGGCGACGGCGCGGTGGTGATCGACGCCGATGGCTCCACCCACCACGTCGAGGCCGCCACCGTCGACGCCAAGGACACCACCGGCTGCGGCGACGCGTTCATGGGCACTCTGCTGGCCGGGCTCTCCTCCGGCCTGTCGATCAGGGACTCGGCCTCGCTGGCCGTCTACGTCGCCGGATACGCGGCCACGAACTACGGCGCTCAGGCCTCCTACGGCACCGGCGAGGAGATCAAGAGGTTCTTCGGCGCCGAGTGATCGCCGGATATATACCGCATATATGCATCGGCCTGTCGGGTTCATCGTGAATCCGACCGGCCTTTTCTTATGGCCGCCAATCCTATGGCCGCCAGGTGCGCGCCGGACCCTCAGCGGCCCTCCGGCGGCCTGGCCACGGTCTTGCCACGCACGAACCTCGGCCGCACGAGGCAATGCACCAGCTGCCGGTCGTCCGAGTCGTCGCCGTCCAACCGGGCCTTCATGCAGCCGCGGCACGCCTCGGCGACGGCCCGCACGTCCTGGTCGAGGGTCGTCAGCCCCAGCTCGAGGCCCAGCCGGCTGTCGATGTTGTCGTAGCCGATCACGGAGAACTCCTCGGGGCAGCGCACGCCGAGCTCGCCGAGCCGCTTGATGAACCCCAGCGCCATCAGGTCGTTGCCGCAGAACACGGCCGTGGCCCCCGCCTCCACGATGCGCCCGGCCATCCGGTAGCCGCTGCTGAAGCGGTAGTCGCCGTCGCAGTCCAGCGCCGGATCGAGCTCGAGGCCGGCGTGCCGAAGCCCGGAGACGAAGCCCTTGCGCCGCACGCCGCTGTCGGTGAGCGTGTTGTCGCCGGAGATGCAGGCCACCCGTCGATGGCCGAGCCCGACCAGCGTCTGCGCGGCCACCAGCCCGCCGGTGAAATTGTCGGAGCCGATGCCGTCGCACCACGGCTCCTCCACGAGCCGGTCGGTGAGGATGACCGGAAAATCAAGGCTCTCGACGTCCCCGCGCAACCCCTCGGAGCTTTTGACCGACTCGCGCGAGGGGACCAGGAACAGGCCGTCGACCCCACGGGCCCTGAACTGGGTGAGCACATTGCGCTCGATGGCGCGCGAATCGTCGGAGTTGGCGACGACCAGGGTGTAGCCCTCGGCGCTCACGGCGTCCTCCAGGGCCTTGGCCATCGAGGCGAAGAACATGTTCTCGATGTCGGGCACAAGCAGCGCCAGCAGCATGGAGCGCTTGGTGGCCAGGCTCCGCGCGGCCTGGTTGGGCACGTAGCGCAACGCGCGCGCCGCCTCGACGATGCGCCGGTGCTTGCCGGGCGAGACGCGCACGGGGCGGCCGTTGAGCACCCGGGACGCGGCGGCGATCGAGACATCCGCCATCTTCGCCACATCCTTGAGCGTGACCCTGGACCCCATCAGCCATAACCTCCACCATGCGCGATGCCCCACGAAAGGGGCATCCATACCAGATACCATACAATATCGGCGAAACCGACGGGGCAACACCACGGGAACCCGGCGGACCGGCACGGCAGAGGCCGGCGGGAACCAGCGGAAACCCGAGGAATCCGGGCGCGGCATCCACAAGTGATTTATCTAATGTAAAAGAAATCGAATGAGATTTGACTCGATCGGTGAACGCTTTTAATATAGGGACGGATATTGATAAAACGCTTTATCTCTGTCTTGTTTTACCAGCAATGCCGCAATCCGCCACGGCCATGGAAGACGATGACCGCAGGCGAAGGAGGAAACATGAAAAAGATTATTCTCGACTCCGACCCGGGCCATGACGACGCGATGGCGATTCTCCTGGCGCTCGGCAACCCCACGATCGACCTGCTCGGCGTGACCACCGTCGGCGGCAACCAGAGCCTCGACAAGGTGACCTACAACGCGCGTTCCGTGCTGCAGATGGCGCACGCCACCGACGTCCCCGTGCACGCCGGCTGCGACCGCCCGCTGCTGCGCCCGCTCGAGGTGGCCGCCTCGATCCACGGCGACACCGGCCTCGACGGCGTCGACCTGCCCGAGCCCACGCGTCCGCTCGACGAGGGCCATGCCGTCAACTGGATCATCGACACCGTGATGAGCAACGAGCCCGGCACCGTCACGCTGGTGCCCACCGGCCCGCTGACCAACATCGCCATGGCCGCCCGCCTCGAGCCGCGCATCGTCGAGCGCGTCAAGGAAGTGGTGCTCATGGGCGGCGGCTACCACGTCGGCAACTGGAGCGCCGTGGCCGAGTTCAACATCAAGGTGGACCCCGAGGCCGCGAAGATCGTCTTCAACGAGGCATGGCCGGTGACGATGGTGGGCCTCGACCTCACCCACCAGGCGCTGTGCACCCCGGAGGTGCAGAAGCGCATCGACGGCATCGGCACACCGCTCGCCCACTTCGCCAGCCAGCTGATGGACTTCTTCCGCAAGTCCTACCAGAACAACCAGGACTTCATCGATCCGCCGGTGCACGATCCCTGCACCGTCGCCTACCTGATCGACCCGAGCGTGGTGGCCACCCGCCGCTGCCCGGTGGACATCGAGACCGCCGACGGCCCCGCCCTGGGCATGACCGTCGCCGACCTGCGCGGCCCGGAGCCGAGCGCCGAGGAGTGCCACACCCAGGTGGCCACCAAGCTCGACTTCGAGAAGTTCTGGGGCCTGATCATCGACGCCATCAAGCGCATCGGCTGAGCGGCTGCCCCGGACAGGCAATTCCAACCTAGACAGATTCACGAAATCCAGATAGACAGAAGAAACGAACGACAATGACTGACAACAAACAAGTATCGCATTCCGGCGATCCCGTCGACGCCAAGATGCTCGACAAGGGCGGCGGCTCGATCGTCTCGCTGATGGTCGCGCTGCTGGTGGCGATCTTCGCCTTCCAGCTCAACGCCTCCATGCTCTCGCCGGCCCTGGCGACCATGCAGCGCGAGCTGAACACGACCGCCGACCAGGTGGGCCTCATCCAGACGGTGTTCTACACCGCCGCCGCGCTCTTCGCGCTCTTCCTGCCGCGCCTGGCCGACCTGGCCGGCCGCAAGAAGGTGCTGCTGGGCATGCTCATCGCCACGACCGTCGGCTGCGCGATCTCGGCGCTGGCCCCGAACGTGCCGATCCTGATGTTCGGCCGCATCCTGCAGGGCACCGCCGGCCCGCTGCTGCCGCTGTGCCTGATCATGCTGCACGACCGCATCCATGAGGAGCAGCGCTATGCCCGACTGATGGCCATCCTGAGCAGCGTCAATGGCGGCATCGCCGGCGTCGACGCCATCCTCGGCGGCTGGCTGGCCGGCACCTTCGGCTTCCGCTCGGTCTTCTGGGCCATGGCCGTCGTCGCCGTCGCCGCCATCGTGCTGGTGATGCTCTTCACCGACGAGTCCACCGCCTCCGACACCCCCAAGATGGACTGGCTCGGCGTCGCCGCCCTGGTCATCGCGTTCCTCGCCACCTACCTGGCCATCAACGAGATCCAGAAGCTCGCCAAGGCCAACTGGATCCTGGTCGCCGTGCTCATCGTGGTCGCGGCCGTCTTCTTCGTCGCCTTCTGGCAGATCGAGAAGCACAAGAAGGACCCGATGGTCTCCACCCATTACCTCAAGCAGCGCCGCACCTGGGGCCTGCTCTCCACGACCCTGCTGACCATGACCGGCGTCTTCGCCATCATGAACGGCGTGGTCCCCGCCATCGCGCAGGACACCCAGTTCGGCGCCGGCATGAGCGCAAGCGTGGTCTCCTTCGCCACCCTGACCCCCTACGCCCTGGTCGGCCTCGTCTTCGGCCCCATCGCCGGTCAGCTGGCCGGTCGCTTCGGCTACAAGCGCGTGCTGCGCGTGGGCATGGTCGTCACGATCCTCGGCGCCATCTTCGGCATCTACGTGGCGCACGCGCCCTCGATCTGGGCCCTGGTGCTCATCTCCGTGGTGCTCGGCGTCAGCTACGCCGGCACGGGCAACATCATGCTCAACGGCCTGGGCATCGTGCTCTCCCCGAAGGACAACACCGGCTACCTGCCCGGCATGAACGCCGGCGCCTTCAACCTGGGCTCCGGCCTGAGCTTCGCGGTGCTCTACGCGTTCATGAACGCCTTCACCCAGTCCAGCGGCGCGGTCGCGGGCTACTCCGCGGCGATGGTGGCGGGCCTGGTCCTGCTGGTCCTCGCCTTCGCCTGCTCCTTCCTCATCCCTGACCCCGACAGCGTCGACTGAGACGGAGCCTGCCGGCCAACCGATACATTGATCGGTTAGCTGGTTGAGTATTTGATCCGGGAACGGCGGAACGTCATTGCGTACGTTTCCGCCGGTCCCGGATTTTTTATTATTTCATTGACCCAATAGACCGCTGGCGATAGTGTTGGCCTCATGAGCGAGACAATTCATGCTGATTCTGTCGCAAAAAATACGACGACGAAAGAACGCGGACGGCCCCATCGCCACCGCGCCAAGCTGTGGCTGCCGGACCAGCCGGGCGCCTGGGCGATGGCGCTCTATCCGGCGCTGGGCGGCATCATTGTCGGCGGAGTCTCGTGGCGCAACGTCTGGCTGTTCGTGGCCTGGACGCTCTGCTATTGCTTCCAGTTCACCGCCTCGCGCTGGCTCGCGGCCCGCGCCCACGAAGTTCGCGGCCGCACTCGAAACTGCGATCACGAAGCCTCTGGCATCCAGAATGGCAAGGTCTATCGCACGACCGGGCATACCTCCAACCGCTCCGCCACCTATCTGCTCCCGGCGGCGGCCTACGCCATCGTCACGGCCGTCGTCGGCCTGCCGCTGCTGGTCGCCGCTCCCCTGCTGCTGTGGTGGATCCCCGCGTATGCCGCGCTGGCCGCGCTCTCGCTCGGCGCGGCGTGGCTGAGGCGCGAGCGCAGCCTGTGGGGCAACGCGGTCGCCGTCATCGCGGCCGGCGGCATGGCACTCGTCGCGGTCTCGCTCGGCTCGAGATATTACGAAAGCGGCATGCCCTCGCGCATCCCGCTGCCCGGTGTCGGCGTCATCACGGCGGCCGCGTTCATCGCCACCGAATACGCCTCGGCGCTTTTCGTCAAGACGATGATCCGCGAGCACGGCCACCGCGGCTACTACGCGCTTTCGGTGGTCTACCACCTCGCGCTCACTGCCGCCGGATTCGCCATGAACGCCGTCTGGGGCGTCGCCGCGTGCGTGCTCCTGCTGCGCGCGGCCGCCCTACCGCTCACCCACCGGCGGCTCAAGCCGATCTTCACCGGCATGGTCGAGGTTGCCACGAGCCTGATGAACCTCGTCGTCATCGTCGTGGTGCTGCTCTGAGACAAAACGACGCCACCTTGTTCCGGCCTCCGACCGTTTCGGTCTCCCGGTTGCCTAGCGCGAAAGGTAGGGGTTGCCGGCGATCACGAAACGGCGCTTGCTCTCCTTGGCCTTGGTGATGCCGACGCGCTCGGTCGCCTCCACCTTCTCGCCGGCGCCCAGCTTGCCCATTTCCAAGCTCAGCGGCGGCTTGCGCAGGTCGTGGCCGTAGAGGTCCATGGTGATGCCGAGCGACTTGCAGATCTTGCCGGGCCCGTTGAGGCAGTCGCGGATGCGCTTGCCGCCGCGGCGTGCCTCGATGCTCTCCGCGGTCTCGCTGTTCTCCGGCTCGGCGGCGCGGATGAGGGCGCCGGCGCCGAAGCCCTCCTCGAACGCGGTGACGTTCATGCACAGGTTCGTGCCGTAGACCAGGTAGATGTAGGCGTGGCCTGCGGGGCCGAACATCGCGCGGTTGCGTTCGCTTTTGCCACGGAAGGTGTGGCTGGCGGGGTCGAGCTGGTCGTAGGCCTCGGTCTCCACGATGCGCACGACGAGGCGCTGGCCGTCGACGATCCTGACCAGCCGGCAGCCCAGCAGCTTGCGCGCCACTTCTTCGGCGGTCTCATCCAGAAATGTTGGGAACATGGCTCTCATTGAAGTCGTCGCCCCGGATATCGCACCGTCGGAATATGCATATGCTGCATATTATGCAAAGACTGCATATTCAGGACACATTATGCAGTCCGTATATTTCATTGGATGCGAGAAACGTCGGCGAACGGCGAATTACCGCACCTGCGAGCAGTAGGCACCACGTTCAAACGGCAACCGGACTACGGTGACCTGCGAACTACCGAGCCTGCGAACGGCGGGCCAAGGCCTGAAGGTCGACGCCCAGCAGGCGGGCCTCCTCGGCGCTTTTGCCGGTCACCAGCAGGTCGGTCGCGCCCAAGTCGGCCACGGTCTTCGCGCCGAGCAGCGCCATCAGCGAGCGGACCTGGTCCTTCCAGGCCTCGATCTCGGCGGCCAGGCCGTCCTCGCCATGGGACGACAGCACCTGCAGGAAGTGTCCGGAGACGCCCACGGCCCGCGCGCCCAAGGCGAGCGCCTTGACCACGTCGAGCGGATTGCGCACGCCGCCGGAAGCCATCACGGCGATATTTCCGTTGGAACCGTCGGAACCGTCGGAGCCCTTGCCCGAATCGGCAGCACTGGCCGAGCCGGCGAACCCGGCCGACCGCGTCGACGAATCAGACGCATCGGCGACCTGCTGCCAGGCGAGCAGGCACAGGGTCGTGGACTGGCCCCAGCCGTCGAGGTAGGCGTAGTCGCCCCGCTGGCGCCGCGCGTTCTCGATATGCGCGAAATCAGTGCCGCCGCGGCCGCTGACGTCCACGGTGCGCACCCCGAGCCCGGCCAGCTGGCGGATGGTGCGCGCGCTCATGCCGAACCCGACCTCCTTGACCACCACAGGCACCGGCGAGGCCTTCACGATAGCGGCGATGCGCTCCGGCCAGCCGTCAAAGTCGCGGTTGCCCTCCGGCATCACCAGTTCCTGCGCGGCGTTGACGTGGACCTGCAGCGCGTCGGCGCGCACCATCCCGACGGCGCGCACGGCCTGCTCCGGGGTGACCGTGGGCCCGACGTTGGCGAAGACGAAGCCCTCGGCGTCGTGCTCGCGGATGGCGGTGAACGTGGGTTCGAGCGCCGGCTCGCGGATGGCGGCGTGCTGCGAGCCCGAGGCGATGGCGAGCCCGGTCCTGCCGGCCACGCGCGCCAGGGAAGCGTTGATCTCGCCAGTGCGGCTCGACCCGCCGGTCATCGCGTTGATGAAGAACGGCGCGGCCCACGCCTTGCCGCACACCTCGGTGGACATGTCGACGTCGTTGACGGCGACGCTGGCGAGGCTGTGGTGCATGAACGCGAGGTCGTCGAAGGCGTTGCGCCGCTCGTCGGCGTGCTCGTCCAGGGCGAGGCGGACGTGGTCGTCCTTGCGCTCGGAGACCGACCCATCGGAAGCGTGGCGGCCGCCGGCGCGCCATTCTGGGATGCTGACCTGCGGGGCGCAGACGTCCAAGTGCAGCGGCACGATGCCCCGCTCGGTCCAACCGTCCTCGATGGCCTTGGCGTCGGCGTCCGGACCCGCGATGGCGATGCCGCAGTCGCCGCCGCCCGCGCCGGAGCTCTTCGCGGCCGCGCCGTGCGACTCGGCCACCTTCGTCAGCTCGCGCAGCTCCGGGGTCTCGATCGTCACGCCTGTGAACGAGGAAAGCCCCTGCAGCAGCTTGCGCGCCTGGCGGATCTGGGCGGCGGCCTCCTGCTCGTCGTCCTCGCCAAGCGCACGGGCCAGCATGTCGACGCACACGTCGCTCTGGCCCAGGAAGTCCTGGTACATCCGCTCGTGCTCGGCCGCGCTCTGGCTCTGCACGTGGCCCACCAGGGTGGGCGTGGAGGCCGGATCGCCGGTCCAGCCGACCATCAGGCGCAGGGTGCTGGACGCCCCGAAGGCGCGGATGCGCGAGACGCTCAGGCCGGGCCAGGGCATGTCGATCAGCTCCACGAGCGGCCTATCCTGCAGGCGGTTGGTGACCCAGCGCCGGTCGACGGCCGTGAAGCGAATGCAGCCGCCGAAGAGGCTCGCCGCGATGTCGCCGCCGGAGCCGACCTTCTGCGCCCTGCTAGCCGCCACGAACGCGAGCTTGTACTGCTGCATCGGAGTGAGCTTGAGGCCGTAGAACTTGGTGAGCGCCTTCATGGTGGCCACCGTCACCGCGGCCGAGGAGCCGAGCCCGTATTTGCGGCCGGACTTGTCGTCGAGCTGGCTGTCGATGTTGACGTCGTAGGTGACCAGCCGTTTGCCGGCCTCCTGCGCGAGCTCCTCGACGGCGTGGATGACCGCGAGGATGAAGGCGGCGCCGGGCTGTTCCAGATCGGGCACCACGCGGCCGGCGCGGCGACGCCAGGTCACCGAGGCCTCGGGATGGCCGGCGGAATGGATGCGGCCCACGGCCTCGACGCCATGGGCGCGGCGGCTCTCGTCGCAGGCGGTGATGCGGGTGGTGAGCAGGCGATTGACGGCGACCAGGATCGCGGGATGGCCGTGCTCCACCACCGCGTACTCCCCCGCGACGTAGAGTTTGCCGGATGCGCTCGCCTCACTGCCACGAGGCTGCTCGCCCTGCTTACCGCCCATCTGAACGCTGTCCCTTCGACGCACCGCTGAAAAGTACCTAACCAATCAATCTAAGCACGCGCGGCAACGCTATGGGATTATTTGGCATTCTCTGCACCAAATACCCGAAATCGCGCGCCGCCGGGCGATTGGGCGCTCCGTGTCAGCGCTCGAAGCGGACGCCGCTGCCGGGGCGATGGACCTCCACGCCACAGCCGGGCAGCCGCGAGCGCAATTCGTCGGCGACTTTGGTCGCGTCTCGCCCGTCAGCCAGCACCTTGACGTTCGGGCCGGCGTCCATCGTCGCCCACGCGCCCAGCCCGGATTCGCGGATGGAGGCCACGGCCCGCAGCGCCTCCACCGTCTCGGGCAGCCAATACATCACGGCCGGACGCGAGGCCATCATCGCCGCGTGCATGCCGAACGAATTCGCCTCGGTCACCTCGCCCAGCCGGCGCACGTCGCCGCCGGCCACCGCGCGCAACGCCTCGCTGAGGTCGCTGGCGCACGAGTCGATCCACGCGTCGTAGAGCGGCGAGGTGGCGATGGTCCGGCGCATGGCCTCGCGGCTGGAGATCGGCTTCTTCTCGCCGGAGATCAGGACCACGACGATGGCGAGGTCGAGCTTGGAGTCGTCCACCGGCTCGGCGTACGAGGTCGCGTCGTCGTGGCCGGCGTTCCATTTCACCAGTCCGCCGAACACCGAGCGGCAGGCCGAGCCGGAGCCGCGGCGGGCCAGGCGCGACAGGTCGCGGGGCTGGAGGTCGAGGCCGACGGCCCTGCTGGCGGCGGCCGCGAGCGCGGCGAACGCCGAGGCGGAACTCGCCAGCCCGGCGCCGAAGGGAACGGTGTTGGAGGAGACCACGCGGGCGGGGGCGTCGATGCCGGAGCGCTCGCGCACGATGTCGAGGAAACGGGAGACCCTGGCGAGGGATTTGCCGGCTTGCGGCTTGCCGTCGATGGTCAGGCTGTCGGCGATGGCGCTGGTATCGGTGGCGTTGTTGGAAGCGCTTACGTCGGAGTCGCCGGTATCGCCGGGACCGCCATCGGCCAGGAACTCGACGCTGGTGCGCGTGGTGAGGCCGTCCAAGGTGAGCGAAAGGCTCGAGGCGCGTGGGATGATGAGCCGTTCGTCGGCCTTGCCCCAGTATTTGATGAGGGCAATGTTCGCGTTCGCACTGGCCGTGGCCGAGCCGAGTGCGGAAGTAGCGGAAGTGCGGGAAACGACGGCGGAATCAGTATCAATATCGATATCAGCATCGGTGCCGTAGGAACGTGCGCCGAGCTGCGCGGCCTGGCCCAAATCGCCCGTCGCCTCACCCACTGACGTCACGTTCATATCCGATACTCCGATTTTCACAACTGAAAGCCTACCCCGTGCATCACGTCCGCGAGACGGGATGGCGATATCATCCACCGAATCCGCCCGATTGGCAAGGCTGATGGACAAAGCTGACTGGCAAGAACGCTTGTGGACACCGCGGCACAAACCACAGCACGACCGCGGCAGCTCGCCGAAATCTCAGGCGGCCACGACGGCGTCGGCCATCGGATGGACCCACGCCTCGCGGGCGCCGCCGTGGAGCAACGCCGCGCGCACCCGGTCCGCGGTCTCGGCGGTGGGCGCCAGGGCGATGAGGCAGCCGCCCAGGCCGCCACCGGTCATCTTGGCGCCGACGGCCCCGGCCTTGCGCGCCGCGTTGACCAGCCGGTCGACCAGCGGATGGCTCACCTTGAGGTTATGCAGCAGGCGGTGGGCCTCGTTCATGCGCTCGCCCAGCAGCCGCACCGTGCCACGCTCCAGGTCGGTCTCCGAATCCCGGGCCAGCTCGCCCAGCTCGTCCATGATGCCCTTGACGCGCATGTGGTCGCGCTCGTCCTGCTGGCGCACGCCACCCACGGCCTCGCGTGTGCTGCCGGCGATGCCGGAGTCGGCGATGACCAGATAGGCGGGCATGTTGACCGGCATCGTGCTCATCTCGCCGGACTCGAAGACCACGGCCTCGTCGGAGCAGGTCGTCGCCGCGTCCAGGCCGGAGGGGTTGCCGTGCGTGACGATCTCGGCCTCGTTGGTCAACCGTAGGATCTCACGCTCGCCGGGATGGGCGTCGTAGGCGTCGAGGATCGCGCGGATCACGGCCCCGGACGACGCCGCCGAGGAGCCCATGCCACGGCCCGCGGGGAACGACCCGTCGGTGACCACATCGAAGGCCTGGTCCGGATGGCCCACGAATTCGGTGGCGACCTTGACCGCGCGTTCCAGTCCGCCGAAGCGGGTGCCCGCGTCGGCCATGGAGCCGTCGTAGTTGAGGGCCTTCAGCGTGCCGATATGGCACAGGTCGGTAGGGTCGGAAGAGACGTTACTGGGCACGGAGGCATCGTGAGAAGTCTTGTTAACGATGCGGGAAGAAGTCTCGGAAACGGTGCTGCCCGAAGCGTTGCTGGCGGTGTCTGAAGCGGCATCGGCCTGCATGGGCGTGACCCAGGCCCGCATCTTCAGCGCTTGGATCGGCACCGCGACCGCCGGATACCCGTAGACCACGGAGTGCTCGCCCATGAGGATGATCTTCGCCCAGGTTTCCCCGTAGCCAGCATGAACCCGCACCATGATCAGCCCTCCGTTTTCACAAATGCTTGTGTTCGTCCGTTCGCCATCGGCAATCGCGGCAACGATAAGACGATAATGGCATCGCCGCCGTCTGCCGTTCAGTTCCCGAGTCTAGAAATGGATTTGTGAATCAGGTGCGAACGAACGTGAAGATAACGAAAAAGGCCGTCCCGCAATTGTGAACGCCGTCACCAGCCAGAGCAGGCCCCGCTCCGCGGCTGCCCCAGCCACCATCTACACTTGTGGATATGACCAAGACCTCCGACGCGGCCGAACCGCTCGTTTCCATCATCGTGCCCGTCTACAACGCGGCGGACTACCTGCGCCGTTGCGTCGACTCGATCCTGGCGCAGAGCCACACGAACCTCGAGGTGATCCTCGTCGACGACGGCTCGAGCGACGGCTCGGCGCAGGTGTGCGACGAATACGCCGCGGCCGACCAGCGCGTCACCGTCATCCACCAGGCCAACGGCGGCATCGGCCGCGCGCAGAACGCCGGCCTCGACGCCGCGCACGGCAGCTACATCGCGTTCTCCGACAACGACGACATCCTCGACCGGCGCAACATCGAGCTGCTGCTGCACGCGCTCACCTCGACCGGCGCCGACATGAGCAAGGCACGCTGGCGCCAGTTCGGCGTCTCGCAGATCGACCAGGTCGCCGACGAGGCACGGCATGGCGCCACGGAGCCCAGCAAGATCACGGTGTTCTCGCACCCGCTGCACGCCTACCAGACGGTGTTCTGCAAGTCGCTGCGCGTCCTCGGCGGCGCGCTCGGCCGCAACACCGAGGCGAAGTACTTCAACGAGGCCAACTGGTGCCGCCTCTACCGCCGAGAGCTGTGGGACGGCATCCGCTTCCCCGAGGGCGTCTACGCGCAGGACACCGCCGTGGCGTGCCGGCTCTACGCGCGCATGGGCAGGGTGGCCGACATCGACGTGAACCTCTACAACTGGCTGCAGCGCGCGGATTCCGTGACGCACCGAATGCGCAGCGCGTCGTTCTACCATGACCACGTCGCCGCGTCGCTGCGCAACATGCGCCTGTGCCAGGCCGAGCACGTCCTGCCCGCGCGCAGCTACTACACCCTCGTCAGCAACAACCGCTACGAGCAGAAGGCCGCACGGATCGAGGCGGGCGGCCAGTCCGCGAGCGCCATGGGCGCCACGAACCCGGCAGGCACTTCGGCCACCACATCAGACGCCACGAACTCGCCAAGCGCATCCGCCGTCGCCGAAAGCGACAACAGCCGGACCGCTCAGGCGCTCACGTCACTGAGCCTGGCCCAGCGCCTCACCTGCATGGCCCTGCGCGCCATCCGCCTCTTCGAAAAGTTCGTCTACGACCACAAGATCAAGAACATGAAGTGAGGCGCCGCCGCAGCATCTCCCATGCGTCAACCACGTGTTGCCCTACCGGAAAAGGGGCAGATCAGGCGTTGGCACCGGGATATACCGCGTCTGTTCATCAAAATAGTCTTTGCAATATGGCCATACCAAAGACCTGACTTCGTCTTTTTCGGCATCGGTTTCGACGCTGTTGTCATCGAGCGTAACCCCGTATTCGACGCGCATCAGCATAAAAGGCTCGCGCTTCGAGGAGGCACCGCCTGATTTCTTCGAAAAAGTCGCAGTCATCTCAGCCGTCACCACTACCGGCCAGAATCCATTCTCCTTGGCGGAAACCGCCACATTCATATCGTACGAAATCGGCACCTGGGTTTGCGTCGCACCGGCATCCTTCGCGACGGCCTCATTTATGATTCCCTGAAATTGATCGTAGGCAAACCTGCTTTGCGAAGACAGGCGGCTAAATCCCTTGACTCGTTTCATACAAGCGCACTTCCTGCCGACGGTACGGACATGGTCGAATCAAAGTGTATTTTGCCACCGCTCTTCGTGAAGGCCTCCATCGAGGCGATGGGGCCAGACGAGGCTTGGACACTGGCAAGCTCAGGCACATTGTCGCTTTGCTGAATCAACAGATAGATGGTCTGCTCATTCAAGGGATTGCCCTTTGCTTGGCCGCCAACAAAATCCTCGTAAGGACGAACGTCATGCGAGACGACCAATCCCAACGCATGGGCGAAGCGCCTTACGACCGACATCGCCGGATCACCGACGCCGCCTTCGATGTCCCGCAGTTCGTCAGCCGGAATTCCCATCTTGTCGGCGACGGTCTCGACACTCATTCCTGATTTTTTCCTGTACTCAGCAAGCTCGTCGATGAGCTTCTCGTCATTGCGGACCAGCAAACTGGCCTGCTTCACCAATCGGGCGTAATTTTTACTATGTTCTCGCATACGCATCCTCCTTCCTTTTCACATTGTCATCCCATTAAACATCATAAAGCACCCGTCCGTCCATTATTCATCGCTGGGCATCTCAAGGTCGGAACGCAAAACCTCATTCCACTGAGTCTCATCGGAATGCCGAATGGCCCAATCCGCGTCCTTGGCAAAACCGGTCTGCTTGTAATGCGTCGCGAGCTGGTCAATATCACCTTTCTTGCACATCAGACGCGCCGCGACGAGTTTACGGCCTTCGCTGATTTCCCTATGGAACAGCCGAGCTCCTATGAATTTCCGAAGCCCATGCTCCATGACGTTCCAATGCCAACGAATCTCGAAAATACCCGGAGCCTCGAGCATCCGCTTGACTTCGGCATCGCTTCCTCTCGACTGGCGCAGCTTCCCATGCATCGCGCGTAAGAGACGGCTCACGTATTCCCCGAACGCCATACTCTCCTGTTCCTCATTGGGGAACCGATCGGCCAAGTAAGCGTCAAATGCTTCCACAATCGTCCGGACTTTGTCTCCGGGCACCCAGAAGAGGCGATTGTTGCCCGAATCCGCGCATAACGACTTCTTGGGGCCAATCAGCACCTTTGAGGGAAGCGGCGTTTCATTCATACTTTTCCAGTGTATCGGTATCGTTACCTAAAAATATAATATGCCTTCGATGGCACCGCTCGCGGGCAGCCAACGACACCTGTTTTGCTACGAAATAAGGCAGATTACCGTACACAAGAATTCCGGACGGCTTCCAGCACAGTATCCGTTTCTGGCTAACCCCGCCCAGCCCGCATCGCACGAATCTTGCGCTTGCCGGCGCGCCAGCCACGCAGCATGGCGCCGACCTTCGCGGCCTTGTTTCGCTCGAAGAGCAGCACGATGAGCATGTCCTGAGCGAGGCGCGCCAGGGAGCGCGGCCACGAATACGTGCCGAGTTTCGCGTCGATGTAGAGGGCGTTGCGCTCGATGTAGAACCACCTGAACGGCGCGTGGTTCCAGGCGATCGGATGCTTGAAGCCGAGGTTGACCGTGCGGCTTTCGCCAATCTGGTGCGGCATGATGACGTCCGCGCATTCGACGATCGGATGGCCGGCGGCGACCAGTCGGCGCGAGAAGTCGAAATCCACGCCGTCGATGAACAACCAGTCGTCGAACCCGCCGATCGCGCGCCATGCGGCCACGTTGGTCAGGCTGCCGGAGGTGATGCACTCGCCTTCGTTGCGCTTGCTGTGGAAGACGGTGCCGTCCCTGCGGTTGCGCAGCAGCGGGCAGACGATGCCGACGCCCGTCCCGCCGTCCGGCTGGGACTGAAGGCAGCGCACGTAACCGCTGACCATGCCCTCGGGGATCTCGGAATCGTCGTCGAGCGTGAGCACCCAGTCAAAGCCGGCCTTCCGCGCCCACTCGAACGCGCGGTTGAGGGCGGTGGCGACCCCCAGGTTCTTGCCGTTGCGCAGCAGCGTCACCTTGTCGAATCCGCCGACGAGCCGCGCGACGTCGTCCACGTTGCCGGAGCCGTTGTCGACCACGACGAGCGCGTCCACCTGCCCCAGCAGCGCGGGCACGCTGGCCCGCAGGTCGTCCAGCGACGGGTTGAACGTCACCATCGATGCCGCAATACGCATATGCCTCCCAGATTTCCAATACCTGTCACCCTACTGTAGAACATGGAGCATAGGCAGATGTCCACCCACTTTATCTGCCAATTATCCGTAAGCTGCCGCTCCATCGCGTCGAGTACGCCCCTTGCGGCATCGCATCCCACTTCAGAAAGATGGTCTTCATCAACACAAACAAATTACTTTATTGCCGTCATACCAATATTTAGACACAGAAAATTGGCATGTCCAACGCATAGTAGCATAGAGAGGACCGTTTTCATCGTGGGAACAGAAAGAGAGAAATCGTTATGAGGCAACACAGCTTCGTGCGGCGAATCGCATACACAGCTGCCAGCACCATTGCAGTCTGTATGCTGGTTTCCGGCAATATCGTGGCGAACGCAGCCGATATTCCGGAAACGCAAACAACGAATGCCCAGACTCCCCAGCCCTCAAGCCAGACCCCTGATTCGAGCGCGCAAAAACAGGAGACCGGCATAACGCCGAATCCGCAGGCTCCGATAACCGCCAAAGCACCGGAAACCCAAAATCCTGCCCAGCAATCAGGTCAAACCTCCAGCCCTTCCGATCCAAGCGCGCCTCAGGCAAACCCCGGCGCACAAACGACGTTCTTCCGCGACTTGATTGACAAAGCCTACGATTTCGTTGAAGAGCACAAAAACGACAATCCGAATATGTATCGCGCTGAGATGTGGGCCGCGTTCCAGCAAAGTGTGGCGACAGTTGAGACACTGCATGACATGGACGACGCCACAGCCACTGCGAACGGATACGACCAAAGTACGTTCAATGCACCTTATTACGTCACGGTAAATGGAAATTTCTATCACATGGAAGATGGTGACAACACGCTTTTGCGTCCGATTCCCGGCTGGTCGTCCGGAGAAAAATCGAAAACGGATGTAATGGCCTTGGTCGCACAATATTCGCAGCTGAAGTCTTCTCAAACACCAGGGTGCTATGGCACCGTCCAGGCTTGGAATGCGCTGAAAAACGAAATCGACAGCGCAAAACAGATGGATGCGACAGGCACCACGCCCTCAACCGGTTGGACCGGAGAGTACAAGCAGCTTCTGATCTATCGAGATGATCTCACTCTTGCAATCTCTCTGTATGCTGATTTCTGCGGACAATACCAGTGCACGACCATTGATGACTGGGAAAAGATGAATGCGTTATATTCCGAGCAGAGCAGACATCTGAGCGATAACCCGGCAGACTATACGCAATTATCTTGGCTGCTTTTCAAAATGGACATGAATCAGCTTTATGGAAGTATTGAGCCGGATGCGGGCCCAACCGGTTGGACCGACTGGTTCAATGATCATTTGAACCGCATCCCCACAGAGCTCAAGCACGCCAAGGCCGGAGAGCCCAATGGCGCGTCTCCTGGAAAGACCCGTGAGGAGCTGCAACAGCTTATCGATTCTTGCAGCACATTGAAGGAAAGCGACTATAGCGACGGATGGCAGGACTTCGCCGACGCCCTGAACATGGCAAAATCGCGAGTCGCGCCCCTGCCACCTGACACGACCCTGGATCCGGCATACTTCACCATAAGCTACTGGCAACTGACACAGGCACGCGATGCCCTGACCCTGGCCGCAGATCCCGCTTCCGTCAGCACAATCGACCTGACCTGGATCGTCCGCAGCGAAGACATCGCCGTGGGCGCTGCGGTCAACTCACCCGTACACAACCTCGAGTACAAGTGGCAATCCTATAATCTCTCCACCCACGTCTGGCATAACATCACGAACTGGTATGCGGGGAACTGGGCAGGATGGTCAGCGGAAACCGGCGACTACTGGCTGCATCTGGAGGTCAGGGAAGCCGGCAGCCATCGTTCCCTGGGCAGCAAGACAATCGCTTTCCACTACACACCGGGTTATGCAGCGATTACCGGAACCTACTCCGGCTATCGCAGCGACGGCATTCTGCTCGGCATGAGTTCCAACGACCCCCAAGGAAAGTACGTGGAGAAAATCTACGACTACAACGCCAAGCGCTGGGTGGCCCAGTTCAATGGCCAATGGTCCGTGTGGCATCCGACTCCCGGCGTCTATTGGACACATTATGAGCTGTATACCTCCGACGGCCGCCTCGCGGACACAAGAACCTATGCGTTCGGCGTCTGAGGGAACGGAACGTCAATAGCGCAGGAATCATACAAAGAACCCGTTGAGGCTGCTCGCATAGGCAGCCTCAACGGGTTCTTTGTTTCTACTTCGTATGCTGACCAAATGCCGCAGAATAAACTATGCCACTCGGCTCTATTGAGCAGGCCAGCCTAAACCCACCCCGGTATAAGAACGTGTCTTAGAAAATCGTCATGCTGTACCCAAAACGCATAATCCTATAAACGAATACCAACATCATCGCGATTGCCGGAACATAAATCGCGGCATACGCTATTCTGTTCCTGGATTGCCGTTGAATCATGCACAGCACAACCACCATCATGATGGAGGACAAGTACAGCGGCCGCGCCCCTGACGCATAGATGGTCGGAGAGAAGTACATGATCATTTCCGCGCATACCGATGCCAGCACGATAAACAACACCGTGTATTTCTGATCGACGAAGCGCAGAAGCAGCACTATCAGGCAGACAAACAGAACCGTCCAGAAAAGATAGGGAACGATTTTGGCAAGTGCCGAACCGGCGCTGCCGAAGCCTATGAAATTAAAGAGCACAGACCCCAGTCGCATTTTCGGTTCTGCGGCAACGACCAGCAGTTGGCCAATCAGAATCGCCATCAACGCATAATCCAGCGAAGTGGTCTTCGCCGCCTCTTTCACCAATTGACCATCCTGATGGCCGGCCTTCTGCCGCATGACGACAGCAAGCACCAGCGCCACGATGATGCAAGTCAGAAGAAGGAACATATCATTGGCAACCGAGCTAAACTGCCATGTCATTCCCCTAGTTATCTTCTCCCACAACGGCAACGTCTTGTATTCCGGATACCAATGCTTCGTTTCCAGACCAGACCGTGCCTGCTCGCCCGGACTCGTCAACTCGAATAGCACGCCTATCACCGAGACGATAAGCACCGCAAAAGGCTCTTTGCGCAATTTGTGTGTGGTCGCCAAAAGATAGATCACGGCCACTGCCGAGAATCCCACGATGCACGGCCCCACCTGCTCGCCACCGGTGGAAGCGAACAGAGCGGCGACGACATACAGGAACCAGTACTTGGTTTTTTCACCACGCACCGCATTGTCGAGTACGATACAGCTGAATACGGCCAGTGCCGCCGGCCAAAGATATACAAAGGACCCCGTCATCCAGAAGGTCGAGTCGAGCAGGATCTTAGGCGCGATGAGCCAGTAGGCAGCACATACAAAAGCGACGTTTGCGATGTTGATTCGCCGGAATGCAATCTTTGTGATCGCATAAACCAGCAGCACGGCAAATGCCGCATTGACAATACGCCAGACCATTTGAGGCGCGGGGAAAAACAGGGCTCCGGCCACTTCCGAGAAGGCTCTGCCCGACCATGTCCTGTACCGTTCTCCGAGCCATTGGATTCCGTTCATATGGAGGAGCTGTTTCGTGTAGACCGCATCGTCATCCTGCGCTCCTGTGCAACGGACTTCCAGCAACGAAAGCAGGAAGAAGAACAGCCAGCACAGGCATAACGCCAATGTAGCTTTGAAACCGT
This sequence comes from Bifidobacterium sp. ESL0763, assembly GCF_029433395.1. GTDB lineage: Bacteria > Actinomycetota > Actinomycetes > Actinomycetales > Bifidobacteriaceae > Bifidobacterium. Next base: position 3,706 of record NZ_JAQTHW010000002.1, on the reverse strand, counting down.
CCCTCTTACTGATTTTCTTGAGGGAACCTACCAGCTCGGATCCTTTCAAAAGCTTTCCTCTCCATGGTACGTACCGCATCGCGGCAAAACGTCATATACTGCACGAAACAAAACGAATCATCCGCAACAGTACACCTACGTAACCTTAATCGCGTATGACCTTTGAAATATTGGCACCGATATCTTACAGATAGAGAAGCGCGAACATGACGACCGCATACAGCACGCAAAGCGCCATCAACACTTTATCGTGTACCAACACTTCCACGGGATCGCCATCGGAATCCCCCTCAATCGTGAGGTTATATTTCATGACGATAAGCAGTACTAGCGGGACAGTGAACACCAGATATTTGCTGCGGGACAGCGGCGGATGACTAGCTTCGATGCTCCACAACGAGTAAAAGGCGATAGCCAACGTCATGCACATGTTCATGCTGCTATCAAGAAAATGCGCGGTATAGTGCTTAAGCACCGCCCGAGTCTCCCCGCGCTTCTTTTGGTCCGAATCCAAGCTACGCTGCAATTCGTTCCTACGCTTGCCGAAGGCAAAATAGAATGCCAACGTGGTAACCGCCAGATACAGCCAATTGGAAACATCGATATCGCTGATGACCGCTCCATAGACGACGCGAATAAGGAACCCCGATACTAGAATCGCGACATCGAGCAAAGGAACGTTCTTCAAACCGAAGCTATAAGCCAGATTCAAGGCCAAATACAATAAAATCACCACGGTGGACACCACGTGGAACACAGCGGCGTTGATGGCCATGGACAGGATGAACAGCACACCGGCGAGCACCCATGCGCTTCGCACGCTCACCGCTCCACTGGCGATGGGCCGATGGCACTTGGTCGGGTGGGCACGGTCCTTATCGCGATCGCGAATGTCGTTGATGATATAGACGACTGAGGAAATCAAGCAGAAGGACACGAAACCGATAAGATCGGCGGTCAGCTCATGGACGTGGAAGAAATTCCCGCTGCATAGCAAGGCAGCGAAAATAAGCACGTTCTTCACGTAATGCCGCACGCGCATCAACTTCAAATATTTCATACCCGAAACCTCAATGACCAGTGGCCAATCATCCCAACAAACCCATATCGAATCACAGCGGAATACCATGAGTCCATAAGTTCTTCACCTTACCACTCTAGCCCATCTCCCGCCCTGATTCCATCAAGGAGAGCGAGACGCACAATCCGTCCTTCCTCACAACGAACATGGTGAGTTCCCTCAACGCTTGAAATCTTAGATTCTACAGAGATACGTGTAACCTTGTAGTCTACCGTATTGTCTGAAATTGTCCGAATGAGGAGAACCGCAAACCCATGGTGCTTTCTGAAACCGATGTGAACCGTCTTGGAATCTTCTTTTTCTATGACGCCCAAGGCATCGTAGATGATTATCTGCTCACCCTTCTCGATGGCCTCACTCCTTTCTTCTCGCAATTCACCATCGTGGTAAACGGCAAGCTCACCGACACCAGCCGCGCAAGACTCCTTAGGTACACGGATGCCGACAAGCTCATCGTCCGTGAGAACAAGGGGTTTGACGCCTGGGCCTACAAAACGGCCCTTGACTCATATGGCTGGCAAAAGCTCGACAAGTTCGATGAGATCATCCTGTTCAACGCCACCATCATGGGGCCGGTCTATCCCTTCTCGGAGATGTTCGAGGCGATGGACCAACGCGACCTGGACTTCTGGGGCATCACCAAGTTCCACAAGACCGAAGGGGATCCATTCGGCCGCAGCCCCTATGGGTACCTGCCCGAACACATCCAATCCCACTTCCACGCCTATCGCCACAGCCTGGTAACCAGCCAGGCATTCCACGACTACTGGGACAACCTGCCAGAGATCAAGAGCTACTACGATTCCGTCGGCCTGCACGAAAGCCTGTTCACGAAACGCTTCGCCGACAAGGGCTTCAAATGGGACGTCTACGTCAACACCGACGACCTCGAAGGATTCACTTACGGCCCCATCACTTTCGCGGTAAAACAGCTCATCGAACAGAAGCGTTGCCCCATCTTCAAGCGCCGTTCGTTCTTCCACCCCTATAGCGATAGCATGGACCAATCCGTGGGCAACAACGCCTTGGACCTCTACGAGTTCCTGCGCGACCACACCGATTACGACACCGACCTCATCTGGCAGAACGCCCTGCGCACCATGAACCTCGCGGACCTCATGAAAAACCTGCACCTCGATTTTGTGCTCCCCTCGAACCACGGCGCGCAACTGTCCAGCGGCAAGAGGATTGCGCTGGTGATGCATTTGTATTATATGGATCTGCTCGATCAGACATTGGCCTACGCAAGATCCATGCCCGCCGGCAGCGACCTCATCCTTACCGTCGTAAGCGAGGAGAACGCCGAGCTGGTGCGCAAGAAGTGCAAGGATCTGCCTTACCACGCCGATGTGCGCGTCATCCAGAACCGCGGACGTGACGTCAGCGCCCTACTCGTCGGCGCTGGCAAGGACCTCTTCGACTATGACTATGTCTGTTTCATGCACGATAAGAAGGTGACTCAGCTGACGCCACAGAGCATCGGTGATGGGTTCCGCTACAAGTGCTTCGAGAACATGCTGCCCACCAAAGCATATGTTGAGAACGTCCTTCAGCTTTTCGAGGACAACCCTCGTTTGGGCATCGCGATGCCTTCGCCACCCAACCATGGCGACTACTTCCCCAATTTCACCTTCACTTGGGGCCCTAATTTCGACGGCACCGAGGAGTTCCTCCACGACACGTTGCATATCGATGTACCGCTGGACGACGAGAAGGAGGCCATCGCCCCTCTAGGCACAATGTTCTGGTTCCGCCCTGAAGCAATGAGAGGGTTGCTCGACCTTGACTGGAAATACACGGATTTTCCCGCGGAACCCAACGACATCGACAACACACCGTTGCACTATATTGAACGCTCATACGCGTATGTCCCCCAGTCCAACGGCTATTTCCCCGCCTATATCTTCTCCGACCGGTTCGCCCGCATCGAATTGACCAACCTAGCATTCGAGGAGCGTGAGATCGTCAGAGCCATCTCCGATCCATGGATCAAGAAGACATTGGAGAAGACCAAGCACAGCGTGATGAAGGGCAAACGGTTCCGGTACACCATACTGCGGTTCATCAAGAACATCGTCAAGCGCATCCCTCTCATCGGTCCGGCTTTGGTCAAGTTAAGAAAACGACAACTCAACAAGTGATAATCGGCCCCGTCACTGCAAATTGTTATCCGAGAATATCGATAATCTAGGCTTGAGAAGAAGCGGCATACGTTGTTGATTACAGAGAAGGCAGCATAATTCATGTTATTGCCAGGCAAGAAGGTAAATCGCTTAGGGATTTTTTTCTTCTATGACGCCGAAGGCGTTGTTGACGATTACGTCACCACTCTCTTGGCTGGCTTCAAGCCCTTCTTCTCCGAACTCACCATCGTGGTCAACGGCAAGCTCACCGACACCAGCCGCGCAAGACTCCTTAGGTACACGGATGCCGACAAGCTCATCGTCCGTGAGAACAAGGGGTTTGACGTCTGGGCCTACAAAACGGGACTGGAGACCTATGGCTGGGAAAAGCTCGCGACCTTTGACGAGGTCTGCCTGTTCAACCACACCATCATGGGGCCGGTCTATCCCTTCTCGGAGATGTTCGAGGCGATGGACCAACGCGACCTGGACTTCTGGGGCA